>JAGWON010000002.1 GCA_028871055.1 Alphaproteobacteria bacterium
GTCAACCCCTCATAATCCGCGCCGGTATGGATGCCGCCGGTGAGGTTGCCGAGCACCTCGCTGATCTCCTGGAGGCTAAAGGTCACGCCATACTGGCCGAGCCACGGGCGCACACCCCCTATGTCGTCCAGCAGCGTGTCGCGCTGCCACAAGCCCTGTGCCTGATTCTGATCGTCCGAATCTGCGAGCACCACGCTCGTTGCCAGCCCCATCAGGGCCGCGGCGCCGACGAGCGCGAGGCCGATGTGCTTGCCGCCCGGCGATGTCGCCGCGCGGCTCGATCGACGCTTCGATTGTACTATCACCGGGATGCCTCCATGCCTCAAGTCCGCACGACGATCGCCGACCGGCTCCGCCGCATTCGAGAACCGCCCGTAGCCCGACACCCGGTCGATCGTCAGCGCGTGTCGGTGTCTCGCTGAAGATCGTCGCCCAGGAAGGTGCTGAACGAGCTTATCGCTTCGTCCGCCCGCCGCCGATCAGCTCGAGCGGGTTGTACAGGAGCCACACGTATCCGAACGTGAGCGCATAGATGATCGCGGTGCCGAGCAGCACCATGGGCATCATCGTCGTCACGCCGGCGCTGTAGGGTCCGCCCCATTCCTCGGCGGTCGTCCAGATCACGAGGGAGAGCGCGATGCCGATCGGCCCCAGCACGCGGAGGCCGCGGCCCGAGATCAGTCCGATCGCCAGCACCGCCTCCGCCACGCCCACCAGGAATGCAACGAGTTTCGCGTCCATCAAGGTGCTGACGACGATCCACGCCTGGTCGTAGATGCCTTGCCAGCTTGTGGCGCCGACATCCTTCTGCGCGGCGGTCAGATAATCGAGGTAATGGTTGAGGAAATAGGGCTGGAACTTGAGGACGGCGTCGTAGGCCCAGAGCAGCCCGAAGGCGACGCGGGCGAAGGCCAGGATCTCGTTATGTGACGCGTCCTTCTCGCGGCGCAAGCGGTCGGCGCCGACGACAAAGAGGAACATGATGGCGTAAGGGAGGCCGACGCCCGGATCGGTCGCGTCCTGCCCGAAATCGCCGCCATGTTCCATGAGAATCCAGACCACCAGGCCATACGCCACGCCGACCCAGCCCATCGCCCGAACGCCTCGGCCCGACAAGAGGCTCGCCGCGATCGCCAGCTCGAGGAACGAGATGGCGGCAACCACCAGCGCAACCCAGGCGCTTTCCATGCCGACGCCGAGGAAATGCGCCATCTGCGTCTTGTGCTGCCACGTGAGCGACGCCCAGGCGTCGTAAAGCACCACGAGCCCGATCACGATGCGCACGACGTCGATGCCGAGCGACGAGACCGGCGAGGTCAGCGCCGGGTTTTCGCCGGCGATGCCGAGCGCCCGCAGGCCGCGCTGTAGCCAAGGTAACCGTTCATCCTGACTTTCCAATGTCGCGGTCGGTGCTGCGTAATCCATCGTTGTTCTCCTTCCCCTGGGATGCCAACTCGGAAACCGGCCCTTTGCAATTGAGAAGCATTGCGCCTTTCTCTCGTCGGGCGTCTTGATCTGGATCAATCCGTTGCGGCCGGCGGAAGGCCAAACTGCGCGCGTTTTGCGCTAATTTGCGTCCTGCGCCGCGCTGGAGCCCACGAATGCAGCCCAATCCGAAAATCGACCGCAGACGTCGCCGGTTACGTCATTGGCTAATCGGAACGGTAGCCGTAATCGCCGTCGCCGGGTCCGTCATGGCGGTTTCATCCCGCAACGACCCGGCGCGCATGGCAAGCGGCGAGCCGGCGATACCGCACGGCGTCAAGCTGGCGTCGTGGGAAGAAAACGGTCGCGACGGGCAGTATGTGCTGCAGATTGCGGACGGCGGCACGCTGCCGAGCGGTGCGGCCGTCACCGGCACCGTGACCAGCGACACGAATTGCGCGCCCGATGCGCAAGGCTTGAGCCACTGCCGTAACGGCATCGCGTTATCGAATGGCAGCCGGATCACGGTGATCGACATCCACACGATGAGCCGCAATCCCTGCTTGCTGCCGGGCGAAACGATTACGCTGACGCGGATCGACTCGTCATGGCTCGTCGCCAGCAAAGGCTGAACCCGCCCGGCAAGCCAAACGGCTGAGCGCGGCTCCTGCATTAGCGGACGGACTTCATTCACATCGCGCCGGGTCGCGGATCGCGTGACATAGATCAATGCCCGACACGCGAGCGCCGTCATGCTGTCAAGCGGACCGCACAGCACGTGGAGGCGTCACATGATGGGATACTGGCCCGATATGGCGGGATACGGGTTCGGCCACTGGCTCGTATTCATCGTGTTCATCGTGGTGTTCATCTATCCGATCGGCCGCATCCTCGGCCGCATCGGCCTGTCGCCGTTATGGTCGATCCTCGCGTTTATCCCCATCGTCAACCTGATCGCGCTTTGGATCCTGGCCTTCGCCGAGTGGCCGCAATCCGGATCGCGGCCGTCGACCTGACCGGAGCGCGGTCTTAGGGTTCAAGCGCCGGTCGCTCGATCGCCGATCCGGCGAGGCCCTGCCAGGTCAGGTGCTCGAAGATGCCGCTCCAATAGGTGCCGAAGGCGAAGCCGAAGAGCAGCTCTTCGAGCGGAATGCCGCCGACCGCGACGCCGGACAGCGCGGCGAGATTCCACACCCGTTCGACATATCCGGGCGACGACCACACCAGCAGCAGCATGAGGATCGCATAATAGCCGGCGAACAAGCCGCCACCGATCACGGTCTTCCACAGGAGATCGGGGCGGCAGATCACGGTGGCGACGCCGCCGAGCGCCATCGCGACGATCGCCGGATAGATCGGGTTCCACGGCAGCAGCATCAGGATCGGGAACGCCGCCACCGGCGTCAGCAGCGCGGCCCGATGGTGACGGTGACGCCGTCCCGCTCGCTCTGCCCATCCGATCGGTCTCAGCACGTCGGCCGTCAAGGCGGTATAGAGAACGACGCCGACGCCGCCGATGGCAAAACAGAAAATCAGGCTCTCGATGTCAAATCCGGTGCGTTGCGCGAGATCGAAGAGACTGGGTGGATTCCAGTAGCGCGGAACGAACAGCGGCTCGGTCAGCCCGAACGGCATCGTCGCCACGCTCGTCCACAGCATGATTGTGCGATAACGCCGGAATCCGAGGAACAGCGCCAGCCACGGCACCAGAAAGGCGCTCGACCAGAATAGCCAGACATAATGGTCGGGGACCATCGCCGGCCGTCGCGCGCGCCCGATCGGCTTACCGATAGCGCGCGACGACGAAGTTGTAGAGCGGCCCGAAGATCAGCGCGACGTACCAGCCATAGGCGAAGCTCTCGACCAGGCCGAGCAGCAAGCTCGGCCAGCTGAGCCAGGTGAAGCCGGGCAGGAGCCGCAGCCAGCTCTGGTACATCGCCTGGCCCGGGAAAAGGAGGTCGAAGCCGACGCACAGCACATACGAGATCGCGAGGAACAGGCTCAGGCTCCATCCCAGCGCGATGACCGGAATCGTGCGCGCGGTTCCCGTCGGCAACGGCACGCCCGCGCGCCGCCCGGTCTCGACGTTTTCAGCGGCCATGGTGCTTCTCTCCTTGCGCCGCGGTCGTCGGTTTCGCGTAGGAAGCCGGTGCGGCCTCGAACTTCTCGCGGCAGTTTTGCGAACAGAAGTAGTAGACCTGTCCGTCATGCACAGCCGACTTCGCCCCGTCAGTCTGGACGGTCATGCCGCAGACGGGATCGACGGCCTTGTCGGGCGGCGCCCAGCGCGGATTGCCACCGGGCTTGTCCGCACGCGCTCCATCGTGATGATGGCCATGCCCCATGATGTGCGCGCCGCAACCGAAGCGCATCATGAGGAAGAACAGACCGGCCCAGACGAGGAAATATAGGACGGTTCCCGCTTGCATGATCGGACCAATCCTCGCGGTTCGGTAGCATCTTCGCGGTACGGCACGCGGGCGCGCCTTGATCTGGGTCAATCGAGGCAACCGCACCCGGCTGC
The DNA here is from genome assembly GCA_028871055.1 of Alphaproteobacteria bacterium. GTDB lineage: Bacteria > Pseudomonadota > Alphaproteobacteria > ATCC43930 > CGMCC-115725 > REEB95. Next base: position 3,950 of record JAGWON010000002.1, read on the forward strand.
GCCGCCGCCCTTTCGTTTTCCGGCGGTTTCGTCTAAGAGGTTTTCGTCGCCGCCGCGCGACTTGATGGAGAATCGCATGCGTATTTCATGGCTTTTGGCCGGGCTTGGCGCTGCCGGCCTTGTCTCGGCCGGGCTCGCCGCCGAGCCCTCGCCCTATGCCGGGCAGCAGACGCGGCCGATCAAGGCGCTGTCGCAGGCCGAAACCGGCGATCTGCTCGCCGGCCGCGGCATGGGCCTGGCAAAGGCGGGCGAGCTCAACGGCTATCCCGGCCCGGCGCACGTGCTCGACATGGCCGCCGCTCTCCAGCTCTCGCCGCCGCAGGTCGCGGCGGTCACGGCGATCCGCGATCGGATGAGCGCCGCCGCCAGGCCGCTCCGCGCCGAGATCGTGCGGCGCGAGCGCGCGCTCAACGCGCAATTCGCCGACGGCACGATTACCCAGCCGCTTCTCGCCAAGGAGACCGAGGCGCTGGGCGATCTCTACGGCAAGCTGCGCGCGGTCCATCTCTCGGCGCATCTCGAGACCAAGGCGGTGTTCACGCCGGAGCAGGTCGCGCGCTACGCGCAATTGCGCGACTATACGGCGGCATCGGCGCCGCCGGATCAGGCGATGCCCGAGCCCATGCATCACGGCGGCTGAAGCGAACGGAGGCCGGCCATGCCCTTCGATCCGGAAGAGGGCGGCGGCCAGCGGCGGCGACGCGCGCGCTCGCGCAACGTCCTGGGCGCCAAGCTCGAGCCGTGCTCGATCAAACCGATGACCGGCTTCTACCGCAACGGCTGCTGCGACACCGGCGCCGACGACGTCGGCAGCCACACCGTCTGCGTCGTCGCGACATCCGAGTTCCTCGAATTCTCCAAGTCGCGCGGCAACGACCTGTCGACGCCGCAGCCGGAATACGGCTTCCCCGGCGTCAAGCCGGGCGACCGCTGGTGCCTGTGCGCCGAGCGCTGGCAGGAGGCGCTCGACGCCGGCGTGGCGCCGCGCGTCGTGCTGCGCGCGACCCACGAGGGCGCGCTCGAATTCTGCGACTTCGCCGACCTCAAGAAATACGCGATCGACCTGGCGTGACGCGCCTTGGTTCGTCCGCCGCGCCGCTGGGTCATAGCGGATCGTGATGGCGGGGCGGCGGAACACGCGGAACGGAGATGTGCTGTCCGAGCGTCTTCACGAGGTCAGCCTTGAGTTGTTGCATGGCGTCCCGGACGTTGAGCCAGTCTGGTCTGAGCTTGCGGGGCGAGACTGCCGTCAATGTCGCCAGAACGTTTCCATTGCGGGCGTCGATGACAGTCGCGGTCGGATTGGCTTCGCCGTCGAAATAGAACCCCAGGCGAATAACATAGTCTGCATCGTCGCTGTCGCCCTCGACCACGCGGGCAAAAAGATTCGACACGTCCGCCACGGCGCGTCGCTGCATGAGGTCGAAGAACCCGGCGGGCAGGCTCATCGTAGGTTTCATGGTGACCGGAACGAGTTCGATCTTGACCGTTGCATCCAGAACCGCCGGGGGCGGCGTGGGCGTGTAATCATCCGCCCAATCACTGGCCTTCGACTGAGCGGCGATGGCGATCCACACCGCGCCGGTCAGCGCACCTAACAGCAACCATCTGAGCTTGGGCTTCACCGGCTTACGTATCATTCGGCGCACGGCGGCGGCGCCTGCTACTCGCGCAATTCGCTAAACGCCCGCGCCGCTTCATAGGCCGCGGCGGCAATATCGGCGGCGCTTTGCGACGGCGCCTTGCTCTTGGCCGCCTCGATAACGTCATGAAGTCCGCCGAGCTTGGTGTCGTTCTCGATTGTGCCGGCAATCGACGTCCAATGAAAAATGCGCGCACGGCGCTGGTCGCCTCTCAGCACGAGAATATCGCCGATCGCCCGGTCGCGGTATGCGCCGCCATCGATGTCGGCAGCGGCGGCCGCGGGCGTCAGGTCCGGCGCTTGGGCCGCCTTGGCTACCGCGATCATCGCCTGTACCGACAGGCGATCGTCGGTTGTTCTGGCGTGGTTCAGGGCGTCGCTTGCGGTGGCCAACAGACGGCTTCCGCCGCTTGCATCGCCGGCGTGGAACATCGCTGCGGCGACCGCCGCCGATGCGACCGCCCGCGCGCCGGCTTCGCTTTCATCGATTTTCGCCAGCAATGCTTCCGCACCGGCCGTGTCTCCGGCGCGGGCGCGCAACACGGCAAGACGCGAAAACGCGTAGGCGGCTTCCGTCTTGACCCGGATTTGACCCGCCGTTTCCGCCGCCGCGTCGAAATTTTTCCGCCGCGCCTGCTCGACGGCGATCTCCGCCTGCGTCCAGGACAATTGGGTTGGCGACGCGATGCGGCCGCTTTCGGCCGCCGCTTCCGAAAAATCTCCGCGGCGCGCCAGTGCGGCGGCGAGGTATGCCGCGTTCCATCCGCCTTCGGCGCCGCGACCCGCCGTTTCCGCCATGCGCTTGGCGTTGGCGATGTCGCCCAGCTCGGCGTAGACGCGCACCAAAGCGGATAGAGCCGCGGTCTTTTGCCGCTGTACCGTCAGTTCGTTGGCGATGCGCACATCCGTGTCGATCAGTTTTTGGATGTTCACTTCCAGCGCCACACTCAGCTCGTTGATGCGTTTGCGGACCTTCGCAATGTTGGCCGCGCCGGGAGCGGCGGCGGCATAGGCGCGAAACCAGGCGATGGCCGCAGCCTCGTGCCCACCCATGCGGTCGTTGGCGAGGCCGAGGTTGAGCAGCGCCGCCGCGTTATCCGGCGCCGCGGCGTGAGCCTTATGAAAATAACGCAGCGCCAACGCCCACTGACTCTGGCGGGCCATGGCGACGCCACGTTCGATGCTGGAATCAACCGGCGAGGCGCCGGAAGCGACGGCGGGCGGAACGCCGGCCATGAGCGCAAGAGCCGACGCGGCGGCGAACGCGATGAACTTGGCGGCTCTTGTTCTCCGCATGATGGCCACGCCCCCCGGCGATGAAATTATGACGACGTAATGATATAATTCCGCCGATCATTACGGAAGCAAGGGTTACGGCCGATCGCCGGCGGAATGGGGGAAGATGATTGGCGCCCGCGCCCTGGGTTTGTTGATCGCGGTGTTGGCTGTGAGTGGCTGCAGCTACCGGAGTTTGAACGCGCCGGTCGCCGCGCCCGCCGCGCCGGACCGGCCTCAGGTCGCTGCACTCGATCCGGGCCGCACCGTGAGCGTGGAAATTTTCGCTAACAAGGATTGGCAAGGCACCGGCGTCATCGTCGAGCCGGGGTTTACCTATAAGGTGACCGCCGCAGGCCGGTGGACCATCGGCCAATTGTGCGGCATGTCCGACGCCGACGCGGTTGGGCTTAATCCGCTGTGCAAGAATGATCCGGAACACCTCGGCGTTCCGGCGTCGACGCTGATCGGCCGCATCGGCCAGGACGGCAAACCGTTCGGGGTCGGCAGCAACACGCTCCTCAAACCGTCGGCAAAAGGCGAACTCTTCCTGACGATCTATACCCGGAAACTGGCGTTTGCTTCGGGATCGCTCAAGGTGGACATCGCAATTATGGACGCCGCGGCCGGGCAGCCGGAGCCGGCGCACCATGACATCCAATGATTGTTCGGGAGCGCACGATCCACTATGATTTATCTATATTAAACAGGCGTTCGAGGAATTGATGCAGTCAACTCTCCTCGGTGGCGCTCTCAATACGGTATTCCCGAACGCGGCCGCGCGAGCGCGGTGGGTTGTTGTGCTCTTGCTTGCGATTTATCCGCTGTCTGCCGCCGCTCAGGTTCCGGACGTCGGGCCGGGCAGATGCTACGGCGGATGCGGCGCGCCGGCGCCAAGTGGTGGTGGTGGTGGCGGATATGGCGGCGGAGACGCCGCCGCCATGGCGGGGGCGCAGATGATGATGGGAGTATTCAGCTCCTTCGTCAACGGCATGAACCAGGCTCGCCAGGCCCAACAGCAGGCCCGGATCAACCAAGCTCTGACGCTGAACAATCAGGGCATCACTTTCTACAACGCCGGTCGTTATCAGGACGCGGTCAGCGCCTTTCAGCAGGCGGTGGCGCTGAAGCCCAACGATCGAAACATGCAGAACAATCTTCTCCTGGCGCAGCAGCAGTTCGCGGCCCAGGGCGCGGCGGCGATGGCGGCCAGCCATCAGCAGATGACGGAAGCCAAGCAGCGCGTCGACGCGATGCTGGGAAATCTCGATCAACAAGTCAGTCGCCAGGACGCCGCCTCCACGGCGGGGCTGGATTTTGCCGGCGGTCCGGCGCCGGCAGGCACGCGCTTCTTTGGCACCGGCGGCGGTCCGGGATCGCCGCGCGGTGGCGGCGGGCCAGCGGCGGCCCCGTCGCAGGCGGGCGGTCTCGATTTCGCGACCGATAACGAAAGCCTGTTCAGTAAGGGCTATCACGGCTCGGCGCCGCCGGATTTGCGTTCAGGTTCTTATTCCGCCACTCCGGCGGGCGCAGCCGTGGTGAAGAACCAAGGATTGGATTTCGCGGTGTCGAATCGGCCTCCGCCCGCTAAGCTCGTGGCCGCCGCTCCTCCGCCGGAGGTCACCGTTCCCGACGTCGCCGGCCACAGCGCGCGCGAGCGCGATATCGTCGTCGATGCCATCCAGGTCAATTTGCATAACGCCTACGCCGCGGATTTGCATCTGCGCGACTTGCTGGCGAAAAGCCCGCGGGATCAGGATCTCCGGGATGCCGAAAGCTACTTAAACGGGTGGAATTTCGCGGCTCAAGTGTCGGGGGGCCGTCCGCAGAAAGTTAGTGAAGAACAAAAAGCCAGCGACCTGGCGTCACCCAAGCCGGGTCTTAAATCGTTGACGGGGGCAAGCGTGGCCCCCACCAAGGAACGAGCGGAGGAGGACCTGGAAATGCGTGAACTCCTTCATCAAAACTACGGTGACGCCGTACCCGCGAATTCCGGAGACAAGGCAGATTTGGAAAAATGGCACGAGGAGCGCGACCGCATCTTTGTCACCTCATGGAGCACGCACGGCGACAATTTCTCGGCCGTCCGGCTGGAGCTGGAAAAAATGGCAAAGGCCGATCCGGATAACACGGCCCTGCGCGACGCCTTGCGGATCGCGCAGGGGGCGGAGGCGCAGCAGGTCGTGGAGAACGGCGCTCCCGTGCCCGCGAAATAACGACGGCGCGCCACAGCGCGGCCATAATCCGGCGGATAGAATGCGCGCCCGATTTCCCCGCCGCCGCGCGCGGCCGCGATTTGCAACGAGGATAGACCATGCGCATGCTCCGCCGCCTGCTGGTTCCCGTGTTGTTGGCCGTGGCCGTGCTGGCCGCGCCGCGCGCCGGTCAGGCGCAGGTCGCCGTCTCGATCACCGTCGCGCCGCCGCCGCTGCCGGTCTACGTCCAGCCGGTGATTCCGGGTCCGGGTTATATCTGGGCGCCGGGCTATTGGGCGTGGGGTCCCTACGGCTACTACTGGGTGCCGGGCACCTGGGTGCTGCCGCCGCGCGTCGGCTTCCTGTGGACGCCGGGCTACTGGGGCTGGGTCAACGGATTCTATGTCTGGAACGTCGGCTATTGGGGCCCGCATGTCGGCTTCTACGGTGGCGTCAATTACGGCTTCGGCTATGTCGGCGTCGGCTATGTCGGCGGGTACTGGGACCACGATCGGTTCTTCTACAATCGCGCCTACAACAACATCCGCAACGTGCACATCACCAACGTCTATAACCGAACGGTGGTGGTCAACAACGTGACGCGCGTCAGCTACAACGGCGGCCAGGGCGGCATCGCCGCGCGGCCGACGGCGCAGGAGCAGTCCTTCGCGCGCGAGCGGCACGTCGCGCCGACGGCCATGCAGACGCGGCACCAAAACGTCGCGCGCGGCAATCCGGCGCTGCGCTCCTCGGTCAATCACGGCCGGCCGGGAATCGCGGCGACGCCACGGCCCGCCGCCTTCACCGGGCGTGGCGTCGTCCACGCCCAGGGCGCGGCACCTTACCGTCCGCAACAGCGGCCGGCGGCTCAGCATGGGCCGGCGGTTCAGCGCGGGCCGGCGGTTCACCGCGCCGGTGGTCCGGCAGGGCCGCAGGGACCGGGACATCCGGGACCGCAGGGCGGCCAGCGTCAGCGCAAAGGTCCAAACGAGGGCGGACCCGGTGGTCCCGGTGGTCCGGGTGGTCCCGGCGGTCCGGGTGGTCCCGGCGGACCGGGCGGTCCTGGCGGTGGTCCCGGCGGCAACGACGAGCCCCGCCATCCCTAACTGGCGCCGCGTTGGCGGCTAAAGCGTGATCCGGTTAAGCCGAGTCACTCACGACCGTCATTGCCGCGAAAGCGGCAATCCAGGGCAAGTGACTCCCGCTTCTGCGCTGCAGGCTTCGGCTGTTGCCCTGGGCACCCGCTTTCGCGGGTGCGACGACAGGAGTGGTTCGTCTTGACTGCATCATGGTCTAGCTCTCGGGCTCGCCGAAGAAGCAGTTGACCCGCTCGTCGAGCCAGCAGGCGACGGCCGCTTCCGGTCCGCCCCCGGCGGCCGCGGCCGCACGGCGTCGTCGGGCACCGCCACCCAGCCGCTCGGGAAGACGGGATCGGCCTCGTGGAACCGCACCTCGTAGCGGTCGCCGACGATGCGCTCGGCGACGTAACGGCAATCCGCTGTGTCGCAGCAGCTGATGCCGTCCTTCGATTTGAGCTGGGCGAACCAGTCGTGGTAGCGCAGATCGGCGCCCGGCGGCGGATTCGCCTGCGCGGTCGATCCGGCGATCAGCAACGCCACGGCGGCGGCGAGCGCGCGTCGCAAACCGCCGCCTGCGGACATGCGCGCGGCAGCGGGAAAGTCGGGCTCTCCGAAACGCCGTTGGCTTCGCATGTCAACGCCCGGTCGCCAAGTCATCGAATTCACGGTTCCGATTGAAAATGATCCGGCCGTCGCCGCTTGCCTGTGACAAATGCATGATTGCCAATCTGTGCCCGGCGCCGGCGGAACAGGCGGCGCGCCGCCGCGTTCGATTTGCGGAGAACAATGCGCCGCCGGAGGCGCCCAAGGAGGAAAAGGATGATGAAGCATGTGTTGCTCGCCGTGTCGGTATTGGCGCTAACATCAGGCGGCGTCTTCGCGCAAGGCTATGGTCAGTCGCCGGGCGGTCCGTCGCCGACCATGCCGCCGCCGGCGTCGTCCGGCATGCCCGGTCCGGGCCCGGGCGCGCCCTCGTCCGGCGCCGGCACGATGGGGCAGGCGCCGCACGCCGCCACCATGGGCCATTCCACCCGGGGGACCGCGTCCGCGCAACCGGCCGCCGCGGTGAAACAGGCGCAAGCGACGCTCAAGCAGCAGGGACTCTACCAGGGCAAGGTGGACGGCAAGCTCGGCCCGCAGACCAAGGCGGCGATCGCCGCCTTCCAGAAGCAGAACGGCCTCAAGCAGACCGCTCACCTCGACCGCGCCACCATGAGCGAGTTGAAGAAGGGCGGCGGCCCGACGCACTGATCGCGGCGGTCGCGGCGGCCGGGCCTGCCGCGGGCGATCGCGCCCGCGGGGAGGTCTTTTTGCGGCCGAGCGCCGGCGTCGCTCACGACAGGTTGCGCAGGTCGGCGCGCAGCCGCGCCGCGTTGGGCCAGCCGACATCGCGGTCGAGCGCGGCGTGCGTCCGCTTCCAGATCGGCACCGCCTTGGCCAGCAGCGCGTTGCCGTCGCGCGTGAGCTGCAGCCGGCGGCTGCGCTTGTCGACGGGATCGGACGCGACCTTCACCAGGCCGCGCCGCGCCAGCGGCTTCAGGGCGGCGGTGAGCGTGGTGCGGTCCATGGCGAGCAGACCGGCGACGGCGCCGATGGTCGGCGGTTCCGGCCGGTTGAGCGACATCAGCAGCGAGAACTGGCCGTTGGTGATGCCGAGCGGCCGCAGCGCGGCGTCGAAGCGCCGCGCCACCGCGCGCGCCGCGCGCTGTAGATGCAGGCACAGGCAGGTGTCGCGCACGTGCACGGTGACTGCGTATGAAACAACGTTTGACATGGCTTAAATATGTTGATATCAACCCATCTGTCAAGGCCGCCGTGGCAATTGCCGACGGCGACGCGGCCGGCGAAAGCGGCAAACGCAACCGGCGCACGAGGAGGAGGTCGACATGAAGCTTTACTACGCAGAGTTCCTCAATCCGCGGAAGGCCTGCGCGGTCGCGCGGCACCTGAATTCACCGGTCGAGTTCGTGCGCGTCGATTTCGCCGGCGGGCAGCTGTCGCCCGAGCTCGCCGCCATCAATCCGAACCGCAAGGTTCCGGTGCTCGAAGCCGACGGCCGGATTCTCTGGGAGTCCAACGCGATCATGTGCTTCCTCGCGCGCGCCGCCGGCTCCGATCTGTGGCCCGACGACGAACGCCAGATTGAGGTGCTGCGCTGGCTCTTCTGGGACGCGAACCATTTCTCGCGTGCGGGCGGCGCGCTCTATTTCCAGAACATCATCAAGCCGATGTTCGGCCATGCGCCCGATCCGGCGGCGGTCGAGGAGTCGACGGGGCGTTTCCGGACCTACGCGAAGATCCTGGACGATCATCTGCGCGGCCGCCGCTATCTCCTGGACGACACGCTGACCGTGGCCGATTTCGCCGTCGGCGCGACGCTGCCCTACGCCGCGCGGGCGCAGATCCCGCTCGCCGAGTTTCCCGCGATCGAGCGCTGGCACGCGCGGCTCAACGCGTTGCCGGCCTGGCGCGAGCCGTTTCCGGTCGCGTCCGCTGCCGCCTGACCGATCCGCAAGGAACCGCGGCCGGCGCCGCCGCGTTCCAGCATTGCTTTTGGCGCTACACCGCGTCGTGATCGACGCTAACCGAGCCAAAGAAAGGGAGTCCGATGACCATCCAGCCTTATCTGTTCTTCGACGGCAAGTGCGAGCAGGCGCTCGAGTTCTACAAGAAGGCGATCGGCGCCGAGGTCAAGATGCTGATGCGCTGGAAGGATCATCCCGAGCCGACGCCGGGCATGATTCCGGCGGGCGCCGAGAACAAGATCATGCACGCCCAAGTCGAGATCGGTGACACCGTGGTGATGGCCTCCGACGGGCAATGCCAGGGCAAGCCGGATTTCCAGGGCTTCGCGTTGGCCCTCCACGCCAAGGACGAGGCCGACGCCAAGCGGCTGTTCGGCGCGCTGTCCGACGGCGGCCAAGTCCAGATGCCGTTGGCCAAGACCTTCTTCTCGCCGAGCTTCGGCATGCTGACCGATCGCTTCGGCGTGTCCTGGATGGTGATCGTCGTGTCGGCGGAGGCAGCGCGCGCGGCGGCTTGACGGCGGTCGCGGCGAAGGCCGTAACGTCGATCGAGCGAACGCGCTGAAAATGAAAATGAGGGAGACGAGACGATGCGATTCATGATGCTGATGATCCCCAAGGGCTATGCGAACGCGGCGGCGGACTGCATGCCGTCGGCCGAAGCGGTGGCGGCGATGATGAAATACAACCAGGCGATGAAGGACGCGGGCGTGCTGCTGTCGTGCGAGGGCCTGCATCCGCCGGCCAAGAGCGCACGCGTCGCGTTCGCCGACGGCAAATCCACGGTGATGCACGGGCCGTTTCGCACGCCGGAGGCGCTCGGCGGCTATTGGATGATCCAGGTCAAATCGCTGGACGAGGCGATCGCGTGGACGAAACGCTGTCCGGTCGGGCACGACGCCGTGATCGAAATCCGCCAGGTGCAGGAATTCGAGGACTTCCCTGCCGACGTGCAGAAAGCCGCGGGCGGATTGCGCTAGATGCAGATGCCCCGGGGGGCGTGATCGAGCATACGCCGTGGCCACCGTCGCCTTCACCCGCCATCTCGAACGCTTCCTCCAGGCGCCGCCCGCCGAGGTCGAGGGCGCGACGGTGGGCGAGGCGCTGGCGGCGGTGTTCGCGTCGCGGCCGATGCTGCGCGGCTACGTGCTCGACGACCAGGGCGGGTTGCGCCGCCACGTCGCGTGCTATGTCAACGGCCAACCGGTGCGCGACCGCGCGCGGTTGAGCGATCCGGTCGCGGCGGCCGATCGCATCTATGTCTTCCAGGCGCTGACCGGCGGCTGAGGATTATGCAAGACACCATCAATCGTCTTCGTCATGCCCGCGGAAGCGGGCATCCAGAGCGGTGGTCGCCGATCTCGGAGCGGTGGGCTCCTGGGTCCCCGCTTTCGCGGGGACGACGAGCCAATAAAGAGAGGACCGCATGACCGATCGTGTTTACGTCGGCACCCGCAAGGGATTGTTCGAAATCGCGCGCCAGAAGAATGGCGCGTGGGAAATCGCCGACGTTCACTTCCTGGGCGAGCCGGTATCGGCCCTGCTGCCGGATGGCGACGCGCTCTATGCCGCGCTCGATCTCGGCCATTTCGGCTCGCATCTCTGGAGGCGCGACGGCAAGGCATGGCGCGAGCTCGCCGTGCCGGCATTTCCGCCCAAGCCCGATGATGCCGCCGACGATCCGCATCCGTGGTCGCTCGGCAAGATCTGGACGCTCGAGCCGGGCTTCGTTCCGGGCCGGCTCTGGGCCGGCACCATGCCGGGCGGTCTCTTCCGCTCCGACGACGGCGGCGAAAGCTGGAAGCTTGTCGACGCGCTGTGGACCATGCCCGAGCGGCGGCAATGGATGGGCGTCGCCGGCGGCGAGCAGCCGGGCATCAGCGCCGTGCTGGTCGATCCGCGCAATCCCGACGAGATTCGCATCGGCGTCTCGACCGCGGGCGTCTGGGCGAGTCACGACGGCGGCAAGTCGTGGCGCCTCATGAACCGCGGCGGTATGTACAACGAATACATGCCGCCCGAGCGGCGCGAGGATCCGATCACGATGGACATCCACCGCTTGGCGCGCTGCGCCGCGCATCCCGAGATCGTCTGGTGCCAGCACCACAACGGCGTCTTCCGCTCGGAGGATTCCGGCATCAGCTGGCGGGAGATCACGGCGATCAAGCCGTCGAAGTTCGGCTTCACCGTGGCAGCGCATCCGCGCGATCCGAACACCGCATGGTTCGTGCCGGCGATCAAGGACGAGAAGCGCGTGGCGGTCGACGGCAAGGTGGTGGTCGCGCGCACGCGCGACGGCGGCAAGAGCTTCGAGGTGCTGCACAAGGGCCTGCCGCAGCGCCACGCCTACGACCTGGTGCTGCGCCACGCGCTGGCGGTCGACGACAGCGGCGATCGGCTCGCCTTCGGCTCGACCAGCGGCGGCCTGTGGATCTCCGAGGACGGCGGCGAGTCCTGGCGCGCGCCCGAAGGCCGGCTGCCGCCGGTCAACGCCGTGCGCTTCGGCTAGGTGCATACGACGCTCGGAACAGGGGAATCGCACATGAAAATTCATCGAATAAAGTTCGGCCACCCCGGCCAAGGCCGGGGTCCACTTTTCTCATGGATACCGACTTTCGCCGGTATGGGGACGGTTGGAGTCGAAGCGCGGAAAATCTAAATGCGATTGCCCCGCGCTCGGAATCCCCCGCGATGGCGGCAGCGGTCGAGATCGGCTATGGTTGCTTGAGGAACCGGTCGAGCGGACGGGCCGATCGGAAATGGCGCAATGGAACGACAAGCGAAGAGCGCCGCGGCATTGCGGGAAATGATGCTTGCGATCGTCCGCGGGAATCCCGTTTGCCCAAGGACGATGGACGTCATTGTCAGGCCGGATGACCGGAACGGTTGGACGGTTGACTGCGTGCCGCCCCAGTATCACCCCGTTCTCTACCTGCACGGCGGTCGCGTGGACGGCTGCAGCATGGACTGCTGTAGCCTCGTCACGAGAATTGCGGTCGATCTGGCCCTGCGATATTCGTTGGCGGCGAAGTAGGACACCGCCGCGCTGCGCGACGGCTTGACAGAGCGCGACACTCCGCATATCCAGGTTCGTCCAGCATTCCGGAACACGGTGCAGATCCGTGGCGGTCCCGCCGCTGTAATCGGGGACGTCGGCTGCATGGCGACGAGCCGGCCACTGGCGGGGACCACTCCGCCGGGAAGGCGCAGTCCGACGGACGATCCGAGAGCCAGAAGACCTGCTGGACGCGAGTCAAACGAGGGACGAAATCCGATGGCAAAGGGTTTCGGCGAGGCCGCGTGCCCGCCGACGCCCTTCACAGCATCGGAGACCGTCATGCAACCGACCATCCGCACCAAGCCCGAGAACAAGCCGGCCCAGAAGCGGCCGGACGTCGTCGCCATCCGCAAGACCTGCGACGCCGAAGGAACCGGCCTGTCGCACTTCGTTCTCATGGACAAGTCGGTTATGGACAAGCCGGTGAAGCGGTGACGGCGGCGATCCGTCGCGTCGAGGCGGAGGGCTCGGCGACGAGCCCTCGCGCGCCGCTGCAACCGTTCGACATCGGCCACGCCACCCATGTCGCCGTGGTCGAGCCCGACACCGCGTTCTGGGGGCTGGTGCGCAAGGAACGGCTGGCCGATACGCTGGCGGGCGGTGAACTGCTCGACGCCTTCCGCGCCAAGGCGGCGGCGTTCGCGCGCGAGATGGAAATGCTGCGATTCCGCCTCAAGCCGTCGGCGGTCTATTTCAATCCCACCGCGCGCTGCAACCTCAACTGCTCCTACTGCTACATTCCCGAGGACATGCGGCGCAGCGGCGCCCAGATGGATACCGCCGCGGTGCTCGCCGCCCTCGACCGCCTCGACGCTTATTTCCGCGGCCACATGCCGCCGGAGCGGTTGCCGCAGGTCATCTTCCACGGCGCCGAGCCCCTGTTGGCGCGCAAGGCGATCTTCGCCGCCATCGCAGCCTACGGCGACCGCTTCCGCTTTGGCGTGCAGACCAACGCCACCTTGCTCGACGACGCGGCGGTGTCGTTCCTCACCGCGCGCGGCGTCGGCATCGGTCTGTCGCTCGACGGTCCGATCGCCGCCGTCGCCGATCGCACGCGGCGGCGTTGGAGCGGACGCGGCGTGTTCGACCGGGTGGTTCGCGCCATCGACCGGCTGGACGGCTATCCGGGCTTCAACGTCATCTGCACGATGACCGCGCAGAACCTGCCGCACCTCGTCGCGATGGTGGAATTCCTCCATCGCCACCGGGTTCCGGCGTGCATGCTCAACGTCACCCGCTGCACCCTGCCGGCTGCGCGCAGCCAGCGCGGCGACGACGACTCGGTCTGGCGGGCCTATCTCGCCGCGCTCGAACGGACCCACGCGCTTTATCGCGTGAGCGGCCGCAAGCTGGTGGTGGCCAACTTCGCCAACATCCTGATCGCCATCCTGGCGCCGACGGCGCGGCGGCTGATGTGCGACATCTCGCCCTGCGGCGGCGGTCGCAGCTTCTTCGCGCTGGCGCCCAACGGCGACCTTTTCCCGTGCAGCGAGTTCATCGGCCTGCCCGCGTTCGCCGGCGGCAATCTGTTTCGCCAGCCGGTCGAGGAAATCCTCGACAGCCCGCCCTTCCGCCTGGTCACCGGCCGCACGGTCGAGGACGTCGCGGGCTGCAGGACCTGTCCGGTCCGCCATTTCTGCGGCTCGCCCTGTCCGGCGGAAGCCCACGAGATGAACGGCGGAATGACGCAGAAGGGCGCGTTCTGCCGGTTCTACGAGGAACAGGCGCGTTACGCTTTGCGCGTGATCGCCGACGGACGGCACGAGGACTTCCTGTGGGACGGATGGGACGCGGGCACCGAGGCGACCTGCACCATCGGCTCGACCTGAGACGCGAGACGGCAACGCGGACGCCGCGGCGGCATATCGCCCGTGGCGCGATCAGGGGTGCGTTTCGTGGCCTGAGGGCAATCCGCGCCCGGCAGCCGGGCACCGGCTTTCGCGCCAGTCGAATACCGTTGATTTAATGAAAATGCGCCGCTCGCGGGCGCGAGGAGGGGATAACGCCCGCCATCCACGCCCTATAATGGTCGGTGGGTTTGCAATCGCGGGCTGCCCCGATGACATCGTCTCTCGCGCTGGCGCGACACGTCACCGATCGCCTCGGTTACGGTCCGCGTCCCGGCGATCTCGACCGCGTCGCGTCGCTCGGCGTCGATCGCTGGATCGAGGAGCAGCTCAATCCGCGCACCGTCGCCCTGCCGACGGACTTCGCGGCGCGGGTCGCGAACCTCGCGACGCCACGCCTTTCGCCGCTCCAGGTCTTCGCCGAGTACGGACCGCCATCGGTCCGGCCGCTCGTTGCCGGCAAGCCGACGCCGGACGAGATCCGAACGCGCAATCAGCGCATGCAATTCGTCGCGCAGCAGGCGGTGCAGCTTCGGCTGCTGCGCGGCATCGCGAGCCCATGCCAGCTCGAGGAATGCCTCACCGATTTCTGGTTCAATCATTTCAACGTCTTCATCGACAAGGGCCTCGATCATTTGTGGCTCGGCTCCTACGTCGAGGAGGCGATCCGTCCGCACAATCTCGGCCGCTTCCGCGATCTGCTCGGCGCCACCGCGAAGCATCCGGCGATGCTGTTCTATCTCGACAACTGGCTCAACACCGCGCCGGGCAGCCCGGGCGCCAAGGGTCCATTCAGCGGCATCAACGAGAATTACGCGCGCGAGGTGATGGAGCTGCACACGCTCGGCGTCAACGGCGGCTACAGCCAGGCGGACGTGATCGCGCTGGCGCACATTCTTACCGGCTGGACCATCGGCCCGGTACGCCGGCCGCCGGTGCCGCGACCGCCTTTTGCCGGCTTCCGGCCGGCGCGCGCCGCCGTGCCGCGGATGATGCCGCTTGGGCCGCCGGGCCGCGGCACCTTCGCCTTCGATCCGGATCGTCACGACTTCTCGGACAAGCTCTTTCTCGGGCAGTCCATCCACGGCGACGGCATCGAAGAGGGCGAGCGCGCGCTCGACATCCTGGCGAAGAGTCCGGCGACCGCGCGCCACATCGGCTTCCAGCTCGCGCAGTACTTTCTCGCCGACGATCCGGACCAGGGCGTCGTCGACTCTATGGCGCGCACCTTCCTGTCGACCGACGGGAACATTCGGTCGGTGTTGCGGACGCTCTTCCGCAGCGAAACGTTCCGATCGCCCGCATCAATCGGCGCCAAATACAAGACGCCCTATCGCTTCGTCGTCTCGGCCGTGCGCGCCGGCAACGTGCCGGTGAAGAACTTTCGTCCGCTGCAGGGCTTTATGGCGCGACTGGGCGAGCGGCCCTACGGCTGCCTGACGCCGAACGGCTACGGCAACACCCAAGCGGCCTGGCTCAACCCGGAAGGCATGATGGATCGCGTATCCTTCGCCGTCGCGTTGTCGCTCGGCCACTTGCCGCTCGAGGCGGCGCCCGACGACGCCGTGCCCGGAATGATGGCGGCGCCGCGGATGGGCGGAATAGTCCCTGCGGCGCCGGCGCAGCCCGCCGCGCACAGCCCGGCGCTCGACGCGACGGCGCTGGTCGCGACGCTCGGCAGCCAGTTCTCGGCCGCCACCAAAGCGGCGATCGATGCCGCACCGCCGCAACTCAAAGCCGCGGTCGTGCTCGGCTCGCCCGAATTCATGCGGTGCTAGGAGGTTACGCCATGCTGCGTCGCGATTTCTTGAGGCTGTCGTCCGCCGCGGCGGGGCTGTCGTTGGTGCCGATCGGCTCCCATGCCTGGGCCGCGATCAATCCGCAGGGCGCCGAGCGGCGCTTCGTCGTCGTCTTGCTGCGCGGCGCCGTCGATGGCCTCAACGTCGTCGTGCCGCACGCCGAAGCCGCCTATTACGACGCGCGGCCGACTATCGCCGTTCCGCAGCCCGGCCATCCGGGCGGCGCGCTGAACCTCGACGGGCGGTTCGGCCTTCACCCGGCGCTCGCGTCGCTGCAGCCGTTCTGGCGCGAACGCAGTCTCGCTTTCATCCATGCCTGCGGCTCGCCCGATGCGACGCGCTCGCATTTCGATGCCCAGGACTACATGGAGAGCGGCACGCCGGGCGTGAAATCGACGCCCGACGGCTGGATGAACCGGCTGCTGGCGCAGCTGCCGGGCAAGCGCGAAAGCACGTCGGCCGTTGCCTTCGGGCCCACCGTGCCGCGCATCTTGTCGGGCCGCCTCAACGTCGCGAACGTGCCGAGCGGTCGCGCCGCGGATCAGCCGATGCCGATCGATCGGCCGATCATCGACGCCGCGTTCGATCGGCTTTATGGCGGCGACGATCCGCTCAGCCGCGCCTACCAGGAAGGCATGCGGATGCGCGTCCGGGTGCTCGCCGACCTCGAGGCGGACATGGAACAGGCCGACAACGGCGCGCCGTCGCCGGTCGGCTTCGCGATGGACACCGCGCACCTGGCGTCGCTGGTCCGCAAGGACCCGGCGGTCGAGCTTGCGTTCTTCGATCTCGGCGGCTGGGACACGCATGTCGCCGAGGGCGCATCGGAAGGCCAGCTTGCCAACCACTTGAAGCCGCTGGCCGACGGGCTCGCCGTCCTCGCCAAGAGCCTCGGTCCGGCCTACCGCGACACCGTGATCGTCGTCATGTCCGAATTCGGCCGCACGGTGCACGAGAACGGCAACCGCGGCACCGACCATGGTCACGGCAACGTGCTGTGGGTGATGGGCGGTCCGGTGAACGGCGGCCGGGTCTACGGCGCGTGGCCCGGCCTCGATCCCAGTCGGCTTTACCAGAATCGCGATCTCGCTATCACGACCGATTTTCGCAGCGCATTGAGCCTGATCATTGCGCGCCACATGCGCCTTTCCCAACGTGCGCTCGCGCAGGTGTTTCCTGGTGCGCCGCCGACGCCCACCGCGATCGCCGGCGTTGTCAGGGCCTGAGGCGCGCCGCTTATTTCCTCGGTGTCTTGTACGGCACGCCCGGCCCCGGCCCGTCGGGCGGCGGCGATTGCGGCCGTCTCGGCATCTCGGTCTCCTTGACCGGAACGTCCCGCGGGCCGGACGGACCGGGAAAGATTGGAACTCCCTTGCCCGGTGCGATGAGAGGCTTGTCGCTCATGCGTTCCCCCGCTGCTCGTGACGATGCGTCACGGTTGATCGAACACCTCGATCGAGGCGATGTCGTCGAAATTGCCAAGATAGACACCCGAGGCGCCGCCATCGTGCCGCGTATAGCGGCCGCGCGACGGCACCCACCACACCACCTCGCGCAGATAAAGCTCGCGCACGCTCGCGTCGTCGGAGGCAAATTGCGGCCAGCCGCGGACGATGCGGCCGTCCTTGAGATGGACACGAACCCAGGCGCGCGTGTTGCCGTTGAAAATGTCCTGCCAGACGCTGGCGCGTCCCGAGCGCCGCGTCAGCCGCAACCAGCGCGCGCTGCGATAGAGCACGCCGTGGTTGTTGAGGACGGCGAATACGGTCGCGACGGTGATGCTGGCAAGGCAGAGATAGAACAGGCGGGTGCCGATGAATTCGCGGATGACGGCGTCGAGCGGCGCATGTTCCGGCAGTGGCGGTGGCGGTGGAATGATCGCGGCGCCGGCGAGGCCTGTGACGACAAGCGCACTGACCGCGGTGAGGCTGAGCGCGATGACGATTTTTTGCAGCGCATCGGCCGGCGCGCCGACGGCGAGATAGCCGTAAAATTGAAGGCCGATGAACCCCGGCAGCAGATAGAAGAAGACGTACAGGGTCCCCGCATCCCCGCTCAATCCGTCCATGGATTCCCCCTATCCGGACAGCGGTGCCACGATACCAGATCGGACGGCGGGGCGAAACCGAGCGGCGCCGGCCAAGCCGACGCGCCGCCGGCGCCCGCCGCCGTTACGGGCATCGTCAGAGCGTGAAACGCCGGTGCGGCTGCCGCACCCTTCTGGCGCGGCTATGGCGCGTTCGCCCGGCGGGTGGCAAAATCGGAGCGCCGGTCCCGGGCGGTAAACCGCCGCGCGGCTGAACCGTTTCTTTTGCTGGAAGGGGGAAGAGAGGGTTGAACGTGCCGCGGGATATTCCTTCCGATAGGGTTCCGAGACGACCGCGAGTCTCGTTCGACGACGTGAATATCTGGAGACGGCTCGAGACCTGCGAGATGGTCGCGCGAGCGCGGGGTTGGCACCCCAACGATGTCATCAACTTCGCCGATGAGGTCCGGGAAGCCTTCTCGTACGAGGAGGCGATGGAGATCATCGCGCGCGAGTTCGATATCGTCGGGCCCGCGTGATCGTGAGGTCCGCCATCCGCTGCCGCATCCGCGCTGGCGTGCCGCCGGCGCACGCGTAACGCGCGCTCGCTGTTCCATCGCCAAGGCCCGCCTGCCGACGGCGCTCCGCATTGACACCCCTCGGAGCGGCTCCTAGCTTGCCCGGGCCATGGTCGATTCGCTCGTCATCTCGGTCGCCCAGCTCGATCCCACGGTGGGCGACATCGCCGGCAATCTGGCCAAGCTGCGCCGCGCGCTGGCCGAGGCACGCGGCCAGGGCGCCGATCTCGTCGTCGCGAGCGAGCTCTTCGTCGCCGGCTATCCGCCCGAGGATCTGGTGCTGAAGCCGGCCTTCGTCGCCGCCTGCCAGAGCGCCGTCGTTGCCTTCGCGCGCGAGACCGCGGGCGCACCCGCCGTGCTGCTCGGCACGCCGTGGCGCCAGGACGGCAAGCTCTACAACACCGCGGCGCTCTTGGCCGACGGCAAGATCGCGGCGCTGCGCTTCAAGCACGACCTGCCGAACTACGGCGTCTTCGACGAGAAGCGCGTCTTCGCCGCCGGCCCGGCGCCGGGCCCGATCCCGTTCAAGGGCGTGCGCCTCGGCGTCATGGTGTGCGAGGACATGTGGTACGCCGACGCCGCCGAGACGCTGCAGGAAAGCGGCGCCGAGCTCCTGATCGTCATCAACGGCTCGCCCTTTGAAACGGATAAACTTGGCGAGCGCCTGTCGCTCGCGGTGGCGCGGGTCAAGGAGACCGGCCTGCCGCTCTTGTACGTCAACCAGGTGTGCGGCCAGGACGAGCTGGTGTTCGACGGCGCCTCGTTCGCACTCGACGTCGATTGCAAGCTGCGCCTCCAGGCGCCGAGCTGGCGCGAGGCGCAGCCGCTGACGACGTGGCGCCGCGGCGGCAACGGCTGGACGATCGAGCCGGCCGCGCTCGAGAAGCCGGAAGAGGGCGAGGCCGCGGTCTGTCACGCGCTGGTGCTGGGCCTGCGCGACTACGTGCGCAAGAACCGCTTCCCCGGCGTGGTCGTCGGCTTGTCGGGCGGCGTCGATTCCGCGCTCACCGCCGCGATCGCGGTCGACGCGCTCGGTCCCGACAAGGTCCACTGTGCGATGATGCCGTCGCCCTTCACCTCGGCCGAAAGCCTCGAGGACGCGACCGAGGTGGCGACGCTCCTGGGCTGCGAGCTGCGCTCGATCGAGATCACGCCGTTGATGAAGGCCTACGACAAGACGCTCGCGGATTCGTTCAAGGGGCGATCTCCCGACACCGCCGAGGAGAACATCCAGGCGCGCGCCCGCGGCATCACCCTGATGGCGCTCAGCAACAAGTTCGGCTGGATGGTGCTGTCGACCGGCAACAAGTCGGAGATGTCGGTCGGCTACGCCACGCTCTACGGCGACATGGCCGGCGGCTACGCCGTGCTGAAGGACGTCTACAAGATGATGGTCTATGCGCTGTGCCGCTGGCGCAACGCCAACCGGCCCGACGATTTCCTCGGCCCCGCCGGCCGCGTCATGCCCGAGCGCGTGCTGACCAAGGCGCCGACTGCCGAGCTCAAGGCGAACCAGACCGACCAGGACACGCTGCCGCCCTATGCAACCCTCGACGGTATCCTCGAATGCCTGATCGAGCGCGAGATGACCGTCGCCGATATCGTCAAGCGGGGCTACGCCGAAGACACCGTGCGCAAGGTCTGGGCGATGGTCGACCGCGCCGAGTACAAGCGCCGCCAGGCGCCGCCCGGCGTCAAGATCACCCGCCGCGCCTTCGGCCGCGACCGCCGCTATCCGATCACCAACGCCTTCACCGCCAGCGCCGCGGCGATCGAATTCGATCCCGGCGAGACGCCGCGCGCGCCGACGCCGGCGCCGTCGAAATAGAAAAGAGGCTGCATGACGGGAGTGCGTGCTTCGAGACGCTCGCTTGCGCTCGCTCCTCAGCATGAGGAAAATCCTTTATGGCATTGAGAACAGAGCCTCACCCTGAGGAGCCCGCGAAGCGGGCGTCTCGAAGGGCGCACAATGGTGATCCAGCGCAACCATGACCCCGCCTGACACCGCCGCATCGCCCGGCCGCGATTTCATCCGCGACATCGTCGAGGCCGATCTCAAGTCGGGCCGCGTGAAGAGCGTGGTGACGCGCTTTCCGCCCGAGCCCAACGGCTATCTCCATATCGGCCACGCCAAGTCGATCTGCCTCAATTTCGGCATCGCCAATGAGTACGGCGGCCGCTGTCACCTGCGCTTCGACGACACCAATCCGACCAAGGAGGAGCAGGAGTTCATCGACGCCATCGAGCGCGACGTGCGCTGGCTCGGGTTCGATTGGGGTCAGAACCTCTATCACGCCTCGGATTATTTCGAGCGGCTCTACGACTGGGCCGAGCATCTGATCCGCGCCGGTAAGGCCTATGTCGACGACACTTCGGCCGACGAGATGGCGAAGCTGCGCGGCACGCTGACCGAGGCAGGCAGGGAGAGCCCGTTCCGCAGCCGCTCCGTCGACGAGAATCTCGATCTCTTCCGCCGCATGCGCGCCGGAGAATTTGCCGACGGCGCGCGCGTGCTGCGCGCCAAGATCGACATGGCCAGCGGCAACATCAATCTGCGCGATCCCGTGCTCTACCGGATTTTACACGCCGAGCATCCGCGCACCGGCGGCACGTGGAAAATCTACCCGACCTACGATTTCGCGCACGGCCAGTCCGACGCCATCGAAGGCATCACCCATTCGATCTGCACGCTCGAGTTCGAGGATCACCGGCCGCTCTACGATTGGCTGATCGAGAACTTGCCGGTGCCGTCGCGGCCGCATCAGTACGAGTTCGCCCGGCTCAATCTCGGCTATACCGTACTGTCGAAGCGGTTCTTGACCCAGCTTGTGCAGGACAAGCGCGTCTCCGGCTGGGACGATCCGCGCATGCCGACGCTCGCCGGCCTGCGGCGGCGCGGCGTGCCGCCGGCGGCGATCCGCGATTTCGTCGCCCGCATCGGCGTCGCCAAGGCCAACTCGACGGTCGATCTCGGCCTGTTCGACTTCGCGGTGCGCGAGGCGCTCAACAAGTCGGCGCTCCGACGCATGGGCGTGCTGCGGCCCTTGAAGGTCGTCATCGAGAATTATCCTGCGGACAAGAGCGAGCTGCTCGACGCCGTCAACCATCCCGACGATCCGGCGCGCGGTTCACGCAAGGTGCCGTTCGGCCGCGAGCTCTATGTCGAGCGCGACGACTTCATGGAGAACCCACCGAAGAAGTTCTACCGCCTGTCGCCGGGCAAGGAAGTCCGCCTGCGCTACGCCTATTTCGTCACCTGCAAGAGCGTGGTGAAGGACGCGAACGGCGCCGTGACGGAATTGCGCTGCGTCTACGACCCGGCGACAAAAGGCGGCAACGCGCCCGACGGCCGCAAGGTGCAGGCGACGCTGCATTGGGTCGCGGCGAAGGAGTCGGTCGCCGCCGAGGTGCGGCTCTACAATCCGCTGTTCACGCGGCCCGATCCCGATCCGGCGAACCTGCTCGCCGAACTCAATCCCAATTCGCTCGAAGTGATCAGGGACGCACGGCTCGAGCCGGCGCTCGCCGATGCCGACGACGCGCCGGTGCAGTTCGAGCGCCAGGGCTATTTCGTCCGCGATTGCGACGGCGCGCCGGGCAAGCCGGCCTTCAACCGCACGGTGGGCTTGCGCGACAGCTACGCCAAGGCATGAGGCCCGGTTCCGGCTGCGGCGGCGGACGATCCGCGACGGGCCTTTGCGTCGGCTCGCGGCCAGGGGCACTATCGCGCCATAAAGGGCAATAGAGGGGAGGAACCCCATGACCGAGCTCGGGCATTTCATCGGCGGCAAGTCCGTTGTCGGCGGCAACGGCCGCTTCTCCGACGTCTTCAATCCGGCGACCGGCGAGGTTTCAGCGCGCGTCGCGCTCGCCACCGCCGCCGAGGTCGACGCCGCGGTGCAAAGCGCCAAGCGGGCCTTTCCCGGCTGGTCGCGCACGACACCGCTGTCGCGGGCGCGCGTCATGTTCAAGTACAAGGCGCTGCTCGAGGCGAACCGCGACAAGCTCGCCCGCATGATCGGCGCCGAGCACGGCAAGGTGCTGGGCGACGCCGTCGGCGAGGTGACGCGCGGCATCGAGGTGGTCGAGTTCGTCTGCGGCATCCCCCATCTGCTCAAGGGCGACTTCACCGAGAACGTCGGCACCAACGTCGATTGCTATTCGCTGCGCCAGCCACTCGGCGTCTGCGCCGGCATCACGCCGTTCAACTTTCCGGCCATGGTGCCGATGTGGATGTTTCCGGTGGCGATCGCCTGCGGCAACACCTTCGTGCTGAAGCCGAGCGAGCGCGATCCGTCGACGCCGCTGCTACTCGCCCAGTTATTGCTCGAGGCCGGCGCGCCCGAGGGCGTGCTCAACGTCGTCAACGGCGACAAGGAGGCGGTCGACACGATCCTGAGCCATCCCGACATCGAAGCCGTGAGCTTCGTCGGCTCGACGCCAATCGCCGAGTATGTCTATCGCACCGGCACCGCCGCCGCCAAGCGCGTCCAGGCGCTCGGCGGCGCCAAGAACCACATGGTCGTGCTGCCCGACGCCGACATGGACCAGGCGACCGACGCGCTGATGGGCGCCGCCTATGGCTCGGCCGGCGAGCGCTGCATGGCGATCTCGGTCGCGGTCGCGGTCGGCGCCGCCGGCGACCGGCTGATGGCGAAGCTCGCGCCGCGCGTGCGTGCGCTCAAGGTCGGCCCCTACACCGATGCCGACGCCGAGATGGGTCCGCTGGTCACGCGCCAGGCCTATGACCGCGTCAAGGGCTACATCGATCTCGGCGTCAAGGAGGGTGCCAAGCTCGCCGTCGACGGCCGCGGCCTCAAGCTCCAGGGCTACGAGAAGGGCTTCTTCATCGGCGGCTGCCTGTTCGACGAGGTCAGGCCCGGCATGCGCATCTACAAGGAGGAGATCTTCGGCCCGGTGCTGTCGGTCGTGCGCACGCCGGATTACGAGCAGGCGCTCGACCTGGTGAACGCGCACGAATTCGGCAACGGCACCGCGATCTTCACCCGCGACGGCGACGCCGCGCGCGATTTCGCGAGCCGCGCGAAGATCGGCATGGTCGGCGTCAACGTGCCGATTCCGGTGCCGCTCGCCTTCCACTCCTTCGGCGGCTGGAAACGCTCGCTGTTCGGCGACCATCACATCCACGGCGCCGAGGGCGTGCGCTTCTACACCCGGCTCAAGACCGTGACCGCGCGCTGGCCGAAAGGCATCCGCGCCGGCGCGGAATACGTCATGCCGACGATGCAGTAGGGATTCGCCCGGCTTATCGCGACGGCAGCAGGGGCGACGGCGCGTACCAGCCGTAAGGCGGGTACCAATAGGCCGGCATCTGCTGCCACGCGCCATAGCGCCGCGCCAGTTCCTCCTGCTGCAGACAGCTCGCGAACGCGTCGGTGCCGGGCTTGAAGCCGTAGCCCGCGCACTGGTTCTCGTCCTGCTGCCGCAGTTCGGCGGCGCTGACGCAGCCGGCGAGCGTCGCCAGCGCGGCGATCGCGGCGGCGAGCCGGAGCGCCGCGCGGCGCCGCGCGGGCGGCATCACGCCGATCCGAACCGGCAGAATTCGCATCGTCGGCTCCCTCGTGGCGCCGGCGCGCCGGTTCGCCTAGCGCGCCGCCACCTTGATGTCGGCGACGAGCTTGCCGAACTCTTCCGGCGTGAACGCCCGCACTGTCGTCGTCCGCACGAATCCTCGCGCCGCCATGGTCGCCGAGAACTTCGCCATCGTGTCCCCGTTCGGCATCTCGAGCACCTGGATGGCGTCGTATTGGCCGGTCGTGACATAGGTGCAGATCACGCGGCCGCCGAGCTTCTGAACCAGCGCCTTGGCCGCCTCGTGCCGTTTCGGAACGTCCTTGATGGCTTTGACGCCCTGTTCGGTGAAGTTCAGATAACAGATGAACGTCATCATCGTTGGCCTCCCTTCGAAACGTGGCTCATAACTGGTCTTCCACGGCAGACTGGAACCATTCTACCGCTTCGGCCCGCTTCGCGCCCATTCCTTATATTCGGCTCAACATGGCACCGAGGGAAGAGGCCGGCGCAACCGGCGTCGGTTCGTGCCGCGCCGGCGCGCCCGCGCCAGTGCAGAAATTGGAACACGGCCGGCGTTGCCCGGTTAACACTTGCCGTGGCAAACTCGTTCGATCCGCGCGGCCGGGGAGTCGCGGAAACCCGAAAGCGTCCAACCGTGTCCGACGATGTCGGCATCCTTATCAAGTCGGCACCGTTGCGCCGGCTCTATCGCGATTGGGACGCGCGCCGCGCCGGCCGCCGTGTTCCCGCGCGCGCCGATTTCGATCCGGTGGAGATGAAATACATCCTCGGCCAGCTTTCGCTGATCGACGTGGCGCGCGATCCACTGCGCTTCATTTTCCGCCTCCACGCGACCGGCAATGCCCGGCATCTCGGCGTCGACCGGACCGGCAAGGACCTCGCATTCATGCCCAATCCCGACGTGCGCGAGCACGTCCGCGCCCATTACGAGCTCGCGGTTGCCTCGCGCGAACCGGTGGTGCAGCACCGCGGCGGCAGCTTCGCCGACGGGCGCGAGTGGGATTACGAGGTGCTGGTGCTGCCGCTGGCATCCGACGGCGAGACCATCGACATGCTGATGAGCGGCGTGATCTGGAACGAGCGCTGAGCGCGGCCGAGCCGATTAAGGTCTGCGGCCGTCCCAATGCGTCATGCCCGGACTTGGTCCGGGCGTCCACGACTTGAAGACGTGGATTGCCGGGACACGCCCGGCAATGACGATCGAACGTGAACGAATACGACCGGAATAGACCCTACGCGGCGAGGCCGGCGCGGCGATCGTCGAAGGCGACGGGCTCGATCTCGCCAACTCTTCGCAACCCTCTCCCCCGTTTAGGGGAGAGGGAAGGGTGAGGGGGCGTTGCGCCTGACTTGGAATCGTCGACCGATATCTCCCGGGCCGATCGGATCGGTCAGGGCGCGGCTTCGCGGTCGATGGCTTTCATGGCAGCCTGGGCGCGCCGCGCTTGCCTGTCGGTCTGTTTGTCCGCCGCGATCTCGGCGAGCCAGGGGCGAAGCGCAGCCGCGGCGTCGGCGAAGGCGTCGTGCAATTCGATGACCAGGCGTCCGGCGGTCGCTTGGTCGCCGGTCTTGCAGGCCTGTTCGAGTGCGATGCCGGTTTCGCGAACGCGATCGGCGCCGATATTGCCGGCCGCGCCGATGATCGTGTGCGTCTCCCGCGCCAGCGTCTGGAAGTCCCACTGGACGGTGCATTTCCGGGCCTGCGACAGGGATTTCTCGGTATTCGCGATATATGTCGCGACGAGATCGCCCAGGCTCTCGGACCCGACCATCGATGTCAGCGCGTCGAGCCGCGACCGGTCGAGCGGCGGCGGCACGGCGGCGTGCGGCGCAGCGGTCTCGCCGTGGCCGCCGGCAACGGCAGCGCACTCGGCGGTTTCGACCTCGGCGGCAGCGTATTTCGCGAGCTTGCCGAGGAGAATCTCCGGCTGGATCGGCTTCGATACGTAATCGTCCATGCCGGCCTTGAGGTACTGCTCTTTCGCGCCGGCCATGGCATGGGCGGTGAGCACGATGATGGGAACCCGGTTCTTGGGCGGTGCCAGGGCGCGGATCTGCTGCGTCGCTTGCATGCCGTCGAGCTCCGGCATCTGCACGTCCATCAGCACGACGTCGTAATCGTTGCGCCGCACCGCGTCGACGGCCTGATGGCCGTTCTCCGCGGTTTCAACGTCGTGTCCGGCCTTGCGCAGCAGCGCCATCGCGAATTGCTGGTTGAACTTGTTGTCCTCGGCCAAGAGGATCCGCAGCGCGCGGCCCTTGGCCGCCGGAACCTTCGGGCTGGCGCCGGCGGGTACGGGCACGGGAAGGGGTGCCGCGGCCTTGGCTTGCGCCGCTTCGTCCGGCGCGTGGCTGTAAAGCGAAACCAGGGTGTCGGACAGCTCGTGCTGACGCACCGGCTTCTCGAGCACCGCATCGAGAAAGCGCGACGCATCGGCGCCCAGGCTGTAGCGGCCGCCGGACGAGACCATCACGATCTTGGTCTCGGCCAGTCCGGCGATGGACCGCACGCGCCGCGCCAGTCCTTCGCCCGACAACCCGGGCATCATCTGGTCGAGGAAGACGATGTCGTACGGCTTGCCGCGATGCCAGGCGCGCTCGAGCTCCGCCACCGCCTCGAACCCGTCGTCGACGCAGGTCACGTCGA
Source organism: Alphaproteobacteria bacterium (assembly GCA_028871055.1). Taxonomy (GTDB): domain Bacteria; phylum Pseudomonadota; class Alphaproteobacteria; order ATCC43930; family CGMCC-115725; genus REEB95. Next base: position 30,177 of record JAGWON010000002.1, read on the forward strand.
GTCCGGTGGTCGCCAATTGGCGCGAGAGGATTTCGAGATTCATCTTCACGTCGTCGACCAGCAGGGCGCGCACGCCCTTGAGTTTGACCGCGAGCATGCGCGAATCGAGAACCGGCGCGACCGTCGGCATCAAGGGGATCTGGAACCAGAAGGTCGATCCGGCGCCGGGCTGGCTGGTCACCCCGATCTCGCCGCCCATCAATTCGACGAGCTGTTTGGAAATGGCCAGGCCGAGGCCGGTGCCGCCGAAGCGCCGCGTGATCGAACTGTCGGCCTGGGTGAATTTCTGGAACAACCGCGTCCGGACGTTCTCCGGCATGCCGATGCCGGTATCCGACACCTCGCAGCGCACCAACGTCTTGCCGTCGTCCGTCCCGCTGCATTTGTCGCGCAGCGAAACCTGAACCGACACGGCGCCCTTTTCGGTGAATTTGATGGCGTTGCCGGTCAGGTTGAGGACGATCTGACGCAGTCGGGTGGCGTCGCCGTTGAAGTGGCCGGACGCCGCCGGATCGACGAACACGGCCAGGTCGATCCCCTTCTCCCGCGCCCTGGGTCCGAGCAATGCGACGGCGCTCTCGATCGAGCTCGGCAGATCGAAGTCGATGTTCTCGATCTCGACCTTGCCCGCTTCGAGTTTCGAAATGTCGAGAATGTCGTTGATGACGGTCAGCAGCGCCTCGCCCGATTGCTTCACGATCTCGGCATATTTGTGCTGCTCGTCATCGAGCCCGGTATCGAGCAGCAGGCCGGTCATGCCGAGGATGGCGTTCATCGGCGTGCGCACCTCGTGGCTCATATTGGCGAGGAATTCGGATTTGGCCTGGCTCGCCGCCTCGGCTTGTTCCTTGGCCTGGCGCAGCGCCTCGTCGAGGCAACGCTGCTTTTCTTCCGCTTCGCGAATCTCGGTCATGTCGCGAATCGTGCCGACCCGGCGGACCGGGTGCCTGGCCGCGTCATAGACCACCTCGGACTCGCGCAGGATGATCCGGGTCGCGCCGTCGGGCCGGACGATGCGGAATTCGTCCTGTGCGATGACCCGGTCCGCGGCGCCTTCGCCGAACGCGGCGGCGACCCGGTCGCGGTCTTCGGGATGCACCTGGGCGAGGAAATTTTCGCGCGTCGGCACGAACGAGCCGCGATCGACGCCGAAGATTCGATAGGTTTCGTCGGACCACACGGCCTCGTCGGCCGCGAACTCTCGTTCGTAGCTGCCGACGCCGGCGATCCGCTGCGCCTGGGCGAGCTGCTCCTGGCTGTGATTCAGCCGCTCGGCCATCCGTTTGAGCTCTTCCTCCCGCTGCTTCAGCGCGGTGATGTCGACGCGGATGCCGATGATGCCGCCGTCGGAGGTGCGCCGCTCGATGACCTGGCTCCAGTGGCCGTCGTCGTAGGCTCGGGTCAGATTGGTGTTCGCCGCGCGATGGTGCGTCATGCGCTCGGCCACCCAGGCGTCGAGGTCGGCGCCGACATCCTTGACATAGCCGCTGCCGGCGTGCGCGCGCAGCAGGTCCTCGAACGGCGTGCCCGGAACGAGCAGTTGCGTGGCCTTGGGAAAATAGCGGCGCGTCGCGCTGTTGCAGATGACGATGCGGTCATCGGCGTCGCACAGCAGCAGGCTCGCCGGAACGCTCTCGATCGCCTCGGCGAAGCGACGATAGGTCAGCTCGGCGTGGCCTTCGGCAGCTTGTTTCTGCTGTTCGGCCAGGACCCGCGCGGTCACGTCGCTGCAGGAGACGATCGCGGCCGGACGTCCGGAGAAGATCAGCCGGTCGCGCGCGATCTCGACGAAGATGGGCGTGCCGTCCGCCTTGCGGTGGCGGCGGACGCCGACTTTCAGCGCGGTGCTCGCCTCGAAGTGATTGCGCAGCACTTGTTCGCGGTCTTCGGGCGCGACCAGATCCGTCATCGCCAGGCCTAGCATCCGCTCGCGGCCGTAGCCGTACTGCGCCAGCGCGCTGTCGTTGACCTCGAGGAGTTTCAGCGTCTCCCAGTCGTAGACGTACATCGGCACCGGGTTCTTGGCGAACAGGAGCCGGAAGGATGCGCCGATCTCGTCCGCCGTGGGTTTCGTTGATTCGGCGCCGGCGACGCGTTGCAGGAGACCGGCGACCAGCGGATTCTGTGCGGCGCTCATGGCGTGCCGTGCGCGCGAACCACGGCGTGGCGGATGCCCGGCATGCGAAGTCTCCTTTATCGGCGATGAGTCCGATGCGGCATCCCGAAGACTATCCCGCAGATTTTTAAAATGAATTAAGCGTAGGCGGCCCCGGCCGGCCCGCGGTCAGGCACCGGACTCGCGCCCCGCGGCGCGCCGCGAATTGCGGCCCGCGCGGCCGGCCTTAAGACTCTCCTAACCATCCGGCCGGACGCGCCGGAAAGTGGCGTGCCGACCCCTTGAGATCGGTCGCGTACGTGCGCCGGGACGAGGTCCCATGGGTCCGCCGCACGTCCGCTTCGTCCGCCCAATCGGGCGCGGCGAGATCGATCAAGTGTTCGCGCCCAGCATCGACGGTCATGGCGGTCCTCCCGCGCCGATCATAGGTCGAAACCTGAGGAATTTTCAAAGCGTGGCCCCGGTGTGCTTGGCAAGCGCGTCGGATCGCTCTCGACCGGCGCACGCGGCCGAATTAGGATGCCGCCACCCATTGGGGAGTAGCCGCCCGGCTGGTCCGGGTCATGCGTCAACACACTTGGCGAAGGTCGCTATGGCGCATGGGGCTCACGAGCATGGCGAGACCAACGGTCCGATCCTTCCGCTTGCCGGGCGGGAGGGGTCGGCCGTGGTCTTACCCCGCCTGGCCTGGATGCTCGCATGGAATCCCTCATCGTCTCGTTCGTCACGGTGGCTATCGCCGAGCTCGGCGATCGCACGCAGCTCATCGCCTTCATGCTCGCCGTGCGCTATCGCCGGCCGTGGCCGATTCTGGCCGGCATGTTGCTGGCGACACTGGCGGCGCACGCGCTCGCCGGCGTTATCGGCCGCTCGTTCGGCGCCTTGCTGACGCCGGGACTGGTCGACGGCATCGTCGGTCTGGGCCTCGTCGCGATGGGCGTCTGGGCGCTCAACGCCGACACGCACGACGGCGCGATTGCGGCCAAAAATCGCGGCGCGTTCATTGCCACGCTGGTGACCTTTTTCCTCGCCGAGATGGGCGACAAGACGCAGATCGCGACCGCTGCGCTCGCCGCCGGCTATCCGAATCTGTTCGCGGTAATCGGCGGATCGACGGCGGGACTCATGCTGGTCAACCTGCCGGCGGTGTTCATCGGCAAGGCGTTCGAGAAGCGACTGCCGATGCGGGCGATCCATGTCGGCGCGGCAATCCTGTTCGGCGCCCTCGGCGTGCTGTTCCTGGCGCGGGCGCTCGCGTATTTTGCCGAGCCTTCATAGTCGTATCGACCGCGCGGGCGCGATTTGTTAGGAGTGGCGCCTGGACCGCCGGAGTTCGCCGTCGCATGGCCCTCACGCTCTACAACACGCTGACCCGCCGCACCGAGTCGGTCTGCGCCACGCTCGCGACAAACGCCGCCAGCCGCCACAGGCAGATCGTTCCGTGCTGCATGATCAAGAGCGCAAGCCACGACAACGTCTCGCGCCTTGTGGCCGACAAGTCGATGTATTTTGCTACCGCCTCGGATAAGGCGTTCGAGAAAATCGATTGCATGATCGCGATCCTGTGCTGCCAGGCAAAGAATCGCCTTTATGAATCATCTGAACGCCTTATCCAACCGCGTCTAGTACGATGCGCCGTCCCCGAGTGTTTTTTGTCGTCCCAATCGCCGCAATGTGGTAGATCTAATTTAGACTAGTTTTAGGAGCGCGCGTCGCTGGCGCTCGCGTAGTGGGGGAGCAAAATCCATGTCATTGCTAAGTGCCGCGCGCGGCGCTGCCGCGCTGCTGAGTCTTGCGCTCGTGTTTTTCTTCGCGCCGACGGATCGCGCCGCAGCCGGTCAGTGCAAAGACCCGTGGGTGACCCAGGCGGTGCAGCAGGTAACCGGGCGGTCCCCCAACGGCTCCGGCGACAACGGCGAGTGCAACATCTACCGTTACGGCGGCGGCCATTGGAGCAGCTACAGCGACCTCGTGGCTAAGGTGCGGTTTGCATTCGGCAAGGGTCCGGCGCCGGGTCAAGCGGCCGCGACCGTCGCGGGCCAGTGCAAGGACCCATGGGTGACACAGGCGGTGCGCCAAGTGACCGGCCGCCCGCCTCAAGGCTCGGGCGATAACGGCGAGTGCAACAAGTACCGCTACGGCGGCGGCCATTGGAGCAATTACAACGATCTCGTGGCGAAGGTGCGGTTCGCCTTCGGCCAGGTTCCGGCGCCGGGTCAACCGGCCGCGACCGTCGCGGGACAGTGCAAGGACGCGTGGGTGACCCAGGCGGTGCGTCAGGTGACCGGCCGCTCGCCCCGCGGCTCCGGCGACAATGGCGAGTGCAACATCTACCGCTACGGCGGCGGCCATTGGACCGATTACAACGATCTCGTGGCCAAGGTGCGGTTCGCCTTCGGTCAAACCACAGCGCCGGCTGTCGCCGCGCCGAGCCTCGCACCGAATATCAATAACTACGCCGTACGGCCTGGAATCGTCGGCCCCAACGGCGGGTCGCTCATCGGTCAGGACGGCGCCGGCGTCGTCTCACATGACGGCGGCACGCTCATCGGCCAGGACGGCGCCGGCGTCGTCGGCCCCGGCGGTGCATCGCTCGTCGATCCACGCGGTGCTGGCACGGTCTCGCAGGGTGGCGGGAACTTCATCGGCCACGACGCGGCCAACGGCTCACAATAAAATGAGCGGGCTTGCGCGACGCCGGCTCAGCTTGCCCCGGTGCCGGTTCCTGGCGGCTTTCATCCTGCTGGGAGCGACGATCATGGTGCTCGCGCCGCGCGACGCGACCGCTCAGGTTGGCGGACAATACAAGGTCGGCGATCGCGTGGCGGCGAATTTTGGCACCGGCTATCTCGACTCGGTCATTGTCCGGATTGATCCGCGTAACGCTTATCCTTATCGCGTGCATCCGTTCGGCTTTGAGGACACCATGGACTCGTCGTTTGCGGCGTCCGACCTCAAGCCGTACGGCTCGGTTCCGACCAAGCCAGTCCCCGGCGCCACCAACGACCCGAAGTTCCTGGCCCTCCAAGGCAAGAAGCCGTTCCAGCCGACGAAAGTCTATCCCGGCGCCTATGAATGCTGGACGCTGTCGGGCGGCGGCGCGGCGTCGCTTCAGCCGGCGATGCAGCTCAATTTCACCATCCTCGACGATCGTCGCTACCGCGACGTCGCGGGCACGACCGGCAGCTACCGGTTCGATCCGGCCACCGCGACGCTCGTGTTCCAGGGCGGGACGTTGAACCGTCAGCGAGCCAGGTACGAGCAGATCGCGAACCCGCCGACTGCCGCGCAGCCGCCGAAGGTGACGCTGCTCGTCTCCGGCGATTCCTGCGACCGTCGGATGCGGTAGGCGATCGGCCTCGACCGATACCGCGCTGCCGGCGTCGCGCGGGCGCTCGCGCATTTTGCCGGGCCATCATAGTCGTATCGACCGCGCGGGCGCGATTTGTTAGGAGTGGCGCCTGGACCGCCGGAGTTCGCCGTCGCATGGCCCTCACGCTCTACAACACGCTGACCCGCCGCAAGGAGGAATTCGCGCCGCTCGATCCGGCGAACGTGCGGATGTATGTCTGCGGCCCGACGGTCTACGACTTCGCGCATATCGGCAACGCGCGGCCGGTGATCGTCTTCGACGTGCTTTACCGCCTGCTGCGCGACCGCTATGGCGCTGGCCACGTCAAATACGTCCGCAACATCACCGACGTCGACGACAAGATCAACGCCGCCGCCAAGGCCAACCACGAGCCGATCGGCGCGCTCACCGCGCGCACCGCCCAGGCGTTCCACGAGGACGTTGCCGCGCTCGGCTGCCTGCCGCCCGACGTCGAGCCGCGCGCGACCGAGCACATCGCGCCGATGATCGCGATGATAGAAGCGCTGCTCGCTTCGGGCCACGCCTATGGCGCCGAGGGGCATGTCCTCTTCGCGGTGCCGAGCATGCCGGATTACGGCCGGCTGTCGCGTCGGGATCGGGATGAATTGATCGCCGGCGCGCGCGTCGAAGTTGCGCCTTACAAGCGCGATCCGGCCGATTTCGTGCTGTGGAAGCCGTCGCCGCCCGATCTGCCCGGCTGGGACAGTCCGTGGGGCCGCGGCCGGCCGGGCTGGCACCTCGAATGCTCGGCGATGAGCGAAGTGCATCTGGGCGAGAGCTTCGACATTCACGGCGGCGGCCTCGACCTCGTCTTTCCGCACCACGAGAACGAGATCGCGCAAAGCGTCTGTGCCCATCACGGCAAGCCGTTCGTCAAATTCTGGCTGCACAACGGCTTCGTCACGGTGAACGGCGCCAAAATGGCGAAGTCCGAGGGCAATTTCGTCACCATCCGCGATGTCTTGAAGCAGACGCCGGGCGAGGCGGCGCGGCTTGCCATGCTGACCGCGCATTACCGCGATCCGCTCGACTGGACCGCCGAGCGCCTGGCCGAGGCCAAGCGCACGCTCGATCGCTTCTACCTGGCGCTGCGTTCGGTTGAGGACGTGCCGGCGGAAGGGCGAGGCGCCAAGACGCGCGGCGCGCTCGACGACGACCTCAACACGCCGATGGCGTTGGCGGCGCTGCACGAGGACGTGGTGGCGCTCAACAAGGCCCAGACTCGGGCGGAAAAATCGCGGCTCAAGGGCGCGCTGCTGGACTCGGGCGCGTTGCTCGGTATCCTGCAGCAGAAACCGGAGGCTTGGCTTCAGGGCACGATAGGCCACGCCGTCACCGCCACGCAAAAAACTGTCGCTGGGACCGAGGCAGAAGTCAGAAAGGCTATTGATACGAAGATCGAAGATATTGCGACGATGGTTGCCGAGATCGAAGCGCAGATCGCCGCGCGCAACGCCGCGCGCCAGGCGCGCAACTTTGCCGAGGCCGACCGCATCCGCAATGACCTCGCGCTCCGTGGGATTCTTCTGGAAGACGGCCCCCGCGGAACCACCTGGCGAAGGGCGGGATGACGCGTGCCGCGCGTCATGCCCGGACTTGTTCCGGGCATCCACGCCTTCAAGACGTGGATGGCCGGGTCGAGCCCGGCCATGACGATACGCTTGCGTAAGGTAAGTCGGCTTGCGCACCATCGACGCGAAGCTACCCTTGCCCCCCTTGAGGAAGAGGGAAGGGTGAGGAGGGTGTTCAACGACGCCGATTGCCAAGGAGGCTCTCATGGTCAAGGCGGTATGGAATGGCGAGACGATCGCCGAGAGCGACAAGACCGTGGTGGTCGAAGGTAATCACTACTTCCCGCCCGAGGCGGTGAAAAAGGCCGCGCTCAAGCCGAGCGACAGCACCTATACCTGTCCGTGGAAGGGCGACGCGCGCTATTTCACCGTCGTCGCCGGCGGCCAGGAAAACAAAGACGCCGCCTGGACCTATCCCGCGCCCAAGTCGGCGGCGGCCAACATCAAGGGCCGCATCGCCTTCTGGAAAGGCGTGCAGGTCTCGTAAGCGCGCCGGCGTGAGCGGGCGCCGCCGCGCCGGCTATCGTTGCGCCGCCGGTTGCGGCTTGGGCACGACGGCGATGAATTCGAGCGGCGCGTCGCCGAGGTTCTCGCCGGCGTGACGTTGTGCCGGCACCCATTCGACATCGCCCGCCCGCGGCCGTTCGACGCGCGTCTCGCCGGTCGCGAGCGTGTCCTTGAGCGCGCCGGCGGTCAGCCAGATCACCACGCGCGGTGTCACGTCGTGCAGCGGTATCTTCTGGTGCGGCGCCAGGCGGATGCGGATCACGCTGACCGATGCGTTGTCGAGCAGAAGTCGCGCGCCGGGCGGGCCCACGACCTGCACGCGGTCTTGCGCTGCCGCCGCCGCGGCCAGGCCCGATGCCAACAGCAAACCGGCAAGCGTCCATTTCATGTCTGTCCTCCTTGACAAAAGCCGGGCCGAGGCTACGAGTTGAAGTTCACTTGAGGTCAAGGGGATTCCGCCATGCGTGCCATGGGCATCGGCGAGGTGGCGAAGCGTGTGGCCCTGCGGCCGTCGGCGATCCGCTACTACGAAAAGGCGGGCTTGCTTCCCGCGCCGGACCGGGTGAGCGGCCGGCGCCGCTACGGCGAAGCGGTCCTCGAGCGCCTCGCGATCATACGCTTCGCGCAGCGTGTCGGCTTCCGCATTGCCGAGATCAAGCTGCTGCTCGACGGCTTCGCCGTCCGTCCGCCGCCCGAACGGTGGCGCCGGATGGCACGGCAAAAGATGGCCGAAGCCAACCTGCTGATCCGCGAGGCGACGACCATGCGCGACCTCCTGCGACGCACGCTGCGTCACAAATGTCCGAAGCTGGTCGAGCGCGGCGCGGCGGTCGCGTCCTGCCCGCGCGCGGCGGCCGTCGCGAAACGCCGGGCGCCCGACCGCTGACCGTTCGGACCGCGCGTTGCCGCGCCCGTTAGGCCCGCGCCATGTCCATTTCGTGGATGACGACGCCTTGGAGCGGCTCCGCCTGTTGGCGCCACGGCTTGGCATCGAGCACGCGCCGGATGTCCGCCAGCCCGGCTTGCCGGTGCGCGGCGATGCCGCTGGCGCTGAAGTCGATGTCCTTGTTCTGGTCGTCGCCCGGAAGCCGCGGCGCCAGCAGCTCGACGAGGTGCATGGTGGTGGTGCAGCCGTAGGCTGCGAGCTCCTTGGTGCGCGGATCGTTGCGCCGGTCGGCCGGCACCAGCGACGCTAACTCGCGCACGACGTGGCGCAGCCGGTGGATCTGCTCCTGCCGCGCGATGTGGCTGCGCACGCGGCTGGCGTATTGGATCTCTTTCTGGCGGCCGAGAACCTGCCAGATCGATTCCGGCGTTGCGCCTTTCGCCCGCCACAGATTCACCGCGAAGATCAGGGAATCCCGGCGTGGCTCGTCGTCCAGCACCGCCTCGACCGGCGTGTTGGAATAGATGCCGCCGTCCCAATATGGCCGGCCCTCGATGGCGATTGCGGGGAATCCGGGCGGCAGCGCACCAGAGGCCATGATGTGCTTGATGCCGATTGTCATGCGGCGGCTGTCGAAATATTTGAGCTGGCCGCTTTCGACGTCGACCGCGCCGACCGTGAGCCGCGTGTGCCGCGCGTTGACATAGTCGAGCTCCAGGAGCGCGCCGAGCGTCGATTTGAGCGGCGCAGTCGAATAGAACGCCGCCCGCTCGGCGCCGACCGGCGCGGCGACGCCCCACGCCGCGAACAGATTGATGTCGTAGAAACCGGGCACGCCGCCCAGCAGCGCCGCGGTCTTGGCCCAGCCGCCGGCGAGCTCGGCGATGAGCGGCGCGGATGCGCCGGCGACGTCGGCCGCGCCGCCCAGGCTCACGCCGTTCCAGAACCGGGTGAGCTTTTCCAGCCGCCGCTCCGGCGGGTTGCACGCGATCAGCGCGCCGTTGATCGCGCCGATCGAGGTGCCGATGACCCAATCGGGCTCGATGCCGGCGCGGTGCAGCCCCTCGTAGACGCCCGCCTGATAGGCGCCCAACGCGCCGCCGCCTTGCAGCACGAGCACGATCTGCCCGGCCTGCGGCTCGGCAATTTGCGTTTGCGTCATCGTGGCCTCCGCGCGGCCGCAGCGGCCGCTCGCCTATTATAGCCGCGGCGCCGGGCCATCGGGACGTCACGCGGCCGTGATTCATCGCGCGTGGCGCGCAACCGCGGCCAGCCTATAATCGTTGTAATAATCGTTGTAACGTCGGCTCATTCCAAGCGTCCAACGCATAACGACAACGAGACGCTGCGCGGGAGGCTCGATGGCTCTGCTGGCCGGCAAGACGGCGCACGCGGAAAACCGCGCGGCCTGGCGCGCGCGCTTTGCGGATTGCCGTGCGCGCAGCGCGGCGCTCGCGACGCCGTTGCTGCCCGAGGACCAGGTCGTGCAGTCGATGCCCGACGTCAGCCCGACCAAGTGGCACCTGGCGCACGTCACCTGGTTCTGGGAGACGTTCCTGCTCGGCCCGCATCTCGCCGGCTATCGCGTCTTCGATCCGGCCTACGACTATTTGTTCAATTCCTATTACGAGGCGGTCGGGCCGCGCCATCCGCGCCCGGCGCGCGGCCTGCTGTCGCGGCCTGGCGTCGCCGAGATCGCGCGCTATCGCGACCACGTCACCCAGGCGATGGACCGACTGATCGCCGGCGTCGACGGCATGACCTTCCGCGAACTGGCGCCGGTGATCGCACTCGGCCTCGCGCACGAGGAGCAGCATCAGGAGCTGATCCTGATGGACATCAAGCACGTCTTCGCCCAGAACCCGTTGAAACCGGCGTATACGGCGCCGGCGCCGCACGCCGCGCGCACCGCGCCGCCGCTCGAATGGCGCGACTTCGCCGGCGGCCTGATCGAGATCGGCCACGAAGGCGACGGTTTCGCCTTCGACAACGAGGGCCCACGCCACAAGGTCTGGCTCGAGCCGTTCCGCCTGGCGACGCGCCTCGTCACCAACGGCGAATATCTCGCCTTCGTCGCCGACGGCGGCTATCGCCGGCCCGAATTCTGGCTGAGCGACGGCTGGGCCGCGGTCAACGCTTCGGGCTGGGAGGCGCCGCTCTACTGGCAGCGCCCAGCCGGAAAAATCGACGGCGTCGACGGTTGGCAGGAATTCACGCTGTCCGGCATCGCGCCGCTCGATCCCGCGTCACCCGTCGTGCACGTCAGCCACTACGAAGCCGATGCCTTCGCGCGCTGGGCCGGCCGCCGCCTGCCGAGCGAGGCGGAATGGGAGACCGCCGCTGCCGATCTGCCGGTCAGCGGCAATTTCCTCGACCGCGGCTTGCTTCATCCGCAAGGAGCAACGTCCAGCGCCGATTGCGATCAGGTGGACTCATGTCCCCCTCACCCAGCTTTGGATAAAGCTCGGCTACGCCTCGCCAATCCAAAGCAACCCTCTCCCCCTTCAGGGGAAGAGGGAAGGGTGAGGGGGGCACAGGCGCCAAGGGGTGAGGAGGAGGCGTCCGTCGTGTCCGCTGCATCCGCTCCCGCGCTCCTCCAGATGTTCGGCGACTGCTGGGAATGGACGCAGAGCGCCTATGCGCCCTATCCCGGTTTCCACGCCGTCGCGGGTGCGATCGGCGAATACAATGGCAAGTTCATGTCGGGCCAGATGGTGCTCAAGGGCGGCTGTGCCGTGACGCCCGCCGGCCATATGCGCGCCAGCTACCGCAACTTCTTCCCGGCTGCCGCGCGTTGGTGCTTCGGCGGCATTCGTCTGGCGGAGGATGGCTGATGTCCAAGGGAACGCTCAGGGCCTATCTCGATTTCGCGCCGCGCGAGGAAAGCTTCCGCGACGTCGCGCTCGCCGGACTGACGCGCCACCGCAAGGCGATCCCGTGCCGCTTCCTCTACGACGCGCGCGGCTCGGAACTGTTCGAGGCGATCTGCAACCTACCGGAATACTACGTGACCCGCGCCGAGATCGCACTGCTGGCCGAGCGCGCCGGCGAAATCGCCGCCCGCATCGGTCCGCGCGCGCGATTGATCGAGTTCGGCAGCGGCGCCAGCACCAAGGTGCGCCTGCTGCTCGCGGCGCTCGATCGGCCCGCGTCCTACGTGCCGATCGACATCTCGGGCGGCATGCTGCATCCGGCGGCCTCGGCGGTCGCCGCCGATTTCCCGGCGCTGGCGGTGATCGCGGTCTGCGCCGACTACATGGAGCCGCTGCGCCTGCCGGCGCTGGTCCGGCTCACCACCGACCGCCGCGTCGGATTCTTTCCCGGCTCGACCATCGGCAACCTGACGCCGGAGGAGGCGGTCGTCTTCCTGCGCGGCTGTCGCGAGCTGCTCGGCCCCGGCGGCGCGATGATCGTCGGCGCCGATCTCAAGAAGGACGCGGGCGTCCTGCACGCGGCCTACAACGACGCCGCTGGCGTCACCGCGCGGTTCACGCTCAACCTCCTGGCGCGCATGAACCGCGAGCTCGGCGCCGATTTCAACCTGAAGCGCTTCGCCCACGAGGCGTTCTACAATCCCGACGCCGGCCGCATCGAGATCTACATCCGGAGCCTGATGGACCAGCTGGTCACGATCGCCGGCCGGCGCATCGGTTTCACCGCCGGCGAGCGCGTCCACGTCGAATATTCCTACAAGTTCTCCGTCGACGAGTTCCGCCGCCTGGCGTTGCGCGCCGGCTTCAAGCCGGTCGATTGCTGGACCGACGCGGAAAACCGCTTCAGCGTGCACTACCTGGTGGCGTGAGCATCCTTGCTGCTGGCGACAGCGGCTGCCTTACCTTTGTCTGTTAACTCCCAAATGCCTCTTTCGGAGTCATCACGAAAGAAACCCTCGTACACGAGATCCATTCGTTCCCAGCAGATCGCGTTCCACCACCGTGGGTCGCCCGACGAGACATTCTGATAATCGGCATCGCTGAGGCGAGGGGCCATTTTGCGCTCCATGACCTCGCGAATGGCCCTGGTAGATGCTTTACCGCCGAGCTCATGCAGAGTCTGAAGTAAGGGAGCGCGAAATTCCTTTTGAGGCAATTTTTCGCCACGACGCTTGCCGTCTTTTCTAGATTCCGCCGCCGGTGCCGGTTCTTTCCGATTTGAACTCTTGCGGCCCCGAACGGAGTCCAATGCGTCAAGCGCAAGGTTCACAACGTCATCTACGGTGTCCTCGAGTGGCGTTGCGTGGCCCTTAAGCCTTTCCCACGTGATTTCCGAAACTCTGACGACGGGCATCATCGATCCCTCCAGCACGAGCTCCACAGCCCTTATAACCTTGTTACAAGACAACAGGCCAAAGTGCAAGAGGAAAAATAGCCCTGGAATCTTCCATTGGCTTAGCCGCCGCCTTCGACGGGCAGGCACGCTGCCCGCCATTCCGGAAAGCCGTCTTCCAGGCGCCGCGCCTTGAAGCCGCGGCGACGCAGCAGTGCGACGGCCTCGTAGGCAAGAACGCAGTAGGGCCCGCGGCAATAGGCGACGATCGCGCGGCTTTTCGGGATTTCGCGCAGGCGCCGCGTCAACTGGCGCAGCGGAATGTTGATCGCCCGCGGCAGGTGACCCGCGGCGAATTCGTCCGTCGGACGCACGTCGAGCACGGTCACCAGCCCGTCCTTGATGCGGCGGGCAAGTTCCCGGCGCGACACCGGCTCGAGCGCGTCGCGCTGGCGGAAATACCCTCCGATGACCGCGCGCACCTCGGCTGCGTTGCGCTCGCCGACGCGGCGAAGCGCCGCGGTCAGGTCGAGGACCGACGGGTCGCTCGGCCGATAGAGGATGCGCTTGCCGTCGCGCCGCGAGACGAGCAGGCCGATCCGGCGCATCAGCCGCAGATGCTGCGACGCGTTGGCGACCGACAGACCGACGTGCTCGGCCAACGCCTCGACGCTGCGCTCGCCTTGCGCCAGCACCTCGACGATCTCCAGCCGATGCCCGTGACCAAGCGCCTTGGCGATCTCTGCCAGGCCGGCGAACAGGGCGCGCTTCGGATTCCTGCTTGACATGCTGTGTGTCCAGTCACAATCATTCAACAGAATTATTGAATGATGGCGGCCTGTCAAGCAAGCCAGGCCCGCCCGAAGGCGGAGGCGCCCATGATCCTGCGGCAGTTCCTGCATGCCGATCCGGTCGGACTTTCCTATCTCTTTGGTTGCGGCGGCAAGGCGGCCGCTGCCGTGGTCGATCCGGTCGGCGAAATCGCGCCGTATCTGGATGCGGCACGATCGACCGGCGTGAGAATCCGCTACGTTGTTGACACCCACATTCACGCCGATCACCGGTCGGCGGGACCGGAGCTTGCCGCCGCTGTTGGTGCCGAATACGTGCTGTTCGCCGGAGCTGAAACGGCGCGACCCTTCCGCGGCGTTCGCGACCGTGACGTGCTGCCGCTCGGTAACGTTTCCGTCGACGTTCTCCATACGCCGGGACATACGCCCGAGCATGTTTCGCTCCTGGTCACCGACCGGACCCGCTCCGACGAGCCGTGGTTCGTCGTCACCGGCCACACCCTGATGGTCGGTGATGTCGGCCGGACCGAGCTCGCGGCATCCGCGGAAGAAGGCGCGCGCATCCTGTTCGACAGCCTGCAACGGTTGAAAGCCCTGCCGGAACATCTCGAGGTGCTGCCGGGCGCGTATTCGGGTTCGGTCTGCGGCCGCAGCCTGAGCGGCAAGCCCACTTCCACCATCGGCTTCGAGCGGCGGCACAACGCGGCATTCCGCATCGACGACGAGGACGAATTCGTGCGCGTCATGCTGAGCGAGATTCCGCCACCGCCGCCGCTTGCGGCCGAGTTGCGCGCCGCCAATGCCGGCCTGACAGTCGTGTGAGGCGGACGCGGATCGGAGCGCACCGATGAAAGCCCTGTTCATCCTCAACGATCCACCCTACGGCACAGAGCGCTGCTACAACGCCCTGCGGCTCGCTGGCACTTTGATCAAAAAGGACCCGTCCGCAGAGATCACGGTGTTTCTGATGGCGGATTCGGTCATTGGCGCCCGGAAAGGCCAGAAGACGCCCGACGGCTATTACAACGTCGAACGCATGCTGAAGCGTTTTGTGACCGGCCCCCACAGGCTGCTGCTGTGCGCCGTCTGCATGGATGCGCGCGGACTGACCGAGGCCGATCTGATCGACGGCGCTCACCGCAGTTCGATGGATGAGCTCGCGGCCGCCACGGTGGAAGCGGATAAAGTGCTGGTGTTCTAGCCGCCGCCAGCGAGGGCATCGATCATGTACGGCATGGAAGGCATGGGTTGGGGCATGGGCCTGATCGGCCTGTTGGGGCTGGTGGTGCTGGTCCTCGGGATTGCGGCGCTTGGGAAGTATCTCTTCTCCGGACGAAGCTGAGGCGGGGCGCCATGGCGCGGATCTATCTCGATTACAATGCCAGCACCCCCATCGATCCGGCGGTCGCGGTGGTCATGCGGCGGCTCCTTGAGACGGATTACGGCAATCCGTCGAGCGGCCATTGGGCGAGCAAGCCAGCGAAAGCCGCTTTGGACAGTGCCCGCAGCCAGGTCGCGGCGCT
Organism: Alphaproteobacteria bacterium; assembly: GCA_028871055.1. GTDB lineage: Bacteria > Pseudomonadota > Alphaproteobacteria > ATCC43930 > CGMCC-115725 > REEB95. The sequence continues at coordinate 45,210 of JAGWON010000002.1, forward strand.
CCTTGGCTGCTCGACGGGTGAGATCGTGTTCACGGGTGGCGGCAGCGAGGCGAACAATCTGGCGCTCAAGGGTCTGTTCTTTCCGCGTGGCGATCGCCCATCGCACATCGTCACCTCGCAAATCGAGCATCCCGCGATCCTTGCGCCATGCCGGTTTCTCGAGCGGCTGGGCGCGACCGTGACCTATGTCCCCGTCGATGGAAGCGGCCTCGTCGATCCCGACGACATCCGCAAGGCGATCACCAAAGATACATTCCTGATCAGCATCATGCACGCGAACAACGAAGTCGGCACGATCCAGCCAATTGGTGAGATCGCGAAGATCGCGCGTGCGCATGGGATCCCGCTGCATACAGATGCCGCGCAATCCGTCGGCAAGATACCGACGAATGTAGATGATCTCGGCGTCGATCTGCTCTCCGTCGCCGGCCACAAGGTGTACGCGCCGAAAGGGATCGGTGCCCTCTATCTCCGTCGCGGGATCGCGATCGAGCCCTTGATCCACGGTGCCGGACACGAGGGCGGACGGCGTGCCGGTACCGAGAGTGCGTTGCTGGCAGCGGCCCTCGGCAAGGCATGCGAGGTTGCGCAAGACTGGATCGGCATGCCGGCGGTGCAGCGCCGGCGCGACCAGTTCTGGGATCGCCTGCGCGCAGTGTTCGGCAATCACGTCGTGCTCAATGGTCATCCCGCGCTGCGTCTGCCGAATACGCTCAATGTTTCGTTCGCGGGGCAGGTCGGCGCCGAAATCCTGGCGCGGATGCCGGACGTCGCTGCCTCCACCGGTTCGGCATGCCATTCTGGTCAGATCACTTTATCACCGGTCCTCGAAGCCTTGGCCATCGCTCCCGAGGTCGGCATGGGTGCCATCCGCTTTAGCCTCGGGCGCGGTACGACCGAGGACGAAATCGAGCAAGTCGTCGATCGATTGCGTCGGATGCTCGCATGAGCGCGACGAACGCGCCAACAGAGATCGGTCCGAAAGTTTACGAGTCCTGGCGGGCGGCACCGCTCGGTCGGATCACCGAGGCGATCGAGCAACGCTTGGTCTTCGACATGATCGGCGAGTTGGCGGGCGTGCGCCTCCTCGATGCCGGTTGCGGCGATGGCGTGCTGGTCTGCGCTGCGGCGGCGAAGGGTGCGGTGGCAACCGGCATCGACCTCAATCCGGCGATGCTCGCCGCCGGGCGCATGCGTGCGGCACGGACGGGCGTCCGCGCAACGTTTCTCGATGGCCGCGTCGAGCGGCTGCCGTTCGCAAGCGGGTCGTTCGACGTGGTTGTCTCGGTCACGGTCCTTTGCTTCGTGTCCGACGCGGCAGCGGCGGTTCGGGAGCTGGCGCGCGTGTTGCGGCCGGGCGGCCGGCTCGTGCTGGGCGAGCTCGGGCGCTGGAGCCTCTGGGCGGCCTCACGGCGCGTACGCGGCTGGCTCGGCGCGGCGACCTGGAAGACGGCACGGTTCCGCACCGCCGCTGAGTTGCGCGCCCTCGCCGAACAGGCGTCTCTCGCGGTGACCGCCATCCGCGGTGCGGTCTATTACCCGCCGGTCGGCCTGCTGGCGCGGGCGCTGGCTCCGGTCGACTCCGGGCTCGGCAATCTGACCACGTTCGGCGCGGCGTTTGTCGCTTTGCGGGCGGTCTCGCCCGGCGGCGGACCACGATGACCGTAAGTGCCTCGTCATCAGCCGCGGTTCGCCATCAGCGGGGGATTTGGCTCAATCTTGGCCAGTTCACGTTGCAGACCGTACAGGTCTTCTTTGTCGGCCTGACGATTGGCATGGAACGTACTGTATTGCCTCTGCTCGGCGGGGAATTCGGGGTGGCAAAGGGCGCCTATCTGTTTCTTGCCTCCTTCGTCCTCTCGTTCGGGCTGGTAAAGGGGGCGCTGAACTTCGTTGCCGGCAGCCTGGCAGATCGCATCGGCCGCAAAATAGTGCTGCTGTTAGGGTGGCTGGCGGGACTGCCGATCCCGCTGCTGATCTTTTTCGCGCCGAACTGGTGGTGGATCGTCGTCGCCAACGTCTTCCTCGGCGTCAACCAAGCGTTCGCATGGACGATGACGGTCACCATGCATGTGGATCTCGCCGGCAGCCACCAGCGCGGACTGGCGGTCGGCATCGACGAGGCGGCGGGATACGCGGCGGTGGGCCTAGCGGGGCTCGGGACCGGCTATCTGGCAGCGCTTTACGGTCCGCGTTGGGCGCTGCTGGTGTTCGGTTTTGCGGTGATCGCCGCGGCGCTGGTGGTGCTGATCTGGGTGCGGGACACGCTCGCCTGGGTGCATGTCGAGCACGCCGAGGCGAATCCGGTTGCGCCGCACCGTCCGGACGACACGCCGCATCTCGGCAAGATCTTCCTGCGCATCTCAGTCCACGACCCGGCCAGCCGTGCCATCTGCCAAGGCGGCGCGGTCAACAAGATTGCTGACGCTCTGGTGTGGGTAATGTTTCCGGTGTTCTTCAAGGCGCACGGCGCCGGACTGGTCGAGATCGGCTGGCTGACCGGCACCTATGCGATGGTTTGGGGTTTATCGCAGCTCTGGACCGGTCATCTCGCGGACCGGATCGGACGAAAAGTTCCGATTGTCGCCGGCTTCGGCCTGCTCGCCGCCGGCATTGCCGCGACAGCGCTCGGCCAAGGTCCGGTCGTCTGGCTTCCGGCCGCCGCGATCATGGGCGTCGGCATGGCGCTGCTCTATCCGAACCTGATCGCCGCGATGTCGGATCGGGCGCCGGCGCTGTGGCGCGGCAAGGCGCTCGGCACATACCGCTATTGGCGCGATACCGGTTACGCGATCGGCGCCTTGTTGCTTGGCGCGGTCGCTCAGGCGGCCGGCGCGCCGCTTCCGGCGATCTGGCTGACCGCCGCGCTCGTCGCGGGTTCGGGATGCTGGATCGCCATCGGCGTTCCTGCCGACAGAAGGCGTGATTCTTAGTGCGCCGTCGCCGGTTTTCTCCGTGCCACCGCGCAGGCGTGATCCTGCAGGATTCGCCGCTGGCGAAATCGCCGTGGGCTGGATCGGCGGGGCCGATGCCGTCGCCGGGCAGAACCAGAAGCCGCATGTCGTTCCCTACGCAAAGCGCGGACCGCGCCACACTTAATCGTGCGCCGGCGCGCTTGCCAATGGGCCGATCGCCCGCCTTTGATCTGGATCAAGCCGGCGGCAGTTATCGCCGGGATTCGGCGAGTTATCCCGAGATTTTGCCCTTTTTGCCCCGCCGGCAGCCCGGGCGGAAGCCGGCGGCTATGCTATGAAGGCGGCGATTGCTCGACCAACGCCGAGCAGCGCTTCAATCGGCAACGCGCAATGTCACAGAATCCCGGTGGCAAAGCGATCGAGCCGCGATCCCTTCCGATAGAACACCCCGACAAGCATGGCCGTGACCAGGCCCGTGAGGCCGCCAGCGAGGACATCGGTCAGATAGTGGGTGCCGACAAAAATGCGCGACCAGCAGATCAACAATGCCAGAAGTCCGAACAGCAGCGTGCGGCGGCGCAAGCCGTTAAGGGCAAACGCCGCGACAACGGCGATCGACGCCGTGGCGTGATCGGACGGAAACGACCAATCGGTGCTCCTGGAAATGATCAGGTGGCTGACGCCGGCGTCGTATGGGCGGACCCGGTGGACGAACAGGAGGATGATCTGATTGAGGCCGAGCCCGATCAGGAAGGACAACCCGGCGGCAATGCAGGCATGCCGGACGTGCATCCGATCGATCTTGCTCCACCATTGGGCGACGACGAGGACAACGAGGAGCGGAACGCCGGCCTGGGTGGCCGCGATCATGATGAAATCCAGCAAGGCACTGCTGCCGGCGAAGGAATTAATCCACTGCGTGATAACCAGATCCATCTCTATCGTTCGCTTTCTCTGCGTTAACGGCCCTCGAGGACGGCATGAACGAGCGTCGCATCCACCAGGTATTTGAAATCAGCATCCTGCTGAAAGGGGCGCATGCGTTGATCGAGTGCATCGGCGGCCTGGTCTTGGCCGTCGTCAGCACCAGCACGATCCCCAGTCTGATCGATGCGCTGACCCAGGACGAACTGATCGAAGATCCGAATGACTTTGTCGCGACGCACTTGCTCGGCGTGGCGCGGGATTTTTCAGTCAGCACCCAGCACTTCTATGCCTTCTATCTCCTCAGCCACGGCCTGATTAAGGTGCTCCTCGTCATCGGCCTGCTCAGAAACAAACTCTGGGCTTATCCTGTGTCGCTCATCGTCCTCGGCCTTTTCATCGTCTACCAGCTCTACCGCTTCTCGGACACGCACGGCTTCGGCCTCATCGTATTGACGGTCTTCGATATCGTGGTGATGGGATTGATCTGGCACGAATACGGACTGGTCCGCCGCCATCTCGCATCGCGGTAAGGCATTTCTATGGCGTCGATGGCGCCGCGCTCTCGGGCGTCCCATGATCGCGATGCGTCAGCGGCGATTTTGGCTGGCTGGATCGCGCGCCCGGCCGCGCCTCGATCCGGATCGAGCCAGCCCGCGTTATCGTCGGGAGTCGACGATCCACCCCCAGCCGCGCCGGCCGCCCGCCAGACGTTCGAACGCCTGAGGATCATTGCTTAACCCATTCCCGCGGCTCGACTTTCTGCATCCGCGCCCGTAGTATCGGCGGTCATCGCGAGACCGCGCAGCGGTCGCGGCGATCCAGGGACATACTCGCATCGGCTGGATTGCTTCGCTCGCTGCGGGAGCTCGCAATGACGATGGCTCCGGTGACTCACTTTCCCCAATAATCGGCGCATATGGCGGGCGAACGCATCTATCTCTACGACACGACGTTGCGCGACGGCGCGCAGACCCAGGGCGTCGATTTCGGCGTGCCCGACAAGCTGGCGATCGCGCGCGAGCTCGACCGGCTCGGCATCGACTACATCGAGGGCGGCTGGCCCGGCGCCAACCCGACCGACGACGCGCTTTTCGCCAAGCCGCCGAAGCTGGCGCAGGCGCGGCTCGCCGCCTTCGGCATGACGCGGCGCTCGGGCCGCAGCGCCGCCAACGATCCCGGTCTCGCGGCAGTGCTGTCGTCGGGCGCGCGGGTCGCGACACTCGTCGGCAAGGCCTGGGACTTCCACGCGAAGGTCGCGCTCGGCGTCAGCGCCGAGGAGAACCGCGCGATGATCGCGGATTCGGTCGCGCTCGCCGCCAAAAAGCTCGACGAAGTGATCTTCGACGCCGAGCATTTCTTCGATGGCTACAAGGCCGATCCCAAGTTTGCGCTCGGCTGCATCGAGGCGGCGCTGAAAGCGGGCGCGCGCTGGATCGTGTTGTGCGACACCAACGGCGGCACGCTGCCGCACGAGATCGAGCAGATCGTCGGCGTGGTCGTGAAGGCGGTGCCCGGCGGCAATCTCGGCATCCACTGCCACAACGACACCGAGAACGGCGTCGCCAACTCGCTCGCCGCGGTGCGCGCCGGCGCGCGCCAGGTCCAGGGCACGCTCAACGGCCTGGGCGAGCGCTGCGGCAACGCCAATCTGGTCTCGATCATCCCCAGCCTCGTGCTCAAGATGGGCTACACCACCGGCGTCGACGCGGAAGGATTGAAGCGGCTGACGCACGTCTCGCATTTCCTCGACGAGCGGCTCAATCGCGCGCCAGACCGCCACGCGCCTTACGTCGGCGAAAGCGCTTTCGCGCACAAGGGCGGCCTGCATGTTTCCGCTGTGGAAAAAGACCCGCGCTCCTACGAGCACGTCGATCCCGCGCTGCTCGGCAATCATCGCCACATCGTCGTCTCCGATCAGGCCGGCAAGGCGAACCTGCTGGCGCGGCTCCGGGAGATCGGCATCGCGGTGAAGCCGAACCATCCCAAGCTCGGCGCGCTGCTCGACGCGGTGAAGATGCGCGAGTTCCAGGGCTACGCCTACGACGACGCCGGCGCCTCGTTCGAGCTGCTGGCGCGGCGCGCGCTCGACAGCGTGCCCGAATATTTCCGGCTGCAAAGTTTCAGGGTTTTGGATGAACGGCGCTGGAACGCGCGCGGCGATCTGATCACGTTGTCGGAGGCGACGATCAAGGTGCAGGTCACGGGCAAGCCGACAATGACCGTCGCCGAAGGCAACGGCCCGGTCAACGCGCTCGACGCCGCGCTGCGCCAGGCGCTGGTGCCGGCCTTTCCCGAACTCGCCGAGATCCGGCTCACCGACTACAAGGTGCGCATCCTGACGCCGCAGGACGCGACCGGCGCGGTGACGCGGGTGATGATCGAGACCACCGACAAGGACGGCGCGGTGTGGTCGACCGTCGGCGTCTCGACCAACGTCATCGACGCCTCCTACAACGCGCTGCACGATTCCTTGACCTACAAGCTCTGGCGCGCGGGACGAAGGGCGTGAAGCTCGGCGCTGCATGGCCGTGGGGCGTGCTTCGACGACGCTCAGCACGAGGATGATTTGCGTGTGGCATAAAGAACGTCGCCTCACCCTGAGCGTCGCCGAAGGGCGCAACGCCCTCGATCCGGCGCGCCGTTCCTTCTTCTTCGTCACCCCCGCGCAAGTGGGGGGCCAGGGGCCTCATCCCTGGATGCCCGCTTTCGCGGGCATGACGACAAGAAAGAACGCGATGCGCGCCGACCGCTAGCTATGGCCGGCACGGATCGGCGCCGGACGCGGCTCTCGGGCGGCCCCGCGATCGTCCTGGTCGAGCCGCAGCTCGGCGAGAACATCGGCACCGCGGCGCGCGCCATGTACAATTGCGGCCTCACCGATCTGCGCCTGGTGAAACCGCGCGACGGCTGGCCCAACAAGAAGGCGGTCGCCGCCGCTTCGGGCGCCGACACCGTGCTCGACAAGGCGCGGCTCTACGACAGCGCCGAGGACGCGATCGCCGATCTCCGCCGCGTCTACGCCACCACCGCGCGCGACCGCTATATGGTGAAGCGCATCCTGACGCCGCGCTTTGCCGCATCCGAGATGCGCCAACTCGTGGCAGCGCGCGAGAGCTGCGGCATCCTGTTCGGGCCGGAGCGCACCGGCCTGGTCAACGAGCACATCGCGCTGGCCGAGTCCGTCATCTCGATGCCGCTCAATCCGGCATTCTCGTCGTTGAATCTCGCGCAGGCGGTGCTAATCGTCGGCTACGAATGGTTCGCCGCCGGCGACGAAACGCCGCCGGCGCAGCTCGCCACCGGCCATTCCAAGCCTGCCACCAAGGAGCGGCTCATCGCCTTCTTCGAGCATCTCGAGGAGGCGCTCGACGACAGCGGCTTCATGCGCAACGCCGAGAAGCGGCCATCGATGGTGCGCAACCTGCGCAACCTGTTCCAGCGCGCGCAGTGCACCGACCAGGAGCTGCGCACGCTGCACGGCGTGGTGACCTCCTTCGTCGGCCCGCGCAAGCGGAAGAAATAGCGTGGCGCTGGTCTTCAAGATCGTGCCCGCGGCGCTGTGGCGCGCGGCTGAGCGCGCCGGCATCTTCACCGGCGCGTCGGTCGATCGGCGCGACGGCTTCATCCATCTCTCGAGCGCGGCGCAGGTGGTCGAAACCGCCGCGCGGCATTTCGCGGGCCAAGCCGATCTGCTGCTGGCGGCGTTCGACGGCATCGCGCTCGGGCCGGCGCTGCAGTGGGAGGAATCGCACGGCGGCGCGCTGTTCCCGCATCTCTACGGTGCGCTCGAGCCGCGCGCGGCGCGCTGGGTCCGGCTGCTGCCGCTCGGCGCCGACGGCAAGCACGTCTTTCCGCCGCTCGACGGCACGGAAAAATAACTGACCCTCTCCCCCGCGAAGGGGGAGAGGGAAGGGTGAGGGGCATTGACTCGATGTCAGCCGGCATTGGCCACCGCAACGCCGAGGCGCTGCGCCATGCGTCGCGCAGTCTGCTCACGCTGCGCGGTGATCGCGCGCACTGCGTTCCGCGCGCTGGCGAGCACGGCTGCGGGCGCGGTCTCGGGCGTGCCGCTGCGGAACGGCGGCTCGGGCGCGTATTGCATGCCAAGCTGGAGGACCTGCGCCGCCTCGTCGCCGCGCAGCAGCGCCGCCACGCGCAGCGCGCCGTCGATGCCCGACGTCACGCCGGAAGCGAAGACGAAATTGCCCTCGACGACGATGCGCTCGTTCACCGGAACGGCGCCGAAATAGGGGAGGAGATGGAACGAGTTCCAGTGCGTCGTCGCGCGCTTACCCTTGAGCAGGCCCGCCGCGCCGAGGATCAGCGCGCCGGTGCAGACCGAGAACACGATGCGCGCGCCTTGCGCCTGGCGCCGGACCCAGCCGAGCACCTCCTCGTCGTCCATCACGCCTTCCTGGCCGGCGCCGCCGGGTACGTGCAGCATGTCGAGCTGCGGCGCGTCGGCGAGCGCCGCGTCCGGCGTCAGGCACAGGCGGCGACCGTCGCGCACCGATGCCGTCGTTTTGCCGAAGATGCGATAGGTCGAATTCGGTACGCGGGAGAGCACCTCGAACGGTCCGGTAAGGTCCATCTGGTCGATGCCCTCGAACAGCAGCGCGCCGATCTGGAGATGCGTGTCGGGCGAAATCATGCGAAGGCCTCGTGACGGCGGTAATCGCCGAGCGTCGCAGGCTTCGGTCTCCGGCGGCAACGAGATTGTTCGCGGCGCACGCCTGCGCGCCGGTCATGGCGCGGCGCCGCAGCCGCTCGGCGCGGCTGGAAACATTCGGTCGGAGATCAGTAGGAAGTGGGTTCGTCCGCGACGCGCTGCTTCGGCACGGCCGGGGCAGGGCCGAGCTGCTGCGCGGCGTCGCTTTCGTTCATGTACACGCCGGCGGGACCGGCGATGTCGTGGACGATGAAGCCGAGCTTGAGCAGATGGCGCGCACGCTCGACCGCCGCCTCGCGCGAATTCGTCACCGCCTCGTTCCAGCGGCCGGTATCCGGCCGCCGCGTCTCCCAGCGGATGGTCCAGCGTTCGCCGGTGTCGTATTCGGGAGCGGCGCGGAAGGTGGTGCGAGGGCGGTATTGCATCATGGCCATGCTTATATGGTGCGGGTTGTGCGGCGCGAAAAGGCCTCGCTGTCGCGAAACCGGCTCACGAGTCTAATAGCCTTCACGTTCCAGCCGCTTGCGCAGCACCTTGCGCTGGCGGCGCACCGCTTCCGATTTCTCGCGCGCGCGGCGTTCCGACGGCTTTTCGTAGGCGCGCCGGCGCTTCATCTCGCGGAAGACGCCTTCGCGCTGGAGCTTCTTCTTCAGGACGCGCAGCGCCTGGCCGACGTCGTTGTCGCGGACGAGGACTTGCAAATTGTTCTCCCAATAGCCGTTCCGGCCGAAACCGCGGCACCCGGCGCCAATCGCCGGGCCGATGGCCGAAGGCGGGAAATGATAAGGCGCGCCGGGAGCGGTCGAACGGCTCAGGGCGCGCCGAGCGAAAGTCGTTGTAGACTAACGGATTACGGCCGAAATAGCAAGCCGCGTGCGGCCCCTCAGGCCGCGGGCTTCGCGGCCTCGAGCGACAGGATGTCGATGGTGAAGCTGCCGTCGGCCTCGACCGCGAAGTGGCGCGTGACGCTGTCCGCCATCGCCGCTTGCAGCGCGCGGATGGCCTCCACCTGGACCGGCGGCGTGCGCATGCGTTGCACCCACGACGCGAAGTCGAGGCGCAGCCGGTGCTGGCGCGCGGCGCCGGGCAGCAGGCCGGCGCGGCCGACGATCGCCGCCCACTCGGCGCGCGAATAGTTGCGCACGTGCGACGGATCGCGCAGCAGCTCGATCGCTTGGAGAAAGGTGTCGAGCAGCGGCGCGGCCGGCGCGACGGTGTCGACGACGACGACGGTGCCACCCGGCTTGAGGATTCGCGCCGCCTCGCGCAGCGCGGCGTCGACGTCGTGCCAGTGGTGGGCGCTGAAGCGGCTGAAGACATAGTCGAAGGTCGCGTCGGCAAAGGGCAGGCGTTCGACCACGCCCTGCTGCGTCACCAGATTGGCAAAGCCACGCTTCGCCGCTTCGCGCGCCACCACGTCGAGCATCTCGCGCGACAAATCATAGGCGACGATCTCGCGCACATGCGGCGCAACGGCGAAGCCGACATGGCCGCCGCCGCAGCCGAGATCGAGCACGCGCGCCTCGGCACGGCCGCGCACTCGCGCGGCGAGGGCGTCGAGATCGGCGCCCTGGGCGTGCACGGCGCTGGCGAGATAGGCGGCGGCGCGCGATCCGAACTGGTCGTCCACCAGCGCCTCATGCGTCTTGCGCTCCATGACGGCTCTCCTCCGGCCGGCGAATGCCGGCGACGCGTAGGGTCTATCAGTCCGCGGCCACCGGTTTAAGTGGCCAAATCGGCCAAATGAACGTCCGCCGCGCGGTTGACTTATCCCGCGCCGCCACTATAGTCCCGGCCATTCCCAAGAACGCGGGCGCTTGCGCCCCGTCTCTCCCGCGGTGCGAACCGCGCCGGCGAGACCTATTGGGACAACAACAACAACACGCCACCAACACGGAACAACGATGAGCAAACGCGAAGGGTCCAAGTTCAAGATCAACCGGCGCCTCCGGGCCAATCTCTGGGGCCGCGCCAAGTCACCGCTCAACCGCCGCGACTACGGCCCCGGCCAGCACGGCCAGCGGCGCAAGAAGCCGACGGATTTCGGCACCCAGCTGATGGCCAAGCAGAAGCTCAAGGGCTATTACGCCAACATGGGCGAGCGCCAGTTCCGGCGCATGTACGAAGCGGCGCGCCGCCGCCGCGGCGACACCGGCGAGAACCTGATCGAGTTGCTGGAGCGCCGCCTCGACGCGGTGGTCTATCGCATGAAATTCGCGCCGACGCCCTTCGCCGCGCGCCAGTTCGTCAACCACGGCCACGTCACGGTCAACGGCAAGCGCGTCAACATCTCGTCCTTTCTGGTGCGCGACGGCGACGTGATCGAGCTCAAGGACAAGATCAAGCAGAACGTCGTCGTGCTCGAGGCGGCGAAGTCGCCCGAGCGCGAGGTGCCGGACTACCTCGACGTCGACGCCGACCGCTGCAAGGGCAAATTCGTGCGCGCGCCCAAGCTCGCCGACGTGCCCTATCCGGTGCCGATGGAACCGCACCTGGTGGTCGAGTTCTACTCGCGCTGATCCCGGGCCACCGGCCCGATAATTGTCACGGCCGTCCGATTCGCCGCGCCGCGTCGCCCCGCCGCATAGCCCGGCGCATCGCCGCATCCGCACGTTTCTGTACACACCGTCGGAACCGGATCGACGCGGCTCCGTTCCACACTCATCAGCCGAAAGCGCGCTGATTTTGAGCGGGCCGAGGGTCGAGGTCCGCAGTGTGAGGAGGATTGTATGCACATTCCGATGCCGCCCTTAGCCGCCGCGCTCGCCGCGGTCTGGCTCCTGTCGCCGATCGCCGCCGGCGCGCAGACGCAAACGTCGCCGCCCGCCGCACCATCGGCGGCGATGCCGGCCGCGCCCGGCCAGGGCGCGAAGGTTTCCGACCAGAAGATCACGCAGGCCGCCGCCGCCATGTCGAAGGTGATGACGCTGCGGCAATCCTACCAGCAGCGCCTGGCCCAGGCGACGCCCGGCGATCGCGGCCGCATCGCCCAGGAGGGCCAGGCCGCCATGAAGCAGGCGGTCACCGACCAGGGACTTTCGGTCCCCGAATACAATTCGATCTTGCAGACGGCGCAGAACGATCCAGCCGTGCGCCAGAAGCTCTTGAGCCGGCTGCAGCCGGCGAGCGGCGGGACGCCGGGCGGGCCGTCTAACCAATAGCGGCGGATCCACGGTCCGGTTCGCGCCGGATCGGCGATCCGACCCGACGCCGGGCGGAACGGCGGAGGCGTCCGCCGCCGCGCCGGCGGTTACGCCGCGCGCGGCGAGGGCCGACGCGGCGGGCACGGGCGCAATCCGGATTTCCGGGCGGCGCACGCGCATTCTCGCCTCCGTTCGACAGGTGAAAAGGAGCGAACGCATGAAACTGTCAAATGCCTTGGTGAAGCGCACGCTGGACCAGCTCGAAGTCCAGGCCGTCTTCGAGGACACCGAGGTCGTTCCCGAGAACAACCCGGCGATCCCGCAGCTCAACCAGCTGTTCGGCGATCACACCTTTTTTCTCGACAGCGACGGTCTCCACATCGTCGAGCCGGCCGGCGCCGCGCCGACCGGAACCGAGATGGGCGTGGTCGTCAAGCTGGCGAGTTGGCGCGACGCGAAGCGGACCAGTCTCAAGCCGCAGGCGCCCGAGCCCACGGACGTCGTGATCGCCTTGGGCTCGGACGCGCTCGACGAAGACGAGGCCGCGGACGAGGACGATTCGGGCGAGGATCCCGAAAGCGCCGCCTGATCGGTCCGCGCTCGATACATGATGACTGACGGCGCGCGTTCGGTGCGCGCCGAGAGGTAGGGCCGGCCCTCGCCACAGGAACGCCCGCCCGACGGGCGCCGGGACGTTGCCGCGGCCCCTATGTTGCCGCATGCCGCTTCCGTTCTATCCTGAGCGGATCACGCGTCTTCCTGGGGGCCGCCATGCTCTGGCTTCAGCTTGCCGTCATTCTCGTGCTGATCCTGCTGAATGGCTTCTTCGCCATGGCGGAGCTCGCCGTCGTCTCGGCGCGGCGCGTGCGCCTGCAAAGCGCCGCCGATGCCGGCCGCGCCGGTGCGCGCGTGGCGCTCGCGCTCAAAGGCGACCTGGGCCGCTTTCTTTCGACGGTGCAGATCGGCATCACGGTGATCGGCGTGCTCGCCGGCGTGTTCGGCGGCGCGACGCTGGCCGACGACCTGGCGCATGCGTTCGAGACCAACCCGGGTTGGGCCGGCGTCCACGCGCACGCGCTCGGCGTCGCGCTGGTCGCCGCAGCGATCTCCTTTGCGACGCTGATCTTCGGCGAACTCACGCCCAAGCGCATCGCGCTGCGCCGGCCCGAGGTGATGGCCGCGCGCGTCGCCGTGCTGATGTCGACGCTCTCGCGCATCGCGTCGCCGCTCGAGTGGCTGCTGAGCCACGCTTCCGATCTGGTGCTCAAGGCGCTGCCGCTGCGCCCGGCCGAGACCGCCGCGCCAACCGAGCAGGAAATCGCCTATCTCCTGCGCGAGTCCGCCGCCGCCGGCCATTTCGAGCAGGCCGAGCACGCCATCATCCAGATGGCGCTACGCCTCGGCGATCGCCTCGTCGGCGCGGTGATGACGCCGCGCACCGAGGTCGACGGTCTCGACCTCGGCGATCCCGAGGCCGAGAACCGGCGCGCGATCGTCAAGAGCGACTACTCGCGCTTTCCGGTGTTCGAGGGCGAGCGGCGCCACGTCGCCGGCGTCGTCCAGGTGAAGGATTTGCTGAGCCAGCTCCTCGACGGCAAGCCGTTCGATCTGCGCGCGGTGATGAAGCCGCCGCTGTTCCTGCCCGAGAACGTCACCGCGCTCAGCGCGCTCGAGCTCTTCCGCGCGAGCGGCGCGGCGATGCTGTTCATCGTCGACGAGTACGGCGACTTCCAGGGCATCGTCACGCTGCACGACATCCTCCAGGCGCTGGTCGGCGACATCGTCATCCGCGGCGAGAAGCCGGCGCCGCCGATCGTGCGCCACGACGACGGCAGCCTCGAGGTCGAAGGGCTGGTCGGCGTCGACGAGGTGCGCGACCTGGTGCCGCTGCCGGTCTCGGCCGGCGAGAAGAAAGGCGCGTTCCACACCGTCGGCGGCCTGGTGATGGCGCGGCTCAACCGCGTGCCGCAGGTCGGCGACAAGGTGCGCGTCGGCGGCTTCCGCTTCGAGGTGCTGGCGATGGACGGCCGCCGCGTCGACCGGGTGCTGATCGTGCCGCCGGCGAAGACCAAATCGCGCCCGAGCGCAGCGGAGTAACGGCGCGCCGCGGGTATCCGAATAACGATGTCATGGCCGGGCTTGACCCGGCCATCCACGCCTTAGCGCATTCAAGACGCGGATGCCCGGCTCAAGGCTTGTCCTCGGGCCGGCCATCGGCCGGACCCGCGGGCCGAACATGACGGCATGCTCGCCAAGCCAAAGCAACCCTCTCCGCCGACTTCGGGGGAGCTTGACGCCGATGAACATGCTTTCGGCATGTTCAGCCAAGCGTCCGAGGGACGCTTGGCAGGCATCAAGGGGGTAAGGGGGCGCGGTTCCGGCGACTGCGTCAATAGCGCGCAGCACTCGATCGTCTTCGGTATGTAGGTGCTTTTCTCGCCGCCTGCGGGCGATTGATTGGATCGTTGGTTTGCTTGAAAGACATCGCTCCGATGTACCTTAGATGCTATCAAAGTTGAATCGAACGCAGCCCGCCAGCGCCTTGCCTGCCGCCGCCCGAGCCTTTAGGGTTCGGCCCAACGTCGCAGAAAACATGGGGAGGATGTCATGCGGTTTCTAATCCGGGCGCTTGCGCCGGTTTTCGCTCTTGCCGTGCTTGCCGCCGCGCCCGCGCGCGCCGCAAGCACCTACGACATCCCCGTCATCGCCTCGCTCACGGGCGGCGGCGCCTTCCTCGGCCAGGAGGAGCAGCAGGCGATCCAGATCCTCGAGAAGCTCGTCAACAAGACCGGCGGCATCCACGGCCGCAAGGTCCGCTTCGTCTTCCACGACGACCAGTCGTCGCCGCAGCAAGCGGTGCAGCTCGGCAACGAGGTGCTGGCGGCGAAGCCGATCGTCGTTCTGGGGACGTCCTTGGTCGCCGGCTGCAACGCGATGGGGCCGCTGATGCAGAGCGGGCCGGTGATGTACTGCTTCTCGCCCGGCATCCATCCGCCCGCGGGCGGCTACGTCTTCACCGCCGGCGTCTCGACCTTCGACCAGGCGCAGGCGTTGGTGAATTATTTCCGCGGCCGCGGCTGGACTAAGCTTGCGCTGATGACCTCGACCGACGCGACCGGCCAGGATGCCGACAAGGGCTTCGCCAAGCTCCTGGCGCAGCCCGCGAACAAGGGCATCACCATCGTCGCGCATCCGCATTTCAATCCGACCGACGTCAGCGTCAGCGCCCAGATCGAGGACGTGAAGGCGGCCAAGCCGCAGGCCTTCATCGGCTGGGCAGTCGGCGCACCCTCGGCGACGATCTTCCGCGGCGCGGTGCAGGGCGGCCTCACCGTGCCGATGGGCAGCAGCGGCGGCAACATGACCTATGCCCAGATGCACCGCTTCGCCGCTTTCCTGCCGCGCGAGCTCTATCTGCCGTCCTCGGTCTGGGCGGTGAACGGCGATCCGCGGGTCAAGCTCGATCCGGCGGTGGCGAAGAAGCAGAAGGAGTTCTTCGCCGCCTTCGCCGCCGACGGCAAGAAGCCGGACGAGGGCTCGATCCTCGGCTGGGACCCGGCGACGATCGTCGTCGACGCGCTCAGGAAGCTGCCGGCGAAGGCGACGGCGGCGCAGCTCCGCGACTACCTGCTCAAGGTGAAGGGCATCGCCGGCGTCAACGGCGTCTACGATTTTGCCGCCTCGCCGCAGCGCGGCCTGACACTCAAGAACATCATCGTGTCGGTGTGGGACGCCAAGGCCGATACCTGGAAGGTGGTCGCCGCGCCGACCGGCCTGCCGCTGAAGTGAATTTTGTCGAGCTCGTGTATTCGTTGAATGCACGCGATATCACCCCCACCCTGACGCTCCCCCCTCGAGCGGGGGCCGACCCCGAAGAGCGGTCGGCGGGAGGGGGGCGGCAGTTTGATGCTTTGTCGGTGCGGGGGCGCACCTCCTTTGGAAGCCGTCTCTGCCCGTGAGTTTGTTACGCCTGTGCCGGGTGGACGAGATCGCCGACGACGCGCTGCTGCGCGTCGCGGCGGCGGGCACGGTCTATGCCGTGGCGAAATCCGGCGGCGAAGTCTTCGTGCTCGCCGACCAGTGCACCCACGGTCCAGGCAATCTGTCGGAAGGCGCGGTGCTTGGCACCGAGGTCGAGTGCCCGTTCCACCAGGGCCGCTTCGATCTGCGCACCGGCCAGCCAACCTATCCGCCCTGCACCGAGGCGGTGCGGACCTGGACAGCGACGGTGAAAGCGGGCGAAATATTCATCGACCAGGACGAGCCCGCCAAGGCGGGCTGAAGGAGGCGCGATGAAGCGCATCGCCATCAGCATGGGCGACCCGGCCGGCATCGGCCCGGAGATCGCGTTGAAGGCCGTGCTCGATCCGCGCGTCAGGCGGCTGTGTCGGCCGCTGCTGGTCGGCGATCCGCGCGTGCTCGAAATCCACGCCGAGGCGGCGGGTCTCGAGCCCAAGCTCAAGTTCTTCGCCGGCGCCGCTTCGGTCGACTGGACGGGCGACGAGGTCAAGGTGCTGGCGCTCGATCTCCTCCGCGACGGCACGCTCGAGCTCGGCAAGATCACGGCGGCGCACGGCAAGGCCGCGCTCGCCTCGGCCAAGGCGGCGATCGAGGCGGCGATGTCCGGTGCCGTCGATGCGGTCATCGCCGCGCCGCAGACCGAAAGCGCGATCAAGGCGGCGGGCGTCGACTTCGACGGCTATCCCACCTTCGTCGCGCGCTGCACCGGCACGCCGCCCGAGGACGCCTTCCTGATGATCTGCTTCGACGACAAGCGCATCGCGCACGTGACGCTGCACGTCAGCCTGCAGCACGCGATCGCGCTGGTGACCAAGGAGCGCGTCGGCCGCGCGCTCGCCGCGGTCGACGCATCGCTCAAGCAGATGGGCGTGGCGAGTCCGCGCATCGCGGTCTCGGGACTCAATCCGCATGCCGGCGAGGGCGGCCTCTTCGGCCAGGAGGAGATCGCGATCATCGTGCCGGCGATCGCCGCGGCGAAGGCCTCGGGCATCGTCGCCGAAGGCCCGTTCCCCGCCGACCTCATGTTCCATCGCACCGGCTTCGATGCCTTCCTGGTGATGGTGCACGACCAGGGCCACATCGTGGCCAAGCTCCTCGGCCGCAACCGCGCCGCGGGTTTGACCATCGGCACGCCTGTGCTGTTCTCGTCGGTGGCGCACGGCTCGGCGCTCGACATCGCCGGCCAGGGCAAGGCGAGCCACGCCGCCATCGTCGAGGCGGTCGAACGCCTCGTCGGCACCGCACAGGCCAAGGCGGCGTGAGCTACGCGTCGCGCCTATAGGCGTGCAGGCGTTCGGTGCGCCGCCAGATCTCGAAGCCGTGGAAGCGGTCGTCGGCTGTCGCCAGCAGCGCGTGGCCGCGCTCGATCGCGCGCGCCAAGGCGTCCACCTCGACATCCTCGCGCCGGAGATGTGGTTTTCGCGATTGAGCAGGTAGCACTTGTACTGCGCCACTTGCGAACTCCCCTTCGCAAGCCATACCGACTCGGCACCGTGAGCCGGCGGTGCGGAGCCGCCAACCGCGCAACCATAAAATTTCCGTGACGCCCAAGGACGTATTCCAGGCATCTGACTTTTCAGCAAATTTTGCCGGCTTGACGCCGCGGCGCTTGATTAAATCGACGAACGCGCCCATATAGGTCGGGTCAATCGACCTTGGGTCGGCCACGTTCACGCTCCTACCGAGCCAGACCAGGTCCCATCCCAAAAAAGCGTTTTGACCCGAGGCGCATCCGCGCTGCGGCATTTTCTATGGAGGGACTTTCATGTCCATCGGTACAGTCAAGTGGTTCAACCCGGTCAAGGGCTACGGTTTCATTCAGCCCGACGACGGCCAGAAGGACATCTTCGTCCACATCTCGGCGGTCGAGCGTTCCGGCATCGGCAACCTGCAAGAGGGCCAGAAGGTCAGCTTCGATGTCGAGCGCGGCCAGCAGGGCAAGGTGTCGGCGGTCAATCTCAAATCCGCCTGACGCGAATCGTTTTTCGAATCGATTCGACTCGGCAGCGGGGCGGCTTCGGCCGCCCCGTTTGCGTTTGCAGTCTGCTATACTCGCTGCGTTCATTTTAGATCTGGAGGAGATGCGTGGTGAGAAAAGCGAGAAAGTCGAGCAAGAAGGTTCGTGCCGCCAAGCGCAAGGGCAAGCGCAAGGCCAAACGCCGTAACCAACGCCGCCGCGCGACGCGTTAGCGCGGCGGTCTTCGGGAAGGGCGCGAGCTGCGGTTCGCGCCCTTCGCGTTTCTGGCGGTCGGCGTCGCCCGGCGGCGTTGGTCGCCGGTCGGTCATGCCGAGGCCGCGGTTGTCTTGTCGTCGGCCGCGGCCTAGATAAGGCCGATGACCCAGCCGTTTCCCACCCTGTTCGTCTCGCACGGCTCGCCGATGCTCGCGGTCGAGCCCGGCGCCACCGGCGAATTCTGGAAGACGCTCGGCCGCGACCTGCCGCGGCCCCATTCGGTGCTGGCGGTCTCGGCGCACTGGACGACGCGCGAACCGACGGTCAACGCCGCGCCGAAGAACGCGACCATCCACGATTTCTACGGCTTTCCCGAGGCGCTCTATCGCATCCATTACGAGGCGCCGGGCGCGCCGGCGCTCGCCGATCGCGTCGTTTCGCTGCTCGAGGCGGCGGAGATTCCGGTGCGCGTCGATCCGGCGCGCGGCCTCGATCACGGCGCCTGGGTTCCGCTCCAGAACATGTATCCCGACGCCGACATGCCGGTGGCGCAGCTCTCGGTCCAGCCGCAGCGCGACGCGCGCTGGCATCAGCAGCTCGGCGCGGCGCTGCGGCCGCTCCGGGACGAGGGCGTTCTGGTGCTGGCGACCGGCGGCGCCGTGCACAATCTGCGCGAGATGGCGCGCGCCGGCGGACCGACGCCGGCCTGGGCGAAGAATTTCGATGACTGGCTCGCCGCGACGCTCGCCGCCGGCAAGGAAAGCGAGTTCCTCGACTGGGAGACCGCCGCGCCCGAGGCCAAGCGCGCGCAGCCGACGCCCGAGCATTTCCTGCCGATCTTCGTCGCCTACGGCGCGGCCGGCGAGCACCCCAAGGCCAAGCGCATCAACCAGGGCTTCACGCTCGGCAGCATGAGCATGGCGGCCTACGAATTCGCCGCGTGACCGCGCCGCGCTATCTCGAGGACTTCGCCGTCGGCCAGAAATTCGGCTCGGGCCGGCTCACCGTCGATGCCGCGTGCATCCGGGGCTTCGCCGCCGAATTCGATCCGCAGCCCTTCCATCTCGACGAAGCCGCGGCGCGCGCGACGCGCTTCAACGGCCTCGCCGCGAGCGGCTGGCACACCGCGGCGATGACCATGCGCCTGCTGGTCGACAGCGAGTTCAAGCCGGCGGGCGGCATCCTCGGCGTGCATGTCGAGCTCGATTGGTCGCGGCCGGTGCGGCCGGGCGACGAGTTGCGCGTCGAGAGCGAGGTGCTCGAGGTGCGGCCGTCGCAATCGCGGCCCGATCAGGGCCTGATGAAGGTGCGGACGACGACCTTCAACCAGAACGACGAGCCGGTGCAGGCGATGGTCTCGACCGTCGTCGTGCCGAGAAGACCGGCGTAGATACAGCGCAGCGGCCTTCGTCCGCTGCATTTCAATCATGCGTGCTTCGACTGCGCGCTTCGCGCGCGCTCAGCATGAGGACAATTTGGCGGATGGCATTAAGAAAACGCGCCTCACCCTGAGCTTGTCGAAGGGCGCAAGATGCCGATCCAGGCCTGGCCGTGCTCGCCTACGGCATCGCCTTGAGTCGCTGCAACCCGGCGCTCGCCTCTTTCATCTTGGGGTCGAGCTTCAGCGCCGTACGGTAATCGGCGATGGCCTCGTCGCGCTTGCCGAGTTTCTCGTAGATTTCCGCCCGGGTCTCGATGACCGGCGCATCGTTCGGCGCGAGCAGAAGGGCCATGTCGACGTCACGCAGGCCTTCCGTGTCTTTGCCCAGCGCGTGATAGGCCCAGGCGCGATCGTTGTAGGCGAACACCAACATCTTGTTGGTCTGCTTGGGCATCTGGATCAGAGCGGTGCAGCCGACGATCGCCAGATCAGGGTGGGGGCTGGCGCATTGCGCCGCGTCGGCTTTGAGCGTTTGCGCCCATGCCGGCAGCGCGGCCACCGTCAACGCCAAACCGATCAGAATCCTGCGCATCGCCCGATGCTCGCGCCGGCCGTCAGGCCTGCGTCGCCACGCCCTTGTCGGCCAGCACCTGCTTGAGCTCGCCGTTCTCGTACATCTCGCTGACGATGTCGCAGCCGCCGACGAACTCGCCTTTGACGTAGAGCTGCGGAATCGTCGGCCAGTTCGAGAACTCCTTGACGCCCTGGCGGATCGCCGGATCGGCGAGCACATCGACACCTTTGAACTTGACGCCCATCTGGGTGAGGATCTGCACCACGCGGGCGGAGAAGCCGCATTGCGGAAACACCGGCGTGCCCTTCATGAACAGCACGACGGGATTGTCGCTGAGGTCCTGCTTGATGCGGTCGGTGACGGTGGCGTCGGTGGTCATGTCATCCTCATGTTGCGCGAATTCGGTTCATTCCTCGGGTGCGCTGGTCTGCAGCGCCAGCGCGTGCAATTCGTTGCCCATGCGGCCCTGGAGCGCGGCATAGACCATCTGGTGCTGCTGCACCCGGGTCTTGCCCTTGAACGCCGGCGCGACGACGAGCGCGGCATAATGGTCGCCGTCGCCGCGCAGATCCTCGATGGTCACGCGCGCGCCGGGCAGGCCTTCCTTGATCAGATGTTCGATCGTTCCCGCGTCGAGCGCCATCCGCGTCCCTATTGCGCCATGTAGGCGGGCAGCCACGCCTCGTTGAGGTGCTTGAGCTCCGCAACCGATATGGCATTGCCTCCCGCCAGAGTCAACGCGTCGCCGCCGGTCTTGCCCACAACACGGGCAGGGACATTGGCCTTCTGCGCGGCCTGGAGCAGCGCGTCGGCCGCGCGGCAGGTCACCACATAGCGCGCCTGGTCCTCGCCGAACCAGAAGCCGTGCGCCGGTTGGTCCTGCGGCGCCGCCACGGTGGCGCCGATGCCGCCCGCCATCGCCATCTCGGCCAGCGCGATCAGGAGGCCGCCGTCCGACACGTCGTGGCAGGATGTCACCGCGCCGGCCAAAATCTGCGCCCGCACGAAATCGCCGTTGCGCCGTTCGGCTTTGAGGTCGACTGGCGGCGGCGATCCGTCCTCGCGGCCCAAGAGCTCGCGCAGGTAGAGCGACTGGCCGAGCCAGCCCGTGGTCTCGCCGATGGCGACGACGATCTCGCCCGCGCGCTTGAAGGCGAGGGTGACGGCTTTCGCGGCGTCATCAATGAGCCCGACACCGCCGATTACCGGCGTCGGCAGAATGCCGCTGCCGTTGGTCTCGTTGTAGAGCGAGACGTTGCCCGAGACGACCGGATAGTCGAGCGCCAGGCACGCCTCGCGCATGCCCTCGATGCTCTGGGCGAACTGTCCCATGATCTCGGGCCGCTCGGGGTTGCCGAAATTCATGTTGTCGGTGATGGCGAGCGGTGTTGCCCCCACCGCCGTGATATTGCGCCAGTTCTCGGCCACCGCCTGGGCGCCGCCGCGCTTCGGATCGGCGGCGCAGTAGCGCGGCGTGCAGTCGGTGGCGAGCGCCAGCGCCTTCTTGCGGCCGGGCAAGCGCACCACCGCGGCATCGCCGCCCGGCCGCTGCACCGTGTGGCCCATCACCAGATGGTCGTACTGCTCCCAGATCCAGCGCTTCGACGCGAGGTCCGGACACGCGACGAGTTGCTTGAGCGCGGCGATCGGCTCGCGCGCCGCGACGCCTTTCGCCGCGAGCCCGGGCAGGGCAGGCGCGGGCGTCCACGGCCGCTCATAGAGCGGCGCTTCGGTAACCAAGGGTCCGACCGGCATGTCGGCCACCGTCTGGCCGTGCATCGTCAGCACCAGCCTTCCGCTGTCGGTGACGCGGCCGATCACGGCGAAATCCAATTCCCATTTCTCGAAGATCCGGCGCGCGAGCTCGGCGCGCTCCGGCTTCAGGATCATCAGCATGCGCTCCTGGCTCTCGGAGAGCATGATTTCGTAAGGGCTCATCGCCGTCTCGCGCGTCGGCACGCGGTCGAGGTCGAGTTCGATGCCGAGCCCGCCCTTGCCGGCCATCTCGACGGACGACGAGGTGAGCCCCGCCGCGCCCATGTCCTGGATGGCGACGATGGCGTCGGATTCCATCAGCTCGAGGCAGGCCTCGATCAGGAGTTTTTCTGTAAAAGGGTCACCAACTTGCACCGTCGGCCGCTTGCTCTCGCTGTCCTCGCTGAACTCGGCCGAGGCCATGGTGGCGCCGTGGATGCCGTCGCGGCCGGTCTTGGCGCCGACATAGATCACCGGATTGCCCGGGCCCGCGGCGGCCGAATAGAAGATGCGGGAGGATCGGGCGAGACCGACGGTCATGGCGTTGACCAGGATGTTGCCGTTGTAGCTCGGATGGAAATTGCACTCGCCGCCGACCGTCGGCACGCCGACGCAATTGCCATAGCCGCCGATGCCGCGCACCACGCCGTCGACCAGATGCCGGGTCTTGGGATGGGCCGGGCTGCCGAAGCGCAGCGCATTGAGATTGGCGATGGGCCGCGCGCCCATGGTGAAGACGTCGCGCAGGATGCCGCCGACGCCGGTCGCCGCGCCCTGATAGGGCTCGATGAACGACGGATGGTTGTGGCTCTCCATCTTGAAGATGGCGGCGTCGCCGTCGCCGATGTCGATGACGCCGGCGTTCTCGCCCGGACCGCAGATGACGCGCGCGCCGGTGGTCGGCAGCTTCTTGAGCCAGACCTTCGACGATTTGTAGGAGCAATGCTCCGACCACATCACCGAGAAGATGCCGAGCTCGGTGAAATTGGGCGTGCGGCCCATGATGCGGCAGGCGCGCTTGAACTCGTCCTCGCTCAGGCCGAACTGCCGCGCCTGGTCGAGGGTCGCCGGAGGGTCGATCACGGTCATAAAAACCGCGCCTGACCGAAGATGCGCTGGATCGGCGTGGTGCGGCCTTCGACAGGCTTAGGCTGAGGCGATTTTCTCAATGCCATCACCAATATGTCCTCACCCTGAGCGCGACCCGCAGCGAAGCGGAGGGGAGCAGTCGAAGGGCGCACGATTGCCGCTGGTCACGCCAGCGCCTCGGCGAGCGAGGCGAAGAAGCCCTGGCCGTCGGTCGAGCCCAGCAGCGGATCGGTTGCGTCCTCGGGATGCGGCATCAATCCCAAGACGTTGCGCTTCTCGTTGAGGATGCCGGCGATGGCGCGCGCCGAGCCGTTGGCATTGGCGTCGTCGTCGATCTCGCCGTCCGAGCGGCAATAGCGGAAGGCGACTAGGCCTTCGCCTTCGAGCCGGTCGAGCGTGTCCTTGTCGGCGAAATAGTTGCCGTCGTGATGCGCCACCGGCACGCGGATCACCTGGCCGGCGTTGTAGCGCCTTGTGTAGACGCTCTGGCTGGTCTCGACCCGCAGGTGCACGTCCTTGCAGTGGAAGCGCAGCGTGCGGTTGACCAGCAGCACGCCGGGCAGCAAGCCGGCCTCGGTGACGATCTGGAAGCCGTTGCAGATGCCGAGGACCGGCGTGCCCGTCTCGGCGCGCGCCTTGACCTCGCGCATGATCGGCGAATGCGCCGCCATGGCGCCGCAGCGCAGGTAGTCGCCATAGGAGAAGCCGCCCGGGATGACGATGAGATCTGCCTTGGGCAGGTCGCTGTCGCGGTGCCAGACCCGGAGCGGCTCCTTGCCGGTGGCGCGCTTGAGCGCGTCGTGCACGTCCTGCTCGCGATTGGAGCCGGGGAAGAGAATGATCGCGGCTTGCATGGTCAACGCGGCGAAAGCTGCATGGGCGGGTTGCGTCCTTCGACAAGCTCAGGATGAGGAAATTTTCTTCGTGGCCCCGCCCGATGCCAAGCGCCCTTTCGCCTCACCCTGAGCGAAGTCGAAGGGCGCACGATGGAAATGCAGCAATCGAGCCCTTGAGATAGCCCGCGCGGCGCGCCGGTTCAAGGCCGGCGGGCGGCGACTCGCGGACATCTTCCTTTTGCGTCATGGCCGGGCTTGACCCCATCCACGACTTTTCCTCCGTCATTCCCGCGCACGCGGGAATCCAGAGCAACGACTGTGCCCTGGCCCTGGACCCCCTGCGCCCCGCCTGCGCGGGGACAAGCTTCGCAGGGGTGACGACGGAAAAGGCTTAAATGCCCGGAACACGGCCGGGCATAACATCGTATCAGACCCGAGTGCGGCTCTCGACGCCGAGCGCAGCGACGATGGCATTGACCAGCGGCTTGAGATGAAACGCGCCACCGGCGGGAGCGATGGCGACGTGGCCGCCGATCTTCTCGACCGCCGCGCTCACCACCGGACCGACCGCGGCGATCTTGGTGCGCGCCAGGCCGTCCCTGAGCCGCGGCTCGAGTCCGCGCTGGCGTGCCACCGCGGCCAAGCGCTCGAGTTGCGGCGAGCTGGTGAAGGCGATGGCGTCGAGCGTGCCCGCCGCCATTGCCGCGATGAGATCGACGACCTGCGCCGCCTCGATATCCGACGCGTAGCGATAGGGCAGCACCGGATCGGCGGTCGCACCCGCCTGCGCCAGGAAATCGAGCAGCGCCGCGTTGAGATTGTCGGGATAGAGCTGCACGCCGACGGTGCGGCCTTTCAGGTTTTCGGCCGTGAGCGTGGCGATGACGCCGGCGGTCGTCGGCTCGGCCGCGCTCAATCCCGCCTTGAGGCCGAGCTCGCGCAGCGCCCGCACCGGCTTCGGTCCGCGCGTGATCGTGCGCAGCTTGCCGAGCGCGGCGACGACATCCGCGTCGATGCCGGCGCGTTGCGCGATGCCCATGAGCCGGCGCAGGCCTTCGCCGGTGAGCAGGATCAGATCGTCGAAGCGGCCGGCGATCAGGCGCCGGAGCCACGCGTCGGCCGGCGCCGGATCGTCGAGGTCGCGGATCGCCACCAGCGGACAGCGCAGCGTTTCCGCGCCCTGCTCCTCGAGCATGCGCGCGAACAGGTCGAGCTCGCGGCTCTCGGGCACCGCGATGCGCTTGCCGGTCAGCGGTCCGGTCATGCCAAACGCCTTGCAAAAATCATGCTGATCGTACCAACTCCCATCGCGGTTGGGGGATGTTCTCCTCACCCAGCTTTGAGTAAGGCTTGCCCTTCGTCCTTCGAGACACTACGCGCCCACATCCTGAGGAGCGCAGCGTTTCTCGAAGGAGAGGGCGCGTGGCTCCTCAAGACGAGGGCTCAGGGTTCGCCAACTCAAAGCAACCCTTTCCCCCAATTTGGGAGAGAGGGAAGGGTGAGGGGAACGCCCGCTCGGGACGACCGTTTAGCCCTGAACCTCGATCCGATAGCTCTCGATCAGCGTGTTGGCGAGCAATTTCTCGCACATCGCCTCGACCGCGCGCTTGGCCTTGCCGGGATCGGTCTCGCTCAATTCGAGGTCGATGACCTTGCCCTGGCGCACCTCGCCGACGCCCGAAAAGCCGAGCGAGGCGAGGGCATGCGCGATCGCCTTGCCCTGCGGATCGAGCACGCCCGACTTGGGCATGATCTGGACGCGCGCCTTGACCACTAGAGTGCTATCCGATCCAAATGAATCGTCGTTCCCGCGAAAGCGGGAACCCAGGGCAAGCGACGTGCTGTTGCCCCCGGATCAAGTCCGGGGCAGGCTCTGGACCCCTGCTTTCGCAGGGGTGACGACAAGGTGTTTCGACTTGATCGGATCATGCTCTAGTGCACCGCCTGCGGCGCCTTGACGTCGCCGGGCGCGCCTTCGTTGAGGAGGCCGAGCCGGCGCGCCACCTCCTGATAGGCTTCCTCGACCTTGCCCATGTCGCGGCGGAAGCGGTCCTTGTCGAGCTTCTCGTTGGTCTTCAGGTCCCACAGCCGGCAATTGTCCGGGCTGATCTCGTCGGCCAGCACGATGCGCATCTCGTCGCCCTCGTAGAGCCGGCCGAACTCGAGCTTGAAGTCGACGACGCGAATGCCGATGCCGAGGAACAGACCGGTGAGGAAATCGTTGACGCGCAGCGACAACTGAATGATGTCGTCGAGGTCCTGGGTCGACGCCCAGCCGAAGGCGGTGATGTGCTCCTCCGACACCATCGGATCGCCGAGCTCGTCCTTCTTGTAGTAGTACTCGACGATCGAGCGCGGCAGCGCCGTGCCTTCCTCGAGGCCGAAGCGCTTGGCGAGCGAGCCGGCGACGACGTTCCGGATGACGACTTCAACCGGTATGATCTGCACCTGCTTGACCAGCTGCTCGCGCATGTTGAGCCGGCGCACGAAATGCGTCGGAATGCCGATCTCGGCTAGGCGCAGCATCAGGTACTCGCTGATGCGGTTGTTGAGCACGCCCTTGCCGGTGATCGTGCCTTTCTTCTGGTTGTTGAAGGCGGTGGCGTCGTCCTTGAAATACTGCACCAGGGTGCCGGGCTCGGGGCCCTCGAACAGCACCTTGGCCTTGCCTTCGTAGATCTGCTTGCGTCGGGTCATGACCAGCCTCGGCGAGGAAAAAGTAAGCGAGACCTTATATAGCAAGCGCAGCCCGCAACGCCAACGCTGCTGCG
This sequence comes from Alphaproteobacteria bacterium, assembly GCA_028871055.1. Classification (GTDB taxonomy): domain Bacteria; phylum Pseudomonadota; class Alphaproteobacteria; order ATCC43930; family CGMCC-115725; genus REEB95. Next base: position 71,463 of record JAGWON010000002.1, read on the forward strand.
CCGCCACAGCCCGAGTCGCGCACAGCTTTTCAGGCCAAATCGTCGCGTCCGGCCAAGGTCTTGCGCGATCCGGCGGCGCGCACCGCGCGCAGCGTGGCGGCGACGCGGCTCTCGACGCCGAGCTTGCGGTAGATGCGGCCGATCGTATGGCTGACGGTCTTGGGCGAAATGCCTAGGATACGCCCGATCTCGGCGTCGGTCTTGCCAAAGGCGAGCCAGGCCAGGATTTCCGCCTGGCGCCGCGTCAGGTCCAACGCCATCAAGTCTTCGGCCCGCAACGGTTTCTGTCCGCCGGGCGTCCGCCGTTTTGCCACGCTTCTCGACTCCGCGTTCAAGCGCTGACCGGTCCCGCGGTCGGTGATCCGCGTGCCGGGATCGCGGCGGATTATTCGCACGGCGCCGCCGGCCACCAATGGGCAGAATTGCCTATCCGTCTGCGTGGGCGTCCTCATGCCGACCCGGCCGCGCGCAGGGCGCGGGCGGCGGCGGCGACGCGGCTCTCGACGCCGAGCTTGCGGTAGATGCGCCCGAGCGTGTGGCTCACCGTGCGCGGCGAGATGTCGAGAATGGACGCGATCTCGCCGTCGGTCTTGCCGAGGGCGAGCCAGGCGAGAATCTCGGCCTCGCGCCGCGTCAGGCCGAGCGAAGCCAGGTCCTTGGGCCGCAAGGCGGTGCGGCGCTCTTCCATCACGATGAGCCGCCGGCCGCGATCGTCGAGCAGATGGGCGACGAGGCGCCGGCTGCCGCGCTCGACGACGAAGGGCCGGCACAGCGTCGGCGGCGTGTCGGCCGCGGCGGCAGGCAGCTCGCCCTGCGCCACCCAGCGCGCCAGCAGATCGGGCAAGTACGCGTCCGTCGCGCGCGCACCGAAATAATCGACGAGCCACTGTCGCGCACGCGCGGTGGCGATCAGGACGCGGCCGTCGGGCGCGAGCACGATGGCGCCGCCGCGCAGCGCGTCGATGCCCCGATGGAGCAGCGCCAGATCGCGGCCGTGGTCGGCATGGGCGGCGGCGATCTCGTAGGCATGCAGCAGATGCGGGCGGATGAGATCGAACACGGCGCGGTCGCGCGCGCCGTAATCCTTGCCGCTGCGCACCGCGACGAACGCAACGGTTAGCTCCGCTGGGCTCGGAATCTTCGCGCCGATCACGTGCTCGACGCCCATCGGGCGATAGAACTCCGTATACATGCCGCGGCGGCGCCATTCGCAGTCGCTGATGAAGTCGGCGATGGTCACGGTCGCGTTCGCGTCGGGCCGCACGAAATAATCGAGGAACGGGTGCTCGCGAATGTGCGCCTCGAAGATGCGCGTGCCGTCCCGTATCGGCGGCACGCCGCCATAAACCCAGCGGACGCGGCCGCGCGGGATATTGACTTCGTTATAGGCGGCGCATTCGCTCGACGTCAGCGTCAGCAACTCGCGCGCGACGAAGGCGGCGAAGCCGTCGAGGTCGCGCGCCGCATAAGCGCCGGCGATGAAATCCAGCGCCGCGCGCAAGTCGCGCTTGGTGAGCCCGTCGCCCATCGCCGGCCCCCCTCAGGCCACGCGCCATCGACCGAACCCAAGCAAAACGAACGGTAGAACGAGCTAACCAACCATGGGCAGTTCTGCCTATTGGCGGTTTCGGCCACGCCCCACACAATGGCCGAAGACTAGAGAATATGCGCGCGCGCCGCCTGTCAATGGCTGCTGCGGACAGGGCGCGGATCGCGCCGAGGGGAAAAGCCATGGCATCGCATCGCGATACCCGGCGCGGCTTGTGCCTCGTCGCCGCGCTGGTCCTGCCGATCCTGCTTGCCGCGTGCGGCGGCGGTCCGCCGCCGCCGATGGTGCTGAATAGCGACGCGCCGCCGTCGCCGCCGTATACGGGCGTCGACGCTTGCGGCCACCGGCTTCAGATGCCGATGGTCGCGCACGGCACATTCGGCGGTCCGAGCGCGCCCGGCGGTGGAACCGCCGCTGAGGGCACGATCGTCACGGACGACAAAGGCAACAACTGGGGAGTCACCGGCTCGGGTACCTTGATCGGGCCGGCGGAGCGCATGCCTGACGGCAACTGGAAGGTTACGCCGCAGTCCGGTGCCACGCCGTCCATGGATTTCCCCTGTCCGCCGCCGTCGACGCGACCGATGGCGCCGACGCCGTCGGGGTCTCAAGGGTGAGGTGACTTCCACCGCGTAAACGCGAAATCGGGGGGGGGCGACAATGCGCATGAACTGGATCGTGGCGCCGCTGGTCGCGGCGAGTATGGGTTTGGCGATCGGCTCGTCGATGCCTGGGGCAAAGGCCCAGCCAGCCGGTGGTGGCGGCGTCGCGCCGGTCGGCACCACGACGCCGGCGATTGCGCCGCCGACGGCGCCGATTCAGGACACATCGGCACCGCCCACGACGCCGCCCGTCAACGACCCGATCGTCCAGACCGATCTGACGATCGGCAAGCCGCCCAACACGCAGGACATCACCATCGTCGAGCACAAATGCAAGAATCCCAAGACCGGAAAGGACGTCGCCAGCTATCTCGGCTTCGACCAGACGACGGGCGCGATGGTGGGCGAGTTCACCAAGCGGCCGCCGAGCGATCCCAAGTCGGCGTTCAGTCCGTGGAAGGGACCGACCCCCGTCGCTGGACCGTGTCCGCCCAAGACGCTGGTGATGGTGATTCCCAAGAAGCCGCCGGCGACGACGGGCGGCGTCAAGATCAGGCCGAACTGGATGTTCAGCGGCGGCCTCGGCGGCACCGTCCTCGTTCCCAACGTCAAGTTCGACTATCTCGGCACCGGCGTCGGCCCCGGCGCGTCCCAGACGCTCAGCCCGGCCCGCGTCATGCCGACGCTCGAGTTCGATGCCCGGCATCCGATCGGCAACGGCATGGCAATCGGCGCCTCGGGCAACTTCATGCTGCCGATCAGCGGCGCCAGCACCAAGAACGTGACGGCGAACGTTCCCGGCACGCTCAGCTACACGCAAGGGCTCGCGGCCAATGCGTTCGTCAACTGGCTCTATGAGTTCTGCGATTGGGCGGCAGCGAGTGAGGAGGACTATTACGACTGCCTCGACTGGGCCGATTACCAGGCGCCGATCCGCGTCCGGTTCATCCTTGGCGCCGGATTCGCGCTCGACCAATGGAAGGCAAGCGAGGTCTTCCCCGGCAACGGCGACAATTTCAGCACCGGCTGGCAGACCAACATCGAGCCGTCGTTCCAGGCCGGTGTGTCGCTGAAGAGCCCCTATCTCGGCGGCGGTTGGACGCAGCTGCTGGTCACCGACACGTTGGGCGGCGGCACCAAGACCATGCCGGGCGGCAACGCCGCGTCGTTCGGCACCGCCAAGTTCGGCAACAACGTCGGCGTGACGCTCAAATACGTGCTGCCGTTCGGCGATCCGTGAACGCGGTTGGTGGGACATTTTGATAGCGGCGTCGGCCGCAGGAGGGCTTCACGATGAGACGCTTGGTTTTTGCACTTCTCGCCCTGGTTGCTTTTGTCAGCGTCGCGCACGCGGCCGACGTGCCCGGCAGCAAGGACCCGCCGTTCCTGAAGCGGTTCAAGGGATCCGAGATCGTCGTCTATGTGACTCGAAGCTTCGACCAGTACACGGTCTTGGTCGATAACGACCTGAAGAAGAAAACCGTCGAAGGCGCGGTAACGCGGATCATGTATCGCGTGCCGCTCGGTCATACCGCATTCGAGCTGCTGCGCAACTATGAACAGGCGTTCAAGGAAGCTGGGTTCGCTATCACCGGCGAGATCGCGCCGTGCAAAACCGAATATGGGATCGTTGGGACGGAAGACTTCGTCTACGGTCAGGTGCAGACGCCGCTCGATACCAATCCTTATAGCAACGGCTCGAGCACCAATCACGGGCCCGACGGGCCGATGTGCTATTTCTCGGCGCACGGCACCGCCGACGGCAAGGACATCACCGCGAGCGTGATCGCGATCGAGAAGCATGCGAACCCGGCCTTCAAGGCGCCCGGCGCTCCTCCCGTCGTCATGAAAGTGGGCGAAATTCTGGTCGGCGTTGATATCGTCGCCGCCAAGGCGGTCGAGAATCAAATGGTCGTGGTCAAGGCGGCCGACATGGCCGACGCGCTGGCGACCAAGGGCAAGGTCGACCTCTACGGCGTCTACTTCGATACCGACAAGGCGATCGTCAAGCCGGAGAGCAAGCCGACGCTCGACGAGGTCGCGAACCTCTTGAAGATCGACCGCTCGCTCAAGCTCGAGATTGCCGGCCACACCGACAACACCGGCGACAAGGCGCACAACCAGAAGCTCTCCGAAGACCGCGCCAAGGCGGTGGTCGACGCGCTGGTCAAGCAATACGGCATCGATCCCAAGCGGCTTCAGGCCAAAGGCTATGGCGATACCAAGCCGGTGGCGTCGAACGACACCGATGCCGGCCGCGCCAAGAATCGCCGCGTCGAGCTGCGCAAACTCTGACGCGCAACGATCAGCCGGGGGAGGGTGACAAAATGAGTGCACGGCTCACGATGGCGCGGCTGGCGGCGGGGACCGTCATCGCCGCGTCGCTGCTCGGCGCCGGCGGCGCGCGGGCCGCCGATCTCTACAACAACACCAACGGCTATGCGGTGACGAACGGGCCGCGGGCGGCGAACGTGTTCACGCTGCGCGCACCGGCGCAGATCACCCAGCTCATCACCTATCACTGGAACGGCGGCCGCGGCGCGCCGGCCGGCACGATTGCGCTGCGCGATAGGAATGGTCGCACCTACGGTCCGTTCCGCGCGCATGCCACGTCGGGCCAGAACAACGCGCCCAACGTCAACTGGATCGCCGATATCAATATTCGGCTTCCGGCGGGCACATACCAGGTGATCGATTCCAATTCCGCCACGTGGTCGCAGAACGCGCAATCGGGCTATCGCGGCTTCGCCATCGTGCGCGGCACGCTGCTTGCCGCGGCGCCGCAACCCGCTCCGAATTTTGGCAATGCGCCGCGGCCACCGGCGCCAAGTCCCGCGCCGGCGCCGCAGCCGGCGGCCGGTTTGCCGCTGCCCAGCCCATGCCATGGCAATTCGGCGAGCTTTCTCGAGCTCGCCAAGCCGGTCTGCTCCGGCCCGCCCGGCACCACGATCACGCTCTATGTCAGTCGCAACGGGCTGAAGGTTCGGCCGACCGCGGCGCAGTTCAAACGCGGACCGATCGGCCAAATGCTGTTCGGCAATACGATGCTGCCCTACGGGCCGATGCTGTTGCAGGAGCCGCTCGCGCTCGCGGCGGGGAACGGCTTGCAGCCGGGCAGCCGCTACACGACGACGATACCGCCGGGCGCCTGCGCCACGGGCCGCAATCACATCTGGTACTTCGACGTCTATGCCGTCGTTGGCGGCCGGCCGGAGGATATCGACGTGGTCGGGGTCCGTTGCTGAGCGCCGCGCTTCGGCATCACCAGCTGCTGGTGAGGCCAACCCACTGCGGATATTGGAGGGATTATGAAGACCTATGCGTACGCACTCTTTGCCGTCGCCGCGCTTGGACTGACAGGCGGCCAAACCGCGCACGCCCAAGTCATGGTTTCAGGCGCCGACTGCTTTACGGCGCACATGGTGGGCGGCGACAAGCAGGTGACCTGGATCGACGTCAAGACGCAAAAGCCGGCCGTTCCGCCCGAAGGCGACTATCAAGCCACCGGACGCGGCATGCCAGCATCGCTGAGCGTCTCGCAAGGCGCACGCGACATCCCGGATTTCACGCATCTATACAATCCCGAGACGGGTCAGGAGTATGAGCTGATCGCCTGTCCGCCGAAGGGCACGCAGCAGCCGATGCAATATCAGACGCCGGGATCTAACGGCTAGGTGCCGCATCGGCCGCTTTGGCGTCACCGGCTGCCGGTGACGCGCGCGGCGCATGCATGGATCGGAGCAGACGACGATGATTAAGGTTTCTCTCTCCCCGTTGAATAGGGTCGCAGCCTGCGCGATCGCCGTGTCGATCGCGGCATTCGGCGTCGGCCGGTTCTCGGACGCGCACGCCCAAACCGCGGCGAGCGGCGGCGGCGATTGCTGGCACGATACGACGACTGGACAACAAGTTCTGGTCGGACCCGTAGACACCACTAATGATGACCGATTCGACCTCCATCACGGGGCGAATGTTGTTCAGCTCAGAAACGGACACGAGGCTGAACAACGGTCAGATGGTTCCTGGATTGACATCACGACTGGACAACAAGTTCTGGTCGGACCCGTAGACATCACTGATGATGACCGATTCAACCTCCATCACGGGGCGAATGTTGTTCAGCTAACAGGTGGGCATGAGGCAGAACGCGTTCCATGTCCGCCGCCGGCGGCGCCGACGCTTCCGGTGCAGCCGATGGCGCCGAGCGGCTCGCAAGGCTGATCGATGGGCGACGATGCGCGTCCGCTCGCTGGCGCGCCCTAAGACCGCGAGGTCGCGTCCCGGCACGGGGCCAGACCGCGTGGCCGTTTCGCCGGCTTCGCCGCGCGTGTAGAATTGAACCCGCCGGGACAGGGGAGACCGCGGGGGCGGTCGGTGAACCCGGCGAAGGGGTCATCATGCTCATGCTGAACGGGATTCGACCGCGTGCGGTCGTTGTCGGCGCGGCGCTCTGTGCGTTGATCGGCGCGGCGAGCGATTCCGCCCGCGCCCAGGCGTCGGCCTCCGTCAACAACGGCTGCGGCGGTTCGCTCAGTTTGCCGGTGGTCGCGCACGGCAACTGGACTGGCGAGAATGCGCCCACCGGCGGCCCCGCCGACGAAAAGGTCGTCAAGGACTTCCAGGGCAATACCTGGGCGGTCGACAGCCACGGCAACGTCATCGGCCCGGCCACGTATTCGCCCAAGTACGGCGGCGGGTGGAACGTCACGCCGCAGACCGGTGCCAAGCCCTGGGGCCTGTCGATGCCATGCCCGCCGCCGAAGACGATACCGTTCGTGCCGCTGATCATGCAGCCGAGCGGATCGCAAGGCTGACGCGGCTCGCTCGCCGATCAGGCTATCGGCGGCGCGGCGTATTTCGCCGTGTGGGTTTGTCTCGTGCGGTGGCTTGCGTTCCACAACGATCATGCTCGGACCGCGAGCGTGAATCGGTTCATCCGGGCCTAACAGGGTGCTGAAAAACACTCAGGAGGTCATTGCGATGAGGCCGAAGGCCGACGCGGCAATCCAGCAACGATGGATTTCCGCTGTCTTTCTGGATCGCCACGGCACCGCAGCGCTGCGCTTGCAGCGCCTCGCGATGACGGCGGAAAGATTTTTGCAGCAGCCTGCTACGTCACCAAGGAGGGCGACATGGTGAGGGGTTTATTTTCGCGGTCGATCCGGATCGCGGCATCCGCGGCCTTCCTGGCGGTGGCGGCCTTGTTGACGAGCGGCGTCTTCGAGACCGCCCAAGCCCAAACCGCCGCTGGATGGAGCTCGGGACAAATCGCATCAGATTCCTGTTGGGTCAACGTCGCCACCGGAGTTCATCCGCGGACTGGACCACCAGGATGGGACGGCATATCAGACCACGTGTCCTATGGTGGGCGTGCGTGGGCGCAGTTGCCAGATGGCGGCTGGATCAATGTTGCTACCGGAGTTCATCCGCACACCGGACCACCAGGATGGGACGGCATATCAGACCACGTGTCCTATGGTGGGCGTGCGTGGGTGAGAGTTCCCTGTCCGCCGCCGGCGAAGCAGACGCCGCCGGCGACGGTGCCGACGCTTCCGGTCCAGCCGATGGCGCCGAGCGGACCGCAAGGCTGACGGATGAGCGGTCGGGCCGATTGCTGGTTTCAACCGCGCGCCTGCGGCGTGTCACCGAGACAACCGGTGCACGCGTTCACCGAGCGCAGAATCCGATCAAGCAGAGGCATCCGCTCATCCAGCTTTGAGTAAGGCTCGGCTGCGCCGCGCCAACTCAAAGCAACCCTCTCCCTCGCCTTCGGGGGAGATGGCAGGGTGAGGGGTGTCAACGTTTCGATCTGGATGGATGTCGCTCTAGACCGCGATGTCGCGCCATGGCGCCGATTTCGGCTGCCAGGCGGCGAAGCGGAACGCAGGCTTCCGCCCGGGCCGATTGGGCCCGGGCAACGCAACGAGTGCGCTCGACACCGTGCCGAAGCCCTCGGGCGTCAGGAAGCGCATCGAATTGGCGGCGCCGTCGTTGGGATCGGGCCGGTCGTCGGCCAGCAGCGCCTCCCAGGACGACCACGCGTCGGCGGCGGGATCGGGCGGCGTCGCGCGCGCGAACAGCGGCCGATAGCGCTTCAGGCGCGGCGTGTCGTCGTCCAGGTCGCCGGCGGCGATCATCGCCAGTCCGGGCTCGATCTCGCGTAGCTCGAGCGGCAGCGCGCCCGCCGGATCGGCGTGCTTGAGCCAGAACGCCTCACGATTGTCGGCGAGGATCAGGTTGAAGGTGCGATAGGCCTTGGGATCGAGATCGGCCAGAGCGTGCGCCGCCGCCGCCGCGTCGGCATGGTCGAGCGCCTCGAGCACCAGCTCGCCGCGCGAGCGCACGCCGGGCGCCGGACCGAGCGAGCCGAAGCGGTTAAGAATGCCGGCGAGCACGCCGTGATCGTTGATGCCGAACCACGAGCCGCCCGCCAGCTCGTCGAGCCCGGCGACCACCTCGGGCCGGTCGCGCCAGTGCCGCGCCGGCGGCTGCCACGGCCGGCCGATCATCTCGTCGCGGTTGGCGGCCACCAGCACCGGCCAGTCATGGCCCGGCCGGCGCAGGATCACGAAGGTGCACATGCGGGCGCGATGATGGACTGCCGCGTGCGCTTTGTGTAGGGCCGCTCATCCCCACCCTAACCCTCCCCCCTCGAGGGGGAGGGAATGGGAGGGGGCCGACCGCGATTAACCGTCGGCGAGGAGCGCGTTAATACGCAGATGCGATTGGGAAGGAGAGTGTTCTACACTCCACCGCATGACCACATTCGACGAACGCGAGAAGGGCGAAGAGGCGAAATTCCACCGCGACCAGGAACTCGCCTTCAAGGCGCGGGCGCGGCGCAATCACCTGTTCGGATTATGGGCGGCGGGGAAACTCGGCCTCGGCGGCGACGCCGCCGAGAATTATGCGCGCGAGCTGATGGCCGCGGCCTTCGGCAAGCACGGCGACGAGGCGGTGCTGGCCAAGATCGAAGCCGACTTCAAGGCCAAGGGCGTCGACGTCACGCTCGACGCCGCGCGGCTGCGCCTCGAGCTCGACCGCTGCCTGGCCGAGGCCAAGAAGCAGCTCGGCGTTCCGCGGTAGCGCACGACGCATTGAGGCTGACACACCCCGTTCGTCACCCCGCGCAAGCGGGGGTCCAGGGGCAGTGGATTCCCGCTCCCCGCCTGCGCGGGGACAAGCTTCGCGGCAACGACGATCTCGATGCGGCGATACGATTTAAACGCGATCTGCTCCAGGCAGCGCGACCGCGGCCGAGGCAGCGCTTGCTCCCCCGGCCGCAGCCGGCTCCCCACGTCCCGTCGTCGAAGACGTTCGCCGGCTTCAGCGGGCGCTTGCGGTTGACGTCTTGATCTGCTGCAACAGGCCGGCGACCCGCTTCTGCGCCATCGGCGGCAGCTTCGAGGCGTCGATCTGGGCGAGATTGGCGGGCGAGCCGACGACGATCACGCCGACCATGCCGAGGGCCAAGTGCGGCTGGCACTTGTAGACGTAGACACCGGGCGTGGTGAAGGTGACCGTGGCGTTCTGACTCATCTTGCCCGCGAACGGCTGCGCACCGGCCGGGATCATGCCGGGAAGCGACTGTACGTCGTGGCCCTTGTCGTCGGCGACGAAGGTCACGGTGTCGCCCGGCTTGATCGTGACGAGCTGGGGCTCGAAGACGAAGAAGCCGTCGGGGCCCTTGTTGAGCTCCTTCACCACCACATTGGCGGCGAAGCTCGGCGCGGCAAAAATCACCGCGGCAATCGCGACCGCGAGTGCGCCGAAGGTCTTTTTCATCGTGTTGGTCATCATCGGTTTCCTTGTGAGTAGGGATCGGCGCGGACCTTGTCGCGCGGCGGCGCGCGCCGGATGTTGATTCAGATCAAATCACGGCCGCGAACGGGCCGGCTGCGACGCCTTGCCACACGGAGTGACGAACATGCGACGCGGTCGCATGGCCGCCAGGCGGCCTAGAGCGAATTTTTGTGACGTTGAATGATCTGACCGTCGCCCTCGCTTGCGCGGGAACGACGAAGACAATGTGATTCTACCTGCGCAAAACATGCTCTAACGCGCAATGCCATCCGATCGGATCGGAAAGCCCCTCTCCCGCTTCGTGGGCGAGGGACTTCTCCGGCCGACCTGAAATCATCGTGCCCCAGGGAACATTCGGTTGCCGGTTTCCGCGCCGGGCGATCAGAAAGCAGCGGGGGCAAGAGCGAAAGTCCGCCGATCGAGTCGCCATGCCGCTGGCATGGCGCACCGACGGCCTGCGCTATTGTACGAAAGCGCGGCCTTCGCGGCTTTGCACGAAGCCGTTTGACGACGGCACGCCGGGCAACAGTTCCGCGAGCCGGGGGATGGCTTCCGCGGCGGCGGCGCGCTCGTCGAGCACGCCGCGGAAGACGCGCGCCACGGCAACCATATCGGCGGACATCGGCGAAAGCCGGAACCAGTTGACGCCCGCCTTGCGCAACGCGGGGAGCTCGCCGAGCAGATTGCAGCAGGTATAGGAGAGGACCTGCATCCCGTTCACCGCAAGGAACGGTTTCCCCTCGAGCGTCGTGACGACGAGGCCGTCGGGATCGTTGCCGCAGACGAACTCGCAGCCGTCCTTGTGCAGATGGTGGGCGCGCGCATGAAAGCACCGCGCCGAAATGGCGAGCGGCATGCGGCCGAAGGCGAAGACCTCGATGTCGATTTTCCGACTTGTCGCCAGCCGCGCGATGCTGGCGAGCGACAGCTCGGGCGGCAGGCAGGCGCGCACGGCGCCCTTGCCGGCAAGGTAGGCGAGCGTGCTTTCGTTGTAGATGTTGATGAGCGGGCCGAGGACATGGGGCGTACCCGCGACGGCACCCAGCAGGCCGATGTCGTTCAGCTCGACGACGAGATCGCCGCCCGCGCACATCTCGCGCATCGCGCCGGCGTCGCGCTCGTTGGTGACGAGCGCCAGGCTCGAATGGATGACCGTCTTGCCCGCTCCGCGCAGGCGGTCGACCACCGTCGCATGATGGGGCGCGAGAAAAGGCTGCCGTTTGGAACAGACCACCTCGCCGACATAGACGGCATCGACGTCGGCCTCGTCGGCGATGCGAAAATAGAAATCGCGCCAGCGCTCGGGCTCCCAATTGAACAGCACCGGGCCGAGCGTGAGGCGGGCTTTCACCGCCATCTCCGCTCGTAGGCGCCGGCGCTCAGGCGCCGTCCTTCCGCGGTCCGGTCGAGGCGCTGGACCACTTCGGCAGGCACTTCGCGGCCGCTTTCAAGCGCGTCGAGCAGGGCGCGGAACGATGCGACCACGCTCGCGATATAGGCCCGTCCCCGCTGTCGTCCTTCGATCTTGAGGGCGGTCACGCCGGCCGCCTTCAGCTCGGCCAGAATCGTCGCGGTGTTGAGGCTTGCCGGCTCCTCGAAGAGATAGGTGGCTTCGCCGTTCGCGATGAACCGTCCCTTGCACAAGGTGGGATAACCGGCGGTTTCGTCCGGGTGGAAACGGTTGATGATCGACCCGCCGAGCCGGGCGATGACATCGTCGCCGTCGCGTTCGTAGCGTACTTGGCTGGTCGGCGAGCAAACGCCGGCGGCGTTGGCCGACTCGCCGGTGACGTAGGCGGAAAGCGCGCAACGCCCCTCCGCCATCGGGCACATCACGCTGTAGGCGAAGGTTTCGGTTTCGACCGCGATCGTCCGGTTGAGGGTGGCGATTTCGGCGACCGTCAGCATCCGCGGCAGGACGACGCGGCGCACCCCGAAGGCCTTGGCATAGAAATCGATGGCCGCGGCGTGCGACGCGCCCGCCTGCACGGACAAATGGATCCTCAGCTTGGGAAAGCGCCGCGCCGTGTCCGCGAGCAGGCCGATGTCGGCCAGGATGACGGCATCGGCGCCCAGATCGACGGCGTTGGCGACCGCCCGCCGCCAGATTTTTTCGGCGCCGGCGCGGGGAAAGGTGTTGACCGCGACATAGACCTTGCAGTTGCCGTCATGCGCCAGCCTGATCCCGTCCCGCAGTTCGTCCGGGCTGAAATTCAGGCCGGGAAAATTGCGGGCGTTGGTCTCGTCGCGAAACCCGACATAGGCGGCGTCGGCACCTGCTTCGACCGCAGCGCGCAAGGCAGCCGGATTTCCTGCGGGACAGACGAGTTCCATCGTCACGCCTTTTCGTCCGGGGTGTTCGAACCTGCGGCCGCGGCAAGCCGTCGCATCCGGCGCGAGGCGGTGCGACGCTCCACGCCCTGGGCGACCGCCGCCACGGTTTGCCGGATGCGGCGCGCCGGCTTGGCGAACGGCCCCAGCAGACCGAGCATGTCGTCGAACAAGTCGATATCCTCGCTGTCGAGCGCGTTGCGCAGCAGCAGAATGGCGCTGGTATCGCTGCTGATCGACAGGTCGCGCGAAAAGAACATGGTGTCGCCGTCGACGTCGCCGTCGAGCAGTTCCACCAGGCGGCTGAGCTGTCCGGCGACGGAAGCAGTGGCCAGCTTCCGGTCGGCGCCCGTTGCCAGTCGCAGGCTCGGCAGGCGCGGCGCCTCTTCGATGGTCAGCAGCAGCGCACAGGGTATGTCGGCGATTTCGATGAGGATCCTCGCGCCGGCGCTCGGCGCGAGGCGCGCGACGAGGCCGCGGTGGCGGCGGGCAATCGTCCGCACCGTCAGGGCGAGGCCGGCATCGAGCAGCAGCATCGGCGAGGCGGTGAGCGCGAGGCGAAGCGAGGCGGAACGCAGCCGTGTCCGCACGCTGGAGCGACGCAAGGGTGCCGGGAGCCTTATCGACGTCTCTCGTCGCATCAGCCCGTCGTCCGTGACCAGAACGCCCAAACGATCCTCCACTCCCCGGCGTCGACCCGGCACCCCTTATAGCCGTCGCCATGTCGGCGCGACAGCGGCATGAGTTGGCGGTGCTTCGGTGGCTGCGAACAAGGCGCAGATTCGACGCTGCGACAACCGGTCCCGCGCCAGCCGATCAGCAGTCTTTATTCAAACCAATTCAAATCAAGCGCGCCGGCCCGCGGCTCGCTACAGCGAGCCGACATAGGTGGCGATCTGCTGGATCTCCTCCGGCGTCAGGTTCTTGGAGTTCTCGTGCATGATCTCGTTGGCGCGCGCCTTCGAGATGAAGTTGTCGAGCTGGTCCGCGATATAGCCCGGATGCTGGCCGGCGAGGCGCGGAATGATCGAGGCGCCTTCGCCGTTCTTGCCGTGGCAGGACTGGCACGCCGGCACTTTGCGGTCGGGAATGCCGTCCTTGAAGATCTTCCCGCCCTCGGCGATGAGCGTCGGGTCGCCGGTCGTGCCGGGCGCCGGCTTCTGCGACGAGAAATAATCGGCGAGGCCGTCGATGGTCGGGTCGGTCAGCGTCGCCGCCATGCCCCACATGTAGGTATGCGCGTGCGGATCGGCGCGGGTGTGGTCGCGGAAGGCCTTGAGCTGGGCGGCGATGTAGTCCTTCTGCTGGCCGGCGAGGTTGGGGAACCTCGGCGACACGCTGCGGCCGTGGAAGCCGTGGCACGACGTGCAGACGTGGACGGTGCCTTGGACCACGGATTGCTCGTTGGCGGCGGATTGCTCGCTGGTCGGCTGGCCGGCATTGCACGCCGCCAGCACGAGCGCAAGCGGGATGGCGATCGCCCAGCGGAAGTTTGCGCGCGTTGCGTCGGTCCGGTCCGTTTGGAGTGTCATTTTTGTCCCCCGCGCTCAGAACGTCAACCACACGAACCCGTACAACGTATTGTTGTCGGCCGCGTTGCGCCCGGCGCCATTGTAGTTGGTCGTCGCGCCGTTGAACTTCGTGTACCAGATATATTGCAGCCCGAACTTCACGTTGAGCCACGGCCAGAAATCAGGGCCGCCGTGGTTGAACGGAATGTAATCGGCCTCGACTGTCCACCAATCGCTGTTCGGACTGTTGTTGGCCGAGGTGGAGGAATAGAGACCCGGGTCACCAGAACCCTGGATGCGCGAATAGGCCAAGGTTCCGAAATAGGTCTGCTCGTACGAATAGGTCGCCTTGGCGTTGAAGCTATGCAGCTGGTCGTTCCGGTTGGTCGAGCTGCCCTGCGCGAAGCTCGACTTCAGGTTCTGGTGCTCGGTGATATAGGACACCTGTGCCGAGGCGCGGTGCACGTCAGACAGCCACTGGTATTGCGCGTCAAAGCCGAGATCGGTCTTGTCATTGGTGCCGAACTGCGTCACGCGGCCGGGATTGATCGAAGCGTCCATGCCGAAGGTGCCGATCTCGAACGAGTTCGGGCCCCATTGCGGCTGGAGCGCCAGGCGCCAATAGGGCGCCATGCCCCTGAATGAGTCGGTGCCGTTCGGAGCGATGCCAAGCGCCATATCGGTGTCCTGGGAGAGCGTGTGGTAGCCGCCGACCTCGGCATAGACCAGCCGATTCCAGGATACATACCCGTTCAGTCCCAAGACCTGCTGCGAGTAGGTGCCCTCGATGATCGTCTTGTTCGACGGGGTGAGGGAGAGGCTGGAACTCTGGAAGGGATAGCGCCACGCCGGCGTCGTGTTCCACAGGTCGGTGACCGATGGATTGTTATTGACGCTAATGCCGAACACGGTCTCGTTGCCGTAGATTGTGGTCGCGTGGGCCCATCGGACGTCGCTGTTGTCCCAATGGAAGCTTCGGGCCGGATCGTTGTACGTCATCTGCACGAAAGCGCCGAGGCCGTAATCGCCGAGGATCCGTCCACCGTAGAAGATGCTGCCGGTGTTCAACGAGAAATTGTTGTTGGGTCCGTAATGCGTCTTCGCGCCGCCTGACTGGCCGGCCTGGGTATGGGTGTAGTCCTCGACGATCATCATGGCGAGCGGCGGCAGATTCGACTGGCCGCCGCCGAAGGTGTAGCCGTTGAGCTTGAAGAGGCGGCCATAGGGCGTCAGCTCGGGAAAGCCGTTATGGCAGGCGGCGCATTGCTGGCCGGTCTGACGCGCGAAGCTCGGCAAGGCGTTGGCCGGCGCCACGGCGAAGAACAATGAAACGACACCCATTCCTGCGAGCGCGATGCTGCGCCGCAGATACGCTCCGAATCCCCCACCCATCGTTCTGATCCCCCTGAAAAGACACATAAAAAACGCAACCGCGAGGCAGAAACGTTTGCGCTGCACAATTGGTTGCGACTTTCCTGAAGATTCTTTCGAGCGACATTGATCTAGATCAATATCCTTCCGCAGAAATCGCGTTTATGACCATTTTTCGCGGATAGCGACGGAAGGTCGCGGGTGCAAAGGGGAAACTCATCGTGAACGCAGCAAAGTTGTTCATTGCCATCTTCGCGGCGGCGCTGTCGGTGCCGGCCGCGCTGGCGCAAGGTCCGGGCAATCCCGACGCGGGCAAGCTCGTGTTCCTGCAATGCAAGGGGTGCCACAGCCTCGATCCCGGCAAGAACGGCATCGGTCCCAGCCTGCATGGCGTCTTCGGCCGCAAGGCGGGCACAGAGGCCGGCTACAACTATTCGCCGGCGATGAAGAGCTCGGGCGTGGTGTGGAGCGATGACACGCTGTTTAAATATCTCGCCAATCCGAAGGCGTTCATCCCCGGCGACAAGATGCCGTTTCCCGGATTGCCCGACGCGCAGAAGCGCAGCGACGTCATCGCTTATTTGAAACAGGCGACACAATGACGGGGCGCGACACGGCGTCGCACGTCGCCGTCGCCGCGTCTCTTTTTTCCGTTGGGCTCGGTTTAGAGCATGTTTTGCTGAGGTAGAATCACATTGTCTTCGTCGTTCCCGCGCAAGCGAGGGCGACGGTCAGATCATTCAACGTCACAAAAATTCGCTCGAGCGTGACGGGCTGATTGGCGCGTGTCCGTTCGCGGCCCGGCTCACGCCTTGCCGAACACGCGCTTGAAGATCGTGTCGACGTGTTTCAGGTGATAGGCGTGGTCGAAATGCTTCGCCAGCGCCGCCGGCTTGATGTGCGCTGACACCTCGGCGTCGGCCTTGAGCAGGTCGGCGAACCCACCCTTTCCGTGCCACGCCGCCATGGCGTTGCGCTGCACCACCTGGTAGGCGGCCTCGCGGCTCATGCCGGCCTGGGTCAACGCCAGCAGCACGCGCTGGGAATTCACCAGCCCGCCGAGGCTGTCGAGGTTCGCGCGCATGCGCTCGGGATAGACCACGAGTTTTTCGATGAGCTCCGCCGTTCGGGCCAGCGCGAAGTCGAGCGCGATGGTGGCGTCGGGCGCGATCACGCGCTCGACCGCCGAGTGTGAGATGTCGCGTTCGTGCCACAGCGCCACGTCCTCGAGCGCGGGAGTCACCGCCGACCGCACCACGCGCGCCAGGCCGGTGACGTTCTCCGACAGCACCGGATTGCGCTTGTGCGGCATGGCGCTCGAGCCCTTCTGGCCGGGCGCGAAATATTCCTCGGCCTCGCGCACCTCGGTGCGCTGGAGGTGGCGGATCTCGAGCGCCAGGTTCTCGATGCTGCTCGCGATCACACCGAGAGTTGCGAAGAACACGGCGTGGCGGTCGCGCGACACGATCTGGGTCGAGACCGGCTCGGGCGCGAGGCCCAGTTTCTTGGCGACATATTCCTCGACTGCGGGCGAGACGTTGGCGAAGGTGCCGACCGCGCCCGAGATCTTGCAGGTGGCGATCTCGCCGCGCGCCCGTTCGAGTCGCGCGCGGCCGCGCGCGAACTGCGCATAGTGGCCGGCGAGCTTGAGGCCGAAGGTGGTCGGCTCGGCGTGGATGCCGTGGCTGCGGCCGACGCAGAGCGTGCGCTTGAACTCGAAGGCGCGGCGCTTCAGCGCCGCCATGAGGCGATCGACGTCCGCGATGAGGATGTCGGCCGCTTGCGTCAGCTGCACCGCCAGGCAAGTGTCGAGTACATCGGACGATGTCATGCCCTGGTGGATGAATCGCGCCTCGGGCCCGACATGCTCGGCGAGGTTGGTCAGAAAGGCGATCACGTCGTGCTTGGTCTCGCGCTCGATCGCGTCGATGCGGGCGATCTCGAACTTGCCTTTGGTCCGCAGTGCCTTGGCCGCCGCTTTCGGCACCGTGCCGTCCTTGGCCATGGCGTCGAGGGCATGCGCCTCGATCTCGAACCAGATGCGGAAGCGGTTCTCCGGCGCCCAGATGGCGCTCATTTCCGTCCGGCTGTAGCGGGGAATCATCGGTTCGCGGCTCTCTCGACAGGCGATAGCACGGCGGAGAGGCGGGGTAAACCTTACCGTTGTTCTCGCCTCGAAAGGCGCGCCAAAAAACGGTCCGGCGCGCGACGCGCACCGGACCGCGGAACCTTTCGCGTTGAAGGTGGCTTGTTAGCGGCCTATTTCGTGGCGGATTGCGCGACGGGCTTGTAGACGTAGATTGCTGCTGCGCCGCCGGCATAGGCGTAGACGTTGTGCGTGTCGGTATCGACCGCGCCGCTATGTGTCGGTCCTTTGGGGCCGGCCTTGACCGTCGTCAGATACTTCTCATCCTTGATCGAGTAGACGTCGAAGCCCGGAATGCCACTCTCGAACGCGTACGCGAGACCAAGGCCGGGATCGTCGACGACCGCATCGGCACCGGCGGTCTCCGGCAGCGGCTTTTCGATCAGCAGCGACTTGGGATCGACGATGTAGATGACGTGGTTCGTCGTGCCGACCCAGATCGCCTGGTGGCCGGCGTCCCAGAACATGCCCTTGGTACCGCCGAACTTGTTCTGCTTGAGCTGATAATCCGCGACCTTGCTGATCTTGCCGGTATTCGGATCGAGCGTTTCGACGTCAGAATCGTCCGTGGCGTAGATCGTGCCGTTGATGAGCGCGGCAACATCGGGTCCGTTCTCCGGCTTCGCCGGATCGAGCGGATACTTGGCGACGAACTTGGGATGCGCGCCCGTGGTGTATTCCTCGATCCAGTTGTTGTCGTCTGAGGCGACGTAGAGCCGCTTGTTCGCCGGATCGATGAAGGTGCCGTCGGGTGAAGTGCCCTTGGTGGCGACGCGGCTCACGATCTTCCAGTCGTGCTTGTTGATGACGACGATCTGGTTGACCTTGCCGGCGCCGGAACCTTCGGCCGCCGTCTCGTAGACGTAGTTCTTGTCGAATGACATCGTGTTCGGCGCTTTGATGTCCTGGAACGCATGCACGACTTTGTTGGTCTTGGTGTCGATGACCGCCATGCCGTGATCCTTGAGCGACACGTAGACGTTCTGGTTCGACGGATCGAAGGCGACCCAGTCGCCATGACCCGGCTTGGTCGGCAGCGGAATCTTCGTCACCAGCTTGAACGTATAAGGCGTGCCAGCGAAGCTCGTGCCGATCGCGAGACCGCTCAGCAGGGCCGCGCTAACAAGCACTTTGCTCAATCCCGACATGACTTCCTCCCTCATCTTGTTTGGTTCGTTGTCGATTTCGCCGTCGTGAGAACGGCGAACCATGGTGGCATACCAAACCTCGGGGCCTGCATGAAAAGCGGTTTAAGTGCGCGGCCGCCGGTGTCGGCCATCCAAGCCGGCTAAATTTTCCGTTAACCGCGGAAGAACCGCGCGCGGTGCGACGGTCAGCGTTGCGCCGGGCCGTGGCGGGCGAGCAGCCGCTCGCGCGACATCCAGACGGAACGGCGCGCGCGGATCAGGCGGGCGTGGCCGAGTCCGGCCGGATTGAACGCCCACAGCAGCATGCCGAGCAGGCAGGTTTCGCCTAGCCCATGCAGCCATTCGGTCGGCGAGGCCGAGCCTTCCGCGATGGTATCGAAGCCGCAGCCGGCGAACGGTGCATCCAGCAGCCGCCCGTCGAAGCGCAGGCAGCCGCGCAGCGCGACAAATTCGGGCACGGTGCCGGCCTGTGCTGCGGCCGCCAGCGCGCGCAGGCTCGCCCGCGTGCAGTGCGCCGCCGCCGCAGCCCAGCGCAGCGTCAGCCCGGCCGGCGGAATCGTCGGCACGTGCTCGTTCCAGAGGTGCAGGTCGAGCAGCGGATCGCCGCGCCGGATGCGTGTGCCGTCAGAAAGATCGAGATCGCGCGGCGCTCGGGTCGGCGCGATGCGCAGGAGGCAATCGGGTTGCGCGGTGAACTCGACGATGCCGTATCGGCGCCGCAGATGGGCGTCGAGGGCGAAGACCGAACGGCGCAGGACACCGGCCCGCGGCTGAGCCCACGGCTCGGTGGCAACGGCGGTGCCAACGGTCAGGTGTTCAATCATTCCGCCTCGAAGGGCTTTGCCCTGCCGCGACCAGCCGGAACGCAGATTCGTATTGGAACACCTCCGGCGCCTTCCAATCAATCCCCGTCGTGATGGTCGTTCCGCGCTGGCATGGGTTATGCCCCGCAAAAGCGCGAGGGCTGCGATGCGGTTTTCGGGGGACCGAGCGATGATGCGGATCGGCGGGGCGGCGCAGGCGGCCATCCTGGCGGCGGGCGTGATGGCGGCGGCGTGCATCGGTTTCGGCTTGGCGCGCGTAGTGCCGGTGGGCGAGGCGCAATTCGAGGTCCAGGTCGAAGAGGGCCTCGGCACCTTCGACCGGCTGCCTGTGCGGTGGGTGTCTCTGCGCCGGCGCTAGGCAGCGCTCGGGAGCGCGGGCTCCGGCGGCAACGGTTGATGCCGGTGCGGGCCGCGGCGTCAATCCGCGTCACGCCAACCGATGCCCTTGATTCACTATTGATCATATGATCAGTTATAAAGCGAAAGGTCACAACCGGGCTCGCGCCGCTCCGGCGAAAATAATGACGACGACCAAGGCCACTGATATTGAAGGAAACGAGCGGATCGGGGCAGCCAACCGTCATGCGCGAGGATCCGTGCTGAACGCGGCGGTCATCGGTCTCGGGTGGTGGGGTCAGACGGTCGTTGAAATTTTGCACGACAGCGCGAAGTTGCGGCCGATCAAGGCCATGACCCGCAGCGCCGGCGGTACCGCATATGCGCGCCAGCACGGTCTGCAGGTTTCCGGCGAATATACGGAAATCCTCGGTGATCCGGACATCGACGCGGTGATCCTCTGCACGCCGCACACCACGCATTTCGAGCAGATCGTCCTGGCCGCCGTCGCCAAGAAGCACGTGTTCTGCGAGAAGCCGCTGACGCTGACGCGCCGCGAGGCCGCGCGCGCGGTCGAGGCCTGCAACGAAAACGGCGTCGTGCTCGGCGTCGGCCACGAGCGCCGCTTCGATGCGCCGATCATCGAGATGCATCGGCGGCTCGACAGCGGCGAGCTCGGCGTCCCGCTCCAGATCGAAGCGAATTTCCATCAGGACAAATTCCTCGATCTGCCGTCCACCAACTGGCGCCTGTCGAGCGACGAGGCGCCGGCCGGTCCGATGACCGCGACCGGCATCCATATGCTCGATCTGGCGGTGAGCTTCCTCGGACCGGCCGAGCGCGCGATGGCGAACGTCGTGCGCCACGACGGCTTGTTGGCGAACGGCGATACGCTGGGCATGTTGATCACCTTCAAATGCGGCGCCAACGCCCTGATCAGCGCAATTCTGGCAACGCCGTATGACGGGCGGTTTGCCCTCTACGGCAGCAAAGGTTGGGCCGAAATGCGGGATTTGAGCCATCCCGACGCGCCGACCGGTTCGTCCTTGACGATCTGCGGCAAGAACGGCGAGCGTTCCAGCATGCAATATCCGGCTGTATCGGCGGTGCGTGCCAACCTCGAGGCTTTTGCCGATGCGGCGCGCGGCGGAGCCCCTTATCCGACGCCGCAGAGCGAGATGATTGCGACCATCGCCGCGCTCGAAGCGGTGGTCAAATCGGCGCGAACCGGCCAGGTCGAGGCCGTCGAGGGATAGACGAGCCGGGAACGGCGACAAAACACTTTGATTCACTGGAGGAGACGAACATGGCGAGCTTCGGTGCGGTGGGGTTGGACTGGCAGCAACGCGTCAATTGGGACCGGTTGCGCAAATACCGGCTCGAGCGCGCGCGCGAGCGCATGAAGGCTCACGGCCTGGGCGCACTTCTCCTCATGTATGACGAGAACGTGCGCTACGTGACGAGCACGCTGACGCCGGGCTGGAACCGCCTCAAGCCCGGCTTGCGCTACGCCATGCTGTGCGGCGACGACGCGCCGATTCTTTTCGAGCAGGGCGACATCGGCATGCAGATCGAGCGCCATTCGCCCTGGATTCCGAAACAGAACGTCCGTTGGTCCTACGCCTGGATCAAGGGCGCCGCCGGCCCGGCGTCGACCCAGCAGGTCAAGAAATTCACCGCCGCGGTCGTGCAGGAGATGAAGAAGGCCGGCGTCGGCGGCATGAAGCTGGGCGTCGATTTCGTCGACATCAACATGCTGCAGGCTTTCAAGGATGCCAAGATCGACTGGACCGACGGCATGACGCCGATGATGGAAGCGCGCGCGGTCAAGAACGAGGACGAGCAGGAATGCATGCGCATGGTGGGCGCCATCGGCGATGCCGCGCACTGGGAATGCATGAAGTTCCTGAAGCCGGGCCTGACCGAGAACCAGGTCACGGCGCATATCATGCAGTTTCTCTATTCGATCCCGGGCATGGAGGACGTCGAGGACGTGATCGTCTCGTCCGGCCCGAACACGTGGCCGAACTGGCGCAACTTCTCCGACCGCATCATCAAGCCGGGCGACATCGTGTTCATGGATTTGGCGGCGCTGACCTGGAACGGTTACAAGTCTTGCTACTACCGCACCTATTGCGTCGGCAAGGAACCCAGCCGGGAGCAGAAGGACGTCTATGCCACCGCGCTCAAATGGCTCTACGACGCGATCAAGGCGGTGAAGGCCGGCACGACGACGCGGGAGATCGCGTCGAAATGGCCGTCGGCGCAGGAAGCATGGGGATATAAGGAGGAGGATCAGGCGGCTGCCAATCTGTGGGGCCACGGTCTCGGCCTCGCGCAATACGACCAGCCGGTGATCTCGCGTATCTGGTCGCTCGACCATCCGGTCGAGATCAAGCCCGGCATGGTGTTCGCGCTTGAAACCCAGCACGGCAAGCCGTTCCAGTGGGGCGTACGCATCGAGGAGATGCTGATCGTGCATCCCGACCGCACCGAGCTGATCTCTCACTTCCCGGTGGAGCAGATCACCGTGGTCGACCCGATGCCGGGCTATTCGACGCTCGGGATCGGCGGGGTCTGACGCAACTTCGGCGCCGCTGGCCGGCGACGGCGCGTGCGACGGTGCCGAATAGGGGAACGATGATGGATCTGATAGTTCCGCTGAGTGTCCAGGAAGCGGCCGACGCCGGACGGTTCGGGCCGAAGGCGGCCAATCTCGCCGCACTGTGCCACGCCGGCTTGCCGGTCCCGCCGGGATTCTGCGTCGACGCCGAGGCCTATCGTCGGCAGGTCGCCGCGCTCGGCTTGCAGGAGACCGCGCGCGGCGCGTTCACCGCGCAGGGTCCGGCGGCGCGCCACCACGCGCTCGACATGAAGTTGGCGCTGCTCGACCAGCCGATCGCCCCGGCCGTGCTCGCACCGCTGCTCGCCGCTTGGCGGACGGTGATGGCGCCGCCGGACACGCTCGGCGTGGTGCGCTCGTCGGCTTTGGTCGAGGACCGTTTCGGCTCCAGCTTCGCCGGCCAGTTCGAGAGTTATCTCGGCTTGGACGGCGAGGCCGATTTCCAGACGGCGGTCCGGGCCTGCTGGGCGGCGCTGTGGTCGACGCGCGCGCTGCGCTACATGGCGACCCACGACCTCGATCCGGCCGATACCGCGATGGCGGTTCTGCTCCAACCTCTCGTGCGCGCCGTCGCCGCGGGCGGCGGACTGAGCCGGACTGCCGACGGCGAAATGCTGGTGAACGCCGCGTGGGGCCTCGGCTCGACCGTTGCCCAGGGCGAAGTCACGCCCGACCGCATCGTCTTCAGTCGCGCGGGCGAAGTTCTCGCCATCGATGTCGGCCGCAACGAGCACCGCCAAGACTGCGTCCACGGTCATGGCGCGGCGGGTCGCACGATGCCTGGAGCTCTCGCCGGAGAGCCCTGTCTGAACGAGGCGCAAGCGGCCGAGCTCGGGCGGCTGTTGCGGCAGACGGAAAACGTCATCGGGATGCCGGTCGAGATCGAATGGGCGCTCGACGACGCGGGATTCAAGCTGTTGCAGGCGCGGCCGCTGCAAGTCGGTGCAACCGTTGTGCCCGACGATGTCTGGCTCAAGCATCCGCAGCTCCATGGCAATCCTGCCGGCATCGGCTGGGGAACGGGGCGCGCTTGCGTGGTGACCTGCGAATGCGAGCTGACCCGCGTCGGTCCAGGCGACGTTCTCGTCACCAAGATTGCCAGTCCGGCGCTGAGCCACGTGCTGCCGCTGGTCGGCGGCGTGGTCGCCGAGCTCGGCGGCAGCACCTCGCATCTTGCCTCGCTCGCCCGCGAGCGCGGCATCCCGATGGTGCTCGGCGTCTTCGACGCCACCCGGCGCATTCCCGACGGCGCGATGGTCGCGGTCGACGGCGTCGCCGGCGTGGTACGCTGGATGCACCGAAGCGAGTCTTCGTTCGCGGGATTGCAGGCGGGGAACGTGGGATGAGCGGAAAGGCGAAGGTCGTCATCACCGATTACGTCTGGGAATTCCTGGACGTCGAGACCAGGACGCTCGCCGGACTGGCCGATCTGGTGGCGCTCAAGACCAAGACCCCTGCCGAGTTCCTGCCCGAAGCCGCCGATGCGGATGCGATCCTCAACACCTACGCCGGGCCGATCACCGCCGCCGACATGGCGCGCATGCCGAAATGCAAGATCATCGCCCGCTACGGCATCGGGGTCGATACGATCGATCTCGATGCCGCCACCCGCGCCGGCATCATCGTCACCAACAATCCGACCTACTGCATCGAGGAAGTGGCCGAGCACGCCATGGCGCTGCTGCTGGCCTGCGCGCGCAAGACGGCGTTCTACGACCGCCTGGTGCGCGCGGGACATTGGGCGGTGCCGCCGGGCAAGCCGATGTTCCGCATCGCGGGCAGCACGCTGGGGTTGGTCGGTTTCGGCAACATTGCGCGACAGGTTGCGATCCGCGCCGCCGCTTTCGGCATGAACGTGCTGTTCGCCGATCCGTACGTGAAGGACCGCCAATTCGATGTGCCGGGAAAGAAAATGGATTTGCGCGATATGCTGCGCGCCGCGGACTTCGTTTCGCTGCATCCGCCGCTGGTGCCGGAAACCCGCAAGATGATCAACGACGACACGCTCGGGCAAATGAAGCCGACGGCATACTTGATCAATTGCGCGCGCGGACCGGTGATCGACACCGATGCGTTGGTCCGCGCGCTCGATCGCAAGACGATCGCCGGCTGCGCGCTCGACACCACCGATCCCGAACCATTGCCCGATGCGCATCCCCTGCGCGGTCGCGACAACGTCGTCATCAACCCGCACGCCGCCTGGTACAGCGAACAGGCCATGGTCGGGCTTCAAGCGGGTGCGCCCGGCGAAGTCCGCCGCGTGTTGAGCGGCGAGTGGCCGATCAATGTGGTGAACCGCGCGGTCAAGGGAAAGAACCGCGCCGGCCTCTGACGGGGCGAATTCCATGCGTTCAGCGCGCGACGGCCTCGATCGTCCGGCGCCGATCGCGAGTCTTTGAGGCAAAATTCCCCTGCGCGGTCTGGCGGAACCCGCGGCCGCGGTCTAGCATTCAATTCGGTGACCGTGGCTGACGGGAGGAACGTCATGGCGGAAACCATCCGTAATCCGATCGAATGGGGCGTCGACCAGTTGCGGCATGCGGCACACGGCGCCGCCGCTGCCGGGCGCAAGGTCCGGCACGTCGAAGAGCGCTTGCACGCGCCGCAGCCGGCTGTGCGGCGTATTGCCGTCGCCGACCTGTGGGACGCGTTGGTGCGCGGCGCCGAGGATTTCGGCGTCGTCCGCAGCGACGTGGTCTTTCTCTGCGCCTTCTATCCGCTCGCCGGCCTCCTGTTGTGGAAGGTCGTCTACGGCGCCGGGATGGTGCACATGCTGTTCCCGCTCGTCGCCGGCTTCGCCCTGCTCGGTCCGCTGGCCGCGGTCGGGCTGCTCGAAATGAGCCGCGTGCGGGAGCGCGGCGAGATGGCGACGTTCGCGACCGCCTTCCGCGTCGTGCATGCGCCGTCATTCGGCGCGATCGTCATGCTGGGCATTCTCCTGCTGGCGATCTTCCTGGTGTGGCTGGGCGCGGCGGCGCTGATCTACCGCTTCACGCTCGGTCCGGCGTTGCCGGTGTCGCTCGGCAGCTTCCTCGACGCCGTGTTCACGACGCCGCAAGGCTGGACGATGATTGTCGCGGGCGTGGGCGTCGGCTTCCTGTTCGCGGCGCTGGTCTTCGTGATCAGCGTCGTGTCGTTCGCGCTGCTGCTGGATCGCGATACCGGGCTCGATACCGCAGTGTCGACCTCGATCCGCGTGGTGCGCGAGAATCCCGGACCGATGGCGGCGTGGGGCGTGGTGACGGCCGGCGGCCTGGTGATCGGCTCGCTGCCGCTGCTGCTCGGCCTGGTGGCCGTCTTCCCGATCCTCGGCCACGCCACCTGGCACCTCTATCGCAAGGTGGTGCGGCGCTGAGCCGGCCGCGGCCTGCCGGCTAAAATCCGGGTTAGGCGGCACCACAGAGTGATCACATGCCGGCCGGGCGGGGGCCGGTCATGCTGACGACATGGTGGAGATGTCGACCCCGGCGCCGCTTGCGGCGACGGTGCGCCTGCGACTTTTCTATCTTGCCGCTGGCGCGATCGGCACGCTGATCGTTTTCGGTATGCGGTTGGCGCTCGCCAGCCGCGTCGAATTCTGCGGCTGGCGCGACGCCTGTTTCTACGACACGCTCGCCCGGCAGCTCGCGGATCACCGCGGCTTCGTCGTGCCCTTCGTCTGGAACTACCAGGTCGGCGATATCAACCTGCCGAACCCGGCGCTCGAATATTGGCGGCCGGGGATGAGCCTCATCCTGGCGCTGCCGGCGGTATTCGACCGCAGCGTTACGCTGTTCTCGGGCGCGGTGCTGGACGCGCTGGCGACAGTGATGCTGAGCCTGTCGGCGGCGTGGCTCGCCTGGCGGACGACGGCAGACCGCATGGCCACGCTGCTCGCTTATCTCCTCTGCCTGTCGCTGGCGCCGCTGTGGACGATGCCGCTGACACCCGATTCCGCGCTGTTCTACGCCGTGGCCGTGGCGTGGTTCCTGGCGTTGGTGGCGGTCGAGCGCCGCAGTCTCGGCGTCGAGCTGTTCGGCGTCGCCCTGATCGGCGTCGCCTATTTCATCCGTAACGACGCAATCGTACTGGGCGCCGCGCTCGCAGGCATCGTCGTGCTGCGGCTAGTCGCGGCACGCGGCGCCGATTTCGGCGACGAAGCGCGCCGCGCGGTCGTACTGGGCATTGCGTTCGTTGCCGCGTTGCTGCCGACGCACCTGCTGCTTTATGCGGTCAACGGACATTTCCTCAATTCCGCCATCGACCGGGTGATCTTCCTCGACAGCTTGGACGATTTCCGCCGCTATGGCGGTGCCGTCGACTTCGCTACCTGGAGCGACGCTGGCGTGGCCGCGCTCGTCAAGGTTCGGCTCGTGGCGCTGTTCACGACGCTGCGCGCGCTGTTCCTGATGTGCGGACAGTTCCCGACGCTGCTGGCGCTGCTCGGCGCGGCGATCGTCGCAATGCGCCGGCGCAGCCGGTACGGCGGGTGGTTCATCGGCCCGGCCCTGTTCTTCGTCGCGCTCCTCGCCAGCTACATCATGGTGCTGCCGGTCATCGCCGACCACGCGGTGCCGCGTAGCGCAGCGGCGCTGCTGCCGGCCTGCGCGGTGCTCGCCGTCATTGCCGTGCGCGAGACGGTGGCGTCGGCGCGGACCGGCGCCCTGATGGTCGGCGCGGCGATGATTCTTGGCGCGATCCACGGTCTGAGCATGGCGCACGGCCTGCTCGATCATTTCCATCAGCTCCACACGCAATACTTGGCCGAGGCACAGCTGATCGAAGACAACGTCGGGAAGGGCAGGCGCATCATCGCCATGGTTGAGAATCCCGCGCCGTTCACCGCCACCACCGGCATCCCGTCGGTGCCGTTGCCGAACAACGGCGTCGCCGCGGCGAAGCAGGCGATCGCCCACTACGACGTGACTGCCGTGGTTGCGCCCGAGTGGCAAGGCGGCCGCGCACTGGCGGCGGCGCTGAGCGCAACCGATATCAGCGGCGTGCCGGGAACGACGGAGATCGTCATCGCCGTGCCGCCGCAGCATGCGGCCGATCGTCAGACTGGCGCGACCGCGAGCAGATAGACGACCGCGAGCAGGACGGCGACGCCCTGGGACACCCAATCCCGACTGGCGTAGACGACTGGATCGTCGAGCATGTAGCCGCGGCTCGTCGCCAGCCACAGCCGGCACTGCCAGAACAGCAGCAACGGAACCATCGCCCAAAGCCATTGCGGGTGGCTCCACTGGGTCGACTCCGCGTTATTCTCGACGTAAAGCGCGAGCACCATGCTCGAGACGAAGCTCGCGCCGATGCCCATCATTTCGAGCATGCGCTGGTCGTCGGCGAGATAGCCGCGACGGCGCAACCGATCCTCCTTCTCGCGGCGGACCGAGATCATCTCGGCGTCGCGCTTGGTGCAGGCGAGGCTGAAGAACAGGAAGCTCGAGAACATCATCAGCCAGAGCGAGACCGGATGGTCGCTGGCGATGCCGCCGCCGAACAGCCGGATCGAATAGAGCGCGGCGAGGCCGAAGACGTCGACCAACGGCTTCTCCTTGAGCTTGAGCGAATAGACCAACGACAGCAGGACATAGGCGCCGACAACGCCGGCGGCGGCCGCGCCGCAGCGTAGCGCCAGTAACCCGCTGGCGACGATCAGCGGCGGCGCGAACGCGGCGCCGTACACGACCGGCAGATCGCCGCTGGCGAAGGGACGGTAACGCTTGCGCGGATGACGACGATCGGCGGCAAGATCGGTCAGATCGTTGATGAGGTAGATGCCCGATGCCGCGCAACAGAACGCGGCGAACATGAAGAGTGCGGAGAGCCAGCCCGATCCGTCGGTCAGCGCGCCGGCGGCCAAAATCGGAATGAAGACCAGCAGGTTCTTCGACCATTGATGCGGTCGCAGCGCACGCCGGAGCGCGCTCAGCCGCGGGCGCGCGGCGCCGATCCGCGCCTCGACCGGCGTCCCGGCGCGAGCCGCACGGACGATGCCGTGGCGCGAATTGGCGAAAACCGCGCCGGCTGCCTTGTGCCAGATGGCGAGATCGCTGCGGTCGCTGCCGACGTAGCAGAACCGGCGCTCGCCGAACGTGGCGCAGAGCCGCGCCGCCTTGGTGTCGCCGCGCAGGTTGGTGCCGCCGTCGGAGGCAATCACCTCGTCGAACAGGCCGAGATGCGCGTTGACCGCGTCGGCGAGGCGGCGATCGGCGGCCGTCGCCAGGACGAGCCGGCGGCCGCTCACGCGCTGCGCGCGCAGATACGTCAGCAGCGCCTCGTCGTAGGGCAGCGTCGCGACGTCGAGCGGCACGGCCTGCGCGAGCTGCTGCTTCAGATGGGCACCACCCCGGCGCAGCCAGCCCGGCAGGCGGCGCAGCAAGCGCCACCGCGTGGCGGCGACTAGCAACTGTTCGTGCAGCGCGTCGGTACGCAGCAGCGTGCCGTCGAGATCGACGCACAGGGGAAGGTCGTGCCGTACGCCGGCGGCCTCCAGCGGCGAAGCGGCCCCGTCGTGAGGAGCCGCGTTGCCAACATCGGCGCCGCCGATGTCCAGGATCGAAGCGCTCGACGCGGCACACATGGGTTACACCGAACCACCGTCACCGGCTCCGGAATCCGGTCGGTTACCCTCGCGGGTTCGCTCGGTGCGGAGAAGTGACAAATCTGTTGTTTCACGGCCCGCACCGCTGTGGCATCCGTGAGGCCGAGCGGCCGCGCCGACACACGCTACAGCAGCCCTAGACTCTTGAAGCTCGCATGCTTGCCGCGGCCGATGACGACGTGGTCGTGCAACGCGATGCCGACCGCGCCGACCGCCTTGGCGACGGCGCGCGTCATCTCGATGTCGCCCGGCGACGGCGTCGGATCGCCCGACGGATGGTTGTGCACCATGATGATCGCCGACGCGCCCAATTCGAGCGCGCGCTTCGCCACCTCGCGCGGATAGACCGGCACGTGATCGACGGTGCCGCGCTGCTGGCGCTCATCGGCGATGAGCGCGTTCTTGCGGTCGAGGAAGAGAAGGCGGAACTCCTCGGTCTCGGAAAATCCGGCGGCGGTCGTGCAGTAGTCCATGAGCTTGTCCCACGAGCCGATCACCGGCCGCGACGCGATCTCGCCGCGCAGCATGCGCGAGGCCGCCGCGCGCACCGCCAGGAGTTGCGCCGCCGCCGCGTCGCCCATGCCCGGCACCGCCGCCAGCGCCGCGCGCGACGCGCCCAAGACGCCGGCGAGGCCACCAAAGCGCTTCAACAGGTCCTTGGCCAGCGGCTTGGTGTCGCCGCGGGCATTGGCGCCGGTGAGCAGGAATTCCAGGAGCTCGTAGTCGGGCAGGGATTCCGCGCCGGCCTCGAGCAGCCGCGCGCGCAGCCGGGCGCGATGGCCGTGATAATGCGGCTTCGGTTTCGGCGGCTCCCCCATCGGCCTAAGGCTAGAGAAAAGCCGCACGGCCCGCCAGTCGGCGGCAGCAGCGGCGGTTTTGCACGCTGTCCCGCGCGCCGAATTTGGTCTGCGTCCGGCGCCACAGCCGGCCCGGCGCGGGCTTGCATGACCGGGCGTTAACCATCGCCCGTTCACCCCTTGGCAACCATGCCCGCCTAGGCTTGTCGCATGCTCCGGCTTGAATCAGCCATCCTGCGGCGCTTCTACGCCGATTGGGACGTGCGGCGCCGCGGCCGTGAATTTCCGGCCCGCCGCGATTTCGATCCGTGCGATCTCGCCTATGCACTGGGTTACGTCTCGCTGATGGACGTGCTGCGCGATCCGCTGCGCTTCCGCTTTCGCCTGCACGCCACCGGCATTGCCGAGCGAACCGGCGCGGAATTGACCGGAAAATTCGTCCACGAGATGAAGGACCTTCGCCACCGTGACATGGCGGCTGCCCACTTCCGCGAAGTCGTGGAGACGCGTCGGCCGGTGGCGAATATCCGACGCGCCTATGTCACCGACCGGCGGATATGGAACTGCGAGGTTCTGGTGGCGCCGTTATCGAGCAACGGCTCGGACATCGACATGCTGATCAGCTGCATCGCCTGGGACGAGGCGCGCCCGCCGGGGCTCGAGCGGGCCGGCGCCGGCTCCGAAGCGGTACCGTAGCCGGCCGACGGCGCTGGACGGTCGCACGGCTCGCGAACCGCGCCGGCTGCGGCTAGAATTGGGCGGCCCGCGAAGGAGCTGCCGATGCCGCGCCGGTTCGTCGATCTCTCGATGTATCTCGAAAACGACGTGCGGTCGGATCCGCCCGGCTACGAGCCGAGGATCGAATATATCCGCCACAAGGACAGCGCCAAGGACGTGGTCGCGTTCTTCCCCGGCCTGAAGGAGGAGGACCTGCCCGAGGGCGAGGGCTGGGCCATCGAGTGGATCCGGCTGATGACACACAACGGCACGCATCTCGACGCGCCCTATCACTTCCACTCGACGATGAACAAAGGCGAACGCGCCATCGCCATCGACGAGGTGCCGCTTGACTGGTGCTTCCGGCCCAGTGTGAAGCTCG
This sequence comes from Alphaproteobacteria bacterium, assembly GCA_028871055.1. GTDB lineage: Bacteria > Pseudomonadota > Alphaproteobacteria > ATCC43930 > CGMCC-115725 > REEB95. The sequence goes on from JAGWON010000002.1 coordinate 102,189, forward strand.
ACTTCCGCCGCTTTCCGGATGGGTACGTGGTGACGCCGGCGGACGTCGAGGCCGAGCTCGCCCGCATCGGCCACACGCTGGCGCCGCTCGACATCGTCGTCGTCAACACCCGCGCCGGCAGCCGCTATGGCCAGGCGGATTACGTCTCGGCCGGCTGTGGCATGGGACGCGATGCCACGCTCTATTTGCTCGATCGCGGCGTGCGCCTGACCGGCACCGACGGCTGGAGCTGGGACGCGCCGTTCGTCCATACCAAGGTGAAGTTCGCCGCGACCCACGATGCGAGCCTGATCTGGGAGGGCCACAAGGCGAGCCGCGACATCGGCTATTGCCACCTCGAGAAGCTGCACAATCTCGAGGCGCTGCCCGGCGACGGCTTCACGATCGCCTGCTTTCCGGTGAAGATCCGCGGCGCCTCCGCCGGCTGGACGCGGGCGGTGGCGATCTTCGAGGAGTAGACATAAGGCGGCTTGGTCCAGCCCCACGCCGCCGCAAATTCGCCCGACTTTGCCGCGTTTGGCCCGCAATTAGGTCCCAATGGCGAGTTACCTTGGCCTGCGAAAGCTGCAGCACGCGGGCGTCCTGGATGCCGGTTTCATGGCGGCCTTTCCGTAAATTTCTTGCGCCGGTGATTTGCTGCGGAACGCTTTGCGGCTGCGCGGCGGTGCCGCCGGTCAATCGGGCGATCGACAACGCGCCGACGGAAACGCCGACCGTGGCTGGCGCACAGGGTCCGCTGTCGCCGGCACAAAGCAAGGCGATCATCGATCGTCTCGAAGCGCAGGAGAAGGGATCGGACCTGCTCGAGCGGCATCTGGCGATCGAGCGCGCGCTCGCCGGTGCGCCTTTGATCGCGGGCAACCGAACCAGGCTGCTCGAGAACGGGCCGCCGACCTTCAGTGCCATCTTCAAGACGATCCGCGCCGCCAAGCGCTATGTCTTTCTCGAATACTATATCTTCGAGAACGTCACGAGCGACAACGAACGGCTCGGCGATCTCCTGCTTGCCAAGCGGAACGAAGGTGTCGAGATCGCGATCATCTACGACGGCTATGGTTCGGTCGACACGCCGAGCGCCTTCTTCGACCGGCTCAAGGCCGCCGGCGTCAAGGTTGTCGAATTTCATCCGCTCAATCCGCTGAAGGCGCAGAACGGCTATTCGATCAACGATCGCGACCATCGCAAGATTCTGGTCGCCGACGGCGTCACCGCCATCGTCGGCGGCGTCAATCTCTATACCGTCTACCAGAGTCATCCTCATGCGGGCCTGGTCGCGTCGCAGGGCCCGAGCCCCGAGACTTGGCACGATACCGATGTCGAGATCGCCGGGCCGGCGGCCCAGCAATTGCAGCAGATCTTTCTCGATCACTGGCTCGCCGAGGGCGGAACGCCGCTGCCCCCGATCGCGAATGCGCCGCCGCATGCCGTCGGCGACGACGTCGTCCGCATCATCGGCAGCGATCACAACGACACCATTCCCCGTTACAACGCGACGCTGCTCTCGGCGATTCGAAGCGCCGACAAGACGGTATGGCTGACGACGGCCTATTTCGTCCCCACCGAGGACGAGAAGCACGATCTCGAAGCGGCGGCGCGCCGCGGCGTCGACGTCCGCCTGATGTTGCCGGGCAAAAGCGATTCCGCGCTGGCGTTGGCCGCCGGCCACGCCGCTTATGACGATCTGCTCGAGGCCGGCGTCAAGATTTTCGAGATGCGGGACGGCGTGCTGCACTCCAAGTGCGCCGTCGTCGATGGCGTCTGGTCGACGGTCGGCTCGTCGAATTTCGACCACCGCAGCATCCTGTTCAACGACGAGGTCGACGCCGTGATCCTTGGGCACGGCACGGCGCAGCAGCTGGCGGCGCAATTCGAGAAAGACGAGGCGTCGGCGCGCCAAATCACGCTGGCGGCATGGGAGGACCGCTCGCTGATGGAGAGGATTCGCGAACTCTATTCCCGCGTCGTCCAGGACCTGCTCTAGCCGTTACGCCGGTGCCCGACGATCTTCGACGACGCGGCATGCGGCTCAGAGGAATCCCGAATGGACCCAATTACAGGCGACGCCGGCGTTGGTGTATAGGTTCTCGAGCGGCGGCGGGAAGTTGAAGTACTCGTACACCGTGCGCCATTGCCGAGCGTCGGCGTCATAGACGTACAGATCGACGGTGCTGGCGTCCTTGCCGTGCAGCTTGCCGCAATCGCTGTCTGCGACCGCCCACAAGAGAATTTCGCTGCCCTTGCACAGCTGCTGCCGGAAGGTGACGTACCGCGTGCCGTCCTTATTGGTGATATGCACGCTGTCGAGGTCCAAGCAGACCTCACCCGATCCCGACCAGCGTTCGGCGCGCGCGACGGACGGCGCGCCGACCATGGCGGCCGCCGTCAGGACAACGGCAAGGATGCGGATGATCGAATGCCACGGCCCCATCTCTTCCCCCCTTGGCGATGATCCCGAAGGCCGAGTTTAGGGTCCGTACGGCGGCTTGGTCCAGCCCTTGGGCGACAGCGTGAAGATCTCGTGGCCGGTCGCCGTGACGCCGATGGTGTGCTCGAACTGCGCCGACAGCGACCTGTCCTTGGTCACCGCGGTCCAGCCGTCGCCGAGGATCTTCACCTCCCAGCGGCCCGCGTTGATCATCGGCTCGACGGTGAAGAGCATGCCCTCGCGCAGCGCCAGGCCCTCGCCGGGCCGGCCGAAATGCAAGATCGACGGCGCGTCGTGGAAGACGCGGCCGATGCCGTGGCCGCAGAAATCGCGCACCACCGAGAAGCGGAAGGATTCGGCGTAAGCCTGGATGGCGTGGCCGATGTCGCCGAGGGTCGCGCCCGGCTTGACCACCGCGATCCCGCGCATCATCGCCTCATAGGTGACGTCGACCAGCTTCTTCGCCTTGACGCTGACCTTGTCGCCGACCAGGAACATGCGGCTGCTGTCGCCGTACCAGCCGTCGACGATCGGCGTCACATCGATGTTGAGGATGTCGCCTTCCTCGAGCACGCGGTCGCCGGGAATGCCGTGGCAGACGACGTGGTTGATCGACGTGCAGATCGAGCGCGGAAAGCCGCGATAGCCCAGCGGGGCCGATCGCGCATCATGGTCGCGGGTGAAATCCGCACAGAGTCGGTCGAGTTCGCCTGTGGTCACGCCCGGCCTCACATAGGGCGTGATGAAATCGAGCACCTCGGCGGCCAGCCGTCCGGCCTTGCGCATGCCGGCGAAATCCTCCGGCCCGTGCAGGCGGATGCGGCGCTCCTCGGGCTCGGCGCGGCGCAGGGCAGGGGAAATCTGGTCATTCATGCTGCTGTCATAGGTAATCGCTTTGCGACCGGCTCGCAAGGCGATGGCGCCATCGAATATCAATCCGCCGATGACCTCGATTCGCGGGCTCGGCCGCGGCGTTCCGAGTGCGCTCGCCGCCGCGGCGCTGGAGCGCCCCGCCCCGCGGCCACCCTACTCCCAGGTCAGCCAGTAGCGGGTTTCGGCATAGGATTCGGACTCGATGGTGGATGGCGGTTGATGGTCGCCTTGGCCGAAATATTGAATCCACAGGGTCGTATAGAAGGTGCTGAACGGCGCAATCGTTACCGGCTTCGCCGTCGTGTCGTTCCCGGCTCCATAAGCGACCGCCTTGATTTGCAGCGCCTTGCCGGTGTCGTTGACGACGAGCTCTTCCGGCTGCGGTCTCCGGCGCAGTTCCGCCTCGACGCCGTTCGCGAAGCGATAGGTCCGGCTGCCGATCAGCTGCGCGCGCTTGACCGCGATGTCATGCGCGCCGGTGACTTCGAATACGACCGTGGTGAAGGAGTCGGGGAGCATGATGCTCGCGACCGAGAGCAGCAACGCCAACGCCGCACCGGCCGCAAACCGAAATCGTTTCTTCCAGAAAGCGACGATCAGCAGGAGCACTGCGGCGCCGAGAAATCCGACAATAAAGCCGGTTTGGATCGTGTCGAACAGATCGTAATCGATCAGCATGGAGTTAATCCCAAATCCGGCGTCATTCGGCCTCGCCGAGTGCCTTGGCTGAAATTATTCACGGGACAGGCCCTTTGCAAAAGCCCGCAAGACGATGGCCGGAGCCGGTAAATTTTAGTATATTGAGGCGTTTTCGCGCAGAGATTTCAGAGATTTCCCGGCGTGCGTGCGCGGCGTCGAAAAGCCGGTTGGTTTCATGCCCGGAGAGGTGTGCAATGCGATTGCGTTCTTCGATCATTCTCGTTGCCGGGCTCGCAATCCTGGCGTGGTCCGGTTGGAGCGCTCACGGCGGCGCGGCTCCGTCCTCGGCATCGGCACCGCGCGGCGAAACGGTCGCCCGCCTGCTGGCGTCGCTCGAGTCAAAGGCGCCGCCGCGCGTGTCACATCGGATCGACGGCGTGAACGTCGCCGACCGCTGTGGCTCAACGCAATACTACTGTAACGCGCCGACGCCCACCTGCTGCTGGAGCCAGAGCAAGGGGTATTACTGCGCGATCGACGTCAACCACTGCTGAAGGGCGCCGGCTGAGCCGCGGCAGCGGCTATTTCTCGGACAGCGTCCAGGTCAGTCCCGCATCCGGAATGTCGTCGTCCTCTTCGACGGCGGCGCCGTTGTCGCTGCGGACCGCGCGCAGCTTGTGGCGGCCGGTTGCCACCGGAATGGTGCACGTCGTGCGGTCGGCCGTGTTGCAGCCGTAATTGCCGTCGACCGACACGGTGACATAGGAGCTGGTGTTGTTGACGACCGTCAGCGTCGCCGCGCGGGCGGCCGGGGCGACGAAAAGGGAAAGTCCCGCGACGGTAAGGCCCAGGATCCATCGATTGGCACGCATGGTGGCCTCCGGGAGAGTTCCGATCCGGCCGTCACTGCTACAAGTCCAGGGCGGTGGGGCAGGGGATGCTCAAACTCTCAATATTCGTCATGCTGGCGCCCGTGCCCGTATAGGTAACGATCTCACACGACACCTTGGGGCTGATATTCAACTGGAATTGACAGTTTCGATTGCCGACGACGGCGTTCGTGCAACCAAGGACGTCATCGGTAGAGCCGCCAATGACAATCGAACGCGTGATGGGATTATCGTCATAAATCGCGACGTGACTCCGGCCTTCGAAACTGATTGTCCAGGCGCCGAATTGCACCGGGTTGTTGGCGTCGAGCCGCGCGCCGTTCCAGATCACGCCGACGACCCGGGCAGGATAATTTTTTTTGTTCTGCCAGTCCTGCACCGTCCCCGCCCGCGCCGGTGCCGCGAGTGCGACGACAGCTATTGTAGAAAGTATCCATCGGCTCGCGCGCATTGCTTCGACCTCCGCGGTTTAGAATTTCGGTTTTGCCGGAGCGGGCTTGCACGTCCCGGCCGAGCCGTCGGCCCACTGTATGGCGCCAGTCACGCGATCGATATTGCCGCTATTACGAGGATGGAAGGTGATGGCCTTGTCCGTAACGGTGACAGAGCCCAACGACGTGCAATCCGGTCCGCCTGGAAATCTTATGCACGCCGTTTGGTTTGATAAGTTGACCTCTACTGTCACCGGCGTCTGGCCATACTGGGGCGCGCCGGTGCAAAGCAGGGTCAGCACCTCGGCACGTGCCGCCGCGGCGAGCGCAAGGAACGCAAGCGCGGCGGCGAGCACCGGCAGAGTCCATCGGCTCGTCGTCATTTGCTCAAACCAGATGTTTCCTCACATGTCGTGACTGTGCGCCAGCGATCGGTGGTCGCTTCGAAGCTGCGATACCGCTCGCATTCCCTCTGGGTATCGTAGGGTCCGTAGGCCTTGCGGTTGCCCTTGGCGTCGACGGTCACGAAACCCCAGGACGCCAACGCCGGAACCGCGGTGCCGATCAGCATGAGGATCGCGGCAACCACTGAAATCAGCCATTTCGGTTTCATCTTGCCCTCGCTTGACCGATATCCTCCAGGACGCTCCTAAAGCACCGGCTTGCCGGCGCGCTGGCACGTGGCCGTCGTTCCAGCGCCAAAGTCCGCGATGCCGAGCAGGCGGTCGATCCTGATGCCGGGATTGACGATGATCGTGCGGTCGGTGATCTGCGCCGGCGTGAAAGCGCCACCCGATCCGCCCGCTAGGTAAGTCCTGGCCGTGTGCGCAGTCAAATCGATGTCAAAGATGACCTTGTGTCCGTCGTTGGTGTCGCACACGAGCATCACCACCTCCGCCCGCGCCGGCGCGGCGGGGGCGAGCAACGCGAACGCGGCGGCGAGCACCGCGATGATCCGTCGTCCCGCGCAAGTCGAAAGCCCGCGTCGCATTAGAGCACCGGCTTTCCCTCGACCCGGCTGCACATCCCGGCATTGGGCCGCCAGCCGAGTTGCGGCGTATATTGATCCCAGACGCCGGTTCTTCGATCGATCCGCTGCTGCCATCCGGCGATGTAACCCGGATAGGTTATCGTCCGGTCGGTGATGTCGGCGTGAACGGTGCGCGGCGGATTTCCGGTCACCACGGTTACCGTGGACGCCGTCAGATCGACGTCGAGCGTAAAGTCGAGATTGCTGGAGCCTCCCGCGTAATGGCAGCGCAGCGTGGCGACCTCGGCGCTCGCCGGCGCGGCGAGGGTCGCCAGAGCCGCAGCGAGCACGACCGTCAATCGCCGCATGTCCGCCTTGTCGGCTGCCGGTGCGACGCCTCGGGCGGATATGCTTATTTGGCGTCGGCGCACGTCGCCACCGCGTAGCATTTCATTTGGCCGTTCGTACAGTCGCCGGTGCAGCACTTGTTGCCCGATCCGCAACCGCTGTCGTCGGTGCAGGCGCCGCAGAACGAGTAGACCTTGATGTCGGCCCGATGCCACGGGCTGCTGGCCGGAGTGTCTCCGAAGGCGCGGCCAATTGTTGCCGCTTGCGCTTGGGCCGACACGATCGGTCCGGGAGAACTGTCGCCGCCAGCCCACGCGCCAGCGCTACTCGCCAGTAGCACCGCGGTCACGACAAGTGGCGACACCGCGGCGAGCCGCTTGCGGATTGCCACGCAATGATGGAAACGCATCGCCCATCCCCCTCGGCGATGATGTCGCAAGATAAAAGTCTGCGCCTTTCGCGGATCGCTGGCAAGAAACCCTGCCGGGGTGCCGACCGCCGCAACATTCTCCGGCACCGCGGGCCGTTGTCAGCCGCCGCGAATCGGGGCTAAATCGCGCGGATGAGCGACATCCCGGCCGCGGACAAGGTCTATACCGCCTGCGTTCTGATCATCGGCAACGAGATCCTGTCCGGCCGGACGCAGGACACCAACCTGGCGTATATCGCGCAGGGCCTGGCGCAGATCGGCGTCGTGCTCAAGGAGGCGCGCGTCATCCCCGACGTCTGCGACACCATCGCGGCGACGGTGAACGAGCTGCGCGCGAAATATGATTACGTGTTCACCACGGGCGGCATCGGCCCGACGCACGACGACATCACCGCCGAATGCGTCGCCAAGGCGTTCGGCGTCCAGAACACGCTCCATCCCGAGGCGCACCGCATTCTCCAATCCGTCATCAAGCCGGAAGATCTGAACGAGGCGCGGCTTCGGATGGCGCACACGCCGCAGGGCGCAACGCTGATCGTCAACGTCGTGTCGCGCGTGCCCGGCTTCAAGATGGAAAACGTGTACGTGATGGCCGGGATTCCGCGCGTCATGCAGGCCATGTTCGACGCGGTGAAGCCGACGCTCAAAGGCGGACCGCCGGTGCTGTCGCGCACGGTGAGTTGCGATCTGCCCGAAGGCATCATCGCCAAGGGGCTGGGCGAGGTGCAAACGCGCTATCCCGACCTCGACATCGGCTCCTATCCCGCCTTCCGCCGCGGCGGCGGCTTCCATGTGAGCCTGGTCTTGCGCGGCCGCGATGCCGCGTTGCTCGACCGGGCGGCGGGTGAGGTGGCGGCGATGGTCAAGGGCTTGGGCGGGAATCCTGCCCTCGAATAGGCCCGATTCGGGCTGATAGGATGCCCGAGCCGTGAAACGTGCCCGCGTGGCGGAACGGTAGACGCAACGGACTTAAAATCCGTGCCGGGAAACCGGAGTGCTGGTTCGAATCCAGCCGCGGGCACCACTGGCGATCACCCGTAGGGCACCCGCTTCGCCGTTCAGGACCGATGAAGGAACCGTTATAGGCTATTGATCTTACAATTATTTGTGCACTCCAAAAGCGGCGGTTTGCGACCGTTTCGAGACAGCTATGGAAATAGCGCGTCGGCTCAGCTACTTATAGTGAAATACAACCGGGCCAATCACGGCATCGGGGGACCGTCCGGGCGGCCGGCGAAACGCCGGAAACTCCAGTTTGCATAAGTATTTAGCGGATTTCTCTGGCTCAGCCGGCAGGGCGCTTCAAGGATTTCGCGGGCTCGGCGCCCGCCTTCGGAGGGCATGAATGACGACTCGCAGCAAAGCCGCGCCCAAGAAGAAACCGGCGGCCAAAAAGGCCGCATTGCCGGCCCGGAAGGTCGCTGCATTGAAGAAGCCGGCGACGCCGTTGCCGCTGCCGCCGCGTCCGGGCATGCCGGCGCGGCCGCTGCCCGGCCAGCTGGCGCGGCCGATGGGTCCGACGCCCGGTTTCGGCGCCAAGCCAGGCGCGGCCAAGCCGACTGCCAAGCCGGCCGCGGCGCGTCCGGGTGGCGCGGCCGAGAGCCCGGCGCGCCAGGCGTTGGCGCAGCAGGCCGAGGAACGGCGCAAGGCCGCGACGCGCAAGCTGTTCGCGCGGCTCCGGTCGCTCGAGGCGATCATCGGCGCCGATCTGCGCAAGCGCGGCAGCCTGCTGCTGTCGCAGGCGGTCGATCAGTGGTACGCCGAGGCGATCAGCGCCACCGCCACCGACGTCAGCATCACCAATGCCGCGCGGGCGGTGATTTCGCACATCTAACGCGGATTCTTCCGCGTTATGGCCGGGCTTGACCCGGCCATCCACGACTTCAAGACGTGGATGCCCGGCACAGGGCTTGTTCTCGGGCCGGCCATCAGCCGGACCCGTGGGCCTGGCATGACACGGGATTTTTGCGTCACCCGCGCTGCGTAGCGTCTATGCCGTCTTCACCGTCTTGAGACCGAGCTCGGCGATGGTGCGCTCGCGCATGATGAATTTCTGGATCTTGCCGGTGACCGTCATCGGGAAGGCGTCGACGAACTTGACGTAGCGCGGCACCTTGTAGTGGGCGATCTGGCCGCGGCAGAAGGCTTTGATCTCCTCTTCGGTCGCGCTTTCGCCCGGTCGCAGCTTGACCCAGGCGCAGATCTCCTCGCCATAGCGGTCGTCGGGCACGCCGATCACCTGCACGTCCTGGACCTTGGGATGGCGGTAGAGGAACTCCTCGATCTCGCGCGGATAGACGTTCTCGCCGCCGCGGATCACCATGTCCTTGATGCGGCCGACGATATTGCAATAACCCTCGGCGTCGATCGTCGCCAGGTCGCCGGTGTGCATCCAGCGCGCGGCGTCGATCGCCTCGCGCGTGCGCTCGTCGTCGCCCCAATAGCCCAGCATCACCGAATAGCCGCGCGTCAGCAGCTCGCCCGGCGTGCCTGGCGGAACGATGCGGCCGTGCAGATCGACGATCTTCACCTCGATGTGCGGATGGATGCGGCCCACCGTCGACACGCGGCGTTCCAAGGGATCGTCGGTCGAGCTCTGGAAGCTGACTGGGCTGGTCTCGGTCATGCCGTAGGCGATGGTGATCTGGGACAGATTCATCTTGGCGACGGCGCGCTTCATCACTTCGATGGGGCAGGGCGAGCCCGCCATGATGCCGGTGCGCAGCGACGACAGGTCGAAACGGCCGAATTCGGGATGGTCGAGCTGGGCGATGAACATCGTCGGCACGCCGTGCAGCGCGGTGCAGCGTTCCTCGGCCACGGTTTCGAGCGTCGCCAGCGGGTCGAAGCCTTCGCCAGGGAAGACCATGCAAGTGCCGTGCGTCAGCGCGGCCAGGTTGCCGAGCACCATGCCGAAGCAGTGATAGAGCGGCACCGGGATACATAGCCGGTCTTCCGGCGTCAGCCGCATCGCCTCGCCGATGAAGAAGCCGTTGTTGAGGATGTTGTGGTGCGACAGCGTCGCGCCCTTGGGAAAGCCCGTCGTGCCCGAGGTGAACTGGATGTTGATCGGCTCGTCGAATTGCAGGAGCGGCACCAGCGCGGCGATGCGCTCGGCCTCGGCCGCGCCGCCGCGCGCGAGGATTTCGGCGAAGCGTAAGGTGCCGGGATGCCAGCCGCCGCCGAGTAGGACAACGGAGCGCAACGCCGGCAGACGCGCGGCTGAAAGCTCGCCGGGCTTCGATGTACCCAGCTCGGGCGCGATCTCGCGCAGGATGCCGACATAGTCCGAGGTCTTGAAGCGTTCGGCGAGGATGAGCGCCTTGCAGCCGACCTTGTTGAGCGCGTATTCGAGCTCGGCGACGCGATAGGCGGGATTGATGTTGACCAGGATGAGGCCGGCCTTCGCCGTCGCGAACTGCGTCAGCACCCATTCGCTGTTGTTGGGCGACCAGATGCCGATGCGGTCGCCGGGATCGAGGCCGAGCGTCAGCAGTCCGGCGGCGAGGCGGTCGACTTGCTGGCGCAACTCGCCGTAGCCCAGCCGAACCTTCTGGTGCCGCACTACCAGCGCCGGCCGATCGGCCCATTTGGCGCAGGCGGCATCGAAGAATTGCCCGATGGTGTCGCCGAGGAGCGGCTGATCGCTCGCTCCGTGGACGTAGCTGAGCGTCCGCCCGGTCATGCCCGTTTCCTCCCGTGCGTTTTGCCCGCGATCTTAGGGCAAAGCGCCGGGCGCGGGAACGGTCACGCGCGGGATCGGGCTGCGTCATGCCCGGTGACGAAAAGCGCTTAGCCGGTCATTGCGAGCAGGCCGAAGGCCGACGCGGCAACCCACAGCACAGATTTGCTGGATCGCCACCGCCCCGCCGCGCTGCGCTCGCGGGGCCTCGCGATGACGAAGGAAGCCGTTCCTGCGAGCCGTCAGCGCTCGGCGGTGTGCTCTTCCGACCGGAACAGCGCCAGGCCGCGCAACAAGTCGACGGCGCGCACGAACTGATAATCGCTGTCGGTGCCGACCAGGTTGGGCTCGAGCGCAGCGTTGGCGGGCAGCGGCACCGGCTTGGCGCCGGGCGGCAGGTTGTCGGGCTTGGCCGCGGCGCCGGGCGCGGCCGGCTTGGCCGCCGGCGCATTGTCGTTGGCCGGCGCCGCCGGCGCGGCGGCGGCATGCCCGTCCGGATTCTTGAACGCGCCCTTGAGGTCCTCCTCGCGCACCACCGGCCCGAGCGCGATCTTCTCGATTTTGGCCGGCGGCACGACGACGTCGGGCTTGATGCCGGTGCCCTGGATCGAGCGGCCCGACGGCGTGTAGTAGAGCGCGGTGGTCAGGCGGATGGCGCCGCCGCTCCCCTTCACCGGCAGGATGGTCTGGACCGAGCCCTTGCCGAAGGAGCGCGTGCCCATGATCACCGCGCGATGCGTGTCCTGGAGCGCGCCGGCGACGATCTCGGACGCCGAGGCCGAGCCGCCGTTGATCAGCACCACCATCGGCACGTCGCCGGGCACCATATCCTTGCTCGCCTCGGCGTTGTAGCGGCGCGTATCCGCCGCCACGCGGCCCTTGATCGAGACGATCTCGCCCTTGGCGATAAAGGTGTTGGAGACCGTCACGGCCTCGTCCAGCAGACCACCCGGATTGTTGCGCAGGTCGAGCACGACGCCGGCGAGCTTGTTATGCGACTTGGCCCTCAGGTCCTTGATCGCGGAGGCCAGCGCGCTGCCCGTGCGCTCGGAGAAGGTGGCGACGCGGATATAACCGATGTTGCCGTCCACCAGCCGCGATTTGACCGGATCGACCTTGATGTCGGCGCGCGTCAGCGTCAGCTCAAACGGCTGGGCGCCCTGGCGCCGCATGGTGAGCGTCACGTGGCTGCCGATCGGGCCGCGCAGCTTGTCGACCGCCTGCGACAGGGTCATGTCGGTCACCGGCGCGTTGTCGATGGCGACGATCAGGTCGCCGGGCAGGATGCCGGCTTTGGCTGCGGGCGTATCGTCGATCGGCGACACCACCTTCACCAGGCCGTTGTCCATCGTCACCTGCATGCCGAGGCCGCCGAACTCGCCCCGGGTCTGCACCATCATTTCCTTGAATTCCTTGGCGTCCATGTAGCTCGAATGCGGGTCGAGGTTGGACAGCATGCCCTGGATGCTGCCCTCGACCAGCTTCTTGTCGCTGACCGGCTTGACGTAATTGGCCCTCACTTCGTTGAACACCTCGGCATAGAGCGCGAGCATCTTCGACGACACGGCCTGTTCGGGCGCGGCGATGGTCACGCCGGCCGCGAGCGCGGCGAGAACGAGAACGGCACTGCCGGCGCCGAGCAGGAAGAAGCGAAGCGATCGATTCATGATTTGCCTACCGGATTGAAATCGTATGTGCCGACCCCTTGCAGGATCGCGAACTTGCAGCGGCCGCCGTCCTTGCCGGCGACGCGGTGCGCGCGCTTGGGCGGCACCACGCCGGTCTGGCCCGGACCGATCTCGAAGCGCGCGGCGGGCGCCCGCGTCTCGACCACGACCACACCCTCCATGCCGAAATAGGTGTCGGACACGGCGCTGTGCCAGTGCCAGGGAATCTCCTGGCCGGCGCCGACCGTGAATACCGTCATGCGCAGGTCCGGCGTCGTCGCCAGAACCTCGACGGATTCAATGACATAGGGCCGTGCCGACGGCTGTGACGCGGACATGATCATCTGGGCCAAGTCGACAGATTAGCCCGCCGGAACGCCGGCGCAAAGTCATTCCGCGGCGTGCGCCTCGGGCGCGGGGGCGCGGAAGGCGGCCATGAGCGCCGCCTCGCGCGCCTTGGCGGTGACGATCGACCGCTCCTTGATATGGCCGAAGCCGCGGATGCGCTCGGGGACGCGGGCGATCTCGACGGCCAGCGCGTGGTTGGCCGGCGTCAGGCCACGGACGAGCTCGCCAATCACGTCGCGGTACTCGGCGATCAGCCGCCGCTCCATCCGCCGTTCGGGCGTGCGGCCGAACGGATCCCAGGCGCTGCCGCGCAGGAACTTGAGCCGCGCCAGGAGGCGGAAGGCGGTGAACATCCACGGGCCGAAGGCCTGCTTCTGCAACTCGCCGGTCGCCGGGTCGCGCTTGGCCAGGGTCGGCGGCGCCAGGTGGAATTCGAGCCGGTAGTTGCCGGCGAACTGGTGGTGCAGCTTTTTCAGGAATTCGCCGTCGGTGTAGAGCCGTGCCACCTCGTACTCGTCCTTGTAGGCCATGAGCTTGAACAGGTTCTCGGCCACCGCCTCGGCGAGCTCCGACCGGTTTCCCATGCGCGCACGCTCGGCGCGCTCGACCTCGCCGACGAAATCGCGATAGCGCGCGGCGTAGGCGGCGTCCTGGTACCGGGTCAGGAATGCGCTGCGGCGCTCGACCAGCGGGACGAGACCCTTGGCCGGCTTCGGCATCTCGATCGGCGCCGGATGGACGAGCGCTTCGACCCGGCGATGGTCGTGCGCCGCGAGCCGGCCCCAGGCGAAGGCGTGCTTGTTCATCTCGACCGCGACGCCGTTCAGCTCGATGGCGCGCTCGATCGCCTCGGCGCCGATTGGCACTAGGCCTTTCTGCACCGCATAGCCGAGCATGAAGAGGTTTGACGCGATGCTGTCACCCAACAGCGCGGTCGCCAGGCCGGTGGCGTCGACGAACTCGGCATTCGCGTCGCCCGCCGCGTTCCGGATCGCCTTGGTCAGCGCCGCGGTCTCGAAATCGACGTCGGGGTTCATCACGAAAGCGGCGGTCGGCTGGTAGTCGCTGTTGACGACGCAGTGCGTCACGCCGTGTTCGATCCGGGCGAGCGCGGTCGGGCTTGCGGCCACCACCATGTCGCAGCCGAGCACCAGGTCGGCGCCGGCGGCGGCGACGCGCACCGCGTGCAGGTCTTCGGGGTTGGGCGCGATCCGGACGTGGCTCAGCACCGCGCCGTTCTTCTGCGCCAGGCCGGTGAAGTCGAGCACGCTGCAGCCCTTGCCGTCGAGATGCGCCGCCATGCCGAGGAGTGCGCCGACGGTGATGACGCCGGTGCCGCCGATGCCGGCGATCAGGATGTTATAGGGCTCGCCCAGCGGCTTCGGCGCCGGCGGCGGCAGCGCCGCGACGTGCTCGGCGATCGAGCGCAGTTGGCGCTTGGCCTCGAGCCGCCGCAGCTCGCCGCCGTGCACGGTGACGAAGCTCGGGCAGAAGCCCTTGAGACACGAGAAGTCCTTGTTGCAGCTCGACTGGTCGATGGTGCGCTTGCGGCCGAACTCGGTCTCGAGCGGCTTGACCGCGACGCAATTCGATTTCTCGGAGCAGTCGCCGCAACCCTCGCATACCGCGTCGTTGATGAAGACACGCTTCGCCGGATCGGGATAGGTGCCGCGCTTGCGGCGCCGGCGCTTCTCGGCGGCGCAGGTCTGGTCGTAGATCAGGATGGTCAGGCCAGCGATGTCCCGCAGCTCCCGTTGAACGGTATCGAGCTCGTCGCGGTGGCGCACGTCGATGTCGGACGCGAAGGTGCCGCTCGGATACTTGCCCGGCTCGTCGGTAACGACGACGATCTTCGTGGCGCCTTCGGCGGCGACCTGGCGCGCGATCTGGCCGACGGTGAGCTGGCCTTCGACCGGCTGGCCGCCGGTCATGGCGACGGCGTCGTTGTAGAGGATCTTATAGGTGATGTTGACGCCGGCGACCGCCGCGGCGCGGATCGCCAGCAGTCCCGAATGCGAATAGGTGCCATCGCCCAGATTCTGGAAGACGTGCTTGTCCTCGGTGAACGGCGCCTGGCCGATCCACGCCGCGCCTTCGCCGCCCATGTGGCTGTAGGTCGCGGTCGCGCGCGGCATCCAGATCGCCATGAAGTGGCAGCCGATGCCGGCGAGCGCGCGGCTGCCTTCGGGCACGCGGGTCGAGGTGTTGTGCGGACAGCCGGCGCAGAAATAGGGCAGGCGTTGCGACGTGTGACCAGCTTCGGCAATGGACTCGAACGACAGCAGCCGCTGCAGCCGCTGCTCGATCTCCGGCGTCACAGCGTTCAGGCGCTTGAGCCGCGTCACCAGCGCGCGCGCCACCATGGTCGGCGTGAGCTCGCCGGCGCTCGGCAGCAGCGAAGCACCCGTCTCGTCGGTCTTGCCGACAATGCGTGGCCGCTTCGCGGCATCGAGGTTGTACAGCGCGCGCATCAACTGATCTTCGACGAAGCCGCGCTTTTCCTCGACGACCAAGACCTCGTCGAGCCCCTCGGCGAAGCGCCGCGCGCCGTCGCTTTCGAGCGGCCAGGCCATGCCGACCTTGTAGAGGCGGAAACCGAGGGCGAGGCACTGCGCCTCGCTCAAGCCGAGGTCGTCGAGCGCCTGGCGCAGATCGAGATAGGCCTTGCCCGTCGCCATGATGCCGAGCCGCGCGTGCGGCGGCGCGAAGACCAGACGATCGAGCGGATTCGCGCGGGCAAAGGCGGCGACCGCCGCCATCTTGGGGCCGTGCAGGCGGCGCTCCTGTTCCAAGGCCGTGTCGGGCCAGCGGATGTTGAGCCCGCCCGGCGGCGGCGCGAAATCGCGCGGCACGACCAGCTTCATGCGTTGCGGATCGACCACGATCGAGGCCGAGCTTTCGACCGTCTCTGAAATCGCCTTGAAGCCGACCCAGACGCCGGCGAAGCGCGACAAAGCGAAGCCATAGAGGCCGTAGTCGAGATACTCCTGGATCGTGGCGGGGTTCAGCAGCGGCATCATCGCGGCGAGGAACAGCTGTTCGCTCTGGTGCGCCGTGGTCGATGACTGGCAGCCGTGATCGTCGCCGGCGATGGCGAGCACGCCGCCGTGCAGCGAGGTGCCGGCGAAGTTGGCGTGCTTGAACGGGTCCATCGAGCGATCGACGCCCGGACCCTTGCCGTACCAGATGCCGAAGACGCCGTCGAACTTCGCCGTCGGATAAAGATTGACTTGCTGGCTGCCCCACAGCGCGGTGGCGGCGAGATCCTCGTTGACGCCGGGCTGGAAGTGGATGTCGTGCGCCGCGAGATGACGGCGTGCCTGGTGCAGCGCCGTGTCGTAGGCGGCCAGCGGTGAGCCGCGATAGCCGGAGATGAATCCGGCGGTCTTGAGGCCGGCGGCGCGGTCGCGCTCCTGCTGCATCATCGGCAGGCGCACCAGAGCCTGTACGCCCGACAGGTAAACCCGTCCCGACGGCAGCGTGTATTTGTCTTCCAGCGTTACCGGCGCGACCGTCATGCCCGATGTCCGTCTCCCACTTGAGAGAGTAGGAACTCCCGACGGGCAAGACAATGAGGCTTACCGAATTACCCGGCCGGGGCAGCGGACGTGATAAAAATTCGTCCGCCGCGCCCGGCTGGAAAGTTATGGTCCATTCGGCGTCGATCGCAGTGACCGGCGCCGAGAATCCACGCGGGTCATCCGCGCGCCGGCGTGCGACCCGCGGATGGCTGGCGTTACCCTAGCGGTCCAACCCGGCGAACGACGTCGGTGTGCCGACGCCGCTCGGCGCCTGATTGTGCGCCGCCCCTTGCGGGCTCATTTCACGTCGCCGGACCGATCGGTGCCCAAGTCGCGGTCCGTCGCATTGAGACCGTTGGTATGGGCGGCGCCTTGCGAGCTCATCACGTCCCCGGCTCGGTTGGTACCGAGGTCACGGTCCGTGGAATTGGGACCGTTCGAATGGGCCACGCCCTGCGAACCGATGTGCGACCCGGAATTGCCGCCGAAGCCGCCAAACCCTCCGCCGCCTGGACCACCGCCACCGCCACCCCCACCGCCACCGGGGCCAGCCAGAGCGAGCGGCGCGCTCGTCGCCAGCACGGCCAACGCCGCGCAAGCACCTACTGTGAGTCGTCGCATGGTGTTTCTCCCTGCGGGTTGATACGCGCGTTCCCGCGAGGAACGCGAGCCGTTCGCCGTTCCAAGGCGACGGCCGACCTTGATGCGCGAGATATTGAACCGGCGGTCGGACCGACCGAGTGACAATTCTGGGGCACGCGGTGCCCCGGCGGTTCAGCGCCATAATCGGCGGGTCAGCGCCAGAGCTGTTTCGACGCCAGCCGCGCGCCGTCGCGCATCGCCTCGAACTTGGCCCACACCACGGTCGGATGGACCTCGGTGCGATAGGTCGCCTGCGACGAGAATCCGCAATCGGCGCCGGCGATGACGTTCTCGCGGCCGACTAATTTGGCGTAGCGGATGAGTCGTTCGGCGATCCACTCCGGATGCTCGACGATGTTGCTGGCATGGGTGATGACACCGGGGATCAGCACCTTGCCTTCCGGCAGCTCGACGCGCTCCCACAGATGATACTCGTGCTCATGGCGCGGATTGGCGGCCTCGAAGCTGTAGGCGCCGGCCTTCACCTTGAGCATGTAGCCGACGACGTCGCCGAGCGAAGCTTCGTGGATGCGCGGGCCCTCGTTGATGCCGTAACAGGTGTGGAAGCGGACCTTCTCGGCCGGAATGCCTGCGAGCGCGGCGTTCACCGCCTCGATGTAGAGCTCGGCGCGGTTTCGCCGCTGCGCGTCGTCGAGCTCGGGATCGACGAAGCGATCGGTGAGGAATGGATCGTCGACCTGGAGCAGCATTCCGGCGTCGACGATCGCCTTGTATTCGACGCCGAGCGCGGCGGCGACCGCGGCGAAGAATTCCTCGTCGCTCTTGTAGTATTCGTTGCCGCCGACGCCGCTCGGCGCGACCGACGGCATGAACGCGGTGCGCGCGCCCGCAGCCTTCATCGCCGCCTTGAGGTTCGCGATGTCGCGCTGGAGCGCCGCGGTGCCGCGATAACTCACCGGTCCGACGCAGACCATCGGCACGATCGGCGACACTGCGCCGCCGAGCATCGCCTGCTTGAAATACTCCTCGTAGTATTCGGGGAACGCGGCGCGCTCGGCCGCAAAGAACGCGCGCTTCTGATTGGGCCGCGGCTCGAAGCCCGCGAGCCGCTCGGTGACATAGGTGAAGAAGCCCGGCTTCGATTGCTCGCCGTCGGCGACGATGTCGATGCCGGCGGCGACCTGGCGCCTGACGCAATCGGCGACGGCCTGCGTGACGCGCTGGTCATAGGCGGCGGTGTCGTAGGGCCGGCCGCCGAGTTTCGCCTTCATCAGGTCAAGCAGGCCGTGCGGCCGCGGCAGGCTGCCGACATGCGTCGTTTGGATGTGATCGGTATTCTGCTGGATCGTCATGGCGCTTCCATCATTTGCTCTTGCCGTTGGCGTCGACCGCCGTCGCGATGGTCCCCAACTCGACATTCTCGAGGCGGCCGTTCACCCGGCGCACCACGTGCAGGTATTCGTTCTGCACGATGTCGCGCGTCGCCGGGTCGATGGCGATCGGGCCGCGCGGGCTGTTCGGATTTTTGTAATGGCGCAGCAGGTCGAGCGTCTTCTCGGGTTCGAGCTTGCCGTGTTGCGCCTTGATCGCCTGGAAGATCGCGTCCATCGCATCCCAGGCGGCGACGCCGACGAAATTGGGCACGGTGTTGGCGCCGTATTCCTTCTTCCACGCGGCGACGAAAGCCTTGTTCGCCGGCCTGGTTGCCGCCGCCGAGTAATGCGTCACCGTCGCGACGCCGAGGGCGGCGTCGCCCATGTTGGGCAGCTCGTCGTCCGGCACGATCGACTCGCCGGAGCCGATAAGCTTGGCGCCGGCCCGGGCGAGGCCGATGTCGGCGAAGGCCTTCATCACCGTGGTCGCCGACCGGCCGCCCGGCACGAAGATCATCACCACCTGGGGCTTGGCGTCCTTGATCCGCTGAAGATAGGGCGAGTAGTCGGCGTCTTGCACCGGCGTGCGAATGCTGCCGAGGACGGTGCCGCCGGCCGCCTTGAACGCCGCGGTGAACGCCTTCTCCGCGTCCCAGCCGGGCGCGTAGTCGCTGACCAGCGTGTACGCGGTCTTGTAATGCTTGGCCGCCCAGGCGCCGAGCGGCACGACCGATTGCACGATCGTGAACGAAAAGCGGACCGCGTATGGAAACTTCGCGGTCACCACCGGCGTCGCGGCGTTGGTGATGGCGAACGGGATTTTCGCCTGATCCGCCACGGCCGCGGTCGCCATGCCGTTGGGCGTGAAGGAGCCGCCGGCGAGCAGATCGACGCGATCGCGCGTCACCAGCTCCTGGGCGAGCTGCTTAGAGCGATCGGGATTGAGGCCGCCGTCGTCGCGGTTGATGAGCTCGATCCTGACGCCGTTCGGCAGGTCCTTCCGGTGCAGCTTGATGTAGAGGCGGAAACCCTTGTCGGTGTACTCGCCGAAGCTCGCCTGCGCACCGCTGAAGGTGTCGACGACGCCGATCTTTACCGTCTGGGCGCCGGCTGGCGCAGCAGCGGCGATCGCCGCTCCGGCAATGAGTCCCAGCGCGCACACCAATGCTTTCATCGGTTCCTCCTGGTTTGGCCGGCGCCGGTGCGCCGCGGGTTACGCACGTCCCCAGACATCGCGCGCGACGTCGACGATCAGCTCCAGCTTTCGCCGCTCGTCGTCGATCGTGACCGGGTTCCCCAGGTAATTGCTGGAGAAGCCGCATTGGGGACTCAGGCAGAGATTCTCGATCGGGACGAGCTTCGCCGCCTCGTCGATGCGCCGCTTCAACAGCTCGGGCGATTCGAGTTCGGGCGTCTTGGTCGAGACCAGTCCGAGAACGACGGTCTTCTCCTTCGGCATGAAGCGCAACGGCGCGAAGCTTCCGGCGCGCGGCGAATCATATTCGAGAAAGAACGCGTCGACCTTGAGGTTGCCGAACAGGTACTCGGCCACGGGATCGTAGCCGCCTTCGGCGAGCCAGTGGCCCTGGTAGTTGCCGCGGCAGCTATGCATCGCGAGGGTCATTCCCACCGGCCGCGCCTCGCAAATCCGGTTGATCGTCCAGACGTAGGCCTTCATTACGGCGTCCGGATCATCGCCCCGGGCCTTGAACGCACCGCGCTGGCGCACGTCGCAGAGGCAGGCGGTCACGACCTCGTCGAGCTGGACATAGGTGGCGCCGGCCGCTCCCAGCGCCGCGAGCTCGGCGATATAGGCGTCGGCGAGGTCGTCCCACAGGCCGGCCAGGTCCGGATAGGCGGCGCGGTCGACCCGGTCGCGGCTGGTGAAATGATAGAGCGTCTGCGGCGCCGGCATCGTCACCTTGGGAGTCTGCCGCGTGACCGACTTGAGGTACCGGAACGGCTCGAGATTCACGCTGCTTCGCCAGCGGATCCTGCCCTTGACGTCGATGCGCGGCGCCGGCATGGCATGGCCGGTTTTGTCGCGAAAATCGGTGAACGAGCCGCCATAATTTCCTTCGACGCCGTCGAGCGAAAGCAGGAACTCGCTCCACCAGATGCGGCGACGGAACTCGCCGTCGGTGATCGAGCGCAGTCCGGCGCTTTCCTGCAGGGCGACAGCGTCGCGGATGCACCGGTCCTCGAGCTGGCGCAGCGCCGCGTTCTGATGCGGCGCGAAGTTGTGGTCGCGATCGTGCGCTCCGAGCAGCCGCTCGCGCGCCGCCATCAGGCCGTCGGGCCGCTTGAGGCTGCCGACGTGATCGGCGCGGAACGGCGGTTTGGTTCTTTCGGCCATGAACAGGATCTCTCTTGCTCGCGCGGCGGCTATGCGATTCCCGCGGCGGCGGCGTGGATGCGCAGCAGCTCGGGAATGGTTTCCGGCGGCCGGCGACCGAAACCGCATTCGGTGGCGATGGCGAAATTCTTCCAGTAGCGCTCCGCTGTCGCCAACCGCCGCCGCGTGCCGGCGAGGCTGTCGGTGTAATGCACGAGGCCGAGGGCGAGCTCGGTCTCGGCCTCGAGCCTGAGATTGGCCAACGGCGCGAAATAGGCGTCGTCGTCGCGGTCGCGCGGCACCGGCATGTGGATGAGCTGGATCGGCCGCGCGATGGCGCGGGTGAGGCGGTTCGCCATCTCCGCCATGTCGCCCATGTC
This sequence comes from Alphaproteobacteria bacterium, assembly GCA_028871055.1. GTDB lineage: Bacteria > Pseudomonadota > Alphaproteobacteria > ATCC43930 > CGMCC-115725 > REEB95. Next base: position 123,104 of record JAGWON010000002.1, read on the forward strand.
GGTCGGCTCGACGACGTGGCGATGGTTGCTGTCGCCGTAGCAGAAGTGGAACAGCAGATCGACGCCGTTCGGCACACGGTCGGCGAGACCAGCGAGGATTTTGGCGAAGTTCGCCGCCATTGCGTCCTTGGATAAGCCATAGACGCCGGTCTCGTTGCGCGCGAGCCGCGCGAACACCGCCGAGGCGACGTCGAACTGGATGGCGAGATCGGCGCGCGGGATGGCGGCGGCGAGTTTGTCGATCTCGCGCGCCACCGCCGCGTTGTAGAGCGGATCGACCACCGCCTGCAGGTCTTCGGCGATGAACAGCCACAGCACCGAATGGGCGGGGACGAGATCGACCTGGAAGCGGGTGCCGCGCCGGATCGTGCCGGCGTCGCGCAGACGACGAAAGACGTCGTAGGACCGACGCGCGATATCGGCATAGAAGAGATTGTCGAAGCGGAGGTCGGCGGCCGAACGGCCGGGCTTCAGGCGGTAGCGCCGGCGCGGCGGCGCCGTCGCATGCAGTCGAAAGACCTCGTCAGACGGCTCGAGCGCCGGATTGGCGGCGAACACCGGCTCGAGCCAGGTGATCCAGTCGCGCCGCTCGCCGGTCTCGCCATCGGGCAGGCGCATGACGCGGTCGCCCAGCGCCGCGGCTACGGTTGCGAACACCTCGGCCGCATCGCGCAGCGGCACGCTGCCGACGAGATGGACGTTACGCGGTGGCACCGGGCGCCCGATCGATGCGGTCGCCGCGGCGCATCGTTATCTCGCGCGCCATCACGGCTCCTCCCTGTTTCTTACAATATTGTATTGATATAATAACGTTTGAGTCAACGCAGGAGCATCCCGCACGTGGCCGACCTTCGCAAAGGCATCCAGTCGATCGAGGTCGGATTCCGCGTCCTCGAATGCCTCGAGCGCGCGCTGACGCCGTTGTCGCTGACCGAGATCGCGCAGACGACCGGCATGGCCGCCAGCAAGGTTCATTTCTATCTGATCAGCTTCGCGCGGGTCGGCCTCGTGACGCAGGATGCCTACGGCGGCCGATATCGATTGGGGCCGGCGGCGTTGCGGCTTGGATTGTCGGCTCTGGCCCAGCTCGACATTCTCGAGCTGGCACGCCGCGAGATTGCGAATTTGCGCGAGCGCACAGGCGACACGGTGTTTCTATCGGTCTGGGGAACGCGCGGGCCGACGGTGGTAAGCCGGCTCGACGGGCGCAAGATCGCGCCGCTCGAGGTGCGAGTTGGCGCCGTGATGCCGGTGCTGACCTCGGCGACCGGCAAGTCGTTCCTCGCCCGGCTGCCGCGCCGGGTCACGGCGAAATTCGTGCGGCGCGAGCTGGATTCCGTGGCCGTGGACGGCGCACCGCGTAATCTTCGAGACGTCGAGCACCTGATCGCCGACGCGCAAGCCGAAGGCGTCACGAGCGCGCTCGGCACGGTGATCCCCGGTATTCTCACCTTCGCCGCGCCGGTCGTCGATTACGAGGGTGCGGCGCGTTGCGTCGTCACCATCATGGGCTATTCGGGCCAGATGGATCGCGATCCGCGCGGCGCCGCGGCCGACGCGCTGCGCGACTGCGCGCGCGCCGCTTCGCGGGCTGCAGGTTTCACCGGCGACATCTGGAAGCCGCAGCCCGGCCGGGACGGGATAAAATCCCGCCGACGGTAGAGGGCGGGATCGGGTGAGCGAGACATTCGACGCCGATGTCGTCGTCGCCGGCGGCGGGCCGTGCGGCCTGATGCTGGCGAACGAGCTCGGACGGCGCGGCGTACGGACGTTGCTGCTGACCGAGAAGCCGTCGACCACGACCTTTCCGCAGGCCAACGCGACCCAGGCGCGCACCATGGAGCATTACCGCCGCCTCGGCTTCGCGGCGAAGGTGCGCGCGCTGGGCCTGCCGCCCGATTATCCGACCGACGTCACCTATTGGACGCGCTTTGCCAAGCACGAGCTGGCGCGCTTCGCCCTGCCGGCGTCGGGCCGGGCGCAGGATCTGGCGAGACAGCTCGGCGGCTCGTGGAGCGCGGCCGAGCTGCCGCATCGCTGCTCGCAGATCTACATCGAGCGCGTGCTGCGCGAGGAGGCGGAGAAGCATCGATCGGTACGGCTGCAGTTCGGCTCGCGCATGACCGGCTTCACCGATCGTGGCGACCGCGTCGAAGTCGCCGCCGAGCCGGCTGCGGGCGGTGCGCCGCGCGTCGTCACCGGCCGTTATCTCATTGCCGCCGATGGACCGCGCAGCCTCGCGCGCAAGGCGCTCGGTATCTCGTATCTCGGCGAGAGCGGCGCGGTGCGCGAATACATGGGCGGGCCGCAGCATGCGATCCATTTTCGCTCACGTGATTTGCTGGGATGCATCGCCGGCGCCAAGGCGTGGCAATACATCAGCGTCAACCGCGACCGCCGGGGCGTGCTGCTGCCGCTCGATGGGGCGCAGAGCTTCGTCTTCCATGCCCAGCTCAAGCCCGGCGAGACCGGGCGTGAATTTAGCGACACCGAGGCGCGCGCGCTGTTCTTCGCCGCGCTCGGCGCCGAATGCGACCTGGAGATGGTCGAGCGCCGTAGCTGGACCGCGGGCTACACGCTGGTCGCCGAGCGCTTTGGCTCCGGACGCGTGTTGCTCGGCGGCGACGCGGTGCATCTGTTCACGCCGACCGGCGGCCTCGGCTACAACACCGCGGTCGAGGATGCCGTCAATCTCGGCTGGAAGCTCGCGGCGCTGGTGCACGGCTGGGGCGGTCCCGGGCTGTTCGCGAGCTACGAGGCCGAGCGCAAGCCAGTGGCGCAGCGCAACACTGCCTATGCGCGCGGCTTCGCGGACTCGGTCGGACTCTACCAAATTCCCGACGAGTTCGAAGACGGGACGCCGGAAGGCGAAGCCGCGCGGCGCGCAGCTGGCGCCTATCTGCTCGCGCACGCGCGCGCCGAGTTCGACATTCCCGGCGTCACCTTCGGCGCGCGCTACGATGCTTCGACGATCATTGCGGGAGACGGTTCCTCGCCGCCGCCCGACGCGGCCAACGCCTACGTGCCGTCGTCGGTGCCGGGCGGCCGCGCGCCGCATCTCTGGCTCGACGACGGACGCTCGCTCTACGACGCGCTCGGCTTCGAGTTCACGCTGCTGCGGCTCGGCAAGGCTGCGCCCGATGTGGCGCCGTTCGCCGCCGCCGCCGCCGCGCGCGGCGTGCCGCTTGCCGTCGTGGACATCGCAGAGGATCGCGCGCGCGACCTCTACGAGACCGATCTTGCGCTGATCCGGCCGGACCAGATCGTCGCCTGGCGCGGCAATCGCCTGCCGGACGATCCCGCCGCGCTGCTGGCCAGAGTGACGGGCCATTAAACCCTTTCGATCATCATGGCCGGGCGAAGGCCCCGGCCATCCACGCCTTCAAGACGTGGATGCCCGGCACAAGGCCGGGCATGACAAGCAGGATTGACTGCGTATGGAGCGTCGTGGCCATGTTCCGCGGGGCAGGGGGATGAATGGCGGAATCGGCGAAGCTCTCGGCGCTGGTGGTGGCGCGCAACGAAGCGGCGCAGCTCGGCGCCTGTCTCGCGACGCTGGGCTTTGCCGACGAGGTCGTCGTGCTGCTCGACCGCTCGATCGACAGCTCGGCAACGATCGCGCGCGACGCCGGCGTCAAGGTGATCGAGGGCGCCTGGGACATCGAAGGGCCGCGCCGTAACGCCGGCTATGAGTCCTGCGCGGGTCCCTGGATCCTCGAAGTCGACGCCGACGAGCGCGTGACGCCCGAACTCGCGGCCGAGATCCGCGCTGCGCTGCCCGACGCCAAGGCGGATTATTTCCTGGTGCCGATGGCCAACCACATCGGCAGCCGGCTGGTGCGCTACGGCTGGGGCGCCTATAACGGCGTGGCCGCCAAGCCGGTGCTGTTCCGCAAAGGTGCGAAGCGCGTGCTCGGCGGCCGCGTTCATCCGAAGATCGAGATCCACGGCAAGCGCCGCACGCTCAGGACCCCGATGCTCCATTTCGTCGACCGCGATTTCTCCGATCTGTTCGCCCGGCTCAATCGCTACACCGACCTGGCGGCGCTCGACGCGCGCGATTTTGGCCGCAAGCCGAACGTGGCGCAGGCCTTCCGCCGTTTCTGGAGCCGCGGCTGGAAATCCTACGTCGCGCGGCGCGGCTATCGCGAGGGCGCCTACGGCATCGCGCTCGCCTTGTTCTCGGCGCTCTATCCGCTGCTGATCGAACTGAAACTGGCGACGCTGGGAGACAAGCCATGAGCGAGCGCCGGCCGATACCGCTGAGCGAGCGGCTCTATCGCCGTTTCGCGCTCAAGTATCATGGCCGCTATCTCATCACCGGACTGCAGGCGCGGGCGCGCGAACGCAGCCTCGACTACATCGAGAAATACATGAGCGAGGCGACGATCTTCGCCGACCGGTGGGACCTGTTGTCGTTCGCGCTCGGCGCGGCGGCGAAGGACGGCCTCGCGCTCGAATTCGGCGTCGGCGACGGCGGCAGCCTGCGGCACTTATCTGTCGCGTCAGGCCGACAGTTTCATGGCTTCGACAGCTTCGAGGGTCTGCCCGAGGCGTGGTCCGGCACCTTCGAGCGCGCCGGCAAGTTCTCGCGCAAGGGCATGCTGCCGCCGGTGCCGACCAACGTCGTCCTGCACAAGGGCTGGTTCGACGCGACGCTGCCCGAATTCCTCCGCGCGCATCCCGAGCCGGTCGCCTTCCTGCACGTCGATTGCGACATCTATTCCTCGACCAGGACGGTGCTCGAGCAGCTCGCGCCGCGGCTCGGCGCCGGCGCGGTCATCGTCTTCGACGAGTATTTCAACTACCCGAACTGGGAGCGCCACGAGTTCAAGGCGTTCCAGGAATTCATCCGCGACACTGGCTTCGCCTACCGCTATCTCGGCTTTGCCCAGAAGAACGGCCACGTCGCGGTGAAGCTGAGCGAGAAAAGCGAGGCGGCGAAGGCGCTCGCGGCGGCGAAGCTGAAGGCGGCGGGCGGGGATTAGCGACGGTTCGCTCACGGCTGTCATTGCGACGCTGCGCAGAGCGCAGCGGAAGCAATCCAGCATCGCGTAATGGCCCGCTTTCTCTCTGGATTGCTTCGCCTCGCGGCTCGCAATGACGACCAACTCTAGCCGCGATAGAGCGCTTCCGAGATTTCCGCCAATCGTGACTCATGCACCTGGCCCGGCGCGAGCTGGTAGAATTTCTGAAAGCTCATGATCAGCGGCCGCCATTTGTCGGGATCGACGCGGTTCGGCTCGCCTTCCATCAGGATCGACTCTTCGATGTGGACGCAGCGGATGCGGACCTCGAAGGCAAGCTGCCGGCCGCGCGCCGTTAGATCGTTCTCCGCCAACGGATGCACCGCCTCGACCGTCGCTTCGAGCTGCACCGGGCATTCGCGCACGCGCGGCGCGGCGACGATCTCGGACGGTTCGGGCGTCAGGCCGGCGAGCGCGAACTTGTCGCGCACGAAGCGGTAACCGCGGCGCAGCTTGGCCGCAGGCACTACCTCGGTGCCGGTGGTCTTGGCCAGCCGGTTGACAGCGGTGGCCTGGGCCGCACTCGGCAGGTTGAGCACGCATTCGCGTGTGCGCAGCATGTTCTGCGGCGTCAGCGACGACGCGGCGAGGCCGAGCAGGCAGCGCCAGCCCAGCCACCAGGCCGACGACATCGGCGCAAGGTTGTAGGAGCCGTCCTCGTTGACCGTGCTGATCAGCACGACCGGCGTGCCGAAATAAAGAATCGCGGGTTCGATCGTCCGGTGCATGGTGCGCTCCTGTTGCATGACCAGCATCGAACTTGACGCGTCGGCGGCCCGGTTACACTCCGGCGCTTGCGCTCGAACTGGTCATGCGGCATCTCGGCTCGAACTGATTCGAGCGCAAGCGCCGGAGCGTCCGGAGCGGCCGGTCGAGTCATCGTGCGCCTTGGCGGCGTCGGCCGCGATGGAGAGAAGCACGATGGCAAGGTCCTATTACAGCGCCGTCCTCGACCACTCGGCCGAAGAAGTCTGGGGTGTCATTCGCTTGTTCGATCACTACGCGTGGGCAGGCGTCCCGTCCGAAACGGTCATCGAGGAGGGCAAGGCGGGCGACCAGGTCGGCGCAATTCGCCGCGTCGGCACGCGCGACAGGACGGTCCGTCAGGTTCTTCTCGCCCATTCCGATCTCGATCGGTCCTATACCTATGCTCTGTGCGATCCGACGCCGTTTCCGGTGCGGGATTACACGGCGACGATCCGGGTGGTGCCGGTCGTCGAGAGCAACAAGGCCTTCGTCGAGTGGTGGGCAACGTTCGACTGCACCGCCGAGGATCGCGACCGCTGGGTCGGCTACTTCACCAATGACGGCTTTGCAAAATGGCTTGGCGCACTGGGCCGGTTCATGCGGACAGGTCGGACATAACGGTGCCCTGGGGCCGTGGTTCGTTCACGCCTTCTTGTAAAGCCTTCGCAATTCGGTCTTGGCGCGCTCGAGCACCTTCTTCTGCACCGCGGGTAAGCCACGCCCGGCGCGGTTGATGTAGAAATTGAGCATCGACATCGCCGACTGGAACGGCCCGGCCTTGCGCCGCGTGCTGCGCTCAGCAGAGCGCTTGAGCGAGCGCGCGATGCGTTTCGGATCGCGCCAGGTGAAGACGTCGTGGTTCAGATCGAGCGCGTTGCTGGTGAGCGTCACCCGCTGCGACCAGCGGCTGGTCGCGCGGCGCGGTCGCTTGCCGGTCATGGCGCGTAGCGGCCCAGCCGCACCGCCGTCTGGCCGCGCATGAGGCGGAGCGACGGCATCACCAGCACGCAGTCGTCGTAGGGCGTGAGCACCGCGCGGCCGCCGTCGCGCGCGATCTCGGTGCCGGCCTTGGCGATCACTTCGAGACCGCGATAGGCGGTGGCGAAGCGGAAATCGTCGCTCGCCACCGTCACCGCATCGGTGACCTCGATCACGCGCTGCGGCGGCGCGGGCGCGAGGTATCGCGCCGCATCGCCGGACGACAGCACGCCACAGGCCGCGAGAAAACGATAGGTTGTCACGGTTGCCACCTCGGCCGCGCTCTTTTCCCCGTGCTGGCCGCATTCGACCAGCAGCGCCGTCTTGGGGGAGGCTGGATCGGCGAAATCGCCGTAGTCGCGCAGCCGCGGTCCGGCGGCATGGCCGCGGTCGCGCACGATCACCGCCGGCGATCCGACGCGCCGCGCCAGCACGACGCTCTTCTCCGTCATGCCGGCGAGCAACAGCGGCGGTCCGCCGAACTGCATGGAATGGAGATCGAGCAGGAAATCCGCCGCGTCGAACGCCGGCCGCAGCGCGCGGGCGCGCTTCAATTCGACGCTGCGGCGCGGACCGTCGAGCGTGGCGCGGTCCCACACGCGGTTCATGTCCTCGTCGATATAGCGCGCGGCGTTCGGCGCCGCGGGATCGAAGCGACGATAGGCGTCGACGTTGCAGAACGCGAAGGTGAGGGCGCCGCGCGCCGGCTCGATCCCGGAGCGCAGCAGGCGGTCGAGCGCGATCGCACCGCAAATCTCGTTGCCGTGTATCAGCGCGCCGAGCACGACGTGCGGGCCCGGCACCGCGGCGCGGGCCGTGCTGACATAGGGAATGCCGGTGTTGCCGGCGGCATAGGGCGCGAGATCGGGCGGCGTCGGTTCGATGGCAACGCGTTCGGCCATGCGGCTCAGCACATTATTGTCTCGTCGCCCCCGCGAAAGCGGGGGCCCAGGGCGATAGCATATTGTCGGCCCTGGATTCCCGCTTGCGCGGGAATGACGGATGTAAAGGTCTGCGCCCGCATTATCTCCGCTCGGCTCAGCGCGCGCAGCGCTGCAACAGCCGGTGCATGAACGCCTCGCACTGCTGCACCTGGTCCAATGCTATGAACTCGTCCGGCCGGTGCGCCTGCTCGATCGAGCCCGGGCCGCAGATCACCGTCGGGATGCCGCCCTGCTGGTAGAGGCCGCCTTCGGTGGTGTAGCTGACCTTGCCGGCGGCGTTGGCGCCCGACAGCGCTTGCGCCAGCTGCGTCACCTCGGCGTCGGCTGCAGTCGAGAGCGGCGGTGTCACGTTGAGCTCGTCGAAGGCGATGCCGATCTCACGGCTCACCGCGCGCATCTCGGGCAGCAAGCCTTCGGCGAAGCGCTCGAGCTCCGCGCGCATCGCGCCGGGATCGTCGCCCGGCAGGTCGCGGATCTCGAACTCGAAGCGGCAGTCGCGCGGCACGATGTTGAGCGCGGTGCCGCCTTGGATGGTGCCGACATGGATCGTGCTGTAGGGCGGCGTGAAGTCGCGATCGAACGGACCCTCGCGGCGGCGCTTGCGCGCGATCGCCTTGAGGTGGGCGACGATCTCGGCCGCGCTCTCGACCGCGTTGACGCCGGCATGGGCGAGCGCCGAGTGCGCCTCGTGGCCGCGCACGCGACAGACGTAGCTGCGCTTGCCCTTGTTGGCGATCACCGGCTGCATCAGCGTCGGCTCGCCGATAATGCACAGCCGCGGCTTGACCTTGCGCCGGGCGAGCGCCGCGATCAGCGGCCGGACGCCGAGGCAGCCGACCTCCTCGTCATAGGTGATGCCGAGATGGATCGGCGTCTTGAGCGTGGCGGCAACGAACTCCGGCACCAGGGCGAGCGCGACGGCGATGAAGCTTTTCATGTCGGAGCTGCCGCGCGCGTAGAGCCGGCCATCCTTCTCGGTCGCCTTGAACGGCTCGCTGTGCCAGTCCTGGCCGTCAACCGGCACCACGTCGCTGTGGCCGGAGAGCAGAATGCCGGGCTTGTCCTCGGGCCCGATAGTGGCGAAGAGGTTGGCCTTGCGCCGGCCGGAATCGAACACCAGCTCGGAGGCGATGCCGAAGCCGTCGAGCCAGTCGCGCGCGAATTCGATCAGCGCGAGGTTGCTCTCGCGGCTGGTGGTGTCGAAGCCCACCAGCTTGCGAATCATCTCGACGGGGGACAGTGTCTTCATCCTGTCACTATGCCCTAGCGCCGGTTGACTGCGCTAGACTGCGCGCGGTTGGAATGGGCGTAACCGATGAGCCGCAAGGCGAAGGCGAAGGCGAAGACGTCGTCCGATCGGCCGGCGCTTCTCCGGCGCGCGCTGGCGCTGGAGTGGATCACGGTCGCATGGATGAGCGCCGAGGGCGCCATCGGGCTGTGGGCCGGCGTCACGGCGCGGAGCCTGAGTGTCCTCGCTTTCGGCGTCGACAGCGTGATCGAGCTGATCTCGGCCGGCGTGCTGCTGTGGCGCCTCATGGTCGAGATCAAGCGGCGCGAGAGCTTTGCCGAGGCCACCGAGCATGCCGCGCGGCGGATCGCCGGCGTCCTGCTGCTGGCGGTGGCGGCCGCGGTGGTCGTCGGCGCGGCGTGGCGGCTGTGGAGCCGCACCGGCCAGAGCTTCACGCTCGCGGGCTTCGCCGTCACCGCGCTCGCCGTGCCGCTGATGTACGTGCTGGCGCGGGCCAAGCTGTCGCTGGCTGACGCGCTCGGCAGCCGGGCGTTGCACGCTGACGCGGCAGAATCGATCGCCTGCGGCTATCTCGCCTTCGCGGTCTGCATCGGCCTCCTGGCCCAGCTTGCGCTCGGCGCGTGGTGGGTCGACGCCGTCACCGCGCTGGCGATCGTCTATTTCATCGTCCAGGAAGGACGCGAGGCGCTGGCGGACGAGCACGACCACGAATGACCGCCGGCGGGCGCGGCGCGCGACGACATGGCTTTTTGTCATGCGCGGGCTTGACCCGCGCATCCACGTCTTTTGCCGGCCAAGGCGTGGATGGCCGGGTCTGATCCCCGGGTCAAGCCCGGGGACGATGGCCCGGCCATGACGGCGAAGTTAGCGGCGCGAACTACGTCGCGAACTGCTCCTTCATCACCCGCTCGGCGAAGCTGTGCTCGGGATCGAATAGCAGCGTGAACGAGACGTCGCGCGTCTGGCGCACCTCGACCGAGAGCACGTCGCGCACTTCGGTGTAGTCGGCGACCGCGGTCACCGGCCGGCGCTCGGCCTCGAGCGTCTCGAAGCGGACACGAGCGGTCTGTGGCAGCAGCGCGCCGCGCCAGCGCCGCGGCCGGAACGCGCTCACCGGCGTCAGCGCCAGCAGATCGGAGCCCAGCGGAATGATCGGTCCGTGCGCCGACAGGTTGTAGGCGGTGCTGCCGACCGGCGTCGCCACCAGCACGCCGTCGGCCATCAGCTCGGGCAGCCGCACCTGGCCGTCGACGCTGATCTTGATCTTGGCGACTTGGCGGCCCTGGCGGCTGAGCGACACCTCGTTGATCGCCAGCGCGCTGTGGGTCTGGCCGCGCACGTCGCGCGCGGTCATCTCGAGCGGGTTGACCACCACAGGCTCGGCGCGCGCGATGCGTTCGTTGAGGCCGTCGGGACCGTAATTGTTCATCAGGAAGCCGACGCTGCCGCGATGCATGCCGTAGAACGACACCTTGCGGTCGAGATAGCGGTGCAGCGTCTCGAGCATGAAGCCGTCACCGCCGAGCACGACGATGGTCTCGGCCTGCTCGGGCGGCGTGCCGCCATAGCGGCTCTTGAGCTCGGCGAGCGCCTTTTGCGCTTCCGGCGCGTCGCTCGCGACGAAGCCTATGGAGCTGTCGGCGGCCACGTTGGTCGGGTCAGCCGCCGGTGACGCTCATGTGGCGCGGCACCGCCGGCGCCTGGTTCCGGCGGTCGATGACGAAGTCGTGGCCCTTAGGCTTGCGCGCAATCGCCGCCCGAATGGCGTCCTCGAGCGGTTCGTCGCTCTCCGACGCGCGCAGCGGCGTGCGCAAATCGGCGGCGTCCTGCTGGCCGAGGCACATGTAGAGCGTGCCGGTGCAGGTCAGCCGCACGCGGTTGCAGCTCTCGCAGAAATTATGCGTCAGCGGCGTGATGAATCCGAGCCGCCGTCCGGTCTCGCGCACCACGGTGTAGCGCGCCGGTCCGCCGGTGCGATAGTCGGTTTCGTCGAGCGTCCATTTCGTCTTGAGCTTCGCGCGCACGACGGACAAGGGAAGATATTGGTCGAGCCTTGCCCCTTCGCCGAGCTCGCCCATCGGCATGACCTCGATCAGCGTCTGGTCGAAGCCTTGCTCGCCGCACCAGGCGATGAGCTGGTCGAACTCGCCGTCGTTGACGCCCTTGAGCGCCACCGTGTTGATCTTGACGCTAAGACCGGCGTCCTTGGCCGCGCGCAGCCCGTCCAGGACCTGGTCCAATTTGCCCCAGCGCGTGATGGCGGTGAACGTCGCCGTGTCAAGCGTGTCGAGCGAGACGTTGATCCGCTTCATGCCGGCGGCTTTCAACTCGGTCGCGTAGCGCGAAAGTTGGCTGCCGTTGGTGGTGAGGGTGAGCTCGTCGAGGTCGCCACTCTGCAGATGGCGGCCGAGCGCGCGGATCAGCGCCATGACGTTGCGCCGCACCAGCGGCTCGCCGCCGGTGAGGCGGAGCTTGCGCACGCCGAGGCGCACGAAGGCGCCCGCCGTGCGGTCGAGCTCCTCGAGCGTCAGCACCTCGGCCTTGGGCAGGAACGCCATGTCCTCGGCCATGCAATAGACGCAGCGGAAATCGCAGCGGTCGGTGACCGAGACGCGGAGATAGGTGATATGGCGGCCGAAGGGATCGATCATAGCCATGGGCAAGATATAAGCCGGCGAGGGCGCCTAGCATAGCGCGCGACGCGGAATTGTCGCCCCCGATTTCCGCAGGGGTATTCAGGGGGTTGGCTGCGGCCGGCCAATGGGACCGATTCAGCGTCCGGCGCCGATTTGGGTACGCTCGCCGAACGCGAGTTGCTGCCACTGGAGCGTGACCGCTTTGAAACCATCCCGCTCTTTATTGGCACCATTCCAGACGGCGAAGGCGACCGGCAGGTTCGTACCCGGTTTGACCTGGAGGGTGACGTTGTCGTCCCCCTGCGGTTTGACCGCGCGATGGAACACCACGGTCCATATTCCATGAGCGTACTTGCCCGACGCCTTGACATCTTGCACCGGTACGTGGGTTAGGGTGCCGAAGCCGTTGGCGACGAGGTTCTCCGCCGCGTTGTTGCTCGCGTTCCAGTACCAGATGTTGACGCGTCGGCCGTCGCCTCCCATGTACGGCAGCGTTTCGGCACTTCCGTCGGCGGCGAATTCGACCGCAACGGCGTCGGCGAATTGGCCGATGCCGCGGCGCTGGTCCTTTGAGGGGTTCTTCCACTGAAGACGGATGAATAATTCGTTCTTCGATTTTGCCGCTTGGGCTTTCAGTTCGGTGGTGGTTGCCACGCCGACAATGGAAGGATGCCCGGGAGGCGCCGTGGTCACCGCCACGCGCGCCTGAGGCACGGATTTCCATACCGTGCCGGCCGGATTGGCCAGTGCACCCGTCTTGCCCTGGGCGACGACGATCGTGGCGGGCGCGGAATCCTGGGTTTCGCCAAGCGCCGCGCCGGCAAGGGAAACGCCGGCAACCGTCGCCATGGCAAGGCAAAAGCGTCTCATGCTCTTCATGTCAGTCCCCTCGCTCGAGGTTTGTGTCGCCGATCGGGCGTTCGTCGACGGCGCCCACTTCGGCAAGCGCGTCGCCGACGACCTCCCTGTGCACGCGAGTGAAGGCGCCGAGCCAGGAAGCGAGCGTTGAATAGACTCCGCGATCGTCGCCGAACCGCCGTTTTTTCATCTCGGTCGCCCAGACCAGGACGTGACGGTCGAGGAAGTCTCTCTGCGCCAAGCGGAAAGACGTGGGATCGCGCCCCGCCTTCAATGCCGCGGCCTCCAGTCCGACCAGGTGCATCATGAACTCAAGCTCGGTGACGACGTGGTCGGGGAAATCCCGGTTCCGCTCGCTAAGCCGGACGGCGAAGTAATGGTAGAAGCGGAGCAGTTCCTCCTGAATTCCGTCGCGCCCATCCCGGGGTCGGAAGCTGCCTTCGTAGAGTGGCATCTCGCCAACTTCGAACAGGCTCAGGTAGATGCTGGCCCGCTCGTCCTGGCTGCGGACGGGGAACACGTAGTCTCGGTCCAGGCCGTCAGCATCGTCGTCGACGACATCGCCGGATAGCTCGCTGACTGTCCGCCCTTCCAGCTGTGCCCACAGCTCGTCGTTGGGATAGCCGAAAGCTTTGGATAGCACGGCGTAGGTGGCGCCGATCGCATCCAGTGTCTCGATCGCCGCGGTCACAGCGCGAACCTGTCCTTGTTGGTGTAGCCGATGAGAATATCCGTCAGTTCCGAGGGCTGGGCTTGCCGACGCTTGTTCATCTCGCGGCCCAGCGTAGCCAGCGCCGGCCCGACTCCCTTGCCGAAGAGCGCTTCCAAATCAGCGATCGGAATGCGCGCCTGAGCGCTGATGCGTCCATCCTCCTCGAACATCAGGGGCGTGGTGTTGATCGGCGGCACGTAGAAGACGTTGGGCTCGGTGCCGTACTCGGCATGAAGCGGCAAAGCCACTTTCCATTTGTCCACCAGCTTGTAGATCGGCCCGTTCGTGTCGTCGCGGTAACCCCAGAAGCGGACGCGCCCGGTGCACTGCTTGACGCAGGCCGGAGGCTCGCCCTTTTCGATCCGCGGATAGCAGCCGATGCACTTCGCGGATTTGCCGGTCTGGAGGTTGAAATACACCTTGCCGTAGGGACAGGCCTTTACGCAGTACTGGTAGCCGCGGCAGCGCTTCTGATCGAGTACAACCAGCCCGTCCTCCGGCCGTTTATAGATCGCCTGGCGCGGGCAGGCGGCAAGACAGGCCGGGTTCGAACAGTGATTGCAAATCCGCGGCAGGTAAAAATAGTGGCCGTTCGGATACTTGCCCTTGCCCTGGTCTTCATCCCAGTTCGGCCCGGCGGTCGGCGTCTTGTCCGGCACGACTTGGTTACTCGTGCCGTCCAGCAGCACCTCCTGGAAGTTGTAGTTCCACACCTCGCCGTAAGCTTCCGGCGCCGGGATATTGCCGTCGGCGCGGAGCTGGCCATGCTCGTCGAAGCCGCCGCCTTTCTGCTCCCAGTTCTTCGGATAGCCAGTGCCGGGCCGTGTTTCCACGTTGTTCCAGTACATGTATTCGCGGCCGTCGCGATTGGTCCACAGTTGCTTGCAGGCCATCGTGCAGGTATGGCAACCGATGCACTTATTCAGGTCGAATACGTAACCCACCTGTCTCATGGTCTGCGCCCTCAAGCTTTCTCTACGTCGACGGTCGTCTCGTGAAAGATGCGGTTCGGGTTGTATCCACCCGACGCATACTTGATGTGGCCGTAACCGCCGACCAGCTCCAGCGGATTGATCAGCTCGGAGCTGACCATGTTGTAGTGAGTCATGTTCTTGTACTGGTACTGCTCCCAGCCATGCTCGCTGAACAGCATGTTCTCGGGCAGGGCAGGCCAGGGTTTTGCGGTGGCGTAGAACTCGCCTGACGAGTTGAAGATGCGCACCGTGTCGCCGTCCCGAATGCCTTTCGCTGTCATGGCCTTCGGGTTCATGCGCACGTCTGGAGCGCCGCGCTGCTGACGCAACAGCCATTCCGAGGTGCGGACAAAGGAATGGATGCCCCAGCGGGTGTGGGGCGTATTGCGCACGAAGGGGTACTTCTTTGGCCCCAGCACGCCGCCGCCGTATTGCGGTTTCGGCACCGTCGCACCGAAGCGTTGGAACCAGTCGTGGTCGACGTAGAATTGCAGGCGTCCGGTCAGGGTTCCGTACGGCTTCTTCTCGGTGACGTTTACCGTGAAGGGGCGATAGGGTTTGTCCGCCGGCACCGGAGCCGTCTTGCCAGCCGAGGGGCCGACGGCGACGAAGCCGTTCTTCAGCAGTTCCTCGTAAGTGCCGGGGCCAAGCGCCTTCGACTTCTCCATGACGTAGCGCAACGCATCCTCGTCGCGGGCGATGACGCCCTTCATGGTGAAGTCGTCGTAGATCTTGTCGAAATCGATGGCGCTCTTGATCTCGGGGTCATCCACGCGGGAGATGCCGCGGGCCTTGGCGCGCTCCTGGATCTTGGCGGCGAGGGCCACGCCGATCTGCCAATCGGTCTTGCGCTCGTACATCGGCTTGATCGGCTGGCCGAAGGCGTGGATGAAGCGCGTCACCGAGGTTTCGCGGATGTCGAGCTTCTCGGTGTTCTCCGCTACCGGCAGCACGATGTCGGCGTACATGGCCCCCGAGTTGACACGGAAGTCCGCCACCACGAACAACTCGCAGCGCTTAAGGAAGTTATCCCGCAGATGCTGATACCCGTTTGACGTGGCGAAGGTGTTGATGCCGGCGTTGATGTAGACCACAGGGTCCTTGATCGACTGCCAATTCGGCATCCAGCCCTTGGCCTCGGATTCCTTGCGCAGGGTCTCCATGTCGTCGATGCCGAATCCGATCTCCGCCCGCAACTGCTTGTCGTCGTAATAGGCCTTGGAACGCCGGTACTGCTCGCCCCATACCCACTGGGCCAGCACCATTGACACGCTGCGACCAGGCTTGCCCTTCACGCCGCCGATTTCCTTTGCTCCCTCCAGCTTCCAGCCCTCGTACGTGGCGTCATAGGAGCCGGTGGTGCCGTGGTGGCCGATGAGGGTCACGATCAGAATTTTCAGGCGGCCGCATTGGAAGCCGTCGAAATGCTTCTGATTGTTGTAGCCGTCAAGGATGCGCAGCGCCTTGCACTCGCCGATCCACGCGGCCAGCTTGCGCACCACGGACGGGTGCACGCCGGTGGTTTTCTGGGTAGCCTCCGGCGTGTAGGCGGCGATCTCGGCCTTCAGGCGCTCGAACACGGTGGTGACCCGAACGCCGTTGGCGTCGAAGGTTCCTTCCAGCGCCGGATCGATCTCACCGAGCTTGAGGGTCTTGTCCTTGCTCCCCATGCTGCCGGGGGCCATCACCGCCTTGCCGGTGCTGACGTCCCACACGTAGAAGACCTGGTCGCTGCCGTCCGCCTTGAAGTCCTTCTCGCGCAGGAACTTGCCGTTGTCGGTGCGCACCAGGAAGGGCAGGTCGGTCTGCTCCTTGAGATAATCGGCCTTGTACTTCTTTTCGGCGATCAGAACGTTGACGATCGCCGCCGCGAGGTGCGAGTCGGTGCCGGAGGCGACCGGGACATACAGATCGGAGTGAACCGAAGAGGGATTGTAGTCGGGCGAGATGTTCACCAACCGCGCCCCGTTGTAACGCGCCTCGGTGAGGAAGTGGGCGTCGGGAATCCGAGTGACGATCGGGTTTATGTGCCACATCAGGATCAGGTCGGACGTGAACCAGTCGTCGAACGTCGACGTGGTGCGCGCCGGCATCCTTACCGTCTGGACGCCGGGATAAAGGTCGCCGGTCATCGAGGACACGTCCGGCTTGATGGCGCCCAGCAGGCCGGCGAGCCGCCCATAGGCCTTGTTGCTGATGACGGCGAAGGGACGCTGGGCGACGAGGATGTTACCCGGCCCGCGCTTGAGCGTGGTGTCGATGATCTTGTCGGCGATTTCGGTGAGCGCCTCGTTCCAGGAGATGCGTTTCCACTTGCGCTCGCCGCGGGCGCCGACGCGCTTCAGCGGCCACTTGAGATGATCCGGCTGCTTCGACCATGAGCAATAGACGGCGCCCTTCTGGCAGCCGCGCGGATTCATGTCGGGGATGCCGGGCAGCTGGGGATATTTGGCGACCTGCTCTTCCCGCATCGGGATGCCGTCCTTGACGTAGACGTTCCAGGCACAGCCCGCCATGCAGCCGTTGGAATGGGTGATGAAGCCCACAGCGTCCCAAGTCCACTCCTTGCGGTAGAGGTCTTCCCAGCCGCGGTAGGGATAGTCGCCCTTAAGCGGGTCGGTGATCGGCTCGATCTTGGTCAGGGCGAACGCCTTCGACGACAGGGCCAAGCCGGCGACCGTGCCACCCGCCAGTCGAATGAAGCCGCGCCGATTGACGAAACCCTGATGCTCCGGATGATTAGCGGTCATTATTACTGGCCTCATGTCCGACAGAGGAATTCCTAATGATCGCGCCGCCAAGCGCACCATTACCTATTGGTCGTGCCGCATCGAAGGCGTTGACGCAGATCAATCGTCAAAAGGGTGTGGCGTTACATCGCAGCAATCGAGCGACCATTTTTTCGCTCGGTTCAACTGTGGGCGGCTTTTGCGGTGCTCTCCATCGGTCCGACAAGGAACACGGCGTCACGCGTGAATCGACCGCTCTGCGACGCGGTGCCGCCACAGCTCTCGTTAACCCGCTGGTCGGGACGATTCCCCCGACCTTGCACGGGCCCGGCGCAAGCCCCATCATCTTGACCATGAAGGAATTCGCCATTAGGCCGAATCCCGACGATCCGCGCCTGACGCGTACGGTGCCGGGCGTCGACGAGAGCGGCCGGCGCATCGAGACCCAGGTGGTAGTCGAGCGGCCGTTGACCCTGTTCCTCAACGGGCAGGAGATCGTCACCATGATGACGGTCGGCGACTATCCCGATTATCTCGCCGTTGGCTATCTCGCCAACCAGAACATGCTGCGGCCGGACGACACGATCACCGGCATCGACTACGACGAGGAGCTCGAGACCGTGGTCGTGCGCACCAAGCGCAAGACCGACTACGAGAAGAAGCTGCGCAAGAAGACGCTCACCTCGGGCTGCGCCCAGGGCACCGTGTTCGGCGACCTGATGGAGAAGTTCGACGACATCCGGCTCGATCCCAAGGCGATGCTCAAGACGTCATGGCTCCATGCCCTGACCAAGAAGATCAACACCAGCCCGAGCCTCTATCTCGCCGCCGGCGCGATCCACGGCTGCGTGCTGTGCGAGGAAGACCGGCCGCTCGTCTACATGGAAGACGTCGGCCGCCACAACGCCATCGACAAGATCGCCGGCTACATGCGCATGAACAAGGTCTCGCCCAAGGGCAAGATCTTCTACACCACCGGCCGGCTGACGTCGGAGATGGTGATCAAGACGGTGCAGATGCAGGTTCCGATTTTGGTCTCGCGCTCGGGTTTCACCGCCTGGGGCGTCGAGCTCGCGCGCAAGGCGAACCTGACTTTGATCGGCCGCGCCAAGGGCAAGCGCTTCGTCGCGCTGTCGGGCGAGACGCGCATCGTGCGCGACGACGACGGCGCGCGGGTCGAAGGCGAGGGTCCGCGCCATCGGCGCAAGGCGTCGCTCGCCGAGGACGCGGTGTGACCGTTCCCGGCCGGTTGTCATGCCCGGAAATGTGTCGGGTATTCATGGTTTTTCTTTCGTCATTCCCGCGCAAGCGGGAATCCAGGGCGGCTGCTGTGCGGCGGCCCTGGACCCCTGCTTTCGCAGGGGTGACGACAGGAGAAGACGTGGATGGCCGGGTCAAGCCCGGCCATGACGAAGGCGGAGATGTGCGGTGATCGTTGCAGGCGTCTTGCTGGCGGGCGGGTTGTCGCGGCGCATGGGCGGCGGCGATAAATCCCTCCGCGTCCTGGCCGGAGCGACCATCCTCGAGCGCGTGATCGCGCGCGCGCGGTCGCAGGTGGTTGCACTGGTACTGAACGCCAACGGCGATCCGGCGCGCTTCGAAGATTACGGCCTGCCGGTGGTTGCGGACAGCATACCCGACTTCGCCGGGCCGCTCGCCGGCGTGCTCGCCGGGCTCGATTGGGCGGCGGCGAGTGTCGCCGGCGCCACGCATGTCGCCAGCTTCGCCACCGATGCGCCGTTCCTGCCGGCCAACCTGGTCGCGCGGCTGGCCGACGCGGTGAAAGACGGGCGCCACGATCTCGCCTGCGCGGCGTCCGACGGCCGCAGCCATCCGGTCTTCGGCCTGTGGCCGTTGGCGTTGCGCGAGGATTTGCGGGCGGCGCTCGGCGCCGGAATGCGCAAGGTCGATCAATGGACGGCGCGCCATCGTCTGGCCGTCGTCGAATTCGCGGCCCGGCCCTATGATCCGTTCTTCAACGCCAATACGCCGGACGATTTGAGCGAAGGCGAGCGGGTCAGCCGCGCGGCGGACGCGGCCCGGCGGACCGTGCCGGGCTAATATCCGGACGGCGTGGGGGGAGGGAGAGATGGCGCGACCGAGCTGGCGAAGCGTGGCGGCACTCGCCGTTGCCGCCTGGACGCTCGCCGCCTGCGCCGCGCCCGCGACCCACGAAGGCATGACGGCGCCGGTTGCGGCGACGGCCAAACCCAACCGGGTGCTCAAGGGCGCGATTGCGGTCGGCGACGTGACCGGCGGTGCCGCGACCGATCCCATGGCGGCGTCGCGGGTCGGCAACGGCGCGCTCCAGCAGGCGCTCCAGGATAGCCTCGCCCAGGCGGGCTATCTCGCGCCGACGCCGAAAGCCGCGCGCTACCGCCTCAACGCCACGCTGCAGGAGCTCGACCAGTCGGGCTTCACGCTCACGGCCGACGCGACCGTCAAATCGACCGTGCTCTACCGGCTGGTCGGGCGGGGCGCCAACGCCGAGTATCCGGTCACCGCGACCGGCACCGCGACCTTCCAGGATTCATCCATCTTCGAGACGCGGCTGCGCATCGCCAACGAGCGGTCGATCCAGGCGAATATCGAGCAACTACTGAAACAGCTGCACGCGTTCTGAGCGCGGCGCAGATGCGTCGGCCGCGCACGAGTCGCCGGTGCCTGCCTCCGCGCAAGCGAGGGCATGGCGCGATCGTTGCCGCGAATCGGTCCGGCATTATACGGTGCCCGCCGAATGCAGGTCGAATTCCGCGTGCTCGAATTGCTCGCCTCGCGGCTCTGCCACGAGCTCATCAGCCCGGTCGGCGCGATCAACAACGGCATCGAGCTGCTGAGCGAGGGCGATTCCGGTTTCGTGCGCGACGCCACCGCGCTGATCGGCCAGAGCGGGCGGCGTGCGGCGGCGCGGCTGCAATTCTATCGCTTCGCCTATGGCGCGGGCAGCGTCGGCGGCGGTGTGCCGGAGCCCAAGGCGCTGGTCGCCGGCCTGCTCGACGGTGGCAAGGTGCACTGCAACTGGCCCGCGTCGCTCGATGCGCTGCCGGCCGAATGGCAGAAGCTCGCCTGCAACCTGATGCTGCTCGCGGTCGAGGCTCTGCCGCGCGGCGGCACGGTAACGCTGGCGCGCGAAGGCAAGGGCGTGGCCGCGATGGTGGCGAGCGAGACGGTGAACCTGACGCCGGAGATGAAGGCGGCGCTGGCGCCGGCAGCCGAGGTGGCGACGCTCACCGCGCGCACCGTGCACGCCTATTTCACGGCGCGCTATGCCGAGCGTGTCGGCGCCCGGCTGACGCTGACCGAGGCCGACAAGCGGGCGACGTTCACCGTGACCTGAAATCGCTGCAATTCCGCCGTGCGTGCTTCGAGACGCGCTGCTATGCAGCGCTCCTCAGCATGAGGCCGGTTTCTTAATGGCATTATGGAGAATATCCTCAGCCTGAGGAGGCCGTGGAGCGGCCGTCTCGAAGGCCGCAGGTTGCCGATCCAGCGTCCATCTGAAACAAAAACGGCGGCGCGTTCTGCGCCGCCGTCCGAATATCCCCCGGATACTCCCCCCGGAAAAGGGACAAAGGAAATCAGGCTTTGACTGCGACCCTCACGGTCTCGCTGGCGACCGGCTCGGCGGCCAACGGATCGCGCAGCACGTAGCCGCGGCCCCACACGGTTTCGATGTAGTTGGCGCCGCCGGTGGCATTGGCGAGCTTCTTGCGCAGCTTGCAGACGAACACGTCGATGATCTTGAGCTCGGGCTCGTCCATGCCGCCGTAGAGATGGTTGAGGAACATCTCCTTGGTCAGCGTCGTGCCCTTGCGCAGGCTCAGGAGTTCGAGAATACCGTACTCCTTGCCGGTCAGGTGCAGCGGCGCGCCTTCGGCCTCGACGGTGCGGCTGTCCAGGTTGACCGTGAGCTTGCCGGTGCGGATCACCGATTCCGAATGGCCCTTGGCGCGGCGGACGATCGCCTGGATGCGGGCGATCAGCTCGCGGCGGTCGAACGGCTTGCCGAGGAAGTCGTCGGCGCCGAAGCCGAGGCCCTTGATCTTGTTGTCGAGCTCGGCGAGCCCGGACAGGATCAGGATCGGCGTGCGCACCCGCGCCGCGCGCAGGCGGCGGAGCACCTCGTAGCCGTCGATATCCGGCAGCATGAGGTCGAGCACGATGATGTCGTAATCGTAGAGTTTGCCGATCTCGAGACCGTCCTCGCCGAGGTCGGTCGTGTCGCAAATAAAGCCCTCGCTCTTGAGCATCATGTCGATGCTGGCGGCGGTGGCTGAATCATCCTCGATCAGAAGCACGCGCATAACCAACCTCCGACGAAGCCGACCGTTTGAGGAATAGTAACTTTAATCATCCTTACCGAGCCGCGTAAAAAATCGGTTAATTTTAGCTGTTCCGGAGCTTTTTTTTACCTGCTGTCCATAGTTGTGATCGAAAAGAGGCCGAGTCGGCCATAACTCTGCCATATTGCGCGACTCGAAAACGCCGAATTGTCCTGATTTAACCGACGATTAAGCCGCATCGGGCATAATGGTCCGGTGGCGTCCAAAGGATTGAATTGGGGACCACATTCGGGCGAAAGGCCTGTGACCGGTGGTCACAAAAGTTAGCTAACGCGCAATTCGCGACCCGGGATTGGACCGGCTGATAGCCGGCCCTGAGGGTCGCGCCATGGCGAAAGCAGGGGCATGAAGGCCGCTGACCACGTCGTCCAGACCTATCGACGCCAGCTCGAGGAGCGCCGCCAGGAGATCGCCGGCCTCGAGCGCCTAGCGCAAGCGCTGCGCCAGCAGCAGACGAAGATCGATCGCGAGCAGAAGGCGGCCGAGGCGGCCGGATCGTCGTCGCGCCATATCGCGGCGATGGCCGAGCGCCGCGCCCGCATCGAGCAATCGCTGGCCGAAGTCGACGTCCAGATTCGCCAGGCGCGCGACGGCCTGAGCGAGGCCTATTACGGCGTGCGCCGCTACGAGATCGCCGCCTCGGCGCGCGCCGAGCAGCAGCGCCGCCGCCACGCCGGCTGAGCGCGGTCGCACCAGCTATTTCAGGCGGACGATCCGGACGATCCGCTGGTGAAACCAGCCGATGAGTTCAAACTCATACGGCGCTCTACAACATCCGCAATCATCTGCTCGATTTCGTGATTTCGCACCGCTTGGGACTTATGGCGCAGGCGGTATCCGCTTTTGCGTAAGAATAAGTTCACGACGTAAAGCGCGGTGCGCTTGTTTCCATCGATAAAGCCGTGATTGAGGGCAAGAGAATGAGTGAGCGCCGCCGCCTTGCGGGCAATCGATCGATAATAGCCGGAATAAGGGCGGGCAATCGCCGCCTCGATCGATCCGCGGTCGCGCACGCCCGGCAATCCGCCAAAAGCCAGCGCACGATCATGGGCAGCAACCGCGTCGGCCAGCTTCACCCGATAATGGCGCCTACTTGTTGGCAAGCCGCTTCAATGCCGGTCGATACGCCGATTCTGTCTGTTTGAAAATCTCGCGCCTGATGAAATCGCTGAACGACGTTGCACCAGCCCGTTCAAGGACCGTGCTCAATTTGGCGCCGCTACGATAGCCGCTGGCAAAATCCTCGCCATAGATACCGCGCAACGTTCCAACGCGCGCATCGCCGTGCTTCCGGCGGATTTCGCCGTTCGCCTTTGCATGCGATTTCAGGCTGGAGCTCTTCTTGTGGGGCATCGGCGATTCCCCAATCGGCCTTTAATATGGCATCCGGAGGTAAAATTTACGAGCCCCGGCTTGGAATCAGCGCCTAGAAATTCCGATGTTGCGCGATCCAATGACGTTCCAAATTCGCGATCAGTGCCGGACTAAAATGGCAGAAGGCTTGGTCTCTCGCATAAACCGCACAATACGAGCGAAACATATCGAGCGGCTCCTGTGCCACCCGGAAGGCGCGGCGGTTGGCGGCGGCGCTGATAACGCCGGAACTTGAAAGACCTTCCACAACGCGATCGATCGCCGTATCCATCGTTCCCGGGTCCACGATTTCATCGCAGATCAGGCGACCTTCCGGGCTGTCGCAGGCAAGACGACGTTCAGACTGTATCGCCTGGCGCGCGATGCGGTCCCCGGTCAATCGCGGCAGGCGCATGTTGGCCATTCCCGGTATGATGCCTTCCTTGCGAGCGGGCAAAGTCATGAACGCATCCCGTTCCGCGATCACGTAATCCATCGTCAGCAGGAGTTGGCAGTGACCGCCGATCGCGAAGGCTTCCACGGCTGCGATCCACGGCTTCTCAATCGTGTCGCCGGTGACGTCGTCGGGCAGAGAATCCGGCCGTGCCAGGCCGCGATAGAGCTTGTGGACGAAGCCGAGGTCGCGCCGTAGGTACCAGAGATAGGGAATCCGGCCTTCATAGAGGTGCGTAAGGTTGATGCCCGCGCCGAAGACGCGGCGATCTTTATATTTGGAATGATCGACAAGGCCGCCTCTCAGCACGCCGACGCTGGTTGTTGGGTCGAGCAGTGCGATGTCGACGCAAATCTCCATGGCATTGATCGTCGTCTCGTCCTCCGCATTGAGGTAACGCGGGTTGTGGACGGTGACGACGGCCGAATGATTTTTTCGCGTGACGGAGGCCGTCTCGAGATCGAGCACGCCGCTTTTGACGAATTTCGGCAAAAGCTCGCGCGTTTCACGATGGGGAAGCAGCATGGCATGGCAGATATGATTGCCCGAACGCTCGCCCGCGAGGACGGCGGAAAGGAACAACCCCTGATCGATTTCGACGCCTTCCTTCTCGCGCAGCGGCAAGCCGTTCTCGACTTTCAATTGCTCGGGCGTCGGCACGAGACCCGGAACGGCAACCGACGCCGCGCGCGCGAGCTCGTCGAGCCTTAGGAATTCGGACCGTTCATGAGTCAATGAATCGTAGAGCCGTTCGCCATGTGCCTTCAGGAATTGAACGCGCGCCGCGCGGGCCTGCTGCTTGATTGTGTCGGCGGCGGCCTGCTCTGCGGCGCGGCGTTGCGCCTTTTTCGGCAGGCGCGCAACGAGCGACTCCGCCAAGTGCCAATAGCGGACAAAGATCCCGCGATCTTCGGCGAATCCGCCGGTCGTGCGTGGCTTTGATCGGTCCCAGGCGGCAACGTCGCTGCCGGCCAAACCCGCCGTCGTCAAACATTCAAGCGAAACGTCGGCGTTCGGTCGGACGCTCAATGGGCGATCCCCCCTGGTGGGAGACGAAAGTTCCATCACCGGAAGACTAGCTTGCGGCTACGGCGGTTGGGAAGCGGGCGTCGATCTGCTTCGAGCGTGCTTTCAGGTATATTGTCCTGTACCGATCAGAAACAACGTTCGGCAACATTATTCGAGCGCATGCCTTTCGTTCCCAGCGCCATAGATTGAGCGGTCCCGCGTAACGGTCTCGACCGACGTGTGCTCACCGATTTAAACCGAGACCGGTAGGCGGATCGGATACGATCGGCGTAGCTTGGTGCCCGTGGTGGTGTGCGATCCGTGGCGGGCGCCGTGGAGGTTGATCAACGCGATCGAGGGGGAGGATGGACAATCGTATTCGCCGCGTCGTGACGACCCATGACGCGCAGGGCAAGGCCGTCGTGCTGTTCGACGGCGCCGCACCCAACGTCAAGGTGCGCAAGGTCGGCGGCTTCGTTTCGACCCTGCTGTGGACGCTCGATACCGCACCGGCACGTTATGCGTCGTCGGAAGATTTCGGCGCGGCTGCGATCGGCACTGCGCCACTGCCGCGCGGCGCGGCCTTCCGCGTGGTCGATTTTCCGCCGCTGGCGGCCGAGCCTTCCGCTGCGGAGCAGCGCAGACTTCTCGATGAGATGGCCGTCGCACGCCATGATGCGAACGCCGAAGCGCCGCGGCACGCCTTTACCCATCGCACGAAGAGCGTCGACTTCGCCGTCGTCGTAGCCGGTGAGATTGACATGCTGCTCGACGACACAGAGGTCCACCTCCGGGCCGGCGACGTCGTCGTCCAGCAGGCCACGAACCACGCCTGGGTCAATCGCGGCACCGAAACCTGTCGCATCGCTTTCGTGCTGATCGATGCCGAGGAACCCGCCGCGTGGCGGCAGCACCGCCACTAGCCAGCGGCGCCGGCCAAATCGGACGGCCGCTGCGGCGCCTGGAGGATCGGCGCCTGCTGACGGGCCGGGGATGCTTTACCGACGACTTCCGCGATCCCGAAGCGGCGTATGCCGTCGTCGTCCGCGCACCGCACGCCCATGCCGAAATCCGTAGCGTCGAGACCGCGGCTGCCCGGCGCGCAGCTGGCGTACTGGCGGTGCTGACAGCCGCGGACTATGCGGCGGACGGCCACCACGCCATCGCGCACAACCCGATTCCGGCGGACGCACACGATGTCACAAAGCCCGCCTTTCAGCCGGAGCACGGCGTCATCCGGGAGATCGCCATGCCGCCGCTCGCGCACGGCCGCGTGCGCTTCGTCGGCGAACCCGTCGCGTTGGTGGTTGCGGCAACCCTGAATCAGGCACGCGATGCAGCGGAGCTGGTGCGCGTCGATTACGCGCCGCTTCCGGCAGTAACCGGCGAAGGCGAAGCCATGCGAGCGGACGCGCCGACGTTGTGGCGCGATGCGCCGGGCAATATCGCTCTCGATTTGAACTATGGTGACGAAGCGGCGACCGGGCGGGCCTTCGCCGCCGCCGCCCGTGTCGTCGAGCGCGTATTTACCAACCAGCGCATCGCCAATTGCCAGATGGAGCCGCGCGCGGCGCTCGGCCGCTTCGATGCGGCCTCCGGCCGCTATACGCTGATCGCCGGCACGCAAGGCGTCGTCCGCCAGCGCGCGACCCTTGCGGCGGCGCTTGGCGTCGCACCTGAGCGTGTGCGCGTTATTAGCCGCGACGTTGGCGGCGGCTTCGGCCCGCGCGGCTTCCTCGAGGCCGAAGCCGTCCTGACATGTTGGGCGGCACGGCGCAGCGGGCGGCCGGTGCGCTGGATCGCCGAGCGCAGCGAGGATTTCCTCAGCGGCTATCAGGGCCGCGATCTCACCACCCGCGCCGCGCTGGCCTTCGATCAGGATGGCCGCATCCGCGCCATGCGTGTGCACCTCGTCGGCAATCTCGGCGCCTATACCGTCAATTTCGCGCCGCTGGCCAACGGCTTTCGTCTCGTCTCGACGGTCTATGACGTGCCGATCGCAAGCGTCCGCGTCACCGGCGTACTGACCAACACGCCGGCGACGGTGGCGTTCCGCGGCGCCGGCCGGCCCGAGGCGGTCTTCGCCATCGAACGCCTGCTCGATCTCGCGGCGCCGCGCCTTGGAATCGACCGCGTCGAGCTCCGTCGCCGCAATCTCGTGAAACGCGGCGCGATGCCTTATCGCACGGCCATGGGCATGACCTACGACTGCGGCGATTTTGCCGCCAATATGACGAGCGCGCTCGTGCGTGCCGATTGGGCCGGCTTCGCCGCACGCCGTATCGAGAGCCGCAAGCGCGGCAAGCGGCGCGGGATTGGCCTTGCCAACTATGTCGAAACGCCGGTCGGCGCGCCGCGCGAACGCGTCGAGATCACCGTGCGCGGAGACGGCGTCGTCGAGGCCGTCGCTGGCACGCAGTCGACGGGCCAAGGCCATGAGACGACCTTCGCCCAAATCATCGCTGACCAGCTGGGCGTGCCGGTTGGCGCGATCCAGCTCGTCACCGGCGATACCGACCGCGTCGCCGTCGGCGGCGGGACCCATTCCAACCGGTCGATGCGTCTAGCCGGTACGCTGCTCGTCCGCGTCGCCGCCGATGTCGTTGCGGCGGCGCACGCCCGCGCGGCGCATCGGCTCGGAATCGCGCGCGATACGGTGTGGTTTCGTGATGGCTTGTTCGGCGGACCTGGCACCAACCGGGTCTTCAGCCTGTTCGATCTGGCGCGCGCGTGGCCGGACGATCCGCCCGGCACCGGCGCGCTCTCTGCCGCGGCCGATTTCACCGGCCGCATTCCGGCATTTCCCACCGGCTGCGCGATTTGCGAACTCGAGGTCGATCCAGAGACCGGTCTCGCCACGGTCGCGCGCTACACCTCGGTCGACGACGTCGGCCAGCCGATCAATCCCCTCGTCGTCGCCGGCCAGACTCATGGCGGAATCGCCCAGGGCATCGGCCAGGCGCTCTGCGAAGCGGTGCGCTGGGATGCGGCCGGCCAAATGCTGAGCGGCTCGTTCATGGATTATGCGCTGCCGCGCGGCGGCCAGCTGCCGTTCTTCGATGTTACCCTGGCGGAGGATCCGACGGCGGGCAATCCGCTGCGCGTCAAGGGCGGCGGCGAGGGCGGAATCACGCCGGCGCCGGCCGCGGTGTGCAACGCGCTGGCAGACGCCTTGGCCGAGGATGGCGTCGAGGAAATCGAAATGCCGGCGACGCCGGAGCGCGTGTGGCGCGCGCTTGCCGCCACACGGGCGCGTCAGACAAAAAGGTGACGGTTGGTAGGCCGAGAGCGGCCGTCAGCCTTGCAGGCGATAACGTCCGCGCTCGTCGTGATCGAGCTTGCCGGCGCGGCGAAACTGGTCGAGCGCGCGGACGATCTCGCGGCCGTCGCGGCTGCCCAACGCCGCCATCAGCTCCTCGAAATATTTGGGCCCGTCAACCAGCGCGGCCTCGAGCGACGGATAGCGCTTGCCCGGATAACGCGGCGCCTCGGGAATGGCATGCTCGACCGCCGCGCCGGCCTGGAACGGCCACGTCAGATCGAAGCCCGCCTTGGCGCCCGAAAGACGGCCCTCAAGCGACGGATCGAGCGGCGTCACCCGCATGCCGCTTTGCACCACGAGGTCGCGATCGGCCTGGAAGCGCGTCGCCAGTGCCCAGTCCATCTGATCGTCCGAAAAAATGTCGATGTCAGGGTCGACGACGAAGATATGCTTGACGTTGGACAGGCTCGCCATCGCCGCGGCGATGGCGTTGCGCGCTTCTCCCGGCACCCGCTGGCGCAAGGCAATACGCACGTTGTACATGCCGCCGCTCGACGGCGTGACGTAGACGGCCTTGGGCTCGCGCACCGCGGTTTCGAGCGCGCGCCAGATCATGACCTCGGTGCGCAACGCCGTCAGTTGCGCGGTCTCGGTGCGACCCATCGAGCGGCCGCCGATGGTGGTGGTCTGAAACAGCGCGTCGCGACGCCGCGTGATCGCCGTGACGTGGAACACCGGGTTGCGCTTGACGCCGCCGTAATAGCCGAGGAACTCGCCATAGGGGCCTTCGCTCTCGACATGGCCGCGCGGATCGAGATAGCCCTCGAGGACCATTTCGGCGTCAGCGGGCACGCGAATGTCGTTGGTAACACACTTCACCACCGGCAGGGCGCCGCCGCGCAATGACGCGAGCAGCTCGAGCTCGTCGCCCGGCAACCGCAGCGTACCCGAGACGTGATCGATCGGATGCGCACCGACGACGAAGCTCACCGGCAGATTTTCACCGCGCGCCACGGCAGCCTCGTAGATGGCGCGCAGATCGCTCGGTGCGACCAAATCGATGCCCGCCTCAAGCCGGCCGCGCAGCATCAGCCGGCGCAGACCGACATTGGTCAAGCCCGTCCGCGGATCGACGACGTAGTCGATGCCCGATGAGATATATGGCGCGCCATCGAATCCATGCTGCAGGTGCACGGGCAACGCCGTCAGGTCGCAATCGCCGCCGGTCGCGACCACCTGCTGCACCGGCGCTGCGCTTCGGGAAACCACATTGAGTTGCGGCCGTTTTTTGAGCCGCTGAAGAATTTCCGGCAGCAGCGCATCCACCGCGACCCCGAAGGCGCGGGCGAGGCGGGCGCGGCTACCCATCAGATTGCCCACCAGCTCGGCGCCTTCGGGCCCGGCCTTCTTGAACAGCACGGCCTTGGGACACCCGTCGAGAATCTTCGCGATGTCGGCCAGCTCGGTCGGCGCCGCGCGGATTTCCAGCTCGTCTCCGCCGCTCAGGCTTGCGACGAAGTCGCGCAGGCGGAAGCGGTCAAGGTCTGCCGCCGTCTTTGCCGGACTGGCTGCTTTTTGCCTGACTTCGTCCATCGCCCTCCGCTTACTCGCCCGCCAATGCCGGCTGCACCTGCAGCGTGCCGATATCGCGCAGCTGCCGGCGGTAAAGCGGCGTGATGATCACGCCGACGACGAAGCCGACGACCAAGGGAATCGCCGCGATCACGACGACGGTTTGAAGCGGCAGATGCATGCCGATCAGCACGCCGCCGATCAGCACGCTGATCGACGAGCCGACGCGGCCAGCGGTGAAGCACGAGCCGACGCCCCACGCGCGAATATAAGTCGGAAATATTGCCGGCTCGAGCGAGATATTGCCGAACTGCAAGCCGAGCGAGCATATGCCGAGCATGAACAGCAGCGCCATGATCACCGGCGGCGCCAGTCCCGGCATGCCGATCGCGACCAAGGTCGGGATTCCGAGAGCGAACAGAATCGGCACCAGGATGAAGCCATAGCGATCGAGGGGGCGCATGATCACCAAACCACCGAAGGTGCCGCCGATCTGGAACAGGCTCGTGGCGATGGCCGCCTGCGCGACCGTGACGCCGGCGCCCGACAGCATTGTCGGCATCCATTGATTGACGAAGTAAAGCACCATCAAGCTGCAGGCATTCGAGATCCAGAAGAGCGGAGCCAGCAAGGCGAGGCGCCCGGCAAAAAGCGCCTTGGGGTCGAATTGAGCGCGGTTCTTTTCGCCGGTGAAGACCAGCGCTGTTTGCGGCGAGATTTCGATTCCGGGCTGCACACGCCGCAGCACGCGGACCAGTTCCGCGCGACGTTCGGGCCGCAACGCAAGGAACTTGATCGATTCCGGAAATGCGAAGGCGACGATCGCCGCTATGACGATGGGCGCCAACCCGCCCACCCAGAACAGCAGCCGCCAGCCATAGGTTGCCATGGTGTGGGCGGCGATGAAGCCCGGCATGGCGCCGCCGAACGTGACGCCGCAGAAGACGAGGACGACCACGGTTGCGCGGAAGCGCTGCGGCGCGAATTCGTTGTTGAGCGCGACGACGATCGGCAACATGCCGGCCATGCCGATTCCGGCGATGAAACGCAGCACGATCAATTCATTGAACGCGCCGACGAAGACAGAGGCCAGGGTGAAGAAACCGAAAAAGACGGCGCCGGCGACGATGACCTTTTTGCGCCCGAAGCGATCGGCGAAATAGCCGAAGATCTGCGGTCCGAACAGGCCGGAGATAAGACCAGCGCTGAACAACGGACCGAGCGCGGAGCGCGGTACGCCGAATTCATGGACCAGCGCCGGAGCGGCAAAGGCCACCGCGCCGAGATCGTAACCGTCGGTCGCCATCAGCAGGAACGAGACCGCCATGAAGACGACGTGAAAGATGCCGAATGGCCGTTCGTCGACGATGCGGCCAACATCGATCCGTGATTCGGACATGCAAATTCCTCCCCTATGCCTTGTGCGGCCTGTGCGCTCCGCGGCGTCTTTTGCGCCGCCTTGAGGCCCATTATTCTCGAGGCCCATTATTATCGCAATTCTGGCGTCTTGGCTTTATCGATCAATTGCGGAATGGCCCGGTCTTCCTAGCCGCAACCCGGCCGCCGCTCTCACGGCTTCAGGATTTCAAGTTACGGAAGTCCTAGTCAACCGGCTATCGCCGCACACGGCCACGACAATCTAGGGCGGGACGGTTCTACGCCCGTTCATAACCTGAGTTTTGATGCCTGGGTCGCGGCTGACGGCTGAAAGCTTAGAGCTTGGCGCGCAACAGGCGCGCGGCGAGGGTCTCGGCGCTGAACGCTTCGATACCGCGGTCGAGCGCGGCGGCGCTCAGCCCCTCGGCGAAGGCGATGCCGAGCGCTTCGGGCACCGCCATTACGCTGCCCAGGCGATACGCGATGTCGAGCCGCGTCACCAGGAAGCGCTGGCAGCCGATGTCGCGGAAGACGTGCGCGGCGTCGACCGTGTCGGCGGGATCGCCGCCGGCGCCGAGCACCAAAATCGGCTCGGCCTGGGCGGCGGCGGCGAGCGCTTCGAGCGCGGCGCGGTCGCCTGGGCTGTAGGGATTGATGCCGGCGCTGTCGATCAGCAGCGTCGCGCCGGTCGCCGGGCCGAGCGCGCCGAGCGTCGCCTCGTCGGCGGCGATCTCGATTTCGAGTCCGAGCGTCGCGGCGAAATGCCGGAGCTGTTCGATGCCGCCGCTGCGCGCGGCGTCGCAGGTGACGAGCCGCACCGCGCGGCCTTTTTCCCTGGCGCGGGCCGCGAGCTTGGCGATCGCCAGCGTCTTGCCGACGCCGGGCGCGCCGACGAAGAAGAAGCGACCGGCGGCGTCGCCGAGCGGGTTGAAGAGATAGAGCTGGGTGAGGGCGCGGCTCAAGGCGGCGATCCGCTCGTCGCCCGGTTGGGGCGCGGCGAGCCGCACCAGCTTGCGAACCTGCGCGCCGGGGATGCCGTGCGCGGCCAGCGCGATGTCGAGCGCCGATTCCTCGGGCGACTGCGTGCGCGCGGACATCGGCTGGCGGCCGAGGGTTCCGCTGGTGTTGCTCGAACGGCTCATATCTTACGGCTCGCGCGGGCGATGCGCCCGCGGCAACCATAGAGTCGGGGCGGTGAAGGTCTGCTTAAGGCACCCGGCGCGCAGGCGGGCGGGAGGCGGGGGTGGCGGTGTTCGCGGGATTGGCGGCGGCGGGGGCTGCAGCGAGGCTACGGTAGTCCTGCAGCCGAGTGACGCGGAGGCCGGGCAGGCCGTGGCTGTCGACCAGGCGCTGCCAGGCGAGGAACTCCTCGATCGACAGCGTATAGCGGCGGCAGGCCTCTTCGAGGCTGATGACGCCGGCACGCACGGCGGCAACGACGACCGCCTTGCGCCGGATGACCCAGCGCTTGGTTTCGGGCGGCGGCAGACTGTCGAGCGACAGCACCGGACCGATATCGAGGAGCCAATCGGCTTCGGCTTCGGCCTCGACCGGACGGGCCGCGGGCGCGGTATTGGAACGCACGGCGGCGCTGACTGGATTGGAAAATCGCGTCTGCATGACGGCGAATTTAGGCCTCTCGATTTAAGAAAGCCCTAAAGCCGCCGTGTCCGAGAAGTGGCTAAGCGATTGGACAATTAAGGTAAAAATCTACGAGTCCGCGCGCCCCGCGCCTCGCACGACTTAACGCAATCCTAAAGCTTCACCCTTAGAAACGGGTGCCGGGGCAGAACAAACAGCGTCGGGCGAAGCCGTAGAATGCCGCTGACCATCAATCTGAAGCCGCGCGAGAAGCTCATCCTCAACGGCGTGGTGATCGAGAACTCCGGCCCGATGGCCAAGATTCTCATCCACACCAATGCCGCCCTGCTGCGCGAGAAGGACGTGCTGCCGGAGGAGAAGGCGACCACGCCGGCGCGCCGCATCTATTTCGCCATCCAGTGCCAGTACCTGTTCGCCGGCAAGGCGGACTTGTTCTTCGCGACCATTGACCAGCAGCTCAAGGCCTACGCCGAGGCGCAGCCCGAGTCGCGCGGCATGCTTGCCGAGATCCGGCGGCTGCTCGCCGAGGACCAGTTCTATCGCGCGCTCAAGACGGCGAAGCTGCTGATCCAGAACGAGGAAGAGGCCGCCGCGTGCGGTGTGCCGGCGCCGGCCGGCAAGCCGCCGGCCGGCTGACTTGACCATACCGGTCCGTCCGGCGCGACATCGCCGGCGCAATCGGGAAACTTCCGTTACATCAATATGTTGCAGTTCTTGCCCGCGGGCCGCGCGATTCATATACTCCGCGCCGCTTTGGTCGTCCCCGTGGGATTTGTGAGGTTTTGGTAATGCGGCCGACGCTGCCTGCCGGCTACCGCCCGTCGGAAGACGAGGCGTTCATGAACCCTCTGCAGCGCGAATATTTCCGCCAGAAGCTGTTGCGCTGGCGCGCCGAGCTGCTTGCCGAATCGAATGCCACCCTGCAGCAGCTCAAGGAGGAGAGTCTGGCCGAGGCCGACATCGCCGATCGTGCCACGCTCGAGACCGACCGCTACACCGAGCTCCGCACCCGCGATCGCGAGCGCAAGCTGATCTCCAAGATCGACGCCGCGTTGCTGCGGATCGACGACGGCACCTACGGCTACTGCGAGGAGACCGCCGAGCCGATCGGCATCCGCCGGCTCGAGGCACGGCCGATCGCGACGCTAAGCCTCGAAGCGCAAGAGCGCCACGAGCGCATGGAACGCACCCACCGCGACGACTGAGCGCCGGCGCGTCCGTCATGCGCTGTCACCGCCCCTTTCACCCAGATTTGGGGCCGAGCGTCCTGGCGGCCGCTTCGATATCGGCACCCATCGGCTTGGCCCCTTAACCCCTCATTAACCATATTGCGGCAAAGGTCGCGGCGCACCGCGATTCGGTGCAGGGGAGCCGCCGCCATGCCCGCGCCCGCAGCCCGGTCCGGGCGGATCGGGTTGTGTGATATGCTGCCATGTTGATGGATTTGCCATACGAGGGGGATGGCGTCAGCCGCGCCGGACCGGCACCGCCGGCCTTGGCGGCGGCATCGGTGCTGTCCGATGACGCGGTCGCCGGCGGCGTCGTGGCGTGGATGCGTGCGCTCGGCGCGCTGTCGGTCTTCTTTTCCGCCGTCGCTCTCGGGATCACCGCGCTGCTGGTCTTCCATGTCGCGAACGAGGCGCTGCTGCGTCCCACCGCCGTGCTCGCGGCGACCTTCGCCCTGGGCGCCGGCGTCGCCAGCGTCGTCGCCAAGCAGATGCACGGCCTGTTGTCGCGGCGCATCGACCTGATGAGCCAGGCGCTCGAGGCGTCGCCCGGCGCGCATCTGATCCTGTCGCCGACCGACGGGATGGTCTACGCCAACGGCGCCTTCCGCCGCTTCTTCCCCGCGCTGCACGGCGCGCCGCTCGCGGCACTGGCCGCGCGCGCCGGCGGCGTCGATCTCCAGCGCGTGAAGGGCGACGCGCTCCGCGCCGGCCAGGCGCGCAGCGTGCTCGCCGTCGTCAATCGCACCGGCAACACGCAATGGTTCAACCTCGCGGTGGCGCCGCTCGGCGCGCGCCAGGGCTACACGCTGTGGAGCTTCGAGGACGTGACGGCGCGCCACGCGATGGAGCAGATGCTGCGCGACGAGCGCATGAAGCTTGCCGACTTCCTCGACAACGCGCCGATCGGCTTCTACTCGGTCGACCAAGCCGGCCGCTTCCTCTTCGTCAACGAGGCGCTCGCCGGCTGGCTCGGCCGCGGCGCGCAGGAGCTTGTCGACAGCGGCGACAAGCTCGGCGATTTCCTCGACGAGGCGCCGCCGCTGGGCGCGCCGCCCCACGCGCCGTTCGAAGGCGGCGAGACGCGCGGCGAGGTCGTGCTCAAGAGCGCCGACGGCCGCCGCATCCACGCGCTTATCGGCCAGAGCGTGGTGCGCGCCGGCGACAATCTCCGCACCCGCTCGGTGGTCAGGGACCTCACGCCCGAGCGCCAGTGGGAGGAGCAGCTGCGGGTCTCGCGCCAACGCTTCCGCCGGTTTTTTGCGAATGCGCCCGTGGGCATCGCGCTGATGGACGGCGAGGGCCGCATCGGCGAGGCCAACGACGCGCTCTGCCGGCTGGTCGGGCTCCGACCGGACGAGGTGATCGGCCGGCCGCTCTTGGAGTTCCTGCGGCCCGAGGACCAGGACGCCGCCTTCGGCCAATTGAAGGCGGCGAGCGAGGACAAGATCGCGCCCGGACCCGTGGAAGCGCGGCTGGCGGGCGCGGGCAACAAATCGGCGCAGATCTTCATCAGCCGCCTCGGCGACGAAGCGGCCGAGGCCGCGGCCGGCGGCGGATTCATCCTCCACTTCATCGACCAGACCGAGCAGAAGAGCCTCCAGGCGCAGTTCGCGCAGTCGCAGAAGATGCAGGCGGTCGGCCAGCTCGCCGGCGGCGTCGCGCACGACTTCAACAATCTGCTGACGGCGATGATCGGTTTCTGCGACCTGCTGCTGGTGCGATTCCGGCCGAACGACGCGACCTACGGCGACGTCATGCAGATCAAGCAGAACGCCAACCGCGCCGCCAATCTCGTCCGGCAACTGCTGGCCTTCTCGCGCCAGCAGGCGCTGCAGCCGCGCGTACTCGCGGTCAAGTATGTGCTGGCGGAGCTTTCGAACCTGCTGCGCCGACTGATCGGGGAGAACATCGAGCTCAAGGTCGTGCACGATCCGAAGCTGTGGCTGGTTAAGGTCGACCAGGGCCAGCTCGAGCAGGTCATCATCAACCTTGCGGTCAACGCGCGCGACGCCATGCCCCAAGGCGGCACGCTGTCGATCCGCACGGCGAACATCGCCAGCGACAGCGAGACGCGCCGCGGCCACGAGGTCATGCCGCCGGGCGACTACGTGCTGATCGAGGTGAAGGACACCGGCCATGGCATTCCGCGCGATATTCAGCCGCGCATCTTCGAGCCGTTCTTCTCGACCAAGGAGCTGGGCTCGGGCACCGGCCTCGGCCTGTCGACGGTTTACGGCATCGTCAAGCAGACCGGCGGCTTCGTCTTCCTCGATAGCGAGCCGGAGAAAGGCGCGATCTTCTCGATCTTCCTGCCGCGCCACGACGGCGTCGCCGCCGCGCCGGCGCGCCATGACGCGGGTGAGGCCGGTCCGCGCGACCTGACCGGCGCCGGCACGGTGCTTTTGGTCGAGGACGAAGATCCGGTGCGGCTGTTCTCGGCGCGCGCGCTCGCCAACAACGGCTACAAGGTGCTCGAGGCCAAGAGCGGCGAGGCCGCGCTCGAGATCATGGCGCGCGGCGACAAGATCGATCTCGTCGTCACCGACGTCGTCATGCCGAAGATGGACGGGCCGGGCCTGGTGGCGAAGCTGCGCCAGCGCCATCCCGAGCTCAAGGTGATCTTCATCTCGGGCTATACCGAGGATTCGTTCAGGAAGCGTCTCGGCGACGAGCGCGAAATCCACTTCCTGCCGAAGCCGTTCTCCTTGAAGCAGCTCGCCGGCAAGGTGAAGGAAGTCCTCGCCGAGCCGGTGGCGTAGACGCCCCGGTTAGAGCCGCACGTCGAACGTCGCGTCGACCGCGCCCTGGGCGATCGCCGAGTGTGCACTCGACATGCGCCGTGCGGGCGCCGACCGGGTGCATGCCCGGCAGCACGCGCCACGCCCATTGCACTTTGCCGTCGGCGCTGGCGGTGAGCGATAGCGGCTGGAGTCGAATCTCGTTGCCGGCATGCACTTGGCGGCGGCCGCTGCATGTCGCGCCGGGCTCGGTCGCGATCACCATGGTGACCGAGCCGCCCTGCGGTACCGGCGAGGTGATCGACGCCACCTTGACGTCGAGACCGTCGGCGCGCGCCGGCGTGCCGAAGCTCAACAGCAAAGCAAAACCGAGTGCCGATGCCGTGCGCATGTCCCCCTCCACGAGCGCGTGCGAGTCTGTTCGAATCTGCCACGGCCGGCAGCGATCGGTTAAGCCGCCAGCGAGCAGTCTGATGCGCCAGTGCGTCCGTCGCTGTCGCCTGACTCGCAACTCTTCCGTCAAAATCAACGCGTTGCGCATCGCACGCGCAATTATCCCTTGACGACAAGTACGCCAGGGTGTAGGCTATCACCACAAGTAAGGGGTGCGGCCATGAAATACACCTTCCAGCAGTTCCAAGCCGAGTTTCCGGACGACGGCACGTGCCTGGACCGCATCATGCAGGAACGGCACGGCGGGACGCAGATCACCTGTCCCGGCTGCGGGGCTGACTCCAAGTTCTCACGAATCGCCAAGCGCCGCGCCTATGCCTGCCAGTGGTGCGGCCACCATATCTATCCGTGCGCGGGCAGCATCTTCGAGAAATCGACCACGCCGCTGACCAAATGGTTCTTCGCCATGTACCTGTTCACCAGCACCCGACACGGTGTAGCGGCGAAAGAGCTACAGCGTCAGCTCGGCGTCACCTACAAGTGCGCGTGGCGGATGGCGAGTGAGCTTCGCAAGCTGATGGCCTCGGCTGATTTTCACGGTCCGATGGGCGGTCACGTCGAAATCGACGAAACGCGCGTCGGCGGCAAGTTCCGTCGTCCGCGCTTTCAGAAGCCGAGGGCTGGCAGCCGCAGCAAGAACAGCGCCATCGTGTTCGGAATGCTCCAACGTGATGGCATTGTGCGAGCCGGTCTAATTCCAAATACGCAACAGGAAACTCTCGAAGAAATCATTCTTACCAACGTGCAGCGTGGAAGCACTGTCAGCACGAATGAGCATGTTGGTTACTACAATCTCCGCCAAGCGCCTTACAACCACGGCACGGTCAACCACTCAATCGACGAATGGGTGAAAGGCATTCATCACACGAATACTATCGAGGGTCATTGGGCGCAGCTAAAGCGTTCCATTCGCGGAACGCATGTCCATGTCTCGAAAAAGCACCTGTGGAAATACGTCAGCGAGTTCAGCTACCGCCGTAACATGCGGCACTCGCACAGTGCAATGTTCAGCCGTCTTGTTGAGGCTTTTTCACAGCGGCGGTTACAAGCTGGCTGAAATCCTCTCGATGTCGTGGGTTTTGTTCCGTGGTGGGATGTGCCGATTTTACGGCGTGCGCGCCAGTAAGCATGGTGACAGGTGGAGATGGCTTGCGCCGTTTACGTATTTCTTCCATCGCATCGTTTTTTGCGGTCACAACACCCTCACTGTCTAGCAGTTCGAGCAATTTCCATGACGGTATAACGCCGCACATTCCAGTGTGAACGGCTACTTGATCGCCGTTTTTCCACGGATGCCCGTTGCCATCACACACGCGCGACCACTCATGGAAGAGGCACCATTCTACACCAAGAAGCCACGATAGGCGCGGCGGTCCTTCCGATGCCTTCAGCCTTCGAAATTCAGGGAACTGAACAAAGACCGGGGACCCGCTATAGCCGCCAATCGCCCGCACTTCGACCAAGAAACTTTCTTGCGGCGCAATCGCGGCGCATTCGATCTGTTCGTACGGCATCTGCGCAATGCTTCCGAAACGAATTGTCGGCAGATTTTTTTGTTTTCCTTCATTGTTGATATAACGACCGATGAGCGCGACATCATCGCCGGGTCCGAGGTTAATCTTCGCGGCCCACTCTTTCGTCAAGAGGTAGGCTCGGCTGAGCATGGTCACCAAATGAACCGATTGCTCAAGCTCCACGAGACATATGGCCAAATCAGTGCCGTCATTCAGACGGTGCCAACTTCTTTCATCGGTTGAAAGAATTTCTGTTCCGCCAGCCGCTGAATTGAGACGCACGACACAAGAGCCGCCGTCAATGATATGCGCATTTGTCACGATGTACCCAAGCCATCGGACCTGAGAACCAGGCACGAGCGACTCGCCAATCAGGAATCCAGTTCCACCTGCGCGTTCCCCTTCACGGGCCGATCGCTCATCGGGGTAGAGGTAGATAACGCAGTGCAGATAGCCGTCGATTATGCGCGGCATTAACGGCTGCCAAATCCTGACTGGGTTCCCGCGATTGGTATATCGCGTAACCCACTCTCCACTTGGAATTTCCAGCATTCAACCCCCGATTGCTCTACTTGTCTAGAGGGGATAAATGCGATCGCACGTACGCGAACAAAACAAGTACTTGCATTCAGGAACAAACCATGTACGATCCTCCACCTGTCGGATCGGACATTGATGGCCGGCGAGGCTTGGCCTAGGAAGAGGAGCGGGGGATGTCGCAGCAGCCACAGCATTTGCGCCTTTTGAAAGACGACAACAAGGAAACCAAGGACGCCGACCGGCAGAAGGCGCTCGAAGCGGCGCTCGGCCAGATCGAGCGCGCCTTCGGCAAGGGCTCGATCATGAAGCTCGGCGCCCAGGTCGCGGCGCAGGGCGACATCGACGTGGTCTCCACCGGCTCGCTCGGCCTCGACATCGCGCTCGGCATCGGCGGCCTGCCGCGCGGCCGCGTCGTCGAAATCTACGGACCGGAAAGCTCGGGCAAGACCACGCTCGCGCTCCAGGTCATCGCCGAGGCGCAGAAGGCCGGCGGCACCTGCGCCTTCATCGACGCCGAGCACGCGCTCGATCCGGGCTACGCCAAGAAGCTCGGCGTCAACCTCGACGAGCTGCTGATCTCGCAGCCCGACGCCGGCGAGCAGGCGC
Source organism: Alphaproteobacteria bacterium (assembly GCA_028871055.1). Classification (GTDB taxonomy): domain Bacteria; phylum Pseudomonadota; class Alphaproteobacteria; order ATCC43930; family CGMCC-115725; genus REEB95. The sequence goes on from JAGWON010000002.1 coordinate 162,009, forward strand.
TCGAGATCGCCGACACGCTGGTGCGCTCCGGCGCGCTCGACGTGCTGGTGGTGGATTCGGTCGCGGCGCTGGTGCCGCGCGCCGAGCTCGAAGGCGAGATGGGCGAGAGCCACATGGGCCTGCACGCCCGCCTGATGAGCCAGGCGCTTCGGAAGCTCACCGGCTCGATCGCGCGCTCGCGCACCATGGTGATCTTCATCAACCAGATCCGCATGAAGATCGGCGTCATGTTCGGCAATCCCGAGACGACGACCGGGGGTAATGCCTTAAAATTCTATGCCTCGGTGCGCCTCGACATCCGCCGCATCGGCCAGATCAAGGAGCGCGAGCAGGTCATCGGCAACCAGACGCGCGTCAAGGTGGTGAAGAACAAGATGGCGCCGCCGTTCAAGGTGGTCGAGTTCGACATCATGTACGGCGAGGGCGTCTCCAAGCGCGGCGAGCTCATCGACCTCGGCATGCAGGCCGGCGTGGTCGAGAAATCCGGCTCGTGGTTCTCCTACGACGGCGAGCGCATCGGCCAGGGCCGCGAGAACGCCAAGCAGTATCTCAAGGACCACCCCGAGATCGCCGACAAGATCGAGCAGGCGATCCGCGCCAATGCCGGCCTGGTCGCCGATGCCATGCTGGCGGCTGCGCCGGAGGGCGGCACGGCCGAGGAATAGGCCGCCGCTCACGCGCGAAACCGGGGCCGCGACGCCGACGACGATGTTTTGGACGCCCCCCGATGCGTCCTCCTGCCGGCGCCGCGCCCCCGAACGCGGCGCCGGTTTCCCTTTCGGTGCGGAGGATCGGCGCCGAGGAAAAATTACCGAACGAACCCAATTTCGCCCCGGCAGCCGCAAAAATTAAAATCTGCAAAACAAAGCCAATTTGGTCCGGCGGATCGCGGAAAATAGCGAGCAGGATCGGGTTTACGAGTCGGTGGGAAGGTTGACTTTCAAGCTCTGATCGAACTCTGATCGCAATCGATGAGGGGCAAAGCGATGTCGGGACACGAAGATCGAAGGGTCGTCATGAAGTGCGACGATAACCTCGCTTTCATGCGACCGCTTTCCGACGAGTCGTTCCAACTCGTCGTTACGTCACCGCCATACAACATCGGGAAAACTTACGAATCGCGGATTACGCTCGACAGCTATGTCGAAAGTCAGTCGCGTGTAATCGCGGAATGTGTCCGATTGCTTCATCCGCGCGGGTCGCTCTGTTGGCAGGTGGGCAATCACGTCCAGCGGGGTGAGATTTTTCCCCTCGATATCGTGCTCTACCCAGTTTTTCAGAGGCTGGGCCTCAAGCTTCGGAACCGGATTGTTTGGCATTTCGGGCATGGCCTGCATTGCTCGAAGCGGCTTTCGGGCCGCTATGAAACCATCCTCTGGTTCACGAAAGGCGACGACTACATTTTCAATTTGGACGCAATCCGTGTGCCGTCGAAATATCCGGGCAAGAAATATTTCAAGGGACCGAAGGCCGGTCAGCTCTCCTGCAATCCGCTCGGGAAGAACCCGGGAGACGTTTGGATTTTTCCCAACGTTAAAAACAATCACGTCGAGAAGACTATTCATCCCTGTCAGTTCCCGGTCGAGCTGGTCGAGCGCCTTGTGCTGGCGCTGACCGAGCCGCGCGGTGCGGTGCTCGATCCCTACATGGGCGTTGGTTCGACGGTGATCGCGACGGCCAAACACGGTCGCGTCGGTTATGGCTGTGATATCGTGAAGGAATACGTCGATATAGCATGGCGGCGTATGCGTGCCTTTCGCGCGGGCGCACTCAGGACGCGGCCCATGCACAAGCCGGTTTACGACCCGAGCAAGCCGAACGGCGGCCATCAAAGGCCGCAACGCGACAGCGAATCGGTTACCGCCGTGCCGCTCGTTGCCAAGGCGTACGACGGTTGAGAATCGTCGAATATTATTCGCATCTGAATGGGCTGGAATTCCTCCTGGTCCACAAGCCGGCTCTTTGGAAGGAAATAGAAGCGGTTATCGCAGGCGTCGATGCCGCAAGATTTCGAACCAAGATTTCGAAAGAGAAGACAATGAAGGGCGCAAAACTCTACGCCCCGAGGGAGATGAACAAGGCGATAGAAAAGGGATTTTCACATCGCGGATGGAAGCGGAGGCAAGCTGGTTATTACGTAACGCGTGACGCAAAGCTCATCCGCAAGACCCTCAATCTTGAGCCTGAGGAGCAAAAGGCAGAAATCGAAGCGGCTGGCGAAGAAGCCACGCGCTCTTATAACCAAACCGATTTCGTAAAAGACCGTGTAGCAGTCGAAGTTCAATTCGGAAAATATTTTTCAGTGGCCTACGACCTATTCGTTAAGCATCTGGCCTTTTATGTCGGTGACGTCATCGATGTTGGCGTTGAGATCGTCCCAACCAAAGCGTTGACCATGTCGACGACTGTTGTCGCCACGTCCTCCCGGAAGAAGGTTGAACGAACAATGTCTACGGGCGTCGCGTGGTACGAGAAGGAACTTTACAATCTGATTCGGGAGGGACGTGGCGTCCCAGGGGTGCCGCTCGTTTTAGTCGGTGTTGCCCCATAAAGAAGGCCATATGCTATTTCTCAATTACTATCGGTGCTGGCGCTGCAATCATGAGTGGACCGATGAATGGTCCGCGATGTGCGATGACGATTGTCCGAAGTGCCGCGCCCGACATTGCTCTCCCGCCCGGAGCGAAGAATTGCCGCTATTTCGAAATCACTATCGATGCTGGCGCTGTGACCACAAGTGGACGGACGAATGGTCTGCGACGTGCGATGATCAATGTCCCAACTGTAATGCACGGGCCTGCAGTCCGGTTTTTAGCGAAGAATTGAACGACGCAGCGGCTAATCTTGGTTTTGAGCTCGATTGAGCCGAAAACGATGGCCGTTACAGCTCCATCTCCCAATACTGCCCGATATGGTCCTTGCCCCAGCTCTGGTGCGGCTCTTCGCGCACGAGCTTGAAGCCGGCGGCCTCGTAAAGATGCCGCGCCGCGTCGAGGCCCTTCTGGGTCCACAGCACGACTTCGCGATAGCCGGCGGCGCGCGCGAAGCGCAGGCACTCGCCGATCAGTGCCTTGCCGACACCGCGGCCGCGCGCTGCGCGCGTCACCAGGAACACTCGTAGCTTGGCGACGCGCGCGCTCTGTCGCACGAGGGCGATGCAGCCGACAGCCTCGCCACCGAGCTCGGCAATCCAGCAAGCTTCGCGCGCCGGATCGTGCTGGCGCAGGAACGGCATCATGATCTCGACCATCAGTGCCTCGAAGCTCGCATCCCAGCCGTATTCCTCGGCATAAACCTGGGCATGCGTGCCGATGATCCAGCCGATGTCACCCGGTCGGTGCCGCCGCACGGTGATCGGCGCCGGCGCAGCTTCATCGCCGAGGAGCCGCTCGATCGTCGTCATGGCGGCGAGCAGGTGGCGTCGGCCGGTTTCGGGCAGGGGACGCAGCATCTCGGCCACCGCGCGCTGCGAGCCGCGGTCGAGCGGCGCGAAGGCACACCGTCCGGCGCCGGTGAGCGTCAGATGGTGCGCGCGGCCGTCGCGCGCCGAGCGCGTCCGCGTCACCAGGCCGCGGCGGGCGAAATCCTTGAGCATGCGGCTGAGATAGCCGGCGTCGAGATCGAGCGTCGCGCCGATCTCGCCCGCGGTGGGATTCGTGCGATGCGCCAGCTCGTAGAGCACGCGCGCCTCGGTCAGCGAGAATGGGCTGCCGAGCATGCGGTCGGTGACGACGCCGATCCGCCGCGTGTAGAAGCGGTTGAAGCGCCGCACGCGGGCGACGCTGTCGGCAAGGATCGGCGGCGCTGCCATGTCGTCAGCATCCGCCCGATACTTGACGGAGTCAAGTAAATGGTATGCAACCGCCGCCTCATGGCCGGCGTGACCCGGCATCCGCGATTTCGCGTCGACGACGCAGAGGCACGGCTGCCCGGAACACGTCCGGGCACGACGGGTTGGGCGGGCTACCCCCGCTTCACGAGCGCGAAAGCGAAATCGCGGCCGCGGCCGCGCGCGAAGACTTGATCGATCCACAGCATCGCGAGCGGCTCGAGAAGGCGCGCGTTCGACAGTGGTCCGGCGTCGATCGCGTCGAAGCCGAGATCGCTCACCAGCTTCAGCACGGCCGGCTTCTTCGCCGCGTCATCGCCGGCGACGAACATCGCCGGCTTCACCTTGAAGCGAGCGGCGTTGGCCATGTTGTCGGCGCCGGTGTGGTTGAGCGTCTTGAACACCGACGCGCCCTTGGCCCATTGTGCGACGCGCTTGCCAGCCGAGACGCTGTGGCCGATTTCGAGGCTCATGCCCTGCGCGCCGCGCGTCAGCGGATTGGTGCAGTCGATGACGATGCGGCCGGCGAGGTTGCCGAGGCCGCCGATCGCCGCCTCGGTCTTGGGCCAGGGCGTCGCCAGCACGATCGCCTCGGCATCGGCCGCCGCTGCCGCCGGCGTCGTCGGCTGCGGCCGCAGGCCCTGATATTTCGCCGCCTTGGGATCGGGCACGCCCAGCTTCACCGTGTGTCCGGCCGTGCTCCAACCCTGCGCCAATGCCTGGCCTACGGCACCGGCACCGATGATCGCGATCCGCATGTCCGCCTCCGCTTGTGCTTGGACGAGAGCGCCGATGCTAGGCCGGCCGCGACACGCCGCCAACTGGACAGCGCGGCAAGCCTTGGGCTTAATGCGCGAACGCCGCGCCGGCGGGGAGGCGCGGCCCACTTGGTTCCTGGCGGGGGAAGGACCAGATTACCGGCATGTTGACCAACGACGTTCGCGCCCATTTCCTCGACTATTTCCGGCGCGCCGGGCATGAGATCGTGCCGTCGTCCCCGCTTGTCCCGCGCAACGATCCGACGCTGCTCTTCACCAACGCCGGCATGGTGCAGTTCAAGAACGTCTTCACCGGCCTGGAGAAGCGGCCCTATGTGACCGCGGCCTCGTCGCAGAAATGCGTGCGCGCCGGCGGCAAGCACAACGATCTTGAGAACGTCGGCTATACCGCGCGCCACCACACCTTCTTCGAGATGCTGGGCAATTTCTCGTTCGGCGACTACTTCAAGGACCGCGCGATCGAGCTGGCCTGGAAGCTGCTCACCGAGGAATTCGCGTTGCCGATCGACCGGCTGCTGATCACCGTCTACGCCGAGGACGAGCAGGCGGCAAAGCTGTGGAAAAAGATCGCCGGCCTGCCCGACGGCAAGATCGTGCGCATCGCCTCGGCCGACAATTTCTGGGCGATGGGCGAGACCGGTCCCTGCGGTCCGTGCTCCGAGATCTTCTGGGACCACGGCGACAAGATTCCGGGCGGCCCACCCGGCTCGCCCGACGCCGAGGGCGACCGCTTCGTCGAAATCTGGAACCTCGTCTTCATGCAGTACGAGCAGCTCGCGCCCGACCGGCGCGTGAACCTGCCGCATCCGTCGATCGACACCGGCATGGGGCTCGAACGCATCGCCGCAGTGCTCCAGGGCAAGCACGACAACTACGACACCGATATCCTGCGCGCTCTCGTCGTCGCTTCGGCCGAGGAATCGCGCACGCCGCCCGACGGGCCGCATGCGGTGTCGCATCGCGTCATTGCCGATCATCTGCGTGCCAGCGCGTTCTTGATCGCCGACGGCGTGTTGCCGTCGAAGGAGGGCCGCGGCTACGTGCTCCGCCGCATCATGCGCCGCGCCATGCGCCACGCCCACATGCTCGGGACCAGCGAGCCGCTGCTGTGGAAGCTGATGCCGGCGCTGGTGCGGCAGATGGGCCAGCCGTTTCCCGGGCTGGTGCGCGCCGAGGCCCTGGTTACCGAGACGCTCCGGCTGGAGGAGACCAATTTCCGCGAGACCCTGGCGCGCGGCCTCAAGCTGCTCGACGAGGAGGAATCGCGCCTCGCCAAGGGTGCCGCCTTTCCAGGCGAGGTCGCGTTCAAGCTCTACGACACCTTCGGCTTCCCGCTCGACCTGACCGAAGACGTGCTGCGCGGCCGCGGCCGCAAGGTCGAGACCAAGGCCTTCGACGCGGCGATGGCGCGCCAGCGCGAAGAGGCGCGCAAATCGTGGGTCGGCTCGGGCGAGGCGGCGACCGATCAGCTCTGGTTCGCGCTGCGCGAGGAGCTGGGCGCGACCGAGTTCCTCGGCTACGAGGCGACCGAGGCCGAGGGCAAGATCCTCGCCATCGTGCGGAGCGGCGAGCGCGTCGATGCGGTCAAGGCGGGCGACGAAGCCGCCGTCGTCGTGTCGCAGACGCCGTTCTACGGCGAATCCGGCGGCCAGGTCGGCGACACCGGCGCGATGTTCACCGCCAAAGGCGCCGAATTTGCGGTGTCCGACACGCAGAAGCGTGCCGGCGAGCTGTTCGTGCATTTGGGCAAGATGACGCGCGGCGGCTTCAAGGTCGGCGACCTCGTCGAGCTGCGGATCGACGAGGCGCGGCGCGACAAGCTGCGCGCCAACCATTCGGTCACGCACCTGCTGCACCAGGCGCTGCGCCGCCGGCTCGGCGAGCACGTGACGCAGAAGGGCTCGCTGGTCGCGCCCGACCGGCTGCGCTTCGACTTCTCGCAGCCGCGCGCGCTGTCGGACGAGGATCGCGCCGCGGTCGAGGCCGAGGTCAACGCCCGCATCCGCCAGAACGCCGAGGTGCGGACGCGGCTGATGACGCCCGACCGGGCGGTGAAGGAGGGCGCGCTCGCGCTCTTCGGCGAGAAATACGGCGACGAGGTGCGCGTCGTGTCGATGGGCGAGGACAGCGGCGCCGATCATGGTCCTCGCGCCTTCTCGGTCGAGCTCTGCGGCGGCACCCATGTGCGCCGCACCGGCGACATCGGCCTGTTCAAGATCGTGGCGGAAAGCGCCGTCGCCTCGGGCGTGCGCCGGATCGAGGCGCTGACCGGCGCGGCCGCCGAGGCCCATGTCGCCGACGAGGAGACTCTGTTGCGTCAGGCAGCCGATGCGATCAAGGCGGCGCCGGCCGAATTGCCGGCGCGGCTTGCGGCGCTCTTGGACGAGCGCAAGCGGCTCGAGCGCGAGTTGAGCGATGCGCGCCGCGCGGCGGCACTCGGCGGCGGCACACGCCAAGGGGCGGAGGGCGCCGCCAAGGACATCGCCGGCGTCAAGTTCGCCGCCCGCGCGCTCGACAATGTGCCGGCCAAGGAATTGAAGAGCCTCGCCGACGACCTGAAGAAGGAATTGGGCTCGGGCGTGGTCGCGCTGGTCGCACGCGAGGAAGGCAAGGCGTCGATCGTCGTCGGCGTCACCGCCGACCTGACCCAGCGCTTCGACGCCGTCGAGCTGGTGCGGCTCGGCGCCGCCGCGCTCGGCGGTAAGGGCGGCGGCGGCCGGCCCGACATGGCGCAGGCCGGGGGGCCCGACCCGTCGCAGGCCGAGGCCGCCCTCGCTGCGGTCGAACGCGCCCTCGCCGAGAAGGCCAAAGCCGCCTGACGAGCGGCACGGAGCGGGGGACGTGAGACGCGCGCTGATCGCCGCAACGGTTGCCGTGGCGCTGTCCGCCGCATTCTCCGGCTCTGCCCTCAGCCGGAGCGGCGGTTCGTCCCATGAGCCGCGTCAACCGCGCCTCAGCAGCGGCCACTCGCGCAGTAGCCACAGCGGCCGAAGCAGCCGCCCGCACCGCACGAGCAATAAGTCAGGCATCCGGTTCATCAAACGGACCTGCAAGACCGACGCGTGCCGGAAGAAGCACCCGAGCGGCACCTACATGATCGCCGTCAAGCCGAAGAAGTCACGCTGATCGCGCCGCGCGCGGCGATTCCGTCGGCCGGCCGCCGCGACCGGGCTAATGCGGCAACAGCTCCGCCGCGTGCCGTGCATCGCGCGACGTGAGCCGCGAAATATCGAGCGACAGCTCCCGCGGTCCGCGCAGTGCCAGGTCGGAGAGCGACAGGATGCCGACCAGCCGCTTCTGGCGATTGATGACCGGCATATGATGAATCTTCTTCTCCTCCATGCGCTGCACGGCGCCGTCGACGGTCTCGTCGTCGAAGCACCAGGTGACGCCCTTCGTCATCACCTGCTTGGCCTTGGTCGTCTTCGGGTCGAGGCCGTCGGCGACCGCGCGACAGGCGAGATCGCGGTCGGTGATCATGCCGACCATGCGGTCGTGCGCTCCGACCGGCAGGCACCCGATGCCATAATCGCGCATTTTCCGCGCCACCTCGGCGAGCGAGCTGTCCGGGCCGATCCATTCGGCGTGTTGAGTCATGGCTTCGCGAACGAACATTGCTACCTCCTGCGCTCATCGGCGTCGGCGCGGGCGCGCCGCATTCGTCGCGCGGGATATCGTTCCACGCCCGCGCGCGTCAGGAACTCCGCCGCTCGCGGCGGACCGCCCTGTCTTGCGGATCGAGCCACGTTCCGGAGGCCGGAACCGGATTTAAGATCTGTTTCCGCAGAAGGGGGACACGGCGTCCCAGAAATCCTCCTGCTGGACGCATGATATCCGCTCTACGCGGGTCGGCCAACGACAATCAAATCGATTGCTATTGTTTCTTCCGTTGGCAACGGCTCGCGATGTTTCATCTCGCGCCGTGCAAAGTTGCTTGCGCCCGGGCGCCGCCGTCGGCTCAGCGGGAGAGTACGGCTGCGCGGTCACAACGCGCGCTCATGCGCCAGCCACAGCACGTCGCCCTCGCGCGGCCGGTCGAGCGGCGCCATGCCCGGATCGCCGCTATAGGCGCGATAGCCGAGCTCGCTCAGCATCCGCCACAGCGAAGCGACGCTGCCGCCGCCGCGCATCAGGTGCTGCTCGTTGAATTCGATCAGCAGCGCAGGTCTGAAGCGCATGAGCGTTTGCCGCCCGCCCTCGACCATCGCCTGCTCCCAGCCTTCGATATCCGCCTTGATGAAATCGAGGCGCGGGAGTGAGAGGCGGGCGGCGAGAGCATCGAGCGTCGTCACCTCGACCGTCTCGGTCTCGGCCGCTCCGGCGCGCGTCTGCGGTCCCAGATGCGCGAGGCCGAAACCGTAGCTGCCCGATCGTTTCACCGGAATGGTGAGCGTCGCCGTACCGGGCGCCGATCCGAGCGCCAGCGGCAGGATCTCGACGTTGTGCAGGCGGTTTAGGCGGATCGCCGTGCGCAGGATGCGGCGCGCATAGCTCTGCGGCTCGATCGCGTAGACGCGGCCAAGTCGGGCCAGACGGGCGAACAGCTTGGCGTATTGGCCGGCATGCGCGCCGACGTCGAGCACTACCGCGTCGGCCGGAACGAGCCGCCGCAACAGCGGCAGCATGTCGCGATGGTGCTGCTTGAAGACCGCCTTGAAGAGATGGGCGAACAGCCCGGCGGTGATCCGACCGCGATAGGGCGAAACGGCCGGCCCGCCGGCCATGCTCACGCCATCTTCTGCTTCAGCCGCGCGTCGAGCCGGTCGAGGAAGGCGGTGGTGTCGAGGAATGGCGTCGTCGGGCCGATCAGGATGGCGAGGTCCTTGGTCATCTCGCCGGACTCGACTGCTTCGATGCACACCTTCTCGAGCGTTTCGGCGAAGCGGATGACGTCGGGCGTCTTGTCGAACGTGCCGCGATACCAGAGGCCGCGCGTCCAGGCGAAGATCGAGGCGATCGGATTGGTCGAGGTCGCCTTGCCCTGCTGGTGCAGGCGGAAGTGCCGCGTTACCGTGCCGTGCGCCGCCTCGGCCTCGACCGTCTTGCCGTCGGGCGTCATCAGCACCGAGGTCATCAAGCCAAGCGAGCCGTAGCCCTGTGCCACCACGTCGGATTGCACGTCGCCGTCGTAGTTCTTGCACGCCCAGAGGTAGCCGCCGGTCCACTTGAGCGCCGACGCCACCATGTCGTCGATCAGCCGGTGCTCGTAGGTCAGCTTCTTGGCCTTGAACTTGTCGACGAACTCGCGTTCGAACACCTCCTGGAACAGGTCCTTGAAGCGCCCGTCATAGACCTTGAGGATGGTGTTCTTGGTCGAGAGGTAGACCGGCCAGCCGCGTTGCAGGCCATAGTTGAAGCAGGCGCGGGCAAAGCCGCGGATCGATTCATCGAGATTGTACATGCCCATCGCGATGCCCGCCTCGGAGAAGTCGAACACGTCGTAGGTCACGGGCTTGCCGCCTCCCGTCGGCGTGAACGTCATGGTCAGCGTGCCCGGCCCCGGCACCTTGAAGTCCGTGGCGCGGTATTGGTCGCCGTAGGCGTGGCGGCCGATGACGATCGGCGCGGTCCAGCTGGGCACCAGCCGTGGGATGTTCTTGATGACGATCGGCTCGCGGAAGATGGTGCCGCCGAGGATGTTTCTTATTGTTCCGTTCGGCGACCGATACATCTTCTTGAGGTTGAATTCCTTCACCCGCGCCTCGTCGGGCGTGATGGTGGCGCACTTGACGGCGACGCCGTATTTCCGGTTCGCGTTGGCGGAATCGACCGTGACCTGATCGTCGGTGCGGTCGCGCTCCTCGATGCCCAGGTCGTAATATTTCAGGTCGATATCGAGATAGGGCAGGATCAGCTTGTCCTTGATGAACTTCCAGATGATGCGGGTCATTTCGTCGCCGTCCATCTCGACGACGGGGGTGGCGACCTTGATCTTCTTCATGCGCGGGAGGCCTTCCGTACGGACTGGGCAGAAACCGCGGGCGGGCGCCGCGCGGCGGGCGCGACAATAGCTACGCGCTCCAGGCCACGCAAGCCGCCCGGTGCCGCACCTGGATCAAACCAGGCCGCTTTTCGCCGGTGTCGTCGGCTGCGGCGCGGCCGCGAGCGCCGCCGGCAATTCCTCGACCCGCGGCAGGACCTGGAACAGCGTCCGCGTGCTGAGCGGCGCGAAGCCGGAATCGATGACGTGCTCGAACAGGCGGAGCAGCGGCACCCAGTAATCCTGCACGTCGATCAGGAAGATCGGCTTGTCGTGCAGGCCGAGCTGCCGCCACGTGATGCATTCGAGCGCCTCTTCCAGCGTGCCGAAGCCGCCCGGCAGGATGGCGAAGGCATCGGCCAGCTCAAACATGGTCTGCTTCCGTTCGTGCATGCTGCCGACCACCATCAGCCGCGTCAGGCCGGTATGGCCGATTTCGCGGTCGTGCAGGTGGCCCGGAATGATGCCGACGACCTCGCCGCCATAGGCCAGCGCGGTATCGGCCATCAGCCCCATGAGCCCGACGCGGCCGCCGCCATAGACGAGGCCGATCCGGTTCTCGGCCAGCAGGCTGCCCATGCGGATGGCGGCGGCGCGATAGGATTCGTCGACGTCGCCTGCGGCGCCGCAATAGACGCAGATACGGTTGATCACTGCCATGCTTCCCTCGTGACCGGCCCGCAGAATGCCCGCAAGCAGTGGGCCGGGTCGAGCGCTCCGTGCGCCGATGCGGACGTCGGCCGATTTGACGCCGATGCCGGACGCGGTGTCCGCGTTCACGCCGCAGCCGCGGAATTCCGCAGGCGGGCGGAACCGGCACGGAGTTTGCGACGGTGTCGGCAAAACACTGGAAAAGCCCCGTTAACCAACGCCGCCAAGAAAGGCGAAAGACGAAATGAAGCCCGTTACCCTAACTGCGCTGGCGGGGACTGGCGCACTGACCGCTGCGCTGGCGGCGCTACCGCTCGGCGGCGCGGCATTCGGCGGCGCTGTCGGACTGGCGCTGACCGGCGCCGGCATGATCGCCTGCGGCATGGCCTTCCGCCGCCACACGCACGAAGCCGCCGCGGCTGAGGGCCCGGCACGGATGGCGCCGGCGCCGCTCGCGCCGGTGCCGCGGTTCTTTCCCGCCGGCGGACCGACCGGACTTTTGGTGCCGTTCGGCCGCAAAGGCCAGACGATGTCGGAGGCCAGTCTGACGCGCGACCTCGTGCGCCGCGCCGAGCGCGTCTGCGCCATCGCGCGCGCCCGAACCGAGCATGAGACCGAAACCCGCTGAGCGCGGTCGCGCGCGGTTACAGCACCGGCCCGGCGAAGACCTGCCGGCCCTCGCGATCCTCGATCTCGACGACCCAGACATCGGGATCGCGTTGGACCTGGCGGGCGATGTAGGCGTCGGCGGTTGGCTCGTCGACGAGGCCCTCGCCGGTAGCGCGGAACCAAGCGAGTTCGCCGTTCTTGCCGCGGGTCTGGGCGAGGACCGTGCAGCCGAGATCGAGCCGATTGAGCTTGACCAGGATGGTGCCGGCGTCCTCGTCACCGCGCCGCGCCACGGCGATCGGCACCGCGCGAAGCGTGCATAGCCGGACCGCCGCCTGCACCACCAGCTTGGTCTTGAGCCGCGCTTCCAACGCGCGGCTCAGCCGCTCTTGGGGAAGTTGAGCTCGATCATCACGCCGTTCGGATCGGGAAAGAAGATTTGTTGCACGCCGGCGCCGGGCGGGTCGCGCACCTCGAACTTGATGCCGCGCGCGGCGATGTGCTTGCGCATGCCGGCGAAGTCCTCGCCGACGAAGGCGACGTGGTCGAAATTGCCGGTGTGCGCGCCGTCGGGGCCGGCGCCGATCGCGCCGCTGTCGGGCACCAGGTGGACGACCGGCTGCTCGCCGCAATAGAGCCAATAGCCGGGGAAGGTGAGCGGCGGGCGCCAGCCGGCGCGGAAGCCGAGCACGGTCTCGTAAAACGTCTTGGTGCCCTCCATGTCCCGGGTCCGCACGGTGACGTGATTGAGCTGGGTCAACGGCATGGGTGTCTCCTGTCGCGGCAATTTTAGCGCAGCGCCATGCCGCCGCGCGACAGCGGAAAACCATCGCCGCGGCCGATGCGGTCTAGCGTCGATGCACCAGGCGCTTGAACGTCTGCGCCGCCGCTTCGCGCCAGCCGAGGATGCGGCCGCGCGCGGTGTGCGGATTGGCGATCAGCAGGCCCCAGCGCTCGCGCCGCTGTGCCAGGAACGATTTCTTGTAGCGATCGTCGCCGCGGCCGAAATCGATCTCGTGCGGCTTGTCGCGCTCGAGCACGCGCTCCATCATGCGCATGGTCAGAATGGTGCCGATCGAGAGATCGTCGAAGCGCATCGCATGCGCGAGCTTGTAGATCGTGACGCGGCCGCGCCAGGCGATCCAGCATTGCGCCGCGGCCGGCACGTCATCGACCTTGAGGATGCCGAGACGCAGCGCGCCGGTGGTCGCCGCTGCGCGGATCAGATGCGGCATGAAATCGGGAAAAGGTTCCGCGTGCTTCCAGCTTTCGGCGTAGACGCGCTGGTAATCGGCGACGCCCCCCGCGATCGCGGACTCGTCATCGTGGAAGACGTAGTCGACGCGATGCGCCGCGGCGAGCGCCTTGCTCTTGCGCCTCCAGGTGTTGCGCACCTCGCCCGGCCGCGCGGCGACATAGCGCGCGAAATCGACGCCGGCAGTCTCCTCGTACCAAGTACCGCTGTCGAAGTAGCGCTGCGGTCGGAAGCCGGTGGCGGCGAAAGCGTCGCTCAACCGCGCGAACGATTCGTCGTGCGGGTCGAGGCCGGCCAGCTGAACCGCGTCGAAGCGCGCATCGGCGATTTCGCGCGCAATCTCACCGAGCGCCTCGCCGAGGGCGCCGCCGCCGGCGGCGTAAACCGGCCCGTGCTCGGTGCTGTAATAGTTCGACAGGCTGAGCAGGCGGTGCCCCTTCGCCAGCAGGCGGCAGACCAGCGCCGCGCGCGTTCGACCGTCGACATAGAGTCGCGCGTGGCTGCCGCCTTCGGTTCCGTAGCGCGCCAGGACGTGGTACCAGAGCGGCAGGGAGAAAAAGCTTCGCTCGGCCGCGCGCGCGAACAGATCGGCGAGCGGCGCGGGCAGGCGGCTGAAATCGGGATCGTCGTGAACGGCCATTGGACGTCGGCTTGCCCGGGATGCAACAGCTTACACCGGCACGGCGCGCGCGATAGCGCGACTCGTGGTGGTGGCGGCCGGCGATGAAGGGCATCGCGCTCGAACTCGCGCCCGTCGAGTCGCGGCCGGCGCTCGAGGCCGAATGGCGTGCGTTCGAGGCACGCGCGGCACATGGCTTCTTCTTGTCGGCGGCCTGGATCGGGACTTGGCTTGCGACGCTTCCGCCCGCGCTGCGGCTCTACCGCGCCGTCGGGCGCCGGAGCGGCCAAGCGATCGGTCTCGCGGTCGTTGCCGTCACCACGACGCGGCCGTTTTTGCGCGCGCCGTCGCGGGGGCTCCATCTCAATTCCACCGGCGACGAGCGCTGGGACTGCATCGCCATCGAGCACAACGGGTTTCTCGCTGCGCCCGCCGACCAGGCGGTGCTGATCGCCGCCCTCGGCGACTGGTTCACCGCCGGCGCCGGCGGCCTCGGCGACGAGTTGCGCCTGCCCGGCATCGGTGGCGGCCTGGCGACGGATTTTCTCGACCGCAACCGGCTGCTGCACAGCACGCAACAGCGGCCGGGCTTCGCCGTCGATCTCGCGCGCGTGCGCGATGCCGATGATTTCACTGCCGTCCTGTCGAGCAACGCGCGCCAGCAGCTTCGCCGCGCTCAGCGCGAATTCGAACGCGATGGGGCGATCGCGGTGACCGAAGCGCGCGATGCGGGCGAGGCGCTCGCCTTTTTCGCCGCACTCAAGGAACTGCACGTGCGCTCGTGGCAGCGGCGCGGCCAGCGCCACGCCTTCGTCGAGCCATATTTCGAGGTCTTCCACCGCGCTCTGATCGAGCGCGAGTTCGGGCACGGCGCGATTCAGCTGCTGCGCATCACGGTGGCGGAACGCGCCATCGGCTATCTCTACAACTTCCGCCGCGCCGGGCGCGTCTATGCCTATCAAAGCGGCTTCGACGATGGCGAGCGCAAGCGCCGCCCAGGTGTGCTGAGCCATGCGCTGGCGATCGGCCACAACGCGGCGGCGGGCGCGGCGGTCTACGACTTTCTCGCCGGCGAGAACCAGCTCAAGACGAGCTTCGCCACCGATCGCTACGCGCTGGCGTGGCAGGTGATCCGCTTCCCGCGGCTCAAGTACCGGCTGGAATCGGCGGCGCGCCACGCCAAGCAGCGGCTGTTCGGTTAGGCGAGTCCTCCGGCCGCGCCGCCTTCAGCGCCGCGACGGCGTCGATCGCGGCGGCTTCGCCCGACAGATAGGCGCCGTGCGCGGTGCCGAAATGCGGGATCGAGCACGCCTCGCCGGCGAAGAACAGCCGGCCGTCCACCGGCGCTGCGAGCACCTTGCGGTCGCTGGCGTGGCCGGGCAGCGCCATCGAATAGGATCCGCGCGAGAACGCATTGCGGCCCCAGGCGGACGCCGCGATCGGCGAAAGATGTGGCTTGATCGCGGCACCGAACAGGCCGGCGAGCTCGTTCCTGGCGAATTCGGCCATGGCGTCGGCACCGTCGCGCTCGAGTTCAGCCGAGAGCTCGCCGCCGAAGAATCCGGCGACGACTGGCCAACCGTGCGGCTTGATCTGATAGCTCCCGGTCTCGACGCGGTCGAGCGCGCCGACCAGGTGCCGATCGCTCTCGCGCGCGAGCTCGCGGGCGCCGGCCTCGTCGAGGCGCAGAAACAGCTTGTTGACGATGCCGAGCGGCAAGCCGGCGGCGGCCGCGACCTTGTCGGCAAGCGGCGGCGAGAATTTCACCCGCTCTTCGGCGAGCACGGTGGTCGGCAGCGTCACGATGACCGCGCACGCCGTGAGCTCGCCGCGGTTGGTGGCAATGCGGATGTTGTGGCCGCCGTGATCGATGCGCTCGACCGTGGTGCCGAGCTCGATCGGCAGGCCTTCACCGTAGCGCGCGATGACCGTGCCGTAACCTTCGATCACGCGCCAATTGAGATAGGTTGAATCGTAACCGCCGTAGTCCCAGACCGAGACCTTGTCGAGCTCGGCGCCGTTGGCCCAGTTGCTGATCGCGCCGAGGAGCGCATTCCACTTGCCGCCGGGTTCGAGCACGCTCGACGCTGGCCGGTCCTCGCCGTCCTGGGCGGCGCGATCGAGCCGGTCGTAGAACGCTTCCATGGCCTCCTGCCACTCGCGCTGCGCGGCGTCGCCCTCGAACCAGGCGACCCGTCGTCCCCAATCCGGCAGCGTCTCGTCGACGGTGAAGCCGAGGTCGCGGGCGATGCGCGTCCACGGGTTGATATCGGCGGAATGGAGCCATTCGCAACCGAGATCGATGCCGAAGCCGAGGCCGCTGGGCACGGTATGGGCGCGGCCGCCGAGCCGCTCGCGCGCCTCGATGACCTTGACCGCGAGCCGCGCCGATACCAGGTGCTTGGCGGCAGCGATTCCCGCCGCGCCCGCGCCCACGACCACGACATCGAATTCGCCGCTGCTTTCCGTCATAGTGACCCTATCCGCCGCACCTATCATAAAACCGTCGTTCCCGATGCCCGATCCCGAAACCGTCGCCCGGTTGATCCGCGAAACCGCGCAAAGCGTCATACTGCCGCGCTTCGGAACGCTCAAGCGCGAGGAGATGCGCGAGAAAGCTCCGGGCGACCTGGTGACGATCGCCGATCTCGAGGCCGAGCGCATGCTGACGGCGCGACTAAGTGAAATGGCGCCCGGTTCCGCGGTCTTGGGCGAGGAGGGGGTTGCCGAAGACCCGACGCGGCTGAGGCTAACGTCGACGTGTGACAATTTGTGGATCATCGATCCGGTGGATGGGACCGCCAATTTCGCCCGCGGCCAGCCCGGCTTCTCGGTCATCGTCGCCTATGTCGAGCGCGGCCGCACGCGCGCCGGCTGGATCCTCGATCCGCTCGGTGATCGCCTGGTCTGGGCACGCGCGGGTGACGGTGCATGGTCGGGCGGCCGCCGCCTGCGTCTCGCGCCGGCGCCGGCCGATGCGATCGGTTCCGCCTATGGCCGCGCCGCCGCCGGCATGCGCTCGGCCAACGCGATCGAACAGGCGGGGATGCGCACCCGCAATCTCGGTTCGAGCGGACTCGAATACATCGCGCTGGCGCTGGGCGAAGCGCATTTCGCGCTGCATACGCGGTCGCTGCCGTGGGATCACGCCGCCGGCATGCTGATCGCGACGGAGGCCGGCGGCCGCGCCGCATTTCTCGACGGGACGCGCTACGATCCGGGCATCCATGATCGGGCGCCGCTGGCGGCGAGCGACGCCACGTGCTGGGCGCGAGTGCGCGACGTCGTTACGGCGCCGGCACACGACGCAGCGACGCCATGACGTCGATGCGGGGCAAAACGGTGATCGTCACCGGCGCGACCGCCGGTATCGGCCGCGTGGTCTGCGGACGCCTGGCGACGATGGGCGCGTCGCTCGCCCTGGTGGCGCGTGACCCGGCCAAAACCGACGCGCTCGCCGCCGAGTTGGTGCGCGGCGGCGCCGCGCACGTCAGCGTTCACGTCGCCGATCTGTCGTGCGTCGCCGAGGTGCGGCGCGTTGCCGGCGAGCTCGCGGCGCTGCCGCGGCTCGACGTGCTGCTCAACAACGCCGGCGCGATCTTCAGCCGGCGCGAGCAGACGGCGGACGGATTCGAGCGCACCTTCGCGCTCAACCACCTGGCCTATTTCGCGTTGACCAACCTGTTGCTCGATCGATTCAAGGCGACGGCACCTGCGCGCATCGTCAACGTCGCCTCCGAGGCGCATCGCGGCGCCGCGCTCGACTTCGCCGATCTGCAGACGGCGCGCGGCTACAGCGGCTGGCTCGCCTACAAGCGGTCGAAGCTGTGCAACATCCTGTTCACGCGGACGCTCGCGCGGCGTCTGGCCAGTTCGGGCGTCACCGCCAACGCACTCCATCCCGGCTTCGTCGCGACGAGCTTCGGCAACAACAACGGCGGCCTTTTTCGCGCCGGCCTCGGTCTCGCCAAGCGCGTCATGGCGGTTCCGCCCGCAGAAGGCGCCAAGACGCCGGTCTATCTCGTTTCCGCGCCCGAGGTCGCGGGCCTGTCGGGACTCTACTTCGACAAGTGCGCGTCCCGCGAACCGTCCGCCGCGGCGCAGGACGACGACGCAGCCGAGCGGCTGTGGCGCGAAAGTGCGCGCCTCGCGGCGATCGGCTGAGACTGGATTCAATCGAGGGGAAAGAAATCGACGGCCTCGGCGACGACGCTCTGACGCGCCGCTTCGCCCGGCTGACCCGTCGGCTGGGGCGCATAGATCGTGGCGCCAAAGATGCCGTCGCCGTGATTGCCGTCGCTCGCCAGCGGCATGATGATTCGCTCGCCCTGGCCGTGACGCCCGGCGTGGATGAAGACCGGACCGCTGCCGTGCGCAAAGGTGGGCTCGGTGACGACGCGTTTGTGCCGCGCAAACATCCGCTCGTACTGGCGACCGGCGAAGAATTCCTTCATCGGCTTGCCGCGCAGGCTCTCGCCGAATGCGTCGGTGATGGCATCGCCCGCGAGCCGGCCGGTGAAGGTGTCGCTGGCGCTATCGTACTTCCAGGACCAGACGATCCGCAGGTACGGGGCGATCGCGGCCGGATCGAGGTCCTTCCAGCCGGGCATGCGCTTGGTGCCGCGGGCCGCCTGCCAGTGCAGCGCGATGCTGCGAAGCTCGGGCGATCTGATCGCCGCGAGAAAATCCTGAAAGCTCATCGGTTATCACCTGACCGCGCAAACCGTCGCGCGTTTCGAGCCCGAGCCGCTTTTGCCCCTATGCTCTACGGCGCCGGCCGCGCCAGAGCCAGGATATACGCGGCACCCGCCTGGAGCGACCCTGCCATATGTCCTATATGATGGGGCCATGGCGCGAAATCCCTATGAAGTGCTGGGCGTGGCGCGCGACGCGAGCGAGGACGACATTCGCCGCGCCTATCGCCGCCTCGCCAAGCAGTATCATCCCGACCTCAATCCGGGGAACAAGGAGGCCGAGGCGCGCTTCAAGGAGGTCAGCGCCGCCAACGATCTCCTCGCCGATGCGGCCAAGCGCGCGCGCTACGACCGCGGCGAGATCGACGAGACCGGCGCCGAGAAGCCGCAATACCGCGCCGACTATCGCGGCTTCGCCGAAGGGCCCGACGGCGCGAAATACTATACCAGCGAAGGCGTCGCGCCCGAGGACCTGGAGGACCTGTTCGCGATCTTCGGCCGCGGCGCGGCGGGCGGCGCGGGACCGTTCACGCGGCGCACGCATGTCCGCATGCGCGGCGCCGATCAGCGCTACATGCTGACCATCGATTTTCTCGAGGCGATCAACGGCGCGCGGAAGCGCCTCCTGCTCGCGCCCGACAAGAGCCTCGACGTTACCATCCCGCCCGGCCTCAAGGACGGCCAGATCCTGCGCTTGAAGGAGCAGGGCGCCGACGGCATCGGCGGCGGGCCGAAGGGCGACGCCTTGATCGAGGTGCACGTCGCGCCGCATCCGCTGTTCCGGCGCGAGGGCGACGACATCCATCTCGAGCTGCCGGTGACGATCGCCGAGGCGGCGCTCGGCGGCAAGATCTCGGTGCCGACGCCGAGCGGCGCGGTGACGATGACGGTGCCGGCCGGCTCGAACACCGGCACGCGACTCAGGCTGCGGGGCAAGGGCGCGCCGACATCCGACGGCGGTCAGGGCGACGAATACGTCACGCTGAAGGTCGTGCTGCCCGAGGGCGGCGACCAGGCGCTTGCCGACTTCTTGCGCGACTGGGCGCCGAAGCATCCTTATGACCCGCGTCGCGCCACGGGGCCGGCATGATCACCTTCGACGCGGTCTGCCGCATGGTGAGCCTGGAGCCGCGCGAGCTCGAGCGCTGGATCGCCGAGTGCTGGGTGCTGCCCGAGAGCGAGGCGTCGGGTTACGTCTTCAGCGAATTCGACGTGGCGCGCGTGCGACTGATCGTCGAGCTGCGCCGCGACCTCGCCGTCGGCGAGGAGGCGGTGCCGGTCGTGCTGCGGCTGCTCGATCAGCTTTATGCCACGCGGCGCCGCATGCGGTCGCTGCTGCAGGCGCTCGAGACCTTGCCCGATGAGCACCGAGCGGCGGTGCTCCGGCGCCTCGGCGAGGAGTAAGCGCCCAGGGCTATCGCATTTGGATTCTTTGTACGGTAGCTCTGTTCACCTCATACCGGCGAAAGCCGGTATCCATTGGCGAAATGGGTCCCGGCTGTCGCCGGGACGGCAGATTTTCATTCACCGAATCCTCATATGCGATTGCCCTAAGTAGGCGCCAAAGGCGGGTTCCGCGGCCGGGCCGATGGCGCTAGACTGCCGGCCGCCATGATCTTCGGACTGCTGCTCCACATCCTCGCTGCCACGATCTGGGTGGGCGGCATGTTCTTCGCCCATTTCATGCTGCGGCCCGCGGCGGCGCCGCTCGAGCCCGGCGTCCGGCTGCCGTTGATGCGCCGCGCGCTCGCCCGCTTTTTCCCTTGGGTGTGGGTGTCGATCGCGCTGCTCGCGTTGTCGGGCGCCGGCATGATCAAGCTCGGCGCCGACAGCCTCTCCATCCAGATCATGATGGGGCTCGGTATCGTGATGATGTTGGCCTTCGGCCACCTTTATTTCGCGCCGTGGCGGCGGTTCCAGCGCGCACTCGACGGCGGCGACCTGCCGGCGGCGGCGGCGCAGCTCACCCAGGTCCGCGCCATCGTCACGTTCAATCTCGTCCTCGGCCTCGTCGTCGTCGCGATCGGCGCGACCGGACGGTATTGGCAATGAGCGGCGCCGCACTCAAGCTCTACGATCTCGCCGGCGCCGATGACAACTGCCGCTTCAGCCCGTTTTGCTGGCGTGCCAAGCTCGCCCTCGCGCACAAGAGGCTCGCGGTCGAGACCATTCCCTGGCGCTTCACCGAGAAGGACCGCATCGCGGCTTCGGGCCAGGGCCGGGTGCCGGTGTTGGTCGACGGCGACAAATGGATCGCGGATTCCTGGAACATCGCCTGCTATCTCGAGGACGCCTATCCCGACCGGCCGTCGCTGTTCGGCGGCGGCGCGGGCCGCGCGCTCACGTGCTTCTATGTCGGCTGGGCCGATACCGTGCTGCAGCCGGCGATGGTGCGGCTGATCGTGCGCGACATCGTCGATCACCTCCATCCCAAGGACCGCGACTATTTTCGCAAATCGCGCGAGGAACGCCTCGGCAAGACGCTCGAAGAGGTGGTGGCCGACCGCGACAAGAGCCTGCCGGCGTTCCGTGCCAGCCTGGCACCGCTGCGCACGGTGCTGAAGGACCAGCCATTCCTCGGCGGCGCCTCGCCGCTCCAGGCCGACTATGTCGTCTTCGGCGGCTTCCAATGGGCGCGCGCGATCAGCGCCTTCGCGCTGCTCGACAAGAACGACGTGGTCCATGCCTGGCGCGAGCGCCTTCTCGATCTCTACGACGGGCTGGCCCGCAAGGCGCCTGCGGTGGCAGCCTAAATCGCTGAATGCGCATGTTATTTCAGGGTTGGTGAAGGCGGTTAGCCTGTATTATCCTGCCGGCAAGGCAGGCGGAATGGCACGGGGCCGGGCCGTAGCCACAACATCGGGGAGGAGTTTTCCATGGATCGACGTAATTTCATCAAGGCCGGCGGCGTCGGCCTTGCGGCGACGACCATTGCCGCGCCGGCGATTGCGCAAACGACGCCGACGCTGAGCTGGCGCCTCGTGGCGAGCTGGCCCAAGAGCCTCGATACGCTCTTTGGCGGGGCCGACTACTTCGCCAAGCTCGTGGCGGAGATGACCGACAACAAGTTCCAGATCCGCACCTTTGCCGGCGGCGAGCTGGTGCCGCCCTTGCAGGTGCTCGACGCGGTGCAGAACGGCACCGTCGAACTGGGCCACACCGCGCCCTACTATTACGTCGGCAAGGATCCGACCTTCACCTTCGACTGCACGGCGCCGTTCGGCGCGAACTACCGCATCCAGAACTCGTGGCTGCGGAACGGCGGCGGCCGCGCGCTGATGGACGAGTTCTATGCGGGCTATAACGTTGTTTCCATCCCGTGCGGCAACACCGGCACCCAGTCGGGCGGCTGGTGGAAGAAGGAGATCAAGACGGTCAGCGATCTCAAGGGTGTCAAATTCCGCATCGGCGGCTGGGGCGGCGCGGTGTTGTCGAAGCTCGGCGTCGTGCCGCAGATGCTCGCCGGCGGTGACATCTATCCTGCGCTCGAGAAGGGCACGATCGACGGCGCCGAGTGGGTGGGGCCGTACGACGACGAGAAGCTCGGCTTCCAGAAGGTCTGCAAGTACTACTACCATCCCGGCTGGTGGGAAGGTCAGGCGCAACTCTCGGCCTACATCAATTTGGGCAAGTGGCACAGCCTGTCGAAGACCTATCAGACGGTGATCAAAGCCGCCGCAGCCGAGGCCAACAACTGGATGATCGGCAAATACGACGCGGACAACCCGGCGGCGCTGAAACGGCTGATCGCCGGCGGCACGCAACTCCGTTACTGGTCGCGGCCGATCATGGAGGCCTGCTTCAAGGCGTCGCGCCAGCTTTACGCCGAGGAATCGGCGCGCAATCCGAAGTTCAAGAAGGTCTACAGCGAGTGGACGCCCTTCTTGGCCACCGAAGACGAATGGATGCGCGTCGACGAGCAGCAGTTCGACAACTTCATGTACGCCAAGGTCGGCGCCAGGGCATAGCCGCGGCGCGGATCCAAACGACGAAAGCCCCGCCGGCGACGGCGCGTGTTGGAGCAAGTGGGGCGGCAGTTGCCAGATTTGGCAACGCCGCCCCTTTTTCTTTGGCGCTAATCTGTCAACTCAGATTTTCGGGTTAGTGTGTCTCGACCGCTTTCAATATGGCATCGCCTTGTGAATGTCGATAGGACACCGGGACCTAAGGCGACGCAGCGCTCGGCTAGTTCGGATGCAACACGCGTTGCGGTCTCAAGGACCGCCGCCAAATCCCTACTGACGTCTTTACGCCATCAGGGTTCTTAAGCGCGTACATTTCTTTCTTCTCCCATCCGATCTTTTTGTGAAATTTGATGGACGGAAGATTGAGCGGTTGTTCCCAAATGAAAGTCAAAGCTGTTTGATATTGAGAGGACGCTTCCGCGAACAATTCATTATACAACATGCGACCATACTGGTTGAACCTATAGTCGGGATCGATGCAAATTTGTCTAACTATGATAGAGGGCTCAGACGCTAACTGAGCAATATGATCATAAACCTCGTGTCGCGGGAACGCGTTCATTTTAGAGCTGCTGTGGGCCAACACGAATCCTACAAGCTTGCCAGAAATAACCAGCATGAAGAAGTATTCAGCCTGCTCAATGAACGTACGGTATTCGTCTTCCCTATAAGGGAACAAAAATCCTTGCTGTAGCTGGCTTGCATCCGAAGTAAACCCGATCTTATTCGCGAGCGCCCCGATCGCATGGAGAGCTTCATTTGCACTGTGTGATTCAGCTGCACTGGGAGTTTCGGTTGCACGCAGGGTGGTCGGCACCCTAATAACCTGGGGCCAAGGTTGTGACAGCGACAAATGCTTTTCAAATTGATCGAGGTAAAACTTGAACCAATCAGGTTCGTTAGGACGCAGCACCATAATTGGTTTGTCTACGCCGGCATCTAGCGGATAATGGCGGACATAGATAATGCCGTCTGCGGACTTTCGGTCTACGATATCCAGGCCAAAGCCGAGGGGAAAATCTACCGTTGAAACCTCAACCCGATCCCAGGCCTTTTGTGTCAGGTCTTTCAATCCATGTAGGGATGATTCAAGTCGCCCCGAAAATGCTCTTATCAATCCGTCAGTGAGTTTCCCGGTTTCTTGTAATGCGCCGTATTTGACAGCGTCGCTTCCCGGCTTCCCGATAATTGCCATAATGCGTCCGCCATTCTGGAGAACGTCCCGGAGGCACGGAATGTAATCTGTGAAGATTCGCCTGAGATTTGTCCCCGTAACACATAGCTCTTTGGCTCGAGCGAGATCATCGCGGTAGCTGTCCGGATATTTATGTAAGAGAATATCGCTTGGCTGAGTGATCTCACCGCGCTCAATTTGCCGATTAAATCGTTTCAGGATGAACACGAAAGAAAAGAGAACCAACAAAACAATGTCCAGAACGGACTGATTCCCAAGCGGATGAAACGACAGTACAAATCCCAATATGATTGCAATCAGTAAAAGCAGCCCACGTAGTTTCCAGTCACCTATCCAGTGGGTGAGCTGTAACAATTGATATGTCAATAAGAGGACTGCTCCCAGAACGAGGAACGAAATCAAATGTGCATCAGGATCGAAGTGACTTAAGGGGATGCTTGCGAGGGCCGCCATCAAAGCTACATAGAGCGCCGGATGTTTCTCAAAGTCCTTAAAGAATTTATCCATCATAGAAGTCTCTGTATGCAGTTCTGGAATTTCATCGACTAAAAATCATCCTCGTCAAATACGGTATTCAGACTCATTCGACCTGCTCCCCGATTTGCCCTCGGTCATAGGTAGGGTCTGTTCTGGTTATGCCCCGGATTGGGGCGGACTGCAAACTGCCACCCCACTTGCTCTAACACCGCCGGCGACGGCGGGGCTTTTTGATGCTGGCCGGGCGCTGAACAACACTCAGCGGGTCATTGCAAGGAGGCCGAAGGCCGACGTAGCAATCCAGGAAACCTGTGGATTTCCGCTGCCTTTCTGGATCGCCGCGGCCCCGCCGCGCTGCGCTCGCGGGGCCTCGCGATGACGACGGAAGGACTTTTCAGCGTGCCAGGACGACGGCCGACGCTACTTGAAATCGGTCGGCGGTGCGGTGCTCTCCTCCGCGGGCGGCGCAGAAAAATGAATGGTGTTGAGATTGACCTTCGGCCCGATGTCGAGCGAGGCGAGCACGAGATTCGGGAACACGATGATGACCGCCACCATGATGATCTGGATGAACACGAAGGGGATGACGCCCCAATAGATCTGTCCGGTAGTGAGCGGCGCCAGCCGCTTGCCGGTGACGCGGTCGGTGTATTCCTCGCTCGGCGCGACGCTGCGCAGATAGAACAGCGCATAGCCGAACGGCGGGTGCATGAACGAAGTCTGCATGTTGACGCCGATCAGCACGCCGAACCAGATCAGGTCGATGCCGAGCTTCTCGGCCACCGGGCCCAGCAGCGGAATGATGATGAACGCGAGCTCGAAGAAATCGAGAAAGAACGCGAGAAAGAAGGTCAGCAGGTTGACCACGATCAGGAATCCGAGCCGGCCGCCGGGCAGGCTGGTGAGCAGATGTTCGACCCAGAGGTCGCCGTTGACGCCGCGGAACACCAGGCTGAACACGGTCGAGCCGACCAGGATAAACATGACGAAGGACGACAGCTTGGCGGTCGTATCCATCGCCTGCTTGAGCAGCTTCCAGTCGAGCCGGCGGTTGGCGAGCGCCAGCGCCAATGCGCCCGTGGCGCCCATCGCGCCGCCTTCGGTCGGCGTGGCGATGCCGAGGAAGATGGTGCCGAGCACCAGGAAGATCAGCGCCAAGGGCGGCATCATGACGATGATGACCTGGCGCGTCAGCTTGCTGAGGATGCGCAGATTCAGGAACTTGTCGGCGAGCGCGATCGCGTAATCGGCGGCGCCGACGGAGGCACAGGCCCAGATCGGGTGAAGGTAGGCTCTGTCGATGATGTACCACGCGGCGACGACGCTGCCGAGCACGATCGCGGCGAGCGACAGGTAGCCCGCCTTGCCGTTCGGCTCGCGTACGGTGATCGCGTCGGGCGGCAGCCCCGGCACCGCCTTCGGCCAGAAGATCGAGACGATGAACATATAGACGCCGTAGAGCACGGCGAGGCCGATGCCGGGAATGAACGCACCCTGGTACATGTCGCCGACGGAGCGGCCGAGCTGGTCGGCCAGCACGATGAGCACGAGGCTCGGCGGAATGATCTGCGCCAGCGTGCCGGACGCCGCGATCACGCCCGCAGCAACGCGCCGGTCGTAGCCGTAGCGCAGCATGATCGGCAGCGAGATCAGGCCCATCGAGATCACCGACGCCGCGACCACGCCGGTCGTCGCTGCGAGCAAAGCGCCGACGAAGATCACGGCATAGGCGAGACCGCCGCGGATCCGCCCGAACATCTGGCCGATGGTGTCGAGCAGGTCCTCGGCCATGCCGCTGCGCTCGAGGATCAAACCCATGAAGGTGAAGAACGGAATCGCGAGCAGCGTGTCGTTCGACATGATGCCGAAAACGCGCTGCGGCAGGCCCTGGAGCAGTTGGGGATCAAACAGTCCGTAATGGATGGCAATCGCGCCGAACAGCAGGCCATTGGCGGCGAGCGAGAAGGCCACCGGATAGCCGATCATCAGCAGGACGATCAGCATTGCAAACATGATCGGCGCAATGTTGGCGATGAACAGCGCCGTCATGGCTTATCCTCGTGCAGCCATTCTTGCGGCACAAATTCATCGGCGGAGCCGTGAGCGTGGCGCGGCGTCGGATCGGGGATCAGGCCCATCAGGAAGGCGGTGCGCTTGACGATCTCGGAGGCGCCTTGCAGCGCGAGGAGGAAGAACCCGACCGGCATCATCAGCTTCACCGGCCAGCGCAGCAGGCCGCCGGCATTGGGCGACCCCTCGTGGAGCATGTAGGAGTCGGTGAATACCGGCCATGCCAGCCGCATGATGATGAGCGCCATCGGCAGCAGGAAGAAAATGCCGCCGAGCACGTCGATCCAGGCACGGGTCCGCGGCGAGAGGCGACTCGCGATGATGTCGATGCGGACGTGTTCGTTGCGCAGCAGCGTGTAGCCGGCGCCGATCAGGAAGAAACCGGAATAGAAGTACCACTGGATCTCGAGCCAGCCGTTCGAGCTGTAGTCGATGGTGTAGCGCATGACGGCGTTGAAGGCGCTGACCAGCACCGAGGCCAGCACCAGCCAATAGACCGTCTGCCCGATTTTCTCGTTGAGAAAGTCGATGGCACGGCTTACGCGCAACAGGAATTGCAACCCGAAAACCTCCCCCGACTAATAATCTTCCGCCGGCTGGTTCCGGCGCGAACAGGGACTCTCCCTGGCCCTTGCGGCCGGCGCGCACTATGCCATGACTGCGCACGACAATTCCAGCCGTTCGGCGACCGAAATGTTGCGATAATGCACAGCGTGACGGGTAGCACCGCGGCCGAAACGGGCTATTGGCCCCGGGCGGGCGGCGGCAACGACTGTTGCAGCAAGCGCTCGACCTCCTGATTGGTCAATTTGTGCCGTGCGGCCGCCATACCCGGCTCGGCGGGCAAGGCAAGGCGCGCCACGCCGGGAAACGCGATCGTCAAGCCGAGCACGACGAGCTGCGCACCGAGGAACGGCAGCAGGGCGGTGACCAGCGCGCGGAGATCGACCCGGATCGGCGCGGAGGTGCGCGCCATCATCACGGCGTAGCCCAGCGGCGGCAGCAGGAAACTCGCTTGCAGCGACAACAGTGCCAGGACCGAAACCCAGACGGCATCGTCGACCCGCGTCAGCAGAGCCGGCATCACCAGCGGAATGACCACGAAGATGATCTCGAAAGCGTCCAGCGCGAAGGCGCAAAGCCAGAGCACGAGCATCACGGCAAGCACCGCGCCCATGCCACCGCCCGGAACCCGCTGGATGATCTCGGTGATGACCTGGTCGGTCCCGAACGCACGGACCACGAGAGTGAAGGTCGTTGCGCCGACGAGCAGCGCAAACAGCGCGCCGGTGATGGCCATCGTGTCGTGCAGCACCTGGCCGAGCACTTTCATCGTCAAGGTGCGCGAGACCAGACCGATGACGAAGAGCGCCATGCCGCCGGCCGCCGCCGCTTCGACCGCGTAGAAATAGCCCAAGACGACGCCCATCAGCAGGCCGAGAACGAATGCCACCGTCGCCGCCGCGATCGCCCAATCGCGCGGCCGCACGCGTTCGCGGTGCGCAAGGGGCGTGCCGGCCGCCGCCGCCGTGCGCCGGCCGATCAGCCATGTCAGCACGGCGGTCATGACCAGGAATATCGCCGCTGGCGGCAAGGCGCCGCGGAACACGTCCTGCGTGTTGATGGCGCGGCTGAGATGGCCGGTGATGTTCATGGCCTGCGTGTCGGCGCGCAGCATGGCGTTGCCGAGCAGGATCAAGACGAGCGACGGCGGCACGACGACACCGAGCGTGCTGGCGACGCAAACGGTGGCGAGACCCTTGGCGTTCGACACGTGATGCGTGCGCAGCCGCGGCAGCACGATCCGCGTCAGCGCCGCGACGCTGGCGCCGACCGAACCGTTCATTGGCGCGAGCAGGGTGCCAAGGCCGACGGCCGACAGCAGCGGCGCGGCGGCGGTACGCGCGAACAGGGCGTTGCCGGCGCGGAACAGGATGTCGGCGAGCGGCAGCCGGTTGAGAAGCGCGCCCATCAGCGCATAGAGCGGCAGGGCTTGCAGAATATCGGTTTCGAGCAACCCCTCGATGCGTTGGGGCAGGGCGGTCAGCAATTCATAGGGCAGAGCGCCGGTCGCCACGCCGATCGCGGCGGCGGTCGCCGCGATGAAGATCAGGATCATGAAGGCCGGCAATCCGGTTGCGATCAGCAGCACCGGAACGCAGGCGAGCATGTAGAAGCCGGCGTCGATCATGCGGAACCGGGCGGAGCCGGGCGAAAGAGATCGAGCGTTGCCTGGACGAGCGTGAGCAGCGCCAGCAGCCACATCGCGATTTTGACGAGGAAATAAAGCGGATCGAAAGTGTCGGCGTAGCGCTCAAGCCCGCTCACCGATTGCCACACCCACGGCGCGGCGACGATCAAGATGAAGAGCGACCATGGCGCCATGCAGAGGAGCGCGCCGATCCGCGCGATCCAAAGCCGCGTCGTCGGGGAAAACCGATGTGCGAGCGTGTCGGCGGCGAGATGCGCGCGCTCGCGCGTGGTAAACGTCAACGCAACGCTGACGTAGAGCGCGAACTGCCATTGCGCCAAGTCATTCGCCTGGACCGAATAATCATGGACGATGTCGCGCAGCGGCCATTGCACGAACAGGAGGAAGCTGACCGGCAAAACGAGCCAGCGCGCGGCCGCGACGAGCACGAGGACGATGCGGTCCACATATTGAAGCCAGCGGGTCATGCCCGATGTCCCCCCGAAAATCGCGAATCGCCCGTGATCCGAATCCGCGATGGCGATTTCCCTTCACCGTCTCAAAACGGCGCCGTCTGCTTGGTCGCGCACCCGTGACCTTGATACCAAAGACCGCCCGCCGCGCCTATCCCTGCGGTGGCCGACGCGGCCCTCGACAACCGATCGAGGCCGGTGCGGCGCCGGCACGGCCGCATCTATGCGACGCGCCGCGCGCCGCACGGCGGGACCAAACCGTGCCGGCCGATTATCGGGCGTCCTGAGCACCGGGCGAGACGGCGGCGGCACCGGCCGGAGGTCCGGTCACGACATTGTCGCGGACTTGTCGGGGATGACGGGAAACGCGGGCGACGGCCCGTTCGAGAGATCGGGTGTCGGCCTGCAGCCTAGGCGCGCAGGCTCATCAGGACCAGCGAGGCGATCACCACGCCGGCAAACTCAGCGCCGGTCGCAATCTGCCCGACTAGCACGCCGAACAGCGTACTGGCCAGGGTAACGCCTCCGATCAGGGTGCTCATGGGCTTTTTTGCTCCCGTTCGTCGGCAGGACAACGGGTTGGGCAAATGGTTTATTCCGGTGACAACGGCCTGCGGCATTTCGCCCGATGCGCCCGCGTGCGGCGGGCGAAGTGGTTGATTCAGGCTTCGATTTTGGCGGTCGTCGCCAGGCGGGCGAGGGCCTGGGGCGTGTCGATGTCGGTGAGGACGCCGTCACCCGCCATCTCGACCTCGGTCACCAGCTCGGGGTAGGTGCCGATCAGGTGCCGGGCGCCGACGTCGCCGGCGATCGTACGCATCTCTGGAAAGAACTGCTTCGCCCAGAGCACCGGATTGCCGCGCTTGCCGTTGCGCGTCGGCACGACGATGGCGCGGCCTTCGCGCGGGTCGAAGGCGCCGACCAGGCGCTTGAGCTCGGCCGCGCTCACCCGCGGCATGTCGGCAAGGCAGATCAGCGCGCCGTTGACCTCCGGCGGCAATGCCGCCAGCCCCACCCTGAGCGAGGTCGACAGCCCCTCGGCATAGTCCGGGTTATGGACCAGAGTCACCGACAGCCCGGCCAGTACCGCCGCGACCTTGTCGCGCTCATGGCCGGTGACGACCACGACCGGCGACAGGCCGGCCGCCAGCGCGGCATCGACCGCGTGGCGCACCATCGGCTTGCCGTCGACGCCGATCAGCAGCTTGTTGACCGTGCCCATGCGGCGCGAGCGGCCGGCCGCCAGCACCACCGCGGCGATCGTGCGCGCCGGCGTGCTCGGCCTCGCCGCGGCACTGGCCTCGGCGCGCGGCAAGGGACGCGACGGAATCTCGCCGAGCAGCCCGCCGACGCCCATCGCACGAACCGCCGCGGCATCGGCGGGCAAGCCGGCCATCAGCCGGCGCAGCACCCAGTCAAAGCCGTTGACCTGGGGCGAGCGTGCGCAACCGGGCAATCCCAGGACATCGGCGTCGCCGATGCGGCCGACCAGGAGCAGGTTGCCCGGATCGACCGGCATACCGAACTGGACGACGATGCCGCCACAGGATTCGATCGCCGCCGGAATGACGTCGCGCCGGTCGAGGATGGCCGAGGCGCCGGCGACCAGCACCAGCTCGGCGCCGTCCGCGAGGGCGGCGGCGATCGCGGGCGCCAATGCGGCGGCGGCGTGCGCCACCCGGCGCTCGCCGATGAGCGTGCCGCCGAGCGCCGCGACGCGCGCGCGGGTGACCTCGGCGGTCTTGTCGAGGACGCTGGGCTTGATGCCCGGCAGCTCAGTCTGGACCAGCGCCGCGCGCTTCGCGGCGAACGGCACCACCTGGATCAGGCGTGGCGAATTGGCGACGGCCCGCTCGCACGCCGTCAGGCGCTCGGACGCCACCGCGAAGGGGATGATCTTGACGGTCGCGACCATCTGTTTCGGCTCGACGACCGTGTCGGGTTCGAGCGTCGCCAGCGTGATCGCCTCGTCGATGGCGTTGAGCCGGTCGACCGCGGCGCGGTCGACGCGGCACAGACCGGCGGATTGGGCGAACAGGTTGGCGCGGCCGGTGAAGGCAGGGTCGGCGCGGACGCCATCGCCGGCAAGCAGCCGGGCGACACGGTCGGCGGCTTCGTTCTCACCGACATCGCCGGCGTCGAGCCGCGCCGCGACGACGGTCCGCTGCCCGGCGGCGCGCAATGCGGCGACGTCCTCCGCCGTCAGCACGCGGCCTTTCTTGAACACGCGGCCGCCGAGCTTCAGGCTGTGCGCCAGGATGGCGCCCTCGGCGTGGTCGAGCGGCGTGTCGCCGAATTGCATCTCAGGCTGCTTGCCGGTTCTTCAGCCGGTCGGCCCGCAACGTCGCGGTAATTTGCGCCAGGATCGAGACGGCGATCTCGGCCGGCGAGACGGCGCCAATGTCCAGCCCGACCGGACCGTGAATGCGCGCGAAATCGGTCTCCTTGAAGCCGTCCTCGGCGAGCCGCTTCAAGCGCGCGGCATGCGTCTTCTTCGAGCCGAGCGCGCCGATATAGAAGGCCGACGACTTGAGCGCCGCGACGAGTGCCGGGTCGTCGACCTTGGGATCGTGGGTCAAGGTCACGACGGCGGTGCGCCGGTCGGGCTTAAGCCGCGCCATCGCCTCGTCCGGCCATTCGGTCGACAACTCGACGCCGGGGAAGCGTTCGCCGCTGGCAAATGCGCTCCGCGGATCGATCACGGTGACGGCATAGCCGGCAAGGGCCGCCATTCGCGCCAGCGGCTGGGCGATATGGACGGCGCCGATGACCATGAGGCGCAAGGACGGGTTGAACACCTCGATGAACACCTTGCCCTCGGGCGTCTCGACTAAGGTGCTGCGGTCGTCAACCAGCGCCCGCCGCGCGGCCGCGATAACCGCGTCGCCTGGCGTGAGATTTCCTTCAAAATCAGAGCCTTGGCACAAAGCCTGACGACCGGACTTCAGGTCGGTGACGAGCGCCGCCGGGCGTCCCGCCGCCGCCGACTCGACGGCGCGCTTGAGCAGTTCGAGCTTCATTCGACGCGCTCGACGAAAACCTGGATCTTGCCGCCGCAAGCCAGCCCCACCTCCCAGGCCTGCTCGTTGGTGACGCCGAAATCGAGGAGTCGCGGCTTGCCGTCCTTAATCGCCGCCAGGCCTTCCTCGATCACCGCGCCTTCGACGCATCCACCCGACACCGAGCCGATGAAGGCGCCGCTGTCGTCGACCGCCAGCTTGGCGCCGACCGGTCGGGGCGACGAGCCCCAGGTCGAGACTACGGTGGCAAGCGCCACGCCCTTGCCCTGGCCGCGCCATTGGGCCGCCTGGTCGAGGATTTCGCCGTTGTCGCCGCTGTTCGTCGTCATCGTCGGCCTGCCTTTCTCACTTCGGGCCACGCCGCCGCCGCGCCAAGCCGCCGCCGGCCGGTTTCGGCGAGGGTCGCCACCACCGCTTTGAGGCTCTCGATATTATGCACCGGCCGGAACTCGTCGACATGAGGCAGAATCGCCTTCATGCCGAGGGATTTGGGGGCGAATCCGGCATAGCGCAACAAAGGGTTGAGCCAGATCAGCCGGCGGCATGATTTGTGGAGCCGTTCCATCTCTTGCGCCAGGCCGACGCCGGCGTCGCGGTCGAGCCCGTCGGAAATGAACAGCACCACCGCGCCCTGGCCCAGCACGCGGCGCGACCAGCGCCGGTTGAACGCGGCCAAGCACTGACCGATGCGCGTGCCGCCCGACCAGTCCTCGACCGCCGCCGCCACCTTGTCGAGCGCCTCGTCGACGTCGCGCGTCCGCAGTTGTCGCGTGATGTTGGTGAGCCGCGTGCCGAACAGGAAGGCGTGGACGCGGTCGCGGTCGTTGATCACCGCGTGGAGGAAATGGAGAAAGATGCGGGTGTAGCGGCTCATCGAGCCAGAGATGTCGCACAGCACGACAAGGGGCGGCGGCCTTGTGGCGCGGTTCTTGCGCTTCAGTGCGATGAGGCCGCCGGCACGGAGTTGCGCGCGCAAGGTCGCGCGCATGTCGACGCGGGCGCCGCGCGGGTCGGCGGCGAAGCGTCGCGTCGGCTTCTCGGCCAGCGCAAAGGCGAGCTTCTTGACCGCGTCGCGCGCCGCGTTCATTTCCGCCGTCGACATCTGTTCGAAATCCATCCTCTGCAGGACCTCGCGCGGCGAGAAGGTCATCGCCGCGTCAAGCTCGATCTTCTCCTCGCGCCGCCGCTCCGCGCCGTCGCCCTGGCCGGCACGCAGCGCCTCGGCAAGCCGCCGGCTCATTTCGGCGCCTTCCTGGCTCGGCACCTGGAGTTCGGGTAGGAGCAGCCCCATCATGCGTTCGAGCAGCTTCGGGTTGCGCCAGAAGACGTAGAACGCCTGATCGAAGATCAGCCGTTGGTCGCGCCGGTTGACGAGCACCGCGTGCAGCGCCCAGTAGAAATCGGCGCGACTTTCGAGGCCGACGGCACGCACCGCCTCGACCGCCTGCAGCACCTTGCCCGGGCCGACGGGCAGTCCGGCGGCGCGCAGCGCGCGCGCAAAATACATGATGTTGGCGACGAGGTTGCCGCCGGCGGGGGCGGGCGCGATGCCGTCCATTATTGCGCCGCGGCGAGCTCGGCCTTCACCTGCGCCAGCAGGCGCTCGGCCTCGCTGCCCTGAATCCTGGCGATGTCGTCCTGGTACTTCAACAGCACGCCGAGCGTATCGTTGATCGCCTCGGGCGTGAGCGCCAGCACGTCGAGCTGCGACAGCGCGTGCGCCCAGTCGATGGTTTCGGCGATGCCCGGCAGTTTGAACAGGTCGCCGGCCGTGCGGAGCTTCTGCACGAAGGCGACGATCTGGCGCGACAGTTCCTGCGATGCCGTCGGCGCCTTGAGGCACAGGATCTCGAGCTCGCGCGCCGCGTCGGGATAGTCGATCCAGTAATAGAAGCAGCGCCGCTTCAGCGCGTCGTGAATCTCGCGCGTGCGGTTGGAGGTGATGACGACGATGGGCGGCGCGGCGGCCTTGACCGTGTCGAGTTCAGGGATTGAAACCTGGTAATCCGACAGCACTTCGAGCAGGAATGCCTCGAACGGCTCGTCGGTGCGGTCGAGTTCGTCGATCAGCAGCACCGGCGGGCCGGCGATGTCCGGCTCGAGCGCCTGGAGCAGCGGCCGTTTGATCAGGAACTTCTCGGAGAAGATCTCCTCCTCCACCGTGTCCTTGCTCTCCTGGCCGGTCTCGGCGAGCCGGATCTCGATCATCTGCCGCGGGTAATTCCATTCATAGACGGCGGACGCGACGTCGAGACCCTCGTAGCATTGCAGCCGAATGAGCTTGCGGCCGAGCATCTCGGCCAGCACCTTTGCCACCTCGGTCTTGCCGACCCCCGCCTCGCCCTCGAGGAAGAGGGGGCGGTTGAGCGACAACGCGAGATAGACCGCGGTCGCCAGGCTGCGGTCCGCGACATAGCGGCCCTTGGCGAGCAAGGCGAGTGCGTCGGCGACGGAGGTCGGCATGGACGGCATCGAAATCACGCCCGGAAGATGGGAACGGCGCGCCCATTCTTAAAGGAAATCGGCGCCACGGTCCAACCCGCGGACGGCGTCGGCATTGCAGCCATGCGTCAGGACGTCGCGTGGAACCGGTCCATCGCGTAACTGGCCATCTCGTTCGCGGTTTGGCTTTCGCCCATGACCACGCGCCCGACGCCGTGGCGCTTGAGCCAGTCGGCCTCGGCGTGGCTATGGGTCCGGGCCACGATGTCGAGCGCCGGATTGATCGCGTGGGCAGCGGCGAGGATGCGCCGAACCGCGCTTTTCTCGGGGATGGCGATCACCAGCAGGCGAGCGCGCTCGGGCCCGGCCGCTTCGAACACCTCCGGCCAGGCGGCGTCGCCGTAGATCACCGGCACGTGCTCGCGCCGCAGGCGCTGGGCGAAACGCAGGTCCTGCTCGATCACGATGTAGGGCACGCTTTGCGCGCGCAGCGTTTCGGCGATCACGCTGCCGACGCGGCCATGGCCGATGATGATGGCGTGACCGTCGAGCTTGGGCAGCGTGTCGCGGCGCCGGACTTCGCGCCCGCCGGCGTGCCAGGCGCGAAGAAAGCGGAGTTGTTCGAGCGGCACCGCTGCCGCCTCGGCTAGGCGCAGCATCAACGGCTGAAGCAGGATCGAGATCAGCGCCGCGGCCAGGACGAGGCTTCGTCCGTCGCCCGACAACAAACCGTTTTTCGCCGCCGCGCCGCTGAGGATGAACGAGAATTCGCCGATCTGCGCCAGCAGCGCGGCGACTTCGAGCGCGCCGCGCGGCGCCGTGCTCAGCGCGAGCAGTGCGAGAAGCGTGATGAGCGCGTTGCCGACGACCACCATCAGACTTACCGCCGCGACCTGCCACGGCGCGCGCAGCAGCACGCCCGGATCGAACAGCATGCCGACCGATACGAAAAACAGCACGGTGAACACCTGCTGTACCGGCACGGATTCGCCGGCCGCCTGATGGCTGACGTCGGACTCGGCGATGATGACGCCGGCGAAGAAGGCGCCCAGCGCCGGCGACACGCCGACCATGGCCGCGGCAAGATAGGCGATGCCGAGCGCGGCGACGATCACCGCGAGGCGGAACAGTTCGCGCGAGCCATCGCGCGCCGTCAGGGTCAAGATCCAGGGGATGAGGCGTCGGCCCAGCGGCAGCATCACCGCGGCAAACACCGCCGCCGCGAGGACCTTGATCGCGCCGCCGGCGACGGCGCCGTACGCGGCGGCGAACGGAGACGGCGCGCCGCCCGGCAGCACGACCAGCGCCACGACGACGACGAGGTCCTGCACCACCAGCCAGCCGAGCGCGATCCGGCCGGCCTGGGTCATCAGCCGCCCGCGCTCCCCGAGGCTGCGGGTCGCCACCACCGTACTGGCCACCGCCAGGCACATCGCCAGCGCGGCGGCCGGCTCGGCGGCGAAACCGATCAGACGGGCGACGCCGAAGCCGAGCGCGGCCGAAGCCGTGATCTGGAGCAACGCACCAGGCACGGCGACGCGCCATACCGTGCGCAAATCGGCGAGCGAGAAATGCAAGCCCACGCCGAACAGCAGCAGCACCACGCCGATCTGGGCGAGTTCTTCGACGGTGTGCAGATCGGCGGCTACGCCGAGCGTCGACGGTCCGACGGCAACGCCGGCGAGCAGATAGCCCACGATCGGCGGCAGACGTAGCGCACGGGCGGCGAGGCCGCCGACATAGGCGATGGCCAGGCCGATCAGCAGCGTGACAACGAGCGATGGGCCGCTTTCCATGGTTGAAAAGAATGCAGGACGGCGGCGGCGATTGCCAGCACACCGCGGCGCCGTCCGCGAATCGCTCAGGCTTGCGCGTCGAGGAGCGCGAGCAGGCCCTTGAGCAAATCCGTCGGCCGCGGCGGGCAGCCGCGGATATGGAGATCGACCGGCACGGCCGCGCCGATGCCGCCCGGAACGCAGGCCGGGCTGTCGGCGAATGCGCCGCCGTCGACGGCACAATCGCCAACCGCGACCACCCATTTCGGATCGGGCGTCGCGCGATAGGTACGCTCGAGCGCCTCGCGCATGTTGCGCGTAAGCGGCCCGGTCACCAGCAGCACGTCGGCGTGGCGCGGCGAGGCGACGAAGCGCAGGCCGAAGCGCTCGAGGTCGTAGAACGCGTTGTTGAGGGCGTGGATCTCGAGTTCGCAGCCGTTGCACGAGCCGGCGTCGACCGCGCGGATCGACAGGCTGCGGCCGAGCCGCCGCCGCGCCGCGCCCTCGACCGCCCGCGCGAGTTCCGCCGTCGCCGCGTCGCCAGGTTTGGGTGCGCCCTCGGTCAGTGGTCGGCGGATCATGCCTTCGAAGATGTACTTGCGCATGGCTTCAGAGATCGTGACCCGAGTAGGAACAGTTGAACGACTTATTGCACAGCGGGAAGTCGGCGACGATGTTGCCCTCGATCGCGGCTTCGAGCAGCGGCCACTGGAACCACGACGGATCGCGCAGGTGACAGCGCACGATGCGGCCGTCTCCGCCGAGCCGCAGCCAGACCAGAACGTCGCCGCGGAATCCTTCGGCCAGGCCGAGGCCTTCGCACGCGCCGGCGGCCGGCGGCAGTTCGATACGCGTCGCGCCTTGCGGCAGGCGCGCGAGAATTTGGTCGACGAGGTCGAGGCTCTGCTCGACCTCGCGGATTCGGATCCAGACACGCGCGTTAACATCGCCGTCGCCGCGCTTCGGTACGGTGAAGCGCAACTCGTCGTAAGGCGCGTAAGCGAGATTGCGGCGTGCGTCGAAATCGCGGCCGGAGCCGCGGCCGATGTAGCCGCCGGCGCCGTACTGCCGCGCCAACTCGGGCCGCAGATAGCCGGCGCCGACGGTGCGGTCGAGCAGCGAGGCGGTGTTGTCGTAGAGCGCGATCAGCGCGGGGAAGCGGCGACGCACCTCGCCGACCGTGGCGCGGATCGCGACGCTGCCTTCCGGCGAGAGGTCGCGCGCGACGCCGCCGGGCACGACGCCGTCGCGCATCAGCCGGTGACAAAAGGCAACATCGGCGGCGCGTAGCACCCGCTCGCGCAATACCCCTGTATGCGCATGCATCAGCGCGAAGGCGGCGTCGTTGCAGATCGCGCCGATGTCGCCGAAGTGGTTGGCGAGGCGCTCGAGCTCGGCCATCAGCGCGCGCAGCCAGAGCGCGCGGGGCGGCGCGTCGACGCCGAGCGCCGCCTCGGCCGCACGCGCGAAGGCGATGGCATAGGCAACCGTGCTGTCTCCCGAAACGCGGCCCGCGAGTTGCGCACTGCGCTCGAGCGTCGCATCCGCCATGAGGTTCTCGACGCCCTTGTGCACGTAACCGAGGCGCTCCTCGAGCCGGACGACGGTCTCGCCGCCCGCGGTGAAGCGGAAATGGCCGGGCTCGATGATGCCGGCGTGAACCGGTCCGACCGGTATGCGGTGCAGGCTTTCGCCTTCGGCCGGACGGAAGTCATAAGGCGCGGCGGCTTCCGGCCGAGAATTCGGCCATCGCCCGTGATCGAGCCATGGCCGCGTGTCGGGCGCGCCCTCGGCGACGAGGCCATAGAGGTCGCGCATGGCGCGCTCGAGCCGGAGCGCCGGCGGATGCAGCGCGCCGACCGACGGGAAGCGGCGATCGGGGCAAGCGAAGCTCAACACCGCGATCTCGCCGGTGCCGTCGTCGAGCAGCGCCAGATGCGCGGCGTCGCGCTCGCCCCACAGGCCGAACAGCGTCGCACGCTCGTCGCCAAGCGCCTGCGCCGCTTGGTGCCAAGTCGCCGCATCGACCACCGCGCGCGGCGCCGGCCGGTGCGCTGCGACGCGCCGACCCCCGGCAACGAATTCGCTCAGCATCGTCATGGCGCGTTATCCCAGGAGCTGTGCGACATGCTGGAACCAGGCGACGAGTTGCGGCGGCAGATAGAGGCCGGCGACCAGCACCAGCGTCAGATGCGCGAACAGCGGACCGTAGGACGCCTTGACCGGCTGAATCGGGCCGCGCGGCTCGCCGAAGGCGAGGCCGTTCAGGCGCAGCAACAGCGCGCCGAAGGCGATGAGCAATCCCAGCACCAGCGGAATCGCCAACAGCGGCGCGCGCGCGAAGGTCGAGCTCACCACCAGGAACTCGCTCATGAAGATGCCGAGCGGCGGCAGGCCGGAGATCGCGACGACACCGGCGACGAGGCTCCAGCCGAGCCAGGGATGGGTCTCGGTCAGGCCGCCGATGTCGGCGATGCGCTGCGTGCCCTTGACCTGCGCGACATGGCCGACGGCGAAGAAGATGCCGGACTTGGTCAGGCTGTGCATGGTCATGTGCAGTAGGCCGGCGAAATTCGCCAGCGGTCCGCCCATGCCGAAGGCGAAGGTGATGATGCCCATGTGCTCGATCGACGAATAGGCGAAGAGCCGCTTGATGTCGCGCCGGCGATAGAGCATGAACGCGGCGAAAATCAGCGACACGAGGCCCATCGTCACCATCAGCGGGCCGGGCGCCACCGCCGCCACGTTGGCCGCCATCAGGATCTTGAAGCGCAGCACGGCATAGAGCGCGACGTTGAGCAGCAGGCCCGACAGCACCGCCGAGATCGGCGTCGGGCCCTCGGCGTGGGCGTCGGGCAGCCAGGCGTGGAGCGGCGCGAGCCCGACCTTGGTGCCATAGCCCAGCAGCAGGAAGATGAAGGCGACGTTGAGCAGCGCCGGGTCGAACTTTGCGGCGTGCGCCACCAGCGTGGTCCACTCCATCGCGTCGAGCCCCTCGCCGATTTCCGGCTGCGCCGCGACATAGACCAGGATGGTGCCGAACAACGCCAGCGCGATGCCGACGCTGCCGAGGATGAAATACTTCCACGCCGCCTCGAGCGCCTCGTGGGTGCGGTAGATGCCGACCATCACCACCGTCGTCAGCGTTGCGCCCTCGACCGCGACCCACATCAGGCCGATGTTGTTGGCCAACAGCGCCAGGTTCATGGCGAACATCAGCATCTGGTACATCGCGTGATAGAAGCGCAGATGGGCCGGCGTAAGGCGGCCGGTCTCGAGCTCGTGGCCGACGTAGCTGGCGCTGAACACGCTCGTCGTAAATCCCACGAACGTGTTGAGCGCGATGAAGACGACGTTGAGGTCGTCGACCAGCAGATAGGTTCCGGGTGCGCCGTGCGCCGTGAATAGCAGCGACAGCGCCGCGAGAAACGTCAGGAACGTGGCGGCGACGTTGAGCCGCGCCGTCAGGCGATAGCCGGGCAGCAGCGCCAGCAGCGCCGCGGCGGCGAGCGGAATCAGCAGCACCAGATCGACGCGAGCGATCGCGAACTCGGTCATCGCCGTTCCCCGCGGAACTGGTCGAGCGCGCCGATGTCGACGGTGTCGAAGCGCTCGCGGATGCGGAACAGGAAGATGCCGATGACGATGAAGGCGATCAGGATCGAGAAGGCCGCGCTTATTTCAACAACGAGGGGCATGCCGCGCGCGCCGGTCGCGGCCAGCACGAGGCCGTTCTCCAGCGACATGAATCCCACCACCTGGCCCACCGCGTTGCGCCGCGTCACCATGATGAGCAGGCCCAGCAGCACGACGGCGAGGGCGAAGGCGAGGTCCTCGCGCGCAATCGGCGTCGCCTCGGTCGTGACCCGGAGCATCACCACCATCGACAGCGCGACCAGCGCCATGCCGCAGAGCATCGTGGGTCCGATGCCGACTACGGTCTCGATCTCGCGGTGAATGCCGAGCCGCGCGACGATGCGGCGCAGCGCGACCGGAATGACGATCGCCTTGAAGCCGAGCGCCAGCGCCGCGGTGACATAGAGGTGCGGCGCGTCCTGGATGTTGGCCTGCCACGCGACCGATAGCGCCAGCACCAGCGCGTGCACCGCGTAGATGTTAAGCAGCGAAGTGAGTCGGTCCTGGTAGAGCAGCACGAAGCTGACCAACACCAGGCCACCGGCAAGGAGATGCGCGGTGTCGAATTCGAGATTGGGCATCAGAGGCTTCCCGAGAAGAAACGCAGCAGCGTGGCGAGCAGCCCCAGCATCAGCGCCGCGCCGATGAACTGCGGCACGCGGAAGACGCGCATTTTGGCGATGGCGGTCTCGAACACCGCGAGCAGCACGCCGCCGACCGCGAGTTTCGCAACATAGGTGAGCACGCCGATGAGCGCCGCCGCCAGCCCGGCCTCGGGCCCCGCCAGTCCCCACGGCGCAAAGATGCAGGCGATCAGCGAGACGTAGAGCAGCAGCTTGAGCGCCGCTGCCAACTCGATCACCGCCAGGTGACGGCCGGAGTATTCCAGCACCATCGCCTCGTGCACCATGGTCAGCTCGAGATGCGTCGCCGGATTGTCGACCGGGATGCGGGCGTTCTCGGCGATGGCGACGATGATCAGCGCGAACAGCGCCAGGCCGAGCGACACGCGCAGGCCGACCGCCGCCGAATTCATGAATCCGGCGATGGTCGCAAGCTGCGTCGAGCCGACGATCAGCGCCAGCGTGAACACGATCATCAGCATCGCCGGCTCGGCGAGCGAGGCGATCATCACCTCGCGGCTCGCGCCGATGCCGCCGAAGCTGGTACCGACGTCCATGCCGGCGAGCGCCAGGAAGAACCGCGCGCTGGCGAGCAGCGCGATGATGGCGATGAGGTCGGCCGACCAGCTGAACATGAGGCCGGTGGCGAAGGTCGGCACCAGCGCCGCCGCCACCCAGGTCGCGGCGAAGATCACGTAAGGCGCGACGCGGAACAGCCAGCTCGCGTTCTCGGCCAGCACGACCTCCTTGCGGATCAGGCGCAGCAGGTCGCGATAGGGCTGGATGATCGAGGCGCCGCGGCGGCGCGTCAGCCGCGCCTTGGCCTTGCGCACCAGGCCGACCAGGCCCGGCGCCAGCGCCAGCACCAGCAGCATCTCGGCGAATTGGACGGCGAGGTCGCGGATCAGAGCCATATCGCCAGCACCAGCAAAAGGATGACGAGCAGCGCGAAGACCAGGCTCAGGTACTTGCGGATGGTCAGGAACTGGAACTGGTTGAGGCGGCCGGCGGCGGTGGCGACGGCGCCCTCGACCGGCGCGTAGAACCAGTCCCACACCAGGTCGCGCAGGCTCACATGCAACACCGCCGGCCGCGCATCGCCGGGCGGCGGCATCTCGACGCGCTCGCGCGCGCGGAAAGCGAGCGTGCCGTAGACCCGGCGGATCGGCTGGGCGAAGCTCGCCGCGGTGTATTGCGTCGCCGGGCTCGGATCGGGGAAGCCGCAATCCCACGCCGCCGAGCGCCTGAGCGCGTGCGACGCGAAGCGGTGGATCGCCATGGCCGTTGTCAGTCCGGCCAAGCCGATGAACACGAAGACGAGCAGGCCGTCATAGGAGCTGCGGCTCGCCGCGATCGGCACGATGGTGAGCCACGGATCGCTCGCTTGCACCGGCACGCGACTGCCGATCAGCGCCTGGCTCACCGGCGCCAGCGCGTCGATGACGAAGCCGGGCAGAATGCCGGCCAGGAGACAGAGCGCGGCGAGCGTGAACATCGCCACCAGCGAGAAACGGTCGGTCTCTGTCGCCTTTTCGGCAACGGGCGTGCGCGGCCGGCCGAGGAAGGTCACGCCATAAGCCTTGACGAAGCACGCCGCCGCCAGCGCCGCCGACAAGGCAAGCAGCGCGCCGACGCCCGGCACCAGGATCTTCAAGCCCCATTGCGGTACCGCCGGGCTCAGCAGGATCGCCTGGAAGGTGAGCCACTCGGAGACGAAGCCGTTCAAGGGCGGCAGCGCGGAAATTGCGGCGCAACCGACCAGGAAGGCGAACGCGGCGAGCGGCATGCGGTGGATCAGGCCGCCGAGACGCTCCATGTCGCGCTCGCCGGTCGCGGTCAGCACCGATCCGGCGCCGAAGAACAACAGGCTCTTGAACAGCGAGTGGTTGAAGACGTGAAACAGCGCCGCGGTGAGCGCGAGCGCGGCCGCGAGCGGCATGGCGTAGGCCTTGAAGCCCAGCGCCAGGCCCAGGCCGATGAAGACGATGCCGATGTTCTCGACCGTGTGATAGGCGAGCAGCCGCTTCAGATCGTGCTGCATCAACGCATAGAGCACGCCCATCACGGTGGTGATGCCGGCCAAGGTCAGCACCGCCATGCTCGACCACCAGCTCGGCGTGCCGAGCAGGTCGAGCACGATGCGGATGAAGCCGTAGACCGCGACCTTGGTCATGACGCCGCTCATCAGCGCCGAGACGTGGCTCGGCGCCGCCGGATGGGCGAGCGGCAGCCAGACGTGGAGCGGCACCAGGCCGGCTTTCGATCCGGCGCCCAAGAGCACCAGCGTCAACACCAGCGCCGCGATCAGCGGTCCGTGCTGGCCGGTGCGCATGACCTCGAAGGCGTAGCCGCCCGTCGGTCCGGCGAGCAGGCCGAAGGCGAGCATCAGCGCGAAGGTGCCGAAGCTCGCCATCACCAGATAGATGTAGCCGGCGCGCCGGTTGTCGGCGTCGCGGTGGTGCGACATCACCAGCGCCCACGACGTCAGCGACATGAACTCCCAGCACAAGAGAAAGGTAAATGCGTCGTCGGCGAGGACGACGAGGTTCATGCCGGCGAGAAATGCAGGATAGAACGGCAGCACGCGCTGCGGCGCGGATTCATGCGTGCCGTAGCCGAGCGCGTAAAGGCTGGCGGCACTGCCGCCGAGATCGACGACGACCAGGAAGAAGGCGGCGAGCGCGTCGATGCGGAAATGCGCGCCGAGCCAGGGCAGCGCCAGCGGCAGCACCAGCGCCGGCGCCGCGGCGTTGCTCAAGAGCTGTCCGAGCGCGGCGACCAGCGCAACGGTGCAGGCGGCGAGGCTTACGCCATAGACCAGAGGCGTGCCGGCGCGGGTGCGCGCGGTGCCGATTCCGAGAACCGAGGCAACGAGCAGCACGCCGACGCAGGCGAGAACGACGACCAGACTCATAAGGCGCGAGTGCTCCACTGCACTGAAACGCTCGCGCCCATTCGCAAACCCTCGCGCCCAATCCAAGAGAACCCTCTCCCCCACGTTGGGAGAGAGGGAAGGGTGAGGGGGCGCGCCGCGACGCTTGCCGATCCAAAAAGAACAACCCTCGCCGCCTTCATGGGGAGAGGGAAGGGTGAGGGGGTAATGATCGACCGCGCGGATTTGCTCACGTCGAACTCGTCCGCTGCTTGAGCCGCACGCCGCGGCCACCGTCAGGACTTGCGACGCCTTCGGCAATGAGCTCGATGCCGGCAGCGTCGAGCGCGCCGACCAGCTTGGTCAGGGAATCGACGTTGCCGCGGATGACGTCCTCGCTCGCCTCCATGCGCTGGATGGTCGGCAACGAGAGGCCCGAGAGGTCGGCAAGCTTGCGCTGATCGATGCCGAGAAGCGCGCGGGCCGCCCGGAGCTGCGCCGCCGAGATCACGGTTTAACCATGGAAAGTGAGGTCTGAGGCATCATTTATCATGGATAAACCGTGAGTCGGCTTGCGTGCAAGCGCTATCGGTAATAGCCATCTTGAAATCTGTAAGGCATAACCTTACATTACTAATATGCTCTCTGTAATCGCTCCTGTCGCGGGTGTGTCAGCGGTGCAGCCTATTAAGCCCGTTGCTGGCGTCGCTTACGGCGACCCCGTGGCGTTTTTTCCGCGGACAGCCTCATCCGTGAGCACTCTTCCATTCGGTTCGGGCGCAGTTTTCGCTGCCGAACACCTTTCGCCGCGACTGAACGAGTTTCTGACGGTCGGGAAAGCAGCGTCGTTCGAGATCAGCTTCAAAGAATTCCACGAATGGAACCTTGAGGTCTGCAACGCTGTCGGTGAAA
This sequence comes from Alphaproteobacteria bacterium, assembly GCA_028871055.1. Lineage (GTDB taxonomy): Bacteria > Pseudomonadota > Alphaproteobacteria > ATCC43930 > CGMCC-115725 > REEB95. The sequence goes on from JAGWON010000002.1 coordinate 206,076, forward strand.
GCGAAAGCCTAGGAGTCAGTAACGGTTCGAAGCTCTGCTCCAGTTGGCATGCGATTAATGTTCGTGATGAATTCCAGGTTGCACCCGTCAATGCGGATCTCTCATACGCTGATTTTGTCCGCTCGGCATTTACAGCGGGAAACTGGTGGTCCAAGGGGGCGTTCGAAGCTTTTGCGACGACCATCGTCTATGCAGATACAGGCGATGAGCTTGCCCCCACGATTATCGATGCGATCGCCGATTTTTCTCGCGAAGAGCGCCTGATCCTCTGGCGTGACGTCGTTTCTAAGGTCCTCAGTAGTCCGCACGTAACATGCCTATCAGCAGAATTCAGGGAGCAGATTTCTGAGCTAATACGCGAGTTCGCAAAATATAAGTCTGCAAAGCTCTCCGATCGAAAGGCATTTCATACTGTTGAAGAACACGATGATACGCGAGAGCGTGTACTCGAATTCAATTTGATGACCGGTGTCTCTCCTCCTGTAGTGACCGCGATGACTTGTCGCCGTTTGTGTCACTATCGTTTTAGAGGAGAGCTAAATGCTCAAATTTTCAAACCGCTCAGCAAAAGAGCTGTTCCAAACCGGAAAGGCAAAGGGGATTCCTGCGCGTGTTGCTCAGCGTGCGCCTTATGTATTCGATGCGCTTCAACGAGCACAGTCGCTGACCCGGGATATTGGATTTCTCCGCAGTTTGCGGCTCACCAAAATCAAAGGCTCGAAGCCGGCCAGATTCATGGTCCATCTTCAAGCCAACTTTTGGATTACGTTTCGGTGGCTTGATGGCAATTGCGTTGACGTCAAAATTGAGCATGTCAGCGGATGATTGGCGGCATCTGAATCGGTCGCCAACGCATCCGGGCGAATATGTCCAACGAGAAATTCTCGATGCGTATGATCTCACGCAGCAGGAATTGGCGGATGCCATTGGACTGTCGCGCCTCTCGATCAACGAGATCGTACGTGGCAAAAGATCTATTACTGAGAGTACCGCGCTTCGGCTTTCAAAACTGACTGGAACTACCGCCGAGTTCTGGCTAGGGCTTCAGCAGGCCTATAACCTGTGGCACGTGGCGCACAATGAGGCGACCTCAATTGCCAAGATCCAGCCGTTGCAGGCGCGACTGGATTAGCGCACGACATAATATTCGAACACCAGTACCGGCAGACCTTAATTTTGGAAGCGTAAGGCAGCTGATATAGCGCCCCATCCGAACACGGCGATGCTCAGGACCGCCAGGACAACTGTAGCCCAGAGATATTTGTCGTGACGTCTCCACATGGGAGTTGTTCCCGCCTCGTCCAACGTTTCGTTATATAACGCCAGCTGCGCCAAATAGGCGCCAACGTGTGCGAAAGCGGCGAGACACACACCAGTTACAAAAAGAATCATCGGCAGCCGCATGTCGAGACGCTGAGCGGCCTCTCGGCCCAAGAATGCCAATAATGCTATTGCGGCACCGCCGTTGAGAATGAAGACAGCCTTTAGCGCCGCCATCGCGATCAGCGCTAACGCCTTGTAGGTTTCCTCCCGATGACGATCCCTGAAACTGCGCGCCATCGGATGCCGCCCGAGAAGAGACCGGTGAGCTTTACCCCGCCGCCGCGACCGCCCGCCGCGCCATCACGCCGACGAGATGCGCGCGGTATTCCGGGCTGGCGTGGATGTCGCCGTTGAGCCCGTCCTGCTTCTGCGCGATCGACTTGATCGCGTCGGCGGAGAAATTTTTCGCCAGCGCCGCTTCCATGTCCTTTTGGCGGAAGACGCACGGACCCGCGCCCGTCACCGCGACGCGCACGCCGTCCTTATGCTTCGCCACGAACACGCCGACGATGGCGTAACGCGACGCCGGATTGGGAAATTTCATGTAGGCGGCTTTCTCCGGCATCGGAAAGCTCACCGCGGTCACGATCTCGCCCGGCTCGAGCGCGGTCTCGAACATGCCCTTGAAGAACGCGTCGGCCGCGATCTTGCGCTTGTTTGTGATCACCGTGGCGTTGAGCGCCACCACGGCCGCGGGATAGTCCGCCACCGGATCGTTGTTCGAGATCGAGCCGCCGAGCGTGCCGCGATTGCGCACCGCCGGATCGCCGATATGGCTGGCGAGATGGGCGAGGGCGGGGATGGCCTTCTGCACCTCGGCTGATTCCGCGACCTCGACGTGGCGCGTCATCGCGCCGATCACCACCGCGCTGCCCTCGCGCTTGATGCCCTTGAGCTCAGGCAGGCCGTTGAGGTCGACGAGATCGCTCGGCTTGGCGAGCCGCAGTTTCAAGGTCGGGATCAGCGTCATGCCGCCGGCGACCAGCTTGGCCTCGGACTTCTGCGTGATCATCGCCGACGCGTCCGCGATGGTCTTGGCCTTGTGGTATTCGAAATTGTACATCGTTTGCCTCTCCTGATCCTGGAACCCGATTCGATCGGGTTGAATCATCTTCCTCCGTCATTGCCGCGAAATCGGCAATCCAGGGCGAGCGACGTGCGGTTGCCCTGGACACCCGCGTTCGCGGGTGTGACGACCGATATGTTGTGACCGTCTTGCATCGTGCTCTGCTTCAGGCAGCCGCCTTGCTGTCGTTGATGGCGCGCCACACGCGTTCGGGCGTCGCCGGCATTTGCAAATCGCTCACACCGACGGTGCTCAGCGCGTTCAGCACTGCGTTCATCACCGCGCCCGGCGCGCCGATGGCTCCCGCTTCGCCGCAACCTTTGACGCCGAGCGGATTATGCGTGCACAGCGTCGCGTGGGTCGCGACCGCGAACGACGGCAGATCGCCGGCGCGCGGCATGCGGTAATCCATGAATGAGCCGGTGACGAGCTGGCCGCTTTCCGGATCGTAGCGGCACTCCTCGAACAGCGCCTGGCCGATGCCCTGCGCCAGGCCGCCGTGGACCTGGCCCTCGACGATCATCGGATTGACGATGCGGCCGAAATCGTCGGCGGCGGTGAACTTGAGCAGCTCGACGACGCCGGTGTCGCGATCGATCTCGACCTCGGCGACGTGCGCGCCCGACGGGAAGGTGAAGTTCTTCGGATCGTAATAGGCGGTCTCGTCGAGGCCGGGCTCGAGCGTCTCGAGCGGATAGTTGTGCGGGATATAGGCGGCAAGCGCGACCTCGCCGAAGCTCTTCGATTTGTCGGTGCCGGCAACCGTGAACTTGCCGTCCTTGAACTCGATGTCGGCTTCGGCCGCCTCGAGCAGATGCGCCGCGATCTTCTTGCCCTTGGCCTCGACTTTGTCGAGCGCCTTGACCAGCGCCGAGCCGCCGACGGGCAGCGAGCGCGAGCCATAGGTGCCCATGCCGAACGGCGTCTTCGCCGTATCGCCGTGCACGACGTCGACCTGGTCGATCGGAATGCCCAATCGCTCCGCAACGACTTGCGCGAAGGTGGTCTCGTGGCCCTGGCCGTGGCTGTGCGTGCCGGTGAGCACGGTGACCGAGCCGGTCGGATTGACGCGGACCGCGGCGACCTCGTAGAGCCCGGCGCGCGCACCCAGGGCGCCCGCCACCGCCGAGGGCGCGACGCCGCATGCCTCGATATAGGTCGCAAGGCCGATGCCGCGCAGCTTGCCGTGCCGCTTGGCGTCGTCGCGGCGCTTGGCGAAACCGGCGTAGTCGGCGGCTTTGAGCGCCATGTCGAGCGTGGCGAAGTAGTCGCCGCTGTCATAGGCGAGCGCGACCGGAGTCTGATAGGGATAGGCGTCCTTGGGGATGAAGTTCTTGCGGCGCAGCTCGGCCGGATCGATCTGGATCTCGTTCGCCGCCTTGTCGACCAGCCGCTCGAGCAGATAGCTCGCCTCCGGCCGCCCGGCGCCGCGATAGGCGTCGACCGGCACGGTGTTGGTGAACACGCCCTTGACCTCGGCGTAGATCGCCGGGGTGGTATAGGTGCCGGCCAGCAACGTCGCGTAGAGATAGGTCGGCACCGCCGCCGCGAAGGTCGAGAGATAGCCGCCGAGATTGGCGAGCGTCGACACGCGCAATCCCAGGAACTTGCCGGAGAGGTCGAGCGCGAGCTCGGCATGGGTGACGTGGTCGCGGCCATGCGCGTCGGAGAGGAAGCTCTCGCTGCGCTCCGCCGTCCATTTGACCGGCCGGCCGAGCTGGGCCGCCGCCCAGGTCACCGCCGCCTCCTCGGCATAGTGATAGATCTTCGAGCCGAAGCCGCCGCCGACATCGGGCGCGACGACGCGCAGCTTGTGCTCGGGCACGTGCAGCACGAAGGCGCCCATCAGCAGGCGGATGGCGTGCGGATTCTGGCAGGTGGTGAAGAGCGTGTGCTCGCCGGTGGCGCGGTCGTAGTCGCCGATATAGGCGCGCGGCTCCATCGCGTTCGGCACCAGCCGGTTGTTGACGATGTCGAGCTTGGTGACGTGCGCCGCCTTGGCGAAGGCGGCGTCGGCCGCCGCCTTGTCGCCGATGTGCCAGTCGTAGCACAGATTGCCTTTGACGGCGTCGTAGAGTTGCGGCGCGCCCGGCTTCACCGCGGCGTCGACCGCGGTCACCGACGGCAACTCTTTATAGGTGACGTCCACCCGCTCGGCCGCTTCCTCGGCCGCCGCCTTGCTTTCGGCGATGACCACGGCGACAGGATCGCCGACATGTCGCACCTTGCCGCTGGCGAGCACCGGATGCGGCGGCTCGGCCATCGGCGAGCCGTCCTTGTTCTTGACGCCCCAGCCGCAGGGCAGGGTGCCGATGCCGGCCTTCACCAGGTCGGCGCCGGTATAGACCGCGACGATTCCGGGTGCGCCGGCGGCACGCTTGGTGTTGATACTCTTGATCTCGGCATGCGCGTGCGGGCTGCGCACGAAGACGGCGTAGACCTGGCCCGCGCGGTTGATGTCGTCGGTATAGTGGCCCTTGCCGGTGAGGAAGCGACGGTCTTCCTTCCGCCTGACCGGATCACCAATAAGCCGCGCGGTCATGGCCGCGCCTTCGCCATCGCCTCCGCGCCGGCTTTGATCGCCTTGACGATGTTGTGATAGCCGGTGCAGCGGCAGAGATTGCCTTCGAGCCACTCGCGGATCTGCGGTTCCGACGGATTCTTGTTGTGCTTCACCAGGTCGAGCGCGCTCATCACCATGCCGGGCGTGCAGTAGCCGCATTGCAGCCCGTGATGCTCGCGGAACGCGGCCTGCATCGGATGGAGCTCGTCGCCGTTGGCGACGCCCTCGATGGTCTTGACGTCGGCGCCGTCGCATTGCACGGCAAGGATGGTGCAGCTCTTGATGCCGTCGCCGTTGACGTGGACGACGCAGCAGCCGCATTGGCTGGTGTCGCAGCCGACATGGGTGCCGGTGAGGCCGAGCGTCTCGCGCAGGAACTGCACGAGCAAGGTGCGCGGCTCGACGTTGCCGGACATCTTCTTGCCGTTCACCGTCATGGTGACGTTGGGCATTTTCGGACCTCCTCAGTGGCGGGCGCGGGGGCGCGCGGCCTTATGGTTGCGGAGATTGTCGTGCGGGGGGTCGGCCCGGGTCAAGCGTCAGCGGGTGAAGAAATAGAGCATCGCCGCGACCAGTGCCGCCAGGATCGCGGCCCACACCACCGGCGGCAGGCGCATGCCTGCGGCCGGCATTGGCGTCGGCACGGGCAGCTTGGGCGCGGCGGCGGGCGTAACTTCGGGTGCTGCCGGGGCGGCCGCCGGCGCCGGCGCGCCCACAATGGCCGCGAACTTGGCAAAGAACTCGTCGGCGTATTTGCGCGCCGTGCTGTCGATCAGGCGCGAGCCGATCTGCGCCAGCTTGCCGCCGACCTGCGCCGTCACCTTATAGGTCAGTTTGGTCGCGTCGCCGTCGGGCGCCAGGCGCACTTCGGCGCCGCCCTTGGCGAAGCCGGCGACGCCGCCCGTGCCTTCGCCGCTGATCTTGTAGCCGTTCGGCGGATCGAGTTCGGAGAGCGTGACCTTGCCGCCGAAGCGCGCGCTCACCGGGCCGACCCGTGCCAACACCTTGGCGGCGAACTCGGTCGGCGAGATCTTCTGCACTTCCTCGCAGCCGGTGATGCATTGCTTGAGGATGTCGGGATCGTTGAGCGCGTCCCACACCTTCTGCTGCGGCGCAGCGATGCGGTATTCGCCGGTCATGTCCATGGCGGGCCACCCCTGTTTTTTTGCCGGCAGACGGTAGCGCCCGCGCCCGGCGCGGACAAGCGCGCAGCCCGCCCGGGCGGGTTGCGTGTGGCGCACGGCCTCGGCCATAGTCGTCGCCATGTCGGGGGGACTTCCATACGGCAGCCTCGTCTGGGGCCTGCCGTTCGTCGGGCTGTTGCTGACGCTGGCGATCGCGCCGCTCACCGTGCCCGGACTGTGGAACCGGCATTACGGCAAGATCGTCGCGTTCTGGGGGCTGGTCGTCGTCGTGCCCGACATCGCCGCCGAAGGCGTCGCCGCGTCGTTCACGCGGCTCTTCGACATGGGGCTCAACACCTACGTGCCCTTCGTGCTGCTGCTCGGCGCGCTCTTTATCATCACCGGCGGCTTGCGCATCCGCGGCGCGCCGCACGGATCGCCCGGCGTCAACACCGCGCTGCTGGCGCTCAGCACCGCGGCGTCCAGTCTGATCGGCACGCCGGGTGCGTCGCTGCTGATGCTGCGCCCGATCATCCGCGCCAATCGCCACCGCACGCGCACGGCGCACGTCTACGTGTTCTTCATCTTCCTGGTGTGCAACGTCGGCGGCGCGCTCACGCCGCTCGGCAATCCGCCGCTGTTCCTGGGATATCTGCGCGGCGTGCCGTTCTTCTGGCCGGCGCAGCATCTGTGGCTGCCGACGCTGACGCTGACCGTGGCGCTACTGGCGATGTTCTTCGCCATCGACCATTACCTCTATGGCCGGCGCGAGCCCGCGGTGCTGCCCGAGATCGAGAAGCTGGGCATCGACGGCTCGGTCAATCTCCTGCTGCTGCTCGGTGCGGCGGCGACCATGATGCTGCGCACCTATTATCCGGTGCCGGGCTCGATTACGGTCTTCGGCGTCGCTTGGAGCTTCGATGACGCGCTGTCCGACGTGCTGTTCGTCGCGCTCGCGCTGCTCTCGCTCAAGCTGACCCGGCCGGCGACGCGCCAGGAGAACGCCTTCGTGTGGACGCCGATCGTAGAGGTGTCGATCCTGTTCGCCGCGATCTTCGTGACCCTGGTGCCGATCGACGCGATCATGGCGGCGGGGACGGCAGGGCCGGCGGCGCCGCTGCTGGCACAAGTCTTCGTCGGCAACGCGCCCAACAACACGCTCTTCTATCTGCTGCCCGGCGCGCTGTCCTCGGTGCTGGACAATGCGCCGGCCTATCTGGTGTTCTTCGGCCTCGCCGGCGACAACGCGGCGCTGCTGACCGGCAAGCTGGCGCTGACGCTGGCGGCGATCTCGGCCGGCGCATCGTATTTCGGCGCCATGACCTATATCGGCAACGCGCCCAATCTGATGGTGAAATCGGTGGTCGAAAGCTACGGCGTCAAGATGCCCAATTTCTTCGCCTATGTGGGATGGTCGGCGGTGTGCCTGCTGCCGCTGCTGCTGCTGACCTCGTGGTTATTTTTCCGATGATCCGCGCCATCCTGGTCGCGCTCGCGCTGCTGGCGACGCCGGCGTTCGCCCAGGTGCAGCCGCTCCAGACCTTCGACACCGCGCCGCTGGTCATCGACACCGCCAAAGGGCCGCAGCATTTCACCGTCGAGCTCGCCCTGACTCCGGCGCAGCAGGAGCAGGGCCTGATGTTCCGCCGGAGCCTCGCGCCCGACGCCGGCATGCTGTTCGTCGTCGCGCAGCCGCAGATCATGTCGTTCTGGATGCACAACACCTTGATACCGCTCGACATGCTGTTCATCGGCGCGGGCGGGCGCATCGTCGACCTGCACGAGCGCGCGATCCCGATGTCGGACGCGATCATCGTCTCGCGCGCGCCGGCGGCGGCGGTGCTCGAGCTCAACGGCGGCACGGTGGCGCGGCTCGGCATCAAGGTCGGCGACGTCGTGCGCGCCGCGGCGCTTGGCAACGCGGCGAAGAACTAGCGCGCGCCGGTGCGGTTTCGCGCCTTCGTCTTGACGGATGGCGCCAGCCGCTCGATCGCAGCAGCGGCGGCCGCGGCGCCATCGACGTCGGCGAGCAACGGCGCCAGCCGCTTCGCCGCGTCGCGGCAGGCGGGATTTTCCAGCACGGCACGGGCGGCGGTGGCGATCTCGTCGGCGGCGGGATCTTTGCCGAGCGCGCGCCCGGCGCCCCATTCCTGGACTGCGGCGCCGACGAACGGCTGGTCGTCGGCGAGCGCCGGCGTCAAGACCATCGGTAGGCCGTGGCGCAGCGCGCGCATCGCCGTGCCGTGGCCGCCATGGGTCACGACCAGCGCAGCGCGCGGCATGAGGGCGTCGTGCGAAGCATAGCGCAGGACGGCCGCGTTCGGCGGCGCGGTCAAATCGGCGGGATCGACGACGTCGCCGGTCGTCGCCACGACGTGCACCGGCAGCGTGCCGAGCGCATCGAGCGCCCGCTGCAGCATCGCGGGCGAGCGCTGCTCGAGCACGGTGCTGAAGCTCAGCAGCACGAGCGGCGCCGGATCGCTCTCCGGCCACGGAAGACGCGGCATCACGGCGCGGCTCTCCTCGAGCAGGACCGGCGCGCCGTGGCCCAGATTGGCGAGCGGCGTTTTTGCCGGTGGCGCATCCAGCTCGGCCAGCGTATTGGCGTGGACCAGATCGCGCGCGCCCCACAGCTCCTCGATCGGTGGCAGCTTGGCGAAGCCGGATTGCGCGCGGCCGTCGCTTTGGCGCATGAGATTGCCCTTCCAGGCGTCGTACATACGGCGGACGAAGGTGTGCACGACGACCGCCGTCGGCGCGTTGAATTGCGGTGCGGCGCCGAGCGCGGCGCCGAACATGGCGTCGATCGCCACCACGTCGGGCGCTTCCGCGCGGACGACCGAGACCAGCTCGTCGCCGACTGCGGGCGAGCCGAGATAGCCGAAGACGCGGGCGAGGGGATGCCATGCGAACCGGTCGATCAGCGCGTAGGCCTGGGTCAACTCGCGCGCGCCGAGGCCGGCGGCGCGCACGCGTCCGACCATCTCCGGCCGGCCGGCGAAGACGACGCTGTGACCGCGATCGCGCAGCGCCCGGCCGATGCCCAGGCTCGGCGGCAGATTGCCGCCGCCGTCCCAGCATGCCCATAGGATTTTGCTCACGGTTTCCCCTCAGGTGAGTGCGGAAATCATCTGCGTGATCACGCGCTCGATGTCGCGGCGGTCGAGCTTGAGATCGCGCCGCAGCAGCTTCCAGGCATAGACGTCGGTCGCGACGATCAGCGCATGCCGCAGATCCTGCCGGGCGCGGCCGGTCCGCGCGCGCAATTGCGGCGCGAAAACCGTCTCGACCCATTGGCGATGTGCCTGCCGGCCGAGCTCGACCTTCGGCGCCAGGGTCGGATTGCGCAGCTCGTCGGCGAGATATTGGATCACCTGGTCTCCGATCGTCTCGTAGTCATCGTAGAGTGCCGCCACCGCCGCCGGCACGTCGCCGGGCGGCGAGTCACGCCGCTGCCGGTTCGCGGCGCCGTCCATCATCAGGAGATAGAGCGCGTCCTTGCTGCCGTAGATGCGCAGGACGGTCTGCACCGTCACGCCGGCGCGGCGAGCCACTTCGTCGAGCGTGAAATCGAACAACCGGTCGGCATGGAGCGCGACGGCGGCGTCGCGGATGCGCGCCTTGGTCGCCGCCGCCCGGGCGGACCGTAGGGCCATCGAGTAGCGGCGTTTGCCTTTGCGTATGCCGGCAATAGGCGCAGCCGACGATACGCCGGTCAACGATGCTAACGTCATTGCGCTCACTTCGCCGGCGGCTCGCCCGGCTGCGGCAGCGTATTGTAGACGTCGGCCGGCTGGACCGACATGACGAACACGGTCACCTTTTCGTTCGGGCCAAACGGGCCGGCGACCTTGTGCTGCACCGGCGGCAGACTCTTGAGATAGGCGGCAATCGCGAGCGCGTCCGCGCGCGTCAGATGCGCGAACTCTTCCCACGGCATGACCGGCGCCAGCATGCGGCCGTCGGGCCGCTTGCCGGTGGTCAGCGCGGTGACGATCTGCTGCTTGGTCCATGTGCCGAGGCCGGTTTCCTTGTCCGGTGTCAGGTTGGCGCCGACGAAGACGCCCATGCCGGGGATGGCGAAGCCGACATCGGAGCCGCCGAGAGTGCGCTTCATGTCGGGCTTGCCGAAAAAGCTGCCGGGCGTGTGGCAGTCGTTGCAGCCGCCGAGGGTGACGAGATACTTGCCGCGCGCGACCTGGCGATCGGCGGCATGCGCAGTTGGTGTCAGTGCGCCGGCGAGCAGTAGCCCGGCCAGCATCAGCTTCGCCAGCAGGCAGCGGAACGTCGCCTGGATGCGATAGCTGCCGTCGGCTTGGCGGAACGGCGCGATCGCCTTGGCGTGCGCCTCGGTCACGACCGTGCGGCTGGAATGCTCGATTGCGCGCGTGGCGACGCCTGATGAATTGAGCCCGCGCAGGGCGGTCGCCTGGTCGGGGTAGAAGAACGGTGTGTCGACGTCGAATATCTCGACCGGCTTGAGCTTGGCGTCGGCGGCGAACCGCCGCAGCGCCGCCTGCTGCGACAGCGCGAAGGGTCCCGGCGCGCCGGGCGGCGGCGGGGGCATGAGGGGACGCAACGCACCGACGACCGATGCGGCTTCCATGCCCTCGGGCTCGCCCCAGGTGACGATCGCGACCGTTCCGTCGGGTTTGGTGACGCGACGGGCCTCGCCCAAGGCGACCGCCTGGTTGCCGGCGAACTGGAACGAATTGAAGCCGGTGACGGCATCGAACGCACGCTCGGGATAGGGTAGGGCCTCGAGATCGCCGCGCTGGAAATCGCCCTGCGGCACGCGTTCGCGGGCGATCGCGAGCAGCGCTTCTGCCGCGTCGATGCCCGACACCGCCGCGCCACGCGAAGCGGCGATTTGCGCCGCCAGGCCCGAGCCGCAGCCGGCGTCGAGATAGCGCGTTCCGCGGCCGACACGCATGCGTTCGAGCACCGTCTCGTAGAGCTTGCGGACGACGCCTTCCTGGATGTCGGCCCAGTCGCGTGCGCCGGCGCTCCACAGTTTGCCGTTGACGTCGGACGTCGTGGCTTTCGGTTGCACCACTGCTGTCATGGATCCTCCCATAATTCGAATTAGCAAGACAAACACGAATCCATAATCGTGTCAATATGATTAATATGAATATGGACCGGCACCGAATGGCCGGCACGAAGTCGTGTTGACATAACACATCCGTTATATAACATACTCGTTATATGATCGAGCTCGACGCCACCTTCGCCGCCTTGGCCGATCCGGTGCGCCGCGCGATCCTGGCGCGGCTGGCGCGCGGCGAGGCGACCGTCGGCGAGCTCGCCGAGCCCTTCGCCATCTCGCAGCCGGCGATCTCGCGGCACCTGCGCGTGCTCGAGGCGGCGTCGCTCATCCGCCGCGAACGGCAGGGCCAGCATCGCCGCTGCCGGCTCGACGCTCGCGGCCTCGCGCGCGCCACCGAATGGCTCGAATTCTACCGCCGGTTCTGGAGCGACAGCTTCGATCGCCTCGACCGCCACCTCAAACGCAAGAAGGGAGCCTCTCATGCCTGACGCCATTGCCTCTACCGTGACTCTCGAACTGACGCATCGCTTCGACGGCTCGCCCGAGCGCGTATTCGATGCCTGGGTGACGAAGGACTGGTGCGAATGGCTGGGGCCCGCCACTGTCTCGAAGTGCGAGGTGGTGACCATGGACCCTCGCGTCGGCGGCCGCTATCACGTCCGCATGCATATGCCGGATCGCGTGCACGACGCCACCGGCGAGTACCGCGAGCTCGACCGGCCGCGGCGCTTGGTCATGACCTTCGACGGCAACAAGGCGCAATTCGGGGGGAATTTTTCGACCCTGCTCACCATCACCTTTCGGCCGGACGGCAAGGGTACGCTGATGACCTTGCGCCAGGAAGGACTGCAGCGCGGCGAAATGGCCGACGGCTTCAACCAGGGCTGGGCCGGCGCCGGCAACTCGTTCGATCGCCTGGCGGCGCTGCTGGCGCGGTAGGCTACCGCTTCCGCGCGAGCGTCACCCCATCGCCGAGATTGAGGAGGGAGAGGTCGACGCGCGCGTCCTTGTGCAGCTCGGCGTTGAGCGCCTTGAGCGCGAGCGTGTCGGCATCGCGCTTGCGGCCGTCGGCGACGGCGCCGCCCCATAGCATGTTGTCGAAGACGATGAGTCCGCCCTGGCGCACGAGCGCGAGCGAGCGCTCGTAATAGGCGTCGTAGTTCGCCTTGTCGGCGTCGATGAAGACGTAGTCGAAAGTACCGGCACCGCCCGAAGCCAGCAGGGACTTGAGCGTGTCGAGCGCCGGTGCCAGCCGGAGCTCGATCTTCTGGTCGACGCCGGCCTCGCGCCAATAGCGCCGCGCGATCGCGGTGGTCTTCTCGTCGACGTCGCAACAGATCAGCGTACCGTCGGCGGGCAGCACCGCGGCCACCCACAGCGCGCTGTAGCCGGTGAAGGTGCCGATCTCGAGGCAGCGCCGCGCGCCGATGAGCGTGATGAGGAAGGCCAGGAACTGCCCCTGCAGCGGCGGAATCTGCATGCCGGCTCTGGGCATCTTGGCGGTTTCCGCGCGCAGTCGCGCCATCAGCCCGGTTTCGCGCAAAGACACCGAGAGCATGTAATCGTAGAGCTTGGGCGTGAGGTCGAGCAGGCGGACGGTCATGCGAAGCCTCGTTTATCGGCACTAAAGCCTCGGTTTGGCCTTCCTTCGAGACGCCCCGCGTCCTCATGCTGAGGAGCGTAGCGTCTCGAAGCATCGAGGGCGCGGGGCTCCTCAGGATGAGGCCAAACCGAGACGCCACGTTTTCGGCGCTGTCCTTGCGCTTTTGCGCCGAAGCGTATAGCAAATTCCGGCCTTCGGGGCGTAGCTCAGCCTGGTAGAGCACCTGCTTTGGGAGCAGGGGGTCGCAAGTTCGAATCTTGTCGCCCCGACCATTGAGAGAGGTTTCGATGCCGCACGCGCGGATTTATCGCCCGAGCAAGCCGGCCACCCAGTCCGGCCGCGCGCCGACCAAGACGTGGCTGTTGAGCTACGAGGTCGAGACGCCGCGCGTGCCCGATCCGCTGATGGGCTGGACCAGCGCCGCCGACACGCTCAACGAGGTCAATCTGCGCTTCGACACGCTCGACGAGGCGATCGCTTTCGCCAAGAAGAACGGCTTGGACTATTCGGTGATCGAGCCGCACGACTTCAGGTTCAGACCCAAGAGCTACGCCGACAATTTCCGCTGGCAGCGCCCAAGCTGACGGCGGAAGATCGCTTGCTGCGCGCCCATAGCTCAGAGGATTAGAGCAGCCGCCTTCTAAGCGGCAGGTCGTTGGTTCGAGTCCAACTGGGCGCGCCATCCTATGCCAAGGCTTCGGTTGGCGGCCCTGATTTTCCAGCAGGTCAGACGAAAGGAATCGGCAGATGGCAAGAATTCAGCGTAGGTCGATGTTTGTCGCCATCGTGGTTGCCGCCCTTGCGGCGCCGCCGCGGGTACAGGCGAAAACGGCGGCCTGGCCCGACGACTTCCTGACGAGGGTCGAGGCGCAGGCACTGGTGCAGACGCTCAACGGCGAATTTCTCGCGACCCGAAGCGCTACGCTCACTCTGGAGAAGTGGTGCGGCGAGCATCACCTTTCGGGCAATGCGGCGGCGACGATCAAGGCCCATCTGATCCGTGGCGCGGTCAAGCCGGCGACTGCGGAGCAGCGGCAGCGGCTAAAGGTCGGGCCCGACGAGAAGATCAACTATCGTCGCGTGCAGCTCGTCTGCGGCGCGCGCGTCCTGTCGGAGGCGGACAACTGGTATGTGCCGTCACGGCTGACACCGGAAATGAACCGGCTGCTGGAGACCACCGACACGCCATTCGGCAAAGCCGTGCACGACCTGCATTTCTATCGCCAGACCGTCGCGGCGAAAGTCCTGTGGTGGCCCCTGGCGGAGGATTGGGAGACGAAGCCGGTTCCTGCCGCCGGCAAAGGCGACGCCCTGGCAATCCCCCGCGCCTTGTTCGAGCACCATGCCTTGCTCTTCACCAAGGACGGCGTGCCGTTCTCCGAAGTGCGGGAGACCTATCAGAGGGCGCTGTTGGACTTTCCGCTGCCCCATCGGTAGCGGCAATCAGAGCGATGCGCCGCCGCAGATGGCGATGACCTGACCGGTGATCGCCCGCGCCTCGTGCGATAGCAGAAACGCGACCAACGCGGCAACCTCCTGGGGCGCAATGAAACGGCCGAGCGGCGGCAACTTCGGCGGCGTTGTCTCGCGCTTGGGATCGCGCAGCATTACCGTCTCCGTCGCGGCCGGCGCCACCACGTTGACGGTGACGCCGCGCGCGATGAGTTCCGCCGCCCAGCTGCGGGCGAGACCGACCAGCGCAGCCTTGGTCGCGGCATATTGACCGCGGCTGGCTGCACCCTGCCACGCGCGGCTGCCGAGCAGGATGATGCTCGAGCCGGACGGTAGCTTGGGTGATAGCACGTCGGCAATCGCGGTCGCGGCGTCGACGTGCAGACGCCACATCAACGCACCGTCGCCGTCGTCGAGCGCGCCGAGCGCGCCGACGCGCAGCAATCCGGCGGCATGCACGAAGGCACTCGGCTGCGCGACTGCGCCGGCTACCGCACGCGCCGCCGCAAGATCGAGCAGATCAACCATCTTGGCCGTGAAGCCCGCATGCTCGATCGTTGCGGTGGCTTTATCCAATCCGGTAACGCGCCAGCCGTCGGCGAGCAGGCGCTCGGCTATGGCGCGGCCGATCCCCGAGCTCGTGCCGGTGACAAGCGCGTGGCTGGCCTCATGCCGCGGCGGCATGATCGATGAGCGGTTTCATTACGGCATAGAGCGCGCGCTTCGCTTCGAAGCCGATGCCCGGAATCTCGGGCAGGCGCACGCAGCTGTCGACGACCGGGCAGTCGTCGGCGAAGCCGCCGAATGGCGCGAAGACGTCGGGGTAGGACTCGTTGCCACCGAGGCCGAGGCCTACGGCGATGTTGAGCGCGAATTGATGGCCGCCGTGCGGCACGCAGCGCCGGCGCGACCACCCATGCGCCGCGAGCGCGTCGAGCGTGCGCAGATACTCGACCAAGCCATAGGAGAGCGCCGGGTCGAATTGCAGGATGTCGCGGTCGGGACGCAAGCCGCCATGGCGGATCAGATTGCGCGCATCCTGCATCGAAAAAAGATTCTCGCCGGTCGCGATCGGCCTGGCATAGCGTGTCGCCAGCGCGGCGTGCAGGAGGTAGTCGAGCGGATCGACCGGCTCCTCGTACCAGCGCAGGCCATAAGGCGCCAGCGCATCGGCATAGGCGAGCGCCGTATCGAGATCGAAGCGGCCGTTGACATCGACACAGAGATGCTCGCCCGTGCCGACGATGTCGAGCACGGTCTCGATGCGGTCGAGGTCGGTCTTGAGATCGGCGCCGCCGATCTTCATCTTGACCGTGGAATAGCCGCGATCGAGATAGCTCCGCATCTCGTTCTGGAGCCGCTTCAGATCCTCACCGGGATAGTAGTAGCCGCCGGCCGCATAGACCCAAGCGGTTTCGTCGGCGATGCCGCCGTTGAAGCGATCGGCGAGCAGCCGCCACAGCGGCACGCCCTCTGCCTTGGCGGCAGCGTCCCACAGCGCCATGTCGAGTACGCCGACCGCGACCGAGCGCTCGCCGTGGCCACCCGGCTTCTCATTGCGCATCATCACCGTCCAGGCTTTGACCGGATCGATCAGGCCGCGCGCGTCCTGCATGTCCTCTGG
>JAGWON010000003.1 GCA_028871055.1 Alphaproteobacteria bacterium
ATGACGTCGCGCCACCACACGAACATGACGCCGAGCACGCCGAGCACGCCCGCGACCATGAACCACGGCGGGCCGCCGTGCAGCCACCACACTGTGCCGCCGGTGAGCAGGCCGGCGACGGCGGCGCCGACCAACGGCCACGGGCTGGGATCGACGAGATGATAGGGATGCTTGTGGCCGGCGTGGCCTGCGGCATGGCTGGTTTCGGTCATGGCATATCCTTCAGCGAAGCGGTACCGGGGAACCGGACGACAGGGAAGCGGTCTGGCCGCCGCCGCCCTGATCCTTGGCGCGGAACATGGTGTAGCTCAACGTGATGGTGTCGACATCCCTGTCGTTGGGGTCACTGACGATATCGGGATCGACGAAGAACGTTACCATCAAGTCCTTGCCCTCGCCGGGAGCGAGATACTGTCTGGTGAAGCAGAAGCATTGCAGCTTGTCGAAATAGAGTCCGGCTTGGTTCGGCGTGACGTTGAAGGTGGCGGTGCCGGTGACCGCGGTCGTGCCGCGGTTGACCGCGCGATAGGCGACCGTCTTGGTCTCGCCCGGGTGAACCTCAACCGCGTTCTGAAGCGGGCGGAACTCCCAGCCGAGGTTGGGCGCGGTATTGGCGTCGAAGCGGACGGTAATGACCCGGTCGGAAACCGCCCGGCGCGGCGCGGCGTCGGCGCGCTGCGTCGTGCCATTGTAGCCGGTGGCAGCGCAGAATAGGCGATAGAGTGGCACCGAGGCCGCAACCAGCCCCAGCATGCAGCCGACCACCAGCAGCAATCCGCCGAGCGTCCAGCGCTTGCCGCGCCACCGAGGGCTCACGACCACACCCCCAGACGCACCAGGGCAATCAGGTAGAACAGCGCCACGACCCCGAGCAGCAAGAGCAGCAGGGCCCGATTGCGGGACCGGATGCGGCGCTGGCGCTCGTCCATGAGCGCGATCTCGCTCATGCCCCGAAGCCCGCGACGCCGCCCGCGAGGAGCCCGGGCGCGCGGTCGATCGCCATCAAGGCGAACAGCAGGAAGAGATAGAGGATCGAGAAGCCGAACATGCGCCGCGCTGCGCGATCGCCAGCGTCGCGGCAGACGGCGAGCGCGCACAGCGTGAACAGCGCCGACAGCACGAGCGCCGCGCCGCCATAGAGCCAGCCGGTGGCGTGCAGCAGCGCCGGCGCCACGGCAACCGGCCATAGCACCAGGGTATAGAGCAGCATCTGCTTCTTCGTCTCCGCCTTGCCAGCGACGACCGGCAGCATCGGCACGCCGGCCTTGGCGTAGTCGCCGGCGCTATAGAGCGACAGCGCCCAGAAATGCGGCGGTGTCCAGAAGAAGATGAGCGCGAACAGCGCCAGCGCAGCGACGCTGATGTCGCCGGTCACTGCGGCCCAGCCGATCATCGGCGGAAAGGCGCCGGCAGCGCCGCCGATAACGATGTTCTGCGGCGTGCGGCGCTTGAGGCCGATGGTATAGACGAAGACGTAGAAGCCGATCGCCAGCGTCAGCAAAAATGCCGCCGCCCCGTTGACCGCGAGACCCATGACGATGACCGAGCCGACCGCCAGCACCGCGCCGAAGCCGAGCGCCTCGCCCGGCGCCATGCGACCGGCCGGCAGCGGCCGGCGGCGCGTGCGCTCCATCAACGCGTCGATGTCGCGCTCGTACCACATGTTGATAGCGCCAGCGGCGCCGGCGCCCACGGCGATGCACAGCACCGCGACCGCCGCGAGCAGCGGATGGAGATGGCCGGGCGCGAGGTAAAGCCCGACGAAGCCGGTGAACACCACCAGCGACATCACCCGCGGCTTGAGCAGCGCGACGTAGTCGCCGACCGCGGCACCGAAGTCGTGCGGCGTCGCGCGCGACAGCGCGGCGGCGGTATCGAGCGCCGGCGGGCTCATCGCTCAGTGGCCGGAAATCGCGGCGATATGCGGCAGCTCGTCATAACTGTGGAACGGCGGCGGCGACGACAGCGTCCATTCGAGCGTCGTTGCGCCTTCACCCCAGTAGTTCTTGCCCACCTTCCGTCCTGCGAGCAGCGTGTGGAAGACGACGAAGACGAAGAACAGCGTCGAGGCGAAAGAGATGAACGCGCCGATCGAGGCGACCATGTTCCAGCCGGCAAAGGCCGCAGGGTAGTCGCTGATGCGGCGCGGCATGCCGGCGAGGCCGAGGAAATGCATCGGGAAGAAGGTCAGGTTGACGCCGATGAACGTCGTCCAGAAATGGATCTTGCCGAAGGTCTCGTTGTATTGCCGGCCCGACATCTTGCCGATCCAGTAGTAGAAGCCGGCGAACAGGCCGAACACGGCGCCGAGCGACAGCACGTAGTGGAAATGCGCCACCACGTAGTAGGTGTTGTGCAGCACGCGATCGACGCCCGCGTTCGCCAGCACGACGCCGGTCACGCCGCCGACGGTGAACAGGAACAGGAAGCCGATCGCGAACAACATCGGCGTCTTGAACTCGATCGAGCCCTCCCACATGGTCGCGATCCACGAGAAGATCTTGATGCCCGTCGGCACCGCGATGACCATGGTCGCAGCGGTGAAATAGGCCTGGGTGTCGACGCTGATGCCGGTCGTGAACATGTGGTGCGCCCACACCACGAAGCCGATCACGCCGATCGACACCATCGCGTAGGCCATGCCGAGGTAGCCGAAGATCGGCTTCTTGGAGAAGGTCGAGACCACCTGGCTGATGATGCCGAAAGCGGGCAAGATCATGATGTAGACCTCGGGGTGGCCGAAGAACCAGAACAGGTGGAGGAACAGCAGCGGATCGCCGCCGCCGGCAGGATTGAAGAATGTGGTGCCGAAGTTGCGGTCAGTGAGCAGCATGGTGATGGCACCGGCCAGCACCGGCAGCGCCAGCAGCAGCAGGAAAGCGGTCACCAGGATCGACCATACGAAAAGCGGCATCTTGTGCAGCGTCATGCCCGGCGCGCGCATGTTGAAGATCGTGGTGATGAAGTTGATCGCGCCCATGATCGAGCTTGCCCCTGCCAGGTGCAGGGAGAAGATCACCATGTCGACCGCCGGTCCGGGATGGCCGATCTTGGCTGAGAGCGGCGGATAGACCGTCCAGCCGACGCCGGCGCCGGCAGGATTGCCCACGAACATCGAGCCAACCAGCAGCGCGATAGAGGGCACCAGCAGCCAGAAACTGATGTTGTTCATGCGCGGGAACGCCATGTCGGGCGAGCCGATCATCAGCGGCACGAACCAGTTGCCGAACCCGCCGATAAGCGCCGGCATTACGAGGAAGAACACCATGAGCAGGCCGTGCGCGGTGATGATGACGTTGTAGAGCTGGTGGTCGTTGTGGAACAGCACGTCGCCCGGCTGCATCAGGTTGTAGCGCATGATGACCGAAAACGTGCCGCCGACGAGCCCGCCACAGATCGCGAAGATCAGATAGAGCGTGCCGATGTCCTTGTGGTTCGTCGAGAAAAGCCAGCGCACGACGAATCCGGGGCGATGGTCGGCATGCTCGCCGTGCGTGATCGTTCCGTAAGCCATATGCTCCTCGTGAATGCTACCGCGATGCGTCGGCGGCGAGCTTCAGCATGCCGTCATCGTTGCTCGAATACCTCTTCTTGGCGTCGGCCGTCCATTTGGCGAAGTCGGCAGCCGAGACGGCGCGGACCTCGATCGGCATGAAGGGGTGATTGATGCCGCAGATCTGGTTGCATTGGCCGTAGTAGACGCCCGGGCGCTCGAACTTGAACCACGCCTCGTTGACGCGGCCTGGAACCGCGTATTCCTGCACGCCGGCGGACGGCACGAACCAGCTGTGGATCACGTCGGTGCTCGTCACCAGCACGCGCACCACGGTCCCCACCGGCACCACCATGGGATTATCGACGCCGAGCAGACGCGGTTTGTCGTCCTTCTGGTCCTGCGCATCGGACAGCATGTTGCTGTCGAAGCTGAAATCGCCCTGATCGGGATATTCGTAGCTCCAGTACCATTGATGTCCGGTGATCTTGACGGTCATCTGCGGATGCGCGTTTGCACTCTCGAAATACAGCAGCTTGAACGACGGCACGGCGATGAACACGAGAATCAGTACCGGCACCATCGTCCACACGACCTCGAGCAGCGTGTTGTGCGTCGCGCGCGACGGCGCCGGATGGCGCTTCGCGTTAAAGCGGACGATTACGTAAAGCAGCAGGCCCATGACGAACAGCGTGATCAGCGTGATGATGACGACCAGCTCGTTATGCAGGGCATCGATATGATCGCGCACCGGCGTCGCCGCCGGCTGCATGCCGAGTTGCCAGTCGTACGGCTGTTCGGCCCACGCCCGCAGCGTGGCGGCGAGCAGCGCGGGAAGCCCCAGCAACGCGCGCGCGGCGCGGCGCGCGAAATCCGCCATCCGGCCTGCCGGAACCCCTACCATCGACATCCCTTCGCCCTCGCCTGATCCGATGCGCCGTCGCGACCCGCGACGGCGGAAGCGGGACGCTACACGAAAGCACTATGCCGCGAAATGGCTCGCAACCGGCCTGTCATAGCGAACGGGACCGCACGATGCCAACCGCAACGTTGCGACTTTATGCCGCATAAACCAGCTTGCAACGCCCAAATTCCGCAGCGTTGACGCTGGTCGAAACGACCCTGGCACCCTATGTCTGTTTCTGGCAAGAAGCGGTGACCGGGAAGGAGCCGAAGCATGACCGATCTGGCCCGCGCGGAGGGGCTGTTTTTCGCCGGCACCGGCATGGATCGTGCGCGTGTCGACCGGATCGTCCGCGATTCGCTCGCCGGCATGGACGACGGCGAACTGTTCCTCGAATGGAGCCAATCCGAGGCGCTCGCCCTCGACGACGGCCGCATCAAGAGTGCGAGCTTCGATCAGTTGCAGGGCTTCGGCCTGCGCGCACTGTCGGGCGAGGCCGCCGGCTACGCCCACGCTTCGGAGCTGTCTGAGGAGGCGATCCGCCGCGCCAGCGAGACCGTACGCGCGGTCAAGCATGGCCACGGCGGCGTGCTCGCGGCGCCGCCACCTGGCACCAACCGCCAGCTCTACACCGACGCCAATCCGCTCGGGCTCGTTCCGTTCGACGCCAAGACCAAGCAGCTGATGGAGATCGACGCTTATGCGCGCACCAAGGACCGGCGCGTCAAGCAGGTGATGGCGTCGCTGGCGGGCGAATGGCGCGCCATCGAGATCATCCGCGCCGACGGCGAGGCCCATGCCGACATCCGCCCGCTCGTGCGGCTCAACGTCAGCGTCGTGGTCGAGGAAAACGGCCGGATGGAGGTGGGCAGCCACGGCGCCGGCGGCCGCGTCGAATACGCGCGCTATCTCGATCCGGCGCAATGGCGCGCCCAGGTCGACGAGGCGCTGCGCCTGGCGCTGGTGAACCTGACCTCGGTGCCGGCGCCGGCGGGCGAGATGACCGTCGTACTCGGGCCGGGCTGGCCCGGCGTGATGCTGCACGAGGCGGTGGGACACGGCCTCGAGGGCGACTTCAACCGCAAGAAGACTTCGGCCTTCACCGGACTGATCGGACAGCGTGTCGCGGCGCCGGGCGTCACCGTCGTCGACGACGGCACGCTCAAGGACCGGCGCGGCTCACTCACCGTCGACGACGAAGGCACGCCGAGCTCGTGCACCACGCTGATCGAGGACGGCATCCTCAAGGGCTACATGCAGGACCGGCTCAACGCCCGGCTGATGAACATGCGGCCGACCGGCAACGGCCGGCGCCAGAGCTATGCGCATGCGCCGATGCCGCGCATGACCAATACCTATATGCTCGCCGGGCCGCATGACCCGGCCGCGATCATTGGTTCGGTCAAGCGCGGCGTCTATGCAGTCAATTTCGGCGGCGGCCAGGTCGACATCACCTCGGGCAAATTCGTGTTCTCGGCCTCCGAGGCCTACCTGATCGAGGACGGCAAGGTCGGCGCCGCGCTCAAGGGCGCAACGCTGATCGGCAACGGCCCGGACGCGCTGACCAAGATCACCATGATCGGCAATGACCTGAAGCTCGACGACGGGGTCGGCACCTGCGGCAAGGACGGCCAGGGCGTGCCGGTCGGCGTCGGCCAGCCGACGCTGCGGATGGATGGCCTCACGGTGGGCGGCACCGCCGCATGAGGTTGCCCCGGCGAGCGTGCGCCGGCGTCGTTGCCACGGCCCTCGCCTTCGCCTTCATCCGCGCCGCTGTCGCCTGCGATTTCGCCCATGCGCCGACGACGCGCTGGCACGCCATCGGACAGGACGGCCGCGCATGGCTGGTCGATCCGTGCGGCAGCCGCACCTTCTCGATCGGCGTCAACGTGCTCGACGACGGGCTTTCCGGCGCCAGGCTCGACCGGCCACATTACGACTGGCGCGCGCACTATGCCTCGCTCCACGATTGGATCGTGGCGACCGATGCGCGGCTGCGCGGGTGGGGCTTCAACGCCGCCGGCGCCTGGTCGTTGCCGCCGCAGGAGCTTCGCCTGCCGACCGTCGTCGATCTCGAACTCGGCCGGCTCGCGCGCTTCCACTGGTTCGACCCCTTCCAACCCGACATGGCGGCGATCATGGACACGGCAGCGGTCAAGCTGACCGCGCCTTACCGCCACAGCGCCTATCGCATCGGCTATTTCTCCGACAACGAGGTCGGCTGGTGGAGCGGCGCGCTCTTCACCTTCTATTCGGGGAAGCCGGCCGCGAATTACACCAAGCAGCGGCTCGTCGCCATGCTGCGCGCGCGCTACCACGACGATTGGCGGCGCTTCGCGCGCGATTTCGTGCCGCCCGCCGGCGTGACCTCGTGGCCCGGCCTGCTGGCGACCCGCCGCGTGACCCGGCTGCGACCCGGCGGCGACGGCGCCGCGGCAATCGCCGAGTGGACCGGCATCGTCGCCCGGCACTACTACGCGCTGGCCGCAGCGGCGATCCGCAAGGCCGATCCGGGCGCGCTCTATTTCGGCGACCGGCTGCCGATCTACTACGATCCGGCGGCGATCCGGGCTGAGGCGCCCTATGTCGACGTCATTGCCACCAATTACAACGTCGATAGCCCGGAGGGCTGGATCGCGCCTTATTTCTTCGACGGGTTGCGCCGGCTGTCGGGCGACAAGCCCGTGCTGATCTCGGAGTGGTTCTATGCCGCGCACGAGAACCGCACCGGCAACCGCAACAACGGCCACCTGATGACGGTGGATACCCAGGCGGAGCGCGCCGCGGGCGCCGCGGCGGCGGCCCGCAACTTCTCTGCCCTACCGGAAATTTTGGGCATCCACTGGTTCCAGTACTACGACTACCCGGTCGGCGGACGGCAGGACGCCGAGGACTACAATTTTGGACTGGTCGATATCGAGGATCGGCCGTATGCGCGGCTGGTGGCCGCGCTCGCCGCGGTCGATCGCGAACTGCCGTCGCTCCATGCTGCCGCCGCGCCGGCGGCGCGCCAGCGCCGCGATGCGATCCGCGTGCCGCGCGCGGCGATCGATATCGCCACGCCGTCGTTGATCGACTGGCCGAAGCTGGCGTCGCTGCTGCCGCCGCTTGCGGCGGCGCCCGGCGACGTACCCTTCGGCGAGGTCTATCTTGCCTGGAATACGCGCGGCATCGCGCTTGCGACCATCGGCCAGGATTACTACGACCTCGGTGTGCTCGCCTATAAAGGCGACTTCCCGCTGAGCGAGGCCTATCGCGTCGAGCTCGATCTCGATGCCGGCGCGGGACCGCGACGCTTCACGCTCTATTTCATCCCGCCCAAGGGCAAGACGCGCAACTATCCGCCGATGAAGCCGCTGCTGTGCGTGGGCTCGCCGCGCGCGCACGAGGGCGCGGCCTGCCCGCCGGTTCCCGGCGGCCGGGTGCATTATTTCGGCGCCGACCAGCCGCGCATCGTCGCCGACGCGCTGATCCCATGGGCGGCGCTCGGTATGTCGGGTCCGCCCGAATCGCACCGCATCAGGCTCGAAGTCTCGGCGCAAAGCTGGTTCCGGGCGCGCTGGATGTCGCTGTCGGGCCTGCCGCCCGAAGCGAGTGCGGCCGATCCCGGCGTCTGGGCGACGGCGACGCTGGTTCAGTAGGCCTGCTCGTCGTAGAGCGGCTCGATCCGGCCGCCCCAGCGCGCGTTGAACTCATCGACCAGCAGCTCGGCGGGCGTGCGGCCGCGCTCGGCGATCTCGAACAGCGGCTCGAGATAAATGCGCTCGTCGTCCTTAGTGGCATCGAGCTCTGCCCGTCGGCGCAACCCGTCGCGCGCGATCACCAGCATGTCGAGCGCCCAGTCCTTGAGCGCGCGGCCGCGGAACGGCATCGCCAGGCCCTGTCGCGGTACGGCCGTATGCAGCGCTTCGCGCTCGGCCGAGGTCCAGTCCGCGACCATCGCCGCGGCACTATCGAGCGCCGTCTGGTCGTAGAGCAGGCCCACCCATAGGGCGGGCAGCGCGCAGAGCCGGCGCCACGGACCGCCGTCGGCACCGCGCATCTCGAGGAATTTCTTGAGGCGAACCTCGGGAAACGCCGTGGTCAGGTGGTCCGACCAATCGCCCAGCGTCGGCAATACCCCCGGCAACCCGGGCAGCTTGCCCTCGAGAAAATCGCGGAAGCTTTGCCCGGCGACATCGATATATTGGTCGTCGCGATAGACGAAGTACATCGGCATGTCGAGCATGTAATCGACATAGCGCTCGAAACCCATGCCCGGCTCGAACACGAAAGGCAGCATGCCGCTGCGGTCGGGATCGGTGTCGGTCCACACCTGGCTGCGATAGCTGACGTAGCCGTTGGGCTTGCCCTCGGTGAAGGGCGAATTGGCGAACAGCGCCACCGCCAGCGGCTGGAGCGCCAAGCCGACGCGGAACTTGGTCACCATGTCGGCTTCGTCGGCAAAATCGAGATTCACCTGCACCGTGCAGGTGCGCAGCATCATGTCGAGGCCGAGCTTGCCCTTCTTCGGCATGTAGCGGCGCATGATGGCGTAGCGCCGCTTCGGCATCCACGGCACGTCCTCGCGCCGCCACTTGGGATCGAATCCGAGCCCGAGCATGCCGAGATCCAGCTCCTCGGCAACCTCGCGCACCTGGCGCAGATGGCGATGCAGCTCGCCGCAGGTCTCGTGCAGCGTCGTCACCGGCGCGCCCGACAACTCGAACTGGCCGCCAGGCTCGAGCGAGATCGCGCCCTGGCCCTCGGAAAGCCCGATGAGATTGTCGCCGTCCATCACCTTCTGCCAGCCGAAGCGTTGCAGGCGCTCGAGCAGCGCGCGGATGCCGTCGGCGCCGTCATAGGGCGGTCGCGACAGATCGCGCCGGCGGAAGACGAATTTCTCGTGCTCGGTGCCGATGCACCATTGCGCGCGCGGCTTGCCGCCCGAGGCGAGATATTCGACCAGCTGGCGCTTGTCGGTGACGGGCGCGCCGCCGGATTGCGAGGGAGCCGACATCAGAACCCAAACGTGTTGCGAAAAGCTGGACGGTTAGCGCGACCGGGCCGCGGACCAATCCCCGATCATCGCCTGGACCACCGCCAGCGCCGCAAGCGCCGCGGTGTCGGCGCGCAGCACGCGCGGGCCCAGACCAACGGCGCAAACAAACGGCAGCCGGCGCAGCAGGTCAAGCTCCGAATCTGCGAAGCCGCCCTCCGGACCGATCAACACGCCGCCGGCCGCGCCGGCGACGTCCTTGAGCGCCTCAGCGATCGGCGGCGATTGGCCGGTCTCGTCGCAGAAGACGAGTCGGCGGCCGGAACCCCAATCATCGAGCAGCGCCGCGAGCTTCATCGGCGCGCGGAGCACCGGCACGGTCAGGCGCTCGCTCTGCTCCGCCGCTTCGATCATGTTGGCACGCAGCCGGCCAAGGTTGAGCCGGCTCACCACCGTTCGCGCCGTGACAACGGGACGCAGCTCGGAAACGCCGAGTTCGGTCGCCTTCTCCACCAGAAAGTCGATGCGCGCGCGCTTCACCGGCGCGAAGCACAGCCACAGATCGCCCTCGCCGCGCTGCGGCCGGCGGCGCGCGACCAGTTCCAGCGTGCATACGCGAAGACCGGCCTCGGCGATGCGGGCGTCGAATTCGCCGTCGCGGCCGTTGAATATCGCGAGCGCGTCGCCCCGCTTCATGCGCATGACCGACAGCAGGTAATGCGCCTGGCCGGCGGTGACCTGAACGCTGGCGCCGGGCGCGAGGTCGGACTCGACGAAAATCCGCGTCATTCTGCGGTAGGCCATAGTCGGATACTGCCACACTTTTATGACAGCCGGCCCGCGGGCAAGATGGGGCATGACCGACATCCGGAGCGGCGACTGGGTCGACCGCTGCACCCCGGCATCGTGGCGGCCCTATCTGCGGCTCGCCCGGCTCGACCGGCCGATCGGCACCTGGCTGCTGCTGTTTCCGGGCTGGTGGGGCGTGGCGTTGGCGGCCAAGGGCTGGCCGGACTGGCGGTTGATGGCGCTGTTCGGCATCGGCGCGGTCGCCATGCGCGGCGCCGGCTGCACGCTCAACGACGTCGCCGACCGCGACTTCGACGCGCGCGTCGCCCGCACGCGGACGCGGCCGATCGCCAGCGGCGCGATTTCGGTGAAGCAGGCGATCGCGTTCATGGCGTTCGAGCTCGCGATCGGCGCGGCGGTGCTGCTGACGTTCAACCGCGCGGCGATTTTGCTCGGCTTCTTGGTGCTGTTCCTGATCGGCACGTACCCGTTCATGAAGCGGATCACCTATTGGCCGCAGTTCTTCCTGGGCTTGAACTTCAACTGGGGCGCACTGCTCGGCTGGGCGGCCGTGCGTGGCGACCTCGCGTGGCCCGCCGCCCTGCTCTATATCGGCGGCATCAGCTGGACGCTCGGCTACGACACCATCTATTCCCACCAGGACAAGGAGGACGACGCGCTCATCGGGGTGAAGTCGTCCGCCTTGGCGCTCGGCAAGCGTACGCGGCCGTTCCTATTCGTCTTCCATGTCGGCGCCGTGGCGCTGTGGGCGGCGGCGGGCGCCCTCGCCGCGGATTCTTGGCCATTCTGGCTTGGCCTCGCCGTGGCAGCGGCGCAGCTCTTCTGGCAGGCCGCCACCGTCGATACCGACGATTCAGCGGATTGCCTCGCCAAGTTCCGTTCCAACCGCATCGTCGGCTGGAGCCTGCTCTTGGGCATCGTCGCCGCGCATGTCGTTTGAGTGGGACTTCATCCGCGCCAACACTGCGGTCGCCTCGCCGCCGCTGGTGCCGGAGATCCGGCTCCATCTCGCCACCGCGGTCACGCCACTGTGGCAGGCGACCGAGGCAACGCTGCAACAGACGCAGCTGCCGCCGCCCTATTGGGCCTTCGCCTGGGCCGGCGGCCAAGCGCTCGCGCGGCATCTGCTCGACCATCCGGCGCTGGTGGCCAGCCGTCGCGTGCTCGACTTCGGCGCCGGCGGCGGCATCGTCGCAATCGCCGCGGCGAAGGCAGGCGCACGGGTCGTCGCTGCCGAGTGCGATCGCTTCGCCGTCGCCGCGATTGCGCTCAACGCGGCGCTCAACGGCGTTACCGTCGCCGTTGAGGCTGGCGACGTGCTCGCCGACGCCGGGCGATGGGACGCGGCGCTGGCGGGCGACATGTGCTATGAGCGGCCACTGGCCGAGCGCCTTGTGTCATGGCTCGCGGCGCAGGCGCGCGACGGCGCGCTCGTTCTGCTCGGCGATCCCGGCCGCGCCTATCTGCCGGCAAGCGGACTTACGGCGCTGACGCGCTATTGGGTGCCGACGCCGCTCGAGCTCGAGGACCGCGAGGTGCGCGAGACCACAGTGTGGCGGCTCACCGCCTAGGTCGCCTGCGTCGCCCCGCCATCCGCCGTGTCGTCGAGCAGATGGCGGAGGTAGCGCTCAGGCTCGGCGAGGAACGCCCGATAAGTGCGGTAATGCTCGGTCGCCTGATAGGCGATCTCGTGCATCTCGCCGTGATCGAGCGACAAGATGGTCGCGTTGGGATAGGCGGGGATGACCGACGAATGCGACACGATGATCGCCTGGACCTGACCCGAGCGATGCCAGCGGTGCAACAGCGTCAGGAACGCCATCTGACGCGAGGGCGATAGCGCCGCCTCGGGCTCGTCGAGCAGGAAAATCGCGCGCTCCGCGGTTTCGAAGCGATGCTGGAAGAACCCGAGAAACGCTTTGCCGTGACTCATCGCGTTGAGGTCGCGGTCGCCGTAGCGCCGCGATCCCACCTGATCGAGATGGCTGGCGAGATTGAAGAAACTCTCGGCGCGGGAGAAGACGCCCTGGCCGACCTTGGGCTTCCAGCCGAGGCAAAGCGCCTGATGCAGTGTGTCGTCGCCCGCGGCGGCGATCCGGTGATCACGCGCGCCGCCGCCGCGGCTGAAGCCGCTCTGGACGGCGATAGCTTCGAGCAGCGTCGACTTGCCGGTGCCGTTCTCGCCGACGAAGAACGTGATCGGCAGCGTGAAATCGATCCGGAAGCGCGGCATGGGCGAAAATCGGCAGGGTATACGGAAACTCGCCAGCGACGACGCGGTCGGGCAGCAGCTCGACCGAGCGCATAAAGGGCGCCGCAATTCGGGCGCTGCGGCGATCGGCGGACTTAGCCATGGAGCGTTCTACCCCTAGCACCGCCCGATATCGGCACAAAGCGCCGCATTGCGCAGCTTGCCGCTGGCAGCCGGCATCGGCGACCGCTTATGATGGTGGCATGCCGAAATTCCTCGATCCGCTGGCGCTGCTCGGCGACCTGGTGAGCCGCGCGCGTCAGGCCGGCGCCGACCAGGCCGATGCGGTGCTGATTGACAGCATTTCGCTGTCGCACGCCCGGCGCCTCGGCCTGCTCGAGAAGCTCGAGCGGGCCGAAGCCTTCAACCTCGGCCTGCGCGTGATTCTCGGCAAGCGCCAGGCGATCGTCTCGGCCAACGACCGCGACGCCGATCATGGCAGGGAGCTGGTCGGCCGCGTGATCGCGATGGCGCGCAGTGTGCCGGAGGATCCCTATTGCGGCCTCGCCGATCCCGCCGAGCTGGCGAAGCAGTTTCCCGATCTCGAGCTCGCAGACCCCGTCGAACCCACGCCCGCGCTGCTGGCCGAGCGCGCCGGCGTCGCCGAGGAAGCGGCGCTCGCCATCAAGGGCGTGACCAACTCTGAGGGCGCACAGGCAGGGTGGTCGCGCAACCGGATGGCGCTAGTCGGTTCCAACGGCTTCGCCGGCACCTACGCCGCCACCGGCCACGCCATCGCGGTCGCAGTGCTTGCAGGCAACGGCACGACGATGGAGCGCGACGACGATTGGGATTCCGCGGTGTTCGGCGCCGACCTGAAATCGCCGTCGGCAATCGGCCGCAAGGCCGGCGAGCGCGCGGTGCGTCGCCTCGGCGCGCGCAAGATGCCGACCGCCAAGGTGCCGGTGGTGTTCGACCCGCGCGTGTCGTCCTCGCTGCTACGCCACCTGAGCGGCGCGATCAGCGGCCCGTCGATCGCGCGCGGCACCTCGTTCCTCAAGGATAAACTCGGTCAGCCGGTGTTGCCGCGCGGCATCACCGTCGTCGACGATCCGCACATGATGCGCGGCCACCGTTCGGCGCCGTTCGACGGCGAAGGCGTGGCGACGGCACGGCGCGACGTGGTCGCTGACGGCGTGCTGCAGACCTGGCTGCTCGACCTCGCTTCGGCGCGCCAGCTCAGGCTCAAAACCACTGGCCACGCGCGGCGTGGCACATCCGCTCCGCCCGGGCCGGCGCCCGCCAATCTCTATCTCGTGCCCGGTGCGTTGACGGCGCAGGAGCTGGTCGGCGAGATTGCCAGCGGCTTTTATGTCACCGAGCTCATGGGCATGGGCGTCAGCGGCGTGACCGGCGACTATAGCCGCGGCGCGGCCGGCTTCTGGATCGACAACGGCGTTCTCGCCTTCCCGGTCAGCGAAGTCACCGTCGCCGGCAACCTCAAGGACATGTTCCTGCATCTGACGCCGGCGAGCGACCTCGAGTTCCGTACCGGGATCGATGCGCCGACGGTGCGGATCGACGGCATGACTGTGGCTGGCGCCTGACCCGCCGTTGCCGCCTTGCCAGTGCCGTCGCTTCGTTAACAGTGCAACCGGCGCGGCGCGCCATGCTATGATCGCACCCTAAACCCCAGGTTTTGCAGAGGATTCCGGTCGCTTGAGCCTCGAAGCTACGCCGCACGACGCCGCGAGGGAGCGGCCGACCACCCTGCCGTTGCTGCGCCGGCTGATCGGCGAATTCCTGCGCCCCTATGTCGGGCGGTTGGTGGCCGCGCTGGCCTGCATGGGCTTGATGGCCGGCGCCACTGCGACCAACGCCTGGCTGATGCAGCCGATGCTCGACCGCGTCTTCGTCGCGCACGACGCCCGGCTGCTGCTGGTGATTCCGGCGGCGATCGTCGTTCTCGCTTTCATCAAGGGCTTCGCCAATTACGGCCAGACCGTGCTGATGACCGGCGTCGGCCAGCGCGTGGTCGGCGACGTGCAGGCGGCGCTGTTCGCCAGAATCATGCGCGCCGACCTCGCCTTCTTCCACGCCAACCCGACCGGCACGCTGATTTCGCGCTTCACCACCGATGCGGCCATGCTGCGCGCCGCGGCGACCGACCTCCTGGCCAATATCGGCAAGAACGCGGTTACCGCCGCGTTCCTCGGCGCGCTCATGTTCTATCAGGATTGGCGCCTGGCGCTGATCGCGGTGGCAGCGTTTCCCATCGCCTTCCGGCCGCTGGCCACCATCGGGCGCCGCATGCGGCGCGTTTCGGCCAACACCCAGGCCGAGGTCGGGCTGTTCATGACGCTGCTCAACCAGACGTTCCAGGGCGCGCGGCACGTCAAGGCTTACGGCATGGAGTCGTACGAGTCGTCGCGCGTGCTGCGGATCGTCCGCAACCTAGTCAAGTTGATCGACCGCGCGGCGCGGACACGCTCGATCGCGTCGCCGCTCATGGAGACGCTCGGCGGCATCGCCGTGGCGCTGGTGATCCTCTACGGCGGCCATCAGGTGTTGATCGGCGCGCGCACGCCGGGCACGTTCTTCTCGTTCATCACCGCGCTGCTGCTCGCTTACCAGCCGCTCAAGAGCTTGGCCGGTCTCAACGCCAGCCTGCAGGAAGGCATGGCCGCGGCGCAGCGCATCTTCGACGTGCTCGACATCGAGCCCGCGATCAAGGACGCACCAGACGCCAAGCCGCTCGCGATCGAGGGCGGCGAAATCCGCTTCCGCGACGTGCACTTCATCTATGCCAACGGCACGGAGGCGCTGCGTGGCGCATCGCTGACGGTGCCGGCCGGCAAGCGCGTCGCCCTGGTCGGATCGTCGGGCGCCGGCAAATCCACCATCCTGAATCTCGTTCCGCGCTTCTACGACGCAACCGCCGGCAGCATCACCGTCGACGGCCAGGCGGTGCGCGACGTCACGCTGGCGAGCTTGCGCGGCGCGATCGCGCTCGTCAGCCAGGAGATCATGCTGTTCGACGACACGATCAAGGCGAACATCGCCTACGGCCGGCTGGGCGCGTCGGACGCAGAGATCGTCGCCGCCGCCAAGGCCGCCGCCGCCGACGAGTTCATCCGCGGCCTACCGCAAGGCTACGAGACCATGGTCGGCGAGCACGGCATCAAGCTGTCGGGCGGTCAGCGTCAGCGCATCGCCATCGCCCGCGCCATGCTCAAGAATGCGCCGATCCTGCTCCTCGACGAGGCGACGTCGGCACTCGACACCGAGTCCGAGCGCCACGTTCAGGCCGCGTTGAACGCGCTGATGCAGGGCCGCACCACGGTGGTGATCGCGCATCGCCTGTCGACGGTGACTGGCGCCGACCTGATCTACGTGATCGACAACGGCCGCGTCGTCGAGCAGGGCACGCATGCCGAGCTGCTGCGCCAGCAGGGAGTCTATGCGCGCCTCTACGCGCTGCAATTCGCCGACCAGGCGGAGGACGAGCCCTCGCTGCGCGCCGTCCGGGCGTTCTAACGAATGGAGTGGCTGAAGCGGGTCCTGCGCCGGGACGGGGTACGGCGTTTCCTGTGCTGGCTGGTCTCGCTCTATATCCGCCTGGTGCGAGCGACGGGCGCGTGGACGGTGGAGGGCGCCGCAATCCCGGCCGCATTCCATGCCGCCGGGCGGCCGTTCATTCTCGCTTTCTGGCATGGACGGCTGCTGATGATGCCCTGCGCCTGGCCAAGGCGGGTGCCGATCCACATGCTGATCTCGGGCCATCGCGACGGTCGCATCATCGCCGATGCGGTGCGGCATTTCGGCATCGATTCGATCGCCGGCTCGACGACCGCGGGCGGCTCGGGAGCGCTGCGCGGCATGGTCCGCCATCTCAATGCCGGCGAGTGCGTCGGCATCACGCCGGACGGCCCCGACGGCCCGGCGATGCATGCCTCCTCCGGCATCGTCGCGGTGGCGCGATTGGCCGGCGCGAGCATCGTGCCGCTCGCCTACGCCACCCGGCGGCGGCGCATCCTCGGCACCTGGGACCGTTTCCACCTGCCGTTTCCTTTCTCGCGCGGCGTTTTCATCTGGGGTGAGCCGATCGAGGTGCCGGTGGAACTCGACGACGTCGGCGCCGAGCGCTGCCGCGCCTTGATCGAACGGCGGCTCAACGCCATCACGGCGGAGGCCGACCGCCGCGTTGGCCGCGAGCGCGTCTCTCCCGGAACGCTGTCGCGCCAGGCGCTGCGCCGCATGCAGCGCCAGGACGGTCGCGGATGAGCCGGCTGCTGGCGCTCTACCGCGGCGGCACCACCGCGCTCGGGCCGCTGATCGCGCTCTTTCTCGCACGGCGCATGGCGCGCGGCAAGGAAGACCCCGAGCGCTTCGCCGAGCGCCAGGGCGTCGCCTCGCGGCCGCGGCCGGCGGGCCCGCTGGTCTGGGTCCATGCCGCCAGCATCGGCGAGGCGATGTCGATGCTGTCGGTGATCGACCGGCTGCTGGTCGAACGGCCGCATCTGTCGGTGCTGGTCACCACCGGCACCGTGACTTCGGCGCGCCTGCTCGCCAACCGCCTGCCGGGCGACCGCGCCTGGCACCAATATGTACCGGTCGACCGCTATACCTATGTCCGCCGCTTCCTCGAGCATTGGCGGCCCGATCTCGCCCTCTGGGTCGAGTCCGAGATGTGGCCCAACCTCATTGCCGAGACCAACCGTTTCGGCGTGCCGCTGTTGTTGCTCAATGGGCGCATGTCGGCGAAATCGTTCCGCGGCTGGCAGCGCGTGCCCGGCATGATCGGGCCGCTCTTGGCGAGCTTCGACCTGTGCCTCGCCCAGGACGACGCCCAGGCCGCGCGGCTGAAGCAACTCGGCGCCGCTGGCGCGGCCTCGGTCGGCAATCTCAAGGCGGCGGCGGCGCCGCTACCGGTCGACCAGGGTGACCTCGCGCGCCTGGCCGCAGCGCTCGCCGGCCGCACCATCTGGCTTGCGGCCTCGACGCACCCGGACGAGGAGGAAGCCGCCGCCCTGGTCCACCGCCGCCTAAGGCCCAAGCATCCCAATCTGCTGACCATCGTCGCGCCGCGCCACCCGGCGCGCGGCGCCGAGATCGCGCACCTGCTCGAGGCCCAGGGCCTGCGCGTCGTCCGGCGGTCGCGCGACGAAAGGATCGAGCGTACGGTCGACATCTATCTCGCCGATACGCTCGGCGAACTCGGCCTGTTCTATCGCCTCGCCGGCATCGCCTTCATCGGCGGCTCGCTCGCGCGCAAGGGCGGCCACAATCCGATCGAGGCGGCGCTGCTCGACTGCGCCATCCTGCACGGCCCCGACATGAGCAACACCGCCGGCGCGACCGAAGCGCTCGCCGCCGCCGGCGCCTCGGTCGAAGTGCACGACGCCGAGGCGCTCGCCCACGCAGTCGGGCGGCTGATCGACGATCCGGTCGAGCGCGCGGCACGCGCCGCCGCCGCCGCGGGCATCGCCGCCAACAATCGCACAGTGCTCGACGCGGTGATGAAACGCATCGCACCGTGGCTCGACCGCCTGTCGCCCCATGCCGCCAAGCGCGCCTGAGTTCTGGGCGCGGCGCGGCGCGCTGTCGCTACTGCTGGCGCCGTTCGGCTGCGTCTATGACGCAGCCGGCGCCATGCGCCAAGCGATCGCTCGGCCCTATCGCGCGCCCGTGCCGGTCATCTGCGTCGGCAATCTGGTGGCGGGCGGCGCCGGCAAGACGCCGATCGTCGCGAATTTGGCGACTCGCATCGCCGCGCGTGGCATTGCCGTCCATGTGTTGAGCCGGGGCTATGGCGGGACGCTGCCCGGCCCGGTGCGCGTCGACCCCGATCGCCATACGGCAGCCGAAGTCGGCGACGAACCGCTGATGCTGGCGCAGCGTGCGATCGTGTGGGTGGCACGCGACCGTGCGGCCGGTGCCTGGGCCGCAGTGGCCGCTGGCGCGCAGGCGATCCTGATGGACGACGGTCTGCAGAATCCGACGCTGGCCAAGGACTTGGCGCTAGTCGTGCTCGACGGCGGCTACGGTTTCGGCAACGGGCGCGTGATGCCGGCGGGTCCCTTGCGCGAGAGCATCGCGCGCGGTCTGGCGCGCATCGACGCGGTGGTGATGCTCGGCGCCGACGAGACCGGTGCCGCGTCGCGGCTCGGCACGATCCCTGTGCTGCACGCCGAGCCGCGCCCGTCGACGGCGAACCTCGCGGGCCGTGCGCTCCTCGCCTTCGCCGGCATCGGCCGGCCGCAGAAATTCTTCGATCATTTCCCCAAGGCCGGGGCGCGGCTGGTAGCGGCGCGCGGCTTTCCCGACCACCATCCGTACGACGAGCGCGAGATCGACGAACTTGCCGCGGCGGCGCGACGCGCCGATGCCGCACTGATCACCACGGAAAAGGACTGGGTGCGGCTGTCGCCGGCGTGGCGCACGCGCATCGAATATCTGCCGTTGACGACCGAATGGCGCGACGAGCGGGCACTCGATGCGCTGCTCGATCGCGCGCTCGAGCGCTCGGCGCATGGCTGAGCGCGTCGGCGTCAAGCGCGTGCAGGACTGGACCGAAGGCCTGTTCGCGCGCCTCGCCTTCGCTTTCTTCCGGCTATTGCCGCTCGACGCCGCGTCCGCCCTGGGCGGCATGCTGGCGCGCGGTGTCGGCCCCCTGCTCGGCATCAGCAAGCGGGCGCGGATCAATTTGCGCCGCGCCATTCCCGATCTATCCGAGCCCGAGATCGCGCGCATCGTCCGCGGCATGTGGGACAATCTCGGCCGCGTCGTCGCCGAGTATCCACACCTTGGTGAATTCAAACTGTATGACTCCGGCGGCCGCGTGACGGTCGAAGGGTTTCGCGAGATCGTCGACGCGCGCGGCCCCAAGACGCGTTTCATCTTCTTCTCGGCCCACTTCGGCAACTGGGAGATCGCGACCTTGGCGGCGACGCAGGCCGGGCTCAAGGTGATCGAGATCTACCGCGCCGCCAACAACCCCTTCATCGACGAGATCATCAACGCAGCGCGCGGCGTCGTCGGCAGCGAACTGGTGCCCAAGGGCAGCGTCGCGGCACGGCGCGCCATCGGCGCGCTCGCCGCGGGCAAGCACATCTGCATGCTGGTCGATCAGAAGATGAACGACGGCATCGCGGTGCCGTTCTTCGGCCGCGACGCGATGACCGCGCCGGCGCTGGCGCGGCTGGCGCTGCGCTACGATTGCGTGGTGCTGCCGTGCCGCGTCGAGCGCATCGCCGGCGCGACCTTCCGCTTTGTCGCCGACCCGCCGATCGCGCTGCCGCGGACCGGCGACGCCCAGGCCGATGTCAAACAGCTGATGACCGCGGTCAATGCGGCGGTGGAAGGATGGGTACGGCAGCGGCCAGAGCAGTGGTTCTGGCTGCACCACCGCTGGCCGGACTAGCGGTGCCCCAGCTCAAGTTCAGCGTAGGAGGTTTCCAAGAATTTCTTTTGCCATGCTTTCTCGTCTTCGGACGGATCATATGCAAGCTCATACCCAAGTTCGTTCTCCCCGATTTTCTTCCAGTATCGCGGTTTTTCTACGTGTTTGAGAAACACAAGCTCAGTAACGACGTAAATAAGCCACGCAATACTGCGCATACTTGGAATAAGAAATCCTAACGACTCTTCGCCACGGCGGAATCGAATTAGCGGTTCAAATGCGGCATGCATCGTGCCGACGTGGACAAAACTATTGCTTAGCAGCCCATACAAGTACCCGATCGCGGGGATCGCTTTCTTGGCTTGCGCGACGGCATGTGTCGATTTCAATTTTTTCTGATGCAAGGCATCCAAAGCGCCCGCTTCGGTCATCAGAGTAATAATCGTGCAGAGCGCTTCCACGGCGTTGCGAACGAGGGCGCCGTATTGGCGGCGATACCCGTGCCGCGCTAAATCAACGCTCCCAATAAACGTTTCCTGCGCGGTCATCAGCAACCGTGCGCATGTTGGAATAAGCGTATCATCATCAGCTGCATGCTCGATTTGAAAACGCCATGAAATCGCGATAGCGTCGGCGTAAACCGCGCTGATTTCACGCAAATCGGCCACGCCTAATTCGTCAAACGACGCCGCAATTAACGGACCGTCACGGGTGAGCTGATTCAGAACTATATCGCGAGTAACGACAGCAATTTTTTTCTCGCGGTCGTTCCGAAAAACGGCCGCAATATTTTCGGGTTTTGGCCAGGGACGATTGAATCCGTGGCATACTTTGAATTTCTTGCCGCTGCCGCACGGGCAGGGATCATTTCGGCGGGGTTTGGTCATGCACTAAGTTGGCACTGTCGGGCATCGGCCCAACGGCGAGGGCTGGGTCAAGCCGAATCCCGTTCCAGAACAGCTCCCAATGTAGGTTCGGGCCGGTGGCGCGGCCGGTCACACCGAGGTCGCCGATAATCTGGCCCTGCGTCACGCGGTCACCAAGCCGCACCGCGATGTGCTGGAGATGCACGTAGAGCGTCGACAGCCCGTAGCCGTGATCGATGACGACGGCGCCGCCGGCGAAGAAGGGGCCGGACTCGGCGAGGCTGACGATTCCGGCGTCGGCCGCCTTGACCGGCGTGCCGGCCGGCGCGGTGACGTCGACGCCCAGATGCGGCTGCCGCGGCTGGCCGTGGAGGAAGGTCTGGCTGCCATAGACGCCCGTGATGGTTCCGATCACCGGCCATTCGAGCGGCGCCGCGAAAGCGACGCTGTCGCTCTGCCGCCCGAAGGCTTGGTCGATCTCGGCCGTCTCGCGCCTGGCGCGCGCCGCCGTCTCGGGCGGCGGCGTCACCTCCGCGGGCGGCAGGTTCTCGACCCGACGCACGCCGTAGTGCCGCCGGACGATGTCGAGCACGCGATGAACGCGCGAGCCATCGCGGAGGATCACGTCGAGGCTTGCGCGGGGCGGCGCATCGCAGCCGAAGCCGAGGATGAAATGTCCGTCGGGTGCGACGCGCACCGGCCTGCCGTCGAGGGTCACCCGCGCGCCGGGCCCGGCAAAGCCGCGAATCAGCGCGCCCTGGGTGAGCGTGCCGTCGAGGGTGAGGTTTCGGGCAACCGCCGCCGCCGCGATGGAGCAAAGCACCGCAACGACGGCAAAGCGTCTCACAGCAGCTTGCCCTGTTCGCGCCTGGGCGGTGACGCCTTCGCCGGCCTCGGGACGTCGCGGCCGACGGCGCGTGCCGCGACCTTGCCGTCGTGGAACTCGAGCGCGAGATCGGCGCCCGGCACGACCGCCTCGGCCGAAGTCAGCACCGCGCCCTTGGCGTCGCGCACCAGCACGTAGCCGCGCTCCAGCACCTTGTCCTGGGCCTGGCGCCAGTTGGCGAGCCGGCCGGCGCAGCCGGCCAGCGCAATCTCGCGCTGCTGCAGCAGGCGGGCCACTGCCGGCGTCAGCCGCTCGGCGTCATCGGCGACGGCGTCGCGCAGCCGTCCGATCTCGCGCTCGAGCACGTCGCGCCGCAGCATCCGACCGAGCGCCTGCAGGGTCTGACGGCGCAGGCGGAACAGCGCCACGATACCGTTGCGCAGCCGCTCGGCGCGGTCGTCGAGCCGCTGCATCGCGTTCTCGATCAGGCCGCGCGGATCAGGCAGGCCGCGCGCCAGCCCCTCGACGCGCAGGAACTTGTCGTCCATGAAGCGCGCCAGCGCCTGCGCCAGCCGGTGCGAGTAGGCCGCGAGATCGGCGGCGAGATCGAGCCGCACCGGAACCGCCATCTCTGCGGCGGCGGTCGGCGTCGGCGCGCGCCGGTCGGCGGCGAAATCGATCAGCGTCGTATCGGTCTCGTGCCCCACCGCGGCGATCAGCGGGATGGTGCAGGACGCGACGGCCCGCACGACGATCTCCTCGTTGAAGGCCATCAGGTCCTCGATGCTGCCACCGCCGCGCGCGACGATCAGCAGATCGGGCCGCGGCACCGCGCCGCCGCCGTCGAGTGCGTCGAAGCCGGCGATTGCCGCGGCGATCGCCTCAGCCGCACCCTCGCCCTGGACCGGCACCGGCCAGACCAGGACGCGGCGCGGAAAGCGGTCGGCGAGGCGGTGCAGGATGTCACGGATCACCGCGCCGGTCGGCGAGGTGACGACGCCAATCACCTCGGGCAAGAACGGCAGCGCGCGCTTGTGCGAATCGTCGAACAGCCCTTCCGCCAGGAGCTTCCGCTTGCGCTCCTCGAGCAGCTTCAGGAGCGCGCCGATGCCGGCGAGCTCGATCGCTTCGATGACGAGCTGGTACTTCGAGCGGCCGGGATAGGTCGTCATCCGGCCGGTGCTGACCACCTCCATGCCGTCTTCGGGCTTGAGCGCGAGCCGGCCGAACGCCGTCCGCCAGATCACACCGTCGAGGCACGACTCGGCATCCTTCAGCGTCAGATAGCAGTGACCGGAGCTGACCCGCTTGCAGCCCGAAACCTCGCCGCGCACCCGGACATGCCCGAAATCGGTTTCAAGCGTCCGCTTAACCGCTTGGGATAGCTCGGAAACCGTGTATTCGGGCAGGTTGGGACGGAGCCCGGCGGGGCCCGCGACCACGGTCGGCGAGTGGCTTTCCGTCATTGCGCGCTATGATACAAGAGCGCCCCCATACGGGGAAACGGGCCGGATATAGACCTTTGCGAGGAGAGCCGCTTGCGGGTGCTGGTGGTCGGATCGGGCGGACGCGAGCATGCGCTGTGCTGGGCGATCTCGTCGTCGCCGCTGTGCGACACGCTGTTCTGCGCGCCGGGCAATCCCGGCATCGCCGACGAGGCCGCGTGCGTCGCGATCGCGCCGACGGACATCGACGGCGTTCTCAAGCTGTGCCAGCAGGAGAGAATCGATTTCGTGGTGATCGGCCCCGAAGGGCCGCTGGTCGCCGGATTGGTCGACAAACTCGAGGCGGCCGGCATCGCCGCCTTCGGTCCGACCGCGGCCGCCGCCGCGCT
This sequence comes from Alphaproteobacteria bacterium, assembly GCA_028871055.1. Lineage (GTDB taxonomy): Bacteria > Pseudomonadota > Alphaproteobacteria > ATCC43930 > CGMCC-115725 > REEB95. The sequence continues at coordinate 23,305 of JAGWON010000003.1, forward strand.
CGAAGGCTCCAAGGCCTTCGCCAAGGATCTCTGCGCCAAGTACAACATTCCGACCGCGCCCTACCGGCGCTTCACCGATCCGGCGGCGGCCAAGGACTACATCAAGAAGCATAAGGCGCCCATTGTCGTTAAGGCCGATGGTCTGGCCGCCGGCAAGGGCGTGACGGTGGCGACGACGACGCGCCAGGCGCTCGCCGCGGTCGACGCCGCGATGGTGGCGAAGAAGTTCGGCGGCGCCGGCGCCGAGATCGTGGTCGAGGATTTTCTCGAGGGCGAGGAAGTGAGCTTCTTCGCCCTGGTCGACGGCAAGCGCGCGCTCGGCCTCGCTTCGGCGCAGGACCACAAGCGCGTCGGCGACGGCGACACCGGTCCCAACACCGGCGGCATGGGCGCCTATTCGCCGGCGCCGGCGCTGACGGCCGAGCTCGAAGTGCAGGTGATGGAGAAGATCGTCCTGCCGACAGTCCACGCCATGCGCGACGAAGGCCGACCGTACAAAGGCGTGCTTTATGCCGGACTGATCCTCACCAAGGACGGGCCGCAGATCATCGAATACAACTGCCGCTTCGGCGATCCGGAGTGCCAGGTGCTGGTGCCGCGGCTCAAGAGCGATCTGCTGCCGGCGCTGATCGCCGTGCATGACGGCGAGCTCGAGGATTTCGACCTGCGCTGGCGCGACGAAGTCGCGTTGTGCGTCGTCCTCGCGGCCAAGGGCTATCCCGGCACGCCGGTCAAGGGCAGCGAGATCCGCGGCCTCGACGGCGCCGCCGGCGCCGACACGTCCGTCAAGATTTTCCACGCCGGCACCAAGCGGGTCGGCGAAAAGCTGATCGCCGACGGCGGCCGCGTCTTGAACGTGGTCGCGCGCGGCCGCTCGGTGCGCGAAGCGCAGAAGCGCGCCTACGCGGTGGTCGACAAGATCGATTGGCCGCAAGGCTTCTGCCGCCGCGATATCGGCTGGCGCGCCATCGGCCGCCGACGCGCCTCAGCGCCGGTCAGCGAAAAAGCGCCGCAATAGCGCGCCGGCGCGCGTCGCGTCGATGCCGCCATAGATCTCCGGCCGGTGATGGCAGGTCGGCTGCTGGAAGAAACGCGAACCGTGCTCGACCGCGCCGCCCTTGGGATCGCTGGCGCCGAAATAGAGTCGCCGGATGCGCGCCAGCGCGATGGCGCCGGCACACATCGCGCAGGGCTCGAGCGTGACGTAGAGATCGCAATCGTCGAGGATCGGCCGGCCGCGCTGGCGCGCGCCCTCGCGCAACGCCAGCAGCTCGGCGTGCGCGGTCGGATCGGCGAGTTCCTCGACGCGGTTGGCGGTCTGCGCCAGCACCACGCCGGACGCATCGACCAGCACCGCGCCGACCGGCACCTCGCCCGCCTGCGCGGCGCGCTCGGCCACCGCCAGCGCCAGCGCCATCGGCTTCACCGGTTGATCGGACATGCGGCTTCCTTGCCGCTCGCGCGGCGCAGTCATAGATTGGCGCCAGCATGGCACAGCCGGTCATCGGCCTCACCCTCGATCACGAGCCGCCGGGCGGCTATTCCAAGACCCATCCGTGGTACGCGTTGCGCGAGAACTATTGCGAAGCGGTGGCCGAGGCGGGCGGGCTGTCGGTGCTGCTGCCGCACGAGCCGGAACGCGCCGGCGATTACCTGGCGCTGCTCGACGGCCTGATCGTCACCGGCGGCGCCTTCGACGTCGATCCGGCGCTGTTCGGAGCGCAAACCAAGCACGCGAGCGTCTCGCTCAAGGCGCGGCGCACCGAATTCGAACTCGCCATCTGCCGCCGCGCGTTGGCGAAGAATCTTCCCGTGCTCGGCATCTGCGGCGGCGAGCAGCTGTTGAACGTTGCGCTCGGCGGCACGCTGGTCCAGCACATTCCCGACGAGGTGAAGGACGCGCTGGCGCACGAGCAGCCTAATCCGCGCACGGAGCCCGGCCATGCGGTGGCGATCGCGGCGGGCACGCTGCTGCGCCGCATCACCGGCCTCGGCGAGATGCGGGTCAACAGCGCGCATCACCAAGCGATCAAGGATGCCGCGCCCGGCCTGGTCGTCGATGCGGTCGCGCCCGACGGCGTGATCGAGGGCATCGAGGACCCGAAGCGGCGCTTCGTGCTCGGCGTGCAGTGGCATCCGGAGTACCGCCTGAGCGAGGGCGACACGCGCATCTTCGCCGCCTTCATCCAGGCCGCGCGCGGCTGAATCCGTGCCGCGCATCATCGCCGGCAAGCATCGCGGCCGGAAGCTGGCGTCGCTCGCCGGCGGCACGGTGCGGCCGACGTCGGGCCGCGCCCGCGAGGCGGTCTTCAACATCCTGGCGCATGCCGGTTTCACGCCGCGGCCGCCTTACGAGGACGCCTTCGTGCTCGACGCCTTCGCCGGCAGCGGCGCCCTCGGCCTCGAGGCGCTGTCGCGCGGCGCACGCTTTGTGACGTTCATGGAGCGCGATCGCACGGCGCGCGCCGTGCTGGCAGCCAATATCGCGGCGCTCGGCGCCGAGCGGCAGACCACGGTGCTGACCGGCGACGCCCTGAGACCGCCGCGTGCCAACGCGCCGGCGTCCCTGGCGTTTCTCGATCCGCCTTATGCCGAGGATTGGGCCGCGCCGGCGCTCGCCGCGCTAGCCGCTTCCGGCTGGCTCCAGCCTGATTCACTGGCGGTCGTGGAATTGCCGGCCAAGCGCGCCTTCGCGCCGCCGGTCAGATTCACGCCGCTCGACGAACGCCGCTACGGCGCGGCCAAGATCGTGTTCCTGCGCTATTCCGCCGCCACGGCCGCGGGCTGAATCGCGTCGTCCTGTGTCGGACGATCGTAGAGCCGCAACGCCTCGGCCCGGTGCTGGATCAGCGCCAGCACCACGTCGAGCGTCGGCGTCGGCACCTCGACCAGCCGGCCGAGCTCCTGCACCGCCGTCACCAGCGCGTCGATTTCGAGCGGCCGGCCGCGCTCGAGATCCTGGAGCATCGATGTCTTGTGCGCGCCGACCTTGCGCGCGCCGTCGAGGCGGCGCTCGAGATCGACGCGGAAGCGGACATTGAGGCGCTCGGCGATCGCCTGCGCCTCGCTCATCATGGCGCGCGCGACGGCGCGCGTGCCGGTCTCGCCGCACAGCACGTCGAGCGTCGTGCCGGTGAGCGCGCTGAGCGGATTGAGGCAGAGATTGCCCCACAGCTTGAGCCAGATCTCGTCGCGGATGCGGTCGAGCACCGGCGCCTTGAGCCCCGCCGCGGCGAAGACCGCCGACAGGCGCTCGCAGCGCGGGGTGGACTCGCCCGACGGCTCGCCGATCGGAAAGCGGTCGCCGTAGACGTGCTCGACCACGCCCGGCGCCACCAACTCGGTTGCCGGATAGACGACGCAGCCAATGGCGCGCTCCGGTCCGAGCACGGTCCACTGCCGCCGGCCCGGATCGACGCTGGCGATGCTGCGGTTCTCCCACGGACCCGGCTGGCGATGGAAATACCAGTACGGGACGCCGTTGACCGCGGTGACGATCGCGGTCTCCGGACCGAGCAGCGGTGCGAAGTATTTGAGCGCCGCGTCGATCTGGTTGGCCTTGAGCGTCACGATGACGTAGTCCTGCGGGCCGAACTCGGCCGGATCGTCGGTCGCCGGCAGCCGCACGACGGTCTCCTTGCCGTCGGCGCGCAGGGTCAGACCATGAGTGCGGATCGCTGCCAGGTTGGCGCCGCGCGCGACCAGAGACACCTCGGCACCCGAAGCCGCGAGCTTCGCACCCAGGAACCCCCCGATCGCGCCAGCGCCGAACACGCAGATCTTCATCGGCTTCTCCATCGCTGCTGGCCCTATTCGGCCGCCACCGCCTCGTCGGGATGGAGGGTGTCGTGGAACTGCGCCGTCTCGGTCGAGCCCGCCATGGCCGTGGTCGCCGATCTGCCGCCCGACAGCGTCGTCGCCACCGCGTCGAAATAGCCGGTGCCGACCTCGCGCTGGTGCTTGACCGCGGTGTAGCCGTGTGCCTCGGCGGCGAATTCCGCCTGCTGCAGTTCGGCATAGGCGGCCATGCCGCGCGCCTTGTAGTCGCGCGCCAGTTCGAACATGCCGTGGTTGAGCTGGTGGAAGCCGGCCAGGGTCACGAACTGGAACTTGTAGCCCATCGCGCCGATCCGCGACTGGAACTCGACGACGTCGCCGGCCGCGAGCTTCTTCTTCCAGTTGAACGACGGCGAGCAGTTGTAGGCGAGCAGTTTGTCGGGGAAGTGATGATGGATCGCCTCGGCGAAGCGCCGTGCGTCGTCGAGATTGGGCTCCGACGTCTCCCACCAGACGAGATCGGCGTATTCGGCGAAGGCGAGGCCGCGCGCGATCGCATAGTCCTTGCCGACGCCGGGTTTGACGCGGAAGAAGCCTTCCGGCGTGCACTCACCAGTGAGGAATTTTTGGTCGCGCGGATCGATGTCCGAAGTCAGCAGTTGCGCCGAATCGGCGTCGGTGCGCGCGAACAGAACTGTCGGCACACCTTCGACGTCGGCCGCAAGCCGCGCTGCGTTGAGGGTGCGGACAAACTGGCTCATCGGCACCAGGACCTTCCCGCCGAGATGGCCGCATTTCTTCTCGGCGGCCAGTTGATCCTCGAAGTGGACGCCGGCGGCGCCCGCCTCGATCATCGCCTTCATCAGCTCGAAGGCGTTCAAGGGCCCGCCGAAGCCGGCTTCGGCGTCGGCGACGATCGGCGCGAAGAAATCGACATCGCCGCAACCTTCCAGATGCTGGATCTGGTCGCCGCGCTGGAAGGCGCGGTTGATCCGCCGAACGACGTCGGGCACCGAGCTCGCAGGATAGAGGCTCTGGTCGGGATACATCTGGCCAGCGTTGTTGGCGTCGGCGGCGACCTGCCAGCCCGACAGATAGATGGCCTTGAGTCCGGCCTTGACCTGCTGCAATGCCTGGTTGCCGGTGAGCGCGCCCAGCGCCGCGACGTAGGGTTCGGCATGGAGCAGCTGCCACAGCCGGTCGGCACCGCGCTCGGCGAGCGTATGGCTGACGCGCAGCGAGCCGGTCAGCCGGCGCATCTGGTCGGCGGAATAGTCGCGCTTCACGGCGCGCCAGCGGTCGGCAACCGGGTGGACGACGGTTTCGGCAGGCCGGTCGTTCATCACGAACCTCCATCCAAAAAACGGTAGAACCGGTGATGAGATTTACATTGCACTTGCGAAGTTTCTACCCTCGGCGATAATGAAATTAGTAAAACATGTGCATTTTCATGCAAATTATTGTGCGGTTTGTAAATTTGTAAACCGATGGAGGCTTGATGACGGCCCGCAAGACCTTGCTCGGCCAGAAGATCCGGCGCCTGCGCCAGGACCGCGGCCTGACCCAGCAGCAGATGGCCGGCGAGTTCGGCATCAGCGCCAGCTATCTCAACCTGATCGAGCACGACGAGCGGCCGGTGACAGTGTCGCTGCTGCTGAAGCTCGGCGAGAAGTTCGGCGTCGACCTCAACGCGCTGACCGACGACGCCGAGCGCCAGCTCGCCGCCGCGCTGAGCGAGGTGTTCGCCGATGCCGGATTGCGCGAGGGCGGCGTCGACAGCGACGAGATCGCGCGGCTGGTGGCCGCCGCGCCGCGCGCCGCGCGCGCCATCGCCGATCTCTACCGCGCGCTGCGCGCCGCGCGCGACGATGCCCAGGCGCTCAACATCGATCTCTCGGGCGGCCGGACCCGCCGGGTCGTGCTGCCGACCGAGGAGGCGCGCGATTTCTTCGAGGCGCGCCGCAACTATTTCCCCGCGCTCGAGACCACGGCCGAGACGCTGCATCCGGCGGCGGGCACCGATCTTGGCCGCGCCTTGAGCGAACGCTTGGCGCGGCAGCATGGCGTCACGGTCGAGATCGCGACGGTCGATACCATGGCCGGCGCCCTGCGCCGCTTCGAGCTGCGCAACCGGCGCTTGAACCTGTCCGAAGCGCTGCCCATCGCCAGCCGCAACTTCCACCTCGCCTACCAGATCGGCCTGCTCGAGGCGCGCGACGCGATCGGCGAAGCGATCCGCACCGCCAAGCTGTCGGCGCCGGAGAGCGAGATGCTGTGCCGCATCGGGCTCGCCAACTATTTCGCCGGCGCCGTGCTAATGCCCTATACGGTGTTTCTCGAAGCGGCGCAGGCCGAGCGCTACGACATCGAGCGGCTGATGAACCGCTTCGGCGTCTCGTTCGAACAGGCGGCGCATCGCCTGTCGACCCTCAACCGGCCGGGCGCCGCCGGCATTCCCTTCTTCTTCGCCCGCGCAGACATCGCCGGTAACATCAGCAAGCGCTTCTCCGCCGCGGGCTTCCACTTCTCGCGCTACGGCGGCGCCTGCCCGCGCTTCGTCGTGCACGAGGCGTTCGCCACGCCCGGCCTGATCCGCCGCCAGATCGCGCGGCTGCCCGACGGCGCGACGTTCTTCTGCGTCGCGCGGACGGTGGAGAAGCCGGGCGGTGGCTTCCACGCGCCGTCGGGCCACATGGCGGTGGTGCTGGGCTGCGACCTCGCGCGTGCCGCCGAGATCGTCTATGCCGACGGGCTCGACCTGGGGCGCGCCGAGCCGGCGACTGAGATCGGCGTCGGCTGTCGCCTGTGCGAGCGCGCCGATTGCCGCCAGCGCGCCTTCCCGCCGCTGCAGCACCGGCTGGTGGTCGACGAGGCGGTCAAGGGCCCGTCGGCCTACGCCTTCCGGCCGCAGCGCTAGCTAGCGCGCGGCGCGCGGCAAGGTCCGCCGCATAGGCCGCCCAGCCCTTGGCACGCAACGCGCAGGCGTCGCAGTCGCCGCAGCCATGGCCCCAATCGTGGAGCGAGCCGCGCACGCCGCGATAGCAGCTGTGGGTCTCGCGGCGGATGAGATCGATCAGCGCCATGCCACCGAGGCTTTCGGCGAGGCGCCAGGTCGCCGCCTTGTCGATCCACATCAGCGGCGTCTCGAGCGCAAGCCGCGTATCCATGCCGAGGTTGATCGCCGCCTGCAGCGCCTTGATCGTGTCGTCGCGGCAATCGGGATAGCCTGAGAAATCGGTCTCGCACATGCCGCCGACGACGTGCTTGAGACCGCGCTGATAGGCGACGATGGCGGCGAAGGTGAAGAAGACGAGATTGCGGCCGGGCACGAAGGTCGCCGGCAGACCGTCCGGCCGCTTGACTAGCGGCAGGTCGGCGGTCAGCGCGTTTTCGCTCACCCGGCCCAGAACGTCGAGCGCGATCACGCGATCCGGACCGAGCCGCGCCGTCCATTCGGGCCGAAGCGCCGCCAGCTGGCGCCGGATCGGCTCGCGCAGCTCCATCTCGATGCCGTGGCGCTGACCGTATTCGAAGCCGATGGTTTCGACGCGGCGGAAGCGGTCGAGCGCCCAGGCGAGACAGGTGGTGGAGTCCTGGCCGGCGGAGAGCAGGACCAGCCCGGTATCGGGATCGAGCGCGGACATCGGTCAGCGACGGCCGAACAATTTCTCGATTTCGGCGCGGCTCAGCGCGACATAGGTCGGCCGGCCGTGATTGCACTGGCCGGAATGCGGCGTCGCTTCCATTTGGCGCAAGAGCGCGTTCATCTCGGCCTGGTTGAGCCGGCGGCCGGCGCGGACGCTGCCATGACACGCGATCGTGCCGCACACCTCCTCGAGCCGCTCCTTGAGCGACAGGGCGCCGCCCAGCTCGGCGACCTCGTCGGCGAGATCGCGTGCCAGCCCCTTGACGTCGGTCTCGCCGAGCAGCGCCGGCACCTCGCGCACTACCACCGCGCCCGGGCCGAAGGCCTCGAGCACCAGTCCCAACTCGGCGAGCTCGGTCGCGCGCGCGGCGAGCCGCGCTGCGTCGGCGGGATCGAGCTCGACCACCTCGGGGATGAGCAGGATCTGGCGCTTGACGCCGGTGGCGGCGATCTCGGCCTTCATGCGCTCGTAGACCAAGCGCTCGTGCGCCGCGTGCTGGTCGACGATGACGAGGCCGTCGGCGGTCTGCGCCACGATATAGGTCTCGTGCAGCTGGGCGCAGGCGGCGCCCAGCGGATGCGCTGTCGCCGCTGGCGCCGGCGCCTCGACCGCGCGCGCCGCCGGCGGCGATTGGGCCAACGGCGCCTGGTAGGGAGCCGCAGCTTCGGCGAAGCCCGGATTGAGCGCGAGCGCGGCGCCGCCTTGGGTCCAGACCATCGGCCGCGCGGCAGCCAGCGCCTGCTCGGCCACCGTGGTCGAGGCGCGATGGCCCGCCGCGGCGAGCGCATTGCGCAGCGCGCCCACGATCAGGCCGCGCACGAGCGCGGCGTCGCGGAAGCGTACCTCGGCCTTGGCCGGATGCACGTTGACGTCGATGTCCGCTTCGGGCCCGTCCAGGAACAGGACGACCATCGGGTGGCGGTCGCGTGCCAGGACATCCTGATAGGCGCCGCGCACCGCGCCGGCCAGCAGCTTGTCGCGCACCGGCCTGCCGTTGACGAAGAGATACTGGTCGCGGGCGGTGGCGCGGTTGAGGATCGGCAGGCCGGCGAAACCGGTCAGGCGAAAGCCCTCGCGCACGGCATCGATGGCGAGCGCGTTGTCGGCGAAGTCGCGGCCCAGGATCGCGCCGAGCCGCGCCCGGCGGATGTCGTCGGCCGACTTGCCGGCGAGATCGGGCTCGGCCGCGGTCATGCGCACCAGCGGCTTCTCTTCGTCACCAACGACGGTGAAGGCGATCGACGGATAGGCCATGGCGAGGCGTTCGACGGCGTCCACCGCGGCGTCGCGCTCGGCGCGCACCGATTTCAGGAACTTGAGCCGCGCCGGCGTGGCGTAGAACAGGTCGCGGACTTCGACGCGCGTGCCCTGGCTCAGCGCCGCGGGCTCGACGGCCGACTTGCTGCCGCCTTCGACAGCAACCTTGAAGGCGTCGGCTGCGCCGCGCTTGCGGCTGACGATCGACAGGCGGCTGACTGCACCGATCGACGGCAGCGCCTCGCCGCGGAAGCCGAGCGTGCGGATGTGCAGCAGATCATCATCCGGCAGCTTCGATGTGCAATGTCGCTCGACGGCGAGCGCGACCTCGACCGCATCCATGCCGTCGCCATCGTCGCTGACCAGGATCAGGCTGGCGCCGCCGTCGCGCAACGTCACCTCGATGCGGCGCGCACCGGCATCGATGGCGTTCTCGACCAATTCCTTTACTGCCGCCGCCGGACGCTCGACCACTTCGCCGGCGGCGATGCGATTGACGACGATTGCGGGCAACTGGCGGATGGCCATGGCCTATTGTGCCTTGGCCGGGCCTTTCTCGCCAAGGTACTGACGCGCGAGCACCTTGCCTTCCTCGACCGCCGGCTGATCGAAGGCGTTCACGCCCCACAGATCGGCGGCGATGATGGTCTCGAGCATGTAATGCATGAGCAGCGCGCCGATCGACTCGGCGTCGAGTCGCGGAAGCGCGAAGACGCGAGTCGGACGGCCGTTGCGGATCAGGGTCTGCGCCGTCGCACGCTGCTCGGCGTCGATCAGGTCGCCCATCCGCTTGCCAGCGAGATAGGCGAGGATTGCATCGGGCAGCTTCGCCGGCATGCGCGGTCCTTTGCCCGCCTGATCGAGCATCACCAGCGAGAACATCTTGTCGGCGGGTCCGGCGAGATAGAGCTGGAGCTGGCTGTGCTGGTCGACGGTGCCGACGGCGCGGATCGGCGTCGTGCCTTTGCCGTCCTTGCCCAGGCTTTCCGCCCACAATTGCCGGAACCAGAGTCCGAAATGCGCTAGCCGGTCGACATAGGGCATGATCACCGTGTTGGCGACGCGGTGCCGCTCGTTGAGCGCGACCGCGATGGCGGCGCCCAAGGCCGGCGCGGCGTCGCGCGGGTGCCTGGCGGCGAGCGTGGCATCGAGCACCGTGTCGGCGCCTCGCCGCAGCTTGACGACGTCGACGCCGGCGATCATCGCCGGCAGCAGCCCGACGTTCGACAGCACCGAATAGCGGCCGCCGATGCCGGGGTCGTGGTCGAGGATGCGCAGCTTGCGCGCGCCGGCGAGCGCGCGCAGCGGATTGGGCTTCGGCTCGGTGACGACGATGGTGCGCGCGCCGTTGCGCTTGCCGAGCCAGTCCATGCAGGCGAAGAACTGCACCAGCGTCTCGGCGGTGCCGCCCGATTTGGAGATGGCGACGAGGCCGGTCTTGGTCGGATCGAGGGCATCGAACAGCAACGCGAAGCTGTGCGGATCGACGTTGTCCATGAAATGGATGCGGGTGCGGTCGGGCGCGGCGAGTGCGACCAGCGTCTGGCCGCCCAGGCTGGAGCCGCCGGTGCCGAGCACGATCACGTCTTTGAGCTTGCGGAACTCGGCGGCGAGCGGCTCGAGCTGGGCGATATCGTCGCGGCGCGCCGGCAGGCCGAGCAGCGGCAGGCTGCCGTCCTGGCGTTTCCGCGCCAGCGCCGGCAACGAGGGTGCGGCACGGCGCAAGGCGTCGTCGAGCTCGGTCGCGGTGAGCCCGTTCTTGCAGGCCTCGGCGAGACAGCCATTGATGTCCTGGCGATAGGTCACCGGTGTCACCCTCCCGGAACGCCCGGTCCGGTAATCAACGTACTCAGGATCCCTTTAGATCAGCACCGTTTGCAATGGAGCGAGGGCGAAGGTCGCAATGGCAACCCGCCGGACGGCGTGACCGGCGCTGCCCCCGCCGGCGCGTCTCACCCCGACGGCCCTAGAACAGCCAATTGAAGAAGCCTTTGTTGTCCTGCTTGGTGCGCTCGATCGTCGGCTTCGGCGCGGCGGCTGCCGTGGTCGTGGCCTGGCCGGCGGCGGTCGCACCGTTGGCGCCTTCCTCGCGCAAACGCTCAGTTTCGGCGGTCGGATCGATCACCTGGTCCGGGGTTACCGGCGGCGTCCGCCAGAACAGCAGCCGCTCGGTCAGGGTGTTGCTGTTGGCCGCCGACCGGTCGTCGCTGTTGACGAGCTGGCGGATGTTCCGCGGCGCGTTGGCGGCGCCCGCATCCTGCAGCAGCGCGCTCTCGCCCGGACTGCGCGCCTTCGCAGGTGGCAAGGTATCGAGCTTGTCGGCGCCAGCGCGAAACACCGTGGCTTGCGCCTGCGCCGTTGGCGACAATTGTTGCGTCGGCGCGGCGCCGGGCGTCGGCGGTCGCAAGGTGTAGTCAGGCGGAATGGCGAGCGGCGCGCTCGTGGTGACGTCGAACTCGTCGGGCACGACCTTTTCCATGCCCAGACCGCGCTTGACGTCGGTCCAGGTGCTGCAGCCCGAGACCGCCAGCGCCGCGAGCGCCAGCGATGCACAAAGCGGAATTGCGGATAAGCGAAACCGGCCCAAAACCATAACCACGCCCCCAACCAAGAAGCGGAAAAGCTTACCTAATTTCGCCGGCCTTCGCCAAGCAATCCGTCCACGGCGATGAAGAAAACACCCAGGCAGATGGCGGCATCCGCGACGTTGAAGGCGAACCAGTGCAGCCCGCCGAGGTGAAAATCAAGGAAATCTACGACCGCGCCGCGGGCCAGCCGGTCGATGATGTTGCCGACCGCCCCGCCGATCACCAGGCCGATGGCGATTTGTAAGTCGCGCTCGCGGGCGCGCGACAGCCACCACAGCAGCCCCGCGACGATGGCGGCGGCGAGCGCGGCGAAGATGAGCGTGCCGCCGCCGCCATTGAACAGGCCGAAGCTGACGCCGCGGTTCCAAGCCATGACCAGGTTGAAGGCCGGAAAGACCGTGAACACGTCGGACGAACGGGCGGCGAAGAAGCCGACCACCCAGGCCTTGACCAGCTGATCGATCGCCACGACGGCGGCGGCGACCGCGAGACCGCGCCGCATCAGGCCGCTTCGCCGCGCGCGCCGATCACGCCGGCGCAGCGCCGGCACAGATCGGGATACGCCGGATCGCCGCCGACCTCGGGCAGCACCCGCCAGCAGCGTGCGCATTTCTCGCCGACGGCCCGCTCGACCACGACGGCGACGCCGGGTACGTCGGGCAGCGCGAAGGCGCCCACCGGCGGCGGGCCGGAGGCGAACGAAGCCGCCGAGGTAATACAAAGCTCCGCCGGATCGACACCGGCGAACGCCGCCTGCGCCTCGGCGTCGGCGTAGATACCGACCGCGGCCTGCAGGCTCGAGCCGAGGAATTTTTCGGCCCGCTTCAGCTCGATCGCGCCAGTGACGACGCGGCGGACGTCGCGGATGCGCGTCCACTTGCGGCCGAGCGCTTCGTCGCGCCAGGCCGTCGGAATGTCGGGATAAAGCTGGAGATGGATGCTGCGGTCGTCGCCATTGCCGTGGCGGGAGAGCCACGCTTCCTCCGCGGTGAAGCAGAGGACCGGCGCCAGCCAGCGGACGAGAGCGTCGAATACGCGATCGAGCACCGTGCGCGCGGCGCGGCGGCGCTCGCCGTCGAACGGATCGCAATAGAGCGAATCCTTGCGTACGTCGAAATAGAATGCCGAAAGGTCGACGGCGCAGAAATTATGTAGCTCGGTGAACATGGTGTGGAAGTCGTAGGCCTCGACCGCTGCGCACACGACGCCGTCGATCTCGCGCAGGCGATGCAAAACCCAGCGCTCGAGCTCAGGCATGTCGGCCGGCGCGACGCGCTCGCGCTCGGCGAAGTCGTTGAGCGCGCCGAGCAGATAGCGCAGCGTGTTGCGGAGCCGCCGATAGATCTCGCTCTGCTGCTTGAGGATCTCGGGGCCGATGCGCAAATCGTCGGCGTAGTCCGCGGCGACCACCCAGAGTCGCAGGATGTCGGCGCCGCTTTTTGCCACCACGTCCTGCGGCGAGGTGACGTTGCCGAGCGATTTCGACATCTTGTGCCCCTGCTCGTCGAGGACGAAGCCGTGCGTCAGCACCGCCTCGTAGGGCGCGCGGCCGCGCGTGCCGCAGGCTTCGAGCAGCGAGGAATGGAACCAGCCGCGATGCTGGTCCGAGCCCTCGAGATAGAGCGAAGCTGGCCAGGCGAGGTCGGAATCCTTGCGTGGCTCGAGCACGAAGGCGTGGGTCGAGCCGGAATCGAACCACACGTCGACGATGTCCTTGACCTGCTCGTAATCCGCCGGATTGCGGTCGGGGCCCAGGAATTCGGCCGGATTCCGCGTGAACCAGGCATCTGAGCCGTCCCGTTCGAAGGCGGTGGCGACGCGATCGACGACCGCCTGATCCCTGAGCGGCGCGCCGGTCTTCTTGTCGACGAAGACAGCGATCGGCACGCCCCAGGCGCGCTGGCGCGAGACGCACCAGTCGGGCCGGGTTTCGATCATGGCGCGGATGCGGTTGCGGCCCTGCGCGGGAATCCAGCGCGTCGCGTCGATCGCGGCGAGCGCGGTCTCGCGTAGCGTCCGTCCGTCCGCGCCCTTGATGTCCATGCCGATAAACCATTGCGGCGTGGTGCGGAAAATCAGCGGCGCCTTGGAGCGCCAGGAATGCGGATAGGAATGAATCAATTTACTTTCGGCAAGAAGCGCGCTCGCCTGCTTCAGCGCCGCGATCACGGCCGCGTTCGCGTCCCCCTCCTTGCCGTTGGGCTTGAAGACGCGCTTGCCGGCGAAGAGTGGCAGCGAGGCGACGTAGCTGCCGTCGGCCGCCACCGTCTCGGGCACCGCGATGCCGTGCTTCTGGCCGAGCTCGAAATCGTCGGCGCCGTGGCCCGGCGCCATATGGACGAATCCGGTGCCGTCAGTGGCGGTGACGAAATCGCCCGGCAGAAGCGGCACCGGAAAGTCGTAGCCGCCGTTCGTCCCTGCAAAACCGCTGAGCGGATGGCGGCAGACCGTGCCGGCGAGCTCGGCGCCCTTCAGCACCATCAACATGTCGGCCTTGAAGTCGAGAGTCGCTTCGAGCTCGGGCCAGCGCGTCTCGGCAACGACGATGTGCTCGCCGGGCTTGAGCGGGCTGTGGCCGCCGACCTCGCGCACGCGCAGCACCAGATAGGCGATCTCGGCGCCGTAGGCGATAGCGCGATTGCCCGGCAGGGTCCACGGCGTCGTCGTCCAGATGACGATCGACGCGCCCTTGATCTCGCGATTGCCGGGCACGGCCACCGGAAACTTGACCCAGATCTGGATCGAGGTGTGATCGTGGTATTCGATCTCGGCCTCGGCCAGCGCCGTCTGCTCGACCACCGACCACATCACCGGCTTGGCGCCGCGATAGAGCAGGCCGTTCATCAGGAACTTGCCGATCTCACGCGCAATCTGAGCTTCGGCGGCGAATTCCATCGTGGTGTAAGGATGCTCCCAGTCGCCGATGACGCCGAGGCGCTCGAACTCGGTGCGCTGCACGTCGATCCAGTGACGGGCGAAATCACGGCATTCCTTGCGGAACTCGACGATAGGCACCGCGTCCTTCGACTTCTTCTTGGCGCGGTATTCCTCCTCGATCTTCCACTCGATCGGCAGGCCGTGGCAGTCCCAACCCGGCACGTAGACGGCGTTCTGGCCGCTCATCTGCTGCGCGCGGTTGATGATGTCCTTGAGGATCTTGTTGAGCGCGTGGCCGATATGGAGATTGCCGTTGGCGTAAGGCGGCCCGTCGTGGAGGATGAATTTCGGCCAGCCCTGCGACGCCGCGCGCTGGCGCGCCCACAGGCCGACGCGCACCCAGCGCTCGAGCATCGCGGGCTCGCGCTTGGGCAGCTCGCCGCGCATGGCGAATTGGGTGTCCGGCAGGAAAACGGTGGCGCGATAATCCCTACCCGGATTGGCGCCGGAATCCGCCGATGAGTCGTCAGCCATGGCGTTGGTCATAGGCGGACGGCACCGCGTCGGTCAACGGAAAGGGCGTCACGGTTCGGGCTTTTCGCCCGCCAGTGCGCGGCGCGCCTGGGCGATGTCGTCGCCGATCTGCACCTTGAGCGCTTCGAGACCGGCGAAGGCCGCATCGGGACGCAGGTGCTCGACCAGCGCCACGCGCAAGTGCCGGCCATAGAGATCGCCGGCGAAATCGATGAGATAGGCCTCGAGGCCGAGCGGATACGCGCCCAGCGTCGGTCGCGTGCCGACATAGGCGGCGGCCGGAAACCAGTCGGTGCGCTTGCCGTCTTCGATGCCGGCGAAAGCGGCGTAGATGCCCGACGCCGGGCGCAGGTAGTCGGCGAGCGGCAGGTTGGCGGTGGGATAACCCAAATCCTTGCCGACGCCCGTATCGTGCTCAACCCGGCCGTCGATCTCCCACCAGCGGCCGAGCAGCTTCGCCGCCTCGCGCGGCCGCGCGCTAGTCAAATGCTCGCGGATGCGGGTCGAGGAATAGATCTCGCCGGCGGGCGCCATGACGCGCTCAACCACGATGACGGCGAAGCCGCGTGCCGGCGCCACTTTGAGCAGGAACTCGGCGGTGCCGCGGCGCTGATTGCCGAAGACGAAATCGTCGCCGACGACGACGTGGCGCGCGCCGAGGCCGCGCACCAGGATGTCGTCGACGAACTGCTCGGCGGTGCGCTTGGCGAATTCACGATCGAAATGCAGCGCGAACAGCAGATCGACGCCGAGCGCCTCGATGTGTCGGGCCTTGCTGCGGAACGGCGTGAGCCGAAAGGGCGCTGCCGCCGGATGGAAGACTGCGTAGGGATGCGGCTCGAAGGTGAGCACGGCGTGCGGCGCGCCGGCGGCGCGCGCCGCGCGGCCGGCGGCGGCGATCACTGCCTGGTGGCCGGGGTGGAGGCCGTCGAAATTGCCGATGGCAACCGCGGCGCCGCGATCCGCGTCCTCGGCGCGCTCGTGTCGGAAGATGCGCACGGAAGCAAACCTATCGCGGGACGCGGGCGGACGGATAGGGCGGCATTGCGGCCCGAGTCGGTGCGCCGCCGGCGTGGAGGCTAGGCGGCCGCGTTTCGGCGCGACGGCACCATGACGAGGGCTTCGCCGTCGATGACCACCAGGTCGCCGACGCGGCATACCGTCGTCAGCCGGACGCGCTTCTTGGCGGCGTCAATATCGGCGACGGTGACCTGCGCCTCGATCGTGTCGCCGATGCGCACCGGCGCGCGGAAGGCGAGCGACTGGGTCAAATAGATGGTGCCCGGGCCGGGCAGGATGGCGATCACGGTTGACAGGAAGCTCGCCGACAGCATGCCGTGGGCGACACGGCCCTTGAAGCGGGTGGTCTTGGCGAATTCTTCGTCGAGGTGGAGCGGGTTGTGGTCGCCGGTCAGGTCGGCGAATTCCCGCACGTCGGCCTCGCTGACGGTGTGGAAATAGGACGCCGTCATGCCGACCGTCAGGTCTTCGAGGGCATAGGCCCGGCGCGTCGCGACGCGTTGTCGAATATCATCCATGAACCAACTCCGCGTTTCCGCACCTTTTGTGCAGCGCACATTAAAGCGCGATACGCGGCCCGGCAAGTGGCTGCACAGATTCGCCGGTAAGAACGGGTGGTTTAGGCAATGGGTCGCAGCGGTCGCCATCTTGTCACCGTGACTTTTTCGCAACGGCACAATAAAGCGGCAGAGCCCTTCCCGGGCCGGTGCGCCGGCGCTAGTCTCGCCTCGGCTGCGCGCCGCGCCGTCTCCGGGGATTCGTCGATTGGACTCTGACACCGCCGCCTTGCGCGACATGTGGTATTTCGCCGTGCCGGGCCACGCCCTCCGGCGCGGCCGCATGCTGGCGCGCACGCTGCTGGGCGAGCCGGTGCTGCTCGGCCGCGACGCCGACGGTGCGCCATTCGCCTTGCGCAACGTCTGCCCCCATCGCGGCATCCTGCTGAGCTACGGCGCGTTCGACGGGCGCGAGGTCGAATGCTGCTATCACGGCTGGCGCTTCGATACCGCCGGACGCTGCACCGCGATCCCGTCGCTCACCGAGGGGCAGAAGCTGGCGCTCGACCGGATTCGGGTCGGCGCATATCCGGCGCGCGAGATCCAGGGCAACGTCTGGTTGTTCTTCGGCGACGATCCCGGCACCGCGCCGCCGCCGCCCGTGATTCCCGAGATCGGCGAGGCCGTACCCAAATTATTCGAGCGCATGCGCGTGCCTGCTACGATCGATCACGCCGTCGTCGGCTTGATAGATCCGGCGCACGGCGCCTTCGTCCATCGCGCTTGGTGGTGGCGGTCGCGCGAATCGATCCACGAGAAGGCCAAGGCCTTCGCCGCCAGTCCCTACGGCTTCACCATGCTGCGCCACGCGCCGTCATCGAACGCAAATGCTTACAAGCTGCTCGGCGGCGCGCTCGAGACCGAGATCAGCTTCCGCCTGCCGTCGACGCGCATCGAGCACATTCGCGTCGGCCGCCGCTTCGTCGCCAGCCTGACCGCGGTGACGCCGCTGAGCGACACCGAGACCGAGGTCAATCACGCGATCTATTGGGACGTACCGTGGCTTTCGGCGCTGAAGCCGGCGCTGCGCCCCTACGTCCGCGCGTTCCTCAACCAGGATCGGCGGGTGATGGTGATGCAGAGCGAAGGGCTGAAGCACAATCCCACGCTGACGCTGATCAACGACGCCGACACGCAGGCCAAATGGTATTACCGGCTGAAGCAGGAATACCGCCGCGCCCGCGCCGCCGGCCGCGAATTCGCCAATCCGGTCAAGGGCCGCGTACTGCGCTGGCGCAGTTGACGCGCCGCTCGCCGCGCCGCCGGCCCGACGATAGAATGAGCGCCGCACAGCCGGGAGATTGGCGATGATGGACGGTGCGACGCAGGACGCGTCTGAGGTTCTGGCGGCGCTGCGCTTCAGCGGCGACGGGCTGATTCCCGCGGTGGCGCAGCAGCACGACAGCGGCGAGGTGCTGATGCTCGCCTGGATGAATCGCGACGCGGTGGCGGAGACGCTCAGGACCGGGCGTATCTGCTATTGGTCGCGCTCGCGCAAGCAGCTCTGGCGCAAGGGCGAGAGCTCGGGCCACGTGCAGCGCCTGATCGAGTTGCGCGTCGACTGCGACGGCGACGCGCTGCTGGTGCTCGTCGACCAGAGCGGCGTCGCCTGTCACACCGGCACGCGCAGCTGCTTCTTCCGCGCGGCGCGCGGCGGCAAGCTGAGCGAGATCCAGAAGCCGAGCGGAGCGATGGCGCCGGGCGAGACGCGCTGATGGGCCCGGCATCACGGGCCCGGATTGCCTGCTCCCGCAGACGCCCGCGACCGCGTGCCGTCACGCCGACCCGCATTAGCTTCATCCGGAAGGCCGAAACCCGGGGGAATTACGGAGAACGCGAACGGGAATCACCGGCCCCGCGTGACATTACTGCCACAGGTGCAAGCTTCGTACGAAACCGACACAGGAAAGCCATCATTCTTGGCATCATGTTATCCTTGTCCGTCATGCCACTGCGATAGGGTGTCACGCGCTGCTGCGCGGATTCCGGCAGACTGCGGGAACCTCTGTCGACGGTTTTTTGCTGGTAAGCTTGGTGCTGAGTTCACGTCGCGCCGACGGTGCCATCGCACGGCAATTCGTCGGAGCCGGATTGAAAACAAAGCAATGGGGATCGAACCATGAAAAGTTTCAGCTCGTACGGTAGGTATCTCGTCCTCCTGGCCGTCGGATTGATGATCGCAGGCTGCTCCGGCTGGTCATACAGCCCGCCGCTACGCGGCAATTTCTACTCGTATCACATCACCCTACCAAACGCGCAGGGAACGCCGGCGAGCGGGAGCCCGTTCACTCAGGCCCTTGCGCACGACTATGCCGACTTCGCCGGTGCGTTGATCAACAAGGAAGGCATTCGCGACGATTCGGATTACTTCGCGCGCAAGAGCCTCGCCGCCGGCCGCGGCGAGGTTGTGCCGCCGGAAAACGTCGGCAATTGGTCGATCGTGACACCCTGGAACGCGACCGAAGGTTATCCGCAGATCCTGAATGCGGCGCGCGCGCGCCTCGTCAGGGTGCTCGATGCCGGCGCCCGCGAGCGTCAGCCGCAACTCGCCGCTCGCGTGCAGGTCGACTTCGACTGCTGGGTCGAGCATATGGAGAAGTCGTGGTGGACGGCGATGACCGGTCCTTGCCACAACGAATTCTTCGCCGGACTCGCCCAGCTCGAGGGCAAACCGGTGATGAGCGAGTACCGGGTCTATTTCGAGTTCGACAAGTACAACCTGACACCGGAAGCGCTGCAGACGTTGCAGCAGGTTACGGCGCGCGCGAAGGCCGATCCGAGGATGCGGATCCTGCTGGTCGGTCACGCCGACGCCGCCGGCACCGACGCGTACAACATGGGGTTGTCGCATCGCCGGGCGGACGCCGTGCGCGGCCAGCTCCAGCGTGACGGCGTATTGCGGAACCGCGTGGACGAGCGCTGGGTCGGCAAGCGCCAGCCGCTGGTGCCGACGCCAGACGGCGTGCGCGAGCCGCGCAATCGCGTCGTCGTGATCACGCTCCACTGAGGCGCCGTCGACGCCGCAGCGGACGTTTGTCCTAAGCCGGCAGGGAGGCGGGCCATCGCTCGCCTCCCTGTTCTTTTGCGCGCGCGGCGCCGGCGGCGGCGCGCAGTACGAGCTGCATCGCGGTCTCGGGCTGCAGGGGATCGAACAGCGCGACGCCGACGCCGACGCCGAACGGCAGGTCGGCGCGGCCGATGAGCGACGCCAGCCGCGCCGCCGCCGCTTGCAGCGCTGTGGCGCGCGTCCAGGCGCCGGCGGCGTCGATCCGCTCGATCCACAACACGAATTCGCCGCCGCCGAAGCGCGCGATCAGATCGCCCGGCCGCGTGTGCTCGCGCAGCAGGACGGCAAGCGCGGTCAATACCGAATCGCCGATGGCGGGACCGCGCAGCGCATTGATGAGCTTGAGATTGGTAACGTCGACGTAGAGCAGCGCGGCCGACGGCGTGGTCCGATCGATGCGGCTCAGGCGGCGCGCGAACTCGTCGAAGAACGCGGTGCGGTTGGCGACGCCGGTGAGATGGTCGGTGCGCGAGAGATGATCGATGCGTTCGCGCGCCTCGATCTGTGCCAGCACGATGCCGAGATGGTCGGCGACCTCGCCGAGCAGCGTGTGGTCGAAATTGTCGAACGCCGCGCGCTCGCCGCTCCGCCACAGCAGCACGGCGCCCTTGCCTTCGCCGCGATAGACCACGGCCTGCGCCGTGAATTGCGCCGCGGCATGGGTCAGCGCCGCACAGCCGTCGCGCTCGAGCGCGGCGCGCAGGGCCGGCAGCGCCGCCGCCGGCGGCTTGGCACCCCAGCCGGCTGCCGTGCGCATCGACCCGTCGCCGCCATAACGAAAAACCGCGCCGCCGGCCGCGCCGATGGCGAGACCAAGCGCGGTCAGGGCCGCGGTGAGCGCGGCTTCGGGTTGCGGCTCGTCACGCACCGCGCGCACCACGTGACGCAGCAATCCGCCGCGTTGACGCGCTTCGTTGAGGGCGACGTCGCGCGCATGCGCGTCGGCCATGTCGCGCGCGATCCCGCGCGCGCCATTCCAGACGCCGGTCGCGTCGAAGACCGGCCGGGCCCAGATTGCTAGCGCGACAGTGCCGCCGGACGAATCGCGAAAGCCGACGGCCTCAGCAGCCGCCGGCGCGGTCGCGGCGAAGCGTTCGGCATCGGCCGGATCGGCGAGAAAATCGGCGAGCTTGCGGCCAACAAGCGCCTGCGCCGGCCAGCCATGGACCAGACGGGGCGCGGCGAAGACGAAGCGGCCGGCCGAATCGATCTCCCAGGCGAAGTCGCCCGCGATCTCGACGAAGTCGCGAAATCGCCGCTCGGCTCCGAAGCGCTCATCCATGATCTCGACCCCCAACGCGGCGAGGCTACGCCGCCGGGATTTATCAAACCCTTAAGCGTTAACTGTGTTCGGCGATGAAATACGCCGCGCGACGCGGCGATCAGTGCGCGAGCAGAACCGGGATGCCGGCGTTGAGGATGACGTGCCGCGTGGCGCCGCCGAAGATCATCTGGCGGAGACGGCTCTGCGTATAGGCGCCCTTGACCAGCAGATCAGCCTGCATCGCCCGCGCCTCGTCGAGGAAAATCTCGCCCGGCGGCTTGTTGCCGACGGCGATGTGGCGCGCCGCCGATTCGATCCCGTGCGCCTTGAGGTTGCGCACGAGCTCGTCCGCGGCCGGTCCGGGCACGAACGCGCCCTCGACGCTGACCACCTCGACGCGCACCGCCCGCTTCAGGAACGGCATGGCGAAGGCGACCGTGCGCGCCGTCTCGGTGCTGCCGTTCCACGCCACCAGGATGCGCTCGCCCAGCGCGGCAGGCACCGCCTTCGGCGCCATCAGCACCGGCCGCCCGCTTTCGAACAGCGCGTCCTCGAGCGTCGCCTCGGCGAACGAGGCGGCCTTGTTCGGCTGCTCGACCACGATCAGGTCGTAGACGCGGCCGAGCGTTCCGACGATGGCGTTCTGGCGGCCGGCTTCCTCGCGCCATTCGGCGCTCACGCCGCCGCCGGCGCCGGCGCCGAGCGCGATTCCGCGCCTGCGCATCACCGAATTAAAGAGGTTGCGCGCCTGTTCGCGCCGCTCGGCGCCCTCGCGCTCGAGCGTGCGGTCGACCTCGGACGAGATCGAGAATCCCATCTCGCCGCCGAAGACGACGGCGTATTCGCTCGCCAGCGCGTTGAGCCCGGTGATCTTGCTGTCGAATCGGCGCGCCGCCAGCACCGCGGCTTCGAGCACCGCCTCGGCGGCCCCGTCGCCCACCACCGCGAGAATCGTTTTCATCCGCCCTCCGCCCCGTCGCGCGGGCATTATACCGATGGCGCGCCGCCGGCCCAAGCCCGCGCGGCAGGCGCACCGGCAAGCGGTTGACAGGCCGAAGCGATGCGGTTTCGATGGCGGCGCCATCCCGGCGGCCCATCGCTGGCGGAGACGATCATGGCCGATCCCAGCGGGCTCGCCCGCGGCCTGACCCAATACGGTGACCGCGATTATGCGCTCTATCTGCGGCGCTCCTACGCGCGCTCGATGGGCTATTCGCCGGCGATGCTGGCGCGGCCGATTGTCGGCATCGCCGACACCGGCAGCGGTTTCAATTCCTGCCATCGCCTGGTGCCCGAGCTGATCGAGGCGGTGAAACGCGGCGTCATCGCGGCGGGTGCGCTGCCCCTGCCCTTCCCGACGATCTCGCTGGGCGAGGTCTATCTCAATCCGACCAGCCTCTATCTCCGCAACCTGATGGCGATGGACACCGAGGAGATGATCCGCGCCCAGCCGATGGATGCGGTCGTGCTGATCGGAGGCTGCGACAAGACCGTGCCGGCGCAGATCATGGGCGCGATCTCGGCCGGCGTGCCGGCAATCCAGCTCGTCACCGGGCCGATGATGACCGGGCGCTACGGCGGCGAGCGGCTCGGCGCCTGCACCGATTGCCGCCGCTTCTGGGCGCGCTTCCGCGCCGGCGAGATCGACCGCGCCGAGATCGAAGGCATCGAGAACACGCTCGCGGTCACCGCCGGCACCTGCGCGGTGATGGGCACGGCGAGCACGATGGCGGTGATCTCCGAGACGCTCGGCATGATGCTGCCCGGCACGGCGGCGATTCCGGCCGTGCATGCGGATCGATTGCGTGCCGCCGAGGCGACCGGCACGGCGGCGGTCGATCTCGCGCGCTGCAAGCTCGCGCCCGCCCAGGTCGTCACCAAACGATCGATCGAGAACGCGCTGCGCGTGCTGCTGGCGATCGGCGGCTCGACCAATGCGGTGCTGCATCTGGCGGCGATCGCCGGGCGGCTCGGCCTCGAGTTCCCGCTCGAGCGCTTAAACCGCTTTTCCGACGCGACGCCGGTGCTGATCGACCTGAAGCCGACCGGCGAGCATTACATGGAGGACTTCTTCGCCGCCGGCGGCGTCGGCGCCGTGCTGCGGGAACTCAAACCGCTGTTGCATCTCGATTGCCGCGCCGTCACCGGCGAGACGCTGGCCGCGCGCCTCGCCGAGGACGCAGGCTTCGTCGACCGCCGCATCATCCGCACCGCCGGGGCGCCGCTCCAGCAACAAGGCGGCCTCGTCGCCCTGTTCGGCAGCCTGGCGCCCAGGGGCGCGATCTTGAAGCGCGCCGCCGCCGATCCAAATCTCTTCGAGCGCGAAGGCCGCGCCGTGGTGTTCTCGTCGCTCGAAGATGTGGCGCGGCGCATCGACGACCCGGCGCTCGATGTTGCGCCCGACGATTTCCTGATATTGCAGAACGCCGGACCCGCGAGCGCCGCGGGCATGCCGGAAGCCGGCTCGCTGCCGATCCCGGCGAAGCTCGCGCGCGCCGGCGTCAAGGACATGGTGCGGATCTCCGACGCGCGGATGAGCGGCACGGCCTATGGCACGGTGGTGCTGCACGTCGCGCCCGACGCGGCGAGCGGTGGACCGCTGGCCAAAGTCCGAAGCGGCGACCGTATTCGCCTGAGCGTCAAGGAGCGCAAGCTCGATGTGCTGGTCGATCCGGCGGAGTTGGCGCGCCGGCCGGTGCCGCCGCCGGTGATGCCGGCACGCGGCTATGCCCGGCTCTATCACCAGCACGTGCTGCAGGCCGATCAGGGCTGCGATTTCGATTTCCTGCGCGGTGCACGCGCCTAACCAACGGGAGAAGAACGCGATGAAGATTCACAATCCGGCCTCCTCGGCGCCACCGAACGGTCCGTATAGCCTAGGTATCGAGATCCCCGCTGGCCAGCACGTGCTGTTCGTTGCCGGCCAGGTGCCGGTGGCGAAGGACGGCAGCACGCCGCAAGGCATCAAAGCACAAGCTGAGCAGGTCTGGCGCAACATCATCGCCGTGCTCGAATCGGCGGGGATGAGCGTCGAGAACCTGGTGAAGGTCAACCACTACCTGACCAAGGCCGAGAATATTCCAGGTTACAGCGAGGTCCGGAGCAAAATGCTGGGCGCGGCGCGGCCGGCCTCGACCATGATCGTGGTGCAATCGCTGGTGAAGCCCGAATGGCTGGTCGAGGTCGAAGCCACCGCGGCGAAGTAGCACATATCTCGCAATCCGGCTCGTCTCCGCTTTGTGCGTCGTGTCATTGCGAGTGAAGCGAAGCAATCCAGCTTCTTCATCTGGATTGCTTCGTCGCTGTGCTCCTCGCAATGACGGTGCCGACCGGAGCCGCGCCTAGCGCTTGCCGCGCGCGTCGACCGGCCAGAGCTCGACCAGCGTGTCGCGATCGACGACGTGATAGAGGTCGTGCAGGTTGACGGTCGGATCGCAGTGCGGCGTGACGCATTCGATCACGCTGCCGAGCGCCGGCCGCGTCGCGCCCACCGGCACGAACAACTTGCCGTGCTCGTCGCCGAAGAATTCATAGCGGCTGCCGGGTGGCGCGCCGCGCGCCGGCTCGGGCGGCGGCCCGTCGGTGGCGAAGCTCTTGAGCCCGGCGTCGGTGACGACGTAGTCGGGCTGGTTGACGCTGACTACCGCCGTCGCCACGAAGAGTGCAGTCTCGAACGGCAAGGCGTTGCGGCCGTCGGTCAGCGCGCGGCGGTATTCCACGTCCATGAAGACGTAGGAGCCGACCTGGAGCTCGGTGAAGATTCGCGCCTCGGGATCGAGATCGAAGGTGCCGGTGCCGCCGCCGGTGACCACCGACGCCGGCAGGCCGTCGCGCGCGAGAGCCTGCAACAGGTCGCGCAGCCGGTCGGCCAGGCGCAGCGTGCGCTCGCGCCGCTCGGCGCGAGCCGGCACGTGCTGCAAATGGCCGGCATAGGCTTGGATGCCGGCGAAGGCCAGGCCGGGCGCGGCGCGCACCACTTGTGCGAGCTTCGGCGCTGCGTCGAATGTGCAGCCGGTGCGACCCTGTCCGGCGTCGACGTCGACGAAGACCGCGAGCGGCGCCGGCGCATCGCGCAACGCGACGCTCAGCGCGGCGACATTGTCGGGGTGATCGACGACGGCGCTCAAGCCGCGATGCGGCGACCGCGCGAGCGCCACCAGGCGCGCGATCTTGGCTGCCGTCGTTGCCGGCGAGGTGACGTGCACACCGGGAATGTTGGCGCGCACCATGATCTCGGCCTCGCCGAGTGTGACGCAGGACACGCCGAGCGCGCCGGCCGCGACCTGGCGTCGCGCGATCACGACCGATTTGTGCGTCTTGACGTGTGGCCGGAGAGCGATTCCGGCGGCGCGGACATGCGCCGCCATCGCCGCGATGTTGCGGTCGAGTGCCGCGCGATCGACCACCAGCGCCGGCGTGTCGAGCGCGGCGCGGCCGCCCGGACGGCCGAGCAGCCTGGCGTTCGGGCTTGATAACGGCGATGCCGACACGGCCGCCCTCGCGTTCATCACTTTTTAAGCATAACCGCAAGCGCCGCCAAAGAGGTTAACCCGGCGCTAAGCCGACTGCGACTACCCTCTGGGGTTGAGGCATTTTGCCTCTCGCACCGGGGATTGCCGTGTGGCGTTTCGCCAAGCACGTTGAAGCGGGGCTCGTTCCTGCGGGCATCGC
Organism: Alphaproteobacteria bacterium; assembly: GCA_028871055.1. Taxonomy (GTDB): domain Bacteria; phylum Pseudomonadota; class Alphaproteobacteria; order ATCC43930; family CGMCC-115725; genus REEB95. The sequence continues at coordinate 48,564 of JAGWON010000003.1, forward strand.
CAGCCTGTCGCGCGGCCGGTGGCTCGTGTCCCGCATCCTCGTGGTGACCACCCTACTGGTGGCGCTGCTGCATGCGGCCAACGGCGTGTTCGTCTATCACTTCTATTCAACCACCGCCGCGCGCGAAGCCGAGGCTCGCGAGGCGACCGCGACGTTGCTGGCCGAGCAGGCCAGCCACACGCTGACGGCGATCGATCTGACCATGGAGACGGTCGCGGCCAAGCTCCAGGCCCGGTTGAACGGCGGCCCGCTCACCATGGCCGACCAAGCCCTGCTCAAGGAAGAGAGCGGGCGCGTGCCGCACGTGGGTGCGCTGCTGGTGCTCGACCGCCGCGGCCGGGTGGCGCTCGATTCGGCCCGCTATCCGCCGGTGCCTCGCAATCTGGCGGACGAGTCTTATTTCACCGCGCTCGCGACCCCGGGCGCTACCGGGCCGTTCATCGGTCATCGCGCCTTCGGACCCAATGCCTCGCCCTATTTCAGCATGAGCCGGCCGATCTTCGGTCCGCAAAACCGCCGGATCGGCGCCGTCGTCGCCATCGTCGACCCGTCGTATTTCGCCGCCCTGCCCGGCACGCTGTCGAACGCCGCGGCGGCGGCGTATCTGGCGCGCAAGGACGACGACACGATCCTCGCCGGCGAGACGGGCGCCGGCGGCAGCGTTCCCGCCACGGCCCGCGCGCTCCTGGCGCAGCACGCCGGCGGCGTCACGAGCATCCGCGACATCGCCGGCTTCCCGCTGCGGATGATCGTCGCCGGGCCGCCGCCCGGCGCCGCGCCCGCCTTCCGCAATTTCGTCGTTTTCGACGTGATGGTCATGGCCGTCGTGACGGTGGTGGCGCTGTGGCTCGCCTGGCGGCTCACCAACGAGGAGCGCGCGCGCAGCGCCGCCGAGGACCGCCTGCGCGACGCCATCGAAAGCACGCCCGGCGGGTTCGCGCTTTACGACGGCGGCGACCGGCTGGTGCTGTGCAATCGCACCTACGTCGAATATTACACGCCGGCGGTGCAGCCGCTGGTCGTGCCCGGCGCGCGCTTCGAGACCATTGTCCGGCTGGTGGCCGAAGGCGGCGGCTGGGCCGAGGGCACCGACGAGAAATCGCAGCTGGCGCTGGTCGAACGGCGCCTCGCCGCGCACCGCGAGGCCGCCACCGAGCTCGTGCAGCATTTGCGCGACGGCCGCTGGTTGCTGACGCGCGAGCGCCGCACCAAGGACGGCGGCATCGCCTGCTTCTATACCGAGATCACCCGCCTGAAACAGCAGGAGGAGGCGCTGCGGCGCAGCGAGCAGCTCGAGCGCGAGGCGCGCGAGACCGCCGAACGCGCCGATCGCGCCAAGAGCGCGTTCCTGGCGACGATGAGCCACGAATTGCGCACGCCGCTGAACGCGGTGATCGGGTTTTCGCAGATCATCGAGCAGGGGATGTTCGGGCCGCAGCCAGCGCGCTATCGCGAGTATGCGACGCTGATCCGGCGCAGCGGCGAACACCTGCTGACCATCATCAACGACATCCTGGACATCGCCAAGCTACAGTCGGGCAAGACCGAGCTGCGGCTGGAGAGCGCGGCGCTGGCGCCGATCGTCGACGAGGCGGTGCGGCTGGTGGCGCCGCGCGCCGAGGCCGCCGGCCTGACCCTGGTCCAGGACATCGCCGCCGACATGCCGCCGGTGCGCGTCGATTTGACCCGCATCCGTCAGGTGCTCCTCAACCTCCTGTCGAACGCCATCAAGTTCACCCCAGCGGACGGCACGGTCACGATCACGGCGCGCCCTGGAGCGGGCGCGGTCGAGATCGCCGTCGGCGACACCGGCATCGGCATGGCCGCCGCCGACATCCCCAAGGCGCTCGAGCCCTTCGGCCAGATCGCCAACGCCATGACCCGGGCGCACGAGGGCACCGGCCTCGGCTTGCCGCTATCCAAGAGCCTGGTCGAGCTCCATGGCGGCCAATTCTCGATCAAGAGCGCCCCCGGACAAGGCACCACCGTGACCGTCACCCTGCCGGTCGACGAGGCGGCGCCGGCCCGCGCCTTGCGTGGCGTGGGCTAGGGGCGGGCTGACCGCCGCCGCCCCGCCGTGCTAGAAAGCAGGGTTGAGGAGCGGTGCATGAACAGGTCCAACCGCAAGTGGCGACGTCGAGTGCTCGGTACCGTCGTTGGCGTGCTGACGGTGTTCTTGCTGGCGCGTTGCAACGACGGCGTGCACGGCTCGGCGAACGCCAGCGGCAGCGATCGCGGCTCGGCCGGACAAATCCGGCTCGGCCTGCCGTTCTGAGCGACAGCGGGACTTTAGCGCGAGGAGGCGTGCAGGCGCCGCGCCGGCACGGCCATGGGCCGGGGCTGTGGACGCGGCGCGACAGCCGGCCGCAGCGGTGCGACTGCGAATCCGGAGACCGGTTGCGGCGCTGTCGCATGCTCGAGCCGCTCGACCAAGGCGCGGTTCGCCGCCATCAGCACATCCATCTGCCGCAGACGCGAGTCGAGTGCGGCCCGGCCGTTGTCGCGCGGCGCGACCGGTGCCGGGCAATAGGCGCGATCGCCGCCGTGGTCGCGACCGGCGGCCGTCATCGCCGGTGCGTGGCGCGGCGCGGTCGGAACGTAACGCTCCTGCCAGCGCGGGTCGTAGAAATCCCCCGTCTGGCGGCGGCGGCGGAAGCTGCCGATGGCGAGCACGCCGACCGTGGCGGCGACGACGGCGCCCCACATGATGGCGATGCCGTAGGCGATCTCCTGCGCGCCCGAGGTCGGCGGGAACAGCGCGACCAGCGGATCAAGCGAGATGATCAGGAACAAGCTCACCGCCGCGCCGCTGACCGCCGCGAGCAGGAACAGCAGGAACGACGTGCCGAAGCCGATGCCGGACGAAGACCGCATTGCAGAACCCTTATCCGGAGAATGGGACGAGCCGGTCGCCGCCATTCGCGAATCCCTCCTCATTCTTTTATGGTTAAAACGCTGCGAATACAAGAAAAATATAGTTAATTACTTTGTCAAATATGGTTAATACTATTTAATCAAAGTAATAAAATGTAAGCTCTCTATGGTTAATATTAATAAAGCGTCGGAAGGATTGACCGGCGCCGCGAGGCGCGACGTCAAATCGGCCGACGCGCCGGCAAGCGTTCAATAGCCCGGATGGCTGAGATCGAGCAGCGGGAAGGCCGACAGCACGTGTGGCGGATAAACCGGCGGTGCCGCGATCACCATCTCGCGCTTGAGTTCGGCGTAGCGCGTCGCGCCCAGCAGGCCGAGGCACATGCGGATCTCGGTCTCAAGCAGCTCGAGCACCCGAAGCACGCCGGCGTCGCCCGCAGCGGCTAGGCCATAGCAATAGAGCCGGCCGATGCCGACCGCGTCGGCACCCAGCGCCAGCGCCTTGACCACGTCGCTGCCGCGGCAGAAGCCACCGTCGACGACGATGCGCGCGCGCCCCTTCACCGCCGCCGCCACCTCGGGCAGGACGTCGATCGCGCCGCAGCCGTGGTCGAGCTGGCGGCCGCCGTGATTCGAGACGTAGACGACCGCCGCGCCGAGCTGGCAGGCGAGCTCGGCGTCCTCGGCGGTGACGATGCCCTTGAGGATGATCGGGATGTCGTGCCTGGCCTTGAAGCGGGCGACGTCGTCCCAGTCGAACGCCGCCTGGAAGCGCTCCATCTCGGCCACCACCTGGCCCCGGCCGCCGATGACATAGCGCTTGGCGATGTCGCGCTCGCGCCTGCTGTACAGCGCGGTGTCGACGGTGAAGCAGAAGGCCTCGTAGCCATTGTCGATCGACCGCCGGCCGTAATCGTCGACCCACTCCATGTCGCCGCGCACGTAGAGCTGGAAAATCCGGCGGCAAGCCGGCGCGGCCTTGGCGGTCGCCTCGAGTCCGGGCTTGGCGACCGAGCTGACGACCATCGGCACGCCGAACGCGGCAGCGGCGCGCGCGACGGCGGCGGTGCCTTCGGCATTGAGATTCTCGATCGAGCCGATCGGCGCTAGCACGACGGGCAGCCGCGCCGGCTTGCCGAAGACCTGTGCCGTGGCGTCGACCCGCGACACGTCGCGCAGCACACGCGGCCGGAAGCCGAGGCTGTCGAGCGCCAGTCGGTTGCGCCGGATCGTGGTCTCGCTCTCGGCCGCGCCGGTGAGATAATCCCAGAAATTCGTCGGCAGGGCGTTGCGCGCTGCACGGACGATCTCGTGCAGCGTGGCGTAGCGCCCGCCGAGGCCGCTGTCGGCCGTCGTTTCGGTCATTTGGATTTCCTTTGCCGGATCGGCCGCGCCGGAATGACCGGCAGCAGCAGGTAGGGTGCCGCGCCGGCACCGAAATGCAGCGTGGTGCGGCCGCCGAAGAGCGCAACCGGCCGGTCGCGCGGATCGTCGTGCACGAACGGGCCGCAGCCGCGCATCGGATGTTTCATGTTGGAGAGCCGGGCCGGCAGGCCGGCATGTTCGTAGTCGCGGCCGCGCACCGACAACCCCAGGCGATAGCCCTTGGGCACGACGATCGAGGTCGGCCACAGCTCGATGTCGAGCGTCACCGAGCGGCCGGGCTTCAACGGCTCGATCCGATCGTGCGTGTGATAAGGCCGCCAGCGGCGAGTGAGACGGCGGTCGAAGCGGCGGTGCGAGGCGCGCAGCCAGCCCTGCGCCACCGGCGTGTGCGGATCGAGCGCGCCTTGGAACGCGACCTCCTTGCCGGCCGGATCGAACAGCAGCAGCACCAGAAACAGATCGGCATCGGCGGTCGAGGACGCGACGACGAGCCTCGCGGCGACAGGCCCAGTGATCTCGGTCTCGCGATCAACCGGCTCGGACATGAAGGTGATGCCGTCGCCGAGCGCGGCGAATTCGAGCGCGGCCTTTTTCCGCGCCGGCGTCGTGCCGAGCGTCAGGTCGGGCCGGAGGTGGAGCTTGGTCCAGCGCGTGCGCTTCAAGGGCCATTCCTTCTCGAAGCGCTCGACGAAGCGGTCGACGTGCCGCACTTGGAGCCGCACCCTCGGCTCCTTGTCCCAGCCGTTCTTCTCGCCTTTGAGGAAATAGCCGAAGAAGCGCTTCTGCAGGCCGACGCCGTAATCGGTGTAGAACTCGACCCAGTGCGTGCCGCCGTGGGCCTCGAGCCATTTGTGCCGCGACGCCGCGCGCGTGAAGGCCTCGAAGTTGCCGCGCGGATGCAGGCCTTGCCCGCCCCAATTCGCCGCCGACAGGAACGGCACCGTGACCTTGTCCCAGCGCGCCGAGCGCGCCCGGTGCCAGGCATCGTCGAGCGGATGCGCGAGGATGTCGTTGCCGAAGTCGCGGCGGTTGGCGGCGAGCTCGGCCTCGCTCAGCGTTTCCGGGCCGCACACCAGATCGCCGGTGATGGCGCTCTTCGGGCCGCGCGCGCCGAGCCCGTGCTGCACCGACTTCACCTGCATGTCGTACCAGCTGGCCCAGAAGGTCGACAGGATGCCGCCGTGATGGCTCGCATCGCGGTAGAAGTCGGCAGAGCCCTCCCAGGCGCAGATCGCCGCCAGGTGCGGCGGCCGCCGCGACGCCACGGTCCACGCATTCATCGCGTAGTACGAGATGCCGTTGATGCCGACCTTGCCGTTGCACCAGGCCTGGCGCGCGACCCATTCGATGCAGTCGTGGAAATCGCGGCTCTCGCGCGGCGAGAAATGGTCGATGGTGCCAGGCGAGCGGCCGGCGCCGCGCGAATCGACGCGCACACAGGCATAGCCGTCGGGCACCCATTTCTCGGGATCGGCGACCTCCCAGTTCTGGTACTTGTTCGACGAACCCGCGGTCACGTCGGGATGGTTCTTCGCCATGATCTCCCAGGCGGTCGGATAGCCGTCCTGGAACGCGAGGCCCTTGGCGTAGGGTCCATAGGTCACGATCGCCGGCACCTTGCCGGCGTCGGTCGGGCGGAAGACATCGGCGCGCAGTATCACGCCGTCGTTCATCGCGATCGGCACATCCCAATCGATGTGCATGCCGTCACGGATTTCGTTCTGCGCCCCTGTCATTTTCGTTCCTCCCCCGCCGCGTCCCGACCGCCGGCAAAATCGGCTTGCCGGCCGGGGCGAGATGATACAGTTTCCCGCCGCGGCCGCCACAACGGGGTTGGTCGAAAGACGGACGGCGGGAGACTAAAGGCGCGGCATGGCGCGTAGCAAATCGGGGCCGGGCGCCTTGGAGGGCGGCGCGCTGTTCTCTTGGCGTGGGCGCAGCGTGCGCCGCGGCCTGACGGCGCTCGTCGTCGTCCTGGTTGGCTGGGAGATCCTCGGCCGCACGGTGCTCGACAATCCACTGTTCTTCGCGCCGCTGTCGCAGGTCGCGCTCGCCGCCGTCAAGCTGTGGCAGTCGGGCGAGCTGCCGCGCGACATCGCGGTGAGCTTCACCGAGCTCGCCTACGGCATGGTGGCGTCGGTGATCGTCGGCGTCGTCATTGGCGTGCTGCTCGGCATCAGCCAGCGGCTGCGCGATTACACGGAACTGTTCATCATCGCGCTCTATGCCACGCCCCTGGTGGCGGTCGCTCCGCTGCTGATTCTTTGGCTCGGGATCGGCGTCGTCTCGAAAGCGGCCGTCGTATTCCTGACCGCGGCCTTCCCGGTGCTGATCAACACCGCCGCCGGCGTGCGCGGCGCCGACGCGCAACTGGTCGAGGTGGCGCAAGCCTTCGCCGCGACGCGCGCGCAAGTTGTGCGCAAAGTGCTGGTGCCCGCCTCCGTGCCGTTCATGCTGACCGGCGTGCGGCTGGCCATCGGCCGCGGCATCGTCGGCGTCGTCGTCGGCGAGTTGTTCGGCGCGCGCGCCGGCCTGGGCTATCTCATCTTCACCGCCGGTCAGACCTTCGACGTGCCGTCGCTGTTCGTCGGCGTGCTGACCCTGGCGCTGGTGGGCGTCGGGCTGACGCTCGCGGCCGCCGCGGTCGAGCGCCATGCGTTGCGCTGGCGGCGGCCGGCCCTGGACGCCACGCCATGAGCGCGCGGCAGCCGTCACGATCGACAACCTGGGCATGCGCTTCGCGGCGGCCGACGCGGCGCACGATGTCTTCAGCGGCGTCAACCTGACGATCCAGCCCGGCGAGTTCTTCGTCATCGTCGGCCCGTCGGGCTGCGGCAAGACCACTTTGCTGCGGATCGTTCAGGGGCTGATCCAGCCGACCTCCGGCCGCGTCCTAGTCGGCGATGTACCGATCACCGGTCCAGGCACCGACCGCGGCTTCGTTTTTCAGCAGGACTCGCTTTATCCGTGGCGGACGGTCGCGGCCAACGTGGTGTTCGGACTCGAGCTCCAGGGCGCCGCGCCGGAAACCGCGCGCGCCCGCGCGCGACAGCTGATCGAGCTGGTCGGCCTCGCGGGCTACGAGCTGCACTATCGCACCAGCTGTCGGGCGGCATGCGCCAGCGCGTCAATCTGGCGCGCGCCATGGCGATCGAGCCGCAGATCCTGCTGATGGACGAGCCCTTCGCCGCGCTCGACGCGCTGACCCGCGCGGCGATGCAGCAGGAACTGCTGCGCATCGTCGCCGCCGCCAAGACGACGGTGATCTTCATCACCCACCAGATCGAGGAGGCGGTGCTGCTCGCCGACCGCGTCGCGGTGATGAACGCGCGTCCGGGCCGGATCAGACGGATGCTGACGATCGACTTTCCCCGGCCACGCGATCCGGCTATCAAGCGAAGCGTGCCGTTCCAGGAATACGCCGGTGAACTCGAAGGGCTGATCGGCCATGCCGATTGACGACAGGGAGGGAGACAAGCGATGGGATTCCACGAGCATAACGGCGCGGTGAAGCGCATCCTGCTTGCGGCGGCGATCGCCGCCGGCATGTCGGCCGGCCATTCGGCGCAGGCGCTCGAGCCGCTGGCGATGACCTACGTTCCCGCCAACGCCGTCTATTGGGATCTCGACGTCGCCATCGAGCGCGGCTTCTTCCGCGACGAGGGCTTTTCGCCCTCGATCGTCTCGATGCAATCGTCGCCCGGTGGCATCCAGGAAGCGGTCGGCCATTCGGTCCAGCTCGCCGGCGGCTCGCCCGAGCCGTCGATCGAGGCCTATGAACACGGCGCGACCGATATCGGTTTCATCGGCGCGCCTGTGCGCGGCGTCGACTGGACGCTGAACGTCTTGCCATCGATCAAGTCGCTCGCCGACCTCAAGGGCAAGACCATCGGCGTGTCGGCGATCAAGGGCGGCGAGCTCGCATTGACGCGCGCGCTGCTCGCCAAGGGCGGACTCAAGCCGGGCGACTACGATGTCATCCAGGTCGGTGTGTCGCCGCTGAAGCTGGCGGCGATGAAGCGCGGCTCGATCGCCGCCGCGGCGCTCTTCCAGCCGTCGGGCCTGCTCGCCCGGAAGATCGGGTTTCCGGTGCTGATCGATTTCACCACCGTACCCAGCTATCCCTATCCGACCTATACCGTCGGGCGCAGCTGGGCGCACGCGCAAAACAACGGCAAGCGCCTGGCGCGCGCCATCGTGCGGGCACAGAAATGGCTGGCGGACCGGCACAATCGCCAGGACGCCATCGCCGTCCTCGGCAAATACACCAAGTCGACGCCCGATATCCTGAACGCCACCTACGACATGTATTTCGTCAAGCCCAAGATCATGGACGGCGACGGCAAGCTCGACCTTGCCGGCATGCGCCGCCTGCTGGCGATCATCAAGGCGCAGGGCGATCTTTCCGGCACGCCCGATCCTGGGACGTTCGTAATTCCGGCGGCCGATGGCGGGCTCTACCGCTAGACCGGCGTGCCGCCCGACGGCACCGTCGTCATGGCCGGACTTGGCCGCGGCCAGAGCGAAAAAAGAAGGCGGCGGTCCGGCATAGGACCGAACCGCCACCCTGCCCCTTGGGGGAGGCATCAACTGAGGGGACGGCGCCGGACCCGGAGGGCTGCCGGGTCCGGGCGATCGTCGATCGCAGCCGTCGCGTGGCGGGCACACTGTGCCGCATTCCCCATGACGCTAACGTGACGCGCCGGTGGCGCTTCGGTGACAGCAGCGGTGGATAACGCGCAGCGCGCTCAGCACGGACCGGCCACCGCCGCCGCAAACGAGCGGGCCACGGCTTCCCGATCGAGGCTGCGGGTGATGAGCATGAGCCGCGTGCGGAGGTCGGTATCGGGCCAGCGCGCCAGCGCCACTGGCGGATGGATCAGGTGCTGCACCGCGTTGAGCGAGACCGGACCGGCGTAGCCCGCAACGTTCGCGAGACCCTTGAGCCGCAGCAGCGCTGGCCCCTTGAACGCGGCCAGTGCCTCGATCCAGGCGGCGAGCGCCGGCCACGCGACTGGCCCTTCGTGCGTGAGCGCGAAGCTGGAGATGCCGTGATGGCGCAGCAGATGATCGGGCGACGAATCGTGCGCGTGGTCGTGCCCATCCACTGTCGGAATTTCGCGCGGCGCTACTATCGATGCCGCGAACAGAATTTCGGGCGCCACCGCGCCGTTGAGCGCAGCGACGATCGGCGCCGACGGATTAAGCGCGCGCAGCTGCGCCTCGGCCGCGGCGCGCGCGGCCGGCGCGACCAGGTCGGTCTTGGTCAGCACCAGCGTATCGGCCAGCGCCGCCTGCTTCGCCGATTCGTAATGCGCCGCGAGCTGCGATGCGGCGTTGACCGCATCGACCGTGACCACCACGCGGTCGAGCCGGACCAGCGTCGCGAGCTGCGCGTCCCCCATCAGCGCCGCGATGATCGGCGCCGGATCGGCGAGGCCGGTGGTCTCGACCGCAATGCGATCGAAGCGCGGGATCTCGCCACTGCGCGCGCGCGCGTCGAGCGAGACGATGGTGTCGGTCAGGTCGCCGCGCACCGTGCAGCAGACGCAGCCGCTCTTGAGCAGGACCGCATCCTCGAACGCGGTCTCGATCAGCAGATGGTCGAGGCCGATCTCGCCGAACTCGTTGACGATCACGGCGGTGTTGCGGAGCGCCGGTTGCCGCAGCAACGCGTTCAACAGCGTCGTCTTGCCGCTGCCGAGAAAGCCGGTAACGAGCGCCACCGGCGCCGGTACGGACATCGCCATCTCCTTGCCGTTCCTAGAATTTTCCCCGGTTTGCAACGCCTGCCGCTCTGCTAAGATCGCGCCAAGCGGCGAATGCCGCAATAACGAGCAAAGGGGAGGATATGATCCGAATTCGTCATGCCGCTGTCGCCTGCGCCGCCGCCGTCGCCATCGCGTCGATTGCCGCCGCTGGCGCGCAGGCCCAGAGCCCGCTCCCGATCAACGTTGGCTGGGTGCAGACGCCCGGACACTTGGCGCCGCTGCTCGACGCGCTGGCGCAGAAGCACCCGGAGGTCATGCCGCACGACGGCAAGACCTATATCGCAAAGGCCCTCCGCTTCAAAGGCACGACGCCCCAGATCGAGGCGATGGCGGCCAACGAGCTCGAGGTCGCCTCCTTCGCGCCGTCGGCGCTGGCGCTCGCCATCACCAACGCGCACCTCGACGTGCGCGTCGTCTCCGACGTCATCCAGACCGGCGCCCACGGCTATTTCGATCAGCCCTACATGGTCCGCAAAGACGGACCGATCAAGACGATCGCCGACGTCAAGGGCAAGCGCATCGCCACCAACACCGTCGGCTCGGCGAGCGACGCCGCGATGCGCGTGATGTTCCACAAGCACGGCATTCAGGACAACCAGTTCACCACCGTCGAGGCTAATTTCGCCAACATGGTCTCGATGATCGAGGACAACAAGGTCGACCTGATCGCCGTCATGCCGCAGTTCGAGCACCGGCTGGCCGTGGCCGGCAACTACCGGACGCTGTTCACCATGGGCCAGGCCATCGGCCCGTCGCAGACGGTGCTATGGGGGATGCGCGCCGACTTCATCAAGGCGCACCGGGCCGTGATGGTCGATTTCTTCGAGGATCACATCCGCGGCGTGCGCTGGTTCCTCGATCCGAAGAACCACGCCGAGGCGCTGACGATCGCCGAGCAGGTCACCAAGCAGAAGCCCGAGGACCTGGCCTATGCCTTCACCAAGAAGGACTTCTACCGGTCGCCCGATTGCAAGCCCAACATCGCGGCGGCGCAGGCGGACATCGACGAGGCGGTCAAGCTCCACGTCCTGCCGAAGGCGGTGAAGCTCGAGCCGAAATACGTCGATCTGTCGCTGATCGAGGACGCCAAGCGCCGCATCGACGGCAAATAACTGATTGGATACACGAGGCCCGATCCGGTCGAATGGAATCGAACTTCATTTCGTCGCCCCCGCGAAAGCGGGGGCCCAGGAGCGAGCGCTATGCAGTTGCCCTGGACCCTGGCTTCCGCCGGGGCGACGGAGAGTGTTTCGATCGGACTGGTTAGGGCTCTATGGCACCGCGCCCCGCCGGGCGCGGCGTCGTTTTGACCATTAGCTCCGAGGACCCGCGCCCGCCATGCCCGCCCAAGCCCACAACATGAAACTCCTCGCCCATCACGATCTCGCCGGCTTCGGTGGCATCGGCGAGGGCATGAGTCTGCAGCTCGCTCACGACGGCCGCCGCATCCTCTATCTCGCGCATGAATCGGCGCCGAAGAACTTCACCGCCGTCGACGTGAGCGATCCGCGCAATCTCAAGCTGGTGGTGCAGACCGATTTGCCGCACAAGCAGGTGCGCTCCAACTCGCTCGAGGTCTGCGGCGACATCCTTGCCGTCGCCTACCAGACGGCGCAGCACGGCCTCAAGCCCGCCGGCGTTGAGCTGTTCGATATCGGGAATCCGGAGCAGCCCAAATCGATCGCCTTCTTCGACTGCTCGGGCGAGTTCTCGCGCGGCGTGCACCAGCTCTGGTTCGTCGACGGCAAGACCGTGCATTTCTCGGGCGGCGCGCCCGACTTCAAGCCGCGCAACAAGCTGGACGACCAGTTCTATCGCGCCATCGACGTGAGCAGGCCGGCCGAGCCGCGCGAGATCTGCCGCTGGTGGATGCCGGGCCTGGCTGACGGCGACAGCGCGCCGCCGCCGCCGCGCCATCCGAAATTCGATTCCGGCTTCCGCACCCACAACACCAACGTCTATCCCGACCGGCCGGATCGCGCCTATCTGGGTTACATCGATGGCGGCGTGTGGATTCTCGACATCGCCGACAAAGCCAGGCCCAAGCCGGTCGGCCACTGGAATCCGCATCCGCCTTTCCCCGGATTCACGCACACGGCGATGCCGCTCCTCGACCGCGACCTGCTGGTGGTGAGCGACGAGAGCGTGCGCGACAAGGCGGCGGACTGGCCGAAATTGGTCTGGATTTTGGATATGCGGCGCGAGGACAACTTGGTGAACCTGGCGACCCTGCCGCTGCCGTCCGTCGAAAAACAGCGAAACATTGGCGGTCGCTACGGCGCGCACAACATGCACGAGAACCGGCCGGGCCCCGCGTTCCGCTCGAGCAGCCTGATCTTCGGCAGCTATTTCAACGGCGGCGTGCGCGTGCACGACATCAGCGATCCATTCCAGCCGAAGGAGGTCGCCTATTTCGTGCCCGAGCCGCCAGCGCGCTCACCCGCCGGCGCGGCGCAGATCAACGACGTCTATGTCGACGAGAACGAGATCGTCTACGCCGTCGACCGCTTTGCCGGTGGACTCTATACGCTGGAAGCGAATCTCTAGCGCGCCGGCTCGATCGCCAGGTTGCGCGTGCCGAAGGGACTCTGCGGCAGCTTCACGCCGCGCCAGAAGTCGTGGAACGGCTCAGGCAGCTTCGCCGCGAGTGCGGCCGCGTCGGCGAGATCGGCGGCCGCGAGCTCGATCATATTCACGCCCGCAATCGTGAGTCGCGCGAGCTCGTCGCGGCGCTTGGCGCGGCGGCCGCCGGGCAGCTCGATCGCGATAAAGCTCGCGCCGGTCCAGAAGGCGAAATCGGCGCGTACGGCGCCGTCGCCCGCCGGCAGCTGCGCAGAAGGCAACGGACGCAGCGCGGCAAAGCTCCAGTCTGCGGGTGCGAACAAGCCGCCGCCCGCCGCGGTCAGTTCGCGCCGCGCCGTCTCGCCCGCCAGCGCGACGGATAGCGAGGCAAAATAGGCGTCGAGGAATTGCCGCGGCGGCCTGGCCCACAGGTCGCAGAGCGACTGCAAATGCTCGCGCAGGAAATCGAGCCGCGAAGCGGTCGTGTCGAGGCGGATGAGATCGGGCGGCTCGGCGAAGGGATAGAACCCGTCGCTCAGGCGAAGCGGCGTGCCACGCCGTAGTTCAATCGCGGGCGCGCCCTCGCCGCTCGCCGCGCCATAGGAGATCCGGAAGAATTCGGCCACGCCCGATTAAGGCCCGGGCGGACCGATCCTGGCAAGCGTCGGCGCGGCGTCAGCGTGCGTCGTCGTCGTGCCGCACCTCGAGCCACATGGCGTTGAGCACGGCGAAGGCGCACGCCAATCCGAGGCCCAAAACCCAGCTGAAATACCACATCGGGGCCTCCTTAGTAGCTGTTGGTCTCGCCTTCGATCTGCCCGGCTGAGACGCGGCCGCGCAGCACGCGATAGACGAAGGCGGTATAGAGCAGGATGATCGGCATGAAGATCAGCGTCGCCACCAGCATGATGACCAGCGTGGTGCGGCTCGACGAGGCGTCCCACACCGTGAGGCTCATCGACGGATCGAGCGACGACGGCAGGATGAAGGGGAACATGCTGACGCCGGCGGTTGCGACGATGCCGGCGACCGACAGGCCGCTGCAGAAGACGGCGAGCTTGTCCCACTTGAGCGCCAGCGCCAGCGCCGCCAGCGCCGCTCCGGCGAAGCCCAGGCCGGGCACCACGCGAAGCCATGGCAGTGCGCGGTAGTTGTCGAGCCAGGCGCCGGCGGCCTGGACCGCCTGCTTGCCGACCGGATTGGACGGCCCGTCATGCGCCAGCACGCCGACGATGCGATAGCCGTCGAGCCGCGTGGCCCACCAGCCGGCGAGGGCGAAGAGGACGATGACGACGAGCGCCGACAGCGCCGCCGCAAGGCGCGCGCGCTCGGTCACCGGCGACGCCGCCTTCGATGCCAGGAACGCGCCGCCGTGCATCGCCAGCATCGCCACCGAGACCAGGCCGGCCAGAACCGCGAACGGCCGGAACAAGCCGAGCAATCCGCCATCGTAGATCATGCGCAGATCGCCGTCGAAGCGGAACGGCACGCCCAGGAGCGCGTTGCCGACGGCGACGCCGAAGACCAGCGCCGGCACCAGCCCGGCGACGAACAGCGCCCAGTCCCACAGCGTGCGCCAGCGCGGCGCCGCGTGCTTGCTGCGGTACTTGATCGCCACCGGGCGCAGGATCAGCGTGCACAGCACCAGGAACATGGCGAGGTAGAAGCCGGAGAACGCGACCGCATAGACCATCGGCCAGGCGGCGAAGATCGCGCCGCCGCCGAGGATGAGCCAGACCTGGTTGCCTTCCCAGACCGGGCCGAAGCTGTTGATGACGATGCGGCGCTCGGCGTCGTTGCGGCCGAGGAACGGCAACCAGATGGCGGCGCCGAGATCGAAGCCGTCCATTACCGCGAAGCCCGCCAGCAGCACGCCGAGGAGCAGCCACCATAGGACGCGCAGCGTCGCGTAGTCGAGGAGATGCGCCATGGTTCCCTCCTACTCTGCGGGCTGCGCGGCACGGTCCGGCGCCGCGCTCGAGCCGAAAGCGGCAGGGCCGATCCGGACGTATTTCATCATCAGGTAGAGTTCGACCACGGCGAGCGCGCTGTAGAACACGACGAAGCCCAGCAGGCTGGTCCACACGGTGCCGGCCGAGACCGACGAGGCCGAGAGGAAGGTCGGCAGCACGCCATCGATCGTCCACGGCTGGCGCCCGTATTCGGCGACGAACCAGCCGAGCTCCGATGAGATCCACGGCAGCGGCAGCGACCATAGCGCCGCCGTCAGGAACCAGCGATGGCGGTCGAGCCGCCGCCGCGCCGAGAGGTAGAAGGCGAAGGCGAACAGCGCGACGAAATAGAATCCGATCGCCACCATGAAGCGGAACGACCAGAACAGCGGCGCCACGCCTGGCACCGTATCCCACGCCGCCTTCTCGATCTCGGCCGGCGTCGCGTCAACGACCTTGGGGGTGTAGCGCTTCAACAGCAGCGCATAGCCGAGATCGTGCTCGTTGGTCGTGAAGGCGGCGATGGCCGCAGAATCGCCTGGATGGACGCGCAGCGTCTCGAGCGCGCCGTAGGCGGCGATGCCGTGCTTGATGCGCTCGGCGTTGTCGGCGACGAGGTTGACGATGCCCGGCACCTCTTCGTCGGTCGAGCGCGTCGCGATCAGCCCCAGCGCCCAGGGCACCCGGATGCCGAAATGGGTGGTGCGCCCGGCAACGTCGGGAAAGCCGAAGACGGTGAAGCTGGCGGGCGGCGCCTCGGTCTGCCAGTCCGCCTCGATCGCCGCGATCTTCATCTTCTGGTTCTGCGACGCGGTGTAGCCGCTCTCGTCGCCGAGCACGACGACGGACAGCGCCGAGGCGAGGCCGAAGCTCGCGGCCACGGTCATCGAGCGCTTGGCGAATTCGGGATAGCGGCCGCGGAGCAGGAACCAGGCGCTGATCGCCAGCACGAAGATCGCGCCGGTGACGTAGCCGGCGCTGACCGTGTGGACGAATTTCGCCTGCGCCACCGGATTGAAGAGCACGTCGTAGAACGACGTCACTTCCATCCGCATGGTGCGGAAGTTGAACGCCGCGCCGACCGGGTGCTGCATCCAGCCGTTGGCGATCAGGATCCACAGCGCCGACAGGTTGGTGCCGAGCGCCAGCAGGCACGTGCACACAAGGTGGCCGACCCGGGACAGCTTGTCCCAGCCGAAGAAGAACAAGCCGACGAACGTCGCCTCGAGGAAGAACGCCATCAGCCCTTCGATGGCGAGCGGCGCGCCGAAGATGTCGCCGACGTACTGCGAGTAATAGGCCCAGTTGGTGCCGAACTGGAACTCCATGGTGATTCCGGTGGCGACGCCCATGGCGAAGTTGATGCCGAACAGCACGCCCCAGAAGCGCGTCATCTCGCGCCAGATCGCGCGCCCGGTCATGACGTAGACGCTCTCCATGATCGCCAGCAGCACCGACAGGCCGAGCGTCAGCGGCACGAACAGGAAGTGGTACATCGCGGTCAGGCCGAACTGCAGGCGCGACAGCTCGACGGTGCCGGGATCGATCATCGGAGAGCTCCCTGGTGCGGGGCGGCGTAGAGGTGCTGCGCGACGGCGGCGGCGGAAACCTCCGGCCGATGCGCGGGAGCGAAGAACAGCAGGTAAAGCGCGGTCAGTGCGGCCGCCTTGACGACGAGCGTGAGCGCGATCTCGAAACGCAATCGCATTCGCATGACGTGCGACCCTACGCGCGCCGATTTGTCCTCGGCTTTGACCTAAATCAAGACGCTGCGACAAAAAGGCCGCCAGCCCGAATGACGGCGGCCGGCAGACCCGCTAATACCGGTAGGTGTCGGCCTTGAACGGGCCTTCGGGCTTGAGGCCGAGATATTGGGCCTGCTTCGGCGTCAGCTTGGTCAGATGGGCGCCGACCTTGGCCAAGTGCAGCGCCGCCACCTTCTCATCGAGGTGCTTGGGCAGCGTATAGACCTTCTTCTGGTACCGGCCCTGGTTGGTCCACAACTCGATCTGCGCCAACGTCTGGTTGGTGAACGAGGCGCTCATCACGAAGCTCGGATGGCCCATGGCGCAGCCGAGATTGACCAGCCGCCCCTCGGCGAGGAGGAGAATCCGCTTGCCGTCGGGGAACTCGATCTCGTCGACCTGCGGCTTGACGTTGTGCCACTTGAGGTTCCTGAGTCCCGCGACCTGGATCTCGTTGTCGAAGTGGCCGATGTTGCAGACGATGGCGCGGTCCTTCATCCGTCGCAGGTGATCGACGGTGATGACGTCGACGTTGCCGGTGGCGGTGACGAAGATGTCGGCTTGCGGCGCCGCCTCCTCCATCGTCACCACCTGATAGCCCTCCATCGCCGCCTGCAGCGCACAGATCGGATCGATCTCGGTGACCATGACGCGCGCGCCGGCGTTCCTGAGCGAGGCCGCCGAGCCCTTGCCAACGTCGCCGAAGCCGGCGACCAGCGCAACCTTGCCGGCCATCATCACATCGGTGGCGCGGCGGATACCGTCGACCAGGCTCTCGCGGCAGCCGTAGAGGTTGTCGAATTTCGACTTGGTGACGCTATCGTTGACGTTGATCGCCGGGAATAGGAGGCGGCTTTCCTTCTCCATCTGGTAGAGGCGATGGACTCCCGTTGTCGTCTCTTCCGAAACACCCTTGATCGCGGCGCCCAGCTTCGCGTACCAGCCCGGCTTCGACTTGAGGCGCACGCGGATCGCGGCGAACAGCACCTCCTCCTCCTCGCTCGTCGGCTTCGCCAGCACCTTGTCGTCCTTCTCCGCCTGCATGCCGAGATGGACGAGCAGCGTCGCGTCGCCGCCGTCGTCGAGGATCATGTTGGGCGTGCCGCCGTCGCCCCACTCGAAGATGCGGTGGGTGAATTCCCAATACTCGGTGAGCGATTCACCCTTGTAAGCGAAGACCGGCGTGCCGCCGGCGGCAACCACGGCCGCGGCGTGGTCCTGGGTCGAGTAGATGTTGCACGACGCCCAGCGCACATCGGCGCCCAAGGCCTTGAGCGTCTCGATCAGCACCGCCGTCTGGATGGTCATGTGCAGCGAGCCGGCGATGCGCGCGCCCTGCAAGGGCTTCCGCTTGCCGTATTCCTCGCGCGTCGCCATCAGGCCGGGCATCTCGGTCTCGGCGATGGCGAGCTCGCGCCGCCCCCAATCGGCAAGCGCGATGTCCTTGATCTTGTAGTCGGCGGTCATCGGCACAGTCCCCAATGTAGAGCGGTCTTTGCCCGTTTACGGATCGACTTGGTTTTTTTGGTGGCCGTCATTCCCGCGCAAGTGGGAATCCAGCGGCCCTGGACCCCCGCTTCCGCGGGGGTGACGAGGAACGGTAACGACTGCGGCCGCTCATTCTAGAACGCGCGGCGGAGCTGGTCGGCGAGGTCGGTCTTCTCCCACGAGAAGCCGCCGTCGCTCTCGGGCGGGCGGCCGAAATGACCGTAGGCCGCGGTGCGCGCGTAGATCGGCCGATTGAGCTGGAGGTGGGTGCGGATGCCGCGCGGGCTGAGATTGACCATCTCCTGCAGCACCTTGGACAGCTTCGCCTCGTCCACCTTGCCGGTGTCGGCGGTGTCGATATAGACCGACAGCGGCTTGGCGACGCCGATGGCGTAGGACAGCTGGATGGTGCAGCGCTCGGCGAGGCCGGCGGCGACCACGTTCTTCGCCAGATAGCGTGCGGCATAGGCGGCGGAGCGGTCGACCTTCGAAGGGTCCTTGCCCGAGAAGGCGCCGCCGCCGTGTGGCGCCGCGCCGCCATAGGTGTCGACGATGATCTTGCGGCCGGTGACGCCGGTGTCGCCGTCGGGACCGCCGATGACGAAACGGCCGGTCGGATTGACGTAGAAGTGCTCCTCGTCGCACATCCAGCCGTCGGGCAGCACGTCGAGCACGTGCGGCCGGACGATCTCGCGCACCTGGTCCTGGTCGACGGTTGCGCTGTGCTGGGTCGAGACCACGACCGAGGTGGCGCGCACCGGCTTGCGGTCGCGGTACTCGAGCGTGATCTGGCTCTTGGCGTCGGGACCGAGCTCGGGCGTGGCGCCGGAATGGCGCGCTTCGGCCAGCGACTTGAGGATGGCGTGCGCGTAATAGAGCGGCGCCGGCATGAGCTCCGGCGTCTCGCAGCAGGCATAGCCGAACATGATGCCCTGGTCGCCGGCGCCCTCGTCCTTATTGCCGGCGGCGTCGACGCCCATGGCGATGTCAGCCGACTGGGCGTGGACGATGCATTCCACCTTGGCCTTCTTCCAGTGGAAGCCTTCCTGCTCGTAGCCGATGTCCTTGATGGCATGGCGCGCGATCTCGACCAGCTTGTCGTGGGTCACCGAGGCCGGGCCGCGGGTCTCGCCGGCCATGATGACGCGATTGGTGGTGCACAGCGTCTCGCAGGCGACGTGCGACATCGGATCGGCGGCGAGATAGGCGTCGACCACGGCGTCGGAGATGCGATCGGCGACCTTGTCTGGATGGCCCTCGGAAACCGATTCGCTGGTGAAAACGTAATCGCGCAGACTCACCGTCCTGCTCCCTGCTTTATTCCTTTGATCCCGTTTCGACGGGCGGCGGGATAATGGGTGAGCCGCCGCTCGACCGCAACCACGAACGCGTGATCGTCTTGGGACACGGCCGAGGGCGCGAGGTGGGCGGCAATCCGGCGCCCGAAGCGGCGCACGTGTGTCAGACGGTTGCGTCCGCGTCGGCCTTGCGCGCTCGCGCCGCAAGGATGCGATGCTTCAGGCGCCGCGCCTCGATGGGCAAACGCCCATCGGGGGTCGCGGTGAGATAGGCGTCGAGGCCGCCGTTCTTCTCGATCGTGCGGATGGCGCTGGTCGACAGGCGGAGCTGGATGGCGTGGCCGAGCGCGTCCGACAGCACGGACGTCGCTTGCAGGTTCGGCAGAAAGCGCCGCTTGGTCTTGTTGTTGGCGTGGCTCACGTTGTGGCCGACGAGCACGCCCTTGTCGGTGATGCCGCAGCGTTGCGCCATGGTCGCTAGGTCCTTGAAAGAGAAGGCCGGGGCGAACCCCGGCGGTTGGCGGCGGTTGTAAGGGAAGCGACCGGGTCCGTCAAGCCGGGCGGCCCAAGGGTCCACCATTGCGAAAAGCCGCCAGTGCCCGCCGCGCGGCGGCCGAGGGGGTCAGGCGAGCGTTCGCGACCTGGGATTCGAGTTCCGGCAGCAATTGGGCGACGCCCGGATCTTGCTTCAGCGCCTCGAGCAGGCTTTCGCCGAGCTCGCTCCAGAGCGCGGCTCGCGCCTGGGCAGCGCGGCGACGCGCGAGGCTACCGTCCTGCGCCAGGGCGTGGGCGCGGGCCTCGACGTATTGACGCACCGTCTCGATGCCGCGCTTCTCCAGCGCCGAGACGGCGAAGACCGGCACCGCCTCGCCGGCCGGCCGCAAGAGCCGCAGGGCGTGGCCGTATTCGGAGGCGGCGCGCTGGGCGGCGGCGGCGAGATCGCCGTCGGCCTTGTTGACCACCAGGAGATTGGCGATCTCGACGATGCCCTTCTTGATGCCTTGCAGTTCGTCGCCGCCGCCCGGCGCGATCATCAGCAAGCAGAGATCGACCAGGTCGGCGACCGCGGTCTCGCTCTGGCCGACGCCGACGGTTTCGACGATGACGAGATCGAAGCCGGCGGCCTCGCAGAGCCAGACCGCCTCGCGCGTCCGTCGCGCCACGCCGCCGAGAATCGGACCGGCGGGCGACGGCCGGATGAAGGCATCGGCCTCGCGCGCGAGATCGCCCATGCGCGTCTTGTCGCCGAGGATCGAGCCGCCGGTCGCCGTGGACGACGGATCGACCGCCAGCACCGCGACGCGCCTTCCGCCGGCGAGGCACATCAATCCGTAGGCTTCGATGAAGGTGGACTTGCCGACACCGGGCGCGCCGGTGACGCCAAGCCGCAGGCTGTCGCTGCGCGCCGGCAGGATGGCGGCAACCAGCGCGTCGGCGGCTGCGCGGTGGTCCACGCGCGTCGATTCGACCAGCGTGATCGCCTGCGCCAGCGCGGCGCGGTCGCCCGCCTTGACGCGGGCGGCGAGATTTTCCGCAAGAGCAATCGGATCGGCTTCGCGCTCGTCCATGCGCGCTTCTTAGCGCGTTGCCTGCGTCATTGCGAGCCGGAGGCGAAGCAATCCAGCCTTATCCGTACTGGATTGCTTCGGCGCTGCGCGCGTCGCAATGATGGCGCGCCTACTCCGCGACCTGGGCGACGGCGGCGAGCGCGGCGGCGCGTTCCTCGGCCTCGAGCTGGCGGCGCCACATCGCTGCATAGAGCCCGTCCTTGGCGAGGAGCGCCGCATGCGTGCCGTGTTCGACGATGCGGCCGTGCTCGAGCACCAGGATCTCGTCGGCGTGCACCACCGTCGACAGCCGGTGCGCGATCATCAGCGTGGTGCGATGGACCGAGACTTCCTCGAGACTCGCCTGGATCTCGCGCTCGGTCTTGGTGTCGAGCGCCGAGGTCGCCTCGTCGAACACCAGGATGCGCGGCCCCTTGAGCATGACGCGAGCGATGGCGACGCGCTGCTTTTCTCCGCCGGACAACTTCAACCCGCGCTCGCCGACCTGCGTCCGGTAGCCGTCGGGCAGCGACGCGACGAAGTCGTGGATGCGGGCGACCCGCGCCGCCACGTCGATCTCGGTCTGGGTCGCGCCCGGTCGGCCATAGCCGATGTTGTAGGCGATCGAATCGTTGAACAGGACGGTGTCCTGCGGCACCACGCCGATGGCACGCCTGAGGCTCGCCTGGGTCACATCGCGCACGTCCTGGCCGTCGACGCGGATGGCGCCGCGGTCGACGTCATAGAAGCGGAACAGCAGCCGCGCCACTGTCGACTTGCCGGCGCCCGACGAGCCGACGATGGCGAGGGTGTGACCCGGCGGCACGCGGAACGAGACGTCGTCGAGGATCGGCCGGCGCGGATCGTACGCGAAGGAAACGTGGTCGAAGACGATCTCGCCGCGCGCCACCGCCAAATCGCGCGCCGCCGGCTTGTCGGTGACTTCCGGCGCCACGCCGAGAAGCCGGACCATCGATTCGAGGTCGGTCAGCGACTGCTTGATGTTGCGATAAACCATGCCGAGGACGTTCAGCGGCATGTAGAGCTGCACCAGGTAGGAATTGACCAGCACGAATGAGCCGATGGTCATCCGGCCGGCCGCGACGCCGCGCGCCGCGAGCCACATCACCGTCACCAGGCCGACCGCGATGATCAAGCCTTGGCCGACGTTGAGCGCGGAGAGCGTCACCTGGCTCTTGACCGCGGCGCGCTCGTAGGCTGCGAGCGCGGTGTCGAAGCGGCGCGCCTCGTGCTCCTCGTTGGCGAAATACTTCACCGTCTCGAAGTTCAGCAGGCTGTCGATCGCCTTGGTGTTGGCCTCGCTGTCGCGCTCGTTCATCTCGCGGCGGTACTTGATGCGCCAGTCGGTGATGGCGAAGGTGAAGGCGACATAGGCGCCGATGGTCGCGAGCGTGGCGAGCGCCAGACTCGCCTCGAAGAAGCCCCACAGGATGGCGCAGACCATCGCGATCTCGAACACCGTCGGCAGCAGGCTGAACAGCAGGTAGGAGAGCAGGAACTCCATGCCGCGCACGCCGCGCTCGACCGCGCGCGACAGGCCGCCGGTCTGGCGCTCGAGATGGAAGCGCAGGCTGAGCGCGTGCAGGTGGCGGAAGGTATTGAGCGCGATGTTGCGGATGGCGCGCTGCTCGACCTTGGCGAAGACCGAATCGCGCAGCTCGGTGAACAGCTGGGCGCCGACGCGTGCGCCGCCATAGGCGACGATCAGCATCGTCGGCACGACAATGAGCGCGCCGGCGGCCGGCGCGAGCTTGTCGACCGCCTCCTTATAAAGCAGCGGCACGCCGACATTGACCGCCTTGGCCAGCGCCAGGCAGGCGAGCGCGGCAACGACGCGGAGCCGCAGCGCCGGCGATTCCTTGGGCCAGAGATAGGGCAGAACCGACGTCAGCGCTTTGAGCTCGCGGCGGAATCCGACCTCCGAGGGCTTGCTGGTGAGATGGCCGACGCGACGTTCGCCTTTCATCGCGGTGCCTGCCGCGGCAGCCGGATGGCGAGCGCGGCGACGCCGGCCATCAGCAGCGCGCCGAGGTAATAGGGCGCGTTGCGGCCGAGGCCGCCATAGACCGCGCCGGCAATGGCGGGGCCGACGATACGCGCCAAGCTCTGCGCCGATTGCGACAGGCCGAGCACGCCGCCGCGCTCGTTCTCGGCCGCCTCTTTCGAAATCAAGCTCGATGTCGCGGGGCTGAGCATGCCGATGCCGACGGCGAGCAAAGCGCTGGCGACGAGCACCACCCACAACGTGTTGGCGACGGTGATGCCGAGCAAGCCGACGGCAAGGATCGCGCCGCCGGCGACGACCAAATTGGTCTCGCCCACGGTCTTGGCGAGGCGGCCGATGGCGCCGCCTTGCAATGCCGACAGCAAGATGCCGACGTAGAAGAAGATCAGGCCGACCTGGAGCGGGCCCCAGCCGAAGCCGTCGTGCGCCCACAGCGCGAAGGTGGTCTCCATGCCGGCGAAAGCGGCGATGGAAACGAAGATCAGCAGGATGAGAAGGCGCAGGACCGGACGCCCGCTTGCCGCCCTGGCCATGGCGAGGCGGCCGATGCGCTCGGCCGGCTTCTGGGTCAGGCTCTCCTCGAGCCGGGCGAAGGCCAACGCGAACGCCGCGGCCGACAGCGCCGCGGCGACGAAGGCCGGCCACGCCAGGTACGCGCTTTGCGCATTGCCGCCAGCGACCAAGCCGCCGATCGCCGGACCGACGGTGAAGCCCAAGCCGATGGCGGCGCCGATCATCCCCATGCCCTTGGCGCGCTGCTCGGGCGGCGTGACGTCAGCCACATAGGCCTGCGCCGCCGCGATGTTGCCGGCGCCGGCGCCGGCCAGGAGCCGCGCCGCGAACAGCATCCACAGCTGGCCGGCGAAGCCGAGCCAGACATAGGAGACGATCGAGCAGACGAGGCTCGCCAGGATCACCGGCTTGCGGCCGACCCGGTCGCTGACCATGCCGAGCACCGGCGAGGCGACGAACTGGGCCAGCGAGTAGCAGGCCATCATGGTGGTGATCGCAAACGGCGTGGCGTGGAATTCGAGCCCGTAATAGGGCAGCAGCGGGATCACCACGCCGAAGCCGACCAGATCGATGAAGACGATGAAGAAAAGCGTGCCCACGGGCCCTTTAGATAGCGCGCCCGAGCGTCCGGTGACAGGGTGCAAAGCTGCAACGCTGCCATTTCGGCCGCAAATCCGGCGCCGCGCGCCGGTATCGGACCGTACGTCTTAAGCGTTTACAACTGTACGTAATTAGCGTATTAGAAGCGGATGACGGACGCCGAACCAGCCACTCAGGAGCGAACATAAAATCTGCCGAACAAAGCCAATCGGAAAATTAAATTCTGCCGAACAAAGCCAATTCTCGGCGGAATTGCGCCGGTGGCGGCGGCGGAAGCGGCCGCACTCAGGCGGCGAGGCGCTGCTTGGCGATGAGGTGGACGACCTCGGAGGCGGCCAAGGGGATGTTGGTGCCCGGACCGTAGATCGCGGCGACACCGGCCTCTTGGAGGAAGGCGTAGTCCTGCGGCGGAATGACGCCGCCGCAGACGACGAGAATATTGCGCGCGCCCTGCGCCTTCAGCGCCTTGATCAGCGCCGGCACCAGCGTCTTGTGGCCGGCGGCTTGCGACGAGACGCCGATCACGTGCACGTCGTTCTCGATCGCCTGACGCGCGGCCTCCTCGGGCGTCTGGAAAAGCGGGCCGATGTCGACGTCGAAGCCCAGATCGGCGAAGCCGGTGGCGATCACCTTGGCGCCGCGGTCGTGGCCGTCCTGGCCGAGCTTGATCACGAGCAGGCGTGGCCGCCTGCCCTCGGCGCGGGCGAAGGCATCGACCTCCTCGCGCACGCGGCGGAAGCCCTCGTCGCCCTCGTAGGCGCCGCCATAGACGCCCGAGACCGAGCGGATGGTGGCGCGGTGCCGGGTGAAGACGCGCTCGAGCGCGTCGGAGATCTCGCCGACACTGGCGCGGGCGCGCGTTGCCTCGATGGCGAGCGCGAGGAGATTGCCGGTGCCGCTCCGCGCCGCCGCGCCGAGCGCATCGAGCGCCGCCTTGACGCGGGTGGACTCCCGGTTGCGCCGCAGCGTTTCGAGTCTTGCGATCTGCTGCGCGCGCACCTTGGGGTTGTCGATGTCGAGCAGGCGGATCTCGGCGTCCTCGCCCTGGTTGGCGCGGTACTTGTTGACGCCGACGATGACTTCCTCGCCGCGATCGACGCGCGCCTGGCGCCGCGCCGCCGCCTCCTCGATCTTGAGCTTGGGCATCCCGCTTTCGACCGCCTTGGTCATGCCGCCCATCGCCTCGACCTCGTCGATGAGAGCGCGCGCGGCCTGGACGACCGAATGGGTCAGGCTCTCGACGTAATAGCTGCCGCCTAGCGGATCGACGACGTGCGGCACGCCGGATTCTTCCGCAATGATCAGCTGCGTGTTGCGGGCGATGCGTGCCGAGAACGGTGTCGGCAGCGCCATCGCCTCGTCGAAGGAATTGGTGTGGAGCGACTGCGTGCCGCCGAGCACCGCGGCCAGCGCCTCGATCGTCGTGCGGATAATGTTGTTGTGCGGGTCCTGTTCGGTAAGCGAGACGCCCGAGGTCTGGCAATGGGTCCTGAGCGCCAGGCTCGCCGGATTGGCCGGCTTGAACTTCTCTCGCACCAGGGTCGCCCACAGCCGGCGCGCGGCCCTGAGCTTGGCGATCTCCATAAAGAAGTTCATCCCGATGCAGAAGAAGAACGACAGGCGCGGCGCGAAGTCGTCGATCTTCAATCCCTTCGACAGCGCGGCGCGGACGTATTCGAGGCCGTCGGCGAGCGTGAAGGCCAATTCCTGCACGCAGGTCGCTCCCGCCTCCTGCATGTGGTAGCCCGAGATCGAGATCGAGTTGAACTTGGGCATGCGCCGCGCGGTGTATTCGATGATGTCGGCGACGATGCGCATCGAGGGCGCCGGCGGATAGATGTAGGTGTTGCGCACCATGAACTCTTTGAGGATGTCGTTCTGGATGGTACCGGCGAGCTTGTCCGCGGCGACCCCCTGCTCCTCCGCCGCAACGATGTAGCCGGCCAAGACCGGCAGCACCGCGCCGTTCATGGTCATCGACACGCTCATGCGGTCGAGCGGGATGCCGTCGAACAGGATCTTCATGTCTTCGACCGAATCGATCGCCACGCCGGCCTTACCGACGTCGCCGACGACGCGCGGATGGTCGCTGTCGTAGCCGCGATGGGTGGCGAGGTCGAAGGCGACCGACAGGCCCATCTGACCGGCGGCGAGGTTCTCGCGATAGAAGCGGTTCGAGTCCTCGGCAGTGGAGAAGCCGGCGTATTGCCGGATGGTCCACGGCCGGTTGGCGTACATGGTGGCGCGCACGCCGCGCGTATAGGGCGGGAAGCCGGGAAGATCGCCGAGCGTCTCGAGCACCTCGAGATCGGCCGCGGTATAAAGCGGTTTGACCGCGATGCCTTCGGGCGTCTGCCAGGCGAGCCGCTCGGCGTCCTTGCCGCCCAGCTCCTTGGCGGCGAGAGCGGCCCAATCGGCCGGCGATTTGCGCGGGAAATCGGCCATGGCGCGATATTAGCCCGGCCGCCTGCCGGGCGCGAGATCGACCCCGACGCGGCGCTAGGCCGCGCTGCCCAAGGCGTGGCGCGCGACCAGCGCGGCGGTGATCACCAGCGTGGCACCGAGCTGATGCGCCAGCGCCCAGGGCAGCGGCACCACGAGCAGCAGCGTGGCGATGCCGAGGCCGGCCTGGATCGTCACCAGAGTGAAAAGCGCATGGACCGCGCCGCGCGCGAAGCGCGAAAGCCTCGCTTTGAACGAGGCGACGAACAGCGCCAGTGCCGCGAGCCAGGTGACGACCGCGAGGACGCGATGGTCGAACTGCGCCGCCTCAGCGTTCTCGAAGGCGTTGCGCCACCACGGCGCCAGGTTACCCCACGCGGGCGGCACAAGGTGCCCGTCCATGAGCGGAAAGGTGTTGTCGATCAGCCCGGCGCGCAGGCCGGCGACGAAGGCCCCAGCGATCAGCGTGACGGCGGCGAGCACCAGCACCGCGCCGGCGCCGCGGCGCATGCCAGGCGCAGCCTCGCGCCGGTCGGGCCGCAGCAGGTCGAGCGCCACCCACAGGATCGCGCCGTAGATCACGATCGCCATGCCAAGATGGGCGGCGAGGCGGTACTGGCTGACCTCGATCCGGTGCTCGAGGCCGCTTTCGACCATCCACCAGCCAACCGCGCCCTGGAACGCGCCAAACAGGAACAGCAGCATCAACTTGGGCGCGAGGCTCGCCGGAATCCTGCGCCGCAGCAGGAAATAGAGAAACGGCAGCAGGAACACGACGCCGATCAGCCGGCCCCACAGGCGATGGAACCATTCCCAGAAATAGATCGTCTTGAAGCCGGCCAGCGTCATGCCGGCATGGATCGCGTCGTATTGCGGGATCTGCTTGTAGGCGTCGAATGCCGCCTGCCACTGGGCGTCGTTCAACGGCGGCAGCACGCCGACGATCGGGCGCCAATCGGTGATCGACAGACCGGATTCGGTCAGGCGGGTGATGCCGCCGAGCGCCACCATGACCAAGACCATGGCGGCGCAGGCGAGCAGCCAAGCGGCGATCGCGCGCCGGTCGCGTGCCGAATCGCCGACGCCTATGGCGCGCGCGGCGCGCGCCGGTCGGACCATGGACATGGCGCGACACTCGTCCGCCGCGCCGGCGCTGGCAAGCGACGCGTTGCCGCGCCGTGCGTCGTTTCAGTGCAGGCTGAACGAAACTTGGGCGTGGCTGAGCCGCGACGGCACCAGCAGCGGCGCCTGCGCCACCTTCACCGAATGGAGCCGGCCCTCGATATTGTGCGTCCAGAAGGCGAGGAAGCGGCGCAGCACCGGGAAACGCGGCGCAATGTCGAGCTCCTGCCACACGAAGCTTTGCAGCAGATGCGGGTGATCGGGCAGATGATAGAGGATCTCGGCCGTGGTCAGCCGGTAGCCCTCGAGTTGCAGGCGCAGATGTTTCATGGCGCGCACCTCACCGATTCAGACGTTGCTCCACCCGTTTCTGTGGCAAACAACGTTCCAGCTTGACGCCATTTCCTCAATAAAAAATTAGTTACTTCAATGTCTTAGCAGCGAAGCCCGGAAAGTGCTGCTAAATCGCGGCGCGTCCCCTTGACAGGCCGGTCGCAAGCCCTTATCTCGCTGGCACTCAACGGCCGCGAGTGCTAACAGCCGCCTCGGAAGGGGGTTGGCGGCCGTGTTTCGATCGAACCAGCGAGGAGGAGTCATTCCATGAAGTTCAAGCCGTTGCAGGATCGCGTCCTGATCCGTCGTCTCGAGTCCGAGGAGAAGACGGCGGGCGGCATCATCATTCCCGACACCGCGAAGGAGAAGCCGATGGAGGGCGAGGTCGTCGCCGTCGGTCCCGGCACCCGCAGCGAGGACGGCAAGCTCCACGCGCTCGACGTCAAGCCGGGCGATCGCGTGCTGTTCGGCAAATGGTCCGGCACCGAGGTCAAGATCGACGGCGAAGAGCTCGTCATCGCCAAGGAGTCGGACATTCTCGGCATCATCGAAGGCAGTGCCGCGAAGCGCAAAGCCGCCTAAAGCCCCTTTCAAGGAGACATTTCAATGGCTGCTAAGGAAGTCAAATTCCACGGCGACGCGCGCGAGCGGCTGCTCCGCGGCGTCGACATTCTGGCGAACGCGGTCGGCGTGACCTTGGGTCCCAAGGGCCGCAACGTCGTGCTCGACAAGTCGTTCGGCGCGCCGCGCATCACCAAGGACGGCGTCACCGTCGCCAAGGAGATCGAGCTCGCCGACAAGTTCGAGAACATGGGTGCGCAGATGATCCGCGAGGTCGCGTCGAAAACCAGCGACGCGGCAGGTGATGGCACCACCACCGCCACCGTGCTGGCCCAGGCGATCGTGCGCGAAGGCGTGAAGGCGGTCGCCGCCGGCCTCAACCCGATGGACCTGAGGCGCGGCATCGACAAGGCGGTCGAGGCCGTGGTCGACGATCTCAAGAAGCGCACCAAGAAGGTCTCGACCAACGACGAGATCGCCCAGGTCGGCACCATCTCGGCCAATGGCGACAAGGAAGTCGGCGAGATGCTGGCCAAGGCCATGCAGAAGGTCGGCAACGAGGGCGTGATCACGGTCGAGGAGGCGAAGAGCCTCGAGACCGAGCTGGACGTGGTCGAGGGCATGCAGTTCGACCGCGGCTATATCTCGCCCTACTTCGTCACCAACGCCGACAAGATGGTGGCGGAGCTCGAGGAGCCCTACCTGCTGATCTTCGAGAAGAAGCTCTCCGGGCTGCAGCCGATGCTGCCGCTGCTCGAGGCGGTGGTGCAGTCGGGCAAGCCGCTCCTCATCATCGCCGAGGAGGTCGAGGGCGAGGCGCTGGCGACGCTGGTCGTGAACAAGCTCCGCGGCGGCCTCAAGGTCGCGGCGGTCAAGGCGCCGGGCTTCGGTGATCGCCGCAAGGCGATGCTCGAGGACATCGCCATCCTGACCGCGGGCCAGATGATCTCGGAAGATCTCGGCATCAAGCTCGAGAACGTCACGCTCGACATGCTGGGCAGGGCCAAGAAGGTGCGCATCGAGAAGGAGAACACCACTATCATCGATGGCGCCGGCAAGAAGGCCGACATCCAGGCCCGCGTCGGCCAGATCAAGGCCCAGATCGAGGAGACGACGTCGGACTACGATCGTGAGAAGCTGCAGGAGCGGCTGGCGAAGCTCGCCGGCGGCGTCGCCGTCATCCGCGTCGGCGGTGCGACCGAGGTCGAGGTGAAGGAACGCAAGGATCGCGTCGACGACGCGATGCACGCGACCCGCGCCGCGGTCGAGGAGGGCATCGTCGCCGGCGGCGGCTCGGCCCTGCTCTACGCCGCCAAGGCGCTTGCGAAGGTCCGCGCGTCCAACGACGACGAGAAGGTCGGCATCGACATCGTGCGTCGTGCGATCCGCATGCCGGCGCGGCTCATCGCCGAGAACGCCGGCTCGGACGGCGCGGTCGTCGTCGGCAAGCTGGTCGACAAGGACGATCCGAACTGGGGCTTCAACGCCCAGACCGGCGACTATGTCGACATGGTGAAGGCCGGCATCGTCGACCCGACCAAGGTCGTGCGCCTGGCGCTCCAGGACGCGGCGTCGGTCGCCGGCCTGCTCGTCACCACCGAAGCGATGGTGGCCGAGAAGCCGGAGAAGAAGGGTCCCGCCATGGGCCACGAGCACGGCGGCGGCATGGGCGGGATGGATTTCTAAATCCAGCCTGCTCGGTCTCGCTCGCAGCCGCCACGCCAACCCTGCTCGCTCGACTGGGTTGGCGGGCGGCGGTCGAGCGAGCGAAAAGGTCCAGGGCCGCGGAGCAATCCGCGGCCCTTTTTGTTTTATTTGCCGTCGAGTATTATTACTTGACACGATTCGGAGAAACCATTGGGCAATCAAAGTTCGTTTTTTGGTTGGGCAATTATAATCGCGACTTTTTTTGGCCCAATTGGCGCAGTGCTGCTCACGCGGTGGATCGATCGACAACGCGCTCAGCGCGAGCGTCGGCTTCACATTTATCGGACGTTGATGTCAACGCGCAGGGCGTTTTTATCTCACGACCATGTAAATGCGCTCAATCTGATCGAGTTGGAATTTCACGGAGAAACCAAAGTTATCGACGCATGGAAAGCTTACCTCAAACATTTGAGCACACCGTTCGATCCTAAGGACGGGAGCGGATCGCAAGGGAGCGTCAGGGCCTGCTGACAAAAATGTTGTCAGCGATGAGTACAGTAATCGGAATCGATATTGAACAGCTGGATATATTTGAAGGTGGTTATATCCCGCAAAGAGCGGTAGATGTTGAGACGCAACAATTGGCCGCGCTAGAGTTGCTCGCTGATATCGCCCAAGGTAAGCGCGCTCTCCCAATTGAAATTAAGCAGGCGGCGGCGAGCACGCCGAAAAGAGCCAAGTAGCTACGTTGTTCCTTTTGCTTTGCCGACGAGCGCGCTAGGCTCCACCCATGCGCGATCTCGCGACGATCATCGACGACCGGCCGGCCGACGGCGCCTTCCGCCTGCGCCGCGACGCCTTCGCCGATCCGCAGATCTTCGAGCTCGAGCAGAAGTCCATATTCGCGCGCTGAGATTTCTTGATGTTCGCCTAGTGCCTCGCCATTG
Organism: Alphaproteobacteria bacterium; assembly: GCA_028871055.1. GTDB lineage: Bacteria > Pseudomonadota > Alphaproteobacteria > ATCC43930 > CGMCC-115725 > REEB95. Next base: position 79,378 of record JAGWON010000003.1, read on the forward strand.
AGCCGGCGCAGGCAGTCGCGCCGGTCACTCCACGTCCGGCATGTCGTTCTCGACCTGCGGATCGAGCTCATGCGCATGTGCCAGGTCGGCATTGGCGCCGGCCGTGTCGCCGAGCCGCTGCCTCGCATGGCTGCGCCAAGCCCAATCGACCGCCTCGTCCGGATTGAGCCGGATCGCCGCGTCGAAATCCGCCGCGGCGTGTTTGTAGTCGCCCAGGTTGTAATATTGCACGCCGCGCCCGGCGAAGGCGTCGTCGCGCGTAGGATCGAGGTTGATTGCGTGCGTGAAATCCGCGATCGCCTTGGCCGTTTCGCCTTTATCGGCATAGCTGTTGCCGCGGTAGGTATAGGCCTCCGCCAAGCTTTTCGCCGGCGGCCTCCCGTGGTTCCATTCGATGATGGCGGTGCAGGCGTCAATGCTCCGCTTGGAATCGTCGTTCCCGCACAATCTCCATAGCGACGGAAGGCTCTGCGCCTGCGCGCTGTTTGCGACGACCAGCATCGCAAGCGCGATGCCGAAAAAAACACCGATCCGACCCATGGCATCCCCCGGTTCACGGACCACTCGTCGATTATAGGGAACTCGGCTCGCCAGCCAACCGGCGCGAGGCTTTTGCTTTAGGGCTCAGAACGGTAGACTTCAGCCCATGCGCGATCTCGCAACGATCATCGACGACCGGCCGGACGACGGCGTCTTCCGCCTGCACCGCGACGCCTTCGCCGATCCGCAGCTTTTCGAGCTCGAGCACAAGTTCATCTTCGCGCGCAGCTGGAACTTCCTGACGCTCGAATCGCAACTCAAGGCGCCGCACGATTTCGCGACGTCATTCATCGGCCGCACGCCGGTGCTGGTAACGCGCGACGCCAAGGGCGCGCTCAACGGCTTCGTCAACATCTGCCGCCACAAGGGCGCCGTGCTGTGCGGCGCCGAGCAGGGCAACGCGCGCTACCACACCTGCCCCTATCACGGCTGGACCTACGATTCGGCCGGCCGGAACGCCGACATCAAGGACCGCAACGTGGCGGCCTACGCGCCGGCCTTCGACGGCCTGAGCCACGACCTGCTGCCGCTCGCCCGGCTCGCGTCCTACAAGGGCCTGGTCTTCGGCAGCCTGTCGGCCGACGTGCCGCCGCTCGAGGACTTCCTCGGCGACATGCGCTTCTTCATCGACGTGGCGATGGATCAGAGCGAGGCCGGCATGGAGCTGGTGCCCGGCCGCATGGTCTATACCTATCGCGCCAACTGGAAGCTGCAGCTCGACAACAATCTCGATCCCTATCACCTGACTTCGACGCATCAGAGCTTCATCGGCGTCCAGGCGCGCCGCCGCCAGGGCGCGGGCTACACCGAGGCGCGCGGCTACGATTGGGCGAAGCGCGCCAAGACCCGCGCCGGCACCTTCACCTTCCGCCACGGCCACGCCGTCTATTGGACCGACCAGCCCGAGCCCGAGAAACGACCGATCTATCCGATTCTCGACCAGTTGAAGCGCCGCGTCGGCGCCGAGCGCGCCGAGTGGATGCTCAAGAACCGCAACGCGCAGATCTTTCCCAACCTGCAGATCGCCGACACTGCGGCGCTGATGCTGAGGACCTATCGACCGCTGGCGGTTGATCGCACCGAGATGCGCAGCTATTGCCTGGCACCCATCGGCGAATCGGTGGAACACCGTGCCTGGCGCCTGCGCCAGTTCGAGGATTTCTTCAATCCGTCGGGCCTCGCCACGCCCGACGACACCGTGGTCTACGAGGACTGCCAGGCCGGGTTCGGCGCCGAAGGCTTTGCCTATCTCCAGGGCTACGAGCGCGGCATGGCGGCGACGCACGCGGGCGGCGACGATACCGCGCGCGCGCTCGGCATTCGTCCCGAGAGCAGCGCCGCCGGCACTTTCGAGACCGGCATCGAGACCGGCCTCCACGGTCCCTATCGCGAGTGGCGGCGCCTGATCCAGGCCGGACTCGACTGCGCCAAGGCCTACGCGTGAGCCGACCGAACCTCGATCCCGTCGCGCTGCTGGCGACCGGCACGGACTTGCTCCAGCGCGAGGCCCTCGCGCTCGACGAGAAGCGCTGGGACGACTGGCTCGCGCTCTTCGCCGAGGATTGCGAATACTGGATGCCGGCGTGGACGAGCGACGACCGCCTCGGCGCCGATCCGCGCACCGAGGTGTCGTATTTCTATTACGCCAACCGGCGCGGCCTCGAGGATCGGGTGGCGCGCATCCGCTCCGGCCGCTCGCCGGCCTCGACGCCGGCGCCGCGCACCGTCCACCTCCTCGATAACATCCGGCTGCGCGAGCCGGCCGAAGGCGACGCGCTCAAGCTCGGCGCGGCGTGGGTCTGTCACGTCTACTTTCCGCGCTCGCGCGACACGCAAGCCTTCTTCGGCCTGGTCGAGCATGATCTCGCGCTCAAGGGCGATTCCTGGCTCATCACCCGCAAGAAGATCGTGCTACAGAACGAATACGTGCCGACGATGCTGGATATCTACTGCGTCTAAAACGTGACTGATCAAGACCGAATCATGCCCCCCTCTCCCCGCAACGGGGAGAGGGTTGCTTTGGGTTGGCGAGGTGTCAACCGAGCCTCACCCAAAGCTGGGGGCCGGCTCACTCTTCTCAACCACACACTGAGGCCGGCAGGCTGTTGATTTGCACTCCTGCCGCGTGAACCTCGACGTCTACCGCGTCTGAGCGGCCGTCTTGAGGAAGTCCGCCGTCGCGTCGATCGCAGCCTTCAGCCCCACGCGCGCCACGGCGACGCCATCGGGAAATGCGCCCAGCAGCCGCGACGGTATCGCGCGGTCGAGCAGGACGAAGATGCCGTGATCGGTGGCGCGCCGCACCAGCCGGCCGAAAGCCTGCTTGAGCCGCAGCCGCGTGATCGCGTCATCATAGGCGGCGGCGCCGAAATGCGCCTTGCGCGCGCGATGCAGGATGTCGGGGCGCGGCCACGGCACGCGATCGAAGACGATGAGGCGCAAGGAACGGCCGGGCACGTCGACGCCGTCGCGCACCGCGTCGGTACCGAGCAACGACGAATCCTCCTCGGCGCGGAAGATGTCGACCAGCGTCGCCGTGTCCATGGCATCGACGTGCTGCGCGAGCAATGCGAGACCCGCAGCCTCCAAGGGCGCGGCGATGCGCTTGTGCACCGCCTTGAGGCGCTGGATCGCCGTGAACAATCCCAGCGCGCCGCCGCCCGACGCCAGAATCAGTTCGCGATAGGCGGCGGCGATCTGGTCGATATCGTTGCGATCGATGTCGTTGACGATGAAGACGCGGGTCTGCACCGGATAGTCGAAGGGCGATTTGACACGCGCGCGCACCGCCGGTGCCTTCAGGTGGCGCGCGCCGCTGCGCGCCTCCGCGCCGAGCCAGTCGGCTTCGGCATCGCCGCTGCCGTCGGTCAGCGTCGCCGACGTCACCAGCACGCCGTGGGCCGGCGCGACGACGAATTCGGCGAAGGGCTTGGTCGGGTCGACGAAGTGCCGGTACATGCCGACATCGATGGCATGGCCGTCGGCGCGCTCGACCGCCAGCCAGTCGACGAAATCGCCCGGCGGCTCGCGCTCGAGCTCGTCGAGCATGCGGCGCCAGCCGCCGAGCTCGAGCATGGCGCGGCGCTCGAGCCCGCGCACCGCGGGCTCGATCCTGAGCCGCATCGCACTGTCGAGCTTGGCGGCTTCGTCGCCGAGCCTGGCGCGCAGGCGCAGCGCCAGCACCTTGAGCGGAGTCTCGATGCGCTTGAGGTCGGTGGCGAGTTCGTGCGCCGCCGTGGTCAGGCCGAGGATCGGCGGGCGCGGCTCGGTCTCGAGGCTGTAGCCCTGGTCCGCCTCACCAGCGCGGGCGAGCACCTGGTCGCGCACCAGCGCCAGGAAGCGCTCGCACGAGCGTTGCGCGCGGCCCTCGGATGCGCGCTTGAGCCAGCCCTCGGCCGGCAGCACGTCACGCGCGCCGTCGATCGCCTGATCGAGCGCTTGCTGGCCGGTCGCGTCGTTCGCCAGCAGGTCGTCGAGGCGTCGCTTCAGGCCGCGCGCGCGGCTGCGTCGGCCCTCTTCGGCGCCGAGGATCCAGCGCCGCAGTTCGGCCGCCTCGCGGCCGGTGAGCGCCAGCGAGAAGGCGCCATCGGCGGCGGCGAAGACGTGATGGCCTTCGTCGAAAACGTAGCGCCGCGGCAGGTTGTCGTCGTCGAGGCCGCCGAGCGCCGCCTGGATCATCACCAGCGCGTGGTTGGCGACGACGATGCGGGCACGGCGCGCGCGGCGCACGCTCTTCTCGATGAAGCACCGGTGATAATGCGGGCAAGCGCTATGCACGCATTCGCCGCGCTGGTCGGTCAGGCCCAGCGTCGCCGCCCGCCCGACCAGCTCGGGCAGCCAGCCCGGCAAGTCGCCGCCGACCATGTCGCCATCGCGCGTCGCCGCCACCCAGCGCGCCACCAACCCGGAAGCGGTCACATCCTGCGGGCGCATCGCCAGGCCGCCGACGCCATCCTCGAAATTGAGCAGGCAGAGATAGTTCTCGCGCCCCTTGCGCACCACCACCCGCCGCTCCTTCACCGCCGGATCGGGATAGAGCCGGTCGAGCTCGCCCGCGATCTGGTGCTGGAGGTTGCGGGTGTAGGTCGAGATCCAGACCGCGCCCTCGTTCTTCTCGGCCCACACGCTGGCCGACGCGATGTATCCGAGCGTCTTGCCGACGCCGGTGCCCGCCTCCGCCAGCAGCACCCGCGGCGCATCGGCGTCGTCGCGCGGCGCGAAGGCATAGGCGCAGGCGGCGGCGTAATCCGCCTGCTGCGGCCGCGGCTCGGCCCGGTCGCCGACCAGCGCAGCGAGGCGCATCCGCGCCTCGTTCTCGCCGACGGGAAGATTGGCGGACGGCGGCTCTGGCGCATGCTCGGCCCACTCGCCGAGTCGATTCCAGACCGCCAGACCCGCTGCCGTGGCCGCTTCGCCATCGGGCGCCGGCGCCAGCACCGCGCGCACGGCCTCGGCCCACGGCCAGTCGCCTTTCGCCATCGACTCGGCGATGGCGCGCGCCTCGCCATCGCCAGCCTGCAGTTGCAGCTCACCGAGCAGGGCGCGGGCGCCGTCGCGCAGCGCCGCCGCCGCACCGGCGAGATCGGCGCCGTCAGGCAGCTCGAGATCGAGCGCCGCCGCCACGCCCCGCGGCGTCGGCACGCAGAAGCGCGCCGGACGCACGAAGGCGAAAAGCTCGAGCAGGTCGAAGCAGGGAAACGGGGCGACCCCGAGTCGGCGCACCGTGGCGCGCGTATGGCACAGGAGCGGCGGCGCGGACCGGGCGCGCCGCGCCGCTTCGGGCAACGGCAGCAACTCGACCTCGCCATCGGCCGACAACCATGCCGCCTGGGCCATGCCGGCGACCAGCGATGCCGCCTTGGGCAAGCGGATGGGACGGGCAACGCCGCCATCGGCACTCATGCGCGGAGCATAAGGCCGGCCTCGCGGAGTCGGTATTCCAATTTTCCGCGCCGGACATTAGCGTGCGCGCCGATGCCCGCCTTGACCGACCTCGCGCTCCCGGTGTTGCGCGCGCTGCCGCCCGAAGCGGCGCATCGCTCGAGCTTGTGGGCGCTGAAGGCCCTGCCCGGCCGCGCCGCCACCGCCGATCCGCCGGCGCTCGCCGTCAGGCTGTGGGATCGCGTCTTCCCCAATCCCGTTGGCCTCGCCGCCGGCTACGACAAGAACGCCGAGGTGCCGGATGCGCTGCTGGCGCTCGGCTTCGGCTTCGTCGAGATCGGCACGGTGACTCCGCTGCCGCAACCGGGCAACCCCAAGCCGCGTGTCTTCCGCCTGCCCGAGGATGGTGCGGCGATCAACCGGCTGGGATTCAACAGCCAGGGCCTCGACGCGGTAGTGCGGCGACTCGCCGCGCGCAATCGCCCGCGCGGCATCCTTGGCGTCAATATCGGCCGCAACAAGGACACGCGCGATCCGATCGCGGATTACGAAATGGGCGTCGCCGCACTCGCCCCCTACGCCGACTACCTGGCGGTCAATGTCTCGTCGCCCAACACGCCCGGCCTGCGCGACATGCAGCGCAAGACCGTGCTACCCGAGTTCATCGCCCGGCTCCAGGTGGCGCGCGCGCGCGCCACGCCGAAGCGGCCGCCGCCGCTGCTGCTCAAGATCGCGCCCGATCTCGAGCCCCAGGCGCGCAACGAGATCGCCGAGGTGGCGCTGTTTTCGGGGCTCGATGGGCTGATCATCTCGAACAGCACGGTGGCGCGGCCGGCCTCGCTCCGGAGCGTCCACGCGCGCGAGACCGGCGGGCTCACCGGCAAGCCGTTGTTCGGCCCGTCCACCGCGCTCCTGTCGGAAATGTACCGCTTGACCGGCGGCCGCCTGCCGCTCATCGGCGTCGGCGGCATAGCCTCGGGCGAGGACGCCTATGCCAAGCTGCGCGCCGGCGCCAGCGTCGTGCAGCTCTATACCGCGCTCGTCTACGAGGGTCCCGGTCTCGTCGCGCGCATCAAGGCGGACCTCGTCCGCCTGCTGAAGCGCGACGGTTTCGCCTCGGCCAGCGAGGCCGTGGGCACGGCATTGCGATGAGCCTGCGCATTCTCCACGGCGTGCGTGAGATCGCCGCCGACTACGACGGTTTTCTCCTCGACCTTTGGGGCGTGCTGCATGACGGCAGCAAGCCTTTTCCCGGTGTCGTCGACGCACTGACGCGACTCAAGGCCGCCGGCAAGAAGCTGGTCATCTTGTCCAACGCACCGCGTCGCGCCGCCACGGTTGCCGGGCGCCTAGACGCGGTTGGCATTCCCGGAGCCCTGTACAGCGCGGTGCATTCGTCCGGCGAGGAAGCCTGGCGGCACCTACATGGTCGCGACGATCCCTTCTTCCGCGCGCTCGGCCGGCGCTGCTATTTCCTCGGACCCCGACGCGACGATCCGCTGATGGAGGGGCTCGATTACGAGCGCGTCGACGATGTTGCGCACGCCGACTTCCTGCTCGCCGTGGGACCGGCGGGCTGGGAGGAGACCGTGACGCCCTATGAAAGCGTCCTCGACGCGGCACTGGCGCGCGGGCTGCCGATGGTGTGCGCCAATGCCGATCTGGTGGTGATGCACCAAGGCCGACGCAGCATCTGCGCCGGCGCGATGGCCGCGTATTACGAACAACGGGGCGGCAAAGTCCGCTGGCACGGCAAGCCCTATCGGTCCGTGTACGAGTTCTGCTTCTCGCTTTTCGCGAAATTCGGCGTTGCCGACCGCAAACGCATCGTCGCAATCGGCGACAGCCTCAGAACCGACATCGCCGGCGCGGTCGGCGTGGGCATCGACAGCGTGCTGGTGGCGAGCGGCATCCATGCCGACGAGATCGGCCTGACGCCGAACGTGCCGCTCGACGCGGACCGGATCGCCGCGCTCGCCGCCGCGCAAGGCGCGGTGCCCACCGCGGCGATGAACGAATTCCGCTGGTAGCCGGTCAGTGCGCCGCGTGGTCGGCGCGGTGGAGGATCGCGGCCTCGAGTCCGGTTTGATAGGCGAGGCCGGCGGCGGTCACGACCGCGGCCTCGGGGAAGAGCGACTTGATCAGGCCCTTGCGCTCGAGCGCCACCCACACCGCCGGGTTGTGCAGGCCGGTGGCGTCGCGTGCCGCCACCACCGCGTCGCCGAGATGGAAATGATCGCCGTGCACCGGCGGCAGGTTGCCGACCAACAAGGCGCCTGCCTCGGCCGGCCGCGCGTGACCCGGGATGTGCGCCAACGCCTGCAGCAACGCCAGGGTGCGGAGTTGCAGCGAATTGAGATTGAGCGGATTCCGCTTGGCCGGCATGGCGCCGATCTTAGCGGCCGCGCCGAACGCCGTGAAGCCCGGCGCTTAACCGCGCAGCGCGTTGAGCAGGAAGGTGATGCCGGTGGCGATGTAGATGGTGATCAGCACGTGTTGGAAGCGGCGCTCGCTCAATTGCACCCGGACGAAGCGGCCGGCCCACATGCCGATCGCGGTCGGGATCAGCATAAGGAAGGACACGCCGATCTCGGACAGCGTCGCAACCCGGTTAAGATAGATGCCCAGCACCATGCCGACGCCGGCGACCGTGTACATCAGCGAAATCGCCGGGATGAACTCGTCCTTCGGCATGCGCATGCCGAAGACGTAGAGCATGAGCGGCGGCCCGTAGAAGGTCGAGATGCCGCCCAAGATTCCGGCGGCGATGCCGACGAGTGGATTGGCCCAGCGTTCGTGCGTGCGCGCGACGCGGAGGTGCGGAATGAAATGCAGGAGCAGAGGAATCGAGATCACCGCCATGCCGATGACAAGATTGAGGACACGTTCCGGCAGTACGACGAGCAGCCGCGTGCTGGCGATAATCGCAATGAACAGGGGTACGAGCAGGCTCCAGAACCGCTTGGACAGATGCGGAAACCGGCCGCCCTGGAAACTCTGGACGAAATTCGACGCGATGATCGGCACGGTGGTCATGGTGACGGCAGTGTTGAGGTTGACCAGCACGGTCAGCACCGGAACCGCCACCAGCGGCAAGCCGATTCCGGCGACGCCCTTGACCGTACTGCCGGCAAGCAAGCCGAGCGCACAGAGCAGAATGATGAACAGCGGCACCCGAATATTCCCGCGCTGAGTTTGTCCGTAACGCGTCAGCGCCTGAGGCGAAGGACGTAGTCGCGGAACGTCGCCAGGAATTTGGTAAGCCCGTCGCGCACGCCCTGATCGATCAGCTTGAGTTGGCGTCGAACTTCTTGGGTGCTTCGCCGATATAGACCTGTGGTTGATTCATGCAGAAGCAGTTGAGCGACACGCACATGTGCCGCAGCTGGAGCTGCGCGCGGACGCCGCCGACCGGACCGGCCGAGGCGCTGATGATCGCGGTCGCCTTGCCGACATAGGGCGGATCAGGAATCCGAGAGCCCCAATCGATCGCGTTCTTGAGCGGCGCCGAGACCGAATAATTGAATTCGGGCGTCGCGAACAGCACGCCGTCGGCGGCGCGGATCGTCTCGCGATAGGCGTGAACGGCCGGCGGATAGCCCTCGACGCGGATGTCGTCGTTGTAGAGCGGCAAGTCGCCGAGCTCGACGATCGCGATGGCCATGTCCGCCGGCGCGAGCTCGATCACCGCCTTGAGCGCGGCGCGGTTGAACGAGCACTTGCGCAAGCTACCGGCGATACTGGCAATCTTCAGCGGTGGACCGTCGCGCATGGTTTCCCCTCGAACCGGACCAATTCCTTAGGTCGGCAGCGCCGCGCCGGGCAAGCGATTTCGCCCGGCGCCGCATCGGGGCAGGCATGCGCGATCGTGGGCCGGACTCAGCTGAATCCAGCGACACCGAGGATCGCTGCGACGCCGAACGCCCAGAGCGGATTGATCCGGGTCCAATAGGCGAGCGCCGCCGTGGCCGCCGTCAGCCCGAAGGCGATCGCGTCGCGGTCCGCGTCGCGCGCCAGCAGGAAGGCCGACGATGCGACCAGGCCGACGGTGACCGGCGCGAGGCCGTTCTGGATCGCCATGCACCACGGCTGATACTTGAACTTGTCCCAGGCGCGAAACACCGTAAAGGTCAGGACCCAACTCGGTCCCATCATCGCCGCGGTGGCAACCACGGCGCCGAGCACGCCCGCGATCTGCCAGCCGACGAGCGTCACCACCATGACGTTCGGACCCGGCGCCGCCTGGGCGATGGCGAAGAGCGCGGCAAACTGCGTCGCGGTCATCCAATGCTGGACCTCGACCGCCTGGCGCTGCATTTCCGGAATGATCGCGTTGGCGCCGCCGAAAGCGAGCAGCGACAGGATCAGGAAGTTGATCGCGAGCGCGCCGAGCGCACCGCTCCCTTTCATGGTCGCCTCCAGAAGCCGATGCCGACGCTGACCGGCGCCGCGACCAACAGGACCCAGGGCAGCGGAAAGCGCAGCAGCGCCACGGCGACGAACACCGCGATGATGACGGGCGCGGATTCAAGCGGACGCCGCTGCAACAGGGGCGTCGCGATCTTGCCGGCCATCGCGAGGATCATGCCCGAAGCCGCCGCCGAGACCGCCAGGAGACCGCCGCCAACCTCGGGCAGGTTGCCGTACCGGCTATAGAGCGTGCCGAGGACGACGATGATGACGCAAGGCAGGCCAAGAATGCCGAGGAAGGCGGCAATCGATCCGGGCAAGCCGCGGAACCGCGCGCCCACCGCGATCGACAGATTGACGATGTTGGGGCCGGGCAGGAACTGGCAGAGCGCGAGCGTATCGAGGAAACTCGCGCTCGGTGAGCCAGCGCCGATCCTCGACCAGTTTGCGCCGCGCCCACGGCAGCACGCCGCCGAAGGCGACGGCCGAGATCAGCATGAAATGAAGGAACAGGCTCGACAGGCCCGGTGCTTGCACTGGCGCGGAACGGGAGGGCTGGGCCTCGGCGGTCATGCTTGCGGCGTCGCTCTCCGCGCCGGAGGCGCGGCTGCTACCAGTACCGCACCCGCCCGACGTCGATATGAACAAAATCCGATCGCGGATAATAGCCGACGCCGCCGCCGCACAAGCTCATCGCCACGCGATGCAGATTGGACAGCGCGCGACCGGGCACGCGCACGTCGATCGCCTGGCCCTTCATGTGCAGACTGCTTTTGGCGACGCCTTCGTTCTCGCGCCGCAACATCGCGTTGGTCGCCGGCGAGCGATAGCCGGAGATGACAACGAACGGGCTGGCGGAATCAAGCCGCCGCTCGACGTTCACGAGCAGGTCGAGCAGGCGCGGATCGATCGGATGAACCTCCCCGGTGCGGAAATCGCGCAGCATACGGTCGATCTGCTGCAGCGCATCCGCCTGATAGGTTCCATCCGACCAGTAAACCAGGTCGAGGCTTTCGCCAGTGTGCATATTGTGGAACGCGAGCGAGCGACGGTCGGCGGCGAAACGCGGCGCGGCGACGGCAGGGGCGGCGATCAGCACCGCGGCCGCCCCGGCGACCAGCCGCAACGCCCGGCGCCGGTTTTTACTAAATTGCACTAGAGTCGATCCCCCAACGCGATCAATTCGAGCGACCGCGCATTGTTGCGAAAAGGGTCGGTTGCGGCAACCTCTTTCGTTCAACCCGGGCGGGCCGCGGCGCCGGCACGCGCAGGCGCGCGCAACTGTTCGGCCATGTCGTGCACCACCAGCGCCTGGTCGAGCCGCTGGTCGCGGCCGTAGATGTCGTTGCGGAATTCGACGGTGCCGTCGTCGTCGACATAGGCGGTCCAATAAACGATGAAGACCGGTATCGGGTGCGGGAGCGTCACGCGCCGCGTCTTACCGGCGGCGATCGCCGCGTCGATGGCATCCATCGTCCATTCCCGATCGCCCGCCATGACGCGGCGGGCCAGATCGCGCGGATGTTCGACGCGGATGCAGCCATGGCTCAAGGCGCGGCGCGCGCGCGTCAACAGAGCCTTCGCCGGCGTATCGTGCAGGTAAACGTCGAAACGGTTCGGCAATTCGAACTTGATCCTGCCGAGCGCATTCTTTGGTCCTGGCCTTTGGATGAGCTGCCCGCCGCCGGGACCCTCGACGGTGTAATCGTTGCGTTCCAAATAGCCGGGGTCCTTGCGCGCGAGCGGTAGAATCTCTTTGGCGGCGATCGATGTCGGAACGATCCATGGCGGATTGAGCAGCAGCGCGATTATGCTCGCCTGCAGCACGGGCGTCGGATGGTTGGGATCGCCGACGATGGCGCGCATCGTCAGCGGCTTCTGTCCGTCCTGGTAGAGCGTCACGGCCGCAGCCGGCACGTTGACGATGAGCCGGGTCGGCGCCTCGTCGCGCGGCATGGCGCGGCGGCGCTCGAGATTGAGCCGAATGGTGCGCAGCCGCGCGCCCGGCGTGACGTTGAGCGCGGCGAGCGTCGCAAGTCTGACGGCGCCGTCCGACGGCAGCCCGTGCGCCGCCTGAAACCGGCTGACCGCGGCGGCCAGGGCGGCATCGAAATCGGAGCTGTCGCCGGGCGGAACGAGATCCTCGGCGGCGAGCCGTTGGCGCAGCTTGACCACGTCCGGACCGCTGGCGCCGGGTTTGAGCGGCAGCTTGAGCGCAATCGGCTGCCACGCCGCGCGCTGGGTGAAAACGTGATAGCGCAGATAGGCTTGCCGCAGTCGTGCATATTCCGCGTCCTGCGGCGGCAGTTCGGCCAGCGTCGCCGCGATGCCGTGGTCGAGCGCCCGCGCCAGGACGCTTGCGGGGTCGAGCGACGGCTGCGGTATCGCCCAGTCGCGGTCGACGTCGCCCATGGTGACGAGGCCGCGCCCGAGCGCCGGCGCATAGCGCACGAATGCATCGGTCAGCAGCACGTCGGTCGCCGCCGGACCGGCGTCCGGCACGGCGAACACACCGGGATCGAGTCCATGCGATGGCGCCTGCGCGAGCGCGGTGGCGAGTTCGCCGCGCCGCTCGGTATTCCAAATCGGCCGATAGTCCCGCGCGGCATAAACGCGGTTGAGCATGCCGGTCTCGACCGTACGGCCGGCGAGCGCGATCGCGCCGCCGCGCTGGAGCAGTGCCGCGATCGCCGTCGAGCCGGCATCGGCATGCGCTCCACCGCCCCAGACCAGCGATGCGGCGAGCAACAGCGTGAGACAGCGAACGGACGGGAAACGCATGGGCCGGACGCACCTTTCGAGTGCCATATTCGGCGAACGGCCTTACCCGAACAACCGTGGAAAACCCTTATCCCGCCGGCGCCTGCGTCGCGTCAGCTGCGGTCGCGGCGCGTTTCGCCTCATGCGTCTCGAGGTTGACCAAGGCCGCGCGCAGCATCGGCGTTGCGACCTGCCGCGCCGCGCCGCGGCGAACCAGGTCGCCGATGACGTGATCGCCCTCGGTGCGGCCGCCCTTGAGCATGTCGCGCATCATCGAAGCCGCGAAGCCTGAGCCGCGCTGGGTCAGGGTGCGCCGCGCGCCGTCGTAGGCCGCTGGCGACGGCGAAAAGCCCTCCGCCTTGGCCACGGCGGCACATTCGGTGAGCACCGCGAGCATGAACGCCTCACCCGACGGCGCCGCCATGATCTCGCCGACCGTGGCGCGGGTCAGCGTGGTGCTCGCCGCCAGCGCCGCCAACATGACGAACTTGTCCCACATCGCCTGGAGGATCGCAGGACTCGCCTCGGCGTCGATCTTGGTGCGCGCGAGGACCGCTGCGAGCGCCGTTACCCGCGCACTGTTCCGGTCGCCGATCTCGCCGAAGAGGAGCGATTGCATGCGACCCATGTGGCGCACGGCGCCGTCGGGATCGAGCGTCGCCCCGATATAGCAGCAGCCGCCGAGCACGCGCTGGACACCGAAGCGCGCGGTCAGCGCCTCGAGATGGGCAATGCCGTTGAGCAGCGGCAGCACGGCGCCGTCCGGTCCCATGACCGGCGCGATCGCATTCATTGCGCTCGCGAGGTCATAGGCCTTGCACGACAACAGCACGAAATCGAACGGCGACGCGGTTTCGCCCGCGGTCAGCGTCTTGACCGCGAGCTTCAGATCGCCGAGGACACTCTTGACCACGAGGCCGTCGCGGGCGAGCGCGGCGCGGCGCCGCTCGCGCACCAGAAACGTGACGTCGGCCCCGCCCTCGACCATGCGGCCGCCGAAATAGCCGCCGACCGCGCCCGCGCCAAGAACCAGAATCCGCATGTTTCATCCTTCAACCGGCGGCGCGCATGCTAGCCTTCCGCCGCCGGCTTGCGAAGGGAGCGACGCATGCAATTCGTGTCGGCCAAGGGCGCGCATTTGCCGGCACTCGGCCTCGGCACCTGGTCGCTGTCCGGCCGGGCGTGCTACGAGTCAGTGCGCGCCGCCCTCGACATCGGCTATCGCCACATCGATACCGCGGAGCTCTACGGTAACGAGGCCGAGATCGGCGCCGCGGTCCGCGACTCGCGCGTGCCGCGCGGCGAGGTTTTCGTCACCACCAAAGTTCCGATGGGCGAGCTGCGCGCGCCGCAGGTGCGGCGCAATGTCGAGCAGAGCCTCAAGCGGCTCGCCACCGATTACGTCGATCTGCTGCTGATCCATTGGCCGAGCCGCAGCGAGCCGTTGGCCGAAACGCTGGGCGCCTTCGCCGAAGCCAAGGCCAAGGGCCAGACGCGCTTCATCGGCGTCAGCAATTTCACCGTCGCGCTGCTGCACGAGGCAATCGCGAAGCATGGGGCCGACATCGTCTGCAACCAGGTCGAATACCACCCCTATCTGTCGCAGCGTCCGGTGCTGGCGGCGCTGGCGCAATACGAGCTGGTCCTGACCGCCTATTCGCCGCTGGCACGCGGGCGCGTTGTCGCGGACCGCGACCTCGCGCGCATCGGCAAGGCCTACGGCAAGACGCCGAGCCAGGTGGCGCTACGCTGGCTCCTGGATCAGCCGAACGTCGCGGCCGTTCCGAAGTCGGCAAGCCGGATCCATCTCGCCGCCGATTTTGCGATCTTCGATTTCACCCTGTCGGCGGCGGACCGCGCGATCATTGATGCCAAGCGCGGCGCCACCCGCCTGGTCGATCCCGCGGGTTGGGCGCCAGACTGGGATCCGGCGTGAGCCGACCGAAAAATACGGTCAATCTCGGTAATTTACATCGCAACCACAGTGTGCACACTGTCGGCGGGCCCGGCGCCTTTGCCCGGGCGGGAACTACACCATGAGCTGTTGCGATCCCCACCAGGCGGTTTGGAACGGCAAGGATCTCCATCGGCGCACCGTGCTCAAGGGCGCGGCCGCGCTGGCCGGCACCCTCGCCGCGCCACGTGCCCGGGCCGCCGGTAAACCGATCAAGCTCGCCTTCTGCAGCCAGCTTCTCTGCATCATTCCGTACGAGGTCGCGCGCGCCCACAGCTTCTATGAGAAGGAAGGACTTGACGTCGAACTGGTCTATGCGCGCGGCGGCGGCGCGGCGATGCAGGCGCTGGTCGGCGGCGCGGTCGATTACGGCGCGACGGCGCTCGACGTGGCGCTGATCGCCTATTCCAAGCATGCGCCGATCCGCCGTTTCCTTTCGACCGGCAAGCTGCCGCTCTTCGCCCTGGTGGTTGCGCCCCAACGGGCGAAAACCATCACCTCGGTCAAGTCGCTCGAAGGCCATACCGTCGGCGTCTCGGGTCTCGGCAATGCCGACCACGCGCTGTGCCTCTATCTTCTGCACGAGGCCGGCGCCGATGCGTCGCGCGTCCAGTTCGCCACCATGGGGCCGAACTTGCTCGAAGCGCTGCGCCAGGGCCAGGTCGATGCCGGGATGGTGCAGGAGCCGGCGCTGACCCTGATCGTGAAGGGGGGCGGCCGCGTGCTGGTGAATGCGATGAACGTCGCCGACGCCCGGAAATATCTCGGCGGCAATTACGAATTCATGGGCGTGGCGGTGCGCACGGCCGAGATTGCGCAGCGCACCGACGAGATGAAGGCGCTGGCGCGGGCGCTCTCCGGCGCGCTCCAAGCGGTGCAGACGCTGTCGCCCGACGATCTCGTCAAGTCGCTACCGCCGGAGATGACGACCGGCGCTGATACCGGCGCGATGCGCGACATCCTCGCCAAGTACCGCGCGTCGCTCTATCCGACGACGGTCAGGATCGACCTCGCTGCCGCCGACCGAGTCGCCCGCGCGCTCGAGATCGCCGGGCTGCTGCCGCACGGCGCGAAGACTTCGGGACTCTACGACACCGCCATCGCCGGCTGAGACGCGCCGCATGCTGCGTGTCGACTCGCTCGCGTTGGCCTATGGCGCGACGCCCGTCCTGGAAGGCGCCAGCCTCGAGGTGCCAAGCGGGCGGTTCGTCAGCTTGGTCGGGCCATCGGGATCGGGCAAGAGCAGCCTGCTGCGCGCCATCATCGGCCTGCAGAAGCCGCTGTCCGGCGCTATCGAAACCGATATCGCCGCCGGCGAGATCGGCATGCTGTTTCAGGACGACGCGCTGCTGCCGTGGCGGACTGCCGAGCAGAACGTGGCGCTCGGCCTCAGGCTCAAGGGCGTCGCCACCGGTACAGCGATCGCCAGCGCGCGGCAATGGATCACGCGGCTCGGGCTTTACGGCCTGAGCGAACGGTTCCCGCGCGAGCTCTCCGGCGGCCAGCGCAAGCGCGTTGCGCTGGCGCAGGTTCTGGCGCGCGAGCCGCAGCTGATCCTCATGGACGAGCCCTTCGCCTCGCTCGACGCCATTGTGCGCGCGCGAGTGACCCAGGACCTGGTTCGCCTCGTGGAGCTGCGCGGCATCTCGGTGCTGCTGGTAACGCACGATCTCGAAGAGGCGCTGGCGCTGTCGGACGTAGTCTACCTTCTGTCGCAAGGTCCGCGCGCGCGCATTTCCGGACGCTATGACGTGCCGCTGCCGCGGCCGCGCGACGTCATGAAGGCGCGCATCCATGCGGATTTCGCGCCGCTGCTGCAGCGGCTGTGGAACGACCTCTCGCGCGAGGTCGGGGAGCGCGCGGCATGAGCCCGAAGGCTGCCTGGCTGCGCCAGGCCGTCGCCTTTATCGCGTTGATCGGCGTGTGGGAAGCGTGCGCCGATGCCGGCTATCTCAATCCGCTCTACATGCCGGCGCCGTCCAACGTGGCAGCGGCGCTGTTCCAGCTCTTCGCGCAAGGCACCATCTGGCCGCATCTGATCGCCACTTTCAGCGCGGCGCTTGGCGGGCTTGCCGTCGGCCTGGTGATCGGAACGGCACTCGGCGCCACGGCGGCGCTGACGCCACTCGTCGGCGAGCTGCTCGCCCCGGTGATGATCGCGCTCAACGCCGTGCCACGCGTGGTGCTGGCGCCGCTGTTCGTCATCTGGTTCGGCATCGGCATCGGCTCGAAGGTCGCGCTGTCCTTCATCCTGGTGGCGGTGCTGATCTTCTTCACCGTCTTCACCGGCATCCGCGAGGTCGACCGCCGGCTGGTCGAGCGCGTGGTCACGCTCGGCGGCGGGCGCGGCGCGCTGTTGCGCGAGGTCTATGGTCCGTCGGTCGTCGCCTGGATCCTCGGCAATCTCAAGGTCGCGGTCGGCTTCGCCTTTACCGGCGCGGTGGTCGGCGAGTTCGTCGCGGCAACGAAGGGGCTCGGCTACCTCTTGTCCTTCGCGCAGAGCAGCTACAACGCGGCGCTGATGCTGGCGCTGGTGCTGCTGATCATGGCATTTGTGCTGGCGTTGTTCGGCCTGACCGGCTGGCTCGAGCGCCGGCTCCTGCGCTGGCGCGGTTAGGCGCCCTTCTCGGCCTCGAGCTTCTCGACCAGCGCCGGCAGCACGCGCAGGTCATAGCCCTTGCGCGCGCCTTCGGCGACGAGCGTGAGCGAGCTGTCGCCGTCGTAGAGTGCGCGCAATAGGCCCCACAACAAGTAACAGCGCGTGCCGGTTCGGCAATGGGCGAAGGCCGGGCCGTCGCGCAAGACTGCCTTCTGAAATTGCACCACGTCGTTGCGCGTGATGTTGCCGGTGACGACCGGGATGTAATGGTACTTGAGGCCGTGCTTCTTGGCTTCGGCCGCGATCGTCTCGTGGTCGGGCTGGCCGGGCTCCTCGCCATCGGGCCGATTGTTGATGATCGAGGCGAAGCCCTGCTTGGCAATCTCCGCAACATCCGCGAGGCCGATCTGGCCGGACACGGTGACCTGATCGGTGATTTTGGTCGTGCCCGGCATGTCAGGCCTCTTTCACCGGCCAGACGCCGGCAAGTTCGAGCTCACGCATCGCGCGGTCGGTGAACTCCGCCTGAGGCGCGTCGCCGCCGATCACGAACATCAGCAGATACTCCTTGTTGGAATCGCCCGGCGCAACGCACTCGAAGCGACGGATCGCGCCGGCCGGAAACGAGATCACATCATAGGGATCGAGATCGACATGCTCGACCATGCCGGACTCGTTTTCCCACGAGCAGCGCCAGCTTCCGGTCATCGGGATGAAGGTCTCGTTGGTGTCGTGGTTGTGCATCATCGGGCCGTGGCCCGGCTCGGCCTTGCAAAAGCCAAGATTGAAGCCCTCGGAGATCGGGATGGCCGAGAGCCGCGCAGCATCGTCGCCGACCGGTGAGGTCGCCGCGTCGTTGTCGGTCTCGGGCGGCTGGAAACCAATCAGGTTGTAAAGGATGCGCTCGCAGCCCGGCATCTTGCTGTCCGGCAACCCGCCATCCGAGCCCCGGAGCTCCTTGAAGCGGGCAATGCGCTTCATCATCGCGGCGCGCGAAATACCGAATTTCGGCAGCTTCTCCACGGGCAGCCTCCCGATCGGCTTTTGGCGAGAGTACCACGCCCGCGCCACGCTGCCCAAGCGGCGAGCCGGTTTGCTTGAACGCCCGCGCGCCTTCGGCTTTAATCCGGCTCGCGCGTTCGCGCCTTGGGCCGCGGGTGTAGCTCAATGGTAGAGCAGAAGCTTCCCAAGCTTACGACGAGGGTTCGATTCCCTTCACCCGCTCCAGGCCGCCTCAGCTCCTCTTGATGTAAATCAACGCCCCGCATCCGCGCTGCGTGTTACGGAACGCCACAGGAGGTGGGTGCGCGATGAAGAATCCGGTGACCTGGTACGTGTTGGCCGACGGCGCAAAAGCGCGGATCGTGACGCGACCGGAGGCGTCGGCAAGCTATGTCGTCGTATTCGCGGAGGATTCGGCGGGCGCGCATGCCCGCTCGCGGGACATCGTCACCGATCGGCCCGGCCATACGCAGGAAAGCGTGGGTTCGGCGCGCCATGCGGTCGAGCCGCGTCACGACGCGCACCGCATGGAGGAGGCGAGGTTCCTTCGCTCCATCGTCGCCCATGTCAATCGCGAAAGTGCGCGCGGGAGCTTTGATCGGCTGGTGATCTATGTGGCGCCACGCTGCCTGGCGACGTTCCGCGCAGGGCTCGAGCCAGCCACCGCCAAGAAACTGTATGGCGAATATGCCAAGGATTTGACCAAAGTCCCGCTGGCGGAGTTGCCGGCTCATTTCGGAACGGCGTGACGCCGATTCCGGGTTGTCCCGTGGCGCGGCGGTCCACGGAAAGCGAAGGAGAGAGCCATGCCCTACAGCACAAACAGTGAATTGCCCGCCCCCGTTCGCCATCACCTGCCCCAGGGCGCACAGACGATCTATCGCGAGGCGTTCAACGGCGCGTGGCATCAATATGCCGAGAGCGGCCGGCGCGAGGAGATCTGCCATCGCGTCGCCTGGGCCGCGGTCAAGAAGCGCTATCGCAAGGATGGCGAGATGTGGGTGCCGCTGACGCCCTCGGCACCGGGCCGACCGGGCCGCGTGCGCCGCGGCTAAGGAAATTCCCTTACGGAGCAATCCGTATTTCCCGGCCGTTTCCGTCTGCGATCATCCTTACGACGCCGGTTGCACAACCGGCGGAAGGAAAGACAGAGGGGAACAATGCGCTCACTGACAGCACTCGACATCGCCCAGCTCAATCGCCTGCACTCGAAGATCGCCGAGTTGGAATCCGAGCCGGCGATGGAGCAAGCGCGTAAGCAATACTTGCTGACGGCGCTCCGGCGCGAGGAGAAATCGCTGCGGCAATACAACCGGCGCCTTCACGCCGTCGCCGGCGCGGATCAGCTGGCATAAATCGTCGGAATGATTGCGTTGAATCAACGCGCGATACGCGCCTGCGCGCGACGACGGCATCATCGCGCATGGCCGAGGAAGCCGCTGCGGCGTTGCGTCGTGGTCGCCGATTGATCTAGGTCAATGCGGGAGTTGGCTAGAGTTCGTAAATTGAAGATTCGTGCAATCGTTTCGACCGGAGCTTAGCATGTACGGAATTCTCGTTGCGACCGACGGCTCGAAAAATTCGGACTGTGCGACCGACGTAGCTGCCGACCTGGCGAAAAAAACGGATTGCGACCTGCTGCTGGTGAACGTCGCGCATCAGCCGCCCCGCGCCGGTTATAGTGCCGAAGACCTCTACCCCCGAGCTGAAGGCCTTGATGGAGGCGGAGCGAATCGCAGACGGCGAGACCAGTCGCGAAGAGGCGGCGCGCACGCGGACCTGCGTCAATTCGTCCCCGCGTCCCCCGAAGTCATTGATCCTATGATCAATTTAATGAAGGAGAGCCCCGATGCCCGATCACTCGGACCGTGAACGCACGTTTGCGCTGCTCGACGAGGCGGCGATTGCCGCCGCCGAATTGCGCCGTGATCCCTATGATTTCGCCTTCGTCGAGCACGCCATCGCGCCGCGTTATAAGGACGAAGTCCTGGCCGATGCTCCGCCGATTCCCGACCGCGGAAGCTACGGTCTGCCCGATCTCAGGTACGGGCCGAGGTTCGGCGACGCCGTCCGCGACCTCCTGAGTCCGCGCTTTCGCCGTCTCGTCGAGCGCAAGTTCGATACCGATCTGAGCGCCTACCCGCCGGTCATCGTGATGATGGGCAACACCACCGGCCACTACAACGAGGGCTATGCCCATCCCGATTCCAAACATAAGATCATCACCGTCCTGGTCGGCTTCACCCGCGAATGGCCTTACGAACGCGGCCGGCTTCGGGTGCTGCGCAGCTCCGACCGCGAGGACTTCGCCTTCGAGTTCGCGCCAGAGTTCGGGCGGATGCTGATGTTCCGCGTCTGCGATCACTCCTGGCACGGCTTCCTGCCCCAGAAGGGCCAGCGCATGAGCCTACAGCTCTGCTACGTCGATTCGGATTGGTATGTTCGCCGCGAATATTGGCGTCACAGCGTCAGCGCCTTCGCCAAATCGGTGCCCCTCCTGCGCAAGGCGATCGAATGGGCGCCGCGGTGACCGCCAGCGCGGCGCGGCCGGCGCCGGCACGCGCAGCGGTCGATTTTCCCCGCATCCCTGACGCGGCCGCCATTGCCACGCATTTCAGTCAGGCGCTGCGCAATGCCCGCCGCGACGACGCGCCTTATCGCCATTGGTCGTTGAGCGCCATGCTGCCCGAAAGCCTTGCCGTCGGTGTGCTTTTGTTGCCGATCGCGCCGCCGGTGGTCGGCGACAACCAGGGTGTGCGCGACCGCGACAACGGCAAGCGAACCTTCTTCACGCCGCTGCTGCGGACGCGTTTTCCGGCCTGCGCGCAATTTGCCGAGGCGATGCAGCGCCCCGATGTCGCGCGGCTGTTCGAGGAGGTGTGCGGGATCAAGGTCGCCGGCGGCTTCTTGCGCATGGAATACATCCAGGACACCGACGGCGCCTGGCTCGAGCCGCACCGCGATATTCCGGAAAAGCTTTTCTCGATGGTGATCTATCTTTGCACCGGGCCCGAGGCGAAGGACTGGGGTACCGACATCTACGACGAGCAAAAGCGGTGGATCGGCCGCACCTCGGCCGAATTCAACAGTGCGGTGATCTTCGTGCCCGGCCCGAACACCTGGCACGGCTTCGAGCGCCGCCCGATCATCGGCGTGCGCCGCCTCATGGAAATCAACTATGTCCGGCCGAGTTGGCGCGACCGCGATCAGATCGCCTTCCCGGATCGACCGATCGCGCCAGCGTAGAGAGACGATTTCCGTGCGCGGTTTCGAGTCCAGGGAATGGCAGACCGCCCAGGCCGCTCGCGGCTTTGCGACGCGAAGCTTTTACGGCACGAAGGGCGGTGCCGAGCATTTCATCGCCGTCGCGATGCCGTCGGAGATGGACTTCGGCCAGCAGATCGATGCGGTGCGGGAGCGCTACGAGGCGGCGCGACGCTCCCTCGAGTTGGCGCCGGAAACCGCCGTGTTTCGCCGGATCTTCCTGAGCGATGTCCTGAATCAGGCGACGGCGGTGCGCAACAGCGCTTTGGCCCGCGATCCGGGCGACGGCGATGCCGCCGTCTCGATCGTGCAGCAGCCGCCCCTGGCCGGCGCCAAGCTCGCGCTGCTCGCGTACCACATCGACGGCGGTAGTCCGCTGCTCAGGCGCCGTCTCTCGCCCCGGCACCTGATCATCGAGAAAAACGGCCGACGACATTTGTGGAGCACGCGTCTGTGTGCCGACGACCACGAAACGTCCGGCTCTTCGGCCGCACAGACCCGGTCGGTATTCGGCGACCTGGTCAAGACCCTCGAAAACCAGGGCGCCAACCTGCGCGACCACTGCATCCGCACCTGGATCTATCTCAAGGACGTCGACGTGTTTTACCAGGGGATGGTCGACAGCCGGCGCGAGATGTTTGTCCGGCAGGGGCTGACTCGCGACACGCATTTCATCGCCAGCACCGGTATCGAAGGTGCCTGCGCGCATCGCTTCGATCTGGTCGCCATGGATGCGTATTCCATCCTCGACTTGGTTCCGGAACAGGTTTCCTATTTGAACGACTTCAACCGGCTCTGCCCAACGGCCGATTACAACGTCACGTTCGAGCGCGGCACGCGCGTGGGCTATGCCGACCGGGCGCATCATTTCATTTCGGGAACGGCCAGCATCGACGACGCCGGCAATGTTCTCTATCCCGGCGACGTGCTGCGCCAGCTCGACCGCGCCCTCGGCAACGTCGACGCCCTGCTGCACTCGGGAGCGGCGACCCTTGCCGACATGATGTATCTCCTCGTCTATCTCCGCGACCCGACCGATTATGCGCACGTCGACGCGCATCTCCGCGAGCACTTTCCCGGCTTGCCGGCGCTGATCGTCCAGGGCGCCGTCTGCCGGCCGGATTGGCTCGTCGAAATCGAAGGCGTAGCGGTAACGCCCAACGACGAGCCGGCTCTGCCGCCGTTCTGAGGGCCCGATGGTGACCGCGCTATCGCCCGCCTTGCAGCATGTCGCCGCCGAACGCTTGCCGCGCTATACGAGCTATCCGACGGCGCCGCTGTTCACTCCGGCGGTCGACGCCGGCGTCGCACGCGACTGGCTCGGCGCACTCGATCCGGCCGCCACGGCGTCGCTCTATCTTCACGTGCCCTATTGCCGGGCGCTCTGCTGGTACTGCGGTTGTCATACCAAGATACCGGCGGATGATGCGGCGATCGGCCGCTACGTCGACACGCTCATTACCGAGCTCGACATGGTAGCGGCGGCGCTTCCGGCGTCCTTGCGAACGACCCACCTCCATTGGGGCGGCGGCACACCGACCATCGTTGGCCCGTCCGCCATGCAGCGCGTACTGGCGGCGATCAGGCGCGATTTTCCCCTTGAACCGGGAGCGGAACTGGCCATCGAGGTCGATCCACGGATGTTGACGCCCGAGATGGCCAAGACGCTCGGCGCGTGCGGTTTCACGCGCGCGAGCATCGGCGTGCAGACCTTCGATCCGGCCGTACAACGCGCCATCCATCGCATCCAGAGCGCCGAGGTCACCGAAGAAGCGGCCCGACAGCTGCGTGCCGCAGGTATCGGCGCGCTCAACGTCGACCTGATCTACGGCCTGCCGCACCAGACGATCGCGTCGTGCGTCGGCACGGCCGAGCGCGTCCTCGCGTTCGAACCCGACCGCGTCGCCGTCTTCGGCTATGCGCACGTACCATCGCTGAAGCCGCATCAGCGGCGCCTCGACGAGTCGGCGCTGCCCGACGCCACGGCGCGGTTCGGCCAGGCTGAAGCGATCGCCGAGACGTTCGTCGCCGCCGGCTATCGGCGGATCGGGCTCGATCATTTCGCCAGAACCGGCGACGGCCTCGTGAAGGCGCTCGATGCGGGACGGTTGCGGCGGAATTTCCAGGGTTACACGACGGACCAGGCGGACGTATTGCTCGGATTCGGCGCGTCCGCGATCGGCCGGCTGCCGCAGGGTTATCTCCAGAATACGCCGCGGATCGGCGCTTATCAGGACGCGATCGCGTCTGGACGCTTGGCCACCGTTCGCGGCCTCGCGCTCACCGCCGAGGACCGGCTCCGCGCCGCGGTCATCGAACGGTTGATGTGCGATCTGATCGTGGACCTGGAGACGGTTGCCGCGACGCACTTTCCCGGTTTCGATTTCAGCCGCGAGCGCGCGATCCTCGACGACCTGGAGGAAGAAGGCCTCGTGCGAATCGCCGGGACGTGCATCGCCGTGCCCGAAGTCATGCGGCCATTCGTGCGCCGCGTGGCCGCGGTCTTCGACGCGTCGCACAGCGCGACGGCGACCCACGCACCGGCGGTCTGACAGGGTATTTGGCTTGTCGTCATCGGCCGGGCCAGCTTGACCTAGATCAATGCCGGCGCTTCGGCGCCTTTGCAGACTGCATTCCGAAAAGCGCTCACGCGTTCATATGTTCGCCTAAGTCGAAGGAGGTTTCGATGGCCAATGCACCTGTCCCCGTCGAGGTCAAGTCGGCGTCGAGCGGCACACCCGACGTCTGGAAGTCCTTCCGCACCGAGATGGACCGGCTGTTCGACCGGTTCGATCGCTTCGCCTTCCCCTCGTTCCCGTCGCTGCCGTCTCTGTTCGACACCCGGACCGGCTTCTCGTTCAACGTCCCGGCGGTCGACGTCACCGAGAACAACAAGGCCTACAAGATCGAGGCCGAGCTGCCCGGCTTGGACGAGAAGGATGTCGAGGTAACGGTCAACGGCGACATGCTGATCCTCAAGGGTGAAAAGCATCACGAGAAGGAGGAGAAGGGCAAGAATACTTACGTATGCGAGCGCTCCTACGGCTCGTTCCAGCGCGCCTTCAGCCTTCCCGATGGCGTCGATTACAACAAGATCGCCGCCGATTTCAGCAAAGGCGTGCTCACGGTGACGTTGCCGAAGAACGCCGAGGCGCAGAAGCAACAGAAGAAGGTCGAGATCAAGGCGCACTGACACGAATTGCCTCAGGAGCGGCACTTCCTCCCTGTCCGTTCCGAGGTCGACTCATGGCGCCGGGCACGCCCGGCGTCATTTTTTTGTTCGAAGAGCCGCCCGTTGATCCGCCGGTTCGGCAACCGTTACTGCGCCCTGATCTCGCCAGTGTCAGGGTTGACGATCACCCGCACCCGTCGCCCGTCCTGCGCGGCCATCGCGCTGAAATTCCCGCCCGTCGCGCCGAAATCGGAGAAATCGGCGTAGCCCTGGGACTCGAGCCGGTTGAGGGCGTCGATCGTGCGCCGCGCTTCCGGGTTGTCACCTTTCGTCGCAGCGTGTTGACCGGGCATCGCCACCGCCGATGGCGGCGCCAGCGGCGCCGACGCCGGTGTAGCCGCAATCAACACGGCGACAGCGAACGATGATGAACGTCTCATGACCGACCTCCGGGCCTCGTTTATCGGTGGGAAACGCTAACTGCGCCCAGCCCCATCGGCTTTGATCTCGGTCAACGCCCATGACAGCCGGATTGAGGCAAATTAAGGCGAACACGCCGCAGCGACGCGATGCTGGTGGCGGTTTGGAGACAGGAGTCGACGATGAAACTGGGCGACGATCTTCAATTGCAACAGCGCGTGATTGATGAGCTCACCTTCGACCCCAGTGTCAATGCGGCGCATATCGGTGTCGCCGCCCGCAACGGGATCGTCACCTTGAGCGGGCACGTCGGCAGCGTCGCCGAGAAATTCGCCGCCGAGCGGGCGGCGCGCCGCATCAAGGGTGTCAAGGCCATCGCGCAGGAGATCGAGGTTCATTTGCCGCCCGACAAAAAGACCGACGATGACGAGATCGCGGCACGGGCGGTCAAGATGCTGGCATGGGACGTGTTGATTCCCGCAGGCGCCATCGATGTCGAGGTCGAACATGGCGTCATTACCCTGTCGGGCACGGTCCAATGGGGTTACCAGCGGGACGAAGCCGAGCGCGATCTCAGACGTCTCGGGGGCGTCAAAGGCGTGGTGAACATAGTCGCGGTCCGCCCGCGTGTCGACGCAGCCGATATCGAAGCCAGCTTGCACGCGGCCTTCGAGCGCAGCGCCGACCTCGAAGCCAGCGGCATCACCGTCGCCGTCAAGGGCGGCCGCGTGGTCCTGGCGGGCAAGGTCAGGAGCTGGATCGAGCGCGAGGAAGCCGAACGGGCCGCCTGGTCCGTGCCCGGCGTCACCGCAGTCGACGACCGTATCGCGATCACCCGACCGTAGGACCGAAGCAGACGGAGAGAGGAGCCGGTCGGACATGCGTACCATACTCGCCGCCACCGACGGCTCGGGAGCGGCCGACCGAGCAGTCGATTTCGCCGCGGCGCTCGCGAAAACCTGTCAGGCAAGCCTCGTCTTGGTGAACGTCATGGCCATCGAATCGCACATGGCCTTCGACGCCGGCTTCAAGGCAATGCTCGAGTCCGAACGAATCACGGTGGGCGAATTCCTGGCGAACGAATCCCGGATGCTGCTGGCAACCGCCAAGCCGCGCGCTGAGCGAATTCACGGCGGCGCGGTCGAGACCGCCGCGCGGGTCGGCGAAGCGGCCGACACGCTCATCGCTCTGGCATCCGAATATGACAATCCGCTGATCGTCGTCGGCAGGCGCGGCCACGGCCGTTTGGTGGGACTGCTTCTGGGCAGTGTATCGCAGAAGCTGGTGACGCACGCGCCATGTCCGGTGCTCGTCGTTCCGTAGCATACTGGCGCGTCATGCTGGCGATGATTCTCGAGCGGGCGGGCGCGCCGCTTCGCGCCGTTGACTGTATGCCGCCTGCGCCCGGGGCGGGCCAGGTGCTGATCCGGGTCCGTGCCTGCGGCGTCTGCCGCACCGATCTCCATGTCGTCGACGGCGAGTTGCCCGAGCCCAAGCTACCGCTGGTGCCCGGTCACGAGATCATCGGCACGGTCGAGGCGATCGGCCCGGATACCGAGCGGCTGCAGATCGGCGACCGTGTGGGCGTGCCGTGGCTCGGCTGGACGTGCGGCACGTGCGAATACTGCCGCACCAGTCGCGAGAACCTGTGCGATCGAGCGCGTTTCACCGGCTACCAGATCGACGGCGGCTACGCCGAGTACGCCGTCGCCGACGAGCGCTTTTGCTTCGCGATTCCTGCGGATTTTGACGATCTCGCGGCGGCGCCGCTGATGTGCGCGGGCCTGATCGGCTATCGCGCGCTGCGCATGGCGGGCGATGCCCGGCGCCTCGGCCTCTACGGCTTCGGCGCCGCGGCGCATATCGCCGTGCAGGTGGCCCGCTATCGTGGCCAGAAGGTCTTCGCCTTTACCAAGCCGGGCGACACCAGGGGCCAGGAATTTGCGCGGTCGCTGGGCGCGGCTTGGGCTGGCGGCTCGGACCAGACGCCGCCCGAGCCGCTCGACGCCGCGCTGATCTTCGCGCCGGTGGGCGCGCTGGTACCGGCGGCGCTCGCCGCGACCGTGAAAGGCGCCACCGTGATTTGCGCCGGGATTCACATGAGCGACATCCCACGCTTTCCCTATCGCCTATTGTGGGAGGAGCGCATCTTGCGCTCGGTCGCCAATCTGACGCGACGCGACGGCGAGGAATTCCTTGCCATTGCGCCACGCGTGCCGGTGCACACGACGACGGTGCGCTTCCCGCTCGCCCAAGCCAACGAGGCATTAAGCCAACTGCGCGAAGGACGCTTCGAAGGCGCCGCCGTGCTGGTGCCCTAGGGCGCGCCGATCGCCATCAGCGCGACGCGCGCTTCGCCGGCCGCGTCGTCGGCAGCGGCAATGCGCTGCCAGGTGATGGCGCCATGATCCTGCGCAAGCTGGAGCCGCAGCACCGCCGCGTCAGCGTCGGAGGCATCGCCGTGCCGCGCGGCTAGGCGCTGAACGAGAACAGCTTCCGGCGCCTCAAGCCAGAGGCCGACAAAGGTCACGCCGACCTCGCGGGCGACGGCGGCAATGGACGTGCGCTCGGATTCGCGTAGGAACGCGGCATCAGCAACGACCGCTTGGCCGGCCCGAAGCGCCGTCGCGGCTTCGCGGCTCAGCGTCTCGTACACCCGCAGATTGTTCGGCATGTCGTAGGCCGATTGCGGCAGCCGCAGCTCCGGCGCGACGCCATGCAGGCGCTTGCGAATGACATCGCTGCGCAACACCCGCGCGCCGGGCGCGCGACCGATCCGGGGCGCGATGGCCTGCGCCAGCATTGTCTTGCCGGTGCCGCTGACACCGCCGATCGCGACCAGCGTCGGCGGCACGGACCGCAACAGATCCGACGCCAAGCGGAAATAGCTGCGGGCGGCATCGGCCGCGCCGTCGGCGGCCGTTACGTGCGCACGAATGGCGGCGCGCATCGTGAGATGCATCGGCATCAGGCCGAGACCGCCGCTGTCGTTGCTAGCGTCGAGATAGCGGTTGAAGACCAGGGTTGCGAGCTCGCCGTAGCCGCGATGGGCCAAGTCCATGAGCAGGAAGGCCAAGTCATAGAGAACATCGATCGAGGCGATCGCGTCACTGAATTCGATCGGATCGAAAAGCGTCGGCCGGCCATCGAGGAGACAGATATTACGCAGGTGAAGATCGCCATGACAGCGGCGCACCTTGCCTTCGCGATTGCGGCGTTCGATCGTGGCACGCTGCACCGCGAATTCGGCTGCGAGTCGCGCCGCGACCTCCGTCACCTCGGCGGTATCGAAGATCGCCGCCCGCCGCAGGTTGTCGACGATATCGACGATCACGGCATGAACCGCGTCGGGCGTGCCCCAGCGCGGCGCCGGCTCGGCCACGGCGTGGAACACCGCGACCGTGTCGGCCAGATCGCGCATCAGTCCGGGCGTCAGGCGACCTGCGGCCGCCAGGCGATCGAACAGCGCCGCATCGTCGAAGCGGCGCATTTCCACCAGCCAATCGACGGCGTTGCCGCGGCCGTCGAGCGCGAGCGTGCCGTCGGCCGCGCGGGTCACGGCGTGAATGGCATGGTAGAGGACCGGCGCCATCGCACGTCCGAGCCGGAGCTCTGCCTCGCAGTTCTTGCGCCGCGATTCGACGGTCGAGAAATCGAGATAGGAAAATGCCACCGCGCGTTTCAGCTTGAACGCCCGGTCGCCGACTAGGAAGACGATCGAAATATGGGTCTCGCGCCGTTCGACCGCCGCGCCCGGTGCGCCATAAGCCGCGCCGCGGCTGAGGAATGCAACGGTTTCGGCTTGGGCGCCCGGCGACATGGCAAGCATGTTACGCCGCGACAGGCGCATCGCTCAGCAGCAATTGAGGGCGGGGTCGCTGCGACAACGGTCGATGAAGTGGCGCAACACCAGCTTGAGCTTGGCCGAATGCCGGAAATCGCCGCGCGCCTGAGCCGCCAAGATGTCGTCGCGCATGATGTCCTTGATTGCGCGCTGGCCGGTCGCCGTGTGAACCAGGTAATTGCCCAGCTCTGTCGCGACCACCTCGGGCAAATGCTCGTGTTCGGCAATCGCGTCGATTTCCTCGCGACTGAGATCGCACAAGCCGAGGCAATCCTCCAACGTCAGCACTGTTTACCACCTCCGACGTTCATCATGGTGTCACACCCGGACGACAGGGCCTTGACCTAGGTCAAACGAGAGGCAACTGATTTGAATCAAGACGCCGGACCGGCAAATGAGGCGAAAATCGCCGCTGTTCAGCGACTATGGCCCTATGAGCGTCCGTAACCTCGAATACCTGTTCAAGCCGCGTTCGATCGCCCTGATCGGCGCCAGCGACAAGCCGGGTTCGGTCGGCGGCGTGCTGACCCACAATCTGATGTCGGGCGGATTCAACGGCCCGATCATACCGGTCACGCCAGCGCATGCCGTCGTCGCCGGGATCGCCGCCTTCCGCGACGTCGACAGCTTACCGCAGGCGCCGGAACTTGCGGTGATCGCGACGCCGCCTCCCACGGTCCCCGGGCTGATCGCCGCGCTGGGCCGGCGCGGCACCAAAGCCGCTGTGGTCATCACCGCCGGTTTTGGCGAAGGCGGCGACGCGGCGGGTGTCAGCTTGCGCCAAGCGATGCTCGACGCCGCGAAACCCCATCTTCTCCGCATCGTCGGACCCAATTGCCTCGGTGTCATGGCGCCGGCACACCGGCTCAATGCCACGTTCGCGCATCTCGACGCGCCGCGCGGCGATCTAGCCTTCGTCGCCCAATCGGGAGCGATCATCACCGCGATGCTCGACTGGGCCGCTGCACGCGGCATCGGCTTCTCGCACGTGGTGTCGCTCGGCGACATGAGCGACGTCGATTTCGGCGACATGCTCGACTACCTGGCGAGCGATCCCCGAACCCGCGCGATCCTGCTCTACATCGAAGGCGTCACGGCGCCGCGCAAATTCATGTCGGCGGCGCGCGTGGCGGCACGGACGAAACCGGTGCTCGTCGTCAAGGCCGGGCGCCGTCGCGAGGGCGCGCGCGCCGCCCGTTCGCATACCGGCGCACTGGCCGGCTCGGACGCGGTTTACGACACCGCATTTCGCCGCGCCGGCATGCTGCGCGTTTACGAGCTCGACGAGCTGTTCGACGCCGCCGAGACGCTGGCGCTGTGCGATCCCGTCGCCGGCGACCGGCTCGCTATCCTGTCGAACGGTGGCGGCCTTGCCGTCATGGCGACCGACAGCCTCGTCGAGGCGGGCGGCAGGCTGGCGGAGCTCAAGCCGGAAACGATCGCCGCACTCGACCACGTCCTACCGCACACCTGGTCGCACGGCAACCCGATCGACATCATCGGTGATGCATCGCCGCAGCGCTACCGCGACGCGATCGCTATTGCGCGGCGCGACACCAATACCGATGCGCTGCTTGTGCTCAACGCACCGACCGCGCTGGCATCGCCGGCAGAGGCGGCCCGCGCCGTGACCGAAGAAGGCCGCGTCAAGCCGCGCAATCTGCTCACCAGCTGGGTCGGCGAAAGCACGGCCGACGAGGCCCGCCGGCTGTTTGCCGCCGCCGGCATGCCGACCTATGCGACGCCCAGCGAGGCGGTGCGTGGCTTCATGCATCTCGTCCGCCATCGACGCAATCAAGAACTCCTGCTTCAAGTTCCGGCGGCGGCGGCCGACGATTTCGCACCGGATCGCGATCCTGTACGCCGCCTCATCGATTTGGCGCTGACGCAGAAGCGTCTTTGGCTGACCGCGGCGGAAAGCAAGGAGGTCCTCCAGGCTTACAGAATCCCGGTCGTCGTCACCCGAACCGCGAAGAACCCGGACGAAGTCGGTGCGATCGTGCGCGCGCTCGGAGCGCCCTGCGCCGTCAAGATCCTGTCGCCCGACATCACCCACAAGAGCGACGTCGGCGGCGTTGCGCTCGACCTGCGGACGCCCGAGGCCGCCAGCGCCGAGGCGGGACTTATGCTAGCCCGCATCCGCCAGGCGCTGCCGAACGCGCGCATCGAAGGCTTCACCGTCGAGCCGATGGTCGTGCGTCGCGATGCTTACGAGCTCATTCTCGGCATGACCGAAGACGCGCAGTTCGGGCCGATTATCCTGTTCGGGCATGGCGGCACGGCGGCTGAAATCATCGACGACAAGGCGCTGGCGCTGGCGCCGCTCAACCTCGCGTTGGCGCGGGCACTGATGGCACGGACACGCGTCAATCGTCTGCTGCAGGGCTACCGCAACCAGCCGCCGGCAGCGCTTGACGCCATTGGCATGACATTAGTCAAGCTTTCGCAGCTGGTGGTCGATTTCGCTGAGATTGCCGAGCTCGATATCAATCCCTTGCTGGCCGATGCCAAAGGTGTGATTGCCATCGACGCCCGCATCCTCGTCAAGCCGGCCAGCGGCGATCCGGCGGCGCGATTGGCGATCCGGCCCTATCCCAGCAATCTCGTCGAGCGCGTCGCGCTGTCCGACGGCCGCGCCTATCAGCTGCGCCCGATCCGGCCGGAAGATGCGCCGGCGATCGTTGCGCTCTTCCGGCATCTCGAGCCCGAGGATGTCCGCATGCGGTTCTTCGCGCCGCTCACCGAGCTGAGCCCCACGTTGCTTGCCCGCCTGACCCAGCTCGATTACGACCGCGAGATGGCGCTGCTGCTATACGACGTCGCGGCGGAAGGAAGCACGCCGGAGATCGTCGGCGTGGTGCGGATCGCTGCCGATCCCGACAACGATCAGGCCGAGTTCGCCGTCGTCGTGCGCTCGGACCGCAAAGGCCACGGCATCGGATATTTCCTGATGACGCGAATCATCGCCTATGCACGGGGCCGCGGCATCCGTTCGCTACGCGGCGACGTGCTGCGCGAGAACCGACTCATGCTGGAGCTGTGCCGCGATCTCGGTTTTGCCCTATGCCCCTTGCCTGAAGACGCCGAGATCGTTCGCGTGACACTCGACCTGGCGGCGGTCTCGGCTCACGTCTAACGCGCCGTGTCGCGTAATTTGGTCTCGCGCTCGAGCAATGCGCGCTTGCGTGCGATGCCCCAGCGATAGCCTCCGAGTCCACCGTCCTGGCGCACCACGCGGTGGCAGGGAATCGCGACGGCAACCGGATTCGCGGCGCAGGCCTGCGCGACGGCGCGGACGGCATGCGGGCGACCGATGCGTCTGGCGATTTCGGCGTAGCTGGCGGTGTCGCCGGGTGGAATCGCGCGCAGCGCCTGCCAGACGCGTTGCTGGAAGGCCGTGCCGCGCAGATCGAACGGCAGCTCGGCAGCTGCGCCCGGTGTCTCGACCAACCCGACGACGCGCGCGACCAGCCGCTCGAACGCGGCGTTGCCACCGACCAACTGCGCCTTCGGAAAGCGGTCCTGCAACTCGCGCACCAGTCGGTCCGGGTCATCGCCCAGCATGATCGCGCAGACGCCTTTTGCTGTCGCCGCCACCAGAACCGCGCCGAGCGAGCACTGGCCGACTGCGAAACGAATCGCCGCGCCGACGCCACCGGCGCGGAACGCGCGCGGACGCATGCCGAGCAGTGTCTCCGACACCGCGTAGAACCGGCCGCTCGATCCGAACCCAGCGCCATAGATCGCCTCGGTGACGCTGCCGGCGCGCGGCAATTCGGCGTGCAGCCGCCGAGCACGACAGGCGGCAGCATAGCCCCGCGGCGTCAAGCCGATCGTCGCCTTGAAGACGCGATGGAAATGGAACCGGCTCAGTCCCGCAGCGCGCGCGAGCGCGGCCAAATCGGGCGTTGCTTCCGCCGATTCGATGGTGCGGCAGGCCTTGGCAACGACCGCGGCACGGCGGGCAGCGAGTGGCGGCGCGTTGGGCCGGCACCGCTTGCAGGGGCGGAAACCGGCAGCCTCGGCAGCCGCCCGGCTGTCGTGAAACGCAATATTCTCGCGCCGGGCCGGGCGCGAAGCGCAGCTTGGCCGGCAATAAACGCCGGTCGTCCGAACCGAGTAGTAGAAGTGACCATCGGCCGCGGGGTTGCGTCGCCTGACCGCCTCCCAACGCTCGCTCTCGGTCATGAAGGATGCCGTGTCGTTCAGCGGCCTGATTACTGCCAGGGCCATGATCCGCTCCCTCGATTGCGTCACGGTCTGATCCATGGCGCAACCTCTATATGGCACCGCGGACGACGGGCGACACTCCGGCGCTTGCTTTCGAATTGGGTCTAGACTTTCAAGCGCTTGACCCACGCCGCCAGCGCCACCATCAGATCCTGGATGAATTTGAGCGACGCCTCGTCGGTGAGCCGCCCTTGCGCGTCGAACTTGTTCTGCGCCTGCGGAATCATCACTTCGGGCCGATTGAGCGGAATCATGTCGAGGAACACGCAGCTCTGACGCAGATGGTATTGCGCCCGCCCGGTGCCGAACATGCCCATGCTCGCGCCCATCATGGCAACCGGCTTGCCGGCAAAGGGCTGGTCGGGTGGCCGTGACGCCCAGTCGATCGCATTCTTGAGCACGCCCGGAACCGAGTAGTTGTATTCCGGCGTGACGAAGAGCAGGCCGTCGGCCGCCTTGATGCGGCGGCGCAGATCCTCGACCACCGACGGATAACCCTGCTGCCGAACATCCTCGTTGTAGGGCGGAATCTCGGCGAGCCGGTCGTATTGGTCGAGCGTCATGCCCGGAGGCAGGTTTTCCGCGGCAATCTTGAGCGCCATGCGGTTGTAAGAGCCCTTGCGCAGACTCCCGCAGATCGCGAAGACCTTGATCGTGTCAGCCATGGTTCCTCCATTGCGTGCAGCGCGCACAGGAAGCACGTCGCCGGAATCGGATCAAGCCCGCCGCCGCGGCGCCGGTTCCCTCCTAACGTCAGCCGCGCGCCGACGCGGTCAGTTGTTACTGAGCGGTCAAAGGCCGAACGAGAAGCGGAAACCGGCGAAGCTGTCCTGTCCCTGTTGGCCATAGAACTCCTTGGTCCGGGTTAACAGCCCGATATCGAGGCAAATGGCGTTTTTCCAGAACAGCGCGATTCCCGTCGTCAGATCGCCGACCAGCGGCTTCTTGTCGACATGCGCGCTCGAGGCAAAGGTGCTGCCGTCGAGAAAGATGTTGCGCGCGACGGCGCGGCCCTCGACGCCGGCAAAGATGTACCAACCGAGCGGTGCGGTCATGCGGGCGTCGTCGAACCAGTCGGTGCCCGATGGCGCCGGGCGAATGCGTGCGATGCCGTAGTCGGCGCCCAGGTCCTGGCCGATTCGCACGACTCCACCGGCCGCACCGTAGGTGAGCACGTTGCCCGCAGTCACGCCCGCCTCGGGCACGATGTCGACGCTGACACCGCCGAGATCGGCGAACGTCACGCGCCATCGCCTTTCATACGAAAGGGCAAGCCCGGGTTCGTTTCTCAATTGGCCATGCCATCCTTCGCCGCCGGGTATGCCGACGACGAATTGGTGCCAATCGTTCTGCACTTGGCGGCCGAGCGCCGCCGGACCGATCACGCCAAGCAGCAACTCGAAGTCGGTGAGTCTGTTGCCGCCATCCTCCTGCAGCAGCGAGCCGCCGGTATAGAGCCAGCCGGCATAGGGGCGGTCATGCGGATCGGGCGGATTGAGTTGGAGGTTGATAGGTGTGAAGATGCTCTGGCCGAGAAAAATCCAGTCGAAGCGGCGCTCGCTCCTGGCGGCGTCGGGGAACAGCACCGGCACGACGTCGAACGCGCGATAACGCCAGTCGTCGGGCGGCAGGGGATCGGAAAGATAGGCGCCGCGAATGCCCTGGGTGTAGTGCTTGTCGCTGGTGAAGAAGAGCGAATCGTTCTCTTCGAGAATCGAAAGCTGACCGGCGCGGGCCGCCGAGGCACACACGCACATTCCGACCAGGAACACCGCAGTACGGATTTGCATTGCCATATATTAATGCACGGCAGCCCGATTCGGCTCCCGACCGGCCCGCGTCAGATCGGGGCGCTCCCACCGGCCTCCGCCCATGGCGAGGAACAACGTCGCGGTATCCAGGTAGCGTTCGGCCGCCGCCTCGGCATAGCCGAGCCGGGCGCGCTGGTAAAGTCGCGAGGCATCGAGCACCTGCAGCAGCGCCACATCACCGGCCTGATAGGCGCGCCGCGTGAGCCCGAGTGACCGGCGGCGGTGGGATATCTGCCGCGTCGGCGGCGGTGTCGTTCGATGGTCTCATTGCAATGGCGCAGCACCCACCGCGCCTGCATCGTTGCCGTGCAATCGGCTCAGGCGGCAACGGTCTGCGGAACGGTGCGTTCGGGCGGGAGCGTCAGTCGCGCGGTGGTGCCGTAGCCGACAGCGCTTTCGAGTCGCAAGGTGCCGCCGTGCAGTTCAGCCAGGGATTTGGCGATTGGCAGGCCAAGGCCGGTCCCTTCCTGGGTGCGGGCGAGTGAGCCGTCAACCTGATAGAACGGCTCCATCACGCGGCCGATCTGGTCGGGTGGAATGCCGATGCCGGTGTCCTCGACATCGAACTCGACGCCGCCGGCGTCGCTGACTCGCACGAGCACGCGGACCTCGCGCTCCGCCGGCGTGAACTTGACCGCGTTCGACAGCAAGTTGAGGAGGATTTGCCGCAGGCGGCGCTCGTCGCCGCGAAAATTCGGCGCGTTCGGCACAATCTTGGTGGCGATGGTGACGCCCTTCTTGTTGGCGATGGGCGTGACGAACCGGACACTGTCTTCGACCAGCGTTTTCGCGTCGACAACACCTTCGTTGAGCGACAGCTGCTTGGCGTCCGATTTGGCGAAGTCGAGGATGTCGTTGATGATCGACAGAAGTTGCGCGCCGCTGCGGTTGATGTCCGTGGCGTAGTCGCGATAACGGCCTGCAGCAAGCTTGCCCTGCCCGTCGTTCGCCATGATCTCGGAGAAGCCAAGAATGGCATTGAGCGGCGTGCGCAGCTCGTGGTTCATGTTGGCGATGAATTCGCTCTTGAGACGGCTGGCGTCTTCGGACACCTGCTTCGCCTGAAGCAGATCGCCGATGGCGCGCTCGCGCTCGGTCACGTCATGGAAGGTGATGACGACGCCGCCGATCGAGGGCTCATGCGCCATGTTGCACACGGTCGCCTCGTAGTCGCGGAGCGGGCCGCCGATCTTGCGGATTTTCAGGTGGTCGACATGCGCCGCAGCCGACCGTGGACCATGCACGATCAACGCCCGGC
Source organism: Alphaproteobacteria bacterium (assembly GCA_028871055.1). Lineage (GTDB taxonomy): Bacteria > Pseudomonadota > Alphaproteobacteria > ATCC43930 > CGMCC-115725 > REEB95. Next base: position 115,523 of record JAGWON010000003.1, read on the forward strand.
GCAGCAGGTCGACGCCGTGACCTTGGACCAGATCGAACACGCTGCCGCCCTCGAGTGACTTGATATTGAAGTCAGCCAGGCCCTGCGATTGCACGGCAAAGGTGATTTGGCCGGTCCGCGTCACCACCAGGAAGATGTCGTTCGAACTCTGCACCAGGTGGCGGAAACGGTCGGTAGTGGCTTGAACGATATGCTGCTCGCGAACACGGACCGATTCGAGGTGGCGGTCGAACTTGGCAGAGGCCAGTTCGAGGCCGAGGATGATGGCGCTCGCGAGAGCGATGACGAGCGCCATGGTACCACGGTCGAGCTGGGCCGCTTCGGGGTGCAACAGGCTCGGCATGGCGGTGAAGGAGGCCGCCTCCATTCCGGTATAATGCATCCCGTAGACGGCGGCGCCCATGATCACGGCGGCGCTGGCGCGCCACAGTGTTCCCTTCTCGCGCAATGCAATCCACAGCGCGGTGGTCGCGGCGGTGCAGGCGATGACGATCGACGCGACAACGATCGTCGGATTGTAGGTGATGACAGCCGGCAGCTGCATCGCCGCCATGCCCGTGTAGTGCATCGCCGCGATGCCAAAACCCATGATCGTTCCGGCGACTATGAGCCGCGGCGTGTTGCGGCCGCTGGCCGTGATCGCGAATCCGACGGCAGTGACGTCGATCGCGATCGCCAGCGAGATCAGCATGGTTGGAATGCTGTAGCCGACGGGCACCGGCAACGAGAAGGCCAGCATGGCGATGAAGTGCATCGACCAGATGCCGCCACCCAGCGCGGTCGCGGCAACGACGATCCAGCCGAGGCGGCTCCAGCCGCTCGACGACCAGATGCGGGGAGCGACGTTGAGGGCGACGAAAGAAGCCCCGGTCGCGACGCCCATCGAGAGAAGGACAAGCATCGGATCGTAGGAGCCTTCAAGAATGCCGGTCATGCCTGCGGGTTCACAGCGAGAGAAATCTCCGGCAGAGCATGGCGGAGAATCATTAACGGAGCGTTTGCCCTGATGCGCCGCCTGGAGCCGCGCGCTATGGTGAAGCAACGGTTAACATCGGTAGAGACGATCCGGCGCTCGACGCGAGTGCGATCACGCTGCACCGCACGGGCAGTGGTTCTTCCGTCGTCCTGTTGCATTGTCTCGGCGTTGATCGCGGGTTTTGGCAGGTCGCCGTGCAGGGCATGGACGGCGACCACGCCCTGCTCGCCTATGACTTTCCCGGTCACGGCGAGAGTTGGGTTCCGGCCGGGCCCTACGGCATCGCGGACCTGTCCGCCCAGCTTGCCGCGGTTTTGGCCCGTGCCGGCATCGCGCGCGCGTCGGTTGCCGGCATATCGCTCGGCGGCCTCGTGGCGCAGCATTTCGCCGCAACGTTTCCGGCGCGCGTCGACCGGCTCGTTCTGGTCGACACGACGCCGCGCTACACTGACGAAATGCGCGACATGTGGGCGGTGCGTGCCATACAGGCGCGCAGGAACGGCCTCAGCTCGATGATTCTCGGCCTGCTCGAGATCTGGTTCACCTGGGAATTCATTGCGCAGGATCCGCCCGCGGTGCGCTATGTACGCGCCGTGTTTGAGCGTTGCCCGAACGAGGGCTATGCCCGTGGCTGCGAGGCGCTCGCTGCGGCCGACCTGCGCGGCCTCGCGCCCAAGATCACGGTACCAACGCTGGTGGTCTGCGGTGACCAAGACATTCCGAGCTTCCTCGATGCTGCGCGCTGGCTCAACGCCAATATCGCGAATTCACAGCTGGCCTGGCTGGCGCCTGCGCGGCACGCGTCGATCCTGGAACAGCCGCGGGCCTTTCGCCGAATCCTGCGCGAATTCCTCGCCTAGCGCGGCAGGTCGGATTTTCCCATCAAGAACTCATCGACTGCGCGGGCGCATTGCCGCCCTTCGCGGATCGCCCAGACCACAAGCGACTGGCCGCGTCGCGCGTCGCCTGCGGCGAACACCTTGTCGACGCTGGTGCGGTAGTTCTCCGTGTTGGCTTTGATGTTGCCGTGCGGATCGAGCGCGAGGCCGAGGCCGTCGACCGCCCCCGGCTTGACCGGATGCACGAACCCCATCGCCAGCAGCACAAGATCGGCCGGAACGTGGAACGCGCTGTTCGACAGCTCGATCATCTGCAAGCGGCCCTCGGCGTCGCGATGCCACTGGACGCGCACGCAATCGAGGCCGGTGACGTGCCCCTCCTTGCCGGTGAAGGCCTTGGTCAAGACCGACCAATCGCGCTCGACGCCTTCCTCCTGCGAGGACGACGTGCGCAGCTTCATTGGCCAATCCGGCCAGGTCAGCAGCTTATCCTCGTGCTCGGGCGGTTGCGGCATGATTTCGATCTGCGTCACCGATCGGGCGCCCTGGCGATTCGAAGTGCCGATGCAGTCGGAGCCGGTGTCGCCGCCGCCGATCACCAGGACGTCCTTATCAGCGGCGAGAATGTCCGCGTCCGCGAATTGTTCTCCGGCGACTCGGTGGTTCTGTTGCGTCAAGAAATCCATCGCGTAGTGGATGCCGGCGAGGTCGCGGCCCGGCAGCGGCAGATCGCGCGGCTGTTCGGCACCAATGGCGAAAACCACGGCGTTGTTCGCCTTCATCAGGCGCGCGACCGGCACGTTGCGGCCGATATGCGCGTTGACGTGGAAGACCACGCCCTCGGCCCGCATCTGGGCGATGCGGCGATCGACGACATGCTTCTCGAGCTTGAAATCGGGAATGCCGAGCCGCAACAGGCCGCCGATCCGCGGCGATTTTTCGTAAACCGCGACGTCGTGCCCGGCACGCGCCAATTGCTGGGCACAGGCGAGCCCCGCCGGGCCCGAGCCGACGATCGCGACACGCTTGCCCGTGCGGCGCTTCGCCGGCGACGGCGCGACCCAGCCGGCCTCCCAGCCGCGGTCGGCGATGGCGTGCTCGATCGTCTTGATGGTGACCGGCGATTCGATGAGGTTCAGCGTGCAAGAGGCCTCGCACGGCGCCGGGCAGATGCGTCCGGTGATGTCGGGGAAGTTGTTGGTCGAATGCAGCACATCGAGCGCGCGCCGCATGTCGCCTTCGTAGACCAGATCGTTCCAATCCGGGATGATGTTGTTGACCGGACAGGCCGCGTGGCAGTAGGGCGTGCCACAGTCCATGCAGCGCCCCGCCTGGCGCTTTAGCTCGTCCGGCGGCAGGGGTTCGACGAATTCGCGGTAGTGCTTGAGACGTTCTTCGACCGGCGCGTAGTCGCGGTCGCGCCGCTCGAACTCCATGAACCCGGTCGGCTTACCCATGGGATCAGGCGCTCACCGCGACGCCCATCTCCGCCGGCTTGGCCTTCCGCGCCTGTTCCATTTTCTGCAAGGCACGCCGGTACTCGATCGGCATGACCTTGACGAACCGGTTCTGCCAGGTCGCCCAATCGTCGAGCATCATGCGTGCGCGCGGACTTTGCGTCAGGCGCGCATGGCGTTCAACCATCCGGCGCAACAGGCGGAAATCGTTCTCGTGAAGCGAATAGGCGAATTCGATCGGCTGATCGGCGTCGACCGGACCGTCGTCGCCCTGTAGCGGCTCGAGCTCGATCATCGCCGTGTTGCAGCGCGTCTTGAAGTCACCGCGCTCGTCAAGCACATAGGCGACGCCGCCGCTCATTCCGGCGGCGAAATTAGGCCCGGTCTTCCCGAGCACTGCGACGATGCCGCCGGTCATGTATTCGCAGCAATGGGCGCCGGCGCCCTCGACCACCGCAACGGCGCCCGAATTGCGTACCGCGAAGCGTTCGCCAGCGACGCCGCTGAAATAGCACTCGCCGGCGATTGCGCCGTAAAGCACGGTGTTGCCGACGATGATGCTCTTCTCGCGCACGAGCTTGCTGTCGCGCGGCGGATAGATCACCAGGCGTCCGCCCGACAATCCCTTGCCGACATAATCGTTGGCCGCGCCCTCGAGCGTAAAGGCGATGCCGCGCGCCAGGAACCCGCCAAAGGTCTGACCGCCGGTGCCCCTGAGTCGGATGTCGATCGTCGCATCAGGCAGGCCCGCGTCGCCGTAGCGGCGTGCCACCTCGCCCGAGAGCATGGCACCGACGGTACGATTGACGTTGCGCACCGGCGTCTCGATCACGACCCGCTTGCCATGTTCGAGCGCCGGGTTCGCCTGAGCGATGAGCTTGTGATCGAGCGCCTTCTCGAGGCGATGGTTTTGCGCTTCGCACTGGTAGGTCTTGGTGCCGGCTGGCACCTGGGGCCGGTACAGCACCCGGCCGAGATCGATTTGCCCTGCCTTGGGATGGTTCGAGCCGCGGCGCATCATCAGCCGGTCGGTGCGGCCTATCATCTCGTTGAAGGTGCGGAAGCCGAGTTTCGCCATGAGCTCGCGCGTCTCTTCGGCGACGAAGCGGAAGAAGGTGATGACGTCCTCCGGCTTGCCGACGAAGCGCCGGCGCAGCTCCTTGTCCTGGGTCGCGACTCCGACCGGGCAGGTATTGAGGTGGCACTTGCGCATCATCACGCAGCCTTCGGCGATGAGCGCCGCGGTCGCGAAGCCGAATTCGTCGGCACCCAGCAGCGCGCCGATCACCACGTCGCGACCCGTGCGCAGGCCGCCGTCGACCTGGACCGCGATGCGGCCGCGCAGCCCGTTCAGGACCAATGTCTGATGGGTCTCGGCGAGGCCGATTTCCCACGGCTCGCCGGCATGGTGGATCGAGGTCAGCGGACTGGCGCCGGTGCCGCCTTCGTGGCCAGCAATGGTGACGTGGTCGGCATAGGCCTTGGCTACGCCGGCGGCGATGGTGCCGACGCCGATCTCCGCCACCAGCTTGACGCTGATCCACGCCTGGGGATTGACGTTCTTCAGGTCGTGGATGAGCTGCGCCAAATCCTCGATCGAATAGATGTCGTGATGCGGCGGCGGCGAGATCAAACCGACCCCGGGCATGGTGTGGCGGGTTCTGGCGATCCAGTCGTCGACTTTGTGACCCGGGAGCTGGCCGCCTTCGCCGGGCTTCGCGCCCTGCGCCATCTTGATCTGCAGCATGTCGCCGTTGACCAGGTATTCGGCGTTGGCACCGAACCGGCCGGACGCAACCTGTTTGATCGCCGAGCGCATCGAATCGCCATTGTCGAGCGGCTTGTAGCGCCGCGCGTCCTCGCCGCCCTCGCCCGTGTTCGAGCGACCGCCGATGCGGTTCATCGCGATGGCGAGCGTGGTGTGCGCCTCCCACGAGATCGAGCCGAACGACATGGCGCCGGTCGAGAACCGCCGCATGATGTTTTCCGCAGGTTCGACCTGATCGAGCGGAATGGGCGTGGGCACGAAATCGAAATCAAGCAACCCGCGCAGGGCGATCGCGCCATCTTCCTGGTTGCCGGCGCGGCGGGCGTATTCCTTGTATTTGTGGTAGTTATTGCCGCGCACGGCGTGCTGGATCAGCGCGACGGTATCCATCGTCCAGATATGGTGCTCGCCGCGTACGCGGTAGAGGATCTCGCCGCCCGGATCGAGGGCATTGCGGTAGGCGGGCGCATCACCGAACGCGAGACGATGGCGTTGCACCGTCTCTTCGGCGATTTCCTTCAGCCCGATGCCCTCGACCGGTGAGGTCGTGCCGGTGAAGTATTCGTCGAGGAAAGCGTGGTTGAGCCCGACGGCGTCGAAAATCTGCGCGCCGCAATAGGACTGGAAGGTACAGATGCCCATCTTGGACATCACCTTCATGATCCCCTTGGTCAGCGCCTTGATGTAGCGCTTCTGCGCTTCCGCCTCAGTGACCAGCTTCTCGCCGAGGTCGCGTTTGAGCGCGACAATGCTGTCGAGTGCTAGATAGGGATTGATCGCCTCGGCGCCGTAGCCCGCGAGCAAGCAGATGTCGTGCAGCTGGCGGGCCTCGCCGGTCTCGACCACGAGGCCGACTTCGGTGCGCAGGCCCTCGCGGATCAGACTGTGATGGATAGCGGCGACGGCGAGCAACGACGGCACTGCGACGTGCTCGGCGTCGAGCTCGCGGTCGGACAGGACGATGATGTTGGAGCCGGTACGTACGGCATCCTTGGCTTGCTCGCGGATGCGCCTGAGCGCCGGCTCCATGCCGTCGGCGCCGTCAGCCGCCGGATAGCAGGTCGAGAGCGTGAAGCTCTTGAAATGGCCGTCCGTGTTGTCCTCGATCCGGCGGATCCGCTCCATGTCCATGTTGGTCAGGATCGGTTGGTGCAGCTCCAGCCTGATATGCGAGCCGCCGGTTTCAAGATCCAATAGGTTCGGGCGCGGTCCGACAAGCGAGACCAGCGACATGACCAGCTCTTCGCGGATCGAATCGATGGGCGGATTGGTGACCTGCGCGAAACGCTGCTGGAAGTAGTCGGACAACACCTTGGGCCGGTCGGAGAGCACGGCGAGGGGTGTGTCGCGGCCCATCGAACCGACGGCGTCCTCGGCCGTGAGCACCATCGGCTTCAGGAAGAACTTGATATCCTCCTGGGTGTAGCCGAAGGCCTGCTGGTGATCGAGCAGAACCTCGGCCGGCGGTGGTAACGGCGCCACTTCCTCGGGCAGCGATTCGAGCTTGATCTGGGTCTGGTCGAGCCATTTCTGATAGGGCTTTGCGCGCGCCATCTCGGCCTTGAGCTCGGCGTCGTCAACGATTCGGCCTTTCGCGAGATCGACCAGCAGCATCTTCCCCGGTTCGAGCCGCCACTTGCGGACGATCTTCTCCTCGGGCACGTCGAGCACGCCGGCTTCCGATGCCATGACCACGTGGTCGTCGGAGGTTACGAAAAAGCGCGCCGGGCGCAGGCCGTTGCGGTCGAGCGTGGCGCCGATCTGGCGGCCGTCGGTGAAGGCGAGCGCGGCCGGACCGTCCCATGGCTCCATCAGCGCCGCGTGATATTCGTAGAAGGCGCGACGATCCTTATCCATCAGCGGATTTTCGGCCCACGCCTCGGGAATCATCATCATCAGCGCATGAACCATCGGGTAGCCGCCGGCGATCAGCAGCTCGAGGCAATTGTCGAGCGTCGCCGAATCCGAATTGCCGTCGCCGATGAGCGGCCAAAGCTTGGCTAGATCATCGCCCAGCAGCTTCGACGTCATCGAATGGCGCCGGGCCATCATCCAGTTGATGTTGCCGCGCAGGGTGTTGATCTCGCCGTTATGTGCGAGATACCGAAATGGGTGCGCCAGCTCCCACGACGGAAAGGTATTGGTCGAAAACCGCGCGTGCACCAGCGCCAATGCCGATTCGGTGCGCGCGTCCTTGAGGTCCTTGTAGTAGAGCGCGAGCCGCTCGGCGATTACCATGCCCTTGTAGATGACGGTGCGCGTCGACAGGCTCGCGATATAGAACGCGCCGCCTTCAGGCAGCTTCTTGGCGCGGACGGTCGCATGCGATTGTTTGCGGATGACGTAGAGCTTGCGCTCGAGCGCGTCGGCATCGGCACAGTTGGCCCCGCGGGCGATGAAGAATTGGCGAATGACCGGTTCGATCGGCTTGATGCTCTCGCCCAGCACGCTGCTGTCGACCGGCACGTCGCGCCAGCCGAGCAGCGTCTGGCCTTCGGCCGCGATGAAATGCGTGATCGCCGCTTCGCATTCGCGGCGCGTTCCCGGATTGCGGGGCAGGAATACCATGCCGACGCCGTAATGACCGGCGGCGGGCAGAGCGAAACCCAGACGCTTGGCCTCGTCGCGGAGCAGCTTCTCCGGCAACTGGATCAGGATTCCCGCGCCGTCGCCGGCAAGCGGATCCGCGCCCACCGCGCCGCGATGCGCAAGGTTGTCGAGGATCCGGATGCCATTCGCGACGAGATCGCGACTCTTGTGATTCTTGATATGCGCGATGAAGCCGACGCCGCAGGCGTCGTGCTCATGCGCCGGGTCGTACAAACCTTGCCGCGCGGAAATGCCGTGCGCCGTCAAACCCCAACCTCCTCCGACCCGATGGCCCCTGAGTCGCGCGTCCAGACCGGATCGGGAATTTTGCCCTGCCGCAGCGGATCCCGCCGTGGCGGCGACGCGATGTGCTTTGTCGCAGCATCGCGGGAGGGGCACGTCGAGTCAAGAAAAGCCTAGCGTTAAATGGGCCGTCGCCGGGCGGCAAAAACCCTTGTACCGGCAGGGAAATCACCGTTAAGGGTGCGGCCCGCCAGCCGTGCGCACGGCTCCCATCGGTGCATCGGCGTGGCGTTGACAGGTGGTGTGGCCGCGACGCATGGTTAAACGAGACATCAAGCAGGACAAGGTGATAGCCGAAGGCGCCGCACCGCGTCCGGCACGGACGCGGCGCCCGGTGCTGTTCGAGAGAGGAATCCCCGCGTGACCAGCCGCGCTCAACTGAAGCCCGTGAAGCTGCGCAACGATGCGCTCAACGAGGCCAAACGCCTCGATCTCTACCGCATCCAGGTGGAGATTCGCGACTGCGAGCAGCGCGCCTATGACCTCTTCCTTCAGGGACTGGTCAAGGGTACCAGCCACCTGTCGCTCGGCCAGGAGGCGGTCGCGGCGGGCTTCGCCAGCGCTATGGAAAAGGGCGATCTCAGCTTCTGCACCTATCGCGGTCATGCCCACACGCTGGCGCGCGGCGTGCCAATGGACAAGGTGCTGGGAGAGCTGATGCAGCGCGACAATGGCTTGATGCGCGGTAAGGGCGGCTCGATGCACTTGACCTCCGTGGCCCATGGCGTCATGGGCTCTTATGCGATCATCGGCGCGCATTTGCCGATCGCCTGCGGTGCCGCGTGGCGCGCGCAATACAAGGGCCAGAAGGACGTCTCGGTCTGCTTCTTCGGGGACGGCACGACCAATATCGGCGCTTTCCACGAGGCGCTGAATTTCGCCGCCGTGTGGAAGCTGCCGGTGATCTTCGTCTGCGAAAACAATCTCTACATGGAATATACGCCGATCCGCGATGTGACCGCGGTCAAGCATCCCGCGGCGGACCGCGCCGGCGCCTATGGGCTCGAGCGCATCGTCGTCGACGGCAATGATGCCGACGAAGTCTATCGCGCCGCGTGCGCTGCGTTCGACAAGGCGCGCGCCGGCGATGGGCCTTCGCTGATCGAGTGTCTGACCTATCGCCACAGCGGTCATTCGCGCGCCGATCCCGCGAAGTACCGGCCGGAGGGCGAGCTCGAGGAGTGGAAGAAGCGCGATCCGATCAAGGTTTATCGCCGGCGTTTGCTCGAGGCGGGCATCGGCGAATCCGCGCTCAAACAGATCGAAGACGACTCGCGGCGCAAGGTCGACGCCGCAACCGAGGCATGCAAGGCCGCGCCGCCGCCGCCGGCCGAGATCCTGACCACCGACGTTTATGCCGACGGAGGTTGGGCATGGCGGAACTGACCTATCGCGACGCGGTGGCGCGCGGCATCGCTCAGGAAATGACGCGCGACCCCGACGTCGTCTTTTTTGGCGAGGATGTCGCCAAGGCCGGCGGCGTGTTCAAGACGACGATCGGCCTGCTGGAGCAATTCGGGCCCAGGCGCGTGCGCGACACGCCGATTTCGGAGCAAGCCATCCTCGGCGCGGCCATGGGCGCGGCGATGACGGGCTTGAAACCGATCGCCGAGATTATGTTCTCGGATTTCCTCGCGGTGTGCTTCGACTATATCGCCAACGAGTTTCCGAAAGCGCGCTATATGTCGAACGGCCAGTTGAAATGCCCGCTCGTCGTACGCACCGGCAACGGCGCGGGGTCGCGCTTCGGCGCACAGCACAGCCAAAGCGTCGAGAACTGGGCGATGATGATTCCGGGCCTCAAGGTGGTGGCGCCATCCAATCCGGCGGACGTCATCGGCCTGATGGCTGCCGCCGTGCGCGATCCCGATCCGGTGATCTTCTTCGAGCACAAATCGCTTTATGCGGCAAAGGGCGAGGTGCCCGACGGCGAGATCGTCGACCGCCTCGGTACGGCGAAGATCGTCCGGCCAGGCAAGGACGCGACCGTGCTGGCGCTGGCGCTGATGATGCCCCGCGCGCTCGAGGCTGCCGAGACGCTGGCGCAGGAGCATGGTATCGAAGTCGAAGTTGTCGACGTGCGTTCGCTGGTGCCGCTCGATCTCGCCACCATCCTAAGCTCGGTCGCGCGCACTCATCGCCTCTTCACCGTCGAAGAGAACCCGCGGCTGTGCGGCTGGGGTGCCGAACTGGCCTCGATCGCCGCCGAGGAGGCGTTCTACGATCTCGATGGGCCGGTCGTGCGGATCACCACGCCTCATATTCCCTTGCCCGCAGCGGACAACCTCGAAGATTTGGCGCTGCCGAGCGCGCCGCGCATCGTCGACAAGATCCGCCGCTCCCTGAACGCATGAGGTCGTCATGGCCGATACCCTGAAGGCGAAGCTCAAGGACGCACCCGACATCGAAGTGCCGACCGGGCTCTATATCGGCGGCCGGTTCCGTGCTGCGACCGGCGGCGGCCGCTTCGATGTGCTCAATCCGGCGACCGAACAGCCGTTGTGCGCGGTGGCGGATGGCACTGTCGACGACGCCAGGGCGGCGATCGAGGCCGCGGCGCTGGCGTTTCCAGCATGGTCGGCCGCGAATCCGCGCGATCGTGCCGAAATCCTGCGCAAATGCTTCGAGCTGTTCGCCGCGCGCAAGGAGTTCTTCGCCCGGCTGATGACGCTCGAGAACGGCAAGGCGCTGGTGGATTCGCGCGCCGAGGCGGCTTATGCCGCCGAGTTCTTCCGCTGGTATTCGGAAGAGGCGCCGCGCAACATCGGCGCGGTGTCGCGGGCGCCATCGACCGGTGCCCGCATCCTGGTCCAGCACAAAGCCGCGGGCATCGCCGTGCTGGTGACGCCGTGGAATTTCCCGGCGGCGATGGGCACCCGCAAGATCGCGCCGGCCCTGGCTGCCGGCTGCACCGTCGTGCTGAAGCCGGCGTCGGAGACGCCGCTCACCATGCTTGCGCTCGCCGAGCTCTTCGAGCAAGCGGGCGTTCCGGCCGGCGTCGTCAACATCTTGCCGTCGCGCAAGTCGGGCGCGGTAGTGAGCGCAATGCTGCACGATCCGCGCGTGCGCGTAATTTCGTTCACCGGCTCGACCGAGGTCGGCCGCAAGCTGCTGCATGAAGCGGCCGACAACGTCGTTCGTCCGGCGATGGAGCTCGGCGGCAACGCGCCGTTTATCGTCTGCGAGGACGCCGACATCGACGCCGCGGTCGACGGCGCGATGATCGCCAAGATGCGCAACATGGGCGAGGCCTGCACCGCCGCCAACCGCTTCTACGTTCACGAGAAGGTGCACGACGCCTTCGTCGACAAATTCACGGCAAAGATGAAGGCGCTGAAGGTGGGAAACGGCCTGGACGACGGCGTCGCCGTTGGCCCCTTGGTCAATGCCGACACACGCGACAAGGTCGCGTCGCTGGTCGAGGACGCGCTCAACAAAGGTGCGCGGGCGGTCACCGGCGGCCAACGGCTCAACCGCGCCGGTTATTACTTTCCGCCGACCGTGCTGGTCGACGTGCCCGATAGCGCCCGCTGTCTCAAGGAGGAGATCTTCGGTCCGGTAGCGCCAATCCAGAAGTTCCGCGACGAGGACGAAGCGATCCGCAAGGCCAACGATACCGAACTCGGCTTGATCTCGTATGTCTACACCCGCGACCTGTCGCGCGGCCTCAAGATTTCGGAGCGGCTCGAGGCCGGCATGATCGGTCTCAATCGCGGCGTGGCAAGCGATCCGGCGGCGCCCTTCGGCGGCGCCAAGCAATCGGGCATCGGCCGCGAGGGCGCGCACGAGGGCATGATGGAATTCCTCGAGACGCAGTACGTCTCGGTCAGCTGGTAGCGGACGGCGGCCGCATGAACGTCATCATGCCGCAGCTCGGCGAAACCGTCGCCGAAGGCAAGGTCGCCAGCTGGTTCAAGAAGGTCGGCGACAAGATCGTCGCCGGCGAGAACCTGTTCCTGATTGAAACCGACAAGGTCTCGATGGAGGTGCAGGCGACGGAAAGCGGCACGCTGACCGATATCTATGTGCCGGCAGGCGAGACCGTGCCGGTCGGCACCGTTGTCGCGATCCTGGGCAAGCCGGGCGAGACGGCCTCCGAACCGAAGCCGGCAGACGCCGTACCGCAGCGCGTGGCGGCGCGCGGTCCGAAATCGGCCGTACCGACGGCAGCGCCGGTTGCCGCGCCGATTTCGGCGTATCAGCCGTTCAGCCTCAAGCCGTTCGAGGAGGTGCGGACGCCGACCGGAATCGCGCTGCCGCAAGCGGCGGCGCTCGGCGGGCTCAAGGTGACGCCCCTCGCCCGTCGCCTGATTCGGGACACCGGCGCCGACCTCGCCGCCATTGCGCAGCGGGTCAAGGCGCGTGGCGGTTGGCGCGTTGCCGCCGCTGACATCGCGGCAGCTCCGGCGAACGTGCCGGCGATTGCCCGCGCGCCGATTGCGCTGCGCGATGGCGACACCGTGGAGCCGCTCAATCGCATCCGCGCCCAAACCGCGGCGCACCTCGCCGAGGCTTGGCGCACGATTCCGCATGCGTTCCAGGCGGTCGAGATCGACGTCAGTGGAATCGCGGCGGCGCGCGAGAAGGCCAAATCCGCCTTCGAGCAACGGCACGGCGTGGCCCTGACCTACCTTCCATTCATCGCGCGCGCGGTGTGCATCGCGCTCGGCCAATTCCCCAAGGCCAACGCGAGTTTCGACCGCGATCGGTTGATCCTGCACCGCGAGATCAACCTGGGCATCGCCACCGACCTCGACCAAGGCGGCCTGGTCGTGCCGGTCGTGCACCGCGCCGAGGATTTGAATGTCGCCGGCTTGGCCAAGGCAATCGCCCGGCAGGCGGAAAAGGCGCGCACCGGCAAACTGGCGCCTGACGATATCGCCGGCGCGACGTACAGCATCACCAATAACGGCACGTTCGGCACGCTGTTCACGATGCCGGTGATCAACGCGCCCAACGTCGCGATCCTGTCGCTTGATTCGGTGCGCAAGGCGCCTATGGTCGTCGAAGGGCCGAAGGGCGACAGCGTCGCCATCCGGCGCGTGGCCATGGTCGGCCAGAGCTTCGACCACCGCGCCTTCGACGGCAGCTACGCTGGCTCGCTGCTGCGCCGGATCAAAGAGATCGTCGAGACCCGTGACTGGGCGGCGGAACTCGGCTGAATTCACGGCCGCGATCTGTCTTTGCGTACAGTGAAAAGCACCGCGGTTGTGCCATGCCCCGGCATGTGAGCTTTTGGTAGTGGGTCAGTTTGAAATTGGGCCGATCATCACGCGAAAGAGCAACACGAAGCCTCCTCCGACAAATAAGACAAAGATACCGCCGGCCATACCGCGCCAGTATTGCTTTCGATGAAACCGGCATTCTTGCGATAGGTTTTTGCTAGAGCCGAAAAACGCCGATATGTAGCGTCGGCCGCCAAAGAAATAATCGCGGATGCGCGGCTCATACGATTGCTGTTTGTCTAACCCGTCCATAAATCTGAGCCAGTGACTGGACGCGTATATGCCGGCGCACAGAAAGGCAGCGAGCAATGAAAAACCGGTAAGGTTTATTAGCGTCTTCATTGTTTATCTGACTGGAGAGTGTTGCTTATTTCCTCGTTCTACCGCGCTGGTGGTGGCGCGCAGGCAGCGCGATGCGACTTACTCCGCCGCCTGCGCCTTGGCGCGCTTCGCCGGTTTCGGCGCGATCGCCAGGTGGTCTTCGCCGGTTGCCGTTACGCCGACGGTTTCGCCGTCCTTGATCGTGCCCTTAAGCAGAGCCTCGGCCAGCGGGTTTTGCAACTCACGCTGGATCACCCGTTTCAACGGCCGTGCGCCGTAGACCGGATCGTAGCCAGCCTCGGCCAGCCAGGCGCGCGCTTTCTGATCGAGCTCGAGCGTGATCTTGCGCTCGGCCAGGAGCTGCTCGAGCCGCTTGAGCTGGATGGCGACGATGCCCTCCATGTCGGTGCGCGACAGCCGACGGAAGATCAGAATCTCGTCGAGCCGGTTGAGGAACTCCGGCCGGAAGGCGGCGCGTACTGCGTCCATCACCGGCCCGCGCACGCTGTCGACGTCCTGGCCCTCGGGCAGATTGGCGAGATACTCGCTGCCCAGGTTCGAGGTCAGGATGATGAGCGTGTTGCGGAAATCCACCGTCCGGCCTTGGCCATCGGTTAGACGCCCGTCGTCCAGCACCTGGAGCAGAACGTTGAAGACATCGGGATGCGCCTTTTCGACCTCGTCGAACAGGATGACCTGATACGGCCGGCGCCGCACCGCCTCGGTCAAGGCGCCTCCCTCCTCGTAGCCGACATAGCCCGGCGGAGCGCCGATCAGCCGCGCAACCGCATGCTTCTCCATGTATTCGGACATGTCGATGCGCAGCACCGCCTGCTCGTCGTCGAACAGGAATTCGGCCAGCGCCTTGGCGAGTTCAGTCTTGCCGACGCCGGTCGGTCCGAGGAAGAGGAACGAGCCGATCGGGCGATTGGGGTCCTGCAAGCCGGCGCGGGCGCGGCGGATCGCGTTCGAGACCGCAACAACGGCCTCGTCCTGGCCGACGACACGGCGGCGGAGATTCGCCTCCATCTGCAGCAGCTTTTCGCGCTGACCTTCGAGCATCTTCTCGACCGGGACGCCGGTCCAGCGCGAGACCACGGCCGCGATGTGCTCTTCGGTCACCGCCTCGTCGATCATGCGGTTGCCTTCGGCAGCCTCGGCGGTCTTGAGCTTCTTTTCGAGATCAGGAATGACCGCGTAAGTCAGCTCGCCGGCGCGGGTGAAATCGCCCTTGCGCTGCGCCTGTTCGAGCTCGACGCGGGCGCGGTCGATCTGCTCCTTGAGCTTCTGGGCACCGGCCATCTGTTCCTTTTCGGCGCGCCAGCGCGCCGTCAGGTCGGCCGACTGCTTCTCGAGCGCATTGAGTTCGCCTTCGAGCTTCTTCAGCCGGTCTTTCGATGCCGGATCGGTTTCCTTCTTGAGCGCCTCGCGCTCGATCTTGAGCTGGACGATCCGCCGATCGAGTTCGTCGATCTCCTCCGGCTTCGACTCGGCTTCCATGCGCAGCCGCGATGCCGCCTCGTCCATCAAATCGATCGCCTTGTCCGGCAGAAATCGGTCGGTGATGTAGCGGTTCGACAACGTGGCCGCGGCGACGATGGCGCCATCAGTGATGCGCACGCCGTGATGCAGCTCGTACTTCTCCTTGATGCCGCGCAGGATCGAGATGGTGTCCTCGACCGAGGGCTCGCTGACGAAGACCGGCTGGAAGCGCCGCGCCAGCGCCGCGTCCTTCTCGATATGCTTGCGATATTCGTCGAGCGTGGTGGCACCGACGCAATGGAGCTCGCCGCGCGCCAGCGCCGGCTTGAGCATATTCGACGCGTCCATCGCGCCTTCGGCCTTGCCCGCGCCGACCAGCGTGTGGAGCTCATCGATGAAGACGATGATCTCGCCCGCGCCGGCCGTGATCTCCGAAAGGACGGCCTTGAGCCGTTCTTCAAACTCGCCGCGGAACTTGGCGCCGGCGACCAGCGCGCCAAGGTCGAGCGCCAGCAGGCGCTTGTCCTTGAGGCTCTCGGGCACGTCGCCGTGGACGATGCGCAGAGCCAGGCCTTCGACGATGGCGGTCTTGCCAACGCCGGGCTCGCCGATCAGCACCGGATTGTTCTTGGTGCGACGCGACAGCACCTGGATCGTGCGGCGGATCTCTTCGTCACGGCCGATGACCGGGTCGAGCTTGCTGTCGCGTGCTGCCGCCGTGAGATCGCGCGCGTACTTCTTGAGCGCGTCATAACCTTCTTCGGCGGTCGCGGAATCAGCGGTGCGTCCCTTGCGGATCTGCTCGATGGCGGCGTTGAGGTTCTGGGCGTTGATGCCGGCGGATGCCAGCGCCTTGCCGGCGTTCGAGTTCTTGTCGAGCGCGAGCGCGAGCAACAGGCGCTCGGCAGTGACAAAACTGTCGCCCGCCTTGTCGGCGATCTTCTCGGCCTCGCCGAAGAGCCGCGCCAAATCCTGCGACAAGAAAGTCTGGCCGGCGCCGGCACCCTCGATACGCGGCAGCTTGGCTAGGGCCGCTTCGGTCGCGGTCAGCGCGCGCGCCGGATCGCCGCCGCCGGCTCGGATCAGGTTGGCCGCCAACCCTTCCTTGTCGTCGAGCAACACCTTGAGCAGGTGCTCGGGAACAATCTGCTGATGGCCTGAACGTTGCGCGAGCGTCTGCGCCGCTTGAACGAAGCCTTTGGAGCGCTCCGTGTATTTCTCGAAGTCCATCGGACCCCCTTCGTGACCGGCACCTCCGCCCTTCTTGGAAGCAGCGGACTTACCTTCCGGCACAAATATGGGGTGGCTTCGGGCGGCGACAAGGGCAACCGAAGGCACAGCAGGCCGTCATCGGCACGCGACGAAGTGCCGCGCGTGCGGCTCAGGCGCTGTAGTCAGGATCGACCGGCGGAATCGGTGGCTGCGGCCCTGACTGCACCGGATCCGGCGCGGCCTGTTGGTGCGGCGGTTGAAGCTGCGGCTGAGGCTGCGGCTGAGGCTGCGCCTGTGGCTGTGCCTGTGGTTGGGGCTGATGCGGCGGCGGTTGCATCTGCGACGGTTGGGGTTGATGCGGCTGGCCCTGAGGATTTGGCTGCGAGCCGTGGCCGTCTACATCGTCACCACCGCCCATGTCATTGTCGGCCGGCGTCATCGGCCGCTGGGCCATCTGATCCTGGTGTCCGCCGTTGGCTTGCATGATGCGGTAGTAGTGCTCGGCGTGCTGGTAAAGGTTTTCCGCCGCGACGCGATCGCCCGCGGAGGCCGCCTCGCGCGCCATGGCAATGTAGCGCTCGAACACCTGATACGCGTTGCCGCGAATCTTCACGCTCGGCCCGCTCGAGTCGAAGTTCTGGATGCGATGCGGCGGGCGCCCGCCGCCCTGACGGTTCTGGGGGTGGCCGCCGCCCATCATGTTGCGTCCGCCACGCCCGCGATTTTTCTGGCCTGGTCTCATGAGTCCCTTGAAGTCTTAATCATCATTCGTGGTTTTGACGTGCCTGCTCGGCTTCGCCCCGAATCCAAATCGGTATCAACCTATGGCGCGCGGCGGGAATGCCGGCGTTCAATCGAAAAAGGGGCGGTTTTGTGCGCCTGAGGCGCGGAGCACGTAGCTCCTTGGCTTTTGGCGGGTTCACCCTAGACGGGATAGGCGCCGAAGCCAACCTGTTTTTTTGACCCATTCGGCCTGGAGTCATTCAATTACGCATGCCGGAGCATCAGGCACCGCTCCCGTCCCGCCAGATCGCAGCGTGTCCCGGCGGCGCGCAGGCCACATCCCGCCACAATCCGGCCCGCCATCTCCGCCTGGCCAGCACCAAGCTCGAAGAATGCCACGCCCTGCGGGCGCAAGACCCGATGCACCACTGGCGCAAGCACCCGATAGGCGGCCAATCCATCGCGCCCGCCATCGAGCGCGACGCGCGGATCGAACCGCGCGATTTCGGGCGGCAGCTTTGCGAGCGCGTCCGTTGGTATATAGGGCGGGTTGGCCAGAATCACATCGGCCGGGTCTAGGTTTATTTCCGCCCAATCGCCGGTCACGAAGTTGGCGCGCGCGGCCAAACCGAGAGCGGTCGCATTCCGCCGCGCGGTCTCGACTGCGCCGGCAGCGATATCGACGCCAAACCCCGTGGCCGCGCGGAACTCGGTCAGGAATGCAAGCAGCAGCGCGCCCGTGCCGGTACCGAGGTCGAGGACCTCGATGGCCGCAGCGCGATCCGGCAACAGCGCCAGCGCCGCCTCGATTAACGTCTCGCTGTCGGGCCGGGGATCCAGTGTCTCGGGCGAGAGCGCGAGGTCGAGACTCCAGAACTCGCGCGCACCGCGGATGCGTGAATAGGGTTCGTGCGCTGCGCGGCGGCGGATGTACTCGACGAAGCGCGTTTCGTCGCCGTCGGCGAGCGCCTCGAGCAGCCGCATCTCGCGCCGTGCATTGGCGATGCCGGCAGCGGCCAACATGCGCGTCGCATCCGTGAGCCTATCATCTGCCGCAACGGTCATTCCGCCTCCGCCAGCTTGGCGGCACGGTCCTCCGCCTGCAGCGCGTCGATGAATTCGTCGAGCGCCTCGCCCTCCAGCACCTTGTCGATTTTGTAGAGCGTGAGGTTGATGCGGTGGTCGGACACTCGGCCCTGCGGGAAGTTGTAGGTGCGGATGCGCTCGGAGCGGTCGCCGGTGCCGACCTGGCTCTTGCGCGAGGCGGCGCGCTTGGCATCGCGCGCTTGGCGCTCGCGTTCGTAGAGCCGCGCGCGCAGTATCTTCATCGCCTTGGCCTTGTTCTTGTGCTGCGACTTTTCGTCCTGCTGCGAGACCACGACGCCAGTCGGGATATGGGTGATGCGTACCGCGCTGTCGGTGGTGTTGACCGACTGGCCGCCGGGGCCGGACGAACGGAACACGTCGATGCGCAAATCCTTGTCCTCGATCTTGATGTCGACCTCTTCCGCCTCGGGCAGCACCGCGACGGTCGCGGCCGAGGTATGGATGCGGCCAGAGCCCTCGGTCGCCGGTACGCGTTGGACGCGGTGGACGCCGGATTCGAACTTGAGCCGCGCGAACACGCTGCGGCCGGCGATTTCGGCGATCGCCTCCTTAAGTCCGCCGAGGCCGGTTTCCGACATCTCTATGATCTCGAAACGCCAGCCCTTGAGCGCGGCGTAGCGCTGATACATGCGGAAGAGCTCGGCGGCGAAGAGCGCCGCCTCGTCGCCGCCGGTGCCGGCGCGTACTTCGAGGATCGCGTTCTTCTCGTCGGCTTCGTCCTTGGGCAAGAGCAGGGTTTTGACCTTCTCGTCCAGGGTCATCAGCCGCTTGCGCACGGCGTCGAGCTCGCTTTCCGCGAGCTTGCGCATCTCCGAGTCGGAGCCTTTGGCCAGCTCCTCGAGCTCGGCCTGCTCGGCCTGGGCCCGACGCAGAGCGTTGATGCCTTCGACCATAGGCGAGAGTTCGCTGTATTCCTTGGCGAGTTTGGCGAAGTCGCCGGTGCGTGCAGGATCGGCCATAGCGGCGTTCAATTCCGCGTGGCGCGCCACCATGCGGTCGAGCTTGGCGTCGAACGGCGTCTTTCCTGCCATCTCAGCCCCGGAAGGACGCGAGGCGTTCCTTGAGCGCGCCGAGCGGCACGTCGCTTTGCGCGCCAGTATCGAGATCGCGCACCGCCGCCTGGCCGCGTTTCAGCTCGTCGTCTCCAATAATCACAGCGGCCCGGGCCTTGAGGCGATCGGCGCGGCGCATGCGCTTCTGCAGGTTCCCGGAATAGGCGAGATCGACCGCGAAGCCGTCACGTCGCAGATCCTGCGCCAGCTTGAATGCCACCGCCTCACCCTCGGCGCCGATCGGCACCAGCGCAATCGTCCGCGGTGGCGGCGCCGGCTCGGCGATCATCAGCGCCAGGCGCTCGATGCCCGCCGCCCAACCGACGCCCGGCGTCTCGGGGCCGCCCATGACGCCCATCAGCCCGTCATAGCGGCCACCGGCGAGCACGGCGCCCTGCGATCCCAACTCGGTGGTGACGAATTCGAAGGCAGTATGCGTGTAGTAATCGAGGCCGCGCACCAAGCGCGGATCGAGCTTGTAGCGGATGCCGAGCGCATCGAGACCGGCGCGCACCTGGCCGAAGAATTCGCGCGACGCCGGCGTCAGGTATTCTTCGAAATGCGGCGCCGCGGCGCTCAGCGCGATATCGGCTTCGTCCTTCGAATCGAGAATGCGGAGCGGATTGCGTTCGAGGCGCCTGCGGCTGTCCTCCGACAGCTTGTGCGCGTGCTGCGTGAAGTATCCGACCAGCGCGTCACGATAGCCCCGGCGGCTGTCCGCATCGCCGAGGGTATTGAGGTGCAGCTCGGCGCGCGACAACACGCCCAACGCACCAAGAATGTCGGCGCCTAGCGCGATCACCTCGACGTCGCCTTGCGGCTCTTTCACACCGATCAGCTCGGCATCGATCTGGTGGAACTGGCGGAATCGGCCCTTCTGCGGCCGCTCATAACGGAACATCGGCCCGCTGGCGAAGAAGCGCAGCGGCAGCGATTGCGTGAGCCCGTTGGAGATGACCGCGCGGATGATGCCGGCGGTGTATTCCGGCCGCAGCGTGACCTCCTCGCCGCCCTTATCGGCGAATGTGTACATCTCCTTCATTACGATGTCGGTGGTCTCGCCGATCGGCCGCGAGAAGACGTCGGTGAACTCGAAAATCGGCGTCGCGATCTCTTCGTAGCCGAAACGCGGCGCGTGCACGCGGGCCGTTTCGACGACGGCGCGGTGACGGCGCATCGCCGCGGGCAGAAGATCCTGCGTTCCGCGGACCGTCTGAAGGGTCCGGCTCACTCTGGAAGACTCAAGAAGCGGCGACCTCCGCCGGCTCGGCCGCCTGCTCGTCTCGCTTTTTGGCTTCGATTTCGGCCGCCTTCTTCTCGACGAGCTCGACCAGATGATCGACGATGTTCTGGTCCTTGAGGCGATGATGCGGCACGCCGGCAACGTAGACCTGGTGGGTATTGTTGCCGCCGCCGGTAAAGCCGATGTCGGTTTCGCGCGCCTCGCCCGGCCCGTTGACAACGCAGCCGATGACCGACAGCGTCATCGGCGTGGTGATGTGCGCCAGACGCTGCTCGAGAATTTCGACCGTCTTGATCACCTCGAAGTTCTGCCGCGCACAGGACGGGCACGAAATGACGGTGACGCCGCGCCGACGCAGGCCGAGCGCCTTCAGGATTTCATAGCCGACCTTGATCTCTTCCACCGGCTCGGCGGAAAGCGAGACGCGGATAGTGTCGCCGATCCCGGCCCAGAGCAGCGAGCCCATGCCGATGGCCGATTTGGTCGTCCCGGTCATCAGCCCGCCCGCCTCGGTGATGCCGAGATGGAGCGGATAATCGCAGGCCTCGGCGAGCTGCTGGTAAGCGGCGACGGCAAGGAACACGTCCGACGCCTTGCACGAGATCTTGAACTCGAAGAAGTCGTTGTCCTCGAGGATCTTGGCGTGGTTGAGCGCGCTTTCGACCATCGCCTCGGGGCACGGCTCGCCATAGCGCTCGAGCAGATCGCGCTCGAGCGAGCCGGCGTTGACGCCGATGCGCATCGAGCAGCCATGGTCCTTCGCCGCTTTCACCACCTCCCGCACGCGCTCAGCCGAGCCAATGTTGCCGGGGTTGATGCGCAGGCAGGCGGCGCCGTGTTTCGCCGCTTCGATCGCGCGTTTGTAGTGGAAATGGATATCCGCCACGATCGGCACCTTGACTTGGCGCACGATGTCCTTGAGCGCGGCCGAGGATTCCTCGTCGGGGCACGAGACGCGCACGATATCGGCGCCGGCGCGCTCGAGCCCCTGGATCTGCTCGACCGTCGCCTTGACGTCATGGGTGAGCGTGTTGGTCATCGATTGCACAGTGATCGGCGCATCGCCGCCGATCGGCACCGCGCCGACATGGATCTTCCGGCTTTTGCGGCGAGCGATATCGCGATAGGGACGCACGCTCATGACGGAACCTCTTGAAACCCTTGCAATGCCTGGATATGAGCTCCGGGTTGGCACCCCGGGCGTGCCCGGTTTATAGCGCGTTTCGCCACTCCAAACCAAGGGGCCGAAGCGGGCTCAGTCGACCACGGCCGTGCCGGCCTTGAGTCGGTCCGGGTCGAGGCGAATGTCGTGGCGCACCTTGCCGATCAGCGCAGGCGCGTTATGCCCGTCGACGACCACCGTAAGTCCGCTCGCATTGCCCACAAAGAGGTCCAGGCCCGGCCGATCGGGCACCCGAAAGGTATCGCCAGCCTTTAGCAGCCGTTGAAACACCGTCGTCCCACCGTTGTCACGGACGCGCACCCAGCAATCGGCCTTGGCGCGGATGACGATCCGGACCGGCGCGTCGATGACGCCGAAAACATGGGCGTTGCCGGGTCCCGGCGCGACGGCGACGCCGCTCTCGCTTGGCGGCAGCGTCGCGGTCTGGGTTGGCGGTGCGACCTCCGTCCGCGGCGACGGCGGCGGCGAAGCCATTCCGGGCGGAGGAATCAAGACCGGCGCGGCGCCGCCGTTCGGGCTCGTCGATGGCTTGGTGCCGGTCGTTGCGCCAGACGCCGGCGGCGCGGCCGACCCGGTCGCTGGCGTCGATATCGCAGCGGGCGGTGTCGCCCGGGGTGGCGGCGGCGTGGATGGCGTCGCATTGACCTGTCCGGTGGCGGCAGTCGGCGCCTGACGAGCGGTCGATAGTGCGGGGAGTGGCGCAGGCGGCAGAAGAGCAGCCGGAACGGGGCTCACGCGCTCAGGTCGGACGCGGCCGCCCGATGAAAGATAATACCAAGCGCCGTAAGCGGCGAGCAGCAGCAGCACCGCTGCCGCGAGGATCGAGCCGCGCGGAATACCGCGCTCGCCGAGCGGAACGGGAAAGACGAGATCGCGCGATATCTCGAATCCGCTTGCCTCTTGCTTGAAACGGCGCACTGCTTCCTCGCCATCGAGGCCGAGATGCACGGCATAGGCGCGCACGAACCCCAACGCGTAGACGGGCGCAGGCAGCCGGTCGTACCGGCCCTCTTCGATCGCCAGGAGATACTGGGCGCGAATGCGCAACGCATTGGCGATCCGCTCGATGTCGCCGCCGTAGCTCTCGCGGGTCTCGCGCAACAATGTACCGATGGTGTGCTTGGGGCGCGCAGGCTCGGCCTCAAGGGCAGCCTGCGGCCCTCCCTCCGATTCCGGCGGTTTCTGCCCCGGGAAAAGCGACATAAGCCCTCCCCAGAATTGTGTCCCAAGGCGTCGTGAGCCGCAATAACCGTTCGAGTTGCCGCGCCGTCAGATCGCCACGCCGTGATCTTGAGCGAAATCGTGCAAGGAGCCGCGCAGACTGCCGGTATGGCCGCTGAGCGTGGCGAGAAAGTCGCAGAGGCTTCTGTAGTCGAGCGAACGCACCATCGCCTTGACGCGTCCGAGCGAGCGGGGTGCCATTGATAGGTTGCGATAGCCGAGGCCGATCAGCGCCATCGCGCCGAGCGGATCCCCCGCCATCTCGCCGCAGAGCGCAAAGGGCTTTGCCGCCGCGGCGCACGCTCGTGCGATGTCGGCAAGAACACGCAGCACCGCCGGCGAGAGATAATCGTAGCGCTCGGCGACGCGCGCGTTGCCGCGATCGGCGGCGAATAGGAACTGGACCAGGTCGTTCGTGCCGACCGAGATGAAATCGACGCGCTTCAGCAACTCGGGCAGCTCCCAGAGCAGCGACGGAACCTCAAGCATCACGCCGGCTTCGATCATCGTCGGCAGCACGCCGCCGCGCTTGCGAACGCGCGCGAGTTCGAGCTCGAGAACCTCGCGCGCCGCCTCGAATTCGGCAATCTCGGCAATCAGCGGAAACATGACGCGGAGCCGCCGGCCGGTAGCGGCCCGGATGAAGGCCCGCAACTGCTGACGCAACAGGGCTGGCCGGTCGAGCGCGATGCGCACTGCGCGCCAGCCCATCGCCGGATTCTCCTCGCGCTCACCCTCCATATACGGCAGCAGCTTGTCGCCGCCGATGTCGAGCGTGCGGAAGGTGACGGGCCGGTCGCCGGCCTGATCGAGGACCCGGCGATAAAGCATGGCCTGCTGCGCCACGGTCGGAAAATCCTCGCGCAGCATGAACTGAAGCTCTGTCCGGAAAAGGCCGATGCCTTCGGCACCGGCTTCGTCAAGATAAGGCAGGTCGATGAGCAAACCGGCATTGAGATTGAGCTCGATGCGCACGCCGTCCTTGGTCTCGGCCGGAAGGTCCTTGAACGCCGCATATTGCTCGCGCTGGCCCTGGCGGATGCGGATGCGGGCTTGCGCCGCCTGCAGCAGATCCTCGCCGGGACGCAGCACCACGATCGCGTCGTCGCCGTCGACGACGACGACGTCGCCTGCCTCGACGCGCAACAGCACATCCTTGACCCGGCCGACCACCGGGATATCGAGAGCGCGCGCCACCACGGCGACGTGGGCGCCGGGCGAGCCCTCCTCCAACACCAAGCCCTTGAGCCGGCGCCGGTCGTAATCGAGCAGTTCGGCCGGCCCCATGTTGCGGGCGATCAGCACGAATTCGTCGGGCAGTTCGGACGCACGCGCCGCGGTGATCGGCTTGCCGGTGAGATGCGATTGCAGCCGGTTGGCGAGATCCTCGAGATCAGTGAGACGCTCCTTGATATAGGGATCGGTCGCCTGCAACAGCCGCGCGCGGGTATCGTCCAAGACGCGCTGCACCGCGGCCTCGGCAGTCAGGCCGCCGCGTACCGCATCGGCGATGCGCTGGAGCCAGCCGCGGTCGGCGGCGAACATACGATAGGTCTCGAGCACGTCGAGATGCTCGCCCGAATCCGGAATGTCGGTCTGCGCCAGCAATTCGTCGATCGCGCTTTGCATGGCGGCGATCGCGTTGCGCAACCGCTCGAGCTCGGCGCCGACGTCCTCGGCGACGATACGGCGGATAGTGACGCGCGGCTGATGGAGTACGGCCTGGCCGATGGCGAGCCCGGTATTGAGACGGATGCCTTCGAGCCGCGTCGGCAGGGTCACGTTGCCTTCGCCTGGCTGCTGCTCGGCCGGACTGACCAGGTCGCCCGACGCGGCGATCTCCGCCAACACCATGGCGATGGTCTGGAGCGCCTCGATCTCGTCCTCGGAGTAATGGCGCTGGGTGCGGTTCTGCACCACGAGCACACCCAGCACCCGGCCGCCGCGCAAAATCGGCACCCCCATCAGCGAGTGATAGACCTCCTCGCCGGTCTCGGGGCGGTAGGCGAAATCGGGATGGGATTGCGCCTCGGCCAGTGCCAGCGGCCGCGCTGTCGCCGCGATCACGCCGACCAAGCCTTCGCCGACGCGCAGGCGCGTGCGATGCACCGCCTCCGGCCGCAATCCTTCGGTCGCGAACAGCTCGAGCAGATCGCCCGCGCGCCGGATATAGCAGGAGCATACCTCGGCCACCATGTCGGCCGCGATGATACGCACGATAGTGTCGAGCTTTTGCTGCGCCGTCCCCGAGCCGGCCATCACATCGCGCAAGCGACGGAGAACGCGGCGGGACCCCGCGGCCGCCGCGCCGGGTTCCATCAGGCCTCAGCCCGCGAGCGCAGTTCCGCGCTGCGCTCTCCCTCGCCGGCAAGGCCGGCGCGCGCAAGCAGCGCATCGATCGCCTGCGCCACCAGCTCGTCGAGAATGTCCTTGGTCGACTGCTCGCGCGTGACCATGCCGACGCTTTGCCCCGCCATCAGCGAGCCCGCCTCGATATCGCCGTCGATCACCGCACGGCGCAGCGCGCCGACCCAAAAGCGCTCGATCTCGAGCTGCGCGTCTTTTTGCGACAGCTTGCCCTGGACGAAGCGCTCGATCACCGAGCGCTGCTTTTCGAGGAACGCGCGCGTACCCTCGTTAGCGAGCGCGCGCACCGGAATCACTGGAAAGCGCGAATCGAGCTGTATCGACGGCACGGCGTCGCGCGCCGCGGCGCGGATAAAGGCCTGTTTGAATTTCGGATGCGCGATCGATTCATGGGCGCAGACGAAGCGCGTGCCGAGCTGCACGCCCGCCGCCCCCATCTCGAG
The DNA here is from genome assembly GCA_028871055.1 of Alphaproteobacteria bacterium. Classification (GTDB taxonomy): domain Bacteria; phylum Pseudomonadota; class Alphaproteobacteria; order ATCC43930; family CGMCC-115725; genus REEB95. The sequence continues at coordinate 141,034 of JAGWON010000003.1, forward strand.
ATAGGATACGATCGCCGCGCCATGGCCGATACCGCCGGCGACGAAGACGGGAACTTCGGAAATATGCGGCAGGATTTCCTGCGCCAGCACGCCGGTCGATACCGGCCCGATATGGCCGCCGGCCTCCATACCCTCGATGATGATCGCGTCGGCACCCATGCGCACCAGCTTCTTCGCGATGGCCAAGGCGGGGGCGAAACACAGCAGCTTGGCGCCCGATTGTTTGACCCGTGCGACCGCCGGCGCCGGCGGCAGGGCGCCGGCCAGCACGACGTGACTCACCCCTTGCCGGGTGCAGACATCGACCAGATCGAGCAGCTCAGGATGGAGCGTGATGAGATTGACGCCGAAGGGCTTCGCCGTGAGCGCCTTGGTGGCGGCGATCTCGGCGTCGAGCTGCGCCGGATTCATCGAGCCGCAGGCGATGACGCCGAAGCCGCCGCCATTCGAGATCGCGGCGACGAGGTTGCGCTCCGATACCCAGGTCATCGCGCCACCCATGATGGCGCGTTCGGTGCCGAGAAAGCGGCGGCCGCGCGCCCACAACCGGTCGAGCCAGTCTGCGGCGCGAGCCCGGTTGGCGGCGGTCATTCGGAATCGAGTCCGTAAGCGGTGTGCAGCGCGCGGACCGCAAGTTCGGTGTATTCCTCAGCCACCAGCACGCTCACCTTGATCTCGGAGGTCGAGATCACTTGGATGTTGATGTTCTTGTTGGCGAGGGTCGAGAACATCTTCTGCGCCACGCCAGCATGGCTGCGCATGCCGACGCCGATGACGGAGATCTTCACCACGTTGGGATCGGGCTTGAGCTCGGCATAGCCCAGGCCCTTCCGTTGCGCCTCGAGCACCTTCACCGTGCGCGCCAAATCCGCCTTGTTGACCGTGAACGTCAGGTCGGTGGTGCGCCCGTCGTCGGAGATGTTCTGCACGATCATGTCGACGTTGATCGCGTGCTCGGCCAGCGGGCCGAAGATCGCCGCGGCCACGCCCGGCCGGTCCGGCACCTTGACCAGAGTCACCTTGGCGTCGTCGCGACTATAGGCGATGCCGCTCACCACCTGCTTTTCCAAGATCTCGTCCTCGTCCACGACCAGCGTCCCCGGCGCGTCCTCGAAGCTCGACAGGACCTGCGTGCGCACGCGGTGGTTCATCGCCATCTCAACCGAGCGCGTCTGCAGGACCTTCGCACCTTGAGAGGCGAATTCCAGCATCTCTTCGTAGGTTATTCTATCGAGCTTGCGCGCCTTAGCAACGATACGGGGATCCGAGGTATAGACGCCGTCGACGTCGGTGAAGATGTCACAGCGATCGGCTTCAAGCGCGGCTGCCAGCGCCACCGCCGAGGTATCGGAGCCGCCGCGGCCGAGCGTGGTGATCCGCGAATCGGGGCCAAGACCCTGGAAGCCGGCGACGACCGCTACCTGGCCGCGGCCGAGCCGCGCCTTGAGCTCATCGACCGGAATCTCGGCAAGGCGGGCGCGGCCGTGCATGCCGTCGGTGCGGACGGGGATTTGCCAGCCGAGCCACGAGCGCGCATCGACGCCGAGGTCCTGCAGCGCCAGCGCCAGCAGGCCGGCGGTCACCTGCTCACCCGACGACACCACCACGTCGTATTCCCGCGCGTCGTGCAGCCGCGCGATCTGGTTCGTCCACTCGACGAGCTGGTTGGTGGCGCCGGCCATGGCTGAAACCACCACCGCGACCTCGTTCCCGACGTCGACTTCGCGCTTGACGCGCTTGGCGACATTCTTGATCCGTTCGATCCCGGCGACGGAGGTGCCGCCGAATTTTTGCACGATGCGCGCCATGACGAAGAAGGCCCGTGGGCTGGGAGTTGCCGGCGAAAGGGCACGTATTCATACTCTTTCCGGCAAGACAGGGGCAAGGTGGCCAAGGCGGGAGGAACGGGCAGGATGGATATGGCTGACGGCTGCCCGACGCAGCGACTCGCACGATCCGGCCAATGAGGGCAATGCCGCGCCGCAAGCCGGTCCGCCAGCCAGTCCGCCGTCGCGGGCGCTTGCGGACGGCGCCGCAGCGGCCTTCGACCGTCGATGCGGGCGAGGTCGCGAACTTCGCTGGTATGGCCCGTGCGTGGTGGAACCCTGATGGTGAGTTCCGCCCTCTCCACCGCCTCAATTCGGTGCGGCTTACCTTCCTGCGCGATCAGCTGGCGCGCCATTTCGGCCGCGATCCGGCCGCGATGCGTCCGTTCGCCGATCTGTCGCTGCTCGACATCGGCTGCGGCGGCGGCATCGTCGCCGAACCGCTGACCCGGCTGGGTTTCAAGGTGACCGCGATCGACGCCGACGCGACGGCGATCGGCATCGCGTGCGCGCACGCGGCGGAGTCCGGCCTGAGGATCGATTACCGGCAGGCGGCGGCCGAAGATCTGGCCCGCCGACGCCTGCGCTTCGACGCGGTGTTGGCGCTGGAAGTAGTCGAGCACAGTGCCGACCCGGCGTTGTTCCTCGCCACGGCTGCGGCGCTGGTCAAGCCGGGCGGCGCCTTCGCGCTGTCGACCATCAACCGCACGGCGCGGTCTTTTCTCCTCGCCATCGTTGGTGCCGAATACCTGTTGCGCTGGATTCCGCGCGGCACCCATCGCTGGTCGAAGTTCCTGCGTCCTTCGGAAGTGGCTGAAAAGCTTCGCGAAAACCGTCTCGAAATCGAGACGGTAATGGGCTTGGCCTACGCGCCCGGACTGAGCGCCTGGCGGCTTGGCGGCCCACCGGACGTCAATTATTTACTGTTTGCCAGCAAACCGACGGGGAAATAATCTTCCCATGTGCCGTTCACGGGGTCGTATAAGCCCCGGCTCGGCGGGCATTTCTCCGGTTCTGGAACGAATTCGGTATCCGGCCGGGCAAGAGGTGCGGGGGGATTTATTTCCGATGGTGCATCCATGAACGCATTTGCGCCGCCGCCCGGCGAGGCCGCGCGGCTGTCCGGTAAAATCAAGTGGTTCAACCGCAGCAAGGGGTTCGGCTTCATCGTTCCGGATGACGGGACGAGCGACGTTTTTCTGCCGTTGGCGGTGCTGGAGCGCTCGGGCTTCGGCGAAGCGCCCGACGGCGCCAGCATCACCTTCGAGTGGGTGCAGGGTCCCAAGGGCCGCGCTGCGATTCAGGTACTCGACCTCGACGCGTCGACGGCAACGCCGCGCGCGCCGCGCGAGCGCGGCGGTTTCCGGCCGCGCGATGGCGGCGGTGGGGAAGCGCCGTCGGGCCCGGCCGAATCGCTTGACGGCGTGGTTAAGTGGTACGACCCGGCTCGCGGTTTCGGCTTTATCCTCCCGAACGACGGCACCAAGGACATCTTCGTACATGTCACCGCGCTGCGCCGATCGGGCATCGACGGACTCGAGCCTGGCCAACCGGTGCGCATGATGGTGTCGCAGGCGCGCCGCGGCCGCGAGGCCTCGTCGATCGAGCTCCTTCCGCACAACGGCTGACGCGGCGCGCTCACGACGACCGGCGGCCGACGGCCAAGCCGGCGATCGCCGTTGCTGCCGCGGCCACGAAGAACGCCGCCCGATAGCTGCCGCTGAGACCGACCACGGTGCCGAACAGCGGCGGCCCGACCAGCGCACCCATGAAGGTGAGAGCGAGAGCGCCGCCGGTCGCCATGCCGGCGCCGCCGGCGGGCGCGAGCCGCGCCACTTCGGCCAGGAACACGCCGTTCCAACCTAGTGCCACGGCGCCCAAGGCCGCCGCCACGACCAGCACCAGCGCCAGCGGCCAAGCCGGACCGACTAACGCCAGCGTCGCGCCCATGGCGCCGATCGAAAGGCCGAGCAAGGCCAGCGCCTGGCGTGCGCTGATCAGGCGATCGGCCATCCAACCCCAAACGATGCGGCCGACGATGCCCGCCGCCTGTATTACGGCCATCACCAGCCCGGCGGCGACTAGCGCCATACCGACATGGACGGTCAAAAAGGTAACAACGAAGGCGCCGACGCTGAGCTGCATCGCCGAGTAGGTGAGCGAAGCGAAAGCGAGGCGGCGCAATGCGGGTTGGCCAATCACCACGTTGATCGCCGCGAAGAGACGGCTGCCGCCGACGGCGTGCGGATCCGCGTCGTCATCGAGGCTCTTGCGGAGCGGCTCGCAGGCCACCGCGAGTGCCGCGCTGGCGGCGGCCACGGCGAGCGCCGCTCCTTTCCAGCCGAACGGCAGCGCCAGCGGCGGGACAATGAGTCCGGCCAAGGCGCCGCCCAGCGGCACGCCGGTCTGCTTGATCGAGAAGATGAGCGCCCGCCGCGCCGGCGGCGTCTGGCGGATTAGAATATGCGAGCTCGCCGGGGTCATCGGCCCATAGCCGATGCCGATCAGGACGGCGCCGAAGAGCCCGAGCCAGAGCGACGCACTGGCGAGCAGCGCGAGGCCAGCAGCACCGATGATCAACGAGATCTGGCTGACCCGGATTGCGCCGTAGCGCCGCACCGGCCCTCCTGACGTGCCGGTCGAGAGGCACGCGGCGGCATAGACGACAGCGGTATAGACGCCGATGTGGTTGGCATTGACGCCGAATTCCGGCGCCGCCAAGCCGGCGAAGACAGGCGGCGCCAGCACCATCATCGTGGCGAGGGCCTGGATGGCGAGCGTGGCGATCAGGGCAAGCATGGCATCGGGCGGGGCAGAGGTTTACGGGTTGCGGGCGTTGCTGTGAATCCCGGGGATATCCGAATCGCAGGTGTTGGCCGGCTCGGTGACCCGTGGTACCGTATTTAGTGGTTGGACGATCTCGCGCCACGATATACGGGGGGATGGCTTATGGAATCGATTTGGACGCCTGAACTCGTGCAGAACCTTGCCCGGCTTTGGGACGAGGGCCATTCGACGGCCGAGATCGGCCGCCGTCTGGGCGTGAGCAAGAACGCCGTGGTGGGCAAGGCGCATCGGTTGGCCCTGACGCCGCGGCCATCGCCGCTGAAGCGTCCGCCGATCCGCCGGCCCGCACCGGCGGTGACGGCGACCGGAACCGGCGTCTGCTCCTGGCCGACCGGACATCCCGGCGACAAGGATTTCGGCTTCTGCGGCAAGCGCACGCTCGCCGGCAAGCCGTACTGCGCCGAGCACGCGGCGATGGCCTATGTGCGGCCGAAGAGCCACAACGCGGCGTAGCGCGAACTGAGACGAGCCAAGCGAACGCTCCCGGCGGCAACGCCGGGAGCGCTTGCGTTTCAGCGGAAGCGCCACAGACCACGCCGCGCCGAGCGCGCGGCGCCTTCGGCGGGAAGATAGTCGTAGCCCTGCGCCGAATCGGCGAGCGCAAGGCCCTCGATGACGAGGAAGCGGCCGAGGTCGTTGCCTTGCTCATCGAGACAAATGGCGCCGAGTTCGCCGCGCTGTCCCGGCGGCACGCGGCAGGCGACGATCGAATGTCCCGCGAGCTTCTGCTTGAGCGCCGCCTCGGCCAGCGCGGCGCAGGACTGCGCCTTGCCGCTTGGCGCCGCGCAGCGATCTTGCGGATCGGCGGTCTTGACGCCGAACAGCCGCACGGTCTGGCCCTGGACCGCAAGCGTCAGCGGGCCGGCGGCGCGGGCATGGCCGCTGAAGATCGCCGGATTCGCCACCGCCACCACCGATCCGGCATTCGCCAGCGGTGTCGCCGTTGCGACCGCGCTGGACGGCGCGCTCGACACGACGCCGCGCTGCCCCGGCGAAGCCGGCGGCACCACGTGCAGGATTCGGCCCTTGCGATCGCTGATCGTGACCGTGCCGAGCCGCTTGGTGCTCTCGTCGCTGGGCACGACGTGAAACCCGGGCGGCGCAACCGCGACGGTGGGAAGTTCCGGCACCGCCGCCTTCGCCGGCGGTTCGGCGGCGGGCGTCGTCGCGGCTTGCGGCGGCAACGCCACTTGCGGCACAGGCGTCGGCGCGAGCGGCGGCGCGGCAAGGATGAGCGCACTCTGCCCGACCGACGTCGATCGTAATTCAGGCGCTGGCTGCGGCTCTGCCGGCCCGCCCGCCGTGCCGGTCGGCACTACATTGGATTTGACCGCGGCTGCCGGCGGCGGCGATTTGGCCGCGGCCGTCGGCTCGGTCCCGGGCGCCGGCGGAGCCGGCGGCGCGACGGTTTTGTCGCTCGATTTGGTCGTGTCATGATGCGGCACGACCGTTGCTATCCGGGGCGCCGCCGGCCTGCGGTGACTCATGACTGACAACGCCGCCCCGCCGACGAGGGCGACGCCCAGCGCGACGAGCAGCCACTTGCGCAGCGCCAGCGTGCGTGCGTGTCGAATCCAAGCCTTGCGAACCGGGTGGTTTTCGCTTGACATACGGTCGTTAGGTCTGCGCCATCTCGTGCTAAAGGTACATCAACAAGGCCAATTTCCGAGGTTTTACCATGGGTTCCTTCAGCCTGCTGCACTGGCTGGTCGTGCTCGTCATCGTCGTCCTGCTGTTCGGCGCCGGCAAGCTGCCGCGCGTCATGGGCGACTTTGCCAAAGGCATCAAGGCATTCAAAGCCGGGATGCGCGAGGAAGACGAGTCCGAGACCAAGCCGCAGCAGCAAGTCCAGCCGCCGCCCACGGCGTCCGCCGGCGACCGTCCGGCGCACGATCGCGGCTAGCAGGCTTCGTCGCGCGCCGTCGCTACCCGCTGCATGAGCGAGCCCCGGTTCCCGCCGCTCGCCGAGAGCGCGATGACGGCCGAACAGAAGCGCGTCGCCGCTGCCATCGCCGAGAGCCGCAAGACGCTGCGCGGCCCGTTCCACATGCTGCTGCGCAACCCCGAACTCGGCGACCGCGTGCAGAACGTCGGCCGTTACTTGCGCTTCCACAACACGGTACCGGACGCCATCAAGGAGCTGGTGATCCTGGTGACGGCGCGACACTGGCGCGCCCAGTTCGAATGGGCGGTGCATCGCGGTTTCGCACTCGATGCCGGCGTGCCCGCGGCGGTATGCGATGCGATCGCGAACGGCCGGAAACCGAAAGGCCTCACCGCCGATCAGCAGGCGGCCTACGATTACGCTGGCGAGCTGCTTGCCACCAAGGGCGTGAGCGATCCGGTCTTCGCGCGGGCACAGCAATTCTTCGGCGACGCGGGCGTGGTCGAACTCACGGTCTGCGTCGGCTATTACGGCCTGATCGGGCTCGTCCTCAACACCGACCGCACGCCCCTGCCGCCCGGCGCCGACAAGCTGCCACCGCTCGCGCGCTGAACAGGCGAAGCGCCCCGCCATGCGGGTCGACGAATTCGATTTTCCGCTCCCCCGTCATCTAATAGCGGCGCATCCGGTCGAGCCGCGCGACGCCGCGCGGCTGCTCGTTGTCGGATCCGAACTCGCCGACAAACACGTGCGCGATCTGTCGACGCTGTTGCGGCCCGGCGACGTCATGGTCGTCAACGACACGCGCGTCATTCCGACGCGGCTTTATGGTCGACGCGACCAAGCCGCCGTCGAGGCGACGCTCCACCGACACGAAGGCCCGGCGCGCTGGCGCGCCTTCGTCAAGAACGCCAAACGGCTCAAGGCCGGCGACCGCATCGAATTCGCCGCGGACTTTGCCGCCACGGTCGCGGCGCGGCATCCGGAAGGCGATCTGAGCCTCGACTTCGATCGCTCCGGCCCCGATCTGCGCGCGGCGCTCGAGCGTTACGGCGCCATGCCGCTGCCACCCTATATCAAGCGGCCGCGCGGCGGCGACCCGCGCGATCGTGTCGACTACCAGACCATCTTCGCCGTCAACGAAGGTGCGGTTGCGGCGCCTACCGCCGGCCTCCATTTCACGCCGGCGCTGTTGGACGCGCTCGACCAGGCCGGCGTCGCGCGGGTCGCCGTGACCTTGCACGTCGGAGCAGGTACGTTCCTGCCGGTGAAGGCGGCCGACACGGCGGATCACAGGATGCACGGCGAATGGGGAACGGTGGGCGCCGCGGCGGCGGCGCGGCTCAATGCCGCGCGCGCGGCGGGCGGGCGGATCGTCGCCACCGGCACGACGGCCGTGCGGCTGCTCGAGAGCGCCGTCGACGCCACGGGGCGGTTCGCTCCCTTCGAAAGCGAGACCGATCTCTTCATTACGCCGGGTTACCGCTTCCGCGCCGTCGACGTGCTGATCACCAATTTCCATCTGCCGCGCTCGACCCTGTTCATGCTGGTGTCTGCCTTCGCCGGGCTCGAGCGGATGAAGCGTGCCTATGCCCACGCGGTGGCGCGGGGTTATCGGTTCTTTTCCTATGGCGACGCCTGTCTCCTGTTGCCGGAGAGGCGATGAGCGTCGGCTTCGCCGTCACGGCGCGGAACGGCGCGGCGCGGCGCGGCCGGATCGCGACCGCGCACGGTACGGTCGAGACACCGGCCTTCATGCCGGTCGGTACCGCCGCCACGGTCAAGGCGATGCGGCCCGAGGACGTGAGCAAGGCGGGCTTTGCGATGATCCTGGCCAACACCTATCACCTGATGCTGCGGCCGGGCGCGGAGCGCATCGCCGCGCTCGGCGGCCTGCATCGGTTCATGAACTGGCCGGGGCCGATCCTGACCGATTCGGGCGGCTTCCAGGTGCTGTCGCTGGCTAAGCTGCGGAAAATTGCGGAGGACGGCGTCGCCTTCCAATCCCATCTCGACGGCAGCCGCCACATGCTCGCGCCCGAACGCGCGATCGAGATTCAGCGTCTGCTCGATGCCGACATCACCATGGTGCTGGACGAGTGCACGCCGTTTCCGGCGACCGCGGACGAGGCGCGCGGCTCGATGGAGCGCTCCATGCGCTGGGCCGAGCGCTGCAAGCGTGCGTTCCGCGACCTGCCCGGCTACGGTTTGTTCGGCATCAACCAGGGTGGCGTGCACAACGAGCTGCGTCGCGCCTCGGCCGCGGCGCTGACCGGTATCGGCTTCGACGGCTACGCCATCGGCGGTCTCGCCGTCGGCGAGGGCCAGGCCGCGATGTTCGCGGTGCTCGACGCGACCGTGCCGGCACTGCCTGACGACCGGCCGCACTATCTGATGGGCGTCGGCAAACCCGACGATCTTTTCGGCGCGGTGGCGCGCGGCATCGATCTTTTCGACTGTGTCTTGCCGACGCGCTCGGGCCGCACCGCGCAGGCCTTCACCCGTTTCGGCACCGTCAATTTGCGGAACGCGCGCCATCTCGACGACAAGCGGCCGCTCGAAGAGGGCTGCGACTGTCCGGCTTGCATGCTCTATTCGCGCGCCTATCTCCACCATCTGGCGCGCGCTGGCGAAATCCTGGGCAGCATGCTGTTGACCCATCACAATCTTCGCTATTATGCGCGGCTAATGGAGCAATTGCGCGCGGCGATCGAAGCCGGGCGCCTCGCCGAGCTCGGCGACCGTCTTGCGCGCGATTGGGCGCGGGGCGACATCGAATCCTGCTAGCCATGCCGAAAGCCAAGAACCCCTATCGCGACCTGACGCTCTTGGGACGACCCGCCGCCCTGCCGGCGTCTCCCGATGTCGCGGTGCTCGAGCGCGTCGCCAACCCGCATCCGGCGACGACCTATCTGGTGCGGTTCAACGCGCCGGAATTCACCTGTCTCTGTCCGCTCACCGGCCAGCCCGATTTCGCGCATTTCGTCATCGATTACGCGCCGGCCAGGCACATCGTCGAGAGCAAGTCCTTGAAGCTGTTTTTGGCTTCGTTCCGCAACTACGGCGCGTTCCATGAGGACTGCACCCTGATCATCGCCAACCGCATCCGCGCCGCGATCAAACCGCGCTGGCTCCGGATCGGCGGCTACTGGTATCCGCGCGGCGGCATGCCGATCGATATCTTCTATCAGACCGGCGCACCGCCGAAGGATTTGTGGCTGCCCGACCAGGGCGTGCCGCCGTACCGCGGCCGTTGAGATGGACGCCGCGCGGATCAAGGCGACGATCCGCGACGAAGCATTGAGGCTCGGCTTCGATGCCGTCGGGTTTGCCGCGCCCGACATGGCCGAGGCGACGCGCGCGGGACTCGCCCGGTTCCTCGAACAGGGCTTTCACGGCGAGATGGATTGGTTGGCTGATCGCGCCGAGCAGCGCGCCAGCCCGAAGGATCTGTGGCCGGCGGTCAAGAGCGTGGTCGTGCTCGGCCTCAATTATGCGCCCGTGGCCGATCCGCTGTCCGAGCTCGCGGCGCGCGACCGCGGCTATATCTCGGTCTATGCGCGCGGCCGCGACTATCATGACCTGATCAAAGGCCGGCTCAAGACCCTGGCGCAGAAGATCGCGGCGCGCTGGGGCTCGCAGCTGAAGGTCTTCGTCGACACCGCGCCGGTGATGGAAAAGCCGCTGGCCCAGGCCGGCGGCGTCGGCTGGCAGGGCAAGCACACCAACCTGGTGTCGCGCGAATTCGGCTCGTGGCTCTTCCTCGGCGAGATCTATCTCGACCTGGCGTTGCCGCCCGACGCGGCCGAGGACGACTATTGCGGCGAATGCCGCCGCTGTCTCGAGGTCTGCCCGACTAACGCGTTTCCGGGCCCCTATCGGCTCGATGCCCGGCGCTGCATCTCCTATCTCACCATCGAGCACAAGGGACCGATCGACGCCGAGCTTCGGCCGCTGATGGGGACGCGCATCTTCGGCTGCGACGATTGCCTCGCGGTGTGCCCGTGGAACAAGTTCGCGGTCGCGGCGCGCGAGAGCGGCTTGAAAGCCCGTCCGGCGCTCACCGGCCCCGAGCTCGCCGCGCTCGCGCGGCTCGACGATTCCGGCTTCCGCAAGCTGTTCGCCGCCTCGCCGGTCAAGCGCATCGGCCGCGACCGCTTCATGCGCAACGTCTTGATCGCCATCGGCAACAGCGGCGATCCGGCGCTCGTCGAGTCTGCACGCGTCAGCCTCGACGATCCGTCGCCGTTGGTACGCGCGATGGCGGTGTGGGCGCTGAAACGGCTCGATCCGGCGGCGGCCAAGACGCTGCGCGAGACCTATCTGACGCGCGAAACCGATCCCGCCGTGCGCGCGGAGTGGGCGGTCTAGGCGACCTTCTTGCCGGCGCCGGTCGCCGGCAGACGAATGGTCACCGCCAGGCCGAGGCCCGGCGTGCCGGCGACGCGGAGCGTGCCACCCTCGCGCTCAGCCAAGGCCTTGGCCTGGCCGAGGATGCTGCGCTCGCCGATCTCGTCTTCCGCCAGAGCCGGGCCGGTATCGGCGATCTCGATCTCGATGTCGCCGCAGTCGGCGCGCGCGGCGCGCAGCGTGACGCGGCCGCCGGTCAGCGAACGTGCCACAGCGTTGCCGAGTAGCCGGAGGATAATCTCGGTCAGCGCGCGATCGGAGCCGGCGAAGGTGCCGATGCCTGGCTCGACCGAAACGACCAGAGCGACACCGGCGGACTCGGCTTCGGGCTCGACCAGACAGGCCGCCGCGCCGATCAGCGCGGCGAGCACGACCCGCTCGTGGCCGGGTTCGGCCGCGAACGGCCGCGGCGCGAGATCGGTCACGTCGCGGACGGTGATCAGCAGCCTGCGCGCTTGGCCCCGATCGTCGTGGATGCTGAGGCAATCGCAGCGCAGCAGCCGGGTCGCACCGTCGGCGCGCAGCGCGCGCAACTCGACCGGCGTCGGCGTCTCGGCGCGGGCGAGATTGGCGAGCCAGGCAGCGGCGATGCCGCGATCCTGAGCGTGGACCATGGCCATAAAGCGGGCGCGCGATGGCGGCGCGCCGTCCGTATCGAGCCCGAACAGCGAATACATCGCCGGCGACCAGGTCACGTCGCCGCTGGCGATGTCCCATTCCCAGCTCGCAGCCGGTGCCGCGCGCGCGCGCTCCGCGTTCACCGATTCGTTCTGGCGCAGCGTCGCTTCGGCGGCGATGCGGCGGGCGCGCTCGTCGGCAAGGATTTCGGCCAGGGCCTGCGACGCCCGCGCGACCGCGCGGCGGCGGCGCTCCGCGATCAGCCACACGGCCGTTGCGCCGGCGATGGCGCCCGGTAGCGCGCCCGCGGCGATGTCGAACGGACTCATGCGGCGAGTATCGGCGGCGAAGGTGAACGGAGGTTAAAGACGCGGCGCCACCGGCTATTCGCCGGCGGTGAGGGTCGCGAACGCCGCGTTGCGACCGGCGCGCCGCCCGGACACGAAGGCCCAGGCCAGATGGTGGCCGTGGCCGCGCAGCAGGAGCCCGCCCTGGCCGGTGGCACCGGCGGCGAACAAACCGTCGATCGGGCGATCATCGGCGCCAAGCACGCGGTGCTCGTGGTCCACCGCGAGCCCGCCTTCGGCATGGACGAAGACCGCGCGCACCGGGCCAAGGGCGATGTAAGGGCCGGCGCCCAGCTTCGGCCGATTGCCTGCAGCGGCGTTGTGCGATTGCACGGCGTTCACGAGCGAGCCTGCGTTCATCTTCAGACGGCCGGCGAGTGCGTCGAGCGTCTGACCGGCGGCGAAAATGTCCGGCCGGTTGCGCCGGTAGTCCGCAACATAGGCATAGGCGACGCCTGGCGCCGTCGAGATGAAATGCGGCCACGCCGCGAACCTCCGGGCGATGCGGTCGTCGAGCAGGATATAACCGATTTTTTCCGGCTGATCCGGCAGCGCATAGGCCGGTCTGTCGAGCTCATCGGCAAACCGCTCGCCCATCTTGTTGACGAGAATGGCCCCTTCCCCAAAGAGGCCGGGTGACGGCGCAAGCGCGGTCGTCACGAAACTCATCACGAACGGCCGCAGCAGAGCGGGCGGCATATGATCGAGCGACCACGCCATAAAATTAGCCAGCACGCGCCAGGGCGGCAGGTTGGACAGGACGTTCATGGTTCGCGGCGGCACGAATCGAAGCTCGGGGCCGAGGGCGAGGTCGCCATTCAAGACACGCGCCCCGAGGGCGAGAGCCAGCTTCTGGCCGTCGCCTGTCGCCGTGGCATTGACGCCGTCGACCTTGGCCGCTTGCGGACCCATAAAGCGGCTCTTGAGCGCTGGGTCGCTGGTGAAATCGCCGGCGGCGAGCACCACGCCACCGCGCGCACGAACCCGCTGCGCGCCGCCGCCATCGCAGTCGACCCCGACCACGCGATCGGCCTCGACCACGAGCCCTCGCACCCGCGTTGACACGCGTATGAGGACGCCTGCGCGTCGCGCCGCCCGCTCGAGATGCACAATGAACGAGCGCGAATTCGGCAGAACGTTGTGCATCCGCGGCTTCGTGTGCGGCGGCTCCGGCATCGGGCCATAAAAACGGATGCCGTGGTCCAGCAACCAACGGAACGTGTCTGGCATCGCATCCGTCAGAACGCGCCGCAGCGCCGGATTGTCGCGGAAATCTGCATCGCCGTTGAACGCCGCCATGTCGCGCCAGTGATCGCCGGGGTGGTCCTTGATGCCCCTGCGCAACTGATGTGGCGTTGCCGTGGCGCTGACCGAGCCGATGGACCATGCGGTCGATCCGCCCAATTCGGCGTTTTTTTCGAGCAGAACGACGCTGCGCCCGACCGCGCGTGCCTCGAGTGCCGCGGCCAGTCCGGCTCCGCCGCCGCCGACCACGATCACGTCGTAGGTCTCTTCCATCGAACCCGCCATCGCGCGAATCGACGTTAAAGCAGCCGCTCGGGACCGGCCGCCGTGGTCAACAGGGTCTGGAGCGCGCGCAGCCGCCGGCGCGGCCGCGGTTTCACCGCCGCCGCCTTTTCGGCCGCGTCGATACGCTGCCAGCCGGCGAGACTGACGGCGCCGGCACCGCGGGTCTCGAGCAGCCGCGCGAGACCAACGCGGCCCGGCTTGGTCGAAGGCGCCGTGCCCGCTTCTTTGAGCACCCGATCGGCAACGAGGCGCGCATCGGCGACGATCTCGGCCATGCCGCCGGCGGCGCCGCGCTTGGCCCAGCCGGCGGCGTAGAGCCCGGGCGCGATCAGGCCGCGGTCGTCGACCAGCCGGTCGTAATCCGCGCATCGTTCGAAGCCGATCGCGGCGATCACCAGCTCGCCGCGGAGCGCCAGGTTCTGGCCGAGCCGATCGGGACGCGTGAATAGCATACGCTCGACGCCGACCGTGCCGTCGAGACGCAGCGGCCGCAAATGGAAATGAAAGCGGATCGAGAGGCGCGCCTCGTTGCGCGGCACCGCAGCCAGCGCAGCGAAGGCGCGCAGCAGCGCCTTGCGATCGCGGTCGAGGCCGTCGGCGAGCGCCTCGGCCTGAGCCAGCGCCTCGGGGTCGATCGCCGCCTGCGCGCGAGCGAGCTTCTTCAGCTCGGCGAGATCGGCCGGCTGGAAACGCGAGGCGAGCAGGTCGTTGCGGCCGACGACGTGAACGGTCTGCAGCGGCATGACCGCGAGCGTGGCAGCGATGTCCGGATCGAGATCCGCCTTCGTCAGCTCCTTGGCCGAGCGCGCCAGCAGCCGCGCCACTTCGAGCGCGACGCTGCCCTGGCCGACGACGATGACGCTGCGGACGCGATCGAGCGCCGGCGGCGCGCTCGCGAGCTCGGGGTCGCCGTTGACCCAACGCAGGAAAGCACCGGCGCCCCACACACCCGACAACCCATCGCCGGGAATGCCGAGCCGCCGGTCCGGACCGGCGCCGGTCGCAACCACCACCGCGTCGTAGAGCATGCGCAAATCCGCCAGATCGAACTCGCGGCCGAGCGCGACGTTGCCCCAGAAGGCGACCGGTTTTGCCGCCAGCGCGCGCGTGAACAGGGTCGTGAGCTTCTTGTCGAGCGCGCGATCGGGCGCCAGGCCATAGCGCGCCAGGCCGAACGGCACCGGCAGCTTTTCGATAAGATCGATACGCGCCTGTGGCGCCTTGTGCGCAATGCGCTCGGCGACCGCGAGTCCGGCGGGGCCGCTACCGACGATGGCGACGGACAGGGACAAGGCCGCCTCAAGCGAGGCGGACGTATTCGTAATCGGCCGGCAGCCGGTTGACGCCGCGTTCCGGTGGCGCGATCCAGCCAGCGACCTTGCCGGGCGCGGTGACCGGCCGCATCAGGCTCCTGACGAAGGCCTTGTCGGATGCCGACGGCAGCCATTCGTCGCGCCGTGCCCGCCACTCGGATTCGCCGACGAACTGGCCCGCAGGATCGACCGGCCGATTGGCCCAAGCGCCGATGGTGCGGTGGAAGCGTGAGCTCGGCAGCCGAAGGCGGAAGGCAAAGCCAGCTTGCTCGATCATCCGGCTCCAGCGCTGTACGCCGTTGTCGCAGTCCTTGATATAGGCTTCGCGCGTGACCTCGTTCATCGCGTTGCGGAGCGCTACGCTTTCGGCGCCGGCGGGCGTCTCGACCGCGAGCACGGCGTTGCGACAGCTATGGTCCTCGAAGCGGCCTTCGTCCGGCCGGCCTTTGATGCCGTTGGCAAAGTAGGCCGCCGCGTTGGTCGACACCTCGGCGCCGAACAGGTCGAGCGACGAGCTGAACCAGAAATTCAAATAGCGCTGCAGCGTCGGCAGGTCGATGGCACCGGCGGCGCGCACCTTGTCGGGCGCATCGGTCTTCAGCGCCTTCATCACCTCAAGCGTGCGCGCGACGACACGCGCGACGCCGTTGACGCCGACCATCATGTGATGCGCCTCCTCCATCAACATGAAGCGGCAGGTGCGCGCCAGCGGATCGAACCCGCTTTCGGCCAGGCTCATGAGCTGGAACTTGCCGTCGCGATCGGTGAAGTACGTGAACATGAAAAACGACAGCCAGTCCTCGATCGGCTCGTTGAAGGTCGACAGGATGCGCGGCCGGTCGGCATCGCCGGAATGGCGCGCCAGCAGCGCCTCGGCCTCCTCGCGGCCGTCGCGGCCGAAATAGGCGTGCAACAGATAGACCATCGCCCAGAGATGGCGGCCTTCCTCGACGTTGACTTGGAACAGGCTCCTGAGGTCGTAGAGCGACGGCGCGGTGTGGCCGAGCAGGCGCTGCTGCTCGACCGAGGCGGGCTCCGTGTCGCCCTGCGTGACGATGAGGCGGCGCAGCGTGGTGCGGTGCTCGCCCGGCACCTGCTGCCAGACTGGTTGGCCCATGACGTCGCCAAAGCCGATCTTGCGGTCGAGCTCGGGCTCGGCGAGGAAGATGCCCCAGCGATAATCGGGCATCTTGACCGCGCCCCAGCTCGCCCAGCCCTTGGCGTCGACCGAGGTGGCGGTGCGCAGATAGACCGCGGCGTCGAGAAAGTCGCTCGGCCCCATATCGCGCCACCAATCGAGGAAGCGCGGCTGCCAATGCTCGAGCGCGCGCTGCAGCGTGGCGTTGCCCGCAAGGTCGACGTTGTTGGGGATGCGTTCCTGGTAATCGATCGCCATCGCCGATCCTATGCCTACACACGTTCCCAGTTGAAGCGCGGCCGCGCGCCGGTGCCGAAGCGCTTCAAGGCACCCTCGTCGCCGGTTGCGTTGGGCCGCGAGAACACCCAGTTCTGCCAAGCCGAGAGCCGGCCGAAGATGCGCGTCGCCATGGTCTCCGGTCCGGCGAAGCGCAGGTTGGCCTCGAGCGCGGTGAGCGCGTCGGGCGAAAGGCTGGCGCGCTCTTCGAGGACGAGGCGCAGCTCGTCGTCCCAGTCGAGCGCATCGGGCGTCGCCGTCACCAGCCCGAGCGCAGCCGCCTCGGTTGCCGCGAGGCTCGACCCGATATGCGCCTCCGCCGCCGCGACCGGCGCAGCCTCGCCGCAGAAGCGGGTGGCGAGCCGGCTCAGGCCGTTGACCATCGGCAGCAGGCCGAAATTCATCGCGCCGAGTGCGATGTGCGGCGGATCGTTGGCCTGACCGGCATCGAGCATGTACGACCGATCGGCGGCGAGCGCGATCTCAAGCAGCGAGCCGGCAAAGCAAGAGCCCTTGTCGATCACCGCAATCAGGCTCTTGGACGAGACGTCGAAACGCTGCAGCGTTCGCCGTAACAGGCCGAGCGTCTCGTGCGCCAGCCAGTGTCGGCGTTCGGCAAGCAACAGCGCGTCGCTCGCCAGCACCGTCTGCGCGTCGCCGCGCGTCTTCAGGAGCAGCGTGCCGAGCTCCGGCTCGTTGAGTCGCAGCGTGAGGATCGCGTCGTCGAGCTCGCGCGTCATCTGGATCGGCCACCATGCGGCGCCCTGCGCCGCGGCCTCGACGAGCGACGTCGGCGCCGTCGTTGGCGCCTTGACCGTCAGCGTCGCGGTGCGCGCCGCGCGATCGAAGACGACCTCGACGAAGGGATAGCGGTAGCCGTTCGTGCCGATCTCGCGTGCAAGCGGCGGCAGTTCGACCCCCTTGGCCTTATCCGGCCGATCGCTCGTCTGCGCCAGCGCCAGTGCGCGCTCCTTCACCGCAGCGGAAAATTTTTGCGGCGGCGCCACCGCGTCGACCAGGCCCCACTGCCGCGCACGATCGGCGCGCACGCCTTCGGCGGTGGTACAGAACAGATCGGCGAGGTCGCGGCGCACCTTGCGCTTGTCGGTGAGCCGCGTCAGCCCGCCGGTTCCGGGCAGCACGCCGAGCAGCGGCACCTCGGGCAGACTGACGGTCGAGGACCGGTCGTCGATCATCAGTATCTCGTCGCAGGCGAGCGCCATCTCGTAGCCGCCGCCGGCGCAGGCGCCATTGATCGCGGCGAGGAACTTGAGGCCCTCGTGCCGGCTCGAATCCTCCATGCCGTTGCGCGTCTCGTTGGTGAACTTGCAGAAGTTCACCTTGAAAGCGTGCGACGACGTGCCGAGCATGTAGATGTTGGCGCCGGCGCTGAACATGCGGTCTTTGGCGCTGGTCAGCACGACGGTCTTGACCGTCGGATGCTCGAAGCGGATGCGGTTGAGCGCGTCCGCGAGCTCGATGTCGACGCCGAGATCGTAGGAGTTGAGCTTCAGCTTGTAGCCGGGCGCGAGGCCGCCGTCCTCGGCGACGTCGAGCGCGAGTGTGGCGATCGGGCCGTCGACCGACAGCCGCCAGTGGCGGTAGCGCTCGGGACTCGTGTCGAAGGTGATCATGTCCTGTCCGCGGGTGGTCATGGGGCTCCCGCGCAAGGGGCTCGTTGGCGACTAGAAATATAATTCATGTGTTTTAGCCGTCAAGCAGTATGTTTCAACTTGCGGGATTCAGCTCCGGATCAGCGAACGCAGTTCCCCGTAGCTCTGCTCGACCGTCTTGCCCGTGGTCGCGACCGTGGCGTCGGCCTTGCCATAGAGGGCGTTGCGGCCGTCGAGGATGCGGCGGAGATCGTCCATCGCCGCTTCGTTGTCGGCCATCGGGCGGTAATCGCCCTGGGCGATGACGCGGTTCATGTGCTCCTCGGGCACCGCACTGAGCCAGATCGTGTAACAGGCGGACAGCAACAGGTCGAAGGTTGCGGGCTCCGAGACGATGCTGCCGCCGGTGGCGATGACGGCGCGATCGTATTGTGCGATGACATTTTCCAGCGCGCGCCGTTCGTAGCGGCGGTAAGCCGCCTGGCCGTAGAGATCGAAAATCTCGCCAAGCCGAGTGCCGGATTCGCGCTCAATTTCCCGATCGAGCTCGACGAAAGGTACGCGTAGCTCTTTGGCCAGCTTCATGCCGAGTGTCGACTTGCCGGCGCCACGCAGGCCGATGAGCGCGATGCGATGCCGGCGTTCGTGCTCGGCCGCGGCACCGAAATTCTTGGTCAACAGATTGCGCGCCTGGGCGAAGTCCTTGGGCGACAGTCGCGCCAAGGTCTGGATGAGGAGCGTCAGCTCGACCGGCCGGTCGGGACCGTCGCGCACCAGATCGGATACCGGCAAGCCCATGGCGCGCGCAATCTGACGCAACAGTACGATCGAGATGTTGCCCAAGCCGCTCTCGAGCTGCGCCAGATAGCGCTCCGACACGCCGGAATCGCGCGCCAGAATCTTGCGCGTCATGCCACGCCGCGCGCGTGCCGCGCGGATCCGCTCGCCGAGGGTACGGAGATATTCGCCTTCGCCGTCTTCGGCGCGGCGATGCTTCTTCGCGGTATCCGTCCTGGTGGCCATCGTCGCGATCGGGTCTCAGCGCACAGCGCTCGTGAGATATGCATCATAATGCCCTGCGCCCTTCCACATGTACTATAATGGTGAAGGCGGATAGCAACGGCCGCCGCAACGCCGCGCCGGATTCTGGGAAAGCCGCACGAATCGTGCATACTCGCCCCCCCGGTCAAGGCACGAGGGGAATTTGGCTGCTGCATCGCGTGGTTGCGGGGGTCATGGCTGACGCCATGCGCGTCCTTCACCTCTTTCCGCGATTCCGGCCCAACTTCGCCGGCGACGGGCTCTACTTCGAAAAGCTGTGGCCGCATCTGGTGGCCTGCGGCGGCAGCCACGACGTGCTGGTGTTTACCACGCCGGCGCCCACCGAAATCCTGCGCGTCGCACCGCCCCGGATGAATTTGATCTACCTGCGCCGCTTCGAGGCGGAATCGGTGCGTGCAGTGCTGCTGCGTTATTATCTTTGGCTGCTGCGCAACATCCGCCGCTATGACGTGATCCACGCGCGCACGCATATCGACCGCTTCTTCGTTTCGAATTGGATCGCCAAGCTCGCCGGCGTCGGCTTCGTCTATTCGGCGACGCTCGACGATTCGCCACCCTACATCCTGCGGACCTATCGCCCAAGCCTGTGGCGTTTCGTCACTTGGGCGATGCGCCGGACGATCACGCGGCTGGTTGTCCTCAACCGGCGGCTCTACGACGAGAGTGCGGCCTTCATGGGCGATCCCGGCCACGTCGTCATCGTGCCGCAAGGCGTGACGGTGCCGGAACGGACCGACGACGACGACGCCGAGCGGACGGCGCTCGGCATCCCGCACGACGCGATCGTGCAGCTCTATGTCGGCAGCATCTCGCGCCGCAAGGACGTGCTGTTCCTGATCGAGAACCTGGCCGCGCTCAACGCCGACGGCAAGAACCGGTACCTGGTCATGCTCGGCCCCGCGCTCGAGGCCGATTACCGCGTCGAGCTCGACGGTCCGATCGCCGCGCTCGGCATCGCCGACAAGCTGCGCTTCGTCGGTTATCGCGACGATCCGGCGCCGTTCTATCGCGCGGCCGACATCTTCGTCTTCGCCTCCTGGCTCGAGGGCTTCCCCAACGTGCTCGCCGAGGCGATGGCCCATGGTCTGCCCATCGTCGCGCGCCGGCTCGAGGGCGTGACCGATTTCGTCGTCGCGGACGGCGAGACCGGCCTGCTCTTCGACGCCGCCGGCGAGTATCGCGATCTCGTCAAGCGCGTCGAAACGGACCACGCTCTGGCTGAACGCCTTGGCCGCAATGCGCGGGCCAAGGCGGCCGGCGACTATTCGATCGCGGCGGTCGCCAGGATCTATGATGCACTCTACCGCTCGATGCTAACGACCGGTTAATTTCAGGCCGCCTACAGTCCGGGGTGGGTTCGGAGGTCCAGGAATACATCGACGTCGCCGCGCTGAAGAGCTCGGCGCTGCGCCGCCTGCACGCGGACTGGCAGAGTCGCCGTCGCGAGCGGAGCTTTCCTGCGCGCGCCGATTTCGACCCGCTCGAGATGAAATACATCCTCGGCAACCTATCGCTGGTCGAAGTGCGCCGGCATCCGCTGCGCTTCTTCTATCGCGTGCATGCGAGCAACATCGCCGCGCGCACCGGCTTCGACATGACCGGTAAATTCCTCGATCAGAATCCGGACGTCCAGCACCGCAATCTGATTTTCGATCATTACCTCCGCACGCTCGACGAGCGCCGGCCGATCGCGGCGCGGCGCGAGCGCACGTTCACCGACCGGGTGATGCTCGATTGCGAGGCCTTGGCATTGCCGCTGGCGCGCGACGGCGCGAACATCGACATGCTGCTGACGGGATTGGTCTGGAACTGACCGGCGCCGACGGCTGCGGCAGTAAAACGCTTGACTACCGAGACACATGAATTATATTTCTACTTCGCGGAAAAGCCGCGCCGCAGGGGAGGATTGGCATAACCGCCGATGGGTCGGTCGCGCCGGCGCCGCAGATCGCGATGCCGCGCGACTACAACGCCGCCGCCGATTTGATCGACCGCAATCTCGCTGCTGGCCGCGGCATCAAACTTGCCTTCATCGACGACCGCACCGATCTGACCTACGCCCAGCTCGCCGAACGTGTCGACCGCGCCGCCAACGCGTATCGCCGGCTTGGACTCCAGGCCGAACAACGCGTCATGCTGTGCCTGCTCGACACCGTGGACTTCCCCGTCGCGTTCCTCGGCGCGATCAAGGCGGGCATCGTGCCGGTGCCGGTCAACACGCTGCTTACGGCGAACGACTACGCGTTCATGCTGCGCGACAGCCGTGCCAAGGCGCTCGTCGTTTCGGACGCGCTCTACGACAAGATCGTGCCGGCGCTGGCGACGCAGCCGGCGCTCGAGCATGTGATCATCTCCGGCGCGGCGCCGGCGGGTCGCCTGTCCTTCACCGCTCTGCTTGCCGAATCCGAACCCAAGGCGCGCACCGCTGCGACGACCTGCGACGACGTCTGCTTCTGGCTCTACTCGTCGGGCTCGACCGGCGCGCCCAAGGGCGCGGTGCATCTCCAGTCGCACCTGATGCTCACCGCCGAGCTCTATGCCAAGCCGGTGCTGGGCATTCGCGAAAGCGACGTCGTCTTTTCCGCCGCCAAGCTGTTTTTCGCCTACGGACTCGGCAATGCGCTGACCTTTCCACTCGCCGTCGGCGCCACCAGCGTGCTGCTGGCGGAGCGCCCGACGCCCGCGGGGGTGGCGCGCATCCTCAAAGAGAAGAAACCGACCATCTTCTATGGCGTGCCAACGCTTTACGCCGCGCTGCTGGCGAGCGCGGAGCTGCCTGCGCGTGGCGACATCGCGCTCCGGTGCTGCGTCTCCGCCGGCGAGGCGCTGCCCGAGGACATCGGCAAGCGCTGGACCGAGCGGCTCGGCGTCGAGATCCTTGACGGCATCGGTTCGACCGAGATGCTGCACATTTTCATTTCCAATCAGCCGGGGAAGGTCCGTTACGGAACGACGGGCGTACCGGTGCCGGGCTACGACATCCGCCTCGTCGACGACGATGGCAAGCCGGTGAAGGACGGCGAGATCGGCGAACTCCAAATTTCCGGGCCGACCAGCGCCGCCTATTACTGGAACAACCGCGCGAAAAGCCGTGATACCTTTCTCGGCGCCTGGACGCGCAGCGGCGACAAGTACAAGCGCGACGCGAAGGGCTATTACACGTATTGTGGCCGGACCGACGACATGCTCAAAGTCGGCGGCATTTATGTCTCGCCGTTCGAGGTCGAAGCGGCACTGATGACCCACGCCGACGTGCTCGAAGCCGCGGTCGTCGGCCATGATGACGAGCAGAGACTGGTCAAGCCCAAGGCCTTCGTGGTGCTGAAGCCGGGTCACGACGGCTCGCCCGCGCTCGCCGAGGCGCTCCGGGCGCATGTCAAATCGCGCCTCGCGCCGTACAAGTATCCGCGCTGGATCGAGTTCGTCGGCGAGCTGCCGAAGACCGCGACGGGCAAGATCCAGCGTTTCAAGCTGCGAGAACGGGATCGTCGTTAAAACCGGGCCAGGGAAGCTTCTTGGCTCATCATAAACGTGAAACGAACATCACAGGGAGACGCGCCAATGAAACGAATTCTTACGACGGTATTCGCTCTTTGCCTCATGGCAGGGTCGGCAACCGCGGCCGAGACTGCCAAGATCGGCTTCATCACCACGCTGTCGGGACCGGCCGGCATCATCGGCAAGCACATGAAGGACGCGGCCAATCTCGCGCTCCAGGAGCTTCACGGCAAGATCGGTGGCCTTAACGCCCAGATCGTCTACGGCGACGACCAGTTCAAGCCTGATGTCGGCCGCCAAGTTGCCGAGGAGATGCTGAAGCGCGATAAAGTCAACTTCATCACCGGCGTCATCTGGTCGAACGTGCTGCTGGCGATCCGCCAGCCGGTGCTCAGCTCGGGCACCATCCTGATCAGCGCGAATGCCGGACCGCACGAGCTGGCCGGATCGTTGTGCGCGCCGAACTTCTTCTCGACGTCGTGGCAG
This sequence comes from Alphaproteobacteria bacterium, assembly GCA_028871055.1. Classification (GTDB taxonomy): domain Bacteria; phylum Pseudomonadota; class Alphaproteobacteria; order ATCC43930; family CGMCC-115725; genus REEB95. Next base: position 163,883 of record JAGWON010000003.1, read on the forward strand.
AACGACGAGACGCCCGAGGCCATGGGGCAATACATGACCGAGCACAAGATCACCGATGTCTATGTCATGGCGCCCAACTACGCGGCGGGCAAAGACATGGTGACCGGTTTCAAGCGATACTTCAAAGGGAAGATCGTTGCCGAGGTCTACACCAACGTGGGCCAGTCCGATTACCAGGCCGAAATCAGCAACATCCGCGCGGCGAAACCCAAGGCGGTTTTCGTGTTCCTGCCTGGTGGCATGGGCATCCAATTCATGAAGCAATACGCGCAATCGGGCCTGCGCGGACAGATTCCGGTTTACTCCGTCTTCAGCGCCGACGAGACGACGCTGCCGGCGATTGGCGACGCCGCCGCCGGCAATTCCGAGGCCGGCTTCTGGAACTACGATCTTGACAATCCAGCCAACAAGAAGTTCGTCAGCGAATTCCGCAAAGCGTACGGCTACATACCGTCGTACTATGCGGCGCAGAGCTACGACGCGATCAAGCTGATCGACAGCGCCGTCCGTGCGGTCCACGGCAATCTCAAGAACACCAAAGGGATGATTGCCGCGATGGACAAGGCGAACTTCGCGTCGGTTCGCGGGCCGTTCAAGTACAATACCAACCACTTCCCGATCGAGAACTTCTATCTGTTCAAGATCGTGAAGACCGCCGACGGCGTGTACGCGCGCAAGACGGAAGCCGTCGTCTTCCACGACCACAAGGACGCCTACTACAACGAATGTCACATGACGAATTAGCGGCGAAGGACGGCTTCCGTATTTTCGTGGGTTGGGGCTTCACCGGTCACAGGCGAGGCTGAGGCGCGGTGGACCCCCTGCTCGTGCTGGCGCAGGCGCTGAACGGGATTCAGTTCGGCGTCATGTTGTTCCTGATGGCGGCGGGCCTGACGCTCGTGTTCGGCATCATGAACCTGATCAACCTCGCCCACGGCTCGTTCTACATGGTGGGTGCCTATGCCGCCGCGGCGACGTTCCAGGCGACGTCGTCGTTTCTGCTGGCGTTGCTCGCGGGAATCGGCGCGGGCGCGGCCGTCGGCATCCTGGTCGAGATCGTCGTCTTCCGGAGACTTTATCCGCGCGATCATCTCGATCAGGTGCTGGCCACCTTCGGTCTCATCCTTTTCTTCAACGAGATCGTGCGGATGATTTGGGGTCCGACCGCGCTCTACGCCACGGTGCCGCATTTCCTCGCCGGCCAGGTCGAGATTCTTCCGGGCGCGCCTTATCCGGCCTACCGCCTGGCGATCATCGCGGTCGGCCTCGGCGTTGCCGCGCTCCTCTATGCGCTCGTCAGCAAGACACGCATCGGCATGATGATCCGCGCTGGCGCCTCGGACCGCGTCATGGTTAGCGCGCTCGGCGTCAACGTCAAAGTTCTCTATACGCTGGTCTTCGGCCTCGGCGCCGGACTTGCCGCGCTCGCCGGCCTCATGGCGGGGCCGATCTTCACCGTCGAATCCGGCATGGGCGAGAACGTTCTGATTCTCGCCTTCGTGGTCATCGTGATCGGCGGCATCGGCTCGATCCGCGGCGCGTTCGTGGCCTCCCTTCTCGTCGGCTTCGTCGACACCATGGGCCGGGCGTTCCTGCGGCCGCTGCTGGCGACCGTCATGGCGAACACGGCGGCGGATAATGCGGGCCCGGCCCTCGCCTCGATGCTGATCTACCTGCTGATGGCGGCGGTACTCTTCTTCCGTCCGCGCGGGCTGTTTCCACCGCGGACACGCTGATGATTATGCGGAAGCCCGGCGTCGTCTCCTCGCGTGCGCTCGTCACGTTGGTCATCATCGCGGTCCTGGCGCTCGTGCCGCCGGTGGCGGCGACGATCGGCGAGGGCTTCTACGTCGACGTCTTCACCCGCATCATGATCTTCGCCATCGCCGCTCTCAGCCTCGATATCATCCTCGGCTACGGCGGCATGGTGAGTTTCGGCCACGCCGCGTATCTCGGCATCGGCGCCTACGCCGTCGGCATCCTCGCGTTCTACGGCGTCGACAACGGCTTTCTGCAATTCGGGACGGCGATCCTGGCATCGGCGGTCGCGGCGCTCTTCATCGGCTTCGTGTCGCTGCGCACCAGCGGCATCTATTTCATCATGATCACGCTGGCCTTCGCCCAGATGATCTATTTCCTGAGCATCAGCCTCAACACCTATGGCGGCGACAACGGACTCAATATCGACCGCCCCAGCGACTTCGCCCGCCTCGTCAACCTCTCCAACGCAACGACGCTCTACTATGTCGTTTTCGCGGTCCTGATGCTGTTCCTGTTTCTCGGCCAGCGCCTGGTCAATTCGCGCTTCGGCATGGTGATCCGCGGCGCCAAGTCGAACGAGCGCCGGATGGCGGCGATCGGGTTTCCGTTGCTGCGCTACAAGCTCACCGCATTCGTCATCGCTGGCGCGATGTGCGGCGTCGCCGGCGCGCTGCTCGCCAACCAGGACCTCTTCGTCGCACCGGCCGTCATGCAATGGACGCGTTCGGGCGAGATCCTGATGATGGTGATCCTCGGCGGCATGGGCACGCTCGTCGGCCCGATCCTGGGAGCGGTCGCCTTCCTTGCGCTCGAGACCGTGCTGTCGGACCTGACCGGACACTGGCAGGCGATCATGGGACCGATCCTGGTTCTCGTCGTGCTGTTCGCGCGCGACGGCATCTTCGGCTTGCTGTCGCGCATCGGCGTCGAGCGCTCCCGTGGCTGAGCCGCTGCTGTCCGTCACCGGCCTCTGCCGGCATTTCGGCGGCGTTGTAGCGACCGACAACGTCTCGCTGACGATCGCCGAGGGCGAGCTTCACGCCATCATCGGTCCGAACGGCGCCGGCAAGACGACGCTCGTCGCCCAGCTCATGGGGGAACTGCGCCCTCATCGCGGCACCATTCGGCTCGGCGACCGCGACGTGACGACGATGCCCTCGTACCGGCGTTCGCGCCGCGGGATCGCCCGCTCTTTCCAGATCACCAGCATCTTTCCGGAGTTCACGGCTCGCGACAACATCGCGCTCGCGGTTCAGGCCCACGCCGGACACAATTTTCGCTTCTGGCGCGCGGCGCGCACCGATCCCGCCCTGCGCAAGCCGGCCTGCGCCATCCTCGACAGCGTCGGCTTGGGCCACCGTGCGGACGTCCCAGCCGCCACCCTCGCGCATGGCGAGCAGCGGCTGCTCGAGATCGCCATCGCGCTCGCCGCACGGCCGCGGCTTCTGCTGCTCGACGAGCCGATGGCGGGCATGGCGCCCGAAGACGCGGCGCGTATGGTGCGCTTCCTGTCGCAGCTCAAGGGCAAGATCACCCTCCTGCTCATCGAGCACGACATGGACGCGGTGTTCGCGCTCGCCGATCGCATTACCGTCATGGTCTACGGCAGCGTCATCGCCAGCGGAACGCCGGGGCAAATTCGCGCCAACGCCGAGGTGCGCAAGGCCTATCTCGGCGAAGACGAGCTCGCGTGATGCTCGCGGTATCGGGCCTCGAAGCCTGCTACGGCGAGAGTCAGGTCTTATTCGGCGTCGAATTCACCGTCGACGCCGGCGAGATGGTGGCCCTCCTCGGCCGGAACGGGATGGGCAAGTCGACGACCGTTTCCGCGATCATGGGCATCGTGCCGCCGCGCCGCGGCACGATCGTCTTCGACAGCCAGCCGATCCATCAGCTGCCGTCCTACCGGATCGCCCAAGCCGGGCTCGGCCTCGTGCCGGAAGGACGACGAATCTTCCCCAACTTGAGCGTGCGCGAAAACCTCGTCGCCACCGCCGCCAATCGCGCCGCGCAGGCGGCGCCGTGGACCATCGACCGCGTCCTCGAGCTCTTTCCGTCGCTCGCTCGCGGCTTCGCCAGTCCCGGCAACCTGCTCTCGGGCGGCGAGCAGCAAATGCTGGCGATCGGGCGTGCGCTCATGACCAATCCGCGGTTGCTCATCCTCGACGAAGCGACCGAAGGCTTGGCGCCGCTGGTCCGAGCCGAAATCTGGCGTTCGCTGCAAAGCCTGAAGCGCGCCGGCCTGGCCATCCTGGTGATCGACAAGAACGTCGATGCGCTGACCCGCGTCGCCGATCGCCACTACATTCTCGAAAAAGGCCGCATCGTCTGGTCCGGCAGCTCGGCGGCGCTCAAAGAAAATGTTGCGGTTCAGCATCGCTATCTGGGGGTGTGATGTGACCTTTGTCGAATCTTCAGACGGAGAATCGGGAGGCACACCATGGCAGACATCGCGATTATCTTCGAACCCGGCAAGGGCCAGCTTCCTCCTTGCGATACCCGGATCGAGAAATTTTTCTCGTATTGGCTTTCGATCCGACTGAGTGCCGGCAGGCTTCCCAGCCGACAACATTTCAATCCTGCCGACCTGAAGAACCTACTGCCGTACCTCTGGATGCTCGACGTGTATCGAAATCCGCTGCGCCTCAAATACCGCCTGGTTGGGACGGAACATGTCCACGCGGCTGGATGGGATCCTACGGGAAAGTGGTTTGATGAGGTACACTCGAGCGCCGTCCATTCTGCGCATTACTCGCAATTCACCGAGGCTGCGGAGCATGCAATGATCTGCTTCTTCAAAGGGCAGACGCCGCGCCGGGACATTAGTTATTTTCGGGATCCTGTTCCAGGCACCTCATTCCGGGACCCACTGGCAAGTTTGACCCCAAAACGGCACTTGGAGAAAATCTTTCTGGAGCGACTGATAACTCCGTTCGCGCAAAATGGCATCGAAGTCGATCGCCTGGTTGGCATTTCCATCGTTATCTCTTACGTTCCGGAGCTGGATTCATCCGCAGCAGGACGCGACGGGTGAGGCCCCGCAGCGCGGCGGCAAGGCCCCGTGGACGCTCGAGCGCGTGCTCGACACATTTCCGCGTCTCGGGGAACGGCTCTACCAGGGCGGCGCGCTGCTGTCGGGTGGCGAACAGCAGATGCTAACCATCGGTCGTGCGTTGATGACCAATCCCGAATTGATCGTGCTCGACGAGGCGACCGAAGGCCTGTCGCCGCTCATCGCCAGGGAAATCTGGGCGATCATCCGGCGCCTGCGCGAAAGCCGGATCGCCTGCGTCATCGTCGACAAGAACTTCGCCACGCTCAGCGCGCTCGCCGACCGTGCCGTGCTGCTGGTCAAGGGCCGCGTTGCCTTCGCCGGCGAGCCGGCGCGGCTCAAACCCGATCCGGCCATGCTGCACCGTCACCTCGGGGTCTGACGTGGCGTTTGTCGAAATCAACGGCCACCGCATCGAATACGCCGACATCCCGGCGGCGCGGCGTGGCGCGGCGGTTCTGGTGCTGCTCCACGAGGGACTCGGCTCGCTCGCCATGTGGCGTGACTTCCCGAAGAAGCTCGCGCGCGCCACCGCCTGCCGCACGGTGACGTATTCGCGCTGGGGCTACGGCAGGTCCGATCGCTTTCCCGGTCCGCGCGATCCGCGCTACATGCACCGCGAGGCGCTCGACGAGCTGCCGGCGCTGCGCGCCGCGCTCGCGATCGACGACCCAGTCCTGGTCGGGCACAGCGACGGCGCCTCGATCGCGCTGATTCATGCTGGCGCCGGACGCTGGCCGGTGCGCGGAATGATCCTCGAGGCGCCGCATGTCTTCGTCGAAGACGTCTCGATCGCCGGCATCGAGGAGGCGAAGCACGCCTACGAGGACGAGGGCTTCAAGCGCCGCCTGGCGCGCTATCACGCCGACGTCGAGGGCGCGTTCCGCGGCTGGAACGACGTCTGGCTGTCGCCCGAATTTCGCGCCTGGAACGTCGAGGACTGTCTTCCGGGCGTCGTCTGCCCGATCCTCGCGATCCAGGGCCTCGACGACCAATACGGCACGGTGGCGCAGATCAACGCCATCGGCCGCCAGGTCAAGGGGCCGTTCGAGAAGCTGATACTTGAGGACTGCATGCACGCGCCGCATCGCGACCAGGAAGACGACGCGCTTGCCGCGATGGCGGGATTCGTCGACGAGCTCGAATCCGCTCGCCGGACGGCACGCCGGTGACCATACGAGCCGCGCCATTTGCCGTCGGCGCACGGACATAGGAGACTAGGGCGATGCTCGAAACCACCATCGCCGGAAGCCTGCCCAAGCCCGCCTGGCTCGCCGAGCCGAAGATGCTGTGGGCGCCGTGGGCGGCCGAAGGCGAGGCGCTCGAGCAGGCCAAGCGCGACGCCACGCTGTTGGCGATCAAGGAACAGGAGGACGCCGGCATCGACATCGTCACCGACGGCGAGATGGCGCGGCAGCATTTCGTCCACGGCTTCCTGGTTAACCTCGACGGCATCGATTTTTCGCAGCGCGTCAAGATGGGCATCCGCGACAACCGCTATGTCGCCGAAGTGCCGACGGTCACCAGCGCGCTGAAGCGCAAGGGCAGCGTTCACAAGATGGAGGCGACACTCGCCCGCAGCCATACGCGCCGCCGCCTGAAGTTCACCCTGCCCGGTCCGATGACCATCGTCGACACCATCGCCGACCGGTTCTATGGCGACCGCGTCAAGATGGCGATGCGCTTCGCCGATCTCCTCAACGAGGAAGCGCGCGAGCTCGACGCCATCGGCGTCGATGTGATCCAGTTCGACGAGCCCGCGTTCAATGTCTACACGCGCGAGGTCGGCGACTGGGGCGTGGCGGCGCTCGAGCGCGCCGCGCAGGGCCTCAAGGCCAAGACCTGCGTCCACATCTGCTACGGCTACGGCATCAAAGCGAACATCGAATGGAAGGCGAGCCTCGGCGGCGAGTGGCGACAATACGAGGCGATCTTCCCGGCGCTGGCCAGGAGCAAGATCGGCCAGGTCTCGCTCGAGTGCATCCACTCCAAGGTGCCGGTGAGCCTCCTGGGCCTCCTCAAGGGCAAGGATATCCTGCTCGGCGCGATCGACGTCGCCACCGACCGGGTCGAGACGGCCGACGAAGTCGCCGCGGTGCTGAAGTCGGCGCTGCCCTACGTCGCGCCCGAGAATCTCCAGCCTTGCACCAATTGCGGCATGGCGCCGCTCGACCGGACGATCGCCTATGCCAAGCTCGAGGCGCTCGCCACGGGCGCGCGCAAGCTCAAGGCCGAGCTCGGCGGCTAGCGGTCAAGGGGCGGCGCCGGCGCGAGCATGGATGACGGCGACGTCGTCGGCATAGACCCGCTTCCAGCCGGGCAGGTGGTCCATCAGCGTCACCGCAGGGCTCTTCGCAGCGAACAGCGTCCAGGTCGCGTGAAAGCGATCGAGCATCGCCGGTAGGTCGTCGGTGACGCCGCGGGTCGCCTCGATGTAGCGTTTGATGAAGTCGTCGCCGTACATGTCGGCGCGGCCGTCGATGAACGGCTTCACGCCGTTGAAGATGAGATAGCCGCCGAAGCCGTATTCGTTGAACACCGGCCCGGTCAGATCGTGGGTGGTCGCGAACTTGAGCGCCGCCGCGGGCGTGTAGGCGTCGGGCTTGCGTACGACCGGCTGCTGCATGAAGAACAACGCTACCGCCGCGGCGACGAGACCGACGGCGGCAATGCCCGGCAGGCTGGCACGGCCGGCAAGATCGGCGAAGGCGCCGTCGAGCGCCGCGGCCTGGCGCCCGCGGGAACGGGCGCGGATGAAATCGCCTACCGGCGGCGCCAGCAGCAGCGGCCCGATAAAGCCTAGAACCTCCACGGCGCGCTGATGCGCCAGACTCATGTGCAGCAGCAGCAGCAGCATGGCGATGCGCGCCGGCGGCAACTTGACGCCGAATCCGAGCGCGAGGGCGAGCGCGACAATGAGCCAGATCTCGAGCGGCTGGATGGTCTGGAAGTTCGGGCTCTGCCATTCCATCAGGACCGACAGCGCGAATTTCATGTTCATCAGGTGGAACGGCAGCCACAGCGCGGCGACGCCGTTGGGCGTGAGCAGCGCCGCGGCCAGCGAGATCGCACCGAATACCCCCCAGCGCTTGACGGCGGCGATGCGCGCCGTCCGGTTTCGCGCCGCCAGCAACGCCTCGCCGGCGAAGAGCGCCGCAAAGGCGAGGCCAAGCACATAGCCGCCATGTAGATTGGCCCATAGCGCCATCACCGCCGCGAGCCACAGCGGCGGCGCCCGGTCGCGCTCGCGCGCCTCGACCAGCGCGGCGAACCACAGCACCAGGATCGGCAGGGTCAGGATGTGCGGCCGCGCCAGCAGGTGCGGCAGCGCCAGGCCCCACGCCGTCGCCGTGCCGGCAAGGGCATGCACCGGCTCGAGCCAGCGCAACAGCGCACGGGTCAGAATCGCCAGCGCGGCGGCGAAGGACGCTGCCGTCGCCAGCACCATTCCGCTCCAGCCCCAATGGTCGTAGATCGGCGCGAAGATGGTTTCGGCCAACCATTCATGCGGCACCCAGGGCGCGCCCGCCATCGAATAAGAGAAGATATCGGCATGCGGCACCGCGCGATGCGCGAGGATCCAGCGCCCGACGACGATGTGCCAATAGGTGTCGGGATCGCCGAGCAGCGCCGGGCCCGAGGCCAGCACCGTGACGAAAGCGGCGAGCGCCACCAGCAGCGGCAGCGAGGCGCCGAAGCGGCTTTTCGTCGCCGGCAGGGATGCGGTGACCATCATCGCGGCAATGTAAGCGCGATGATAGTTAATGAAAGCTTGCCGCGCCTTGCCTTCGTGGCCCGGATTCTTACACTACGATCATGCCCGACAACCCGCGAATCGGCCGCCAGGACCTCTTTCCGCCGATCGAACCCTACCAAAGCGGCATGCTGCCGCTCGACGGCCACCACACGATGTATTGGGAGCAGTCGGGCAATCCCGCTGGCCTGCCGGCGGTGTTCCTGCACGGCGGGCCCGGCGCGGGCGCGACGCCGACGCATCGGCGGTTCTTCGATCCTGCCGTCTACCGCATTGTCGTCTTCGACCAGCGCGGCGCCGGACGGTCGACGCCGCTCGGTGAAACGCACGACAACACGCTGCGCCATCTGATCGCCGACATCGAACGCCTGCGCATCCACGTCGGCGTCGAGCGCTGGCTGGTGTTCGGCGGCTCGTGGGGCTCGACCCTGGCGCTGGCCTACGCCGAAGCGCATCCCGAGCGCTGCAGCGGCCTGGTGCTGCGCGGCATCTTCCTCTGCCGGCAGAGCGAGATCGACTGGTTCCTCTATGGCATGCGCGTCGTGTTCCCCGAGGCCTGGCGCAATTTCTCCGGCTTCATCCCCGAGGCCGAGCGCGGCGACCTGCTGACCGCCTTCATGCGGCGGCTCTTGGATTCGAATCCAGCGGTGCACATGCCGGCGGCGCGCGCCTGGAGCACCTATGAGGGCGTCTGCTCGACGCTGCTGCCGAGCCCGGACACGGTCGCCGCGTTCGGCGAGGACCGCATGGCCCTGGGGCTGGCGCGAATCGAGGCGCATTACTTCAGCCACCACGTGATCAAGCCGGACGACGACCTGGTGGCGCGGATCGATCGCATCCGCCAGGTGCCGGCGGTCATCGTGCAGGGCCGCTACGACATGGTGTGTCCGATCATGAGCGCGGACGAGCTCCACCGCGCCTGGCCCGAGGCGCAATATGTCGTCGTGCCCGATGCCGGCCATTCGGCGATGGAGCCGGGAATCCGCGCCGAGCTGGTGGCGGCGACGGAGCGGATGAAGCGCCGCCTGTGAAAGCGGGCCGGCCGGCGGACTTGCCCTTTGCCGCCAAGGCCTTAAGATGGCCCGGTCACGCGGGGGAGAAATCGCGTATGATCGGACGACGGATTGCCGGGCTCGGCGCCCTGGTGGCGGCGATTTGGTTCGGTGCGGCAAGCGCGCGTGCGGACGACCTGATGTCGAGTCTCACCGGCCACGATCCGGGCATGCTTTCGGTCGGCGGCGGCATGTATGACTTCCTACACAACAACAAGGCGGTCGAGGGCCGCGTCGAATACGAATTCGCGCACGGCTTCTATTTCGTCAAGCCGATCATCGGCATCTTCGGCACCAACAAGAAATCGGCTTTCGCTTATGCCGGCTTCGATTTCGACCTGCATTTCGGCCGCCACTTCGTCCTCGTACCGAACGCCTCGGTCGGTTACTACCACCGCGGCGACGGCAAGAATCTCGGCGAGGCGTTCGAGTTCAAGACCGGTGCGCGCTTCGATTACCGGTTTGAGGACGCGTCGCGCATCGGCATTGCGTTCGATCACATCTCGAATGCCGGAATCAGCAAGACGAACCCCGGCGAAGAGAACATCCTGCTGATGGTCTCGTTTCCGCTCGGCGGCCTATAGCCGTCAATCGCGCGCGTGGCGCGAACCGAGTCCCTTTGGCAGCCGTAGGGCCAGCAGCAACGCCAGCAGCGAGAACGCGCCGGTCGCGAGAAACACGCCGTGCAGCCCCGCGGCGAGCGCGTCGTCCAGCCGCGCGAAATCGGCCGGCGGCAGCGTGCCGCGCAGCGCCGGCGTCATCAGCCGGTCGACCATCGTTTCGGCGCCGCCAATCCGTGCCGCCAGCACCGCGTTGAGAATGCCGCCGAAGACCGCCGCTGCGACCGATTGGCCGACCATGCGCAGGAAGACGTTGACCGAGGTGGCAGTACCGCGGCGGCGGAATTCGACGCTATCCTGCGCCGCCACGATATAGGTCGTATTGCACAGGCCCATGCCGATGCCGATGACCAGGGCGCCGCTCGCCGCCCAGAACGGTCCGTCGGCCGACTTCAGCAGAATGAGAATGACGCTGCCCGCGACCAGCGCGCCGCCGCCCCAGACTGCGAGGGCGCGATACGACGAGCGGGCGGCCACTGCCAGCTGGCCCATCAAGATCGTGGTCAGCGACCAGCTCAGCGACATCGCCGTCAGTGCGAAGCCGGCGACCACGGCGCCGCGCCCCATCACGCCCTGGACATAGGTCGGCACGAAGGCGTTGACGCCGATGAGCGAGCCGCCGATGGCGAAGGCAGCGATGTTCGATGCCGCCACTGCCGGAATGCGCCAGAGATCGGGCGGCATCATCGGTTCGGCGCTGCGCCGCTCGCTGAACGCAAAGGCAATCAGGGCGATCGCCGCGAGAGCCGGCAGCGCGACGCGCAAGGCGTCCGTCAGTTGCGCCCATTGGACCAACGCCAGCATCAGCGCGCCGCTGCCGCTCATCAGCAGCGCCGCGCCGAGATAGTCGATGCTGCGGCGCCGATGGTGCGGCGTCTCGCGCAGCGCCACGCCGAACAGCGCGAGACACACCGCGCCGATCGGCAGGTTGACCCAGAAGACCGCCGCCCACGTGACGCGCTCGACCAGGAATGCGCCGAGAAGCGGCCCGCTGACGGCAGCAATGCCCCAGACGCCCGAGAGATAGCCCTGGGCGCGGGCGCGCGCCGTGCCAGGATAAATGTCGCCGACGATCGTGGTCGCGATCGGCACGATCGCGCCGGCACCGAGGCCCTGCAGCGCGCGGAAGATGATGAGCATCACCATGTTGCGGGCAAAGCCGCACAGCACCGAGCCCGCCAGAAACAGCAGGGTGCCGACGGCAAAGACGCGCTTGCGTCCATGCAGATCGGCAAGGCGGCCATAGATCGGGATCGTCACCGCCTGGCCGAGCAGATAGACCGCAAACACCCAGCTGAACAGGTGAAAGCCGCCGAGGTCGGCGACGATGCTGGGTAGCGCAGTGGCGACAATGGTGCTTTCGACCGCCGCCATGAACATGCCGGCCATCGCGGCGCCGAGCACGGTGCGGCGGCGGGCGACGCTCATCGCCGGCGCGGTCGGCATGGTTTCGTGGGCGGCGTCCATCGGCGGGCGAGGCTTTTTGCCACCGCGCGCCTGGATTGCAGGTTCGTTCTGACAGATCGGCAACGTGTACTTCATCACGATCTCTTCTTGAGTGGCTGGCGGCACCTGCGTGCCGTCACCGCCATGACGTTCGAGGACGGCCGATTTCGACAGCCACGTCCGCCGGTGCGAGCGTGGGATGCCGGGCGCGCCGGACGTGTCAGCGCGGCGTCGCCTCGCCGCCGTCGACCATGATGGTCTCCACCTCGCCCGCGCCCTTGCGGCGAAACGCGGCGGCCTCGTCGTATTCCTTGGACGTAAAACAGGCGACGCCCTGCTCGAAGGTCGGGAACTCGATGACGACGAAGCGATGGAATTTGTGCGGGCCTTCCATGATCTGGTAGCGCCCACCGCGCGCCAGGACCTTGCCGCCGTATTTGGCGATGATCGCCGGCACGCGGTCCGTGTACTTCTTGTATTCGACCGGATCGACGATCCGCGAGCGCGCAACCCAATAAGCCGGCATCCTAACTCTCCTCTTGGTTTATTTCCGCCAACCCTAATTTCCGCTAAGTATATCGCGGACGCGGTTCCAGTCAAAAATCGCAAATTTTGCGCACAGCGGCGCTTATTATAAGTATTACTAAAGTATATTAATCATTATTATTTGTTAACTATTAACTAATACTTATAATTTTAGGCGATATTTCTTGTGTGTTTATAGAAATGCAGTACTTCTACGCATGCCGCACCAAAAGCGGCCAAGCAAAAGGAGCGTTCAATGTCTGTCCGCCTGTCGCATGTCGTTCGCCTTGCCGTCCTGACTGCCGGTGTCGCCCTCGCCTCCGCCCCCGCGTTCGCGTGGTACGGCGGCGGCGGCGGTGGCACTCCGGTTCCGGAGCCCTCCACTCTCGCCCTCCTCGGCGTCGCCATTCCGGGTGCCGCGGCGTGGATCAAGCACAGGCTGTCCTAACCGGACGGCTTCCGCTTCGTTTTTCCTCGGTTCTCTTTTGGGTTCTTCGACTGGACGGCTTCGCGTTGGAGCCGTCCTTTTTATTTCGCCGTCGCCGACGCCCGCCAGACCGCCAGCACCCGGTTGACCACCGCCGTCGCCTCGCCTAGATAGCGCGCCGGATCGGTGAGGCGGGCGATCACCTTGGCATCGAGATGCGCGGCGATCTCGCTGTCGGCGGCGAGCGCCTCGGCAAGCGAGCGGCCGCGCACCAGTGCCGCATGGCTGGCGCGCTCGACCAGCCGGTGCGCCTCGTCGCGTCCCGCCGTCTCGGCCAGCGCCATCATCACCGCTTCGGCCATGATCAGGCCGCGCGCCGCACCGAGGTTGCGCTTCATCGCCGCCGCGTCGACGCGCAGGCCTTTGGCGACGTCACGCGCATGCATCAGCGCGCCCGAAGTCAGTACGAAGATCTGCGGCAGCGCGAGCGGCTCGCTCTGCCAAGCGCCGGTCGAGCGCTCGTGATCGCCGACAAGCGCCTGGAACATCAGCGGCACCAGCGCATGGACGCCGCGCGTGCAGGCGACGATATAGGCGCTCGCCACCGGATTGCGTTTCTGCGGCAGCGTGCTCGAGCCGCCGCGGCCTTCCGCCTGCGGCTCGGCGGCCTCGGCCACTTCGGTCTGGCTCAACAGGATGGTGTCGGTGGCGAATTTGGCGAGGCTGCCGCAGACGAGACCGAGCACCGCGGCGGTCTCGGCCATGGTCTCGCGATTGGCGTGCCACGGCGCGGACGGCGCCGCGAGGCCGAGCTCGCGCGCCAAGCCTTCGGTTACCGCGCGACCTTGGGCGCCGAGCGATGCCAGCGTGCCGACCGCGCCGCCGAATTGGACGACCAGCAGGCGGCGCCGCAATTCCGCCAGGCGTCGGCGATGCGCCGCCAGCGGCACCAGCCACACCGCGCATTTGTAGCCGAAGGTGATCGGCAGCGCCTGCTGGAGATAGGTGCGGCCGGCCATGACGGTACGGCGATGGGCGCGCGCCTGCGCCGCCAGCGCGTCGCCGACGGCCTTCAGGTCGTCCTCGATCAGGTCGAGCGCTTCGCGCAGCTGCAACACCAGCGCGGTGTCGACGATGTCCTGGCTGGTCGCGCCCCAATGCACGTAGCGCGGTGCATCGCCGCCCGCCGCCGTGCCGAGCGCCCTGGCGACCGCCGCCGCCGGCACGCCGATAAGCGCGGTGCCCTTGGCGATCACGGGGAGCGAGAGGTTCTCCGCCTTGGCCGCCTTGGCGATCGCCGCCGCGGCGCTTTTGGGAATGATCCCGAGCCGCGCCTCGACCCGCGCCAGCGCCGCCTCGACGTCGAGCATCGCCTGCAGGCGGCGCTCATCCGAAAACAGCGCGCGCATTGCGTCGCTGCCGAAGAGCGCGCCGTAGATCGCCGAGTCCGCCGGATTGACCGCCATTCCCCCTCGAAGCGCGGCTCTAGACCACCTTGCTCGACGGTCAGAAATCGAAGAAGACCGTCTCGCCCTTGCCTTGCAGCACGATGTCGAAGTGCCACACCGCGGCGCCGTTGGCCTTGCCCTTGGACTCGGCGACGAGCGTCTTCTGCAGCGCCGGATCGTCGATCGACGACAAGACCGGGTCGCTCGGGTTGAGGCTGTCGCCGGCGAAATAGACCCGGGTGAAGAGATGATGCAGCAGGCCGCGCGCCGCGATCGACACCGCGATGTGCGGCGCCTGCAGCGTGTTGCCGCGGCCGGGCACCGCCCCCGGCTTGACCGTGGTGAAGCGGTAAATGCCGTCCTTGTCGGTGCAGGAGCGGCCGAAGCCGCGAAAATGCGGATCGAGCGGCTTGTCCTGGACGTCGTCCGGATGCTCGTACTTGCCCGCGGCGTTGGCCTGCCAGATCTCGACGATCGCATCGGGCAGTGGCGTGCCGTCGCCATCGATGACGCGGCCCTCGAGCACGATCTTGTCGCCCTTGGCCTTGCCGGCATCGGTCAGGTCGGCCCATTCCGGCCGCGTGAGGCCGATATGGAGATAGGGGCCGGCGGTCTGTGTTCCGGTCGGGATCAGCTTGGCGCTCATGGTCGCGTCCCCGCTCACAGCCCGGCCGGCGTGGCGTGGCGCCCGCGCAACACGACGTCGAAGCGATAGCCCAGGGCCCATTCGGCTTCGCTCAGGTTTGGATCGTAGCGCGAGATCAGCCGCTTGCGCGCGGCCTCGTCCGGCACGCTGTTGTAGATCGGATCGAATTCGAGCAGCGGATCGCCCGGAAAGTACATCTGGGTGATGATCCGCGTGGCGAAGGCCGGCCCGAACACCGAGAAGTGGACGTGCTGCGCGCGCCACGCGTTGAAGGTGTTGCGCCACGGATAGGCGCCCGGAATGATCGATAGGAAGCGGTACTCGCCCTTGGCGTTGGTGACCATCTGACCGCGGCCGGTGAAATTCGGATCGAGCGGCGCGGCATGCTGGTCGTTGGGATGGCAATAGCGGCCGGCCGCGTTCGCCTGCCAGATTTCGACCAGCGTATTCGGCACCGGACGGCCGTCCTCGTCGAGGACGCGACCGGCCAGAATCATGCGCTCGCCGAGCGGCTCGCCCTTGTGCTGCTTGGTCAGATCGACGAGGTCGGGTCCCGCCCAGCCGCTGGTGAAGGTCGGGCCGGTGATTTCGGTCAGCGTCTGCCGGAGCGCAACCGGCTCCCGCTGGGGATGGCGCTTGATCGTGCTGGTATAGGCCGGCCAGTCGTTCGACGGCTGGCTGCCAGTGCGTTCGGCGTTGTATTCGCGAATTTCCGTCATGCGTGCGATCTCCTCCCGGCGCTATCCCGCTACGGCCTCGATCGCAAGCCGCCGGCAATTTTGACGCATGGCGATCGCCCCGTATTCTAGGCCGCGACCCCGACCGAGGCGAAGAACTCCGTCAGCGCCGCGGTCACCTCGGCCGGCCGCTCGACCGGCGATATATGGGCGCAATCGGCGATTTCGACCAGTTTCGCGCCCTTGACCGCCGCGGCAATGGCGCGCGCCGCCGCGGGCGGCGTCGCTTCGTCGCGCGCGCCGACAAGGACCAGCGTCGGGCAGGCGATGCGCCGCGCGTCGGCCGCCAAATCCATCGCCGCGAGCGCCAGGCAGCAGCCGGCATAGCCAGCGACCGAATTGCGCGTCAGCATGGTCCGCATGCCGCGCGCGATGTCGGGCTTTGCCTTGAGGAAACCTTCGGTGAACCAGCGCTGCAGCACGGCGTCGCCGATCGATTCGAGGCCGTTCTTACGCACCGCGTCGGCGCGGTCGCGATAGACCTGCGGCGCGGCAATCGTCATGGCGGTATCGCACAGCGCCAGCGACAGCACGCGGCCGGGCGCGCGCGCGCCCAGGCGCTGGCCCACCATGCCGCCGATCGACAACCCGCTGTAGTGGAAGCGCTCGATCGCGAGCGCGTCGGCGAGCGCCAGCACGTCGCCCGCCAGGTCGTCGATCGTGTAGGCATCGACGCCGTCCGGCACCTCGGTCAGGCCGTGACCGCGCATGTCGTAGCGCAGCACGCGGAAGCGCGCGGCGAGCGCCGGCAGCTGCGCGTCCCACAGGTGGAAATTGGTGCCGAGCGAATTGCCGAGCACCAGCACCGGAGCCTTGTGGTTGCCCCAGAGGGAATAATGCGTGACGAAGCGGCCGGTACGGACGAATGCCATAGCTCCTCCCGTCGTTTTCGTGGGCAAACGCCCATGCGCGCCGCCCACCGGTGCCGCGTCTTGACGCCGATGGCGGCGCCCGCGACACTGCGCCCGAATTTAGAGACCGGCCCGCCAAAACCAAAGGCCATTTCGCAAGGCCGGCGGAAGAACCCCGAGGAGGAATCATGGCCGCGCGTACCACACCGCCGTTCCGCGCCGATCACGTCGGCAGCCTGCTGCGCCCGAAAAAGCTTCTCGACGCGCGCGACAAGCGGAAGCGGAACGAAATCACTCCGGATCAGCTCAGGGCGGTCGAGGACGAAGCGATCCGCGAGGTGGTGAAGCTGCAGGAGGATCTCGGCCTCAAGGCGGCAACCGACGGCGAATTCCGCCGCGCCTATTGGCATCTCGACTTCCTCGAGCGGTTTTCCAACGTCACCATCGTGCCGCCCTCTGTCGGCGTCAAATTCCACACCCATACCGGCGACGTCGAGTTCAAGCCGCCCGGCATCCGCGTCTCGGGCAAGCTCGCACGACCGAAGCCGATCTTCGTCGACCATTTCAAGTTCCTGAAATCGGTCGCCAAGGTCGCGCCCAAGATCACCATCCCGTCGCCTTCGACGATGCATTTCCGCGGCGGGCGCAAGGCGATCGACGCGAAGGCCTATCCCGATATGGCCCAGTTCTATGCCGATCTGGCGCGCGTCTATAACGAGGAGATCAAGGACATGGCGGCGGCCGGCTGCCGCTATCTCCAGATCGACGAGGTCAACTTCGCTTATCTGTGCGATCCCAAGCTGCGCGAGCAGGTGAAGGGCATCGGCGAGGACCCGAACCAGCTTCCGCATACCTACGCCAAGCTGATCAACAACGCGATCGCCGGCATGCCCGAGGACATGACCTTCTGCATGCATGTCTGCCGCGGCAACTTCAAGAGCGCGTGGGTCGCCGAAGGCGGCTACGAGCCGGTGGCCGAGGCGCTGTTCAACGAGCTCACCATCACCGGCTATTTCATGGAATGGGACGACGAGCGCTCGGGCGGCTTCGAGCCGCTGCGCTTCGTGCCCAAGGGCAAGGTCGTCGTGCTTGGCCTCGTCACCACCAAGCTGCCGAGGCTCGAAAGCAAGGACGAGCTCAAGCGGCGCATCGACGAAGCCGCGAAGTACGTCCCCTTGGATCAGTTGGCGCTGGGGCCGCAATGCGGCTTCTCGTCGACGGTCGAGGGCAACGAGGTCACCGTCGACGACGAGAAGCGCAAGCTGGCGCTTATCGTCGAGACCGCGCGTGAGGTCTGGGGCGGCGTCTAGCCGCCGGCGTTATTCCGCCGGATGGCCGCCAGCCGGATAGCCGGCATGGCGCACGCCGTGCTCAAAGGCCTGGTCGACGCTCAACGGGCCCGCGCCGTAGGCGACCACCAGCAACAGGCCGCCCATCATCGACAGATGCTCGTAGAAGAACGCGTGCTGGGCCTGCATCGCCGCCGCCGGCGCCGCCCAATAGGCATGGAAGATGACGGCGAGCGTTAGCATGTAGACGAACAGCACGAGCGCCGACCACCGGGCGTAGAGTCCGATCATCAGCATCAGACCGCCCGCCAGCTCAACCGCGATCGCGCCATAGACCAGCGCGGAGGCGGCCGGGATGCCGTGGCTCGTCATGTTGGCAACCGTCGAGCCGACGCCGCCGGTGAGCTTGTTGTAGCCCGCCAGCACGAAGATCAGCGCGAGCAATATGCGGCCCAGCAAGGGCAAGGGATTGAATGTGGTGTTCATGTCGTCCTCCTGCACCATCACGCGCACAGGAGGCATATGCCGAACGGCCGCCGGTTGTGACCGATCGGTGGCCTTTGGTCACATCTTCGCGCGCGCCAAGCGAGCCGCGCCCGCCGGCCTACTTCAGCGGCGCGCCACCCGACTTCGACAGCCACACCCATTCCTTGGTCTTGGGATCATAGGTGGTGACGATCGAGCTTTCGGGGCCGAGGCCGCGCTGCGGATATTTCTTGAAGTCGTAGATGCCGTCGACGCCCGGGAAGTTCGTCAGAGTGTCGATGTAGGCCTTGAGCTGCGCCGCGTTCGCCTTGGGGCCGAGCTTGCGCAGCCCCGCGACCACGATCAGCCCGGCATCCCACGACGTCGCCACCATGTTGTCAGCCTTGAGGTGGTGCTCCTTGAGAATGGCGTACATCGCGTGCTGCGCCTTATCCATCCGCGGATCGAGCTTGACGGTGCTCGGATGCGGCGGATAGAGCGCCGAGGCGAGGATGAGCTGCTTGGGCAGGAACGATTCCCATTGCGCCATCGCGGCGAAGGTCTGATTGCCGCTGGTCGGCGCCACCGGGATGTCGAGGCCGGCCTGGATCATGCCCTTGAACACGGTCGCTGCCGGCGCGCCGGTCACCCACGCGATCATCGCCTGGGCGCCTGATTCCTTGATGCGGGCGATCTGCGCCGCGACTGAAACGTCGGTCGGGTTAAAGTGCTCGACGATGACTTTGTGCATCGTGGACTTGAACTCCGGACGCTCCAGGATCGCGTCGACCGAACGGTCGCCGTCCTGGCCGCTGGCGTCGGTGGTCATCAGCGTCGCGATCTTGGTCCAGCCCTTGGCCTTGTAGTAGCGCATCACTGCCGCGATCTGGTCGACCGACGACGCGCTGGTCGAGAACGTCCAGCTGCCGGGCTTGGGATGGATCGCCGGCGACAGGCAGTAATGCACCGGGCCGTTGGCCATCAGCGGCGCCATGGCGAGGCACTCGCCGACCAGGCTCGACCCCATGATCACCGCCGGCTTGCCGCCGAGAAGCTGGGTGGTGAGCTGCACCGCGACCTGCGGACTGGTCTGCTCGTCGTGGAAGACGAAATGCAGCTTCGCGCCGCGGATGCCACCGGTCTTGTTGACCTCTTCCTCGAGCGCCGACAGCGCGTCCTTCTGGCCCTGGCCGACGAACGCCGCGCCGCCGGTGAGCGGCATCACGACGTCGATGTTGTAAGTGCCGGCCGCGTGGGACGGCGGTGCAAATCCGATCAGGCCGGCGGCGACCAGCGCCAAGCCATAGGCGGCTGCGCGTCCGGACTTTAAAATTCGGTGCAGTGGTTTCATTGTGTCCTCCCCGGAGCGCAGGATCACTGCTGCGCCACACCCTGTCAACGTCCAGGAATATCCAGGCAAATCATGAGCGCCCGTCAAACCCCGCCGTTCCGCGCCGACCATGTCGGCAGCCTGCTGCGACCCAAATCACTGCTCGACGCGCGCGAACAGCGGCGCCGCAACGCCATCACCGTCGCGCAGCTCGAAGCCGTCGAGGACGCCGCGATCCGCGAGGTCGTCGCCCTCCAGGAGGATATTGGTCTCAAAGCGGTGACCGACGGCGAATTCCGCCGCACCTTGTGGCACGTCGATTTCCTGACGTCCTTCGCCAACGTCAAGTCGGTGCCGGGCAAGGTCACGGCCAAGTTCCACACCCACGAGGGCGAGATCGAGCGCACGCCCTCGGCGCTCGCGGTGGTGGGCAAGCTGGCGCGGCCGAAGCCGATCTTTGTCGATCACTTCAGGTTCGTGAAATCGGTGACCAAGGTGAAGCCCAAGCTCACCATCCCGTCGCCGAGCATCCTGCATTTCCGCGGCGGGCGTGACGCGATCGACCGCGCGACCTATCCCGACATGGCCCGGTTCTACGCCGACCTGGCGCGGGTCTACAGCGAAGAGGTTCGCGACCTGGCGGCAGCCGGCTGCCGTTATCTCCAGATCGACGAGGTCAACTTCGCCTATCTGTGCGATCCCAAGCTGCGCGACCAGGTACGCGCGCTGGGCGAGGATCCCGATACCCTGCCGCACATCTACGCCCGGCTCATCAACGGCGCGATCGCCACGCGTCCTAAGGACATGGTCGTATGCATGCATCTCTGCCGCGGTAATTTCGAGGGCGCGTGGATCGCCGAGGGTGGCTACGAACCGGTCGCCGAGACACTGTTCAACGAAATCGCCGTCGACGGCTATTTCCTCGAATACGACACCGAGCGCGCCGGCGGCTTCGCGCCGTTGCGCTTCCTGCCCAAGGGCAAGACCGCCGTGCTCGGCCTGGTGACGACCAAGCTGCCGCAGCTCGAGCGCAAGAACGACTTGAAGCGCCGCATCGACGCGGCGGCGAAGGTGGTGCCGCTGGAGCGGCTGGCGTTGAGCCCGCAATGCGGCTTCGCCAGCGGCGAACGCGGCAACAAGCTGACCGTCGCCGACGAGATCGCCAAGCTCCGCCTGGTGGTCGAGACCGCGCGCGAGGTCTGGGGCGGCGTCTGAGCTGAAGCATCCACACGGAAACGGAGATCGCAACCATGGATGATCGGACACACAATCTTGAAGGCGGCTGCGCCTGTGGCGCTGTGCGCTATCGGCTTGCTTCGCCGCCGATGTTCGTCCATTGCTGCCACTGTCGCGATTGCCAGTGTCAGACCGGCAGCGCGTTCGTCATCAACGCTTTGATCGAGACCGACCGCGTCGCCGCGCTCCAAAGCGAGCCGGCGCCACTCGCGGTGCCGACCGACAGCGGCCGCGCGCATCGCATCTTCCGCTGTCCGGCCTGTCAGACGGCAGTGTGGAGCGAGTACGGCGGCGTCGCAAAGCTGCGCTTTGTGCGTGTCGGCACCCTCGACGATCCGGCGGCGCTGACGCCGGACGTGCACATCTATGTCCGCTCGAAGCTGCCATGGGTGATGCTGCCCGACGGCGTGCCGGCGTTCGAGGCCTATTACGACTCGCGCAAGCTCTGGCCCGCCGCGAGCCTGGAGCGGCGCCGCGCCATCCTGGGTTAAGCTTGCGCGAACACGCACGGAGCGCACATCGCGCTCGGCAACCTGTCGCTCGCGGCCTACGCTAAGCTCAGCGCCTCTGGCATGTAACGGGACAGAGCGCTCGAACCATCGCGGAGTTTCGTTGCACCACCGAGCCCATCGGGCTCAAATACGGAACAGACTCTACTCTCACCTGGATGAGAAAAGGGGCTCAGGTCATCGGCGATGCTCGGGGTGCGTTGCGGCGTGCGGTGGAAGGGGCAATCGCCCTCAATGCGCTCGCCAATGATGCCGCGTTTCTCGATCAGCTTATCAACGCCCACTATCACTACCAGCGCAAGCAGGCGCGGCTACTTTTGAACAACCCCGACTATCGGCCAACATTCTCGCAGGCAGAAATCGATGCGATGGAGGCGACAGTCAGGGATATCGATGCAAAGGCGGCGGCCGGCGCGAAGATCGCTGACATAAACTGGGCTGATGTCGCAGGGGTTTACTGTAAAGATCTCTACAGCACTCTCTATAGGCTTCTCTCAAACGATGGCACGCACACGAATATCAACGCCATTCACCGAGAGATTATTTACGGTGTGGCTGGTCAGATAACGGGCGTGAAGGTCGGCCCGGATACTTCTGACATGATCGAAACCTTGAAAGCGGCCTGCTTGATGTTTTTATGGGCGGCCGATCCTTTTGCGCGCACCTTCAATCAAAATGATACCCGAACCCGGATACAGGAAGCTCTTCAGCGTTTCGAGCAGTTACCCGGCGGCGAACCTAGGAATGTGACGGTCGTTTCCAATTTCTAGCGGTCGGCAGTCAGCGGCCTGTGTGGGAAACGTGTGTGGAACGTTCCCAATATCTTATATAAATCAATAGATTAGAAAGATGGCGTCCCCGGGGTGACTCGAACACCCGACCCACAGTTTAGGAAACTGTTGCTCTATCCAGCTGAGCTACGGGGACGCGCGCCGCTGTTATAGCAAGCGCCCTGCCAGGCCGCCATGCGCGCACACGCGGCCTCCGGCTAAGCCGCTCTTCTGCAAAGAAAATCCCCGGCTTTACCGAATTGCGGCGCGATCCAAGACTTTACCGCCGCCGTGCCCGGTCAACGTTGATCGTAGGGTGATTTGTACGAAGGGCCCGACTCGGTGGACAGGCTGCGCGCTTCGGTCTTTGATGGCCGGAAAAACATCGACGGTCGAACCGTGAGGGGGGGGAATGATCGGCAGCTGGGCCATCCTGGCGTTTTCGGTCGGTTATGTCGGCCTGCTGTTCGCGATCGCCTATTACGGAGATCGCCAGGCGAAGGCGCGCGGTAGACCCGCCTCCCGGCCGTTCGTCTATGCGCTCTCGCTCGCCGTCTACTGCACCTCCTGGACCTTCTACGGCAGCGTCGGTCTCGCTGCCAAGACCGGCTACAACTTCCTGCCGATCTATGTCGGTCCGATCCTCATGTTTGCGGTCGGCTGGCCGCTCGTCCGCCGGATCATCCGCATCTCGAAGCGCCACAATATCACCTCGATCGCCGACTTCATCGCGGCACGCTATGGCAAGAGTCCGCGGCTTGCGGCCGCCGTGGCCGTGATCGCGTTGATCGGCACGCTGCCTTACATCGCGCTTCAGCTCAAGGCCGTGTCGACGAGTTTCGCGATCCTGATGAATTTTCCGCGGCTCGGCATACCGCTTGCGGGCGCGGGTCCGTCGATCTGGGGCGACACCGCGTTGATCGTATCGGTGATCCTGGCCCTGTTCGCGATCCTGTTCGGCACCCGGCATATCGACGCGACCGAGCACAACGAAGGCATGATCCTGGCGATCGCCTTCGAATCGCTGGTCAAGCTTCTGGCATTCCTGGTGGTGGGCGGGGTGGTCACCTGGAGCCTGTTCGGCGGGCTCCACGATCTCGCCTCGCGCGTGACCGCCGACCCACGGCTCCGGCAGGTGTTTCTCAGCGGGATCGACGGGCCGACCTGGGTCACCATGACTGGCCTCGCCATGCTCGCGATCCTGTGCCTTCCGCGCCAGTTCCACATGACCGTGGTGGAGAGTGTCGACGAGCGGGATGTACGCAGGGCGGCCTGGCTGTTCCCGCTCTACCTCGTCGCCATCAATGTCTTCGTCGTTCCGATCGCGGCGGCCGGGTTGATCCAGTTCCCGAACGGGACGATCGACGCCGACATGTTCGTGGTGGCTCTGCCGATCGCGGGCGGGCATCAGGCCGTGGCGCTGCTGGCCTTCATCGGCGGTCTCTCCGCGGCGACCGCCATGGTGATCGTCGAGTCGATCGCCGTGAGCAACATGGTGAGCAACGACCTGGTGATGCCGATCGTCTTGCATGGCCGACGGCTGGGATTGGCCGAGCGCGAGGACATGGGGACCCTGATCCTCAACGTCCGCCGGATTGCAATCCTGGGTTCCGTGCTGCTCGCCTACTGCTACTACAAGCTGGTCGGCGACACGTTCGCGCTGGCCTCGATCGGATTGTTGAGCTTCGCCGCCATGGCCCAGTTCGCCCCCGCGCTGCTCGGCGGCCTGGCCTGGCGCGGCGCTACGGAAAAGGGCGCATTCGCCGGCATCCTGGCCGGCTTCGGCGTCTGGGCCTACACGCTCCTGCTGCCGTCACTGGTGCGTTCGGGTTGGCTGCCGCTCGATTTTCTCGTTGATGGCCCGTTCGGGATCGGCCTGTTGCGGCCGGAGCAGCTGTTCGGGCTGCGCTTCGATCCACTTTCCCACGGCGTCTTCTGGAGCCTGCTGGCCAATGTCACGACCTACGTCGTCGTGTCGGTGCTGAGCGTGCCGAAATTGATCGAACGTATCCAGGCCAGCGCTTTCGTCGATTCGGATACGACTCAGGGCCATTTCGGTTCCAGACCCTGGCACGAATCGATCCTGGTCGGCGATCTCGCAGCCCTGGTCTCGCGTTATCTCGGTGCCGAGCGTGCCCAACGCTCGTTCGCCGAGTGGGGGCTGCAGCGCGGCCTGGTGCTGGATCCCGCGACTCTGGCCGAGTCCGGGTTGGTGCGGGAGACCGAGCGCCTGCTCGCGAGCGCCATCGGCGCACCCTCGGCGCGGCTCGTCATGGCGCTCACGCTCGAGCGACGCAGTCTGGGTACCGGTGCGGCGATGGATCTGCTCGACGATGCGAGTGCCGCGATCCAATACAACCGGGACATCCTGCAGTCGACGCTGGAAAACGTCCGGCAGGGCATCAGCGTGTTCGACCAGGACCTCAAGCTCGCGTTCTGGAACCGACATTTTCGGGATTTGCTCGAGCTGCCGCCGGAGTTTGCGCGGGTCGGCGTCACGCTTCAGGAAATTATCCGCTTCGACGCCACACGAAGTGAGCATGGGCCCGGCGGCATCGACGCGCTGGTGGCCGAGCGGCTCGAGCTCTTCGTGGGCGCGGGCGACACCGTGTTTCAGCGTCGGCGACCCGACGGCACGGTGCTCGAGATCCGCACCAACCCGTTGCCGGGCGGCGGCTATGTTACGACTTATTCGGACATCACCGCGCACGTCCAGGCTACAGCCGAGCTCGCGGCGGCGAATGAGCGGCTCGAGGAGCGCGTACGCGAGCGCACGGCTGCCCTTACCCAGCTGAACGCGGAGTTGACGAAGGCCAAGATCGTCGCGGAGGAGGCCAACCTCGGCAAGACCCGCTTCCTCGCCGCGGCCAGCCACGATCTTCTTCAGCCTCTCAACGCTGCACGGCTCTACGTGTCGAGCCTGATCGAGCGGCAAGCGCACACCGGCGCGCAGGATCGTGCCGGTGCCGAACTCGCGCGTAAGGTGGACGCATCGTTGATGTCGGTCGAAGAGCTGCTCGGCACGCTCCTCGACATCTCCCGGCTGGATGCCGGCGCGTTGACGCCCGAGCGCCGCCATTTCCCGTTGGGCGAGCTGCTCGATGCGCTCAAGATCGAGTTTGCACCGCTCGCCGAACGCAAGGGCCTCGACCTCCGCATCGCCCAGACGGCACTCGCCGTCGAGAGCGACCGCCGCCTGCTCCATCGGCTGCTGCAGAACCTCCTGTCCAACGCGATCCGCTATACGACCCAAGGCGAGGTGCTGATGAGCACCCGCCACGACGGTGACTATATCGTGATCCAGGTCGCGGACACCGGAATCGGGATACCGGCCGAGAAGCACGCGCTCATGTTCCAGGAATTCCAGCGCTTCTCGCGCGGCCCGGGCATCGAGCACGGTCTCGGCCTCGGCCTCTCGATCGTCGATCGCATCGGACGCATGCTTGACCACCCGGTGACGTTTCGCTCCGATCCGGGACGCGGAACGACGTTCATCGTGCGCGTGCCCAGAGGCGATGCGGCGGCGGTCGCGTGCCGACCGGAGGTCCTGCCGCCTCGGACGCTCCCGGTGCTGGCGCATACCCTCGTCCTCTGCGTCGACAACGACGTCACCGTACTCGACGGCATGAAGACGCTGCTCGAGGGCTGGGCCTGTCGGGTGCTGCTGGCAACCGGTGCCGACCAGGCCATGGCGCTCGCGCAGGCCGAGCAGCGGCGCCCGGACCTGCTCGTCGTCGACTATCATCTGGATTCGAGCGGCGACGGCGTGCAGTGCATCGAGCGCCTGCGCGGCGCCTATGCGGCCAAGCTTCCTGCAATCTTGATCACCGCGGACCGCTTGGAGGCGGTCAAGACCCTCGCCCTCGAGCACGGCTTGCCGGTGCTCAACAAGCCCGTCAAGCCGGCTGCGTTACGTGCCTTGATGATGCGCCTGCTGGCGGCTCCCCAAGCCGCGGAATAGGGGATTCCGTCAACGACTGGCTTCCAGCCCGGCGGCGCGTCCCAGAGCATCCGATTGGGCGGCATCAACCACCAGTCGCTGCGCGATGATGACGGCCTGGGTGCGGTTGTCGACGCCGAGCTTTTCCAGGATGGCCGAGACGTGGGCCTTGATCGTCGCCTCCGAAACATAAAGGGCATGGGCGATTTGTTTGTTGAGCAGGCCCTCGCTCAACATCATGAGGACGCGTACCTGTTGCGGCGTGAGGCTGGCGAGCCGGGAGACTAGCTCGGCATCGTCGCTCGATCCGCGCCGATTCAGGTCGGACCCCGTCGGCAGCCACATTTCGCCGGCGAGCAGCGCCGCGAGGGCAGTCCGGATCTCTGCCGGTGCGGTCGACTTGGGAATGTAGCCCATGGCCCCCAACTCCAGGGCCTGCCGGATTACGCGCGGCTCCTCGTTGGCTGATATGATTGCGACCGCGACGGCGGAGAATGCGGCGCGCACGAAGAGCAGGCCTGAGAGACCGAGCATACCCGGCATGTTCAGGTCGAGCAGGACGAGGTCGGCTTCCGGCGTTGCCTCGAGCGCATCCTTCAGGCTTTCGAACGAACCCGCCTCGACGATCTCGGCGTCCGGCAGCGCCTGCGATGCGGTCAACCGCAGCGCATCGCGAAAGAGCGGGTGATCATCGGCGATGACGAGACGGCATGCCGCCATATGGCGCCTTTCCGGGCAGGGTCGCGGGCGTGCTTCCGAGCGATGATAGGCGCGCGCCGGCTGTGCGCCTAGCTTCGCGCGATTAGCCGAAAGTCTAATACCGGCTCCGGAACCCCGTAGATAGCATCAACGTTTAGAAGCCCGGAGGCTCATCATAAACAGCCGGGCAGACGGGAGCGAAACTTCCGACAGCCCTGAACCGGCTGTCCGTTTTAGTGACCGTTCCATCGCTTAGTCCGACCGGAGGCCGGCCGCCAAGAGCCACAGAGCCTTCATGAAACACATAGGGGGTAACGTCCATGTCCGTTTCCGCAGCCACTGCCGGCCGCATGCGAGCGAGCGGCACCCAAAACCTCTCCTTCATCGTCTTCGCGTCGTCCCTCGGCACCATGATCGAGTGGTACGACTTCTATCTTTACGGCGTGCTCGTCGCCTTCTTTGCCGGCCACTTCTTTCCGGCCAACGCCAATGCCACGCTCACTTTTCTGGCGAGCCTGGGCATCTTCTGGACCGGTTTCGTCGTGCGGCCGTTCGGCGCGGTGTTCTTCGGCCATCTGGGCGACCTGATCGGCCGCAAGTTCACCTTCATGCTGACCCTGGTCCTGATGGGCTTGGCGACCTTCACAGTCGGCATCCTGCCGGTCTATGACACGATCGGCGTTTTGGCGCCGATCCTGCTCGTCGCCTGCCGCGTCGTGCAAGGATTGGCGCTCGGCGGCGAGTACGGCGGCGCGGCGACCTATATCGCCGAGCACGCACCCGACGGCAAGCGCGGCCTCTACACCAGTTGGATCCAGACCACCGCCACGATGGGCATCGTCGCCGCGTTGCTGGTGATCATGGCCTTCCGCATCGGCCTGGGCGACCACGCCTTCCAGGCCTATGCTTGGCGCTATCCGTTCCTGCTGTCGGCCGTTCTCGTCATCCTTTCCGGCTATTTCCGGTTCAAGCTGCAGGAATCGCCGCTCTTCGCCAAACTCAAGCACCAGGGCAAGTCGTCGCACAACCCGGCGCTCGAGAGTTTCGGCAGCGGAAAGAACTGGGGCCTCATCCTGATCGCGCTCTTCGGCTTCACCGCGCCGGAAGGCGTCGTCTGGTACACGGGCCAGTTCTACGCGTTGATCTACATGCTCGCGGTGCTGAAGCTGCCCTATGTCGAGGTTTACATGATCCTCGTCTTCGCCTTGCTGCTGGGCGCACCGTTCTTCGTCGTCTTCGGCTGGCTGTCGGACCGCATCGGGCGAAAGGGGATCATGGTCACCGGCTTCGCGCTGGCGTTCATCACCTTCATCCCGGTGTTCCAGATGATGACCGCGTACAAGGACAACCCGGTCGTCTTGACCATGTTGGTCTGGTACATGGTGATCCTGGTCACGATGGTATATGGGCCGATTGCGGCGTTCCTGGTGGAGTTCTTCCCCGCCAGGATCCGCTACAGCTCGATGTCGCTGCCCTATCACGTCGGCAATGGCGTGTTCGGCGGCGGCGTGCCGTTCATCGGCAGCTCGCTGGCGGCCGCGCTGCCCGGCGTGCCCTTCGTCGGGCTGTTCTATCCGATGGCGATTTCGGCGCTCGGCGTCATCGTCGGCCTCGCCGGCGTGCGCAAGCCGACGCATACGGTCAAGATCTGGGACGAAGTCGGCGGCCAGCCGTTGGTGCCCGACCAGCCCTAAACCGCCATTCGCGCGGGAAAGACCAGCATAGGCCCGGAGCAACCCGGGCCTCTTTTTTGCGGCCTATTCCGGATTCAGGCGGCGAGCCGGTCCTGCACCGTGCCGTCGATGGCGAAGCAGGCGGTGACGAGATCGCCATCCGGGCCGGCGCCGCCGTCGACCAGCACAGCATGCGGGCTCTCGCTCAGGCCGCGGTGGGCGCGGTCGGTGCCGCACACGATGCGCTTGAAGCCGGCATAGGGCTGCGCCAGCGCGAGCATGTCGGCGCCCGCCGCGCCCCACCAGAATGCGTCGCGCTGCATCTCGAGCGGCTTGTCGGGATCGACGCCTGCGTGCGCGAAGAGCAGGGCGCCGTCGTCGGTGAACGCGGCGCGCTTCAGCGCGGCGAGCCATTGGCGATGACCCGGCCGCGCATCGATCGCGCCACGCAACCCGGCGGTCCAGCGGGTGATGGCCATTGTGCCTTCGCGGCACGCCGCCTCGCCCTGGCGCGGGTCGATGCCATAGGCGCGCAGCGTCGGCGCGAGCCCGCGCGCCAGGATCCACGGCAGCACTTCGCGCGGATTGGGTGCGAATTGCAGCTCTTGGAGCTTCTGCCACATCGCCTCCTGCGCGCCGCGCAGATAGGCCAAGTCGCAGGCGAAAGCCCGGCGGCGCGCCAGCGCCAGGGCGCGGAAGCGCAGCAGGGCGTCCACGGTGGCGACGGCGGCGTCGCCGGGACCAAGATAGTTGCCGAGATAGACGATGCGGTCGCCGGGCTCGAGGCGCTCGATGAGCCGCCGGTGGAGTGCCGTCAGCCGTTCGGCTTCGCCGTTGATGGGCGCGACGGCCCAGACGCGGCGCGCGCGATTGAGGCGGGCGTAGATCTCACTGTCGCTAGAAACCACCGCCCACGCTAAATGCCGAGGACGCCGCGGCTCACGCCGCGCTCAGCATCTGCTCGACGCGCTTCGCCGCTGACGCCTCGTCGATGTTCTCGACGGCCGCGACTTCGCGCACCAGCCGATCGAGCGCCGCCTGGTAAATCTGGCGCTCGCTGTAGGACTGCTCCGGCTGGCCGACGTTGCGGTAGAGATCGCGCACCACCTCGGCGATCGAGGCCGGATCGCCCGAATTGATCTTGGCCTCGTACTCCTGGGCGCGGCGGCTCCACATCGTGCGCTTGGCGCGCGAGCGGCCCTTGAGCTTGGCGAGGGCGGCGTCCATCTCTTTGCGCGTGGACAGCCGGCGCAAGCCTGAATTCTTCGCCTTGCCCACCGGCACGCGCAGCGTCATGCGGTCCTTGTCGAAATGCACGACGAAGACCTTGAGCTGGTAGCCCGCGATGTCCTGGTTCTCGATGCCAAGGATCTTGCCGACGCCGTGGGTCGGATAGACCACGAAATCGCCCGTCGAGAAGCCCAGCGTTTCCGGCATGGTTTTCTCTTCTTTCTCTTTCCTGCGCGCGACAGCCATCGTTCGGGTAGCCCTCAGCCGAAAACGCGAATTACCCCCGGCCGCGCAGCAGACAGCGGCAACGGAATACGATCCCCGGGAGAGACGCACCCATCGTGCATCTGGTGTCATAAATAGCACAAATGCCCACTGAAAGCCAGTGGCGGAGCTATGCGCGACCTGCAAGCCGCCCCGCAAGGCACAGAATTCGCTAGGTTTTTCGCTAGCGCTTGGCCGGATCGGGGTTGAAAAACTGGGCGAACTTATCGGGAACGCCCTTGAAGGAATCGGCGTCGGCCGGCGCCTCGCCCTTGCGCGTGATATTGGGCCACGAAGTCGAATACTGCCGGTTGGTTTCGAGCCACTTCTCCGCCTGCGGATCGCTGTCCGGCACGATCGCCTCGGCCGGGCATTCGGGTTCGCACACGCCGCAGTCGATGCACTCGTCAGGATGGATCACCAGCATGTTCTCGCCCTCGTAGAAGCAGTCCACGGGGCACACCTCGACGCAGTCCATGTATTTGCACTTGATGCAGGCTTCGGTCACGACATAGGTCATGGGAAACTCGGTCGCTCGATTGGAAAGGCCGCTCGTACCACGCAGGAAAGGCCGGTTCAACCCCTGCCGGATTGGGGAATTGGCGTGATTTCGGGCGTCACCCCGACATAGACGCCACGGGCGCGGAACGGGCGTTGCGCGGTGCGCTCCTCGGCCAGATGCGCAACGAGGCCGATGGCGCGGCCGATGCCGTAGAGCGCCGCGGCCCCGCCGCGCGGCAGGCCGAGCGCATCGCCCAGCGCCGCCAGCGCCGCGGCAAGCGTGCGCGACGGCCGCGGCGCCCGCGGCGCCCGCGGCAGCATCGCGATCAGGGCGTCGGCGCGCGCGTCGGTGCCGTTGTCGGCGCCGAAATCGAGCGCGGCGAGCCCGGCTGCGACCGATTGCCACGGTGGCACGCCAGCCGCCGCCGCGGCGCGCGTCGCCAGCGCGGCGGCGTCGATGCCATTGTCGGCCGCCAGAATGAGACCCGCGCGCAGCAGCGGCCGCGAGTCGCGGCCGAGGCTCCAGGCCTCGGCCAGCACGGCGTCGATCGGCCGGGCCGAAGGCGCCACGCCGGCCGCCGCCGCCGCGAGAAACCGCAGCAGCCGCGCGCCCGCATAACCGAAAAACGCCGCCGCGTCCGGCCAGCGCGGCTCCGCCGCGGTCGCGACCTGCAGCAGCGCCAGCATGCGTGCCGGCGGTGGCAGGGCGACGAGCGCGGCGTGCAACGCGCCGCCACCGGGCAGCGGATCGGGCACGTTGTCGGCGGCGAAGCTGGCCGCCGGATCACAGTCCCAGATCAGCGCCGCCGCCTCGCGTACCGACAGCGTGCGCGCGAGCTCGACCGCGTCGCGGCCGCGGAAGAAGATTTGGCCGTCGCGCGCCAGCGTGATCGCCGTCGGCAGCACCGGACCGACCGGCGCGCGGCCGCGGGTCAAATCGGCGACATCGCCGGCGTGATAGCGCCGGGTGCGGCCAGCCGCGCGCTCGGAGCGGATCAGGCCGCGGCTGACATAGGCGTAGAGCGTGGCCGGCGTCACGCCGAGTGTGCGCGCCGCCGCGGCCGCCGACAGATACCCGGACTTGATCTCATACATTGATCAATACCATCAATATTGATTGTATTAATGTCAAGCGTTCTATTTGAGGATTTTAGCCGGCGATCGGGGATGCGCCGCGGCGGTTCCCGGCACCGGGCGCTCTGCTATTGTCCGGCCTCCTTGGCAAAGGAAACGGCCGGAACCGTGGCTGCGCGCGGGCGTGTGGTGGTGATGCATTTTGCGGGACAGATGCCGCTTGCCGGCATCGCCTGGCAGGCGCTGCATTACCTCGTCGGGCTCCGGCAGCTCGGCTACGACGCCTGGTATGTCGAGGATCACGGCGCCAACCCCTACGATCCGCGTCGCAACAGCGTCGTCACCGACAACGCGCCGAACATCGCGTATCTCGCGCGGCTGATGACCCGGTTCGGGTTCGACGGCCGCTGGGCCTATTGGGACGCGATCAAGGACGAGTATCACGGCCTGACGCGCCCGGCGGTGCACGCACTGTTCCGCGACAGCGATGCGTTGCTCAACGTCTGCGGCGCGACCCGGCTGCGCGAGCACCACCTGGCTTGCAAGCGGCGGCTGATAATCGACACCGATCCGGTCTACGAGCAGATCAAGTACGCCGAGGCCGATCCAGCGGCGCGCGCCTATCTCGACGCGCACACGCACTTCTTCACCTACGGCGAGAACGTCGGCGGTCCGGGCTGGATCGTGCCGCTCTGCGGCATCGACTGGCGGCCGACGCGGCCGCCGGTGGTGCTCAATTTCTGGCCCGCCGACGCCGCTGGCGGCGCCTGCTTCACCACGGTCGCAACCTGGGAGAACAAGGGCAAGGACATCGCCTTCCGCGGCGAGCGCTATGTCTGGTCGAAACACGGCAACTTCGTCCGCTTCGTCGATCTGCCGCGGCAGGCGAAAAGCTGCTTCACCGTCGCGTTCAATTCGGCACCCGACGACGCCCGGCGCGAGATCGCCGCCCACGGCTGGACGGTGATCGATGCCCGCGACGTCTCGCTCGAGATCGACCGTTACCGCGACTTCATTCGCGGCTCGCGCGGCGAGTTCACCGTCGCCAAGGACATCTATGTCCGGCCGCGCAGCGGCTGGTTCAGCGACCGCAGCGTCTGCTATCTCGCGGCGGGTCGGCCGGTGATCACGATGGATACCGGCTTCTCGCGCTTCTACCCGGTCGGCGAAGGCCTGTTCGAATATGCCGATGCGACCGGAGCCCTGGCGGCAGTCGCCGCGATCGAGGCCGATTACGCACGGCACGCGCGTGCGGCGCGCGCGCTGGCCGCCGAATATTTCGCGTCCGACCGCGTGCTCGCGGCGATGATGGCGGGTGCCGGGCTGTGACCCGGGTCGACCCCATCGCCGAACCCCGACCGGCATCGGCCGCCGCCGTGGCGCGCGTCTCGCGGCTGGCGGGCCGCGTCGCCTGGGACGATCTGGCGCTGGCGCTGTTCGTCGTGCTGCTGATTCTGGCGCTCGCCACTGTCTGGGATTACGGCGTCACCTGGGACGAGGACGCCCAGAACTGGTACGGCATCGCCGTCCTCGACTATTACCTCTCCGGCTTCGCCGACCATTCGTTCATGCGGCTCTACGACCTGTTCTATTACGGGTCGATCTTCGACGCGACCGCGGCGGCGCTCGAGCACGTCTCGCCGTTCGGCACGTTCGAGACGCGTCATCTGCTCAATGCGCTGGTCGGCATCGTCGGGATCGTCGGCACCTGGAAGCTCGGCCGGGCGCTCGGCGGGCCGCGCGTCGGCTTCATCGCCGCGCTCTTTCTCGCGCTGACGCCCGACTATTACGGCCAGATGTACAACAACCCGAAGGACGTGCCCTTCGCGGCGAGCATGGCGTGGGCACTCTATTATCTGGTGCGCGCCATTCCGCTGCTGCCGCGGCCCGATTGGCGCATCGTCGTCAAGCTCGGACTCGCCGCCGGCCTCGCCCTCGCGGTGCGCGTCGGCGGCCTGCTGATCTTCGGCTACGTCGGCCTGACGCTTCTGGTCCTCGTGCTGTGGCAGTTCGCCGAGGACCGGCGGCCGGCGCACGCGATCCGCAGCGCGTCGACGTGCTTCGGCTATGTCCTGCTGCCGGCGCTGGCGGTCGCCTATCCGGTGATGCTGCTGTTCTGGCCGTGGGCGCAGCAATCGCCCGTCGTCAATCCGATCGGGGCGCTGATCTACTTCTCGCACGAGATCTTTCCCTATCGTACGCTGTTCGCCGGCCGCTACGTGCCGGCCGGCGACCTGCCGTGGGAATACCTGCCGACCTATATCGTGCTCAAGCTGCCCGAGCTGGTGCTGGCGCTGCTCGCGGCGGCGCCGATGCTCGCCCTCCTGCATCTGCGGCGTGTCGGCGCGCAGATTGACCGCGCGCGCGCCATCGGCACGTTCGTGCTCGGCTTCGCCATCGTCTTTCCGGTAGCTTATGCCGTCGCCATCAAGGCCGTGCTGTTCGACGGCATGCGGCATTTCATTTTCGTGCTGCCGCCGATCGCGGTGGCGGCCGCACTCGCCGCCGAAACGGCGCTCGGCGCGCTCGCCGGGAGCCGGCTGCGGCCGTGGGTCTACGGCGCGCTCGCGCTCTATGGCTTCGTCCAGGTTTCGGTGATGGCGCTGCTCCATCCCGACGAATACGTCTACTACAACGCGTTCATCGGCGGCACGCGCGGCGCGCAGGGTCTGTTCCAGCTCGACTATTGGGCCAATTCCTATGCCGAGGACGCCGGTGCGCTCGCGGCCTATCTGCGCGCCGAATACGGCAACGATTTCGTCAATCACCGCTTCACGGTGTTCGTCTGCGGCCCGCCCGGCTCGGCGACGGCCTATTTCCCGCCGAACGTCGTCTTTACGCCCGACCGTTCGAAGGCCGAATTCGCCATCGCCTTCACCAGGGACGCATGCGACAAGTCGGTGACCGGGCGCCCGATCTATCGCGTCGAGCGCATGGGCACGCTGCTTTCGGTGGTGCTGGACCGCCGCGCCGTCCTGGTGCATGGACCGCGTCGCGCGAACGCCGCGGGCGGCGGCTGAGCGGCGTGGAACGCATCGAATATGAGCGGCTGGCGGCGGTCGAGGACCGCATGTGGTGGACGCGCGCGTTGCGCCGCAATCTGCTTGCGTTCGGCGCGCGCTTTGCCGAGGCGCCGGCCGCCCGCCTGCTCGACGCCGGCTGCGGTGCCGGCGGCCTGCTTGCGGCGCTCGCGCGCCAATGTCCGGACGCGACAAGCTTCGGGCTCGACCGCGACGGCTTCGCCTGTCGTCTCGCTCGCGCCAAGGCGGTGCGGCCGGTGACGCAGGGGTCGATCGACGCGCTGCCGTTCCGCGATGCCGCCTTCGACGCCGTCTTCAGCGCCGACGTGCTGTGCCATCGCGGCGTCGCCGCGGAGCGCGCGCTCGCCGAGCTGCAACGCTGCCTCAAGCCCGGCGGCGCGCTGGTGGTGAACCTGCCGGCTTATCAGTGGCTTTACTCGGCGCACGACCGGGCCGTCGACAACGCCCGGCGCTATCGCCACGGCGAAGTGGTGCGGCTGCTCGCCGCCGCGGGCTTCGGCCGTATTCGCGCGACCTATTGGAACACGGTGCTGTTCCCGCTGATGCTGGCGCGGCGGCTGCTGCGCACCGGCGGCAGCGAGGTCGGCCTGCTGCCGGCGCCGTTCGAGCGCCTGTTCGACGCGGCGGCGTCGGCCGAATCGGCCCTGCTCAGATCGGGCTTGCGTCTTCCCTTCGGCGGCTCGATTCTGGCCGTCGGAATCCGCCCATGACCGCGCCCGCGCTCAGCATCGTCATCCCGGTCTATAACGGCGCGCAGAGCATCGGCGCGCTGGTCGACGCGCTCCAGACGCTCGACGTTGCGGGCGGTCACGAGATCGTGCTGGTCAACGACTGCAGCCCGGACAACAGTCTCGAAGTGTGCCGCGATCTGCTGGCGCGCGCGCGGGTGCCGATCACGCTCGTCGAGCTGGCGCGCAATTTCGGCGAGCACAACGCGGTGATGGCCGGGTTCCATCAGGCGCGCGGCGCGCACGTCGTCACCATGGACGACGATCTGCAGAATCCGCCGGGCGAGGTGCTGCGCCTGCTTCGGCACGCGCAACGCACCGGCGCCGACGTCGTCTATGCCCGACCCATCGACAAACAGCATTCTGGATGGCGCAACCTGGGCAGCCGCTTCGCCAACCGCGTCGCCGATTTCGTCCTCGACAAGCCGAAGGGACTTTACCTTTCGAGCTTCCGCTGCATCAGCGCCTTCGCCGTGCACCAGGCGATCGCCTATGAAGGGCCTTTTCCCTATGTCGACGGCCTGCTGCTGCAGATCACGCAGCGCGTCGAGAGCCTCGCGGTCGAGCACCTGGCGCGCGCCCATGGCCGCAGCAACTATACGCTGCGCCGGCTGGTGCGGCTGTGGCTCAGCATGGCCGTCAATTTCTCGGTGATGCCGCTGCGCCTGTCGACCTTCACCGGCATCGGCCTCAGCATCCTTGGCGTCGTCGGCGCGGCATGGGCGGCCGCCTCGGCGCTGTTCTTCGAGGAGACGCCGCCCGGCTGGGCATCGCTCACCGTCGCCGTGATGCTGCTGTCGGGCGTGCAGCTTCTCATCCTCGGCCTGCTCGGCGAATATCTCGGCCGCCTCTATCTCACCGTCAACCGCAAGCCGCAGACGGTGGTGCGTGCCATCACGCGCGGCGAAGCGGCCGAGCACGGCCAGCGACGCGGCGCGAGCAGCGCAATACGGCGGGTGTGATGCCGGTGCTGCTGCCCTATTACGCCGCGCTGTTCGGCGGCATCCTGATCGCGGTCTGCGGCCAGCTCCTGCTCAAGGTCGGGGTTCAGCGCACGCCCGACTTCCTGGCGCAGATCACCAACGGCTTCACCATCGTCGGCGTCGGCTTCTACGGCTGCGCCGCATTCCTCTATCTCATCGCCATCCGCAGGATTCCGCTCTCGGTCGCCTATCCGTCGGTGGCGGTGAGCTACGTCGTCGTCGCGCTGGTGGCGCATTTTTTCTGGGAAGAAACGCTGACCGCCGGCAAGATCGGCGCGATCCTGCTCATCCTCGCCGGCGTCGCGCTGCTCCAGCGCGCTTAGGCCGCGGCACGTGGCACACCGCCTCTGCCGTCATGGCCGGGCGTGTCCCGGCCATCCACGCCTTGGCCAGCAAAAGACGTGGATGCGCGGGTCAAACCCCCGCATGACGAAGAGGAATTTTCACCGTCGAGGCACGGAGAGCGGGAGGACCGGAGCTTTCTCTTCGTGTCCTCCGTGTCTCCGTGGAGAAGCCGCCGCGCCGGACGTCGCACCCCTCCCATTCCCTCCCCCTCGAGGGGGGAGGGTTAGGGTGGGGGTGATCGGCGGCCATCACCAAATTTTTGCACCCGTCTTCAACGCGTCGCTACCCGGATCAAGTCCCGGCATCGCACAAAGAAGCTTTAATCGTCCCGACCACCCGCGCAATGTCGGCCGCGCCGAGTTCCGGAAACATCGGCAGGCTGAGGACCTCGCGCGCCGCCCGCTCGCTTTCGCCGAGGCCGCCGGGATCGAGCGCGACGCGGCCGGCGTAGGCGGGCTGGAGGTGAACCGGCATCGGATAGTGGACCGCCGTGCCGATGCCGGCGCGGTCGAGCGCGGCGCGCAGATCGTCGCGCCGCTTCGCGCGCACGACGTATTGGTGGAAGACGTGCGTCGCGCCGGGCCGAAGCTGCGGCAGGCCGAGATCGGCGTTTGCCAGGCCGCGATCGTAACGCGCGGCGAGCGCGGCGCGCCGGGCATTGGCGCGATCGAGCCCGGTGAGCTTGACGCGCAGCACCGCCGCCTGGATCGGATCGAGCCGCGAATTCATCCCCGGCGTCGCGCTGACATAGCGCTCGCGCCAGCCATATTCGCGCAGCGCGCGCACGCGCGCGGCACGCGCGGCGTCGTCCGTCAGCACCGCGCCGGCGTCGCCGAAGGCGCCGAGATTCTTGGTCGGATAGAAGCTGAAGCAGGCAACGTCGCCGAAGCTGCCGAGCCGCTGGCCGCCGAGGGTTGCGCCGTGGCTCTGGGCGCAGTCCTCGATCACCTTGACGCCGTGCCGGCGCGCCAACGGCAGGAGAGCGCCGAGATCGGCCGCCTGGCCGTAGAGATGGACCGCGATCGCCGCGCCGACGCGCAGCCCGCCGGCGAGCGCGCGTTCGAAGGCGGCGGGAGCGAGCGTATAGGTCGCCGGATCGATGTCGAGCAGCAGCGGCGCCAGACCCGCCAGCTCGATCGCCGCCACGGTGGCGACCGCGGTATGCGACGCGGTGGCGACCGTCGTTCCGGGCGGCAAGCCGAGCGCGCGCAGCGCGAGGATCAGCGCATCCGTGCCCGAGGCGACGCCGACGGCGTGGCGGCAACCGATATAGGCGGCGAATTCGCGCTCGAAGGCCTCGACCTCCGGACCGAGGATATAGCGGCCGCTCGCCAGAACGCGCGCCACGGCCCGATCGATGCGCGAGCGCGCGGCGCGATAAGACGCGATCGGCGCCGCCTGGGGGACGGGTTTGTCGCGTGTCGCCATGACGTCAGAGATACGGTTCGAGATTGCCGCGATAATAGTCGAGCGTGCGCGCCAGCCCGTCCTTGAGCGC
This sequence comes from Alphaproteobacteria bacterium, assembly GCA_028871055.1. Classification (GTDB taxonomy): domain Bacteria; phylum Pseudomonadota; class Alphaproteobacteria; order ATCC43930; family CGMCC-115725; genus REEB95. The sequence goes on from JAGWON010000003.1 coordinate 201,777, forward strand.
GACGCGCGGCTTCCAGCCGGTGACACGGCGGAACAGCCGGTCGTCGGCGTGATAGTCGCCGATGTCGATGCGCTTGCGTGCGGCCGGGAATGGCTCGATCGTGTAATCGCCGGCGCCGTTGGCGATGATCACGGCGTCCGCCAGCCGCTTCAGCGTAACGCGCCGGCCGCCGCCGATATTGAAGACGCCGCCTTCGGCCTCCGACACCGCGGCGGCGAGGAGCAGCGCGTCGACGGCATCGTCGACATAAGTCAGGTCGCGCAGCTGCTCGCCTTCCCAGACCTCGAACGGCGCGCCCTCGAGCACGGCGCGCAGCCAGGCGCCGAGAAAACTCTGGTGGCCGTCCTTGATGCGCATGCGCGGCCCGTAAGTATTGGTCAGCCGCAGCACCGACGACTTGATGCCGTAAACCTCGCGATAGAGCGTGTGATAGGCCTCGGCGGCCAGCTTGTGGATGCCGTTGACGTCGACCGGCGCGAGCGGATGCCGTTCGTCGACCGGAAGATAGTGCGGCTTGCCGTAGACCTGCCGGGTCGAGGCGAACACCACGGCAATGTCGGGCGCGACCTTGCGGCAGGTATCGAGCAGGCGGAGCGCGACGCGACAGTTGAGGTCCAAATCGTCGAAGGGCGCATCCATCGACCCCTGATGGCTGGTCTGGCCGGCGAGGTTGAAGAGATATTCACGGCCTTCGACGAACGGGATCGCATCGGTCTCGCGCAAATCGGCGATCTCGATCGCGACCCGACCGCGCGCACCATCCAGGTTGTACCGGTTGCCGCCGAGATCGGGCAGCAGCGCGTCGACCGCCAACACTTCGGCGCCGAACTCGCCGAGCCGCCGCGCCAGGTTCGAGCCGATGAAGCCGAGGCCGCCGGCGATGGTCACGCGCGCGCCGGCGAACGCGGCGCGCAGCGCCTCTTCGGTCATCGGCGGAGCCGCGGCGCGGCGGAAAACGGCGTCATGGCGGGCATGTTTGCCGAGTCGGGCTTGCCGCGCAAGCCGCCCCTGTGATTCCCTGGGCGGGTATGCCGCCATGGCCCAAATGGATGCGCGGCGCGGCGCTGGCCGCAGCGCTGCTGGCGCCAGCCGGCTGCGGGCCGCGCCATCGGCCGCCGCCGGTCGTCTATCTGCCGCCGGCGGTCTGCCGCGCCGATCTCGACCGGCTGCACGTCCGATACGTCAGCGCGCAGGCGCCCGAAGGTCCGTGTCCGGTCTACGACGCGGTGCGCGTCAGCGCCGCCGCTGTTCCCTGGAACCAATCCGGCCTGGTCACCTGCGACCTCGCGCTCCGTCTCGATCGGTTCACCCGCGAGATCGTCGAGCCGGCGGCGCGACACTATCTCCACGCGGCGGTGACCCAGCTGCGTCACTTCGGGACCTATTCGTGCCGCGGCCAGCCCAACGGCGAATGGAGCGAGCACGCCAAGGGCGACGCCATCGACGTCGCCGGCTTCGTGCTCGACGACGGCGAGACGGTGACGGTGGCGCAGGACTGGCGTGGCGACGGACCCAAAAGCGAATTCCTGCACGCGGTGGCGCGCGGCGCCTGCCGGCTGTTCAGCGCCGTGCTGACGCCGCACACCGACTACGACCACCGCAACCACTTTCATCTCGACATCGGTCCGTGGAAGGACTGCAGCGTGTGACGCGCCGCTCGCGGCAAATTTCCACTGAATTGAATCGGTGCGGCCTTCGAGACGCGCCTGCGGCGCTCCTCAGGCTGAGGAAATTTTCTTCGTGCCATCAATAACCTACCTCATGCTGAGGAGCGGTGCGCAGCACCGCGTCTCGAAGCACGCGAGATGTCGATGCAGCAGCAACCTGCTCTCGCAGGGGGCAATGATGAGGCTGACACACGCCTTCGTCACCCCCGCGCAAGCGGGAGTCCAGAGCCTGCCCCGGACTTGATCCGGGGGCGGCCATCCGATTTGTGGCCCTGGATTCCCGCTTCCGCGGGAATGACGATGTCTAGAGCATGATCCGGTTAGGCCTAGGCCGAACCACTCTCTGCCGTCATTGCCGCGAAAGCGGCAATCCAGGGCAAGTGACTTCCGCTTCTGCGGCACAGGCTTCGGCTGTTGCCCTGGGCACCCGCTTTCGCGGGTGCGACGACTGGAGTGGTTCGTCTTGATTGCATCATGCTCTAGGCGTGGCGATTCAATTTAAAAGCAATCCGCTCTACGCGCCGGCTTCTTCCTCGAGTAGCGACACCCACAGCTCGCGCGGGATCGGCTGCGGCGGCGCTCGCCGAGCGCGACCACGCGCAAGCGGCGGCGCCACCGTCCCTGTTCGATGGTGAGCCAGTCGCCGATGCGCACCGGCTGGTGCGGCTTGAGCGCCGGCACGCCGGCGATGGCGACGCAGCCCTCGGCGCACAGCCGTACCGCCGCCGAGCGCGTGCGCGCCACGCGCGCGAACCACAGGAACTTGTCGAGCCGCAAGGTTTGCGCGCCGCCGCCGTCAGCGGACAAGGCTGAGCTCCTTGAGTTTGGCGAATGGGCTGTCGGCGGCCTCGGGTCGGTGTCCGCGCCGATGCTCGCCGCGGCGGTGCCGGGCCGGATGGCGCCGCATCGCAAAGCGCGCGCCGTCGTTGCGCCGCGCGGCGCGATAGCCGAGTGCCGGCAGCACCGCCGCAAGCTCGTCGACCGTGCAGTGGGCGAGCGCCGCCAACTCGGGCGTGACGGCAAATCCGCCCTGATGCGCAAGCTGGCGCAGCCGCGCGGCGAAGATCTCGACCCGGTCGACGCGCAGCACGCGCGGCCCGAGCACGCGGTAGCCCATCGCGGCATAGGCCGGCGCGCCGATGGCGGGATCGCGCGGCGCACCGGCGGCCTCGGGAACGGGCGGCACGGCGTCGCGCGCCGCTACCGCCCAGAGGAGGGCGCGCAGCGCGGTCGCATCGGGCGCGAGCAGCGAGTCGTGATAGATGCTTTCGACACCGAGCCGGATGCCGAGCCGGCCGAGCGTCCGGCGGTCGGCGCGCGACAGCACGCGCAGCAGCGGCGCGACCGCGCGAGCGGGCAGACTGCCGAGCGCCTCGGCGAGCTGGAAGGCGAGGCCGCGCGCCGGCGCCGACAGCGCGGCGTCGTGCGCGCGGAACAGCGCGGCGAGCCGGTGCCGCAAATGCGCCGCTGCGAAGGCGGCCAGGCGGCGGCGCACGGTTTCGCGCTGCTCGCCCTCGAAGAAGTCGCTCGGCATCGCCTCGACCCGGGGATGGAGCGGATGCGCGCCGGCAGCCAGGCGGCCGACGGTGCCGCCCTTCCAGGCCAGCGTGCCGGTCGGATCGAGGGTGAACTCGCCATCCGGCGCCGCGGCGAGGTGCGCGACGCGGCGGGCGATCTCGCCCCTGAGCACGCGCTGCGCCGCCGCGAGCAGCGTCCTGGCGACGTCACCCGAAGCCGACAGGTCGGGCCGGAAGCGAAAGCCGTCGAGCCGGCCGACGTAGTGGCCTTCGACCTTGACCTCGCCACCCTCGCTGACCGACGCCAGCAGCTCGCGCGGATCGGCCAGGCGCCGCATCAGATAGGCCGAGCGTTTGTCGACGAAGCGCTGGGTGATGCGGTCATGCAGCGCGTCCGACAGGCTGTCCTCGATGGCGCGGGCGCGCTCCTGCCAGGCGCCGGCGTCGTCGAGCCAGTCGGCGCGATGCGCGATGTAGGTCCAGGTCCGGATGTGCGCGATGCGCATCATCAGCGTGTCGATGTCGCCGTCGGCGCGGTCGAGCCGATCGACCTGGGCCGCGACCCAGTCGGTCGGCAGCCGGCCGCGCGGTCCGGCGAGATGGCGATAGATCTGCGCCAGCAGCCGCGCATGGGTGTCGCTCAACACCTTGCGGAAATCCGGAATCTGGCAGACCTCCCAGAGGAGGCGCACCGCGGCCGGATTGGTCGCCATCGCGGCGATGTCATGCATCTGCGCCAACGCGCGCAGCGCGCCGTGGTCGTCGGCCGGCGGCGCCGACACCAGGCCGGGCAGGCGCGGCCGCGCCTCGAGCGAAGCGATCAGGCTGCGGAGCGAGCGGTAATCGAGCCGGGCGTTGCGCCAGAAGAGGCGCGACAGCGGATCGAAGCGGTGGTTCTCGACCGCCTCCACGACGTCGCCGTCGAGATCCCGGAGCTCGTCGGTGACGCCGAAGGTGCCGTCGTTCATATGGCGGCCGGCGCGGCCGGCGATCTGGGCGATCTCGGCCGGCGCCAGGCGCCGCGGCGCGTTGCCGTCGAACTTCACGAGCCGCGCGAAGGCGACGTGATCGAGATCCATGTTGAGGCCCATGCCGATCGCGTCGGTCGCGACCAGATAGTCGACCTCGCCCGACTGGAACAGGCCGACCTGCGCGTTGCGCGCGCGCGGACTCAAGGCGCCGAGCACGACGGCGGTGCCGCCCTGGCGCCGGCGCATGATCTCGGCGAGCGCGAAGACGTCGGCGACGGCGAAGGCGACCACCGCGCTGCGCGGTGGCAGGCGCGTCAGCTTCTTGGCGCCGGTATAGGACAGCGTCGAGAAGCGCGGCCGCGACGAGATTTCGGCCTCGGGCACCAGGCGGCGCAGCAGCGGCGCGATCGTGTCCGAGCCCAGCAACATCGTCTCGTGCAGGCCGCGCGCGTGCAGCAGCCGGTTGGCGAAGACGTGGCCGCGCTCGCGGTCGCCGCAGAGCTGGATCTCGTCGACGGCGAGAAAATCCACCGCGCGGTCCAAGGGCATCGACTCGACCGTGCACACGAAGTAGCTCGGATTGGGCGGGACGATCTTCTCCTCGCCGGTGATCAGCGCCACGGCGCGCGCGCCCTTGAGCCGCACCACGCGGTCGTAGTTCTCGCGCGCCAGCAGGCGCAGCGGAAAGCCGATCATCCCGGTCTGGTGACCGAGCATGCGCTCGATGGCGAGGTGGGTCTTGCCGGTATTGGTCGGGCCGAGAACGGCCCGGATGCGCGACGGACGGGAAACCAGTCCCATGCCTGGCGATGATGAGTCATCGCGCGGCGAAACGCAACCGTCGGGGAATAGCCTTTGGCCCGCGTCGTTGTCATAATGCGGGCGAGTCGGCAGGCCGGGAGGGCGGCGATGGTGGAAAGCTTGGTCCACGCGCGGCGGCTGCGCGCAGCGTTCGCCGCGCTGGCGGCTCTGGCCTTGGCGGCGGCGGTGCTGGCGATCGTGCCGGCGGCCGCGGCGCCCGGCCCCGGCGCACAGCCCTATTACGGCGCGCCGATTCCCGTGCCGCCGTTCCTGGCCAATCCCTTCGCGCCGCGGCCCGAGCCGCCTTTCGCCCGTTCCTGCGACGGCAGCGAGCCGATCTTCGGCGGCATCCTGGGCGCCACCGCCGGCGGCCTCCTCGCGGCGGCGCTCGGCGAGGACCACGGCCGAGTCGACCCCGGCGCGACGGTTTTCGGCGTCGTCGCCGGCGCCATGGTCGGCGCCACCCTGGCGGCCAGCCACTGCCCGAACGATTGAACAAAACGGGCGGAGGTTCGCGGCCTCCGCCCGATTCCGATTCGCCCAAATCAGCGGGCTTCGGCTAGGCGCCCTCGTCGTACTCCGCCGAGATGTCCTTGCCGGTGTAATCCGGCATCATCGCGGCCGAAACCAGGCTGATCACGGAGCAGCCGGCGATGTAGATGGCGATGGCGTAGCCCGAGTGGTAGGCGGCGAACAGCGCCGTGGCGATGATCGGCGCCGGACCGCCGGCGATTACCGAGGCAAGCTGATAGCCGAGCGACGAGCCGCTGTAGCGCAGGCGCGGCGTGAACGATTCGGCGATCAGCGCCGCCTGCGGCCCGTATTGCATGTCGTGCGGGATGAGCGACAGCACGATGGCGATGAACACCGCCGAAGGCAACGCCGTGTCGAGCATGCCGAAATAGAGGAAGCCGAACAGGCCCACCGTCGCCGCGCCGATCAGGTACATTTTCTTCCGGCCGATGCGATCGGAGATGTGGCCCGAGAGCGGGATCGAGACGAAGGAGAGCACCGAGGCGGCCAGCACTGCCGCCAGGATCAAGTCGCGCGACATCTTCAGCGTGCCGACGCCATAGGCGAAGACGAAGGCCGTGAAGATGTAGAACGGCGCCTGTTCCGCCATGCGCAGCAACGCCGAGAGGATGATCTCGCGCGGCTGCTTCTTGATCACCTCGACGATCGGCGCGCGCTCGATCTTCTTCTTCTCGACGAGCCGCTGGAACACCGGGGTCTCGAGGATGCCGAGCCGGATCCACAAGCCGATGCCGACCAGGATGATCGAGAGGATGAACGGGATGCGCCAGCCCCAGGCCACGAAATCGGCGCCCGACCAGGCACTGAAGGCCAGCACCGCCAGGTTGGAGAGAAACAGGCCGCAGGGCACGCCGAATTGCGGCCAGCTCGCCACTAGGCCACGGCTACCATGCGTGCGCGCCCATTCCATGGCCAGCAGCACCGATCCGCCCCATTCGCCGCCGACGCCGATGCCTTGCAACATGCGCAGCACGGTGAGGAAGACGGCGCCCCAGATGCCGATCGAAGCGTAGCTCGGCACGAAGGCGACGAGGAAAGTCGCGATGCCCATCGTCAGCAGCGTGGCGATGAGCGTCGCCTTGCGGCCGATGCGGTCGCCGTAATGGCCGAATATGGCGGCACCGATGGGCCGGCCGACGAAGCCGATGAAATAGGTTCCGAACGCCGCCAGCGTGCCGGTTAGCGGATCCTCGTTGGGAAAGAACAATTTCGGAAAGACGAGGCCGGCCGCCGTGCCATAGATAAAGAAGTCGTACCATTCGATGGTGGTGCCGATGGTCGAGGCGATCACCGCCTTGCGCAATTCGGCGCTGTGCTGCGTATCCGACAGCCTGCCGTAGGTTGCCGTGGTAGCCATGGTTGCCCTCCCTAGGTTGCGATCGGCCCGTTTTCCGGGCTCATGGGGGCCGTTAGCTGGCCCATCCTTTCCTCCGCTGCGAAGGATAATACCGGTCCGAGGCCGGCTCCAAGCCCGCGGGTGCGAGCGGCCCTACTTGCAGCCTGGGCACGGCTTGCTCATATCTGGGCGGGCCCCGGTGCGCCCGGGACGCGATGGAGAACGCGGCAATGACGGCGGAGAAACGCAGCTTCGAGGCGGAAGTCAGCCGCCTGCTCGAGATCGTGGCGCACTCGCTCTACAGCGAGCGCGAGGTTTTTCTGCGCGAGCTGATCTCGAATGCCTCCGACGCCTGCGACCGGCTGCGCTACCTGGCGCTGACCCAGCCCGAGTTGGTCGCCGGCGATGCCGCCTACCGCATCACCCTCGCCGCCGATCCCGCCGCGCGCACGCTCACCGTCGCCGACAACGGTATCGGCATGAACCGCGACGAGCTGATCGAGAATCTCGGCACCATCGCGCGCTCCGGCACCTCGGCCTTCGTCCGGAATCTGTCGGGCGACCAGCGCAAGGACGTGGCGCTCATCGGCCAGTTCGGCGTCGGCTTCTATTCGGCGTTCATGGTCGCGGACCGAGTCGAGGTGCTGTCGCGCAAGGCCGGCGAGGCCGAAGCCCATCTCTGGGTCTCCGACGGCAAGGGCGATTACACGGTCGAAGCCGCGCAGAAGGACTCGCGCGGCACGATCGCGACGCTCCATCTCAAGACCGACGCGACCGAATTCACCGAGCCGGCGCGGCTGCGCGAGATCGTCAAGCGGCACTCGGACCACATCGCGCTGCCGATCGTGCTGCACGAGAAGGACAAGGACGATACCATCAACGCCGCCTCGGCGCTGTGGCTGCGGCCCAAGAGCGAGATTACGCCCGAGCAATACCGCGAGTTCTATCACCACGCCGGCCACGCCTTCGACGAGCCGTGGCTCACCATCCACAACAAGGCCGAGGGCACGCTCGAATACACCAGCCTGTTGTTCGTGCCGTCGGCCAAGCCCTTCGACCTGTTCGAGCCCGAGCGCAAGCATCGGGTGAAGCTCTACGTCAAGCGCGTCTTCGTCACCGACGATTGCCAGCCGCTGTTGCCGGCCTATCTGCGCTTCCTCAAGGGCATCGTCGATTCCGAGGATCTGCCCCTGAACGTCAGCCGCGAGATGCTCCAGTCGAACCCGATGCTGGCGCGGATGCGGACGCAGATCACCAAGCGCGTGCTCGGCGAACTCGCGAAGAAGGCGAAGGACGCGCCGGCGGAATACGCGAAGTTCTGGGACAATTTCGGTGCCGTGCTGAAGGAGGGCCTCTACGAGGAGCGCGACCACCGCGACGAGCTGTTGGCGCTGGCGCGCTTCCGCTCGACGGCAGGCGACGGGCTGGTCGCGCTCGACGAGTATGTGGCACGCATGAAACCGGGCCAGAAGGCGATCTACACCATCAGCGGCGACGCGCCCGATCGCGCGGCACGGAGTCCACAGCTCGAAGGCTTCCGCGCCCGCGGCGTCGAGGTGCTGCTGCTGACCGATCCGGTCGACGAGTTCTGGCTGCCGGCGTTGGGCGCCTACAAGGACAAGCCGTTCAAGTCAGCGACCCGCGGCGCGGCCGAGCTCGACGCCCTGGCGACGGACGGGAAGGACAAGGTCGAACCGCCGAAGCCCGACGCCGCGACCGGCAGCCTGATCGCGCTGATGAAGCTGTCGCTGGGCGACGCCGTGAAGGACGTGCGCGTCTCGACGCATCTGACCGACAGCGCCGTCTGCCTGGTTGCCGACGAGGGCGACCTGGACATGCGGCTCGAGCGCCTATTGCGCCAGCACCAGCGGCTCGACGAAGCGGCCAAGCGCATCCTCGAGATCAATCCGAAGCACCCGCTGATCGCGCGGCTCGCCGATCTCGCCGGCAAGGACGGCGCGGCCAGCGCCCTCGGCGACTTCGCCTGGGTGCTCTTGGATCAGGCGCGCATTCTCGAAGGCGAGCAGCTGCCCGATCCGCCGGCCTTCGCGCGGCGGCTCTCCGATCTGCTGGCGAAAGGTCTGGCAGCCTAGCGCTGCACGATCTGCGCCGCGTTCAGGATCGGGCCGGTGCCGTGTTGTTGCAGCAGCACGGCGATGCCGCCGTTGCCGAGTGTCTTGACCTCATCGGCGGGCACGATGAACTCCGCCGACCAGCCCGCCCATTTGCCGAGCTGACGGTAGCTGCGCACCGGGTGATAGTCGGTGAGTGTGCGGCCCTCGTTCTCGCCGCGCAACACCTGCGTCGTGTGCGCCGCATCGTAGCCGATGAGCCACAGCGTCGCCGGCTCGTCCGGCGGCGAGTCGCCGGCGCCGACGTCGACCGCGAGCGCGCCGTCCTCGCGCCAGTGGAGGTCGAGTGTCGGCCGTGCCTCGACCTTCGCCGCGGCGGCGCGGATCAGAGCGTCGCACGCGGACTCGTTCGAGCCGACCGCCTCGGCAGCGCCGTCGACCACGATTTGCGGCGTATAGACGAAGCGGGTCTTGAGGCTTTCGCGATACTCGCGCTGCCGCGCGCTCGCCCACGGCTTGGCGAAGGGATCGGTCCAGCCGATGTAGTTCCAGTAATCGACATGGAAGGCGAGCGCGATCACGTCCGGGCGCTTGACCAATTCGCCAAAATAGGCGTCGGCCGGCGGACAGCTGCTGCAAGCCTGGGACGTGAACAGCTCGACGACGACGGGCATACGGGATGCGGGTCCGGCCGCCGGCGGCAGCGACTCCGCGGCACCCGCCGAATCCGCGAGCAGCGCGGCCAACGGCGCTAATACGATAAGCGGAAGGACGTGCCGCCGAATCATGCCGGCATCTTGCGTCAGCGGCGCGCGGCGTGCCAGTCGCGCCGCATCACATCGCAGTGAGAGCGCTTGGCGCTTCCGTTAGGGCGCGGGATGGGCTCTATTCTGGCCCGGGAGGAACCCATGCATCCACGCGAACGGCTCGCGTTTTCGCCGATCGACCGGCGGCCGCCGCTGAAGCTGCCGGGCGGCGCGCGTTTCGTGCTGTGGCCGGTGTTCGCGCTCGAGGAATGGAATCTCGAGCGGCCGATGGCGCGCATGGTGATCTCGCCGCCGCAGGGCCAACCGCTGGTGCCCGATTTGCCGAATTGGAGCTGGCACGAATACGGCATGCGCGTCGGCTTCTGGCGCCTTGCCAAGCTCTACGACCGGCTCAAGGTCAAGCCGACGGTGACGCTCAACGCGCGCGTCTGCGAGACCTATCCGATCGTGGTGCAAGCCTGTCTCGAGCGCGGCTGGGAATTGAACGCGCACAGCTTCGACCAGGTGCCGATGCACAAGCTCGACGACCAGCGCGCGGCGATCGAGCGCTCGATCGAAATCATCGCCAAGTTCGCCGGCAAGCGGCCGCGCGGCTGGTTCGGTCCCGGCCTGACCCAGACCTTCGACACGCTCGATTATCTGGCGGCGGCCGGCATCGAGTATATCGGCGACTGGGTGCTCGACGACGAACCGGTGACCCTGAGGACGAAATCGAAGCCGGTGGTGGCGCTGCCCTACAATTTCGAGATCCACGACATCGTGATCAGCGCGCTGCAGCACCACCCATCGGACATGCTGCTGGAGCGCGGCATAGCGCAATTCGAGCGGCTCTATGCCGAAAGCGCCGAGCGCGCCAAGTTCATGGCGATCGCCTGCCACCCCTATCTCTCGGGCGCGCCGCATCGCATCGGCGCGGTGGAGCGCGTGTTCGAGACCATCCTCGGCCGCCCGGGCGTGGTCGCCTGGACCGGCGAACAGATCCTCGACTGGTATCGGACGCAGCGGCCGCAATCATGACGCGCAAGAGCAGCGCCTTCGTGCCGCACGATCTGGCGCGGCCGCTCGCCGGCGCGGCGCGCGGCCCGCTGGCCGGCCTCACCGGCGCGATCAAGGACATGTTCGACGTCAAGGGCGAACGGACCGGCGGCGGCAATCCGACGTGGCTCGCCGCGGCCAAGCCGGCGCCGCGCCACGCCGACGCGGTCAAGCGCGTGCTCGCCGCCGGCGCCGCCATCGTCGGCAAGACGGTGTGCGACGAATTCTTCTTCAGCGTCACCGGCGCCAACGCGCATTACGGCACACCGGCCAATCCGCGCGCGCCCGGTCGGCTGCCCGGCGGCTCGTCCGCGGGTTCGGCGGCGGCGACCGCCGCCGGCGCGTGCGATTTCGCCCTCGGCAGCGACACCGGCGGCTCGGTGCGCGTGCCGGCGGCGTTGTGCGGCATCTACGGCATCCGTCCGAGCCACGACCGGGTCAATGCCGCAGGCGCCATGTCGATGGCGCCGAGCTTCGACAGCATCGGCTGGTTCGCGGCGACGCCCGGCGTCTTCGCGCGCATCGGTCCGGTGCTGCTCGGCGGCAGGAGCAGGCGCGCGACCATCAAGCGCGTCGCGCTCGCGACCGACGCGTGGGCGCAGGCCGATGCCGAGGTGGCTGAGGCGCTGCGTGCATTCCTCGGGCGTGCCGCGTCGGCGCTGTCTGCGCTCGACGACACAGTGGTCGCACCCGAGGGCACCGCGGCGTGGCGCAACGCGTTCCGCATCATCCAGGGCCGTGAGATCTGGGCGATCTATGGCGAATGGCTCGAACGGCGCCAGCCGGCGCTCGGCCCCGGCATCGCGGAGCGACTCGCCTTCGCCGCGACCGTGACCGCAGAACAGGCGCGCGACGCGCGGCGCGTCATGGCGGCGGCGCGCAAGGCGATCCGCGCGCGCGTGCCGCCCGGCACCGTGCTCTGCCTGCCGACCGTGCCGTGTGTCGCGCCCAACACCGACGCCGATGCGGCAACGCTCGACGATTTCCGCACACGGGTCATGGCGCTGACCTGCATCGCCGGCATGGCCGGCCTGCCGCAGGTGACGATTCCGGCGGCGCAGGTCGGCGGCCTGCCGGCGGGTCTGTCGTTCATCGGCTGGGACGGCGCCGACGAGATGCTGCTCGAACTCGCGCTGCGCCTCGCGCCCTATTGCGGCGCTTGACCGCGCGCGCGACCGCCGCCACGCTGCGCGTCAAAATTCACGAGAGGCGATGCGATGATTCTCGAAATCCGCACCTACACCGCTGCGATCGGCAAGGCCGGCCAGTGGCTCGAGCATTACGGCAAGCACGGCCTGGCGGTGCAACAGGAGATGTTGGGCAAGCTGATCTTCTTCGGCACCACGGAAGTCGGGCCGCTGAACCAGATCGTCCACATCTGGGCCTACAACTCGCTGGCGGAGCGCGAGCAGAAACGCAGCGCCATGGCCAAGGACCCGCGCTGGCACGAATATTTGAAAAATGCGCCGCCCGGCCTGCTGCTGTCGCAGGAAAGCAAGATCCTCAATCCGGCGAGCTTCTCGCCGCTGAAGTGACGCCGCAGGCGGTCATGTATTCCGAGCCCCCGTGTTACTGATCACGGGGATTGCGTGTAACGATCTCAGCACGCGATGACCCCGTAATGGCTGATTCGGCTCGCTCGATCTTGCCGATTTTGATCACCGCCTCTGTGCGATTATTCACGTCGAGGCCTTTGAGAATGGCTGTGACGTGATTCTTCACCGTCGGCTCGGCCAAGTTGAGCATGCGCGCGATCGCCTTATTGCTCTTACCCTGCATCATGAGGGCGAGCACCTCGACCTGTCGTCCGGTCAAACCGAGGTCGATCTGCAATCGCTTCGTTAGGCTCGCAGTCAGCGGGCTACTGTCAATCGGTTGAGTGGCTGCATGCTCGGCATCGAGGATTTCGGCAGGGATATAAGTCCCACCGGAAAGGATAAGCTGGAACGCACTGAGCATAACCTCGCGCTTCGTCGTCTTCGGAATGTAGCCTGCGGCACCCATATCCATCGCGCGAGCGATATCGGCCGGGTCTCGCGAAGCAGAGAGCACAACGACCGCGATCGCAGGACAGTGTTCACGGAGTTCGGCGAGAACCGAAAATCCGTCACGATCAGGAAGCGCCAAATCAAGCGTTATCAGATTAAGGTCGGAATACTGCTCTACAAGCTTAATCGCCTGAGAATAGTCGGATGCTTCAAACACTGAGATGTTAGGCAAAAGCTCCGTGAGCACGCTGCAAAGCGCTTCCCGGATCAAGACATGGTCGTCCACCACGAGGACTTTCATCCAGCCGCTTTCCTCTGGATGGCCATACTTCAACATATTTTGGTCTAAGTGGGTAGTGAACCGGCCACGAGGCCTCCAGTGATTCACCCTTTTGAACCGTGGAAAGCGAGGAGTTTCGGTCATACCGGCCCAGTGCGCGGGATCGAAGAAGAATGCGATGCCGACATCGAGAACGTGCGCGATCATCACAAGGCGGCCTGGCGAAAGTCGACCCGATCCGTGCTCGAATTTGCGCAGTAGATGAGTCGAGAGGTCGACCTTTGCGCTGAACGTCTCGACACTCAGACCAAGCTCTGTACGGCGACGATGAATGCGTGCGCCCACCGCGGCGTCTATCGGACCGGCGAGCCGGCTATCCCTCGTAACGCGCCGTGCTGTCAAATGAGCCTGAACGCGACCGCCCACACGACAAGGCCTCCGAGAAAAGCGCGCGCACCCCATCGCTCTAGGTTCGCACGTTGCATCGGATAAATTCGTGCGCTGAACAGAATCGCCATGCCGATGATCATGATCGCAAATCCAACAAAGCGGGCCATGTCAGCCTCTGGAGCGGTTCCCGGCGTTACCAACAACAGCAACCGCGTGCTAATTGAGCAGGCCAGGTGCGCGGTGCTCGAATTTGCGACCGACGCGGTAAGGGCTGTAGCCCCCCTGGTCCCGCCGTAAGTCGTGGATTTGCGTAGCTGGCGCGCTGCTCGCTCCGCTGGCCGTATCGGCCACCCACGATAGATGCGCGCGCACAAGTGCGGCGGCGGTCAGGATTGCCAGCACGATCGCGCCCGCGGCCAAAGCGGTCGTTGAACGCGCGTGGAAGGCATCGGCGTAGCGGCCGGTTCGAACGATCTTGTTCACGGCGTGACTCCCCGTCAGCGGGCGCTGCCTCGCCGGTGTCAGCCGCGTGGATTCCGCATCCAGCCTTAGATGGATATGCGGTCCCCGTGGCCACCGGGGCTCCCCACAACGCCAATAATGGATTGCATTTTAGCGATCAGGAGAATCAGCCAGACGTACTGGCATGACGCGCGCCGCTGGTCGCGGAAAGTGCGAAAACGCTTACGAAATATCGCTTTCCGGTGGAGCGGGCGGCGATACTTTGGTACCAGGACCGAAGTCTGGGATTAAGTCGCTCGCCTCTGTTCTGATTAAAGCGCAGCCGGAATCTTCGGCTCGGGGCTGCGGTCGGCAGCGGAGGTTGCGCGTAGGAGCTGGCTCACCGTCGCACGCAGCGCCATGGGGCTAATGGGCTTATGAAGCAGAAGATAGCCCTGCGCCCGAGCAAGACGAAGCTGTTCAGGACTCGTATCGCCGCTGATCAGCAGTGCCGGGATGGCTGCTTTGAATGCGTCTCGCAGGCGTTCGATCGCCTCGGTCCCGGTCGTGCCGTCGGAAAAATGGTAGTCACAGATGATGAGGTCGGGCGGCCTTCCCGCGCCAAGTTCGCCGAGCGCCGCGCTGCACGTTCGCGCAGTAACGACACGGCAACCCCAATCTGTGAGCAGGCCGCTCATCGCTTCAAGGATGAGCATTTCGTCATCGATGACGACAACAAGCTTACCGTCCGGAATGTCGGGCAGCGCGCCGGAACGTAACGGCTGAACTGAGAGTCGCCGGCTGGGGGTCATTGGTACGGTCACCGAAAAACAGGAACCGTGTCCGACTGTCGAGGTCAGCTCGACACGGTGCTCAAGCAACTTTGACAATCGATCAACAATGGCGAGACCGAGGCCGAGGCCGCCTTCCCATTTCTGCTTGCCGCCGGCCTGGTAGAATTCATCGAATATTCGTTGACGCTGGTCGGCGGGAATGCCGGCCCCTGTGTCGTACACTTCGATGCGCAACGCTTTCCCTCGCCGACGGCAGCCGATGATCACGCCGCCGCGCGAAGTGTAACGGACGGCGTTGGCCGCGAGGTT
>JAGWON010000015.1 GCA_028871055.1 Alphaproteobacteria bacterium
GACGGCGGAGCCGTGAAACTCCAGCTTCACACGGCGGTCGAAGTAGAGCCTCAGACTGCCACGTTCCGATTCACCCACCGGGTCCGCCATGACCGCCTCGCTCAATCCAGGATAAGCTGCTGAATCTTATACCAGAATCGACCACGAAGCGCCGCACTTCCGAGCGTCATCCGGGGAATGCGGGCTTATAGCTGCCGGCCGGCGTGCGGAAGGCGATCGCCAGGCGATTCCAGCCGTTGATCGCAACCACCGCCATCGTGAGGTCGATGATCTCCTTCTCGCCGAAATACTTGCGCGCCTCCTCGTAGATCTCGTCCGGCACATGGCCTTGGTTGACGAAAGTCACCGCTTCGCACCAGGCGAGGGCCGCGCGCTCGCGGTCGGTGTAATAGGGCGCCTCGCACCAGGCCGAGAGACCGTAGAGACGCTGCTCGGTCTCGCCTGCCGCGCGTGCATCCTTGGTGTGCATGTCGAGGCAATAGGCGCAGCCGTTGATCTGCGACGCGCGCGTCTTGACCAACTCGAGCAAGGAATGATCGAGACCGCTCGCGTTCACATAGCCTTGCAAGCCCTGCATCGCCTTGAGGGCCTCGGGCGCCGCTTGCCGGTAGTTGATCCGTTGCGTCATGACGATCTCTCCTCCTGGAAAATTTCGCTTGCCCTGAGCAGCCTGTCACTCAACGCCCGCTGGCGAACGGAAAGGCCACACCAGCATTTCGATCGGACAGCAGTCAGGTTCACGGCTCGCCGGACTTTGCCATATCCGAGCCGATCTTCACCACCACCGGCTGCATGGGTTTCTCGTTGATCGTCAGTTGGAACACATCGGGCCGCGCATAGTGGCCCGTGGCATCGAAATCGTATTTTCCGCGGGTGATGTCCGAAAGGTCGAGATCGGCCGTCAGGATTGTCTCGCCGTCGAAATGCGGGCCGGCGAGCACGGCGCCGAGCGGGCTGATGATGGCGCTGCCGCCGCGCATCAGAACCGTATTCGGATCGTTGCCCTGTGCCGCAGCATAGTCGTCCGGGCAGTCGGCGCGCGTCAGATATTGGCAGGCGGAGAGCACGAAGCAGCGCCCCTCGAGCGCGATGTGCCGCATCGAAGAGAGCCAGCTGTCGCGATCGTCCGCCGTGGGTGCGCAATAGATCTGGATGCCTTTCGCGTACATCGCCGTGCGCAGCAATGGCATGTAGTTTTCCCAGCAGATCACCGCACCGACACGTCCGATTGGCGTGTCCAGAACGGTCAGGGTGGAGCCGTCGCCAAAGCCCCAGACGAGGCGCTCCGCTGCCGTCGGCATCAGCTTGCGATGCTTGCCGAGCAGCGTGCCTTCCGGACTGAAGAACAGGACCGTGCAGTAGAGCGTGCCACCGTCGCGCTCGATGAAGATGCACGCCGGCCGCACGCGCCGCTTCGCCCAACGCCGTACAAGCCGGTCCAGGCACCGCCACGGCGCTGTCGTAATAGCGGCGGAAGTCGTCGCGGCCCTGCTCCGTGCGCGATCCGATCCGGGCGCCGAAATCGAGCCCCTTGGGGTAGCCGGAGACGAAGGCTTCGGGGAATACGACGAGATCGGCGCCGCGGCGCGCCGCATCGGCGCTCAGCTCGAAGACCTTGGCGATTGTTCGCTCTCGGTCGAAGACGACGGACGCGGCCTGAACCACGGCTGCGCGTACGGTTGTCCGGCCGTTGGCCAAGGTCATCGGACCCGCCGCATCGCCGATCGGTCAGGCTGCCGCGGCGGCGGCAGTGAGAGCCGGCGCGCGTTGCTTGCACTCACGGCCGGGGCGGTATTGCCGGGCTGACAGTCCATGGCGGAAACTCTACGCGGCTGCGGACGAATCGAGAATGATCCAGGCGCACCTCGTCGGACAATCATCTCCATAAGCTGGAATGCCTCCAGATCGCGCCACGCGATCGCCGGTAACGCGCCGCGCCCGCCCCAGCCTGGGAAGATGTACGGCCGGACGCGCCACCGGACGCGACCATCGGAACGGCGCGGAAACCTGCGATCCCCTGCGGCTTGACGTCGCCTATAAAGATATATATGATTTATATCATATAGAGCAACGGCGATGATTGCCGATGCGATCGGTGGGTAGCGGGCGAGGTTCACATGTTCGGTTCGGCCGTATCGCGCTGGACGATGCTCCATTTCGGAGCGGCGATAAGCTGCTTCCTCCTCGCTCAACTTGCGATGATCTCCGGTCTGGCCTTTCCGGCCGCGCCTCTTCTCGCGCCCCTGACGCTCGCCACCGTCCATCTGTTGACCATCGGGTGGCTGACGATTCTCATGTTGGGCGCGCTGCATCAGTTCGTGCCGGTCATCACCGCCCAGGGCGCCGTCGCAAGGACATCGGCCCTCGTCTCCGTGCTCGCCATTCTCGCCGGCCTCGGCGGGATGGAGGCGGGGTTCGTCGCATTGGACGGAGTCCTGCCGGCGCCGACCATTCTTGCCCTTCCCGCCGGCGGAGCGTTGGTTCTGGGCGGCGTGGTGACCGCCGCCGCTTCGCTCGGACGGACCTTGTGGCAGACACGACCGCTGCCGTTCCCCGCGCGGTTCGTAGCCGTCGGCCTCGTGTTTTTGTTTGCCGCGCTCGGGCTGGGGATGCTCTTGGGGCTCGCGTTCTCTTCACCGGATCTCGTCCGATGGTCCGGCGCATTCACGGACGGCCTGCGGCTTCATCTTCTTGCCGGCCTCATCGGCTGGTTCACGCTCACCGCGATCGGCGTCAGCTATCGCCTACTCAGCATGTTCACGCTCGCGCCCGAAGAGCGGGGCAGACTTGGTACGGCCGTTCTTGTCCTGAGCGCAGGCGGCCTTGCGGCGACTTGGCTCCTCGGTGTCGGCGAGGCAATCGGCGCTCCCGTAACAGGCGGAGTCGTTACGATTGCCGCCGCCGTCACCGGATTGGGCATCGTTCTCTACCTTCTCGATATGCTGCGGCTCTATCGCGCGCGGCGGCGGCAGAAGCTCGAGCTCAACACGCGCATGACGCTTCCTGCTCTGGCGGCTCTCGCGATCTCGATTATGGGTGTCGGCTACGCTTACGCCAGCGATTTTGCCGAGCCCGTTGTCGGCGCGGTGGGCTACCTTTTCCTGTTCGGCTGGCTGTCCGGACTCGGACTGAGTCAGCTCTATAAGATCGTGCCATTCCTGACGTGGCTTGAGCGCTATGGCAGCCTGCTCGGCAAGCAGCCGGTGCCGCGTGTCCAGGACCTCGTCGACGAACGCCGCGACCGGCCGTGGTTCGCCCTCTACTTCGCCGCCGTTGCCGCCGGCGCGGTTTTCGCCGCGCTCGGCTGGACCATGCTCTTTCGCGTAGCCGTCCTCGGACATCTCGTCGCGACGCTCATGATCGTTCGCGCGCTTTGGCTCGTGCGCCAGGGGGCTCCCCGCGCCGCGGCGCCGCTTGTTCGTCCGCCAAGCCTGAAAGCCGGTACGCAGTCGCTATTTGCAGCCAATCCGACCACCACGGAGTAATGACGCCATGACCACGCCATCATTGTCCACGCTCGACGTCAGAGAAATCCTCAAGTCTGGCGGCGAGCCTTTCTCTGAGATCATGCAGGCCGTCGCCGCACTGACTCCCGGCCAGGGTCTCCGATTGCTGGCGACCTTCAAACCCGTTCCGCTGTTCGGCGTGTTGGCGCAACGCGGGTTCTGCCACGCGGAGCGCGAGATCGGTGGCGGCGACTGGGAAGTGATCTTCACGCCGTCAGCGACGGATACGGCACCGGCCAGCGCGGGAACCCAGCGATGAGCGGCCTCACGGAAGCGCAATCGAAAAGGAGTCTCGACTTGCGCGGCCTCGACCCGCCCGAGCCGATGCGGCGGGCGCTCGAAGCGGTCGAAGCGTTGAGTCCGGGCGATGCGCTGGAGGTCGTCACCGATCGGGAGCCGCTACTGCTTCACCGCGAGTTGGGGCGGCGCGGACACGATTTCGTCAGCGAGCCCCGGCCGGATGGTTGCCGGACGACTATTCGCCATGGTAGCGGCCACGGTGACACGCGATGAGCGACGAGATCGTCCGGACGCTGGCCGAGGCGCTCAAATCCGTGATCGATCCGGAGCTCGGCTACAACATCGTCGACATCGGTCTCGTCTATGAGGTCGACGTCAAAGACGGCTACGCCCGCATCGTGCTGACCACGACGACGCCCGGCTGCCCCGCGACCGACTATATCCGGCAAGCCGTCGAGACTTGCGCCGCCGCGGTTCCCGGCATCGGCGCCGTCGACGTCACCATGACCTGGCAGCCGCCGTGGACGCCCGATCGCATGAGCGAGGAAGCCAAGGCCCATTTCGGGGTTGCGGCCTGATCCGCCATGGCGGCTATGACCGAGACCTCGTCAGCGTGTGAAACCAAGGCCGATGCGCCGGCGGACGACCTTCGCTCGCTCAATCGGCTGCTGATCCGCGCCCTCAAGGCGCTTGGCGATGCAGGCCAGACCGATCTCGCCTGCCGCATTGCCGCCGAGGCCTGGTCATCGGTCCGCACTGCGCGCCCGCAAGAGGCCGAGAAGCTGAACGGCGCGCTTCACTATCTCACCCGTTCCGTCCACCGAAAGTAAAAGGAGACTGCTATGTCGGACCTTCAACAACTCGACGTGCGTGCGCTGCCGCCGCCGCAGCGGCACGCGCTGATTTTCGCCACTTGCGGCACGCTGCCGGTCGGCAACGCCGTGATCCTGGTGAACGACCATGATCCGAAGCCGCTCTATTACCAGTTCGAGGCGGAACGTCCGGGGCAGTTCGGTTGGGAGTATGTCGAGTCAGGACCCGAAGTGTGGCGCGTTCGCATCACGCGGAAGAAAACCGTATAAGAGGCCGAAGACACCGGTCGATCGCTCGCCCAGGTACAAAGGAGTCCGAATGCGTCTCACGCTCCACACGGATTATGCGCTTCGCGTGCTCATGTATGCGGGCGTGAAAGGCGGTGCGCTTTCCACGATCGGCGAAATCGTCGAGCATTTCCAGATCTCCAAGGGCCACGTCATGAAAGTGGTCCATCAGCTCGGCCAGAAGGGATATCTGGAGACCATCCGCGGCAAGAACGGCGGCATACGCCTCGCGCGGCCGCTGGCACAAATCAACGTCGGCAGCGTCGTCCGCGATATGGAGGAGGAGCTGGGCGTGCTCGGCTGTCTCCAGGGCAGCGAGGGCTACTGCCGCATCGAGGCGTGCTGCGTGCTTCTGAGCGCGATGCGCGATGCGACCAGCGCGTTCCTAGCCGTGCTTGACCGTTACACCCTCGGCGATCTGGTGAAGCCGCGGCGACCGCTCGCCCGCCTGCTGGAAATCGACGAGTTCCCGCGCGCGGGCGAGAGGGTCGGATAAGGGACGGCACCGGCGCGGCGGTCAATTCCGCGCGAACTTGACCGCTTCCTCGGCGGCGCGGAAGAGGGCGCGCGCCTTGTCCTGAATCTCCTGATACTCCGTTGCCGGATCGCTGTCGGCGACGACGCCGCAGCCGGCCTGCACCACCATGCGCCCGTCCTCGACGATCGCGGTGCGGAGCACGATGCAGGTGTCCATGCTGCCGTCGCCGGCGAAATAGCCGATGCCGCCGCCATAGAGGTTGCGGCGCTCGGGCTCAAGCTCGTCGATGATCTCCATCGCCCGGACCTTGGGCGCGCCCGACAGCGTGCCGGCGGGAAAGCCCGCCATCAGCGCGTCGAGCGCCTCGACACCGGGCGCGGCCTGGCCCTCGACATGCGATGAGATGTGCATGACGTGGCTGTAGCGCTCGATCACGAACTGTTCGATCACCTTGACCGTGCCGGTTTGCGACACGCGGCCGACGTCGTTGCGCGCGAGATCGAGCAGCATCAGATGCTCGGCGCGTTCCTTGGGATCGGCGAGCAGCTCGTCGGCGAGACGCTTGTCTTCGTCGGCGTCCTTGCCGCGCCGCCGCGTGCCGGCGAGCGGCCGGATCGTCACCCTGCCGTGGCGGAAGCGCACCAGGATCTCGGGGCTCGACCCCACCACGGCGAAATTTTCGAAATCGAGGAAGAACAGGAACGGCGAGGGATTGAGGCGCCGGAGCGCGCGATAGAGCGCGAAGGGCGGCAGCTTGAAGGGCACGCTCATGCGCATCGAGGGGACGACCTGGAAGATCTCGCCGGCGCGGATGTATTCCTTCGCCGTCGCGACCATGCGCAGGCATTCGTCGCGCGTCATATTGGCGGAGGGCGCCGGCAATTCTTCGGTCACCTCGACGGACTCGCGACGGTGCGGCAGGCTGCGCTCGAAATCGGACAGCACGTCGGCGAGGCGCTCGCGCGCGGCGCGATAGGCCTGCTCGGCGTTGAGCGCCGGATCGGGCCACACCGGCGTCACCACGGTCACGCGGTCGGCGATGGTGTCGAAGATGCAGACGATGGTCGGCCGCACCAACAGGCCGTCGGGAATGCCGAGCGTGTCGGGTTTGGCGTCGGGCAAGCGCTCGATCAGCCCGACCGTGCCGTATCCCAGATAGCCGAACAGGCCGGCCGCCATCGGCGGCAGGTCCTGGGGCGTCACGACGCGGCACTCCTTGATCAGCGCGCGCAGCGAGGCGAGCGCGCCCTGGTTCTGCGGTTCGAAGCGATCGGCCGCCGAGCGCGCGTGGCGGTTGATCTCGGCGCGGTCGCCGAAGCAGCGCCACACCAGATCGGGCTTCAGACCGATGAAGGAATAGCGGCCGCGCGCGGCGCCGCCCTCGACGCTCTCGAACAGAAAGCTCATCGGCTTGCCGTCGGCGAGCTTGAGCATAGCCGAGACCGGCGTCTCGAGGTCGCTGACCAGCGAGGTCCACACCAGTGCCGGCTTGCCGGCGGCGTGCGCCTGGGCAAAGTCCTTGAACTCCGGCGAAATCTGCATGGCGTTACGACGGCAGAACGATTGACGCTGGGTTCGCGTCGCTCAACGCCGGCCAACGCGCGGTTCGGTCTCGCTTCACCCCCACCCTAACCCTCCCCCCTCGAGGGGGAGGGAAGGGAGGGGGGCGACGCTCGCCCCATTCGCCATCGGCGAGTGATGGAGCGACGGCTTCGCGTGCCGCGCGCATGGCTCAGAGCGCCCGGTCGAGATTGGTCTTGTTGATCTCGACGGGATAGCGGCCGCGCAGCGCCTGGGAGAATTCGCCCAGGAACTCGCTCTGCATCTGCTGCGCCAGCTGATGCGACAGCGCGTCGACCGCCGCCTTGTCCTTGGCCGGTTCGGGCTCCTGGATCGCGGTGAGTTGGGCGATCGCGTAGCCGATGCCGTCCGGCGCGGACGCCGCTTGATTGGGCTTGAGCGCGAACAGCGGGCCGATGAGCGCCGGCGGCACTTTGCCGCCGCCGGTGCGCAGTACCGGCCCGGTGCTGGTGACGACGAGCTTGTGCTTGGCCGCAAGCTCCTTGAGCGACCGACCGGCCTCGACCTGGTCGACGATCTGCTTCGCGAGTGCGGCGAGCGCCTGGCTGCGCTGCTGCGCCTGCCAGTCCTTCGTCGCCTGGTCGCGCACCTGGTCGAGCGGTGGCACGCCCGAGGGCGTCACTTTGTCGACGCGCAGCAGGAAATAGCCGTCGTCGCCGAGATCGTCGAGCGCGCTGGCCTGGCCCGCCGCCGTGGCGAAGGCGGTCTGCAGCACTTTGTCCTTGGGCTGCGGCAGGCCGGCGGGCTTGCCGCTTGCGAGCAGGCCCTGCGCATCGGCGCCGGTTACGGCGATGGTCTTCATGCCGAACTGCTTTGTCACCGCGTCGAACGCGCCGCCGCCGGCGAGCGCGTCGTCGATGTGATTCGCCAATGCGGCGATGCGGTCGCCCGCCATGTCGCGCGCCACCTCCTGTCGCAGCTTGCCCTTGACCTGGTCGAAGCTCTGGGTCGCAGCCGGCTTGACCGCGACGACGTGCAGGATGTGCCAGCCGAACGAGGTCTGGATCGGCTGCGTGACGCCGCCCGGCTTCGCCGCGAATGCGGCGTCGGCAAGCTGCCGCGGCACGTCCGCGCGGCGTATCCAGCCGAGGTCGAGCGTGCTCGCCGCTTCGCCGGCAATATCCTTGGCTACGCCGGCGAAGTTCTTGCCGGCGGCGAGTTGCGCCTCGGCGGCGTCCGCCTTCGTCTTGTCGGGCAGCAGCATCTGCTGGAGCTGGCGCGTCTCGGGCGTCTGGAACTCGTCGAGCCGCGCCTGGTAGGCGTCCTTGAGCTTGCTCTCGGGCACGTCGATGCCGGCGGCGACGTCGTCGATCGTCAGCGTGGCGATGGTGAAGTCGCGCCGTTCCGGCGTACGGAACCGGTCCTGGTGCGACTGATAATAGGCGGCGAGGTCCTGTTCCGACGGCTTGGCCGGCGGCGGCACCGCGGTCGGCGGCAGCACCACCATGTCGGCGACGCGGCGCTCGGCCTCGGCGCGATAGATCGCGTCCGTCAATTCCTTCGGCGGCCGGATGCCCTCGGTAAGCGCGATGGTCAGCTCATTGCGCGCGAGGTCGGCGCGCAGCAGCTCCTCGTACTGCGCGTCGCTCAGCCGGTTCGCCGCCAGGACCTGGTTGTAGACGTTGCGGTCGAAATGGCCGTCGGCGCCGCGGAAATTGGGATTGCCGACGATCGCGCGGCGCACCGCCTCGTCGCCGACGCGGATGTCGATCCGGTTGGTCTCGCGCGCAAGCAGGTCGGACTCGATCAGTCGGTTGAGCGCGCTGTCGACGATGCCGAGCTGCTTCGCCTGGTCGAGCGTGATGCCCGAGCCGAGCGTGCCCCTGAGGCGGTCCATGTCGGCGCGCACCGCCTGCTGGAGTTGCGCGGCCGGGATCGGATCGCCCGCCACGGTCGCCACCGAGGTGTCGATGCTGCTGCGATTGCGGAAGATGTCGCCGATGCCCCAGATGCCGAACGTGACGATCAGCACGCCGAACAGGATCTTGACGATGAGCGAGGTGGCTTTGGAGCGGATGGCTTGCAGCATGGCGGAGCTCGGAATGGCGCGGCGCGCGGCCGCTTCGGCCGGGTTGGGCGCGCGCGGATGATAGGCGGCGGCCGGAGGCGCCGCAACGCCGAAAGCGCCCCGCTGGTCGCCGTTGCGCGCCTATGCTAAAGCCCCTCGCATGCGCAAGCTGGTGGCCGGCAACTGGAAGATGAACGGTCTCAGGGTCGAGGGCGCGGCGCTGGCGCGCGATATTGCCGCCCGTGCCAAGGCCGCGCCGCCCGTTGCCGAGATCGTGCTGTGCCCGCCGGCGACGCTGCTCGTTCCGGTGGGCGAGGCGATCGCCGGTTCGGGCGTCGCGCTCGGCGCACAGGATTGCCATCCCGAGGGCAAGGGCGCCCACACCGGCGACATCAGCGCGCCAATGCTCAAGGACGCCGGCTGCTCTTATGTCATCGTCGGCCATTCCGAGCGCCGCCAGGATCATAACGAGGGCGACGCGGTCGTCCGCGCCAAGGCGGCGGCGGCGGTCGCGGCCGGGCTCTGCGCCATCGTCTGCGTCGGCGAGACCGCCGCCGAGCGCGACAGCGGCCGTACCGAGGCGGTGGTCGTGCGCCAGCTGCGCGGCTCGCTGCCGCCGAAGCTCACGGCGGGGCAACTCGTCGTCGCCTACGAGCCGGTGTGGGCGATCGGCAGCGGCAAAACGCCGACGCCGCACGACGTCGCCGCGGTTCACGGCCGCATCCGCGACGCGCTGCGCGAGCTCGCCGCCGAATCCGCCGCGGTCCGCATCCTTTACGGCGGTTCGGTCAAGCCGGCCAATGCGCGCGCGCTGCTGTCGATCGCCGACGTCGACGGTGCGCTGGTCGGCGGTGCCAGCCTGGTGGTGGCCGACTTCTGGGCGATCGCGCGGGGTTGCGGTTGATCTGCGTTGCGCGTAAACGCAATCGGAGGGAGTGGGGGATTCCATGATGCTCGATCGTCGCGCGCTGTTGCTCGGTTTGTTATCGTGCCCGATCTGCGCATCGTTGGCGCGCGCCGCCGAAGGACCGCACTGGAGCTTCGAAGGCGCCGACGGGCCGGCGCATTGGGGCGATCTCGATCCCGGCTTCAAGGCCTGCGCCGTCGGCAGCGAGCAATCGCCGATCGATCTCAAGGGCGCGATCAAGGCGGATTTCGGCCGCGCCGCGCTCGACTGGAAGCCGCAGGCCTATGCCGTCGTCAACAACGGGCACACGATCCAAGCCAACGCCAAGCCGGGCAGCTTCGCGCGCGTCGGCGGAGAGACCTACGCGCTGCAGCAGTTCCACTTCCACGCGCCGAGCGAGCACGCCATCGATGGCGTGCGCACGGCGATGGAGGTGCATTTCGTCCATTCCCGGGCGGGCGGGCAACTCGCCGTGATCGGCGCCTTCATGAAGGCCGGCGCCGCGAATGCGGCCTTCGCCACGGTGATGAAGGCGGCACCGCGCCACGTGGGCGAGCAAACGCTCGAGCGGCCGATCGATCCGCACCAGCTGATCCCGGCGAAGAGCGCGATCTATCGCTACGAGGGCTCGCTGACGACGCCGCCCTGCGCCGAGGTCGTCGACTGGAACGTCTTCGAGCGTCCGGTCGAGGTAGCCGCTTCCGCGATCACCGCGTTCCGTGCGATCTATCCGATGAACGCGCGGCCGCTGCAGCCGCTCAACCGCCGCTTCGTGCTCATCGGCCGCTGAGCGCTGCTGAAAATCTGAGCACGGATCCGTGGCATACCACGCGGAAGGCCGACTGACTTGCCCGTCGCGTTACACGTTATTCATGTGAACGCCTTGCGACGGTTTGGCGCGCAGCGGCAAAAGCCCTTGAAAGTCCTTGAAGGTTTGGCCGGGTTTGCGGATGATGGGCGCAAGAAAATAATAGGCCCAATAGAGGGGGAGGCTGTACGACCGCGCTGACGAGCGAGGCTCGTCATTCCGTGATATTCAACGAAAGCCGCGACGGGCCGCTTCGGCGGCCGGTCGACGATGCCGCGTCAATCCGAAAATGAAATCGTACCAACAGGGAGTCAAACGATGAATCAACCGAAGCCACCCACGATCGGCCGCCGCACGGTCCTGAAGGCCGCCGCCGCCGCCGGCGTTGCGCAGGTCGCCGCGCCTTTCGTCATCTCCGCCCGCGCGGCCGAGACCCTCAAGATCGGCATGATCAATCCGTTCACCGGCGTCTATGCCGCGGTGTCGAACAACGAGCTGATCGGCGCCAAGTTCGCGGTCGAGCAAATGAACGCCAAGGGCGGCATCCTCGGCCGCAAGGTCGAGCTGCTCACCGAGGATTCGGCGAACGACGTCGGCACCGGCGTGCAGAAGGCGCGCAAGCTGATCGACCGCGACAAGGTCACCTTCATCACCGCCGACGTCAATTCCGCCATCGCCCAGGCCGTCGCCCAGGTGACGAACGAGAAGAAGGTGCTACACATCGTGCCCGGCGGCCACACCGATCCGATCACCGGTACGGACTGCCACTGGAACGTCTTCCGCGTCTGCAACACGACGGCGATGGAGGCCAATTCGGTCGCCCCCGTGCTGTTCAAGAAGTACGGCAAGAAGTGGTATTTCATCACGCCCGACTACGCCTTCGGTCACACGCTCGAGGCGGCGGCGAAGAAGGATCTCGCCAAGATGGGGGGCACCGTCGTTGGCAATGCGCTGACGCCGCTCGGCACCACCGACTTCTCGGCCTATCTCATCCAGGCGCGCGCCGCGAAGCCGGACGTGCTCCTGGTGCTGCCGCAAGGCGGCGACATGATCAACTGCATGAAGCAGATCGCACAGTTCGGCATCAACAAGACGATCCACGTCGCCGGCCTGCAGCAGGAGGAGGAATCGCTCATCGCCATGCCGCCCGCGTCGCGCGTCGGCACCTGGATGTTCGAATGGTACTGGAAGCAGCCGGGCGTGCCGCATGTCGCCGAGTTCGTCGCCGACATCCGCAAGCGCAGCGGCGGCCACGTGCCGACGGCGCGCACCTGGTTCGGCTACACCGCGCTGTGGTCGTTCAAGCTCGTCACCGACAAGGCGAAGACGCTCGACGCGGTGAAGCTCGCCAAGGCGCTGGGCGGCTTGGAGCTGCCACCCCAGATCAAGCTGCAGCCCAACAAGGTCTATTACGCCGCGGGCGATCACCAGCTGCGGACCTCGTCCTTCGTCGGCGAGGCCGTGGCGAACCCCAAGGGCGATCCCGAGGACCTCTTCCACATTGACACTGTGATCCCCGGCGACAAGACCTCGCCGCCCGATACCGAAACCGGCTGCAAGCTCACCTGGCCGGCCTGATCACGGTCGATGCACGCCTGCTCACCTGGCGTTCGGTCAGACAGGGCATGCGTCGCATCACCCCCACCCTAACCCTCCCCCTCGAGGGGGAGGGAAGGGAGGGGCGTGGACGAGCTGTTTCGTCGTCGCAGGATGTGTGTCGATTTAACCGGTTTCAATGACCCAGCTTATTCTCTTTAATGTCACCAACGGCTTGATCATCGGCGCGTTCTACGTGCTGATGGCGATCGGGCTTTCGCTCATCCTCAATCTCTCCAACGTCATCAACTTCGCGCATGGCGGCTTCCTCGTCGTCGGCGGCTATCTCGCCTACACGCTCGAGCCCTATCTCGGGTTCTGGGGCGCGCTGCTGGCGTCGCCGTTCCTGACCGCCATCCTGGGATTGGCCATCGAGCGCGTGTTGATCCGCCCCCTCTATGGCCGCGATCCGCTCTACAGCCTGCTTTTGACCTTCGGCCTCGCTTTCATGTTCGAAGATGGCACGCGCTTCATCTGGGGCGCGCAGGGCAAGCCCTTCACCGTTCCCGATTTCATGGCTCAATCCCTGAGCACTGAGTTCTTCTTCCTCACCGGCTATCGCCTATTCATGGTGGCGATGGTGGCAGTGACGGTGACGCTGCTGTTCCTGTTGCTGCGCTTTACCCGAGCCGGCATCCGCATCCGCGCCGGCACGCTCGATCTCGACACCGTCTCGGCCTTGGGCGTCAACGTGCGGGGATTGCGCTCGTTGAATTTCGGCGTCGGCATCTTCCTCGCAGGATTGTCCGGCGTGCTCGCCGGTGGCCAACTCGGCCTTGAGCCGACCATGGGCGCCGGCCTGCTGATGCCGAGCTTCATCGCCATCATCGTCGGCGGCGTCGGTTCGTTGATCGGCACGCTGGTTGGCGGCCTCTTGATCGGCGTCGCCTCGGGCCTCACTGCCGTCTTGCTGCCGTCGGCGAGCGAGGCGGTGATCTACGTGTTGATGGCGGTGGTGCTGCTGATCCGCCCGCGCGGCCTGTTCGGCGAGGAGGGTATGCTCACATGACTGCCGCCGTCGACAAGGCGGCGCCCGTCGCGGCCAACCGCGAACGCGCGCGCAGTCTGGCGATGCTGGCGGCGATTTGGGGCGTGCTGGCGCTCGCGCCGTTCTGGATGCCCTATCTCGGCGGCTATACCGCGCTCGGTACCCGCGTCTTGGTGCTGGGCCTCGGCGCCATGGCGGTGAATTTCCTGCTCGGATTCACCGGTGTCCTGTCCTTCGGCCATGCCGCCTGGTTCGGCCTCGGCGCTTATGGCTGCGGCCTGTTCCTGAAATTCATCGCGCATTCGACGCCGCTCAGCATCGTCGCCGGCACGCTTTTGGGCGGCGTCATGGGCGCGATCCTGGGCGCTCTCATCGTGCGCCGGCGCGGCGTCTATTTCGCCATGGTCACCATCGCATTCGGCCAAGTGTTCTATTACATCGCGTTCCAGTGGTCGTCTTTGACCGGCGGCGACGATGGCTTGCGTGGCTTCCAGCGCGCGCCGCTCGACCTCGGGTTCACGACCGTCGACATCCTCTACAACTCGACCGCCTTCTATTATTTCGTGCTGATTTGCTTCGCGGCGGCCGCCGCGGTGATGGGTTTCATCCTGCGCTCGCCCTTCGGCCGCACCATGCTCGCCATCCGCGAGAACGAGCGCCGCGCGCGCTTCCTCGGCATTCCGATCGAACTGCACATTTGGATCGTCTTCACGCTGTCCTGTTTCTTCATGGCCTTCGCCGGATCGCTCTACGCGCTCGTCAACAACTTCGCCGATCCTCTGGGGCTCCACTACAGCCAGTCCGGCAATTTCGTCATCATGGCGGTGCTGGGCGGGATGCGGAAATTCTGGGGCCCGCTGCTGGGCGCAGCAGTCTTCGTCGTGCTGCAGGACTACGTCTCGAGCCTCACCGTCAACTGGCAATTTTTCATCGGCCTCTTGTTCGTGGTCGTCGTCTTGTTTTTCCCGCGCGGCCTCTTGGGATTTTTCCAGCAGCGGGTGCAGTCATGACCCTTCTGCGGGTGGAGAACGCCTCGAAGAAGTTCGGCGACCTGGTTGCGGTCGACGGCGTGTCGATGACCGTCGAGCCGGGCGAGCTGCGCGCCGTGATCGGCCCCAACGGCGCCGGCAAGACGACGTTCTTCAACCTGATCAGCGGCTTTTTGACGCCGTCGTCGGGCCGCATTGTGTTCGACGGCGAGGATGTCACCAAGCTGCTGCCGGCGCGGCGGGTGTGGCGCGGCATGGCTCGCACGTTCCAAATCACCGAGGTCTTTCCCGAACTGACGGCGCGCGAGAATTTACGCATCGCGGTCGAGGTGGCGTCCGGCTACCGGCTCAAGACCTGGCTGTCGCGCGACGCCGACGGCGAGGTGCGGGCCCGCGTCGTCGATCTCCTCGACATGAGCGGCCTCGTCGACAAGGCGGACCGGCTGGTCGGCGAGCTCGCGCACGGCGATCAGCGCGCGACCGAGATTATGATGGCGCTGGCGCTGAGGCCACGGCTGCTGCTGCTCGACGAGCCGACGGCGGGGATGGGCGACAAGGAGACCTATGACATCACGCAGCTCATCCGCAAGTTGCACAAGAACCAGAACCTGACCATCGTGCTGATCGAGCACGATATGCGCGTCGTGTTCCATCTTGCCGACCGCATCATGGTCCTGGCCGAGGGCGCGATGCTGGCCGAGGGCACGCCGCAGGAAATCGCCGCGAACGAGGCGGTGCAGACGGCCTATCTGGGGAAGGCGGCATGAGCGAGCTCGCGCTCCAGGCCGAGGATCTGCACACCTTCTACGGCAAGAGCCACATCCTGCACGGCGTCGGCCTCGAGGTGCGCGAGGGCGAGATCGTCACGCTGTTGGGCCGCAACGGCGCCGGCAAGACCACGACGCTCCGCAGCCTGATGGGCCTGACCCACGCGCGCGAAGGCGCGGTGCGCATCTTCGGCCACGCCACGACCGACTGGGCGCCGTTCCGCATCGCCGCGCTCGGCGTCGGCTACGTGCCCGAAGGCCGCCGCATCTTCCCGAACCTGAGCGTCGACGAGAATCTGAGGGTGCCGATCGACCGACCCGGCCCGTGGACCATCGCCCGCATTTACGAGCTTTTTCCGCGCCTGGCGCAGCGCAAGGCGAACAAGGGTCGCCAGCTCTCGGGCGGCGAACAGGAGATGCTGTCGATCTCGCGTGCGCTGCTGCTCAATCCCAAGCTGCTGATGCTCGACGAGCCGTCGCAGGGCTTGGCGCCGCTCATCGTTCAGGATGTGTTCAAGGTCGTCGCCGCCGCGCGCAAGGAGGGTATCTCGGTGCTGCTGGTCGAGCAGAACGTGCGCGCCGCGGTCGAGATCGCCGACCGCGCCTACGTGCTCGACGACGGCAAGGTGGTCTATACCGGCGCGGCGGCCGAGTTCGCCAAGGACGAGGAGCGCGTCCGCGCCCTCGCCGGCGCCAGCGCCGCGAAGTGGGAAGAGGTCTAGCGGCCGACCGCGGCTCGGACAAACTTGGCCCGGGCTGACGGCGGGCGGTCGCCGCCGTCAGGAACGGGCGGCCTGCTTGGCTTGGCCGATGACTTTTCCGGCCCGTCGCACGGCCGCGCCGCTCTCGTACCACTGCTTGCTGGCGTTGACGATCCGCACGACGGACAGCATCACCGGAACCTCGGTCAGGACGCCGACGACGGTGGCAAGCGCCGCGCCCGAGGCAAAGCCGAACAGGCTGATGGCTGCGGCTACGGCCAGTTCGAAAAAGTTGCTTGCGCCGATGAGTGCCGAAGGCGCGGCGACGCAATGCGCCTCGCCGGCTGCCCGGTTGAGGAGATAGGCGAGTCCGGCATTGAAATAGACCTGAATCAGGATCGGTACGGCGAGAAGCGCGATGATCAACGGTTGCGCGACAATTTGTTCGCCCTGGAAACCGAAGAGCACGACGAGCGTCGCGAGCAAAGCGATCAAGGCGACCGGCTGAAGCCGAACGAGCAGCCGCCGCAAGCCCGCTGCGCCACTCCGTGCGAGCGCCCTGCTGCGGACGATCTGCGCGGCGATGACCGGAACGACGATGTAGAGCGCCACGGAAAGCAGCAGCGTGCTCCACGGCACGGTGATCGCCGAAATACCGAGCAAAAGGCCGACGATCGGCGCGAAGGCGAAGACCATGATCGTGTCGTTCAGGGCGACTTGCGTCAGCGTGAAGTCCGGCTCGCCGTCGGACAAGTTGCTCCACACAAAGACCATCGCGGTGCAAGGGGCCGCCGCCAGCAGAATCAATCCGGCGATGTAGCTGGCGATCTGGCCCGGCGGGAAATAGGGCGCAAACAGATAACCGACGAAAAGCCAACCCAGCGCCGCCATCGAGAACGGCTTGACCGCCCAGTTGATGAACAGCGTCACGCCGATGCCGCGCCAATGCGCACGCACCTTGCCGATGGCGGAGAAGTCCACCTTGATCAGCATCGGGATGATCATCAGCCAGATCAACACCGCGACCGGTAGGTTGACCTCGGCGATCTCGGCGGCGCCGATTGCGTGGAAAACGCCGGGCAGAAGATGCCCGAGCGCGATGCCAACGACGATGCAGAATCCGACCCAAAGGGTCAGATACCGTTCAAAAAGCGACATGTGGCCGTGCCCTTTGGTTTCCAGACCCGGCGATGGTCACGATGCGGCGTCTTCGGGTGCGCGCGTGCCGCCGATCCGCCGCGCCTCGCGCTGCAAGGCGAGCCGGTCGAGCTTCTCGAATGGCAATGCGAGGAACAGCTTGATGCGGGTGTCGAGCCGCCGGAAGGCGTCACGGAACGCGGCCATCTTTTCCGCGTCGGTGCCCTCCGCCGCGGCTGGATCGGGCACGCCCCAATGCGCCGTGATGGGCTGGCCCGGCCAGACCGGACAGGTCTCGGCTGCCGCCTGGTCGCAGACGGTGAAGACGAAATCCATGCGCGGCGCGTCGGGCCGGGCGAATTCGTTCCAGCTCTTGGAGCGCAGGCCTTCGGTCGGTAGCTTCATCGCTTGCAGCAACTTGAGCGTCAGCGGATTGACCGCGCCCTTCGGCTGGCTGCCGGCGCTGTAGGCGCGGAACCGGCCCTTGCCCCAATGGTTGAGCAGAACCTCGCCGATGACGCTGCGCGCCGAATTGCCGGTGCACAGGAAGAGGACGTTGTAGGGCCGATCTCTCATGCTTCGATCCTCGCGCTGGCTGCGTTTCCTGTCATGCGCCGGCTTGGTCAGACCACGGGCAACGGCTGATAGCCGATGCGGCTCATCATCGACTCAAAATAATCCCGGACTTTCCGCGGCAACCGGAGCCCTTTGACGATCGCAACGGATCGCAGCAGCGGCAAGACGCGGATATCATCGAGCGACGGCGCGCCGTTGACCGCGAACGGGCTCTCGATCAGGCGGTCGAGCTCTTCGAGGTCGGGCATCAGCTCCGCGATGTAACGACGGGTGTTGGCGCGAAGCTCCACGAAGTCGCCAAACGCCTTGCGCTTGCGCAGGTTATAGTGGTCGAGCGCGGCGATGGTGGCGAACTCGGGCAGGTCGAGCAGGGGATAGCGCGGCATGGTCAGCGGCGCGGTCTTGGCGACGACCCGGTCGGCCCATGCCGCGATCTCGGAGCGCTGCGGGCCGGTGAGAAGCGGATCGCCGCGGCTGTCGATGTATTTGACCATGTCCATGCTCTCGAGCATGGGGTGGCCGTCGTCCTTGACCAGGATCGGAATGACCCGCTTGCCGACGAGCCCGACCATGGTGTCCGTGTCGTCGTCGAGCACCACGGTTTCCTGCAAGTGCAGCCGCTTGAGCGCGGCGGCCATGCGCACGCGGAAACACAGCGAGCAGTGTTCAAACATGTAAAGTCTCATGTCGCCTGCTCCTGCCGCACCTCAGCACGCGTGAGTGGCCTTGGCGCCGCAGCCGCAGGCAGGTGCTGGCGCGGCGACGCTCGCCAGCCGCTCGGTCGCGCCGGCGTTGCCGTAAACCGTCGCCTCGCCGTGTGTCAGGAAGGTTTCCCACGCGACGCCCTGCGGATCGGCAATCCACTGCTTGTCCGACTTTGCGTAACAACAGGTCGTCGCCGTTTCTTCCAGCACCGGCGCTTTCGCCTGCGCCAAGCGGTCCGCGACCTCGGCGAGTTCGGCCGCGTCCTCGACCTGGATGCCGAGATGGTCGACGCCGGCGGCCGTGCCGCGCTGCGAGATCGCGAAGTTGACGCGCGGATCGTCGAGCATCCATTTGGCGTAATCCGGCTTGCGCACGGCCGGCGCGGCGGCGAACAGCGTCGTATAGAATTCGACTGAGCGGTCGATGTCGTCGACCGCGACGTGGACATGAAAGCGCTTCATGGTCGATCTCCGGATTAGGGACGATTGGTGCGATCAAGCGGCCAATAGCGGCCGGACGTGACGCCGATTTCCGATAATGACCGTTCATCGAGCTGGCGGAGCTCGCACCAGGCAGTGCGCGCGGCCTGGCGCATGCGCAGCCGAGCGACGACGGTGCGACACGCGGCACGCCAAAGATTTAGTGCGCCGCCGGCAGGCAGGACGCCGGCCAACGGTTCGGGGCAGCAGAGCGCGGCGTTCATGCCGACCTCCGTTGGGCGCGCGTGGGTTTGGCGGCGGCTGGCTGGCACGCGGGCGCGCAAGCCGCACCGCCGCAGCAATTCTCGGTGAGATAGGCGACGAGGCCGTTCATCGCCGCGTAGTCGGCGGCGTAGATCAGCCGGCGGCCGAGCCGCCGCTGCGTCACCAGCCCGGCGCGCAGCAGTTGCTGGAGATGGAAGGTGAGGGACGACGGCGGCAGCTCGAGCCGCGACGCGATCTCGCCTGCCGGCAGGCCCGCCGGCCCGCGCTTCACCAGCAGGCGATAGACTGCGAGCCGGTGGCCGTGCGCCACCGCGCCGAGCGCCACCACGGCATCGTCCGCTTTCATCCGATCCTCCGATATTTCGAAGATAATCGAACAATAGGAAAGGAGCGGGCGGCCGTCAAGCGCCGCCGCGGCTGCGCCGCGAGAGCGTGACGGCAGGGTGGATCGTCAGTGGGTCGCGGGTCGTGTCCCCGGCGCGAGGCTTTCGCGGGCGGCGTCGAAGGCGACACCCCGCGACACGCACGGCCCGCGTCCGGCTACGCACATAAGCGCTAGGCAGACGCTAAAGCCGTTCCAAGCTGGAAACATCCCGCCGCCTGCGGCCGCCTTGGCACTGGCAATCCGGCGCCGGACGGTCTAAAACCCCGGCCCATGTTCACGGTCATCGTGGTTATTCACTTGCTGCTGGCGGTGGCGCTGGTCGCCGTCATTCTGCTGCAGAAGAGCGAGGGCGGCGCCCTCGGTATTGGCGGCGGCGGCATGTCCGGCTTCATGAGCGGCCGCTCGACCGCCAACCTGCTCACCCGCACCACTGCGGTCCTCACCGCGTGCTTCTTCGGCACCAGCATCGCGCTGGCGATCATTGCCGCCCGCGGCCGCGTGCCGGTCTCGGTGATCGATCAACCGGTGCCGACGCAGCAGGCGCCGGCGGCACCGAGCGCGCCCGGCTCACCG
Source organism: Alphaproteobacteria bacterium (assembly GCA_028871055.1). Classification (GTDB taxonomy): domain Bacteria; phylum Pseudomonadota; class Alphaproteobacteria; order ATCC43930; family CGMCC-115725; genus REEB95. The sequence continues at coordinate 19,750 of JAGWON010000015.1, forward strand.
GCCAAGCCGCAGGCGCCCGCCGCGCCCGCCGGACCGTCGGTGCCGCTGACGAAATGATGCGCCCACAAAGCGCCGCAATCGCCGGTTCGTCCTGTTGCAGTATCGTCGTCGCCCGGTTTGTGTCCGCATTCCGATCAGGAGGCTCACGATGAACGCGCGTATCGCCTTCGCCGCCGCCGTTTTTGCCGCGCTCCTTGCGGTCGTCGCAGTCGCGTCGTCGGCGCGCGCGCAGATCAGCGCCCAGATCGTCATCACCACGCCGCCGCCGGCGCCCGTCGTGATCGCGCCGCCGCCGCCGCGTCCGGGCTTCGTCTGGGCGCCGGGGTTCTGGGGCTGGGAGCACGGCCGCCACGTCTGGCACGAGGGGTACTGGATAGCGGCGCGGCCCGGCGCGGTCTACGTGCCGGCGCAATGGGTCGCGGTGCGGGGTGGCTGGCGCTTCATGCCCGGTCATTGGGAGCGGCACGGCCCGCCGGGTTGCCCGCCAGGACTCGCCAAACAGGGCCGCTGCTAGCCAAATCACGCGCCGAACGCGCTTCGTCTTTCGTTAACGCTTGCGGAAATTCGCCGGCACCGGCGTTATTCGGTTGACTTCGCGCGCGGGCAGGCCCATGTAACGGCCACCTCCTTCTCGCGAATGCGCGAAGCGCGGCGGATTTCGATCCCCAGCGCCCCGGTTTCGAGAAATCACCAACAACACGGCACCTCGGTTCGCGCGGGGCAAGCCAAAACCACAGGCCGCCGCGCCTGCGCGCTCGGCCGTATCGATAGAAAGCAAACCACACAGTGACTCTTTCCTTTTCCGGGCTCGATCTCGTCGAGCCGATCCAGCGCGCATTGCGCGCGGAGAACTACGAGACGCCGACGCCGATCCAGGCGCAGGCGATCCCCCATCTCCTCGCCGGGCGCGACCTGCTCGGCATCGCCCAGACCGGCACCGGCAAGACGGCGGCGTTCGCGCTGCCTATCCTCCAGCGCCTGGCGGCGACGCGCACGCCCGCGCCGCGCAATTCGATGCACGCGCTGGTGCTGACGCCGACGCGCGAGCTGGCGCTCCAGATCGCCGACAGCTTCCGCACCTACGGCCGCCACATGGGGCTGCGTACCGCCGTGATCTTCGGCGGCGTCGGCCAGGGTCCGCAGGTCGACGCGCTCCGCCGCGGCATCGACATCCTCGTCGCCACGCCCGGACGTCTCCTCGACCTGCACCAGCAGGGCCATGTCCGCTACGACGGACTGTCGGTCTTCGTCCTCGACGAGGCCGACCGCATGCTCGACATGGGCTTCATCCGCGACATCCGCCGCATCGTGCCGCTGCTGCCGAAGCAGCGCCAATCGCTGCTGTTCTCGGCCACCATGCCGGACGAGATCAATCGCCTGATCGGCACGCTGCTCAAGGATCCGGTGCGCGTCGAGGTGACGCCATCCGCCACCACCGTCGAGCGCATCGACCAGCGCGTTATGTTCGTGGAATCCGGCAACAAGCGCGCGCTGCTCGCGTCCCTACTCGGCGACAAGGCGGTCGTCCGCGCGCTCGTCTTCACCCGCACCAAGCACGCCGCCAATCGCGTCGCCGAGGGTCTCGCCAAGGGCGGCATTGGCGCCGAGGCGATCCACGGCAATAAGTCGCAGGGCGCGCGCCAGCGTGCGCTCGGCAACTTCCGCGACGGCCGCACCCGCGTGCTGGTGGCGACCGACATCGCCGCGCGCGGCATCGACGTCGACGGCATCACCCACGTCATCAATTTCGAGTTGCCGAACGTGCCCGAGAGCTACGTCCACCGCATCGGCCGCACCGCGCGGGCCGGCGCCGACGGCATTGCGATCTCGTTCTGCGACCACGCTGAGAAGGCCTATCTGCGCGACATCGAGAAGCTGACGCGGCGGAAGATCGCCGTTGTCGAGCATGGTTTCCGGGACGTAGCGGGGCAGGGAGCAAGCGCCAATGACGCGCGTCCCAATGGCCACAATGGTCACGGCCACAACCACGGCGGCCACAACGGCCACGGCCATAAACACGGTGGCCACAACGGTTATGGCGATAACGGCAACAGCCACGAGCGCGGCCGCGAATTCGGTAACCGTCGCCGTCGCAATCGCGGCCAGGGCCACGGCCGGCCGCAAGGCCACGCGCCGGCGCATCCGCAGGCGAACTAAGCGGCGCTGCTTTTCTTCGTCATGCCCGGCCCACGGGTCCGGCCGTAGGCCGGCCGAGGACAAGCCTTGTGCCGGGCATCCACGCCTTCAAGACGGGATGGCCGAGTCACGCCCGGCCATGACGGCAAAGCGCATTCATACCGCCCGTCATTGCGAGCGGAGCGAAGCAATCCAGAGGACAGCGCGTCTCCTGGATTGCTTCGTCGCTGCGCTCCTCGCAATGACGATCGAGAGGATGTCGCATATCCGCCCTGCGCGCCGAGTCGTCGCTTTCCGTTTGCGTGCGCCTCCCGGTGCTGTATCTTGAAATTCCATGACGCGGTTCATCTTCATCACCGGCGGCGTGGTCTCCTCTCTCGGCAAGGGTCTTTCGGCGGCGGCGCTCGGCGCGCTGCTGCAGGCGCGCGGCTTCCGCGTCCGACTCCGCAAATTTGACCCCTATATCAACGTCGATCCGGGCACGATGAGCCCGTATCAGCATGGCGAGGTCTACGTCACCGACGACGGCGCCGAGACCGACCTCGATCTCGGCCATTACGAACGCTACACCGGAGTCGCCGCGCGCAAGAGTGACAGCCAGACCACCGGCCGCATCTATCAGACGGTGATCAGCCGCGAGCGCCACGGCGAATATCTCGGTGCCACCGTCCAGGTCATTCCCCACGTCACCGACGCCATCAAGGAGGCGATCCAGGCCGACCTCGCCGGCGAGGATTTCGTCCTGTGCGAGATCGGCGGCACGGTCGGCGACATCGAGGGCCTGCCGTTCCTCGAGGCCATCCGCCAGCTCGGCAACGACTTGGGCCGCGAGCGCGCGATGTACGTCCACCTGACGCTGGTGCCCTATATCCCCTCGGCCGGCGAATTGAAGAGCAAACCGACCCAGCACAGCGTCAAGGAGCTCCTAGGCCTCGGCATCCAGCCCGACATCCTGCTGTGCCGCTGCGACCGCGAGATTCCCGAAAGCGCGCGCAAGAAGATCGCGCTGTTCTGCAACCTGCGCGAGGAACGGGTCATTCCCGCGCTCGACGTCGACACCATCTATGACGTGCCAATGGCCTATCACGCGCAGGGCCTCGACCGCGAGGTCTGCCGCCATTTCGGCCTTGACGCGCGCGAGCCCGATCTCGACCGCTGGCAGGAGATCGTCGGCCGCATCCGCAAGCCCGAAGGCGCCGTCACCATCGCCGTGGTCGGCAAGTACACGCATCTGCCAGACAGCTACAAGTCGCTGGCCGAGGCGCTCGCCCACGGCGGCATCGCCAACAACGTCGGCGTCAAGCTCAACTGGCTCGACAGCGAGATCTTCGAGACCGCCGACGCGGTGAGCTATCTTGAGGGCGTCAACGGCATCCTGGTGCCTGGCGGCTTCGGCGAGCGCGGCACCGAAGGCAAGATCGAGGCGGCCAGGTTTGCCCGGGAACGGAAAGTGCCTTACTTCGGCATCTGCTTCGGCATGCAGATGGCGGTGATCGAGGCGGCGCGGCACCTGGCCGGCCTCAACGGCGCCGGCTCGACCGAGTTCGGCCCCTGCGCCGAACCGGTAATCGGCCTGATGACCGAGTGGATGAAAGGCAGTCAGCTCGAAAAGCGCCAGGCCAATGGCGATCTCGGCGGCACCATGCGCTTGGGCGCCTATATCGCCAAGCTCGCGCCCGGCTCGCGCGTCGCCGAGATCTACGGCAGGACCGAGATCAGCGAGCGCCACCGCCACCGCTACGAGGTCAACATCAACTACAAGCCCAAGCTGGAGAAGACCGGCATGCGCTTCTCCGGCATGTCGCCCGACGGCGAGCTGCCCGAGATCATCGAGTTCCCCGACCATCCCTGGTTCATCGGCGTCCAGTTCCACCCCGAATTGAAGTCCAAGCCGTTCGACCCGCACCCGCTGTTCACCTCGTTCATCAAGGCGGCGGTGGAGCAGAGCCGGCTGGTATAGTGACCAATCAAGATAGCCTTCTATGACTGAACGAAGACCTTTCAGGTATTCGGCGGTTGGCCTGTTACGTGCTTAGCAAACCATGCTTCAAGTGCGGGTAGATCAGTTACGTAAATTTGTCCGCCACGAGCGAGTTCGATTACTGGATAGCGAACTCCTCTCGGATAAGCGTTGCCACGATCTGCGCTTATAATGAGTCGGAATATGGGCCAGAGCGTCGAGACAAATGAAACGGGTTCACCGTCGATGTGCGATCCGGCAATATTCGAACAAACGATTCCACACAGGCTTCCAGTTTCATCAAACGCTGGGCCGCCGCTCATGCCGCCGTCAAAGCGCGCACCGACCTGAAAACATGGGAATGGAAGATTGGCATCTCGCCGCATGGGAAAAATTGCGCGAACGCGGCCCACACTTACCATTGGCTCATCATTTAATTCAATGTGGTTACACCCAGCGGCGTTTTTGCTCACCGCGACTGTCGAAAGTCGATAGCCAAACGCTGCGACGGGCTCATCGGTTTCTGGCGCAAACGGATTAACGCGAGGTTGCCTTCGATTTGCGGCTTTTCCGGTTGGCTTCGTCCTGGGTTCGTTGCCAATCGCAGAAGAGCCAAGTCCGATGCAGGATCTGCGACGCCGTCGATTACATCCCATACAATGTATTCAGGCCCGGGAAGTAACTGGACGGCTTGAACGCTCTTGTCGGCATGGTTGATGGGACCAGCAATAAATTCATCGATTACGTGTCTTGCTGTAACAAGTAGATTGCCACAGAGGATCGTGGCGGTTCCAATTACATACGGTGAGTCAGAATAGAAATTGACTACGAGCCGAAGTGCAATTTCGGAAAGCTGGGTCGTCGGCTCTTGTTTCTCGAATGGCTTGTCTAACGGAAAGGTTGTGATACGCGGCATTCGCATGGAGACAGGTCTCAGCAAAGATAATGCATTATCGTGATTCTCTCTGGGGAGGCGGATTAACGCCTTTTTTCACGAAAAGCCACACTATCGTCGGTAGAATTTATCCGCTAAAAATCAACCCCATGACCTCTCCCCGCCACGTCCATATCGGCAACATCACCTTCGGCAATGACCGGCCGCTGGCGCTGATCGCTGGTCCCTGCGTGCTGGAGAGCCGGGCGCACGCGATGGAGATGAGCCACGCGCTGGTCGAGCTGACGGCCAAGCTCGGCATCGGCCTGGTCTACAAGACTTCGTTCGACAAGGCGAACCGCACTTCGGGCGAAAGTCCGCGCGGCATGGGTCTCGAAGCCTCGCTGCCGATCCTCGCCGAGGTGCGCGAGAAATGGGGCTGTCCGGTGCTGACCGACGTGCACGCGCCCGACCAATGCGTGCCCGCCGCCGAGGCGGTGGACGTGCTGCAAATCCCGGCGTTCCTTTGCCGCCAGACCGATCTCTTGGTTGCGGCGGCCAAGACCGGCCGCGCCATGAACATCAAGAAGGGCCAGTTCCTGGCGCCGTGGGACATGAAGAACGTCGCCGCCAAGGTCGCCGGCGCCGGCAACCAGGACATCCTGCTGTGCGAGCGCGGCGTCTCCTTCGGCTACAATACGCTGGTCTCCGACATGCGCGCGCTGCCGATCCTGGCCGAGACCGGCTATCCGGTGGTGTTCGACGCCACCCACTCGGTGCAGCAGCCGGGCGGGCAGGGCGAAAGCACCGGCGGCGAGCGCAAATATGTTGCGAGCCTGGCGCGGGCGGCGGTGGCGGTCGGCGTCGCCGCGGTGTTCATGGAGACCCACGAGGACCCCGATCACGCGCCCTCCGACGGACCCAACATGGTGCATTTGAAAGACATGCCGAACCTGCTTCAGAGCCTGATGGCGTTCGACAAGGTGGCCAAGGCGAAGAAGAACGGCGCATGAGGGCTGGGTCAATGATGTGCGTGCTTCGACAGGCTCAGCATAAGGAATGTTCTTTATGCCACCCTCCATCTTTCCTCGTCCTGAGCCTGTCGAAGGACGAAGCGCACACCCTGTGGATGCAGCCTTAGCATGAGCGCCGTCGCCGACATCACCGCGCGCGAGGTCCTCGACAGCCGCGGCAATCCCACCGTCGAGGTCGATGTCACGCTGGAGAGCGGCGCCAAGGGCCGCGCCGCAGTGCCGTCGGGCGCGTCGACCGGCACGCACGAAGCCGTCGAATTGCGCGACGGCGACAAAAAGCGCTACGGCGGCAAGGGTGTGCGCAAGGCGGTCGATGCGGTCAACGGTGAGATCTTCGACGCGGTCTCCGGCCGCGACGCCGCCGACCAGGCTGGGCTCGACCGCGCGCTGATAGACATCGACGGCACGCCCAACAAGGCGCGGCTCGGCGCCAACGCCATCCTCGGCGTGAGTTTGGCCTGCGCCAAGGCGGCCGCGGCGGAGCTCAATCTGCCGCTCTATCGCTATCTCGGCGGCGTCGATGCATCCCTCCTGCCGGTGCCGATGATGAACGTCATCAACGGCGGCGTGCACGCCGACAATCCGATCGACATCCAGGAATTCATGATCGTGCCGGTCGGTGCCCCGAGCTTCACGGAAGCTTTGCGTTGGGGTGCCGAGACCTTCCACGCGCTCCGCAAGGCGCTCAAGGACAAGGGCCACAACACCAATGTCGGCGACGAGGGCGGCTTCGCGCCTAACCTCAAATCGGCAGACGAGGCGCTCGGATTCATCGTGCGCGCGATCGAGGCCGCGGGCTACAAGCCGGGCGAGCAGGTAGCGCTGGCGCTCGATCCGGCGTCGAGCGAGTTCTGCCAGGACGGCAAATACAAGATGGAGGGCAAGACGCTCGACGCCGGCGCCATGGTCAAGTTCTACGAGGGCCTGGTCGCGCGCTATCCCATCGTCTCGATCGAGGACGGCATGGCCGAGGGCGATACGGTCGGCTGGAAAGAACTCACGAATGCGCTCGGCAAGAAGATCCAGCTCGTCGGCGACGACAATTTCGTCACCAATCCCAAGCGCCTCGCCGACGGCATCAAGCACGGTGTCGCCAACGCCGTCCTGATCAAGCTCAACCAGATCGGCACGCTCTCCGAGACGCTCGAGACCATGGCGCTGGCGCGCGGCGCCGGCTACGGCACGGTGATCTCGCACCGCTCGGGCGAGACCGAGGACGCGACCATCGCCGATGTCGCGGTCGGCACCAACGCCGGCCAGATCAAGACCGGCTCGCTGTCGCGCTCCGACCGCCTCGCCAAGTACAACCAGCTCCTGCGCATCGAGGAGCAGCTCGGTCCCGCCGCGCGCTTTCCCGGCCGCGCGATCTACCAGCGCTAGGTTCGTCCCCACGGTCAAACCCGCGTGTCATGCCCGGTCCACGGGTCCGGCCGATGGCCGGCCCGAGGACAAGCCTTGTGCCGGGCATCCACGTCTTGAAGACGTGGATGGCCGGGACGAGCCCGGCCATGACAAAGGAGCAAATCGAACCCGTCAGTGCTCAGTTTCCGCCGTAGAGTCGCCTAACGACTCGTTGATTCATAATTCGGGAATCGGATTTCATTTGACCCGGCGACTCGGCCGTGATTCTGTCGAGTCATGGACGTGCTTTACGCCTTGCGCGCCCGTGCGCGCCAGATCGTCGGCCCGGTCTTCGGCTTCACGCTCTGCGCCTACTTCGCCTACCATCTGGTAGAGGGCGATCGCGGCCTGCTCGCGTTGTGGAATCTGCAGACCCAGGTGCGCGATGCGCGCGCGACTTTGAGCCGGCTCGAGGCCGCGCGTGCGCCGCTGGCACGGCGCGTCGATCTGCTGCAAGGCAACCACATCGATCGCGACTTCCTCGACGAGCGCGTGCGCGCGATGCTCAATGTCGGCGCGCCCGACGACATCGTCATCTACAACCCTCATCCAGAATAGGCGACCCGCCGCGGCGCCGACTCGTCGGCGCAATTCGTCGCGCCCGGAATAACCAGCGGCGTTTTACGACGGTCCGTCATGCGCGCACGCTCGTCGCCGGTTCGGTCCAGCAGGCTTTTCAGCGGACTTAACCGAAAAACGGTTACGTTTCATTTTGTGTTGCAAAACAATCTCTTGTAAAGAGTCAAGTTGCATTGTCCGGGCTAGCTGAGTAGGGATAGCGAAGGCCGCGTTCGTCACCATGCGGCGGTTGAGAGTCCAGGAGACGCCATGGCCGTTGCCGCCAAGCGCAAGCTCAAATCCAGGCCCGACGAGCCCACCGAGGCCGAAGTTTCCGCCGAAAAGCTGATCGATCTTTACCGCCGCATGCTGCTGATCCGCCGCTTCGAGGAGAAGGCGGGCCAGATGTACGGCATGGGGTTGATCGGCGGCTTCTGCCACCTCTACATCGGCGAGGAAGCGGTGGTCACCGGTGCCATGGCCGCGGTCGAGCTCGGCGACACCGTCATCACCGCTTATCGCGATCACGGCCACATGCTCGCCTGCGGCATGGATCCGAAAGGCGTGATGGCCGAGCTCACTGGCCGCCGCACCGGCTACTCCAAGGGCAAGGGCGGCTCGATGCACATGTTCTCGCGCGAGAAGAATTTCTTCGGCGGCCACGGCATCGTCGGCGCCTGCGTGCCGCTCGGCACCGGCCTCGGCTTCGCCCACCGCTATCGCGGCAACAGCCGCGTCTCGCTCACCTTCCTTGGCGACGGCGCGATGAACCAGGGCCAGGTCTACGAGAGCTTCAACATGGCGGCACTATGGAAGCTGCCCGTCGTTTACATAATCGAGAACAACCGCTACGGCATGGGCACGTCGGTCTCGCGCTCGTCCGCGTCGCCCAATCTCTACGGCCGCGGCGAGCCCTTCGGCATTCCCGGCGAGCAGATCGACGGCATGAACGTGCTGGCGGTGATGGCGGCGGTGCAGGAGGCGGTCGAGCACGCCCGCAGCGGCAAGGGCCCGTTCATCCTCGAAATGCTGACCTACCGCTATCGCGGCCACTCGATGTCCGATCCGGCGAAGTACCGCAGCAAGGACGAGGTCAGCCGCATGCGCCAGGAGCACGATCCGATCGACCAGGTGCGCAAGCGGCTCGTCGACGGCGGCTTCGCCGACGAGAACCGACTCAAGGCGATCGACAACGAGGTCAAGGCGCAGATCACCGAGGCCGCCGACTTCGCGCAGCAGAGTCTCGAGCCCGATCCGAGCGAGCTGTGGACCGACGTTTACGGCGAAGTTGAGGCTTAGATGGTCGACGTCCTGATGCCCGCGCTCTCGCCGACCATGACCGAGGGCAAGATCGCCAAATGGCACAAGAAGGTCGGCGATGCGGTTAAGGCCGGCGATGTCCTGGCTGAGATCGAGACCGACAAGGCGACGATGGAATTCGAGGCGGTGGACGAAGGCACGCTGGCCGAGATTCTGGCGCCCGAAGGCAGCGAGCACGTTGCCGTCAACGCGCCGATCGCCCGCATCGCCGGCGAGGGCGAAGACGCGAAGCTGACAGTGCAGCCGCAGCGTAAAGCCGTGGCCGCAGAGACATCCACCCCCACCCAATCCCTCCCCCCTCGAGGGGGGCCGAGCGCGGGAGCGGTCGGCGGGAGGGGGGCAGCCGTCGAAACTCCTGCGCCCGCGGCCGCAAAGGTGCCATCGCCGCCTGTCGCACCGACGCCGCGCCTCGAACGCGAGACCGAATGGTCCGGGCCGACCACCACGATGACCGTGCGCGAAGCGCTGCGCGACGCCATGGCCGAGGAGATGCGCCGCGACGACGCCGTCTTCCTGATCGGCGAGGAAGTCGCCGAGTACCAGGGCGCCTACAAGGTCAGCCAGGGCCTGCTCGAGGAATTCGGCGCGCGCCGCGTCATCGACACGCCGATCTCGGAGCACGGCTTCGCCGGCCTCGGCGTCGGCGCGGCGATGGCGGGCCTGCGGCCGATCGTCGAGTTCATGACCTGGAACTTCGCCATGCAGGCGACCGACCATCTCATCAATTCGGCGGCCAAGACGCGCTACATGTCGGGCGGCCAGATGAGCTGCCCGATCGTCTTCCGTGGCCCCAACGGCGCAGCGTCGCGTGTCGCGGCCCAGCACAGCCAGGACTACACGTCGTGGTATGCGCACGTGCCGGGCTTGAAGGTCATCGCGCCTTACAGCGCCGCCGACCACAAGGGACTCTTGAAGGCGGCGATCCGCGATCCCAATCCGGTGATCTTCCTCGAGAACGAGATACTCTACGGCGCCAGTTTTCCGGTGCCGAACGATCCCGACTGGATCGTGCCGATCGGCCGCGCGCGCGTCGTGCGCGTGGGCGAGCACCTCACCATCACCGCCTATTCGCGCATGGTCGAGGTCGCCGAGCGCGCCGCCGACATGCTTGCATCCGACGGCGTCTCGGCCGAAGTGATCGATCTGCGCACCCTGCGGCCGCTCGACGTCGAGACCGTCGTCGAGAGCGTGAAGAAGACCAACCGGCTGGTCTCGATCGAGGAGGGCTGGGCCTTCGCCGGCGTGGGCGCCGAGATCGCTTCGCGGATCATGGAGGAGGCGTTTGACTGGCTCGATGCGCCGCCGGCGCGCGTTGCCGGCAAGGACGTGCCGATGCCCTACGCCGCCAATCTCGAGCACATGACGTTGCCACAGGCCGAGGACGTCGTCGCCGCGGCCAAAGCCGTCGGTTACCGCTGAGCGCCGCCATGCCGACGCAGATCCTCATGCCGGCGCTGTCGCCCACGATGACCGAGGGCAACCTTGCCAAGTGGCACAAGAAGGAAGGCGACGCGGTCAAGCCCGGTGACATCCTCGCCGAGATCGAGACCGACAAGGCGACAATGGAGTTCGAGGCGGTGGACGAGGGCACGCTCGGCCGCATCCTGGTGCCCGAGGGCACTCAACACGTCCAGGTCAACCAGCCGATCGCCGTGATCCTGGGCGAAGGCGAGAGCGCCGCCGATATCAAGGTGACGCCAGCGGCGAAACCCGCGGCGCCGTCACCGCCGAAGCCCCAAGTAAAACCGGCCGCGCCGGCGCCGGTTTTCACCCCCACCCCAACCCTCCCCCCTCGAGGGGGAGGGGATGGGAGCGGGGCGCTGGCTGCGCCAACGCCGCGACCGATCGCACCCGCACCCGCACCGCGCCCGGCGGCCGCGCCGGTCGCTCAGCCGCGCGCGGACGGCGCCCGCATCTTCGCGAGCCCATTGGCGCGGCGTCTCGCCCGCAATGCGCGGCTCGATCTTGGCATCTTGCGCGGCACCGGCCCGCACGGCCGCATCGTCAAGGCCGACATCGAGGCGGCAATCGCCAGCGGCAGCCGCGCGCCCGGCGCGGTCGCTCCTGCGGCATCGCCCCTCGGCAAGGACGACGTGATCGCGCTCGCCGGCAACATCCCCTACACGGCCATTCCGCTCACGCCGATGCGCCGGATCATCGCCAAGCGCATGTCGGAATCGATGGCCCGCGCGCCGCATTTCTTCCTGACCGTCGATTGCGAGCTCGACGCGCTGCTCCGCGCGCGCAAGGACATCAACGAGACGCTTGGCCAGAAAATCTCGGTCAACGACTTCGTCATCCGCGCCGCGGCGCTGGCGCTGCGCCAGATGCCGGTGGCCAACGCCTCCTACACCGATGATGCCATCCTGCGCTGGAACGAGATCGATGTCGCGGTTGCGGTCGCGCTCGACGACGGCCTCATCACGCCCATCATCAAGAACGCCGACCACAAGCGTGTGCCGCAGATCGCGGCCGAGATGAGGGATCTCGGCCTGCGCGCGCGCCAGGGCAAGCTCAAGCTCGCCGAGTTCCAGGGCGGCACCTTCTCGATCTCCAACCTCGGCATGTACGGCATCCGCGAGTTCACCGCCGTGATCAACCCGCCGCAGGGCTGCATCCTCGCTATCGGCGTGGGCGAGGAGCGGCCGGTGGCGCGAAATGGCGGCCTCGCCGTCGCCACGGTGATGACGTGCACGCTCGCCTGCGATCACCGCGTGCTGAATGGCGCGGAGGGCGCGCAATGGCTCGAGGTGTTCAAGAAACTGATCGAAGCGCCGGCGGCGCTGTTGGTTTAGGAGCTATCGTGCTTTCACGGCTGACGCGCGTCTTCTCTGTCGTCATTCCCGCGCAAGCGGGAATCCAGGGCCGCCGGCGTGTCGGCGCCCTGGGCTCCCGCTTTCGCGGGGCGACGGAAACGCCTAGGAGAACGCATGCCCGACACCTCTTTCGACGTCATCGTTATCGGCGGCGGCCCGGGCGGCTATGTCGCCGCCATCCGCGCGGCGCAGCTCGGCATGAAGACCGCGGTGGTCGAGCGCGAGCATCTCGGCGGCATCTGTCTCAACTGGGGCTGCATCCCGACCAAGGCGCTGCTGCGCTGTTCCGAGATCAACCATCTGCTGCACCATCTCGGCGATTACGGCTTCAGCGCCAAGGACGTGTCGTTCGATCTGAAGAAGCTCGTCGAGCGCTCGCGCAAGGTGGCGGCGCAGCTCTCGTCGGGCGTCGGCTACCTGATGAAGAAGCACAAGATCGCGGTGTTCGACGGCAGCGGCGTGCTCGCAGGGAAGGGCAAGGTGAAGGTGGGCGGCAAGACCAGCGCCGATCTCACCGCCAAGCACATTATCGTTGCCACCGGCGCGCGGGCGCGCACGCTGCCCGGGCTCGAGCCCGACGGCAAGCTCGTCTGGACCTATAAAGAGGCGATGGTGCCGCCGGCGATGCCCAAGTCGCTGCTCGTCGTGGGCTCCGGAGCCATCGGCATCGAGTTCGCCAGCTTCTATCTCGATCTCGGCGGCGCGGTGACGGTGGTCGAGGTGCTCGACCGCATCCTGCCGGTCGAGGACGACGAAATATCCGCCTTCGCGCGAAAGAGCTTCGAGAAGCAGGGCATGAAGATTCATACGTCGGCGACCGTGAAGGCGCTCAAGAAGAATGCCAACGACGTCGTCGCCACGGTCGAAGCCCAGGGCAAGAGCTTCGAGGTCAAAGCCGACCGCGTCATCCTCGCCATCGGCATCGTCGGCAACGTCGAGAACATCGGCCTCGAAGGCAGCAAGGCGAAGGTCGAGAAGACGCACATCGTCGTCGATCCATGGTGCGCGACCGCCGAGCCCGGACTCTACGCCATCGGCGACGTGATCGGCCCGCCCTGGCTCGCACACAAGGCAATGCACGAAGGCGTGCTCTGCGTCGAGCACATCGCCGGCCTCAACACGGCGCGCCCGCTCGACGTCAAGAACGTGCCCGGCTGCACCTATTGCCGGCCTCAGGTGGCGAGCGTGGGACTGACCGAGAAGGCTGCGAGGGATGCCGGCCGCCAGGTCAAGGTCGGCCACTTCCCTTATATCGGCAACGGCAAGGCGATCGCGCTCGGCGAGCCCGAAGGCATGATCAAGACCGTGTTCGACGCCAAGACCGGCGAGCTTCTCGGCGCGCACATGATCGGCGCCGAAGTCACCGAGCTGATCCAGGGCTACGCCATCGCCAAGACCTGCGAGAGCACCGAGCAGGAGCTGATGGAAACCATCTTCCCGCATCCGACGCTGTCGGAGACGATGCACGAGGCGGTGCTTGAAGCCTATGGCCGCGCGCTACACATCTAGGACAAAGCTGCAATTCGATCCCGCGTGCTTCGACCATGCTCGGCATGAGGAAGATTGGTGGATGGCATTGAGAAAAGCGCCTCACCGTGAGCTTGTCGAAGGGCGCACGATGGCAGTCCAGCCATGACCGAGCCCGCGCTCCGCCATCCCGAGAAGGCGCATAAGCCCGATCGGCCATCGCCGCCGAAGCCCGCGTGGATCCGCGTCAAGGCGCCGGTCTCGCGCGAATACCAGGAGACGCGCGACCTGATGCGTGCGCTCAAGCTCAACACGGTGTGCGAGGAAGCGGCGTGCCCAAACATCGGCGAATGCTGGAAGCAGAAGCACGCGACGGTGATGATCCTGGGCGCGGTCTGCACCCGTGCCTGCGCCTTCTGCAACGTCGCCACCGGCAAGCCGAGTGCGCTCGATCCGCACGAGCCCGAGCACGTCGCCGCCGCGGTCGGCAGGCTCGGCCTCGATCACATTGTGGTGACATCGGTCGATCGCGATGATTTGAGCGACGGCGGCGCCGGGCACTTTGTCGAGACGATCAAGGCCATCCGCCGCCAGGCGCCCGGCACCACGATCGAGGTGCTCACGCCCGACTTCCTCAAGAAGGACGGCGCGATCGAGGCGGTGGTTGCGGCGCGGCCCGACGTCTTCAACCACAATCTCGAGACCGTGCCCCGGCTCTACCGCGCGGTGCGGCCGGGTGCGCGCTATGCCGCGTCGCTCGAATTGCTCGCCCGGGTCAAGCAGATCGACCCCTCGATGTTCACCAAGTCCGGCCTCATGGTCGGCCTCGGCGAGACCATCGACGAGGTCGAGGCCCTCATGGACGATCTGCGCGGCTCGGACGTCGATTTTCTCACCATCGGCCAGTATCTCCAGCCGACGCCCAAGCACCACGCGGTCGCGCGTTTTGTTGCGCCCGCGGAGTTCGCGGGCTTGAAGGAGCAGGCCTTCGCCAAGGGCTTCCTCATGGTCTCGGCGTCGCCGCTGACGCGCTCGTCCTATTTCGCCGGCGACGACTTCATGAAGCTGCGCGCTGCGCGGGCGGCTAATTTCGCGTCGAGTTGACTTCATGCTCCATTCCGTCATCGCCGGGTTTGACCCGGCGATCCACGTCTTGAGCGCCGCCAAGGACGTGGATGGCCGGCACGAGGCCGGCCATGACGATCGAGAGGACTAGCAGTGCCAACCCATGCCGAGCAGCGGCTTCTGCCCTATCCGCCGGAGCAGCTCTTCGATCTCGTCGCCGACATCGAGCGCTATCCCGAATTCCTGCCGTGGTGCGTCGGTGCGCGGGTGCGCGAGCGGCACGACGATTTCATCCTCGGCGACTTGCTGATCGGCTGGCGCATGGTGCGCGAGCGGTTCACCTCGAGAGTCCATCTTTATCGGCCCGATCGCATCGACGTCGAATACGCCGAGGGGCCGTTCAAGTATCTCGAGAACCACTGGAGGTTCCTTCCGCAGGACGGCGGCACGCTCATAGACTTCCACGTCGATTTCGAATTTCGCTCGCATGTCCTGACGGGAATCGTCGAGATGGTCTTCACCGAGGCGGTGAAGCGGATGGTCTCGGCGTTCGAGAAGCGCGCGCGCCAGCTCTACGGCGAGCGCTGAGGCATTCCGGCGGCGAGCAGCGGCCCGAGCGTGCGGCCGATGAACGTCGGATCGTCGGTGAAGCGGATGCCGACCATGCCGATGCCGAGCCAAATCACCTCGGCGTTGAGTGGGCTCAGCTTCTCGATGTCGAGCCGCACTCGCTGCTGCTTCTGCAACTGCGCGACCAGTCGCACCCGTGCACCGCCCATCGACAGGTCGTAGACGACGCAGTTGATCGCGCCTTCGGGCAGAACCAGGCGGGCCGCCCAGAACACGTTCTTGCGCTCGTAGGCCCGGCGTTCTTCCATCTCGCGCGCCTCCCGCTCCGCCTCTTGGCGGACGCGCCACAACTCGTCGAATTCGGTGACGTCTTTCTGCGACAACGGACCGGCCATCGTTGGTGTACCCCGGCGGGGGCCGCGGTTCGTGAACGGGCTCACTTTGCCACGTATTTTCTTGACCGTCTGTTAACCGCTGAGCGCAATTCGCTCGGTTTTCTCCTGAATTCGCTGGAATTTCAGGGATTTTATGCCGCCTTGGCGCTAGCGCCGGCGCCGGCGTTTGTCGCTGGCGCGGGCGCGATAGGTGGCGACTTTCGCGCGGTTGCCGCAGGCCGCCATGCTGCACCAGCGCCGGACCCCGGCCTTGGTCTTGTCCAGGAACATCAACGCACAATTCGGTGCCTCGCAAGCGCGGATGCGGCGGAAATCAGCGTGACAGACAAGATCGCCAATCGCCTCGGCGATCGGCTGCAGCAGTTGCTCGGGCGCCGACCATCGCCGCACGCGGACGCGCCGCAGCGGATGTCGATGCGCGCCGGCGCTATCGCTTCCGGCGTCGTCGCCGGCCTCGATCCGGCCGTAGCTGTCGTCGCGGACAAGCAGGCGGTTGAGCGGGGCGATCTCCGCGAGCGCGGCCGCGCCGAGCGTACGCCCGGCATGCCACCGGATGAACCCTCGCAGCCATTCGCGCAAGGCTCGAGCCTGCTCGGCGACACGGTCGAGATCGCGGCCGTGGTGTGGCGCCCGGAACTTCGCCGCCGCGTCGGCGCTGATCGCACCGGCCCGCTCGAGCCAGCCGACGAGATCGGCGCCGTTGCGCAGCCAATCGACCCGCACGCCCGCGGGCGTCGCCGCGGTATTGAGAAAATCCAGCGCTAGGTGATCGCCGACGAAACGGGCAGACGGGCGCGGGTCGCGTTCGAGCGGCATGGTATCCAGACTGTAACCGCTAAAATACGTATTGACAAGTTACCAAAACAGTGTAACCGTTTAAATAGCATATAGGTGGTAACGGGTGGCCGGCGATGGAAGTGGTTCGCCGCAATCTCTGGCTCGGTCGGACTTGGCGATTGGACCGGCCGCTGCGCGCCGCGTGGCAATGTCTGCGCGCGTGGCGGGAGCGCGACCGCGACCGGCTTTATCCGGCCGTGCTTGATGACGCTCAGCTGAAGGACCTGGCACTGACGCGCGCGCAACTTCGGGCGGTGCTCTCGTGGCCGCTGTGGCGCAAGCCGCGTTCCGATTGAGGCTCGCTAATAGGCTTCGTGGGCCTCGGCCAGGCCACGACCGCCGCCCGGGCTCGGGCGTTCGAGGGCCACGGTCTTGACCAGGGCATGCACCGGGCTGCCGACCTGGAGCCGCAGGTCGGCCAGTGCGCGCTGGGTGATGCGCACCCACAGCATCACCGGCTCGGCCGCCGTGCCGATGTCGAGGCGCAGATCGACCAGTGGTCCCTTGTCGGGCGAGATCTCGACCACTTTTCCGGCGAAAGCGTTGCGGATGGACAGGCCGGACGGCGGCGCCGTCGCCAACACCACGTCGCGCGCGTGGATACGGATGCGCAGCGGCGTACCGAGCGGCTGGTTGACATACGGCACGCGCAGCCGGCCGCCGGGAAATGCCAGCTCGCTCAGGCCATAGTCCTTGTCGTGGCCGCGCAGCACGGTGCGGATGACGGCGCCGGCCTCGAACCGGCCGGTCAGCGGCCGCAGATCGAGGCGGCTGGTGAGCGCCTCAACCGTGCCGCTCGCCGCGACCTTGCCGCCGTCCACCAGCACCAGCCGATCGGCCAGCCGCACGACCTCCTCCATCGCGTGGCTGACATAGACGACGGGAATGTCGATGGCGTCGCGCAGCGCCGCGATGAACGGCAGGATTTCCTCCTTGCGCGCGGCATCGAGCGCGGCGAGTGGTTCGTCCATCAGCAACAGCTGCGGCTCCGCCAGGATGGCGCGGCCGATGGCGACACGCTGCTTCTCGCCGCCGGAGAGATCGCCCGGCCGCCGCCGCAGCAGGTTGCCGAGACCGAGCAGCGCGACGATCCGGTCGAAGGCCGCGGTATCAGCCCGCTTGGCGCCGTAGAGCAAGTTGCCCTTGACCGAATAATGCGGGAACAGGCGACCTTCCTGGAAGATGTAGCCGAGGCGGCGCTTCTCGGGCGGCAGATTGATCCGGCGCTTGGCATCGAACAGGATTTCATTCCGGACCACGATTCTTCCGCGCGCCGGCGTCAACAGGCCGGCGAGCGCGTTGACGATCGAGGTTTTGCCCGCACCCGAGCGGCCGAACAGCGCAGTGATGCCCGAAGCCGGCGCGGTGAAGCGCGCGTCGAGCGCGAAGCCGCCGAGCGTGGTTCCGATATCGACTTCGATCACGATACGCCTCCGATGCGGCGGTCGAGGCGCCGGGCGATCACCTCGGATGCAAGTAGCGCCGCCATGGCGACGACGACGGCGATGACGCACAGTCGCCACGCCGCGGGGTCGCCGCCCGGCACCTGGGTGAAGGCATAAAGCGCAAGCGGGAGAGTCTGGGTTTCACCCGGAATGTTAGACACGAAGGTGATGGTGGCGCCGAATTCGCCGATGCTGCGCGCGAAGCCCAGGATCGCGCCGGTCAATATTCCGGGCGACATCAGCGGCAGGGTGATGGTCCAGAACACGCGGGCGCGGCTGGCGCCCAGGGTCCGCGCCGCCGCCTCGAGCCGCCGGTCGACCGTCTCGAGCGACAGGCGCATCGCGCGCGCCATCAGCGGGAAGCCCATCACCGCCGAGGCCAGCGCCGCGCCCTTCCAGGTGAAGGCGACGGTGAAGCCAAAGGTGTCGTAGAGCCAGGCGCCGATCGGCCCGTGCCGGCCGAACAGGACCAGCAGCACGAAGCCGACGACCACCGGCGGCAGCACCAGCGGCAGGTGCACCACACCGTTGAGCAGCTGCTGACCGACGAACCGCCGTCGCGCCAGCAGCCAGGCGACCAGCAGCGCCACCGGCAGGCTGAAGACCGTGCCCGCAAGCGCAACGCGCAGACTCAGCAACAGCGCCGCGGTCTCGACCGGCGTCAGCATCAGCATCCGCACCTCCGGCGAGTATTATATCCAATCATATACAACGGGTACGACCATGCCGCTCTGTTCGTCATGGCCGGACTTGTTCCGGGCATCCACGCCGAGCGGCACTCCAAGCTCGTGGATGGCCGGCCCAACGCTTGTCCTCGGGCCAGCCTATGGCCGGACCCATGAGTCCGGCCATGACGCGCATGGGAGAGGGAAGGGTAAGGGCACATCTCTCCGACGATGCATGTCAAAGCGCTACAGCGCCGCGGTAAGCCGCTTGAAGCCGGCGTCGAGGTCGGCGATCAGGTCGTCGACGTCCTCGAGCCCGGCATGGACGCGCAGGACGGGGCCGTCCTGCCACGGCACGGCAGTGCGCAAATGCTCGGGATACACCGGCACCAGCAGACTCTCGAAGCCGCCCCACGAGAACCCCATGCCGAAGAGTTCCAGGCCGTCGAGCAGTATGTCGATCGCGCGCTTCTGGACGCCGGGCTTCAAGACGAAGCTGAACAGGCCCGACGCGCCGGTGAAGTCGCGTTTCCACAGATGGTGGCCGGGGTCATTTGAGAGCGCGGGATGGAGCACGCGCTCGACCTCGCGCCGCTTGGTAAGCCACTGCGCCAGTTCGAGCGCAGCGGCCTGGTGCTGCTTCAGCCGCACGCCCGCGGTGCGCAAGCCCCGGAGCGCGAGATAGCAGTCGTCGGGCGCGGCGTGGTTGCCCATCAGCGTTGCCGCCTCGCGCACCTTGAGGAAATTCTCCTCGTTGGCGACGGCAAGCCCCATCATCGCGTCGGAATGGCCGACGATGTACTTGGTGCCGGCGATGACCTCGACGTCGCAGCCGAGCGCCAGCGGCTTGCAATAGAGCGGCGCCGCCCAGGTGTTGTCGAACACGGTCTTGATGCCGCGCGTCTTCGCCAACCGGGCGATCGCCCGCGTATCCTGTATCTCGAAGGTGAGCGAGCCCGGGCTTTCGAGATAGATCACCCGCGTGTTGTCGCGGATCGCCGCGCCGATGCCTTCGCCGATGGTCGGATTGTAGAACGTGGTCTCGACGCCGAAGCGCGCGAGAAAGCCATTGCAGAAGCCGCGCACCGGACCATAGACCGAATCCGTCACCAGCACGTGGTCGCCTGCCTTGACGAAGGCGAGAATCGCCGCATAGCACGCCGCCGCGCCGGAGCAGAACGCGATCGCGCGCGATCCGCCTTCGAGCGCCGCCACCGCCTGCTCGAGCGCGAAGGTGGTCGGCGTGCCGTAGCGGCCATAGACAACCTGGTCGATGCCGTAGCGGTTCTTCTGCGCCTTTTCGAGATCGGCGACCGTCTGATGGATGATGGTCGAGGCGTGATAGACCGGCGGATTGACGACGCCAAAATTGCGCGCTGGATCGCGCCCGGCATGGGCGAGGAGCGTGTCGGGCTTCTTCGATCTGCTTTTCATCTTGTGACCCGTGCTTTCGCCCATCTTGCCCGGAGACGCGCGCGCGCGGAAGGGCCGTGCGGCGCTGCGTTCGGCGGCAAAAAATGTTGACGGCCACGCCGCGCCCCTGTAATTAACGCATAGGTTAATTAACTAGGCGGTTTATTTGGCATGACGACCGATCGCCTCAGCACCACCTTCGCCGCGCTTGCCGATCCGACGCGGCGGGCGATCCTGGCGCGGCTGGCCCTGGGCGAAGCCTCTGTGACCGAGCTGGCCGAGCCGTTCGACATGAGCCTGCCGGCCGTGTCCAAGCATCTCAAGGTGTTGGAGCGGGCGGGTCTGATCGCGCGCAGCCGCGAGGCGCAATGGCGGCCGTGCCGGATCGAGGCCGGCGCGCTCAAGGACATCGATGTCTGGCTCAAGCGCTATCGCCGGTTCTGGGACGAGAGCCTCGACCGGCTCGACGTGTATCTGCAAAAGCTTGCAAGGCAAGGAGGAGAGGCGTGGCCTCAAAAAGTGAAACCCGGGAGGCGATCGAAGCCCGTTCGATTATCTTCGTCCGTACCTTCGATGCGCCGCGCGCGCTAGTGTTCTCGGCGTTTTCCAATCCGGTGCACTTGGCGCAATGGTGGGGGCCGAACGGCTTCACCACCACGACCCACGCATTCGAGTTCCGTCCCGGCGGCGTCTGGCGCTTCGTCATGCATGGGCCCGATGGACGCGATTACCAGAACCGGATCACCTTCGACGCAATCGCGGCGCCGGAGCGGTTGGTCTATCGCCATGGCGGCGCCGACGACGTCGAGCCGGTCGAATTCGGCGTCACGGTGACGTTCGCCGACGAAGGCGGCAAGACGCGGCTTACCTGGCACATGCTGTTTCCGAGTGTCGCCAAACGCGACCGCGTTGTTCGTGAATATGGCGCTGCGGAGGGCCTCAAACAGACGGTCGGCCGCCTGGCCGATCACGTGGCCCGGATCGCCGCGGTCGTGAAAGGCGTGCCCGACTTGGTCATCACGCGCGTCTACGCCGCGCCGCGCGATCTGGTTTTCATGCTGTGGACCGATCCCAAGCATTTGGCGGAATGGTGGGGACCGCGCGGCTTCACCAATCCCGTTTGCGAGGCCGATGCGCGCGCCGGCGGCGCCATCCGCATCCACATGCGCGCGCCCGATAGTCGCACGCATCGCATGACCGGCATCTTCGACGAAGTCGTGCCGCCCGAACGTCTGGTTTTCACCATCGTTGTTCCCGACGAGAACGGTCAGACGCTGTTCCAGATCCGCAATACCGTGCTGTTCGAGAACGCGGACGGCAAAACCCGACTGACACTGCGCGTGACGGTGCTCATGCAAACGGATGCGGCGGCACCATACCTCGCCGGCATGAACGAGGGCTGGAGCCAGACCCTCGACCGGCTCGCCGAGCGCGTGGCGGCGGTGCGCGGCGGATGAGAGGCTCAGCCGCCGCCGATGGCAACGCCGATCAGCCAGCCGATGCCGAAGGTCACGCCGGCCGCGGCGAGGCCGATCGCGAGCTGACGCAGGCCGGAGAACAGCACGCCGCGTCCGGTGAACAGCGTCGTGCCGGCGCCGATCAGGAACATGACCGCGCCGCTCAGCGCCGCGCCCGCCCACACCGCCTGGTTGCCGCTCAGCACGGCAAAAGGCAGGATCGGCATCGCCGCGCCACCCGCGAACAGCAGGAACGACGTCGCCGCCGCGATCCACGCCGAGCCGCCGAGTTCGTTCGGATCGATGCCGAGCTCTTCACGCGCCAGCGTGTCGAGCGCGGCGCCCTTGTCGCCGATGATGCGCTCGGCCAGCAGCTTCGCCTGGTGCTCGGTCAAACCCTTCGTCTGGTAAATGAGTGCCAGCTCTTCCTGCTCCTCCGCCGGGAAGGTACGCAGCTCCTCGGCCTCGATGTCGATCTGCGCCTGCGCCAGCTCGCGCGCGCTGTTGACCGAAAGCCATTCGCCCATCGCCATCGAGCACGCGCCGGCGATCAGCCCGGCGATGCCGGTCACCAGCACGGCGTGGCTGCTGAGCTCGGCGCCGGCGACGCCGGCCACGAGGCTGAGATTGGACACCAGCCCGTCATTGGCGCCGAGCACGGCGGCGCGCAGGGCGTTGCCGCCGCCACGGTGGCGGCCCTCGAGCTGCGCCACCTCGCCGCCGGTGAGTCCGCCGCGCGGCGGCCGCGCCAACGCCTGGATGATGCGCGCATGCGAGCGCTCGTCGGCGGGCAGGCCGGCGGCGGCCGCCTCGGGCTGGGCGTCGTATTGGGTGACGTCGCTGCGCTCGAGCGTGTCGATGATCGGCAGCACCGTCGCGACGCCGAAGCGTCGGGCGAACCAGGCGAGAACGCGCGAGCGCAATCCGGGCCGCAGCTTTCCGGCGCGACCGCCGGCGCCCAGGATGCGCCGCGTCCAGAATTCGGCATGCGCCTCCTCGACACCGGCGAGCCGGCGATAGACCTGTTGCAGCCGTGGGTCGCTCTCGGCCTCGGCGAGGGCGCGGTAGAGCGCGGCGCTGTCGACCTCGCCCTGCAGGTTGCGGCGGTAGCGGCCGAGATTACCGCGCGCGCCGGCCGCTGGCTTCGTCTCGCTCATCGGCCGATTATAGCCGGAGCCGCCGTGACGGCACGCATGGCTGTCCTGCGGTATTTCTGTGACCGCAGCCATATCGCGATTTTATAGTTTGACACTAGCTATCGATCGATATAATTCGAGCCAGCCCATGCTTGCGCCTCAGACCATCCCAACGCGAAGCCGCCGGCGGAGCGCTGCCTCGGCCCGCGGCGCCGACACCCGCCGCCGTCTGATCGAGACGGCGATCGAGGTCTTCGCCGCACACGGCTACGACGGAACGAGCACCCGGCTACTGGCGGAGCGTGCCGGAGTCAATCTGCCGGCGATCCAGTACCACTTCGGTAGCAAGGAAGGCCTCTACCGCGCGGTCGTCGGCTACTTCGCCGACTACATCGAGCGGCAGATGGCGCCGATCGGCGGGCGGGTCAGGGCAGCGCTCGCATCCGGCAAGCCGTCGCATGCGGCGACGCTCGCGCTGCTGACCGAGCTGCTCGAGAATTTCGTCGCGCTCATCTTCGAAGGCGGCGACGGTGATACCCGCGCCAGCGTCGAGAGCCGCAAGTTGTTCATCGCTCGCGCCGAGCTCGAGCGCTCGGCGGCGCTCGGATCGCTCTATGCGACGATGCGACGTTGCGTCGGCGAGCCGTGCGCCGCGCTGGTGGCGCGGTTGATCGGGCGATCGCTCAACGACGAGCAGACCTGGTTGCGCGCCACGGCGGTCCTCGGCCAGGCGGCGGTATTCTGCAACAAGCCGGCGGCGCACACGCTGCGCTGGAAGAGCGTGAACGGTACGCGGGTGCGCGCGGTGCAGCGCATCGTCTGCGAGCAGACGCGCGCCATCTTCGCGGAGCCGGGCAGGTGATGAAAAGACTCCTCGCGATCGTCGCCGCGCTGACGCTCGCCTCATGCGCGGTCGGCCCCGACTTCACGAAGCCGGCGGCGCCAGCAGGTGCGGGCTACGCGCCCGAGAAACTGGCCGATACCGCGGCGACGAAGGTCGCCGGCGGCGCGGCACAGCACTTCGCGGTCGGCCGGGACATTCCCGGCGAATGGTGGACGCTCTTCCATTCGCCGGCGCTCAACGCGCTGGTCGAGGCCGCGCTCCAGCACAATCCCGACCTCCAGGCGGCGCAGGCCTCGCTGCGCCAGGCGCGCGAGAACGCACTCGCCGCCCAGGGCGGTCTCTATCCGAGCGCCAACGGCAGCGTCCAGCACGAGCGCGAGAAATTCAACGGCGCCGGTATCGGCAATTCCAAGCTGCACAGCATCTTCTCGTTCAATACCGCCGAGGTCAGCGTCGCTTATTCGCCCGACGTGTTCGGCGGCGTCCGGCGCGGCGTCGAGGCGGCCGAGGCCGCCGCCGACTATCAGCGCTTCCAACTCGAGGCGGCTTACCTGACGTTGACCTCGAACGTCGTCGGCGCGGCGGTGCAGGAGGCGAACCTACGCGCCCAAATCGCCACGACTGATGACATCATCAAGGTCGAGAGCGACCAGCTCGGCCTGCTCGAACAGCAGTTCCGTCTCGGCGCGGTGGCGCGCACGGCGGTGCTGCAGCAAGAAGCGACGCTAGCCCAGGAAAAGGCGACGCTGCCGCCGCTGCGCAAGCAGCTGGCACAACAGCGCGACCGCATCGCCGCGCTCGCCGGCCGCTTCCCGAACCAGCCGCCCGGCCAGACCTTCGAGCTCGCGTCGCTCACCCTGCCGCAGGACCTGCCGGTGAGCCTGCCGTCGCGCCTGGTCGAGCAGCGTCCCGACGTGCGCGCGGCCGAGGCGACGCTGCACCAGGCCAGCGCCGAGATCGGCGTCGCGATATCCAACATGCTGCCGCAGTTCCCCTTGAGCGCCGACATCGGCACCGAGGCGACCGAAATCGGCAGCTTGTTCAGTTCGGGCACCGGCATCTGGAGCGTCGTCGCCGGCGTCACCCAGCCGCTGTTTCGCGGCGGCACGCTCTTGCACCAGAAGCGCGCGGCCGACGCCGCGTTCGACGCCGCGGCGGCGCAATATCGCGGCACCGTGCTGACCGCGTTCCAGAACGTCGCCGACGCGCTGCGCGCGCTGCAATCCGATGCCGACGCGCTGCAGGCGAGTACCGCGGCGGAACGCTTCGCGGCCGAGAGCCTCGGCCTCGCGCGCGACCAATATCGCCTCGGCGCCGTCAGCTATCTCGCGCTGCTCAACGCCGAAACCACATATCAGCAGACGCGGATCGCCCTCGTCCAGGTGCAAGCGGCGCGCTATGCCGACACTGCCGCGCTGTTCCAGGCGCTCGGCGGCGGCTGGTGGAACCGCGCCGACGTTGCCCAGAATCAAAGCCGAGGCTGAAGCCATGCCGTTCGATCCGCGCGAGGTGAAGCAGCGTCTCCGGGGCCTGACCCCGCTGACCCGGCGCATGATCATCATGCTAGCCGCGGCGGTGGTCGTGCTGGTCCTCATCTTCGGCTTCGAGGCCTTCCGCTCCGCCATGATCAGCCAAGCCATGAAGGCCTTCGCCAACCCGCCGCAGACGATCTCGACGACCGTGGCGACGGCGCAGGAATGGCAGCCGCAGCTCAGCGCCGTCGGCTCCTTGCGCGCGGTCAACGGCGCCGACCTGTCGGTCGAGGTCGACGGCATCGTCGACCAGGTCCATTTCCATTCGGGCGACGACGTCGCCGCCGGGACGGTGCTGTTGACGCTGCGCGATGCCGACGACGTCGCGCATCTGCGTGCGCTGCAGGCCAGCGCCGATCTTGCGGCGATCAATGACACGCGGGACCAGAAACAGCTCAAAGTCAACGCCATCAGCAAGGCGCAGGTCGACACCGACGCCGCTACACTGCGCAACGCCGAGGCCCAGGTGGCCCAGCAGCAGGCGGTGGTCGACAAGAAGATGCTGCGCGCGCCCTTCGCCGGTCATCTCGGCATTCGCGCCGTCGACGTCGGGCAATATCTTGCCGCCGGCACCACGATTGTCACGCTCCAGGCGCTCGATCCGATCTATCTCGACTTCACCCTTCCGCAGCAGGCACTCGCGCAGATCCGAAACGGCCAGACGATCGCCGCCACGGTCGATACCTTCCCAGGCGAGACCTTTGCCGGCACGATCACCGCGATCAATCCCAAGGTCGATCCCGCGACGCGCAACGTCCAGGTGCGTGCCACGCTCGCCAATCCCGGCCACAAGCTGCTGCCGGGCATGTACGCCAAGGTCGTCATCGACGTCGGTTCGGCGCAGCGCTACGTCACGCTGCCGCAGACGGCGATCACCTACAATCCCTACGGCGACACGGTCTATCTGGTCGAAAACCAGGGCAAGGACGCGCAGGGCCATCCGCTGCTGGTGGCGCACCAAACCTTCGTCACGACGGGTTCGACGCGCGGCGACCAGATCGCAGTCCTTAAGGGCATCAAGGCCGGCGACGTCGTGGTTTCGGCCGGCCAGATGAAGCTGCGCAACGGCGCGCATCTGATCGTCAACAATTCGGTCGAGCCGACCGACAATCCCAATCCGCATCCGCAGGACGAGTAAAGCGGGGATATGACCAGAGTTTTCATTATCGCTCTGCCCGTCGCCAGCGCCCCCCTCCTAGTCCCTCCCCCTCGAGGGGGGAGGGTTAGGGTGGGGGTGCTAGGCCGCATTGGTTTCGCTGGCTCGGCAGGCGCGCGATGAAGTTCACCGACATCTTCATTCGCCGGCCGGTGCTCGCCATGGTGGTGAGCCTGATGATCCTGGTGCTCGGTCTGCGCTCGGTCGGCACGCTGCCGATCCTGCAATATCCGCGTACCGAGAACGCGGTGGTGACCGTCAGCACCACGTACTACGGCGCCGATCCGTCGGTGGTCGCGGGCTTCATCACCACGCCGCTCGAGAACGCGATCGCTCAAGCCAACGGCATCGACTATCTGACGTCGATCAGCACCGCGGGCGTCAGCACCATCACCGCCAACCTCCGGCTCAACTACGACCCGGACAAGGCGATGACCGAGATCAACGCCAAGATCACCTCGGTGCTGAACCAGCTGCCACCGGGCGCGCAGCAGCCGGTGGTGACGATCAAGATCGGCCAAACCTTCGACGCGATGTATATCGGCTTCAAGAGCACCGTGCTCGCGCCGAACCAGATCACCGATTACCTGACGCGCGTGGTGCAGCCCAAGCTGCAGGCGGTGTCCGGCGTGCAGACCGCGGAGATTCTGGGCGGCCGCACCTTCGCGCTCCGGGCCTGGCTCGATCCGGCGAAGCTCGCCGCCTATGGCCTGACCGCGAGCGATGTTGCCACCGCGCTGTCGCAGAACGACTACATCTCCGGCCTCGGCAACACCAAGGGCCAGATGGTGCAGATCAACCTGAATGCGTCGACTAACTTGCATACCGTCGACGAGTTCAAGAACCTGGTGCTGAAGCAATCGGGCGGCGCGATCGTGCGCCTCAAGGACGTCGCCAAAGTCACGCTCGGCGCCGACGACTATGACTCGCAGGTCAGCTTCGACGGCCAGCGCGCGGTCTATATCGGCATCCAGGTCGCGCCGGCGGCCAATCTGCTCGACGTCATCAAGCAGATCCGGGCCGTCTTCCCGGGCATCCAAAGTCAGCTGCCGCAGGGACTCCAGGGTGCGATCGTCTACGATTCGACCGAATTCGTGCACAGCGCGATCAACGAGGTGGTCTGGACACTGGTCGAGGCGCTGCTGATCGTCACCGCGGTGGTGTTCCTGTTTCTGGGCTCGGTGCGCTCGGTGGTGATCCCGACCGTGGCCATTCCGCTGTCGCTGATCGGCACCTTCACGATGATGCTGATCTTCGGATTCTCGATCAACCTGCTGACGCTGCTCGCGTTGGTGCTCGCTATCGGCCTCGTCGTCGACGACGCGATCATTGTGGTCGAGAACGTCAACCGCCATCTCGAGGAGGGGATGCGGCCGATAACGGCCGCGATCCGCGCCGCGCGCGAGCTCGGCGGGCCGATCATCGCCATGACCGTGGTGCTGGTCGCGGTCTACATCCCGATCGGCTTCCAGGGCGGCCTCACCGGCGCGCTGTTCACCGAATTCGCCTTCACCCTGGTCGGCGCGGTCACGGTCTCGGCGGTGATCGCGCTGACGCTGTCGCCGATGATGACGTCGCGGCTGCTGAAGCCGCACACCGAGCTCGGTCACGGCTGGCAGGCGCGCTTCACCGCGTTCGTCGACCGCAACTTCGAGCGGTTGCGCGGCGGCTATACCCGCCGGCTGAGCGGCAGCCTCGACTATCTGCCGGTGACGGCGACGCTGGCGGTCATCGTGCTCGGCAGCATCTATTTCCTCTATACCGGCTCGAAGACCGAATTGGCGCCGATCGAGGATCAGGGCGTCATCATCGAATCCTCGCGGCCGGCGCCCGACGCGACGCTGCAGCAGAAGCTGCTCTATTCGCGCGAGGTCTACCAGACCTTCGCCGGCTATCCCGAAACCGCCCACGTCTTCCAGCTCGACACGCCGACCCAGGATCTCGCCGGCATGGTGCTGAAGCCCTGGAACGAGCGCGCGCGCACCTCGAACGAGCTCCAGCCGCAGGTCCAGCAGAAGCTCAGCCAGATCACCGGCATCAACGCGGTGGCGTTCCAGCCGCCGCCGCTGCCCGGCAGCTTCGGCCTGCCGGTGCAGTTCGTCATCGGCACCACCGAGCCGTTCAATCGGCTCGACGCCGTCGCGCAAAATTTCCTTCAGGACGCGATCAAGAGCGGCCAGTTCATCTTCCTCGACAGCGATCTCAAGGTCGACCAGCCGCAGGCGACCGTGATCATCGACCGCGACAAGGCGGCACAACTCGGCCTAAAGATGAGCGACGTCGGCGGGGCGCTGTCGTCGATGTTGGGCGGCGCCTACGTCAACTATTTTGACCTGCAGGGCCGCTCCTACAAGGTGATCCCACAGGTGCAGCAAGTCTCGCGGCTCAATCCCGACCAGCTGACGAACTACTACATCAAGACAACGGACGGCACGTCGGTGCCGCTCTCGACCATCGCCCAAATCAAGACTGCGACGGTTCCGGAATCGATCAACCACTTCCAGCAGCTCAACAGCGCCACCATCCAGGGCGTGGCCGCGCCCGGCGTGGCGCTCGGCGACGCGCTCGCCACGCTCAAGAGCCTGGCCGACCGCACCCTGCCGTCCGACTATTCGATCGACTACGCCGGCACATCGCGGCAGTACATCCAGGAATCGAGCGGCTTCGTCGCCACCTTCGCCTTCGCGCTGATCATCATCTTCCTGTCGCTGGCGGCGCTGTTCGAAAGCTTCCGCGATCCGTTCATCATCCTGGTCTCGGTGCCGATGTCGATCGCCGGCGCGTTGGTGTTCATCAGCCTCGGCATCGGCGGTGCGACCCTCAACATCTATACCGAGGTTGGCCTGGTCACGCTGATGGGCCTCATCAGCAAGCACGGCATTCTGATCGTCGAGTTCGCCAACGTGCTGCAGCGTCAGGGCAAATCGAAGCGCGAGGCGATCGAGCAGGCGGCGGCGATCCGGCTGCGTCCCATCCTGATGACCACGGCGGCGATGGTGCTGGGCGTGATCCCGCTGATCCTGGCGACGGGCGCCGGCGCGGTGTCGCGTTTCGACATGGGCTTGGTAATCGCGAGCGGGATCGCGATCGGCACGCTGTTCACGCTCTTCGTCGTGCCGGCGGTCTACATGTTGGTCGCCGCCGATCATTCCCGGGCGGCCGAGGCGCAGGCCGGAATCGTCCCGCCCGAGCCCGAAGGCGTTTAGCGCCGAGCGCTTGCCCAGTGCGCGAGGATCGGGAAAACTAGCGTCATGGGACGGCCACTCGATTTCTTCTTCTTTTACGGCAGCATCCACAGCTATCTCTCGGTCATGCGGATCGAACCGTTAGCCGCCAAGGCGGGCGTCGCCGTCCGTTGGCGCCCATTTAATCTGCGCGAAATCCTGATCGAGCAGAACAACACCGCCTTCGCCAAGAATCCGGTGCGCCTCGCATACAACTGGCGTGACATCGAGCGGCGCGCGGCGCGGCTCGGTATCCCATTCAAGGGTCGTGCGCCGTATCCGGTCGAACCCGACCTGCTCGCGCTGCGCGTCGGCATTGCCGCCGCCGCCGAAGGCTGGTGCGCCGACTACACCCGCGCGACGTTCCGCGCCTGTTTCTCGACGGCAAGCCGGCCGGATTAGCGGCCAGCGTCGAAAGCGTGCTCGCCGGGCTTGGCAAGGCGCCGGCGCCGATCATCGCGCGTGCCGCAAGTGCCGAGGTTGCCGAGCGTCTGAAGGCCGAAACCGATTCCGCGCGCTAGCTCGGAGTTTTTGGCGCGCCGACCTTCGCGATCGGCTCCGAGATTTTCTGGGGCGACGATCGGCTCGACGAAGCGGTCGTGTATACGGCTGCGGCCTAGGCGCGCCGCCGCATTCTGCTTGTGTGTGGCCGGCAACCCGCGTGACGCTTGCGGCTGCAGCGCCCAAGCCGCAAACGGGGAACCATGAGCGATTACGCGACCGTTGCCGGCCGCGATCCAGCGGACGGCCGCGCTTGCGCGCCCACATTTTTTGGCGCGCTTGTTTTGCCATACGGCGGTTCTTCGGAAGGCCGACGATGAGCGGCAACCGTGCGGTTTCGTGGTGGTGATCACGCGCCGTCGGGCGGCTGTTCGGGATAGTGGCCAACGATCACCCAGGAATACGCGACGAAAATGAGAGTCGCGACCACCAGGCCGGATACGAAGCTGTGCAGGAACTCCGACAGGATCAACGGCGCGACGAGAAGCGTTCCGAACATGCACACGGTCAGGTAGACGATCCGAAGTACGCTCGCCTCCCATCCGTTCCACGTATCCGCATCCCAATTTCTGGTCAGCCAGCGATGCCACCGATGTTTCCACGGCATGGTTTACCCCTTCGCTTCCTCGGCATAGGCGCGAGACCCAGCTTGGCATCACAGGGAGCCCCGAGACAATCGGCCAATCAAAATCGAGTCTCAGCGCTCCTGCCGTGCGATTCGTCCGCCGAGTCCGCCATGGCTAGGCTCCGGACATCGACGGTGACGTCCAGTCGTATTCACCCGGCACGATCACCGGTCGCGCTCCGGGCTCGATTATAATTTTATTCAGCGGTTGGCCACGATACGCTGGTGCAGAGACACAGGTCGTCGGGACGGTCAATCGATGGCGCCTGAACCTTCTCCCATTAACAATGAGCTAATAGGGGAAGGCTATGCCTATTGGCTGCGCAAACGAGGAGCGCGGGCGATGCCGTCTCGCGCTGATCTGGACCCAAGCGAACTCAAGCGAGTTTTGCCTCACGTTATGCTGGTCGATGTGCTTGGGCCGCGTCAATATCGATATCGCTTGATTGGCACCGAGTGCGTGGTAGCCCATGGGATCAATGCGACCGGCCAAACGCTCGATGTGGCCTTGAAAGACGATCAGTACCGAGCTCATGTCATCGGGCTTTATGACCAATGCGTCAGCGAGTGTCGTCCGCTTTATTCGGAGAGTCTGTTCTTTCAAAAAGGCGCCGACATCGACCGCCATGTAAAGGTTCTATTCCTTCCCCTGTCGAATGACGGCGCTACGGCGAACATGATTTTCGTCATACAGGTTATCCAGTTCGTTGATGAACAAGCGCGGAAAGATCATTTCACGTCGATAAAGCCGCACAAAGAGATCGTACGCGCGACGCTTTGAGTCGCCAGTCGCACGATTTTCAGAGCGGATTGCGGCTCGGCATACCGCTTGAACGCAGCCGGCCGGCCACGTAACGCTTGTGCCGGCGGCGCCCACGCCGCGAAGGGGGAACCATGAGCGATCGCGCAATCGTTGGCGGCCGCGATCCGGCGCAGGGTCGCACCGCGACCATCATCTACATCCTTTATCTCGTCGGGTTGGTCGTCCAGGTGACGCACCTGATCGGCGTGATCGTGGCCTATGTCTACCGCAACGACGGGCCGGATTGGGTGCGGACCCATTACCGGTTCCAGATTCGCACCTTCTGGATCGGCCTGCTCTACGCCGTGACCGGCTTCGTCACGCTTCACCTGCTGATCGGCGGCCTGATCCTGTTCCTCACGCTGGTCTGGTTCATCGTCCGTTGCGTCAAGGGCCTCAGGTTCGTCGGCCGCGCCGAGGCCTACGACAACGTGACGAGCTGGCTGTGGTGACCGCGCTTTAGCGCGCGCCGGTCTCGACCGGCGTATCGCCGGGCAGGCCCCATTCCGACCACGAGCCGTCGTAGACTGCGGTCTCGGGCCAGCCGAGTAGATGCATGCCGAAGGCGATGGCGCAGGCGGTGACGCCCGAGCCGCAACTCGACACCGCCGGCTTTGCCGGATCGACGCCGGCGGCGCGGAATTTGGCGGCGAGCGCGTCGGCCGGCAGCACCGTGCGCGTCGCTTTGTCGACGAACTCAGTTGAAGGCAGCGAGACGCTGCCGGGGATGTGGCCGCCGTGCAGTCCGGCGCGCGGCTCGGGCTCGGTGCCGGCGAAGCGGCCGGCGCTGCGCGCGTCGATCACCTGCTCGCGCCTCGATTGGAGATTGGCGAGCATCTGCGCCTTGTTGCGCACGCGGCCCCGGTCGAGCTTGGCGTCGAACGTCGCCGTCGGAAATTTCGGCACCTTGGCGGTGACTGGAAGGTTTTCGGCGAGCCACTTGGGCAAGCC
Organism: Alphaproteobacteria bacterium; assembly: GCA_028871055.1. Classification (GTDB taxonomy): domain Bacteria; phylum Pseudomonadota; class Alphaproteobacteria; order ATCC43930; family CGMCC-115725; genus REEB95. Next base: position 51,934 of record JAGWON010000015.1, read on the forward strand.
GCCGTTGAGGATCGCAACATCTTTGTGGCCGAAGGCGCGCAACGTCCACCACACCCGCGGCGCTGAGGCGAGGCCGAAGGCGTCGTAGACGACGATCTTGTGGCGGCTGCCGACGCCGAGCGCCGTCATCATCCGCGCGAAGGTCGGCGCGTCGGGCAACATGTGGGGCAGGGGATTGGCGGCGTCCTTGATCTCCTCAATATCGAAATAGATCGCGCCCGGAATGTGCTGGCGCGCATAGAGCTCGGGTCCGGTCGGGCTGACGCCGGGCAGCGTAAACGTCCCGTCGAGGATGCGCAGGTTCTGATCGCCGAGATGTGCGGCGAGCCACGCGGTCTCAACCAGCGCCTCGGGATGGGCATAGTTCATGCGCCTTGCCTCGCGAACGTCATGGCCGGGCTTGGCCCGGCCATCCACGCCTTAAGACGTGGATGCCTGGCACTAGGCCGGGTATGACAAACACGGATCGACAGGGCGGCACTCAATTATCCTACTCCTCCGGTATCCATGACGGCACCGGCAGCTTCTTCTCGCGCAGGAACGCCGGGTTGAACAGTTTCGACTGATAGCGCGTGCCGTAATCGGCGAGAATGGTGACGACCGTATGGCCGGGTCCCAGCTCCTTCGCCGCCCTGATCGCGCCGACGATGTTGATCCCCGACGAGCCGCCGAGGATCAGGCCCTCCTCGAGCACGAGATCGAACAGCACCGGCAGCATCTCCTCGTCGGTCACCTGGAACCAGCCGTCGAGCGGCGCGCCTTCGAGATTCTTGGTGATGCGGCCCTGGCCGATGCCCTCGGTGATCGAGTTGCCCTCGGCCTTCAATTCGTGGCGCGCGTACCACGAATAGATCGCCGAGCCCAGCGGATCGGCGAGATAGATCCGGACCTTGCGGCTGAATTCCTTGAGCGCGATGCCGACGCCGGCAAGCGTGCCGCCGGTGCCGACCGAGCAGACGAAGGCGTCGACCTTGCCCTGGGTCTGCTCCCAGATCTCCGGTCCCGTCGTCTCGATATGCGCGCGTTGGTTGGCGAGGTTGTCGAACTGGTTGGCCCAGATCGCGCCGCGCGGCGACTGCGCCGCAACCTCCTTCGCCAACGTCTCGGAATAGCGCACGTAGTTCATCGGATTGGCATAGGGCACCGCCGGCACCAGGCGAAGATCGGCGCCGCACAGCCGCAGCATGTCCTTCTTCTCCTGGCTCTGCGTCTCGGGCATGACGATGACGCTTTTGTAACCCAGTGCATTTCCGACGAGCGCGAGGCCGATGCCGGTGTTGCCTGCGGTGCCTTCGACGATGGTGCCGCCCGGCTTGAGGAGCCCGCGTGTCTCGGCGTCCTTGACGATGTAGAGCGCGGCGCGGTCTTTCACCGAGCCGCCGGGGTTGAGGAACTCTGCCTTGCCCAGGATCTCGCAGCCGGTCAGCTCCGACGCCTTGCGCAAGCGGATCATCGGCGTATTGCCGATGGTTTCAATGAAGCCGTTGCGGATCGCCGGGCTGAGCATGGGGGCGGGACGGCAAGGTTATGAATGCGTGACTATAGAGAGTCGCCTCTTGCAATCAACCCCGCGGGCTCGCATGCTAGGGGGCGTGTACGGGCGATCGGCGGGCATCTTGGCCATGGCGATCGCGGCGATCGTGCTGGCCGGTTGTGCCGGCAATCCGCCGACCCCGACCTACGGCCCGTTCACGCCACGCAACGGCGCCGGCGCGCCGATCGACCGGAACGGAATTCCGATCATCGGCACGCCCTGGCGACCGTAATCTTTTCGGGGGGATTAACCTCGGAGTCGGTGCCTAGAATCTTCCGAAGGGGGAGGTAGACCTCATGTGGCACTGGATTCTCGATCATCGCAGCACGTTCGATGCCATTGGCTTGGCCTGGGCCATACCGGTCGTGGTGGTTCTCGTCGCCACGAAGCTGTTCCCGCCCGCCTATCGCCGCGGCGAGACCGCATCCGAACTCATCACGGTGCGGACCGACAAAGGCGCCGAGACCAAGAGCCCGCGCTCGGCGGCTTAACCGGGCGGCCTATCGCTGCAGCCAGCGCCGCCGCAAGCGCGCGCGGTTCGCGGCCAGCCAATAGAGCGCGACCAGCGTCGGACCGTTCTGGATGCGGCCCGTGAGCGCGAGATTCATCGCCGCGCGAAAGCCCTTCACCGTCACCCGGATGTCCTCGTGTTCTTCGGCGAGCCCATGCAGCCCGCCGACGCCGCGTGAATCGACCCGCGCGCAAAACAGATGAAAGCTCTCGGTCGAGCCGCCCGGCGAGGTCATGAATTTCTGCGCCAGGAACGGCGCGCCGGTGATGGCGATGCCCGCTTCCTCGCGCGCTTCGCGGACCGCCACGTTGCGCGGGCGCTCGCGCCGATCCTCGATGATGCCGGCGACGATCTCGATCTGCCAGGCGGGAAAGCCAGCGAGATGGGCGGGTAGCCGGAATTGCTCGACCAGCACCAGAGCGTCGCGCTTAGGATCGTAGAGCAGGATGCCGACGGTCTGGCCGCGCTCGAACACCTCGCGCGTCATCGGCGGGCTCATGCCGCCGCGATAGAGCCGGTGGCGCAGCGTGTAGAGGTCGAGTTGGAAATAGCCGCGATAGATCGTCTGCTTGCTGAGAATCTTTACGGGCACGCGCTTCGCCATGGCGGCGCAGTCTAGGGGAGGCGGCACCGGCCGGTCGAGCGCCGTCCCCTCATGCCCAATGCGCTCAGCCCGAGGGCGAGAACGCGCCGCCGCCGGCGCTTCATCGGCTCCGGTCGGCATCAACTGCCGGGAATGAGTCCCGGCTTCAGCGAGAAGCAGTATTTCGCGATCTCGCCGGCGCGGGTGAACCAGACGCGATCCTTGCGCTGGTGCTGCGCGCAATGCTTGATCGCCTGGCGCAGCGGCCGCAGGCGGAACGGCTGGCCGACGATGAAGCCGTGCAGCGACAGCGCGAACACCAGTGGCTTCGCGTCCGAGCGCTCCAGCAGCTCTTCGAACTGGTCGACCACCATGTCGGCGAACTCGCGGCCGGTGTGGTCGCGCAAGGCGAGTGTGCCGGCGTCGTTGAGCTCGAGCGGATAGGGCACCGATAGGAGCGGGCCTGAGCGCGTACGCATCCACACCGGCTGGTCGTCGAACGGCCAGTCGAGCAGATGGGTGTAACCGGCCTCCTTGAGCAGGTCGGGCGTGACGTTGGATTCGAGCGCACCCGGGCCCATCCAGCCGGTCGGCCGCACGCCGATGGACTTTTCGATCACCTCGGTGCATTCGGCGATGACGCGCGCCTCGTCGTGCTCCCAATAGGTGCGCAGCAGCTCGGCGTTGGTGCGGCCGTGGCCGCAGACATCGTCGCCGCGCTGTTTGATCTTCGCGACGATGTCCGGATAGTGGGTGCAGACGCTGCTGTTGAGCAGAACCGTCGCCGGCAAGGCGAGCTCGTCGAGAATCTCGAACAGCCGCCAGTTGCCGATACGGTTGCCGTAATCCCGCCACGCATAGTTGCGCGTCGTCTGCGGTCCGCCGCGGTTGGTCGGATCCATGCCGATACCGGTGCCGAAGGCGAAGTGCTCGATGTTGAGCGCGATGTAGAACGCCAGGCGCTTGCCGCCGGGCCAATCGTAATCGGGCCGCTGGTTGATGTTCGAGTGGTCGTATCGACCGTGAGCCGGAAGCTTGAGCATGCCATCCCTCCCTGGTGGAACTGGCCGATTTATCGCGCGGGTTGGGCCTGCGCCGACGATGAACGACGATTGATCATACGACTGATCGCGAAAGAGGCATCACCGTCGCGAAAAGGCGCCTTTATCCAGGTCATCCACCGTCATGAAACGTTGGCGGCTCGCCTGCCGGCCAGTATGATGCAGCCCATGACGGCGGTTGCGGCTGACGAGCGGCTTCGCTTCATCGATCTGACGGTATTCGAGCGCACCACGCTCGAGACCGACCCGTTTCCCTATCTAATCGTGCCCGGCTTCGTGCCGCCGACGGCGCGTACGGCGCTGTCGGCCGATTATCCCAAGGTCGAGCGGCCGGGCAGCTTTCCGGTCGCCGACGTGACCTATGGTCCGGCTTTCGCGAAATTTCTCGCCGAGATCCAAGGGCCGGAAATGCGCGCCGCATTCGTGCGCAAATTTTCCGTCGATCTCGCCGGACGGCCGACCATGGTCACGGTGCGCGGCCAGGCCCAGGCCAAGGACGGCCGCATCCACACCGACACCCCATCGAAGATCATCACTGTGCTGGTCTACATGAACGAGGCGTGGGAGGCGCAGGGCGGCCGGCTGCGGCTGCTGCGCTCGAACGCCGACCTCGACGACATGGTGGCCGAGGTGCCGCCGGCGGCTGGCACGCTGCTCGCATTCCGCGTCACGCCGCATTCCTGGCACGGCCACCATCCGACCAGCGGGCCGCGCCGCGTCGTGCAGCTCAACTGGGTCGAGAGCGAGGCGGTGGTGCGGCGCGAGCGCCTGCGCCACGGCCTGTCGGCGCGCATCAAGCAGTTGCTGCCCGCGCGGCACTGAGCGCGGCCGGCGCGTTCAGCCGGCGTCATCGTGATGGCTTGCAGGCGCATCCTCGGCCGTATCGGCGTCGAGCTGCACCGCCTCCGTGCTGGTCGGGCTCGCCTCGACCGCGCTTTCGGCCACGACCGGAGCCGTCAGCGCATCGCCAACGGTCGCCGGCTCGTCCATCAGCGCCGGCGACGCGACGCCGCCGAGCCACGCGATCGCCAGCACGCGCCAAAGGTTCGCCATGATCGCTCCTGCACCCCTCGGTCAACACGCGGCCACGATTGCGACGCGGTCGGTCGATAGACCCGCGAACAAATTGAAACCGGCGGCGACGAAGACTGTCTTTCCTGTCATGTCGGACTCCCGTGTGCTGGGAAATGACTGAGAAGCCGGCGCGACATTCCGGAATATCCATCGCGTTACAGTGATTTAACTTGGCTGGCGCCGGCGCGGCGTTATTTTCCCGGCGCCCCGAACGGGGTCGGCTGGTGTTCGTTTGCATTCTACACAGCCGCGCATTCGGCACTGCCGGGAGGAGACCCCACGATGCGTCGCGCATTTTGGTTGCCGGTGGTGTTCGTTACGCTCGTCGCTGTTTCGCACGCGCAGGCGGCTGACGCACCGCACGTCAAGGGCCTGTGGCTGACGACCGATTATCCGTCGCTCGCCGCGCAGGCCGGGCAGCCGACGACCCTCCAGCTCAAGCTGCAGAACTATGGCCTGCCGCCCGAGCGTGTTGCGCTGTCGGTAGCTGACGTGCCCGCCGGCTGGAAGGCGGCGATCCTCGGCAACGGCCTGCCGGTCACCGCCGCGATGCCGGCGACGAACGACAACGTGCCGCTGACGCTGCGCATTGACGTGCCGGCCAATGCGGGGCCGGGCACCGACGAGTTGGTGCTGCACGCCAGGGGTGCGGGTGCGTCGGCGACGCTGCCGATCGACATTACCATCGGCCAGAACCTGCCGCCGCAGCTCAGCATCAAGACTGATCTGCCGTCGCTGCGCGGTACGCCGACGACGAGCTTCAAGTATACGTTCCACGTCCAGAACGACAGCGACAAGGATGCGACGGTCAAGCTGGTCGCCGACGCGCCGCCGGGTTTCCAGACGTCGTTCACCGAATCCTACGGTACGCAGCAGTTGAGCTCGATCCCGATCGCCGCCGGCAAAAGCAAAGACCTCCAGGTCCAGGTTCAGCCGCCGGACAATATCAAGGCGGGCGACTATCCGGTCACCGTGCATGCCTCGGCCGACGGCGCCGCGGCGTCGACGCGGCTCGAGATGCAGATCACCGGTCAGCCGAAGCTCAGCCTCAGCGGCCAGGGCGGTCGCCTCAGCGCCTCAGCGGAGGCCGGCAAGGCGACGGCCATTAGCCTCGTCGTCCGCAACGACGGCAGCGCGCCGGCTCAGGACATCCACTTCTCGGGCTCGCCGCCATCCGACTGGAAGGTCGATTTCAAGCCGGACAGCATTCCCGCGCTCGTCCCCAACCAGAAAGCAACGGTGCAGGCTCTGCTGACGCCCTCGGACAAGGCGCTGGCGGGCGACTACATGACGACCTTCGACGCCGACGGCAAGGGCGCGGCGACCTCGGCAGATTTCCGCATCACCGTCGAGACCTCGACGCTGTGGGGCGTGATCGGGATCGCGGTGATCGCCATCGCGCTGCTGATCGCCGTCGGCGCGGTTGCGCGCTTCGGCCGGCGATGAGCGAGGTCGTCCTCAGCGCCAAAGGACTGAGCAAGTGGTACGGCCCGATCGCCGCGGTTTCCGGTGTTGATCTCGAGCTGCATCGCGGCGAGATCCTCGGCATGCTCGGCCCTAACGGTGCGGGCAAGACGACGACCATCCTGATGCTGCTGGGATTGACCGAGCCTAGCAGCGGCACCATCGATGTCGGTGGTTTCGATCCGATCCGCGCGCCACTCGAGGTCAAGCGAAGAGTCGGCTATCTGCCGGACTCGGTCGGCTTCTACGACAACCTGACGGCGCGGCAGAACCTGCGCTACACCGCGCGGCTTGCCGGCCTGCCGCGCGAGCAGGCCGAAGCCGGAATATCAGCGGCGCTGAAGCGCGTCGGGCTCGACGAAGTGGCCGATCGCGGCATGCGGACGCTGTCGCACGGCATGCGCCAGCGCCTCGGCCTCGCCGAGGTGCTGATGAAGGGCGTCGAGCTCGCGGTGCTCGACGAGCCGACCTCGGGCCTCGATCCGCAGGCGAGCTTCGATCTGCTCGACACCATCCGCGGCCTCAAGGCCGACGGCACCGCCGTGCTGCTGTCGTCGCATCTGCTCGATCGCGTGCAGGCGGTGTGCGACCGCGTCGCGCTGTTCCATCGCGGCAAGATCGTGCTTGAAGGCACCGTGCCCGATCTGGCGCGGCGCGTCTTCGGCGGCGTCTATATCTTCGAGCTCGACCTCGAGGGCGACGTCGACGCGCCAAGCCTGTTCGCGGCGCTGCCGGGCGTGCGCCAGGCGACGGCGGCGGACGGCACGGTGCGCGTGCTCGCTGACCGCGACGTGCGCGCCGAGCTGGCGCGCGCAGCGGTTGCCGCCGGCGCCGCGCTCCATCGCCTAGTCAGCGTCGAGCCCAGCCTCGACGCCATTTACCGCCATTACTTCGAGGGCCGGCATGGCACGGCGTAGCGGCTCGCCATTCATCGGGTTTGGTGCGGTCTTCGTCAAGGAGCTCGCCGACCATCTCGGCAGCTCGCGCATGTTCGTGCTCGAATGGCTAGTGCTGCTGACCGGGATTGGCGCGGTCTATACCGCGATCAGCGACCTCAAGACTACCACCGCGAGCGATCCGTTCGTGTTCCTGCGTCTCTTCACCCACGCGCGCGATCCGCTGCCGTCGTTCATCGCGGTGCTGGCGTTCCTGGTGCCGCTGATGGCGATTGGCCTCGGCTTCGATGCGATCAACAGCGAATTCAACCGCCGTACCATGAGCCGCATCCTGGCTCAACCGATCTATCGCGATGCACTACTGCTGGGGAAATTCCTCGCCGGCCTGGCGACGCTGGCGATCGCGCTGGTGATGCTGTGGCTGCTGGTCGTCGGCTTCGGGCTCATCACCCTGGGCGTGCCGCCGAGTGGCGCCGAGGTGTCGCGCGGCATCGGCTTCCTCGTCGTCGCCCTGTTCTATGGCGGGCTGTGGCTAACGGTGGCGATACTGTGTTCGGTGCTGTTCCGTTCGGCAGCGACCTCGGCGCTGGTCGCGCTCGGGCTCTGGCTGCTGGCGACCGTACTGTGGCCGCTGATCGTCCAGTTCGCCGCCAACGCGATCTATCCGCCCAATGCGGTGACGCTGCTCCTCGGCGGTGGGCCCAGCCTCGGCCAGGTCGAGCTGCAGCAGACGTTGTCGCGCGTCTCGCCCAGTACGCTGTTCGATGAATCCGTGCTGGCGCTGCTGCATCCGGCGACGCGCGCGCTCGGGCCGGTGTTCATGTCGCAGCTCGAAGGCAGCGTGATGGGAGCTCCGTTGCCCTTCGGCCAGAGCCTGCTGCTGATCTGGCCGCAGGCGACTGGCCTCGTCGCCGGCACCATCATCGTCTTCGTGTTTGCCTATATCGCGTTCCAGCGGCAGGAAGTGCGGGCGTAGTCTTTCAAAGCGCGGTCCGCGTCGCGTCAAGCGCGAAAAGGGCGGACCGGCAGGCCCGCCCTTTTCTGTCGAATGGCTCCGGGGGTCGGGATCGAACCGACGACCGATCGGTTAACAGCCGATTGCTCTACCGCTGAGCTACCCCGGAATATCGCCGCATCATATACACGCGGTCCCTTAACGAGTCCAAACCGCGTGGAGGCCGGAAGCGGAATCGAACCGCTGTACGGGGATTTGCAGTCCCCTGCATAACCACTCTGCCATCCGGCCGGCGCGCCGAGGCCCGAGATATAGGCGTTTCCGCCCGCCCGGCGCAATGCCGAGGCGGCTCCGGCGACTCTGCGATTGTCCTGCGCGGCTGCCGCGGCTAGTATAAATTTTCAAGACCGTTAGCGGCCGATCTTCATCCAAATCTATGACCCGATTCGATTTCCACGCCGCGCGCCTGGCCATGATCGACGGCCAGCTGCGCACCAATACGGTGACCGATCTCCGCGTGCTCGAGGCGTTCGACGCAGTGCCGCGCGAACGCTTCGTGCCCGAGGTGCTGCGCGGCGTCGCCTATATCGACGAGGATCTATCGCTCGGCGACGGCCGCTGGCTGATCGAGCCGATGGTGCTGGCGCGGCTGGTTCAGTTTGCCGCCATCGCACCGACCGACCGCGTGCTGGCCATCGGCGATCCGAGCGGCTATGCCGCGGCGATTCTGTCGCACCTCGCCGGCCGCGTGGTCATGCTTGAAGCCGATGCCGGCGCCATTGCGGCCGCGCGCCAGCGCCTGGCCGGGCTCGGTTGCGCCAATGTCGAGGTCGTCCAGGGCCCGCTCGAGCACGGCCATAAAGCGGCCGCGCCCTACGACGCGATCGTGATTGCCGGCGCTGCGGCCGAGGTGCCGCACGATCTGCTCGGCCAGCTGGTCGAAGGCGGCCGACTGGTGGTGGTGATCCGCAAGCCGGGCGCGCCAATCGGCGAGGGCGAGGTGATGACCCGCGTCGGCGCGGTGCTGTCGCGCCGGCCGGTGTTCGACGCCGGCACGCCCTATCTGCCGGGCTTCCAGCCGGCGCCGAGCTTCGCTTTTTGAGCGGCCGATGCGGCGCGGCGCGGTCCTGGCCTTGCTCCCGGCGCTCGCGTTGGGCGCGGTGCCGGCTTGGTTTTTGGTTTCGCTCCTGACGAGCGACGCCGCCCGGGCCGAGACGCTCCAGGACGCGCTCGCTGAGGCTTACAACACCAATCCGCAACTGCTGGCCGAGCGCGCCAATCTGCGCGCGACCGACGAAGGCGTGAACCAGGCGCTCGCCGGCTGGCGGCCGACGCTCCAATTCACCAGCGCCATCGGCAAGGAGAAATTCGAGAACACGCCGACCACCAGCTCCCAACTCCCCGCAGGCTACACCACGCCGCGCTCGCTCGATTTCAAGCTGATCCAGCCGGTCTATCAGGGCGGCCAGACGGTCGCCAAGACGGCGCAGGCCGAGGATACCGTCCGCTCGGAGCGTGCCCATCTGATCGCGCTCGAAGGCACGGTGCTGTTCAACGTCATCTCCGCCTATTTCGACGTGCTGCGCGACCAGGCGGTGGTCGCCCTCGACCGCAATAACGAGAACCTGCTGGCCGAGACGCTCAAGCAGACCCAGGCGCAGTTCCGCTCCGGCCTCGTCACCCGCACCGACGTGGCGCAGGCCGAAGCTCGCCTCCAGGCGGCTCACGCCCAGCGCCAGCAGGACGAGGGCACGCTGCAATCCGATCGCGCCAACTATGCGCGCTACGTCGGCCACGCGCCCGCGAATCCGGCGCAACCGACCATCCAGCCGCAGATTCCGGCATCGCGCGCCGAGGCGCTCGGCTTGGCTGCAACCAAGAACCCGAACGTGATCTCGGCGCTGTTCGGTGAGGACGCCGCACGCGACTTCGTCGCTGCGACCGAGGCGCAGTTGCTGCCCAGCGTCAACCTGGTCGGCGAGGCGAACCGCACCGACGATCCGTTGCAATTGAGCGGCCACGAGACCACCTACGGCACGGTGCAGGCGCAGCTTTCGGTGCCGCTCTACGAGGCCGGATTGATCTATTCGGAATCGCGGCAGGCCAAGCAGAAGGTCGGCCAGAGCGAAGGACTGACCGACGACGCGCGACGCTTCGCGGTGGAAGGCGCCACCGCGGCCTGGGAGACCATCCAGGCGCAGCGCGCCAACATCGTCTCGCAGCGATCCGCGATCCGGGCCGACCAGATCGCCTATGACGGCCTCAAGGCGCAGCAGCGCGCCGGCCTGCGCACCCTGATCGACGTCCTGAACGCCGAGCAGGAGCTGTTCGCCGACCGCACCAACCTGATCAAGGCGCAGCACGATCTCGCCGTCGCCGAGTTCAACCTGGCGGACCAGGTCGGCCGGCTCACCGCGGCCGACCTCAAGCTGGCGGTCAATCTCTACGACGTGAACCGCTACTACGAGGCGGTGCGGTCGAAGTGGCTGGGCTTCGGGCCCAGCCGGTGAGATAACGCGCAAAACGAGTTATCCCCAGGCGGGAAGGCATATCTAGCATTTAGCGAGGCCTTTCCCTACTATATCTGGGTGCCGCTCAGGTCAGGCGGCAGGTTGTTGGTGGAGGTTGCCATGTCGGATATCAGCCGCCAGGACGAGCCCTCGATGGAGGAGATTCTCGCCTCGATCCGCCGCATCATCGCCGAGGACGCGGACGCCACGGGCAAGCCGAACGCGGCGTCTGCCGAGCAGGACATTCTCGAGTTGACTGATCGCGTCGAGCCCGACGGCTCGGTCGTCTCGCTCGCCGCGCGCCTGGCGCCGCGGAGCGAGCCGTCGCCGATCGCGGTTGCGCCCTACGAGCCAGCGCCCAAGGCCGCGCCGGAGCCGCCGCCGGCGGTCGCCGAAACTCCGGCGGCGCCGGTCGAGCACTCCGATCGCGTGATCTCCGAAAGCGCCGCCGCCGCTTCGATCGCCGTGCTGACCGAACTCGCGCGTGCCGCGCCGCGCAGCGCCGCCACCGGCACGCCGGGCGACCGCGCGCTCGAGGACGCGACGCGCGAGCTGCTGAAGCCGCTCCTCAAGGCGTGGCTCGACACCAATCTGCCCGCGATCATCGAGCGCATCGTGCGTGAGGAAATCGCTCGGCTCGTGCGCGAGGCGCGCGACGGCTGACACGCTAAAGGTCGGTCGACGGGCGCACGATAGTCATCCACCGGAGCGTGCGCCCTTGCGGTGACGCGCCGGGCCGCCTAAAAACGGGCGCGATGCTCGACAAGACCTTCAATCCCGGCGCGATCGAGCCGGTCCTCTACGCGGCGTGGGAGAAGTCCGGCGCCTTCGCCTGCGATCCGCAATCGGCGAAGCGGCCGTTCTGCATCGCCATGCCGCCGCCCAACGTCACCGGCAGCCTGCACATGGGCCACGCGCTCAACCACACGCTGCAGGACATCCTGGCGCGGTTCGAGCGCATGCGCGGCCGCGATGTGCTGTGGCAGCCGGGCACCGACCACGCCGGCATCGCCACGCAGATGGTGGTCGAGCGCAATCTCGCGGCGGAAAAGACCGATCGCCGCGCGCTCGGCCGCGAGAAATTCATCGAACGCGTCTGGCAATGGAAGGCCGAGAGCGGCGGCACCATCACCCGCCAGCTGCGCTCGCTCGGCGCTTCGCCGGACTGGAAGCGCGAGCGCTTCACCATGGACGACGGGCTGAGCGCCGCGGTGCGCAGGGTCTTCGTCAGCCTCCACAAGGAGGGCCTGATCTATCGCGACAAGCGGCTGGTGAACTGGGACCCCAAGCTGCACACCGCGGTCTCCGACCTCGAGGTCGAAAGCCGCGAGACCAAGGGCTCGCTCTGGTACATCAGGTATCCGGTCGTCGGCCACGACGGCGCGTTCATCACCGTGGCGACGACGCGCCCCGAAACCATGCTCGGCGACACCGGCGTCGCGGTGAATCCCGAGGACGAGCGCTACAAGCATCTGATCGGCAAGCACGTCGTGCTGCCACTGACCACGCGGCACATTCCGATTGTCGCCGACGAGCACGCCGATCCCACCGCCGGCAGCGGCGCGGTCAAGATTACGCCGGCGCACGACTTCAACGACTTCGAGGTCGGCCGCCGTCACAACCTGCCGCTGATCAACATCTTCGACCGCGACGCCAAGCTCAACGACAGCGTGCCCGAAAGCTATCGCGGGCTGGATCGGTTCGCCGCGCGCAAGCAGGTGCTGGCCGATCTCGAAGCCTCCGGCCTCTTGGAGAAGACCGAGCCGCACACCTTGATGGTGCCCTACGGCGATCGCTCCGGCGTGGTGATCGAGCCGTGGCTCACCGACCAGTGGTACGTCAACGCCAAGGAGCTGGCGAAGGCGGCGATCGAGGCGGTCGAGCGCGGCGCCACCGTGTTCGTGCCGCGGCAGTGGGAAAACACCTTCTTCGAATGGATGCGCAACGTCCAGCCGTGGTGCATCTCGCGCCAGATCTGGTGGGGTCATCAGATTCCGGCATGGTACGCGCCGGATGGCCGCGTCTTCGTCGAGGAAACCGAGGCGGCGGCGAAGGCGGCGGCGCGGGCGCATTACGGCGAAGACGTCGCCCTGAAGCGCGATGACGACGTGCTCGATACCTGGTTCTCGTCGGCGTTGTGGCCGTTCTCGACGCTCGGCTGGCCGGCCGAAACGCCCGAGCTCAAGCGGTACTACCCCACCGACGTCCTCGTCACCGGCTTCGACATCATCTTCTTCTGGGTCGCGCGCATGATGATGATGGGCTGCAAGTTCATGGGCGAGGTGCCGTTCAGGACGGTCTATATCCACGCCCTGGTGCGCGACGAGCGCGGCCAGAAGATGTCGAAGTCCAAGGGCAACATCGTCGATCCGCTCGCCATCATCGGCAAATACGGCTGCGATGCGCTGCGCTTCACGCTCACGGCGCTGGCCGCGCAGGGCCGGGACGTGAAACTCGCCGAGAGCCGCATCGAGGGCTACCGCAACTTCGCCACCAAGCTGTGGAACGCGGCGCGCTTCGCCGAAATGAACGAGTGCAAGCTCGATCCGAAGTTCGATCCGGCAAGCGCCGAGCTCACGCTCAACAAATGGATCGCCGGCGCGCTGGCGCAGGCGGCGCTGCGCGCGACCGAGGCGCTCGAGGCGTTCGAGTTCAACACAGCCGCGGACGCGCTCTATCATTTCACCTGGGGCACGTTCTGCGACTGGTACGTCGAATTCTCGAAGCCAATCCTCACTGCCGTGCACGCGAATACCAAGGCCGAAACCGAAAAGGCCGAGACGCGCGCCATGACCGGCTGGATTCTGAGCCGGCTCGTGCACTTGCTGCATCCGATCATGCCGTTCGTCACCGAAGAGCTGTGGAAGCACCTCACGGATGGCAAAGACAGACTGCTTATTCAGGGTCGATGGCCCGCGCTCGATGCCGAGCTGGTCGATCGCGATGCCGCTGCCGAGATGGACTGGGTTGTGGCGCTCATCGCCCAGATCCGCGCCGCGCGCGCCGAGATGAACGTGCCGCCAGGCCTTCAAATCGACGCGTATCTCGTCGAGATCGGCGCGCGGGAGAATGAGTTTTTCGGCCGCAATCTGCTGCAAATCATGTCACTGGCGCGGGTAAAGCACATTGCCAAATTGGATGCCGTGGCGCCCGCCAAGCAGAACACCATCCAAGTGGTGGTTGAAAACGCGTCATTGCTGCTCGATCTCGCCGGCGCCATCGACGTCGGCAAGGAGCGCGCGCGGCTGCAGAAAGAGGCGCAGAGCGTGCGCGCCGAACTCGACAAGATTGCTGCCAAGCTCGGCAACGAGCAGTTCCTCGCGAAGGCCAAGGCCGAGGCGGTCGACGAGCAGCGCGAACGCCAAGCCGAGGCGCGCGCCGCGCTCGGCCGGCTCGACGCCGCGCTCGCCCGTATCGGTGGGGCGTGACCGCCAATCCCGTCATGCCCGGCCGAAGTATCTCCGAGCATAATTGCGGCGGCGAGCAACGATGATGGTGAGCACCTCGGGACCGATAAAGCCGCTACCACCGGAGGTGCGTTCTAAGGCTCTGAAGCTGTTGCGGTTTAAAGGCCATCTTGCGCTCAGCGAAATCGAAAGGCTCACGGGATGGGAGAGCCCCACCGGCATGACGAATCACGTCATGGCTCAGCAGCTCGGCATCACGGAGCGCCAATTTAAATACCTTCTCTGGCGCCACGATCTGCGCGAGAAAGAGAAAGAGCGACGCCTAGCGGAGCGCGATGCAAAGAATGTCGCAGTTGCCACACATACCAGTCACAAGCTCGGATTCAGTATCTTACTGCCGGCCAACTGGCGCGTGATTACAGACGCACTCGAATGGTCGCGGCTTGCCAATGAGTATCTTCAGCACCTCCTTCATTCGAAACCTCCTGAAGAACCCACATCGCTTCCGTGGCAGACGCGGGTAGAATTCAGTGAATCCGGCGAGCCTGTGCCGCGAGACTTGAAGCGACTCGCCGAGGAGGAGCTTGAAGAGCGGCTGGTGTATGCGGAAAGGCACGCGCAGCTAGAGCAAATGGCAACCGGACTCTTTCAAGCCGAGCCCCTCGACGGTGATGATGGAGCGTTCTTTGGAAGTGACCAAATTGCGAATGGACAGCTCGTTGGCAGCGCTCGACCTGTATCAGCTGGATAAACTGCTTCCTGAGATGGTGTCTTGGGGAAGTCGGCCGAGCAAGGGGATGGTCGTGGATGGGCTTCCTGGGGTTGTCTATTACTTCGTCATGAATACCGGCGATGAGACTCAAGAGCAGCCGGTATTCTTCAATGTGTACCTTGCTGAAGGGCATGAAGGCTGGATTCTCTCCTGCCAATGCCGGTATGGGGATTTCTATTTCAAGACATTCACGAGGTACAAGCCGATATTCAGACGAATTATCAGCAGCTTCCGAAGGCTTCGTAGGGTGTAATCTTGGGCTGTTCCTCGTTTTTCAACCAAGGAGCTTGCGTTACGCCGCGATTGCCTGCGCGATCTCGGTGTTGGTCATCGGCCAGCCGACGGTGCGCGACATCAGGTCGAGCGCGAAGCGGTGCATCTCCGGGCCGTCCATGGTGTCGACCGCGTCCGACGCGATCACCACGCGGAAGTCGAGATTGGTCGAATCGAAGGCGCAGCACAGCACGCACGACGTGGTGTTGATGCCGGCAAGGATCAGCGTATCGACGCTAAGCCGGCTCTTGAGCAGAAACAACAGGTCGGTGCCGAGATAGGGGCTATAGCGCTTCTTGCCGCGCACGACGTGGTCGCCGCTGCGCAGCAGGTCGGGAATGATCTCGGTGCCGCGGCTCCCGACGAGATTGTGGGTGAAGGCGCCCTGGCGCATCTTCGGCCGGTTGTCGCCGGGCTCGCCGTGCCAGAACGGATTGCTGGTGATCTCGCCGGGGTCGCGGTATTCGGTCACCACGTGGACGATCGGCACGCCGCGGCTGCGCAGCGCGTCGAACAGCTTAGCCGAGCGCGCGATCACCGGGCCGCAGCGCTCCGCTGGCAGCGGCAGCGTCGCCACCGCGGGGTCGAGATGGCCGCGATGCATGTCGATGGCGACGCAGGCGGTCGTCTTCGGGTCGATACGGATCACGGTCTCCCTCCGCGCAATCGCGACTTGTATTGGCTTTCATACGAGCCGGAGTCACCCCCACCCCATCCCTCCCCGTTCGAAGGGGAGGGGGTGGTCGGTTGCAACATGCAGTTCCCTCCCCCCTTGAGGGGGAGGGCTAGGGTGGGGGGTGTGATGCACATCGCTGATTCGGGGCGCTACAGAAACTTCGTCGGCCAGATGATGGTGCGCCACATGTGGGCGACCGGGCTGTCGTCGAAGCCTAATCCTTCCTCGGGCTGGCGGAAATTGCGGCCGAGGATGTCGGTGAACTCGTCGAAGCTCACCGTGGCGTCCGGATCGAAGGAATAGATGTCGTAGACCGTGATCATGCGCGCGGTCATGTACCATTTGTGCCTGCGCGCGCGCTTGTAGGCTTCCTCGATGTAGGGCTCGGGCTTGTAGTCGGCACCGAACAATTTCACGTACTGGTCGGGATAGTCATAGCCGACGCTTTCGTCGGGATAGAAGCGCAGTGCCTGGTGCGCACGGATCGCCCACGACACTTCCTCGTCGACATAGGGCGCGACCAGCTGCGCGCCCCAATAACCGTGGTCGCTACGGATGAATCCCAGAATGGCGATGTCGTGCAGCAGACAGGCGGTGACGACCTTCTCGTTCATCCCCGCCTTGAGCGCGTGCGTCGCGCTTTGCAGCAGATGGTTGGCTGGTGCAAAGCGCCGCCGAAAGAAATTCGTCAGCGTCGGCTTGGCCGGCATCTTCTTGAGACGCGGGTCGTCGCCCATCAGCACGTGCTGGCCGGACTTGAGCGTGTTGAACCGCATCGGGATCGGCACGGTCGGGTCGCGCTCTCCCGAGGTGAACAGCACCGAGGGATCGACGATGCGCTCGAGCGCGGCAATCTGCCGGTGTTCGAGCTCGTCGGCGCGCTCGGACAGCGTCGGGGTCACGGTCATGCGCCGATCTTGGCCCGGTCCGCCTTCGGTGGCAAGATCGCGCCATGAGCAAGGCGTTTACCCGGGACGGCGACGAGGCGCCCGACGAGGTCGATGCGGCGGCGGTCGAGCACGGCCCCGCACTGCCCGAAGGCGCCAAGAATTACATCACGCCCGACGGCCATCGCCGCCTGCAGGACGAACTCAAGGCGCTGGTCAAAATCGAGCGGCCGAAGGTGGTCGAGGTCGTCGCCTGGGCGGCCGGCAACGGCGACCGCTCGGAGAACGGCGACTACATCTACGGCAAAAAGCGCCTCAGGGAGATCGACAGCCGCATCCGTTTCCTCACCAAACGGTTGGAGATCGCAGAGGTGGTCGATCCCGCCGCGCAGAAGAACCGCGACCAGGTGTTCTTCGGCGCCACCGTCACCTATGCCACCTCGGACGACAAGGAGCACACGGTTACCATCGTCGGCCTCGACGAGGCTGACGCCGATCATGGCAAGGTGAGCTGGATCGCGCCGGTCGCCCGCGCGCTGCTGAAATCGCGCGTCGGCGACGTGGTCGAGCTCAAGCGACCCGACGGCGTCGAGGGCATCGAGGTCGTAGCGATCGTGTATCCCGAGAAGGTCTAGGCAAACGGCCCCGGCGCTTTGTAAGGTGCGGCCTCCGGTCCGCAGGGAGGCGACCATGCCCGAAGGAATGAGCAGGAAACCGATCGACAAGTCGAAGCTGCCGAGCCGCCACATCACCGTCGGGCCGGAGCGCGCACCGCACCGGTCCATGTTCTATGCGATGGGCGTTACGGAAGAGCAATTGCAGCAGCCCATCGTCGGCGTCTGCACCACGTGGAACGAGGCGGCGCCGTGCAACATCGCGCTGGCGCGCCAGGCCCAGGCGGCGAAGAAGGGCGTCGCCGCCGCCGGCGGCACGCCGCGCGAGTTCACCACCATCACCGTCACCGACGGCATCGCCATGGGCCATGCCGGCATGAAATCGTCGCTGGTATCGCGCGAGATCATCGCCGACAGCGTCGAGCTCACCATGCGCGGTCATTCCTACGACGCGCTCGTCGGTCTCGCGGGCTGCGACAAGTCGCTGCCCGGTCTGATGATGGCGATGCTGCGCTTGAACGTGCCGTCGGTGTTCATGTACGGCGGCTCGATCCTGCCCGGCCGCTTCCAGGGCCGTGACGTCACCATCGTCGACGTCTTCGAGGGCGTCGGCATGCACAACGCCGGCAAGCTGAGCGACGAAGAGCTGCACGATCTCGAATGCCACGCCTGTCCGTCGGCGGGCTCGTGCGGCGGCCAGTTCACCGCCAACACCATGGCTTGCGTCTCCGAAGCGCTGGGATTGGCGCTGCCCGGTTCGGCCGGCACGCCGGCGCCTTATGATTCGCGCGACCAGTACGCCGAGGCCTCGGGCGAAATGGTGATGGAGTTGATCCGGCAGCGCATCCGGCCGCGCGACATCGTCACCCGCAAATCGCTCGAGAACGCGGCGATGATCGTCGCGGCGTCTGGCGGCTCGACCAACGGCGCGCTGCATCTGCCGGCGATCGCCAACGAGGCCGGCATCGATTTCGACATCCACGCCGTCGGCAAGATCTTCAAGAAGACGCCTTATATCGGCGACTTCAAGCCGGGCGGCAAATACGTGATGAACGATCTGCACCGGGTCGGCGGCGTGCCGGTGTTGTTGAAGGCGCTCTTGGACGGCGGCTATCTGCACGGCGAATGCCTGACCGTCACCGGCAAGACCATGGCCGAGAATCTGAGGGACGCCGTCGTGCCGAAGAACCAGGACGTCGTGCATTCGACCAAGAAGCCGCTCGCCAAGACTGGCGGCCTCGTCGTCCTCAAGGGCAACCTCGCGCCACAGGGCGCCATCTGCAAGGTCGCCGGCATGCAGGGCATCGAACTCAAGTTCCGCGGTCCGGCGCGCTGTTTCGACACCGAAGAGCAATGCTTCGCCGCGGTCGAGGCCGGGAAATACCAGAAGGGCGACGTGCTGGTGATCCGCTACGAGGGCCCGCGCGGCGGACCGGGCATGCGCGAGATGCTGTCGACCACGGCGGCGCTCTACGGCCAAGGCGCCGGCAAGGACGTTGCACTGATCACCGACGGTCGCTTCTCCGGTGGCACGCGCGGTTTCTGCATCGGCCACGTCGGTCCGGAAGCCGCCGTGGGCGGACCGATCAGCCTATTGAAGGATGGCGACATCATCGAGATCGACGCGCTCAAGGGCACGCTCGACGTGAAGTTGAGCGCGGCCGAGCTGGCGCGCCGCCGCAAAGCATGGAAGCCGCGCAAGACGGAGTACCAGTCGGGCGCGCTATGGCGCTATGCCCAGACTGTGGGCGACGCCGAGAAGGGCGCCATCGTGCACCCGGGCGCCAAAGCGGAAACCGGCTGCTTCGCCGACATCTGAGCGTTGCGGGCCCGGTCCGCCGCTCCTAGGGTCGGACGCCGAATGGTTCGCACGACGTTAACCATCTTGCGCCATGCTCGACGCGAGCGATGCCAGACGCAGAAACGCACGATTCCGATCCAGAGCGCCCCGTCGATCCCCGCCGCCAGCCCGGCGGTGATCGCCGGCGCACTGATTTATCTCGCCGCCTTCGCGCTGCGGCTGCTGCCGGTCTTCGCCTTCCCGGCGATCGAATATCCCGACGAGATCTTCCAGGCGATCGAGCCAGCGCATCGCCTGGTCTATGGCACCGGGCTGGTGCCGTGGGAATTCGTCTACGGCACGCGCTCCTGGGCACTGCCCGGTTTCATCGCCGGCCTGATGCGGACGGCGCGCGTTTTCGACGACGGTCCCGGCGCCTACATGCCGCTGATCGGCACGGTCTTCGCCGCGCTCGGCGCGGCCAGCGCGCTCTGCGCCTTCCTGTGGGGACGGCGCCTCTATGGTCTGTGGGGCGGCATCGTTGCCGGTGCGCTGACGGCGTGCTGGCTCGATGCGGTCTATTTCGGGCCGCGCCCGCTGAGCGAGGCGGTGGCGGCGCACGTCCTGGTCATCGGCCTCTATCTCGCGGCGCCGGGCTACGCGGTACAGGGCCGCGGCCGTCTGGCGCTCGCCGGTTTCGTCCTCGGCGTCGCGGCGCTGTTGCGCATCCAGCTCGCGTCCGCCGTCGCGTTCTTCGCGCTGTGGGATTGGCGCGATACGGCACCGGCCGCGCGGCGTCTCAAGCCATTGGTCGCCGGCGGCGTCGTGGCGCTCGCCTTGTTCGGCGCGATCGATGCCGCGACCTGGGGGTGGCCGGGCGAATCGATCTATCGCAACCTGCTGATCAATCTCTGGTACGGCGTCAGCGCGTATTGGGGCGTCGAGCCCTGGTATTACTATTTCGATTCGATCGTCGCCTATTGGGGCGCGGTCGCGGCGGTGATGCTGGTGCTGGCGCGGACCGGCGCGCTGCGCTTACCGCAGCCGGCGGTGCTCGCGCTGGTCATCTTGCTGGTGCATTCGGCAATCGGCCACAAAGAGTTCCGCTTCATCTATCCGGCGCTGCTGCTGGCGGTGATCTCAGCCGGGCTCGGCATGGCACAGGTGGTCGAGTGGATCGCCGACGGCTTGATCCTGCATGGCGCATCGCGGCGCGTGGCGCTGCGCGCGGCGGGCGTACCGGTGCTGGTTCTCGCCGTGCTCACGCCGGCCGCGCTGGCGGCCGTGCCCAAGTATCAGGCGCTGTGGACGCGCGAGGTCGACGTGGTACGCGCCGACCGCGTCGTCGCCGACCTGCCCAACGTCTGCGGCATCGAGCTCTATGGCGTGCAGTGGTTCCTCTCGGGCGGCTATACGCTCCTGCATCAGAACGCGCCGCTCTACTGGATCGATGACGCAGCCGGCTTTATCGCGCATCGCGATGCTTTCAACACCGTGCTGTCGGCGCGGCCGCTGCCGGCGGACGCGGGTTTCGCCACCGTGCGCTGCTTCGACAACGTCTGCGTCGCGCAGCGGCCCGGCCCCTGCGCGGTCCTGCCGATGGCGAAGCCGGAGACGCCGCCGGGCCTCGATAAGGTCACGCCGCTGGCGCAGTGAAATCCGCTGGACGCGCCTCGCGCCGCGCGGCTAGTTAGGACGATGAAACCCCGTACGCTCCGCCGCGCCAGCGAGCTGGTGGCGGCCGGTCTCGTGCCGCCCGAGCGGCGCGGCGAGATCGAACGCGTCGTCCGCCGCTTCGCGGTCGCAGTGACGCCGCACGTCGCCGGCCTGATCGAGGGTGCCAGCGATCCGATCGGCCGCCAGTTCTTGCCCGACGCGGCGGAGCTGCGCACGGCACCCGAGGAACGCGCCGATCCGATCGGCGACGACCGCTTCGCGCCGCTGAAGGGCATCGTCCACCGTTATCCCGACCGCGTGCTGCTCAAGCCGCTGCTGGTCTGTCCGGTCTATTGCCGCTTCTGCTTCCGGCGCGAGACGGTAGGGAAGGGCGGTGCGCTCACCGCGCGCGAGCTCGCGGCGGCGTTCGGCTATATACGCCGCCGTCCCGCAATCTGGGAGGTGATCGTCAGCGGCGGCGATCCGTTCCTGCTGTCGCCGCGCCGGTTGAAAACGATTGTGCGCGAGCTCGCCGCGATGCCGCATGTGCAGGTTATCCGCTTCCACACCCGCGTGCCCGTTGTCGAGCCGCGGCGCGTCACCACTGCGCTCGTCGCGGCGCTCGCCGCCGACAAGGCGGTCTACGTCGCGATCCACGCCAACCATCCGCGCGAGCTCACCGTCGCAGCCAGATCGGCCTGCGCGCGGTTGGCGAAAGCGGGCATTCCGTTGCTCGGCCAGACCGTGCTGCTCAAGGGTGTCAACGACGACGCGGCGACGCTCGAGGCGCTGTTCCGCGCTCTGGTTGCGATGCGGGTGAAACCTTATTACCTGCATCATGCCGATCTGGCGCGCGGCACCGGCCATTTCCGTACGACGCTTGCCGAGGGCCGTGCCCTGATACGGGCGCTGCGCGGGCGGGTCTCCGGCTTGTGCCAGCCGACCTATGTCCTCGACCTGCCGGGCGGCCACGGCAAGGTGCCGGTCGGCCCGTGTTATGCCCGCACGCACGATACCGAGACCTGGGAAATCGAGGACCCCGCTGGGGTTTGCCACCGTTACCCCTAAGACACACCTGCGCGCGGGATTCGAAGCAGTGCGAAAAAAGCTATAAATCCAATGATTTATCTTATATCGATTCGGCGGCTATGGGGCCGGTTCGTATTGAACCAATAGCGATGCAAGGATAAAATCTTCGCAAATACTTCCGTGCTCAGCACGATTCGGAGAGTCATGGTCCATACCGGACAGGGAATTGCGCGCGCCCTCATAACGGTCGCCGCCATTGCGGTTGCCGTGCCGGCTTTCGCGCTCGAGTCGACGCCGCTGGTCCGCGGCGGCGCGCCGTTGCCCCAGTTCGAGCTCAACCTGCCCAATCTCACGCCGCCGTCCGGCACGTCCGATAACTTCGAGATCGCGCTGACCGCGCCCGGCAGCAAGAACGCGTTCAGCTTTATCTTCTCGCCGCGGCCGGAGTCGGCGCTCGAGCTCGACCGGGCCAGCAACACGATGCGCAACGTCGCCGGCCTGTCGTGGAACATCTTCAACAGCAACCGCTTCTACGGCGACTTCGGCCTGTCTGGCAGCTTCCTCAACCCGGCCACCGATCCGATGCACGAGGCTCTCGCCGGCGGCGCGCCGGCTTCGGTGCGCGGCACCCTGAGCCTCGGCTATGATCTCGGCGATCGCCAGAGCCTGATGCTGTCCTTCGATCATACGCGCACGCCGGACTTGAGCACCGAGCACGGCGAATTCGGCGACAACTTCCGCCTCGGCTACGGCGTCAAGTTCTAGTCCGCCGTTTCCGCCGTCTTTCCGCGATACGATTGCTGTTTGTTTGGCTTGCCGCCGGCGCGCCTAGCGCGCGGCCAGTTCGCACCAGATCGGTGTGTGGTCCGACGGCTTGTCGCGCGATCGCGGCGACTTGTCGATGTCGCAGGCGATCAGCCGGTCGGTCGCCTGCGGCGACAGCAGGATGTGATCGATCCGCAGTCCCTCGTCGGTCTCGAAGCGGCGCTGCATGTAGTCCCAATAGGTGTAGCGCTCGCCTTCGCCGTGCAGTGCGCGGAAGGCGTCGGTGATGCCGAGATTGAGCAGGGCGCGGAAGCGCGTGCGCGATTCCGGCCGGCACAACGCATCGTCCTTCCAGCCGGCGGGATCGTAGACGTCGTCGTCGGCCGGCGCCACGTTGAAGTCGCCCGCGAGGGCGAACGGTAGCTCCCGGTCCAGCAGATTTCGCGCATGCGCGTCCAGGCGCTTCATCCAGGCGAGCTTGTAGGCGAATTTCTCGCCCGGCGCTGGATTGCCGTTGGGCAGGTAGACCGAGGCGACGCGCAAACCTCCCACCGTCGCCTCGACGTAGCGCGCGTGATCGTCCTTGCCGTCGCCGGGCAGGGCGCCGACCACGTCGCTTGCCGGCTCGCGCGACAGGATGGCGACGCCGTTATAGCTCTTCTGCCCGACCACGACTGCGTCGTAGCCGAGCCCCTTGATCTCGAGGCGCGGGAAATCCACCTCGGTACATTTGATTTCCTGGAGACAGACGATGTCGGGTTGTGCAGCCTTGAGCCAGTCGAGCAGGTGGCCGAGCCGCGCCTTGACCGAGTTGACGTTCCAGGACGCGAGCTTGGTCAAGCGGGCAGGGGCTTAGCCGACCGAGAACGAATTGCCGCAGCCGCAGGACGAGGCGGCGTT
Source organism: Alphaproteobacteria bacterium (assembly GCA_028871055.1). Lineage (GTDB taxonomy): Bacteria > Pseudomonadota > Alphaproteobacteria > ATCC43930 > CGMCC-115725 > REEB95. The sequence goes on from JAGWON010000015.1 coordinate 75,281, forward strand.
GGGGTTCTTCACCTGGAACGCGGCGCCCATCAGGTCCGCGACGAAATCGACCTCGGCGCCTCTGACCAGATCGAGCGAGGTCTCGTCGACCACCAGCGTAACGCCGTCGAACTCGAACGCGCGGTCCTCGGGCTGGAGCGTGTCGTCGAAGCTGAAGCCGTACTGGAAGCCGGAGCAGCCGCCGCCCGAAACCGCCAGGCGCAGGAAGGCGTTGGGCAGGTTCTCCTGCACCTTCATCTCCTTGACGCGCTTGGCGGCGCTCGCCGTAAGGCGGACGCTGCGCTCTTTCTCGAGGATTTCAGCCATGTCGGGGCGCTCCGTACCGCCTTTATGTGGGCATTGCGGCGGCTTTGTCAAACTCGGGCAGCCGCCGGGAACAAAGCGCCGGGCCCGCGGTTACCTCTCCCGGGCGCAACAACATGGGCGTTTGTGGCTATGGCATTTGTAGTTACCGTCCGGCGCGGCACCAACGCGCTCGTCGCCGGATTCGTCGCCGGCTTCGTGGCCGTGCTGGTCTTCCATCAAGGCATGTTCACGCTGCTCCATGCGCTCGGCGTTGCCGGCGCGCAGCCGTTCTCGTCGCATCCGGTGCCGCCGTGGGGCGTGCCGCAGATCTGGTCGCAGAGCTTCTGGGGCGGTGTCTGGGGCATCGTCTTCGTCCTCGCCCAGCGCTGCTTGCCGCATGGCGTCGGCTACTGGGTGGCATGTTTCCTGTTCGGCGCCATCGCGTTGACCGCCGTGGCGTGGTTCGTCGTCGCGCCCCTGAAGGGCCTGCCCCTCGGCATGGGCTTCTCGCGCGCGTCGTTGATCATTGGTCCGCTGGTGAACGGCGCCTGGGGTCTCGGCACCGGCTTCATGTTGCGCTGGCACGGCAGCACCTAGTTCGCGACAGCGGCCGCACATGAGACGCAGCACACGCGTCGCTTCGCTCCGCGGTCGACGCGGATTCTAGCGAGTTCGGCGCCGCAAGTCGCTCCTCAAGGCGTTGCATCGACTCGACGCGAGGGATAGCTTCGCGCCATGACGCTGGCGCTCGCCCCTTATGCCTCTTCCCCGGAGAAGAGTCGCGGGCGCCTGCATCGTGAGCCGGAGAGTCCGAGCCGCACGCCGTTCCAGCGCGACCGCGACCGCATCATCCATTCCGCTGCCTTCCGCCGGCTGCAATACAAGACGCAGGTCTTCGTCTATCACGAAGGCGATCACTATCGCACGCGGCTGACCCACAGCCTCGAGGTGGCGCAGATCGCGCGCAGCCTGGCGCGCGCGCTCGGCCTCAACGAGGATCTCGCCGAGGCGCTGGCGCTGGCGCATGATCTCGGCCACACGCCATTCGGCCACGCGGGCGAAGAAGCGCTCGACGCCGCAATGAAGGATTACGGCGGCTTCTCGCACAACGACCAGACGCTACGCATCCTGACCTCGCTCGAGCGTCGCTACGCCGAATTCGACGGCCTCAACCTGACCTGGGAGACGCTCGAAGGCACGGTCAAGCACAACGGTCCGGTTAGGCCGCCGCTCTCCGAGACCATCGCCGCCTACAATGCGCAGCACGATCTCGAGCTCGACACGTGGCCGTCGGCCGAGGCGCAGGTCGCGGCGCTCAGCGACGATATCGCCTACGACAACCACGACATCGATGACGGCTTCCGCGCCGGCCTGTTCACGCTCGACGATTTGCGCGATGTGCGGCTGATCGGCGACGCGCTGGCGGAAGTGCGCAAGTCCAACCGCGCGATCGAGGACAACCGCGCGATCCACGAGGCGGTGCGGCGGCTGATCGATCGCATGGTGACCGACGTCGTCGACGAGACCAAGCGGCGCATCGCGCAATCGGGCGTCGCCTCGGCCGACGCGGTGCGCAAGTCCGATGCGCCGTTGGTGGCGTTCTCGGAGACCGTGCGCGAACGGGAAAAGGGCCTGCGCGCCTTTTTATTCGAACGCATGTACCGCCACTATCGCGTCAATCGCATGTCGTCGAAGGCGCGGCGCATCGTCGCCGATCTGTTTCGCATCTTCACCCGTGAGCCCGAATTGCTGCCGAGCGAGTGGCGGGACGAGGCGATGAAGCGCAACGCCAGAGGCCGCGCGCGGCTGATCGCCGATTACATCGCCGGCATGACCGATCGCTTCGCGTTGGACGAGCACCGCAGGCTGTTCGACCGCGACGCCACGACGTGATGAATTTGTTCGCGTATTTTCACGACAAGATCGCGGCCGAGATCGCCGCGCTGGGCTTCGATCTCGACACCAGCCGCATGTCGGTCGAGCCGCCGCGCGATCCCGCGCACGGCGACGTCTCGGCCAACGCGGCGATGGTGCTGGCCAAGGGCGCTGGCATGAAGCCGCGCGAGTTCGCCGAGAAGCTGCGGCCGCGCCTCGCCCGCCTCGATCACGTCATCGTGGCCGAGGTGGCCGGGCCGGGCTTCATCAATCTGAAGCTCGACAACGCGTTTTGGTACGCACGGCTCGGCGAGATTCTGCGCGCCGGCCCAGCCTACGGCGACAGCACGGCGGGGCAGGGCCGCACCGTCAACGTCGAGTACGTCTCGGCCAATCCGACCGGGCCGATGCATGTCGGCCACGGCCGTGGCGCGGTGGTGGGCGACGCACTCGCCGCGCTCCTCCACAAGATGGGCCATGTCGTGGTGCGCGAATACTACGTCAACGACGCCGGCGCGCAGGTCGACGCCTTGGCGCGCTCGGTCCATCTGCGCTATCGCCAGGCGCTGGGCGAAACCGTCGGCGAGATTCCCGACGGCCTCTATCTCGGCGACTATCTGATCGAGACCGGCGCGGTGCTGGCGCGGCGCGATGGTAAGAAGTGGCTCGGCTGCCCCGAAAGCGAGTGGCTCGCGCCGGTGCGCGATTTCGCGATCGAAGAGATGCTCGCCCTCATTCGCGCCGATCTCGATCTGCTTGGCATCGCATTTGACGTCTTTTCGTCCGAGCGGCGGCTGGTGCGCGCCGGTGCGATCGAGCAGGCGATCGCCGAGCTTGAGCAGCAGGGCCTGATCTACATCGGCACGCTCGAGCCGCCAAAGGGCATGCTGCCCGAAGACTGGGAGCCGCGGCCGCAGACTCTGTTCCGCTCGACCGCGTTCGGCGACGACGTCGACCGGCCGATCAAGAAGGCGGACGGTTCGTGGACCTATTTCGCCGCCGACATCGCCTATCATTGGGACAAGCACAAGCGCGGCTTTGCCGACATGATCGACGTCTGGGGCGCCGATCACGGCGGCTACGTCAAGCGCATGCAGGCGGTGGTCAACGCGCTGACCCACGGCAAAGCGACGATCGATGTCAAGCTGTGCCAGCTGGTCAACTTGTCGGACGGCGGCCAGCCGGTACGCATGTCGAAGCGCGCCGGCAATTTCGTCACGCTGCGCGACGTGGTCGAGCGCGTCGGCAAGGACGTGGTGCGCTTCGTCATGCTGACGCGGCGCAACGACCAGACGCTCGACTTCGACTTCGCCAAGGTCGTCGAGCAGTCGAAGGACAATCCGGTGTTCTATGTGCAATACGCCCACGCCCGCGCGCGCTCGGTGATGCGGCTGGCGGCGCAGCATTTCGGCGCCAACGAGATCGACGCCGCGACGCTGTCGCGCGGACCCCTCGATCTGCTGGCCGACGCCGACGAAATCGCGCTCGTCCGCCAGCTCGCGCAGTGGCCGCGCACCGTCGAAGGTGCCGCGCAGATGCACGAGCCGCACCGTATCGCCTTCTATCTGCACGAGGTCGCGGCATCGTTCCACGCGCTGTGGAACAAGGGCAACGCCGATCCCGGGCTGCGCTTCGTCGTCGAGAGCAAGCGCGATCTCACCCGCGCGCGCCTGGCGCTGGTCCAGGCGATGGCCTTCGTCGTCGCCTCGGGCCTTAAGGTGATCGGCGTGACGCCGGCCGAGGAGCTGCGCTGATGACGCTCGACGTCGATCCCGAAGACCGCATCCGGGCCGCGCCGCCGAAGCCCGCCTCCGGATTTCAGCGCCACCTGGGCATGATCGTGCGCGTCGGTGTGGTGGTGGTGGTGCTCGGCGCCGCGGGCGCGTCGAGCTGGCATTACCTCAACGAGCATTTCCTGACATCGGCGGCGCCCTCGGGTCCGCTGCCTGTGATCGGACCCGACAGCGCGCCGATCAAGGAGCCGCCAAAGCAGCCGGGCGGCATGCAGGTGCCGGATCAGGACAAGATCATCCTCAACGGCGTCGACGCGCGGCCCACGGTCGAGCAGATCCTGCCGCCGCCGCCGGCGCCGCTGCCGTCGCCGGTGTCGCCGCCCGCTCAGGTCCAGGCAACACCCGCGCCGGCCGCGCCGCCCGCTACGATCGTCGCGCCGGCGCCATCGCCATCGCCGTCATCCAGTCCGGCAGCTGCCGGTGCCGCCGCCAGCACGCCGGCCACTGCATCCGCGCCGCCGCCGCGGACGATCGAAGCGCCGTCGCCGCAGCCGATGGCGGTTGCGCCGCAACCGCCGTCACTGCCGGCGAAAACCGCACCGGCCAGCCAGGCGTCGCCGGAGGCGGTCGCTTCCGCCGAGGCGGTGCCGTCGCAACTCGCCGGGCACGGCTGGTTCGTCCAGCTCGGCGCTGTGCGTTCGACAGCCGCGGCGCAGGCGGAATGGACCCGGCTGAAGCGCGCCCAGTCCGAGCTGCTTGCATCGCTGTCAGCCAATGCGGTGCGGGTCGAGCGCGGCGGCGCGATCCTCTATCGCATCGAGGCCGGACCGCTGGCCGACGCGGGAGCCGCCGGGCGCCTCTGTCATTCGCTCGAGCAACGCCATGTCGCCTGCATCGTCCTCCGGCCGTGAGCCGCTGGCCGCGATCTTCGGCCTCGCGGGCACGGCGCTGTCGGCGGCGGAGCGCAATTTGTTCCGCGACGCCGATCCACTGGGATTCATTCTGTTCCAGCGCAACTGCGAGAATCCCGACCAGGTGCGCGAACTGGTCGCGCGGCTGCGCGATTGCGTCGATCGCGGCGACGCGCCAGTGTTGATCGACCAGGAAGGCGGCCGGGTCGCGCGCCTTAGGCCTCCGCACTGGCGGGAGTACCCGGCCGCGGCCACGCTCGCCGCCGTGGCGCAGCCGCGCGCCGCCGTGTTCCTCGCCGCTCGCCTCATCGCCCACGACCTGGCGACTCTTGGTATCACCGTCGACTGCGCGCCGGTGCTCGATTTGGCCTTTGCCGGCACCGATCCGGTGATTGGCGACCGCGCCTATGGTGCCAATCCCGCGACCGTGGCGGAGCTCGGCCGCGCCGCTTGCGAGGGCTTGTTGGCGGGCGGCGTACTGCCCATTATTAAGCATATCCCGGGACACGGCCGCGCCACCGTCGACAGCCACAAGGCGCTGCCCGTGGTTACGGCATCGCGCCGCGAGCTCGACGAAACCGATTTTGCACCGTTTCGAGCCCTGAACGGGATGCCCTGGGCGATGACGGCGCATATTGTCTACCGGGCGATCGATCCCGATCGCCCGGCAACCCTCTCGCCGCGGCTGATCGGCGAGACGATTCGGGCTAGCATTGGCTTCGATGGCATGCTGATTTCTGACGATCTTTCGATGGCAGCGCTTCCCGGGACGCTGGCGGAGCGGGCAAAGGGCGCACTCGATGCGGGATGCGACGTAGTTTTGCACTGTAACGGCAACCAGGCGGAAATGATGGCGATCGCGGCCTCGATCGGTCCTTTGACGCCGGCGGCGCGCCGGCGGTTGGCGCGCGGCGAAGCGCAGCGCCGGGTCGACGACCGCGTCGGCTCGTCGTTCGATCGTGAAGCGGCGGTCGCGCGGCTCGCGGCGCTGATCGGAATGAGCGAATGATGCCGCCCGAATTCGCCGGCCTGCTGCGCGAAGTTTCGGTGCTGGCGTTGCCGGCGATCTTCGCCATCACCCTGCACGAGGCGGCGCACGGCTATGTCGCGCTGCGCTGCGGCGACGACACCGCGCT
>JAGWON010000029.1 GCA_028871055.1 Alphaproteobacteria bacterium
GAGAAATTGCGCCAAGAGGCGCTCGACGCTATCGACCGCAAGATCCTCGCCCGACTGCAGGACGACGCGCGCCTGACCAATGTCGAGCTGGCCGAGGCGGTGGGCTTGAGTCCTTCGCCCTGCCTGCGGCGGGTCCGCGAGCTCGAGGAATCCGGAATCATCCGGCGCTATGTCGCGCTGCTCGACCCGGCGGCGGTCGGATTGCCGGTCAGTGTTTTCGTCAACGTCACGCTCGAGCGCCAGGTTGAGAGCGCGCTCGAACGCTTCGAGGCCGCTATCCTCAAGCGGCCGGAAGTGATGGAATGCTATCTGATGACCGGCGACGCCGATTATCTGCTGCGCGTCGTCACCGCCGACCTTTCGGCCTATGAGCGCTTCCTGGTCGAGCATCTGACGCGCGTGTCCGGCGTCGCCAGCATCAAGTCAAGCTTCGCGCTGAAGCAAGTCAAATATCGCACCGCGCTTCCAGTCGGCTGAGCAATGCCATTATCCTGATGGTCGGCTCGAGAGGGGGGCGGCATGGTGGCACGTCGCGCGACTTTGGCCGGTATCGGCGTCTATTTCGGCGTACTGCAGCTCGTTTTCACGTTGACCTGGACGGTCTACGTCGTCTATCTGCCGCGGCTTGCCGCCGCGGCCGGCATCTCGGGCATCTATGTCGCGTGGATTCTCGTCCTCGACCAGTTGATCTTCGCGCTGTGCGATTGGGCAGTGGGTATTGCTGCCGATCGCGTCGCGCAGGTGATCGGCCGGCTCGGCTTATGGATCGCTGCCATCACCGTAATCTCGGCGCTGGCCTTTCTGTTGCTGCCGTTCGCCGCGTCCGGCATCGGCCCGGTGCCTTTTCTGGTCATCGTGGCGATCTGGTCGGCGACATCGTCGGCGCTGCGCGCGCCACCACTGGTGCTGCTTGGCCGCTATGCGCCAACGCCGAGCCAGCCCTGGCTCGCGAGCCTGCTGCTGCTTGGCGTCGGCATCGCCAGCATGCTCTCACCGCTCGTTATGGTCGAACTGCGCAATGTCGACCCGCGGATCCCATTCGTGCTGTCGGCTGCCGCGGTCGCGCTCGTGACCGGAGCGATCACTTGGGCGGAGAGAATGTTCGCGCGTGATGCGGAGATTCCGCCGAGCACGCGGGCTTCGGCGTCGATGCCTGGCGTCGGCCCCTTCCTGGCCGCGATCGCCCTGCTCGCGATCGGCTATCAGGTCCATGCGTTCCTCAATAGCGGCGCGTTCTTTCTGCGCTTTGTCGGGCCCGATCGGCTGGCACTCCTGACGCCGGCGTTCTGGCTCGGATTCAATCTCCTGATGCCACCGGCGTCGCTTCTGACCCGGCGTTACGGAGGCCTTGCCATCATGGCGTTGGGCGCATTGATCGGCGCGGCTGCGGCATGGGCGGCGGCGCAGGCCGGTGACGTGATCTCGCTGGTCACGGCGCAGTTCATCGCTGGCGGCGCGTGGGGTTGCGTATCGATGAGCGCGGTCGCGGCGGCGCTCGCAATCGGCCGCACCGGCGCCGAAGGCCGTGTCAGCGGCCTGATGTTTTCCCTGGTGGCGGCGGCCGCACTCGCGCGCATCGTCGTCGTCGCGATCCAGCTGCCGCAGCAGGTTCCCGCCATCGCCGAATACCTGCCGTGGCTACCCGCGCTGGCATGGCTGCTTGCCGGTCTCCTGCTGCTCGCAGCCGCGCGGCCAATGCAGCGCCGCTGAAGTGGCGCCGAAACGGACGGCGTGAGCATGGCTCCACGACCCGAGCCGAAAACCGCGGCGCCGCTTATCCCGCGGCGCCCGACGATCGGCAAGCTGCGCGCTGCCGCGGCGCAGTGCACCGCCTGTCCACTTTACGCCGACGCGACGCAGACCGTATTCGGCGAGGGGCCGGTACCGGCCGGATTGATGCTGGTCGGCGAGACGCCCGGCGATCAGGAGGACAGGATGGGCCGGCCGTTCGTTGGTCCCGCCGGCAAGCTGCTCGACCGCTGCCTCGCAGAAGTCGGCATCGCGCGCGACGAGGCCTATGTCACCAACGCGGTGAAGCACTTCAAATGGGGACCGCGCGGCAAACGCCGGCTGCACAAGAAGCCCAACGCGCTCGAGATCGCCGCATGCCGACCATGGCTTGCGGCCGAGATCGCGCTGGTGAAGCCCAAGGTGCTGGTGCTGCTCGGCGCGACCGCGGCGCAGACCTTGCTCGGCGGTGATTTCCGCGTCAGCCGTGAGCGCGGCAAGCCGATCCGCTCGAGCCTCGCGTCTTATGTCATGGCGACGGTGCATCCCTCGGCGCTGCTGCGCGCGCCGGACGACGCGACCCGGCATCGCGAGATCGCGCATTTCGTCATCGAACTGCGCCGGGTCGCCGCGGTTCTCGAAAAATCATATTAGAATCAAATGCCTGGCGACGTCTTGACGGCACGGCGGCAAGTGGGAATCATTAGAACAATTCGTGAACAACACCCGGGAGGTTTGCGTGACGCAGCGGCCGGATCTTGCCGCGCTCAAGGCCCGTCTGGCACTCGCCGAAGGGGCATTCCAGGCGAACGTGCTGCCGCTAGGCGCCCTGCCCGCTCTGCCGCGTACCGGGCTGCACGAGGTCGCGGGCGACGCGGCGGCGAGCGGATTTTGCGCCACGCTCGCTGGCTTGCTCGCCGACCGGCGCGGCTTCGTGTTGTGGTGTGCATCGCTCAAAGTGCTGCGCGAAACCGGCGCGCTTTATGGTCCCGGCCTCGCCGCCCGCGGCCTCGATCCGGCCTGCCTCGTCATCGCCCGCCCGCGCCAGGCGCGCGATGCGCTGTGGACGATGGAAGAAGCCCTGCGCAGCGGCGTCTTTGTCGCGGTGATCGGCGAAGCCGAGACGCTGCCGCCGATCGCCACGCGCCGTCTGCAGCTGGCGGCCGAATCCCATGACGCCGCCGCGCTGCTGCTGTTGCCGCCGCGCGCACACGGCGCGGCCATCGGCATCTCGCGCTGGCTCGTGACGACGGCGCCGGACGGCGCCTGGCATGTCGATCTCGTGCGCTGCCGCGGCGGCGTATCCGGAACCTGGCTAGTGGAGTGGAACAATGCGACGCATCGCTTCGATCTGGTTGCCATATCTGGCGAGCGACCTAGCGCGCCGGTACCGCCCGGAATGGGCCGGCAAGAAGCTGGCGCTGATTGCCGAGCGATCGAAGCGCCTCTTTGTCGCCGCGCCTGACGCGTTGGCCGAAGCCGGCGGCGTTGTGCCGGGGCAGATGCTCGCCGATGCGCGCGCGCTGGCCGGCGATCTCGCCGTGACGCCGTTCGATCCGGCGGCGACGGCGCGTACGCTCGACAGCATCACGCAATGGTGCCTGCGCTACACGCCGGCGGCGGCGCCTGCCGGCGAGGACGGCGTATTTCTCGATCTCACCGGCTGCACGCCGTTGTTCGGCGGCGAGCCGGCGCTGCTCGCGGATATCGTCGCGCGGCTCGCGCGCCAAGGTTTCGAGGCGCGCGTCGCCATCGCCGGCACGCCTGGCGCGGCCTGGGCGCTGGCGCGCTTTGTTCTCGACACCATCGCCGCGCCGGGAATGGAACGCGCGACGCTCGCCGATTTGCCGGTCGAAGCGCTGCGTCTCCTGCCCGAGACGATCGCGACACTGCGTGGGCTGGGCCTGGGCACGATCGGCGCGCTTTACGACAGGTCGCGCGCTGCGCTGGCGCGCCGCTGCGGCGCGGAGCTCTGCCGCCGGCTCGACCAGGCGCTCGGCCGCGTGTTCGAGCCGATCTCGCCGGTGCGCGAGACGCCGCCCTGGCGCGAACGACGTGACTTTGCCGAGCCGCTGCTGCAACCGCAGGATGTCGCCATTTCGCTGCGGCGCCTGATCGAATCCCTGTGCGCGCGACTGGCGGCGGAAGGCCTCGGCGCGCGCGGCCTCGAATGCCTGGGATTCCGCACCGACGGTAGCACGGCGCGCGCCGGCATCGGCACCAGCCGTCCGTCGCGCGATCCCGCCCACCTCGCGCGACTCTTCGCGGAGAAACTGTCGCTGCTCGATCCCGGCGACGGCATGGACGGCATGGTACTGAGCCCCACCGCGCTCGATCCGCTGGCGCCCAAGCAGGCGGCGCTGGTGCGCGGCGGTGCGCCGGCGGGCGACATCGTCGCGCTGCTCGACCGGCTCGCCAACCGCCTGGGCGCGACCAACGTCTTCGCCCTGGCGCCGGTCGAAAGCCACCGGCCTGAACGCGCCCAGCGCCGCGTCGCGCCGGGTTCGGCCGCGCGCAATCTGCGCTGGCCCGATGGCACGTGCCGGCCACTGCGCCTGTTCGCCGATCCCGAGGCGATCGAAGCGATGGCGCCGGCACCCGAGGACGCGCCGCTGCACTTCACCTGGCGGCGCATTCGCCGCCGCGTCCGCCGCGCCGAGGGGCCCGAGCGCATCGCCGCCGAATGGTGGCGTGATGCCGCCCCAGTCGCGCGCGAGACGCGCGACTACTATCGCGTCGAAGACGAGGACGGCGGCCGCTTTTGGCTCTATCGCCAGGGTGCGGGCGAGGCCGCGCGCTGGTACCTGCACGGGTTGTTTGCGTGATCCCATACGCCGAGCTCCAGGTCACCAGCAATTTCAGCTTCCTACGCGGCGCCTCACATCCGCACGAGCTGGTCGCGGCATCCGCCGCGCTCGGCCACCAGGCGATCGCGCTCACCGACCGCAACAGCCTCGCGGGCGTGGTGCGCGCGCATGACGCGGCGCGCCAGGCCGGCATCCGGTTCGTCGTCGGCGCGCGGCTCGATCTCGACGACGCGCCGAGCTTCTTGTGCTTTCCCGCCGACCGCGCCGCCTATGGCCGGCTGACACGGCTGATCACCGTGGGACGGCGGCGCGCACCCAACGCCCAATGCCGCCTTATGCTCGACGATCTTCTGACCCACCAGGAGGGCCAGGTGCTGGTCACGCTGCCGCCGGAAAAACCCGACGCGGCCTTCGCCCGAACCCTGAAGGATCTTCGCGCGCGGCTCGACGGTCCGCTTTACCTCGCCGCGCAGCACCTCTATCGCGGCGGTGATGCGGCGCGGATCGCATCGCTCGCCGAGCTTGCGGACGAATGCGGCCTCGCTCTCGTCGCCACCAACGACGTGCACTATCACGTGCCGTCGCGCCGCGTGCTGCAGGACGTGCTGACCTGCATCCGCGAACATTGCACCATCGATCAGGCCGGCTTCCGGCTGATGGCCAACGCCGAGCGCTATCTCAAATCGCCCGATGACATGGCGCGGCTGTTCGCGCGCTGGCCCGACGCAGTGGCGCGCACGGTTGAAATCGCCGCGCGCTGCCGTTTCGAACTGAGCGAGCTGCGCTACGAATATCCGGTCGATCCCTGCCCGCCCGGCCTGACGCCGCAGGACTATCTCGAGCGCGAGAGCCAGGCGGGCGCCCGGCGGCGCTATCTCCTCGGCGTGCCAGACAAGGTGGCGAAGCAGCTCGCGCACGAGCTCGATCTCGTCGGCCGGCTCGGCTACGCGCCCTATTTCCTCACCGTCTACGACATCGTGCGCTTCGCCTGCTCGAAGGAAATTCTCTGTCAGGGCCGCGGTTCGGCCGCCAATTCCGCCATCTGCTATTGCCTCGGCATCACCGCCGTCGATCCGGCAAAGAGCGACCTTTTGTTCGAGCGCTTCGTCAGCGCCGAGCGCGACGAGCCGCCCGACATCGACGTCGATTTCGAGCACGAGCGGCGCGAGGAGGTGATCCAGTACATCTACGGCAAATACGGCCGCGAGCACGCCGGCATCGCCGCCACGGTGATCACTTATCGAAGGCGCAGTGCCATCCGCGACGTCGGCAAGGCACTGGGACTGTCGCTCGACATGGTCGGCGCACTGGCCGAGACGGTATGGGGCATGAGCCTCGACAAGATTCCCGAGGATCAGGTGCGCGCGCTCGGCCTCGATCCCGGTGCGCCGCGGCTTAGGCTGGCGCTCGATCTTGCCGGCGAACTGCTCGGCTTCCCGCGCCACTTGTCGCAGCATGTCGGCGGTTTCGTCATCACCAAGAGCCCGCTTTCGGAGGTGGTGCCGATCGCCAATGCGGCGATGGCGGAGCGCACCTTCGTCGAATGGGACAAGGACGATCTCGACACGCTCGGCATCCTGAAGATCGACGTGCTGTCGCTCGGCATGCTGACCGCGATCCGCAAGGCCTTCGAACTGGTCGAGCGCCATCACGGCCGGCGGCTCGAGATCGCGTCAGTACCGCAGGACGACGTGGCGACCTACGACATGCTGTGCAAGGCCGACAGCATCGGCGTCTTCCAGGTCGAGAGCCGCGCGCAGATGAGCTTCCTGCCGCGGATGAAGCCGCGGTGCTTCTATGATCTGGTGATCGAGGTCGCCATCGTCCGGCCGGGCCCGATCCAGGGCGACATGGTTCATCCCTATCTCCGCCGCCGCAACAAGGAGGAGAAGGTCGAGTTTCCCTCGGCCGAGCTCGAGGAAGTCCTCGGTAAGACGCTGGGCGTGCCGCTGTTCCAGGAACAGGCGATGCGCATCGCCATCGTCGCCGCCGGATTCACGCCTGGCGAGGCCGATCACCTGCGCCGCGCCATGGCGACCTTCCGCAAGGCCGGCACCATCGGCACCTTCCGCACCAAGATGATCGAAGGCATGGTGGCGCGCCGTTACGATCGCGGTTTCGCCGAACGCTGCTTCAGCCAGATCGAGGGCTTCGGCGAGTACGGCTTCCCCGAAAGCCATGCCGCGAGTTTCGCGCTCCTCGCCTATGTCTCGGCCTGGCTCAAATGCCACTACCCCGCCGCCTTCGCTTGCGCGCTCCTGAACAGCCAGCCGATGGGTTTCTACGCGCCGGCTCAGATCGTGCGCGACGCCAAGGAGCATGGCGTCGAGATCCGCCCGGTCGACGTCAACCACAGCCTGTGGGACTGCACGCTTGAGCCCGCCGCCAGCTTGACCGGCAGCGTGGCGCTACGGCTAGGCTTTCGCCAGATCAAGGGCTTCGCTGAAGACGACGCGAAGAACCTCGTCGCCGGCCGCAGCAATGCCTATGCCGATCCGCACGCGCTGTGGCGCCGCGCCGGCATCGGCGTCGCCGCGCTCGAGCGCCTGGCCACTGCCGACGCCCTGGCCTCGATGGGCCTGCAGCGGCGTGAGGCGCTTTGGGCCCTGAAGGGTCTGGGCGAAGCCCCGCCGCCGCTTTTCGCCCGGGACGATCCTCTGGCACGCGAACCGACGGTCGCGTTGCCGGCGATGAGCCTAGGCGAGGCGGTAAGCGCCGATTATACGACGCTACGATTGTCGCTCAAATCGCATCCGCTCGCCCTGCTGCGCGACGGCCTGACGACGCGCGGCGTGGCGACGGCCGTGCGGCTTGCCGAGCTCGCCAATGGTGCGCGCGTCCGCGTCGCCGGTTTGGTCCTGGTGCGACAGCGGCCGGGCAGCGCCAAGGGCGTGATCTTCGTCACGCTCGAGGACGAGACCGGCGTCGCCAACGTCATCATCTGGCCGAAGGTGTTCGAGCGTTTCCGCCGCGAAGCGATGGGCGCTGCGCTGATGATCGTGACCGGCCGGCTGCAGCACGAAGATATCGTCACCCACATCGTCGCCGACCGGCTCGAGGATCGCTCGACCGAGCTGCGCGCCATCGCCACGTCACGCGAAACCGCGATCACCCACGACTTTGCCGCCGTTGTCGAGAGCCGGCGCGACCGCCGCTTCCCGTCGCGCGATTTCCGCTAGGCGGCCGAGGCCGGCCGTGCCTGGGCACCGCCATACCGCTGATGGCGAGGCCGGTGAAGACTTCGACGATGAGGCCGAGCGGCGCATTGGGCTCGCGCCCGTACCACTCCATCGCCGCGTTGCACATGCCAACCAGCGCCAGCGTCGCCAGCCGCGGATCGAGGTCGCGCCGTAGCTCGCCAGCGGCGATGCCGGCCTCGATCACGCTCTGCAGAATGTGCTCATAGCGCCGCGCGACGCGACCGATGCGGCGCGCACTCTCGCGCGGCAGGAAGCGGCGCTCGCGCAGGAAGCAGCGCACATAAGCGCCGCGCTCCTCGACCGGCGCAAGATGACTGCGGATGATGGCAGCGAGCTTGTCGGCGCTACCGCCGGACCCATTCGCGATCGCCTGCGCGCGTTCGAGAAAATCGCCGACGCTGCGCAGGCACACCTGCTCCAGCGCCGATTCCTTGGAAGGAAAATAGTAATAGAGGCTGGCCTGGCGCATGCCGAGGTGATCGGCGACGTCCTGGGTCGAGGCGCCGTGATAGCCGCGCTCGGCAAAGACCGCGGCGGCGGCATCGATGATCTCGTCGGCGCGACGGCGTGGTCTCGCGGCACGCGGGCCGCGCACGGGCGGCATGGCCGGTCTCCTGGTTCGGCAACCGGCCGACGATAGGCGAAACGCCTATTGGGTGATAGAAAAAATCCGTTCAGGGAGGACACCATGGCCAAGACCGCACAACCGCCGTTCCGCGCCGATCAGGTCGGCTCGCTGCTGCGTCCGCCGGAACTGCACGCCGCGCGCGAGCAGGCCGCCAAGGGCGCGATCACAAAGGCGCAACTCAGGGTAATCGAAGACCGTGCGATCAAGGACGTGGTGGCGCTCCAGGAATCGGCGGGCCTTCGCGGCATCACCGACGGCGAGTTCCGGCGCGCCTTCTGGCACGTCGATTTCCTCACCGGCTTTACCGGCATTGCCGCGACACAGGTGCAATATGCACTCGGCTTCCGCGGCGAGCACGGCGAGACCGCTGAAACGCACTCGATGCTGGTGGTGCGCGACAAGGTGCGCCGCATCCGGCCGATCATGGTCGACGATTTCAAGTTCCTGAAGGGCGCCGCCACGCGCACGCCCAAGGTGTGCATCCCGGCTCCCACCTATCTCCACATGCGCGGCGGGCGCAAAGTGGTGAGCGCGACGGCTTATCCCGATCTTGAGGAATTCTGGTCCGACATCGTCGCGGCCTATCGCGCCGAGATCAAAGACCTCGCTGTCGCCGGCCTGACCTATCTGCAAATCGACGACGTGTCGTTCGCCACGCTGTGCGACGAAGGGATTCGCACCCAGGTCCGGCGTGACGGCGAGGATCCCGACAAGATGCCGGCGCGTTATGCACAAATCATCAGCGCGCTGATCACCGAGCGCCCGCCGGGCTTGCGCGTCACCATGCATACCTGCCGCGGCAACTTCCAGAGCATGTGGATGGCCGAAGGCGGTTATGACGCGGTCGCCGAAGGATTGTTCGGCGCGGCGGTCGACGGCTTCTTCCTCGAATACGACGACAGCCGCTCGGGCGGTTTCGAGCCGCTCCGCTTTGTGCCCAAGGGCAAGTACGTCGTGCTCGGCCTGGTCAGCACCAAGCGGCCCGAGCTCGAATCGAAGGATGTGCTCAAGCGCCGGATTGACGAAGCGGCGAAATACGTGCCGCTTGAGAATCTGTGCCTGAGTCCGCAGTGCGGCTTCGCCAGCTCGCATCACGGCAACAAGCTGGCGATCGACCTGGAACGGCGCAAATTGGCGCTCGTGGTCGAGGTCGCGACCGAGGTCTGGGGTGGTGTCTAGTCCTGCCCACTCGAGCTGAGAACGGGACTGAATCCGCGATCTTGCGATTTTCCACCGGTGTTTGTGCGCTGCCGAAATGGGCTAGGCTTAGCCTAGATATTTGCCCATTTTAGTGGGATAATGCCCATTACCATGCCCACTATGAGAATGGGCTTGATTGTGGTTGACCGGTGCCCATCGAGCGCTAGGAATCAACACAAAGCAACAAGCGCGCGGCGTGCGCGCCGGGAATGGATGCGCATGGACAGCCAATCGCTGCTGCAAGAGATTTCGGGATATTGCCGCCACGTCGGCATGGCGGAGTCGACCTTCGGCCGGCTTGCCGTGAACGACGGCAAGCTCGTCAGCCGTCTCCGCTTCGGTGGCCGCGTCACGGTAGAGACCGTCGAACGCGTGCGCGATTTCATCGTGCGCCACAAGCCGGACGCGGCGCGCGCGCGCGCAGCGGCTGCGGCGCCGGCAGCTGTCTCGCCACCACTGGCGAAGCCACTGCCTCCGGCTGCCGACGCGGTCACCAAGGCCGACAAGAATTTCCGCTTCTACGACAACCGCCAGAAATACCTGCTCTTCGTCAACACCTGCGGCGAGAAGTGGGTGGTTGCCGAGCGCGTTAGCATGGAGCTCGGCAACATCCATCCGCGTCCGCCGGGCATCCGCGTATTCGACGCCGGCATGGGCGACGGCACGGTATTGGCGCGCGTCATGCGCTCACTGCACAATCGCTTTTCGACGACGCCGCTCTACATCGTGGGCAAGGAGATCAGCCTCGAGGACGTGCGCCTCACCCTCGAGAAGATGCCGGACCGCTTCTACGAACATCCGGCGACGGTCATGGTCCTGACCAACATGTACTATTCCGAGGCGCCGTGGCTCACGCCCAATTCGGTCACCGCCGCGACCAGCCTAGTTTGGCACGAAGTCGGCCTCCTCGGCAGCACGTCGCATGAATTCGAGCAGCAGATCACCCAGCTTCAATCGTTCCTCAGCCAGAACTGGCGCGCCAAGGTCAGCAAGGTTTCCGGCAATCCGATCTACGAGAAGCCGGTGGTGCTTGTGATCTATCGCGAGGATTACAAGTTCCTGCTTGACCCATTACGACCACGCCGCGGCGCGACGCGCGCCGATTACGACCTGGTGATCGCTTCGCAGCCCTACCGCGCGCGCGCGCCGCTCGAATTCAAGGCCCAGAAGGTGATAGCGCCGCTGGCCCGCGCGCTGGCGCCAGGCGGCCGCCTGATCGGCATCCATTCGCACGGCAACGATCCGGGCCTCGAGATCATCCAGAAAATCTGGCCGGGCGAGAACCCCTTTCTGCACGATCGGCATCAGCTGCTGCGCGCCGTCAAGGCCGAGCTCGGAAATGCGGGGCGCGACCTCAATTTCAACGCCTATGCCGACACGCGTTCGACTTTCCGCTACGAGATGCATACGCTGCCGAGCGAGATCAGCGAGTCGATCGGCACGTCGACGCTGTTCGCAGCCTGGAACGCCGCCATCTACGTCGCACAGATCGAGGATCACCGGCTATCCGAGGTCATCGGCAGCACCGCCTATCTCGACGCCACCCGCGAGGTGCTGCAGAAGCACGGCGGACTCTGGTTCTGGGACGAATCCTACATCATTTCGCGCAAGCGGGATTCGGGATGACGCCCGTTCCGCGCATCAGCAGCCGGGCGGACGACACGCCGTTGTCCGATCGTTACAAGCGGCGCATCGCCGATCTGCTGCGCGGAATCTCGATCGAATTGTCGGCGCGCGAGCGCGACGCCGAGCAGCTCTGCCGCAGCTTTCTCGCGCCCGGCACGCCGCTCTATATCAATTTCGCGCCCAATGATTCCTACCACGCGACGATCGAGGCCGCGTCGCGCCTAAAGCGCGCCGGCTTCCGTCCGGTGCCGCATATCGCCGCCCGCCACTTGACCGGATTGACCCAGCTCGACAATCTACTGGCGCGCGCCAGCGATGCCGGCGTGGACCAGGCGCTGATCATTGCTGGCGATCTCGACCGCCCTGCCGGCCCCTTTCATTCGAGCATCGAGCTGATCGAGACCGGCCTGCTGGCGAAACGCGGCATCCGCACCGTGGGTATCGCCGGCTATCCCGAGGGCCATCCCAAGATCGGCACCGCCATACTCGACGCGGCGCTCGACACTAAGCTCCGGCTGCTCCGCCGCGACGGCGTCGCGCCTTATATCGTCACGCAGTTCTGCTTCGATGCGGCGCCGATTCTCAGCTGGCTCGCGCGTATCCGCGCCGCCGCCGTCGCCGCGCCCGTGTGCATCGGCCTCGCCGGGCCGGCCAGCATCGCGACCCTGGCGAAGTTCGCCATACGGTGCGGCATCGGCAACTCGCTTCTCGCGCTGGTCGGCGGACAAACCTCGATCGCGCGGCTGTTGGTCGAATCGGGACCCGAAAGGGTGATCGGCGCGCTCGCCGCGTCGGACTTGGCGGCGCTCGGCGTCGCCGGGCTCCACCTCTTCACTTTCGGTGGCTTGGTGCGCACCGGGAAATGGCTGCGCGCGGCCGCCGACAGCGACCGCGCTCCCGCCAGCGGCGGCGCAACGTAGCAGCTGGCCGGATGACCGGCGCGGTCAGACGCGGACCAGGGCATCGCAGGCCGCGCTCAGCAGGCCCAGTGCGAACAGCAGGAAATTCGTCATAGCCTTCTCTCCGCGTGGATGGTTGCGCACCGGGAGAGGAGCAACGTGCGTGCCAACGGCCGAAAGCCGCGCGTCGGCGGTGAATTTGTCGGACAACTGTAAGCCCCGCCGACACTTGGTTTATGTCCGGTCGTATGCAGTTCCTGCCTAAAATTTAGGCGATGAATGGCGGTGATTGCGTGCAGGTGATGTCGGCCCAGCAATAAACCGATATTTGGGAGGGGCGATGCGATGACGTATTGCGTGGCGTTGTGCCTAAGGACGGGCTGGTGATGTTGGCCGACACGCGGACGAATGCCGGGTTCGACAACATCGCGACATTTTCCAAAATGCATCTCTATGAGATTCCAGACGAGCGCTTCATCGCGCTGATGACTTCGGGCAACCTCGCGGTGTCGCAGGTGATCGCCAACCAGCTGGCGGGCAGATCAAAGGCAGCGGCATGCGGCTGTTCCAGATTTATGCCGCCGGCAACTTCATCGAGGCGCCGCCGGACACACCGTTCCTCCAGATCGGCGAGACCAAATACGGCAAGCCGATCCTCGACCGCGCGCTGTCCTACGACACTGATCTGCGCGACGCGTGAAGCTGGTGCTGGTCTCAATGGATTCAACCCTGCGCAGTAACCTGACCGTGGGTCTGCCGGTCGATCTTCTGGTCTATCGCCGCGACGCGCTCAAGGCTGCGGTAAAGCGTCGCATCGGCGAGGATGAACCGTATTTTCGGATGATCCGGGACGCCTGGTCCAAGGCATTGCGCGATGCCTATCGCGCGATCCCGCGCGCGGAATGGTTTGCCTGAACGCCGACGCTCTCGCGCCGGCGATCAATACCAGCTGGGCGGCGGCCCCTTGCGGTCTTCCTCGGAGGCGCCGGCGACGGTATCGAATGCGAGGCCGGCAATTCCAACGACAATTGCAAGGAAGAGAAGTCCGGTCATAAGCACGACTAAATCCCCTGATAACGACGCTGAACCCCTCGTAACGGCGCGTTTAAACCTATCAAGCAAGAACCGTTCCAACGATCCGGAATTGTACGTATCCTGCGCAAACTGCGGCCCTCGCGGCTTTTTCGGCCGGCGCTTGATCTCGGGGCCCCGAGTTGCCACTTTTGACCGCGTTTTGGGGAGCTATGGATCAGAAAACGTCCACCGTGCCCGCGTCGGCCACGCCCGACGATCCTTACCGCCTGCTGTTCGAAGCGGCCGCGGTCGGCATCAATTGGAGCGCTTCCGATGGCCGGCTAATCGAGGTTAACCGCAATTTCTGCGCGCTGGTCGGCTATGACCGTGACGCATTGCTCGCCCGCCGCGTCGCGGACATCACGCATCCGGACGACGTCGTGGAGGATGGCCGGCAATTCGCCCGGCTGCTGTCGGGCGAGATTTCGAGCTACACGCTCGAGAAGCGCTATATACACAAGGACGGCGCGATCGTCCCGGCCCGCGTCACGGCGTCGCTGATGCGCGATCCGATGCCATCGCGCATCGCGCTCGTCGAGGATCTGCGCTCGCAGCACCAAGCGGCGCACGAGCAGCGGGACAGCGCGGCGCGGCTCAAGAGCATCCTCGACGCCGTGCCCGACGCGATGATCGTGATTGGCAAGCGCGGACTGATCGAATCTTTCAGCCCGTCCGCCGAGACCATGTTCGGCTACAGTGCGAGCGAAGTGATCGGCCGGAATGTCAGCATTCTCATGCCCTCGCCCTATCGCGAGCAACACGACGAATATATCGGGCGTTACCTCGCGACCGGCGAACGGCGCATCATCGGCATCGGCCGCGTCGTCACCGGCCAGCGCAAGGACGGCTCCACCTTCCCGATGGAGCTGTCGGTCGGCGAGGCGATTGTCGGCGACACCCGGCTTTTCACCGGGTTCGTCAAGGACCTGACCGAGCGCGAGCGGTCCGAACGCCGCATCGAGCAGTTGCAGGCCGAGCTCATGCACGTCGCGCGCCTCGGCGAGCTCGGCCAGATGGGCGCCGCGCTCGCGCACGAGCTCAATCAGCCGCTCGCCGCCATCGTCAATTATCTTCAGGCAGCGCGCCGGCTACTTCAGGCGGCGCCCGACGCGCCGCCGCGTGTCGGCGAGGCGATGGAGAAGGCGGCGGCGCAGGCCGAGCGCGCCGGTCAGGTGATCCGCCGCCTGCGCGAATTCGTCGCGCGGGGAGAGACCGAGCGGCGGGAGGAGAACATCAACGCGCTGATCGAGGAGGCGGCCGCGCTGGCGCTGGTCGGCGCCAAGAGTGCGGGCGTGACTACCCGCCTACTGCTGCGGCCGGATCTGCCGACCGTGCTCGTGGACAAAGTCCAGATCCAGCAGGTACTGCTCAACCTGATCCGCAACGCGCTGGAGGCAATGGATGCGACCGACGAGCGCGTGCTGACGGTCGAGGCTGTCGCGGCCGACGGGCTAATGACCATCATGGTCGTCGATACCGGGCCGGGCCTCGCGCCGGATGTCGCTCAGAACCTCTTTCAGCCCTTCGTCACTACCAAGGCGCGCGGTATGGGCGTCGGGTTGTCGATCTGCCGCTCGATCATCGAGGCGCATGGCGGCCGCATCTGGGCGTCGCCGCGGCCAGGCGGCGGCACGGTTTTCGCCTTCGCCTTGCCGCTCGACGCCTGAGATCGCCCATGGTCGACGACGCAACCATTTTCATCCTCGACGATGACGCCGCGGTCCGCGATTCGCTCAGCATGCTGATCGAGAGTACCGGGTTCACGCCGGAGGCGTTCGCGTCGTGCCGCGAATTCCTGGCGCGGGCGCCCTTTCCGCCGCGCGCCTGCCTGCTGCTCGACGTGCACATGCCGGAGATGAGCGGGCTGCAATTGCAGGACGAGTTGGCACGTCGCGGGATCAAGCTGCCGGTGATCGTGATGACCGGTCAGGCGGACGTGCCCGTCGCCGTACGCGCCATGAAGGCGGGCGCCCTCGATTTCATCGAGAAGCCGTTCTCCGACGAGATCATGCTCGACAGTGTCCGGCGGGCCCTGGCCGCGCCGGCCGCCCAGCCCGCGGGCGATCCTGTCATCACCAAGCGGATGGCGGAGCTGACGCCGCGCGAGCATGATGTCCTGCTGCAGATGGTCGCCGGCAACCCAAACAAGGTCACGGCCTACAATCTCGGCATTAGCCCGCGGACGGTCGAGATCCACCGCGCGCGCGTGATGGAGAAGATGGCCGCGCGCAGCCTGTCCGAGCTCGTACGCATGGCCCTCGCCGCCGGCATCGATCCGGCGAAATAGCGTGCCGGCTACGCCGGGCGGCGTTTGCCCAGGCCCGGCACCGGCTCGACCCGAACGATCTGGAAAGTGTGCTCGGCGCCGTCCGGCTCGCGGATAGAAAGGTACTCGCCCTCGCGAAAGGCGTGATGCGTGAAGTGCACGATCGGCTCATCATCCGCCGGGCCCGGTGCATAGGAGAACGCCCAGGTGCCGTTGATGTGCACCAGTTCGCCGACGAAGTCGCCCCTGCCCTCCCAGAACCGATGCACCGTGCACAGCTCCGGCGCGCGGCCATAGGCGTGCCGATCGAGGCGCCCGTCGGGCGGAAGGGGCAGAACGAACTCGTAACCGTGGCGGTGGCTGCCCTCGGGGAAGCTCGGCCCGCGCGCGAGCTCGAGGCGAACGCGCATCCAGGCCATGGACAGCCTCAGTGGGCCAGCAGCACAGGTAGCAGGCTGGTGCCGACAATCTGGCGCGTCACGCCGCCAAACAACACTTCGCGCCACGGCGCGTGGCCGAATCCACCCATGATCAGCAGATCTGCGTCTTCCTCGCGCGCGTTGGCAAGCAGCAATTCGCCCGCGCCGACACCTTGAACCGGCAGAACTTCCCGGTGCACGGCGGCAATGCCGTGCCACGACAGGTAATCGACCAGGGCCGCGCCGGGCGAGGCGCCATTCGCCTTGCCGACGGTGATGACGACGACCCGGCGCGCCGCCGCCAGCAGCTTCAGTGTGCTGGCGACCGCGTGGACCGCCGAGGCCGAGCCATCCCAGCCGATCGCGATGGTCTCGCCGAGCGAGGCCGGCGCTTTGGCCGGCGCCAGCAGCACGGGCCGGCCCGAGCGCATCAACGTCTGCTCGATGGCGTTGGTGTGAGGCTGCTCGACGACGCGCTCCGACCGGCCGAGCACGACCAGGTCGAAGAAGCGTCCGCGGTCGGCCACGGCGGTGGGCGCATAGCCGGTCTCCTCGCGCCAGCTGGCCGACGGCGCGTTCTTGCCGCCGGCCTTACCGAGCGGGAGCCCGTTACGTGTCGCCGCCTGTTCGAATTCCGTCTTGGCTTTCGCCGCAATCTGCTTGCTGTCCTCGACCAGACGGTCGATGAGATCGGCGGTCACCGGCACGTCGAAGCCTGCGGCCATAATGAACTGCCGCGGGTCCGGCATGACATGGAAGCCCTCGATATGGGCGTCGAACCGCTTGGCGAGGCGACAGGCGATCTCGACTGCCCCGGCGCTGGCGGTGCCGCCGCTTGCCGCCGCAAGAATGGTCGTGGTCATGCGGGTCCTCCTCGGTTCGTTCAGGGATTGCGCGCCGATTGCCAGGCCAGCACCACGATAAACGTGAGCGCCGCCCCGACAACCAGGGCGAGATAGACGATTTCGCCTTTAGACATGGGCGTTCCCCTCAACCGAACAGCGGTCGTAGCGCCGGATGACGCTCGACCACATGCAGCCGCTCAACGAGGCCGTCAAGGCCCCATACGTGGCCGGCGTCGTGCGCGACCAGGTAGACGATCACGGTCGCGTAGACGAGGTGGAAGTCGACCAGGAAGTTGAGATGATCGCCGACGAACGGCCACTGTATATGCGCGAAGTAGTAGACGATCATTAGCAGGGCGCCGAACGGCCCGCTGACGCGCACCATTAGGCCCGAGACCAGCGACAGGCCGATCAGCAGATGCCCCCACTTCATCAGGAAATCGGTGGCCGGCAGCACCGCCGGCGTGGCGAAATTCACGAAGAAACTATGGAAGGTCACGACGTGATTGAGAAATCCTGCCGCGCTGTAATTCTCCCAAATCTGCCAAGTGCCGGCATAGAGAAAGACCCAACCGACCAAAACGCGAAGGACGAAGATGACGCTCTTGTCGAGTGTGGCCGTGTTCATGGCGAACTCCTTTTCGAGAAACCTTGCGATGATTTTGCGCGGACGGTGTTGACGGGCATTGACTTGCGTCAAGCCGTCAGCGCGTTATCGATCGCCGCCAACAGGGGCGCCTCGGCCACTGGCTTTTCGAGAAACGCGGCAACGCCTAGCGCGCGCGCGCGGGCGCTGATGTTCGGATCGGCGCCGCCGGTGATGACGATCACCGGCATGTGGAGCGCGGTACCCTCGGGCGAGGCGAGAAATTCGAGCCCGCTCACGCCGGGAAGATGGTGATCGAGAATCAGGCAGGCGTTACTGTTCGGTTGGCAGCCGCGCTCGAACTCGGCCACCGAGGCGAAAGCCGTGACGTCAAATCCGTGCGATTCGAGAAGGAATGTGAGCGAATCGCGCACAGCATCGTCGTCATCTACCAGATAAATCATTCGTCGTTCTTTCATAACCGGCGACATCGCCCGTGCCCTTTCAGGCGTCGTCTCGAGCTGCTCCGTCCGCGAGCTCGGCAAGTGCGTCGACATCGACGATGCAGACTTTGCCTGCGCCGGCGCAGGTGATGCAGCCGCTGCCCTTGAGCACGGTAAAGACGCGGCTCACGGTTTCCATCGTCAGGCCGAGATAATCGGCGATGTCGGTGCGCGTCATCGGCAGGTCGACCGAGCCGTCCGGATTGTCCTGCCGCCGCAACAGCGACAGCAGAAACGACGCCAGGCGTTCGTGCGCGGTCTTGCGACCAAGCAGCACCATCTGATCCTGTGCCGCGGCCAGCTCGCGGGTCACGGCGTCCAGCAGCTGACGTTCGACGCCCGGGAATTCGACGAACACACGCTCGAGCTGGCGTCGCGGGAAGCGGCACAACGTGACCGGCGAGACCGCCTCGGCGCTGACCGTGTATTTGTCGCCGGCCGCGAAGCCGAACACGTCGCCGGCGACCAGGAAGCCGACGATCTGCCGCCGGCCATCCGCCAACAGCTTGAACAGCTTCACGACGCCGTCGGTAACGGTGAAGACATGCAGCGCTGGTTCACCCTCGTCGACGAAGGTCGTTCCGGCAGCAACGGTCTGGGGTGCGCGCATCGCGGCAAGTCGGCCGAGATCGTTGGACCGGACCGTAGCACATACATCATCCCGCCCCGGACAGGCCTCGCAGGTCTTGGCCCGCGGCAGCGGCAAAAGAACGGCGGAGCGGGCGCTATGGCGGGCGGCAATCGCGAGCGACATGGTGGAGACCTCCCGGAGATCGGACCGCGGGTTTTGCGGTCCCTCGATGCTGGACAAATACGCGCGCCAAACTGCGGGCGAAATTCGGTGATGTACGTAAGGGATTCTACGTAGGCCTCAAAACGGCCCGGCGGCGCCGTTAGCGCAGAGCGCCGCGGACGATCTCGGCCCGGGCGCGGGTGGTAAAGCGGGCGATCCGGGCGTCCAGCTCCTGCCGGCTCGTCGGCACGCCCCGCGCCAAGAGGTCACCCATGACACGGGCGGCCACCGATTGGGGATCGGGGTGCACGACACCCTTTTCGACGAGGCCCTTGACGTAATCGCCGGCGGCAGCGCCGTGAAGCGCCATCCGGGCCGCCGCCCAATGGGCGAGCAGCGCGTTGCGCCGCGCCGCCACCTTGAAGGCCAGTTCCCGGTCGAGTGCAAACTTGCGCTCGAAGGTCTGTTCGCGTTCGTCGTCGAACGTCGTCATGCAGCAGTGTTTCGCCGCAATGACGGCCGCGGCATTGATCCAGATCAGATCGCACCGGAGTTGCGAGCGGGTTGCAACCGATTCGCGTCCGGCCGCGATGTCGTCACACCAGCGACCGAGCGCTTCGACACCGGTCCCGGAAAATCGGCGAGATTGAGAACGCCAGCCGATCTCGCGCCCAACGACGATGACGGCGTTGCTCTATCAGCCGGCCCAGCGGCGGGTCACGGATGTCGTATCGCCCTGGCGCATCGGCCCCGGCGTCTTCGTTGTGCCCAGATAAAGGAAGCCGACGATGGCGTCGGTCTCGGCGAGGCCGAGGGCGCGCTTCATAGCGACGTCATAGGCGTTGGCACCGGTGCGCCAGAACCCGCCAAACCCGAGCGCGTGTGCCGCGACCAGTATGTTTTGCGCCGCCGCGCCGACCGCGACCACCTGCTCGATTTCCGGCACCTTCTGGTTCGGCTGCACCGCGGCCGCAACCACGATGATGAGCGGCGCGCGCAACGCCTTCTTGCGCTCGGCCTCGAGTTTGCCGGCGGGCGCCGCTGGCTCGCGCCGCTGGAGCGATTGCGCCAGCAGCGCACCGAATTTCTCGCGTGCGGTGCCCTCGATCAGGATGAACCGCCACGGCTTCATTCGGCCATGGTCCGGCGCGGCGACCGCGGCCTGGAGGATCGTTTCGAGCGCGGCGGCAGATGGACCGGGCGTGTCGAGCGCCGCTGGCGAAACGCGGGTCGTGAGGGCGGCAAGGGCGTCCATGGTGGCGCTTGTTGTACGAAATCCCATCGGGAAAGACGAGTGCCCGGCCGGTGACAAGGCCAGTCAGGCGGCGAGCGTGATCTGCCCCACCTTGCCGCCGTTCTCCAGGTCGATACAGGCGAGGTGATCGGCGACCGAACAGGTCACCACCGCCATGCGGCTGCCGTGAATGAATGCGGTATGCGCTCCGCCGCGGCCGATCTCCACCCGCGCGAGCAGCTGGCAGCTCGGAACGTCTAAAATCCGCGTGTGGTCGGCGGCAAAGCCGGTGACGACCGCACGCTTGCCATCGGGGGAGATATCAAGGCCGTGCGGATAGGCCTCCGTCGGCAGCAACGCGATGCGCTTCATGCTGACCGCATCGAACACCGCAATCGTATCATCGAGGAAGTTCGCGACCCAGATCTGACCGCCATCCGGCGTCAGGCACAGCGCATGCGCCCAGCGCCCGCTCGCCACCGAGGCGATCACCTGCCCCTCCTCGTCAAGCGCGGTGAGCGTGCCGTCCCAGCTATTGGCGACATAGATGCGCTTGCGGCGATAGTCCGCCTTGGCGTGCGAGGGACCGTCACCGACGACGCATCGCCCGACGATCGCGCCGTCGGCGAGTCGCACCTTAGCCAGCTCGGTCGAACCCATGCACGGCACGAATGCGTGGCTTCCGTCGCTCGACAGCGCCGGGTCATGTGGCGTTGGCCCGACTTCGACGGTCTGCATGGCGTAGCCGCCGCCTTGCGGGCGGATGATCGTCAACGTGCCGGTCGCCGCGCCGGTAACGCAAATGACGCCATCCGCCGTCACCAGCGGCAGTTGAGGCCCATCGGGTACCGCCCACCGGTGCGCAACCGAGAGATCGGACTGGCGCAACGCAACGAGCTGCCCAGCTGCCGGATCGGCGACCACGATCTGGTCACCGCTGTCGTCTATGGCCAAATGCGAGCCGGATTTCAGCACCGGCGCGACAACTGCGACGCGACGCGTACCGCCGTCGATCCGCGCGACCACGGGACTGCGCTGACAGGCCCAGATCGTGCCGTCGTCGCGGGCAACCAGATGGTGAAATCCCGTGGCGGTGCCCAGCGCCGGCGACAGGCCGCGGGCGAAAGCCAGGCGCCACGCGCCGTCGGGATCGCGCGTCACCGCGTGGCGAACGCCTGCCTCCAGCAACCACATCCGCGTTTGCTTCGGGTAATGCAATAGCACCGCCTCGGCGCGGTCACCGGGCGCCAAGGCATCATAGTGGTCGACGACCGATCGGGCCGCTTCGACCTCGGACTTATTGCGGCAATCGACATGCATCATGATCGCCCGTCCATATCTCGCTATGCCTATCCGGCCTGCGGCGCGTTACGTGACCTTATCGGGCCGGGGCGTCAATTTGGCCCAGTAGTCGGCCTTGGCCTTGGTGGTGGCGAGGCGCTGCGCGTCCTCGAAACCCGGCGCCATCGACGCGTCGGTGCCGGCCAGCACCTGATGGTGCTCGATGTTGAGGAGCCGAAGCCAGCTCTGCTGGCCCAGCGTCAACCCGAT
>JAGWON010000001.1 GCA_028871055.1 Alphaproteobacteria bacterium
TAGAATTCATCGAATATTCGTTGACGCTGGTCGGCGGGAATGCCGGCCCCTGTGTCGTACACTTCGATGCGCAACGCTTTCCCTCGCCGACGGCAGCCGATGATCACGCCGCCGCGCGAAGTGTAACGGACGGCGTTGGCCGCGAGGTTCAACAGTATACGCTCAAGCAACCTTTGGTCGCTGTGAACCCAAGCCTCGCTCGGCATGACACGAAACGACAGTCCTTTTTCGTGCGCCGCCTCGGCGAACGTCGTCTCGATTCTGGCGAGGAGAGACGCAATCGGAAATTCGCTGAGTGTGGGCGCGACGACACCCGCGTCGAGCTTGGAAATATCCAATAGCGCCTCGAACAAATCATTCATTTCTGCGACGGCAATTCCGATGCGCTTTATGATCCGCTGGCGGTCGGGAGCCGCCACTTTGCCACGCAGTTGAGCGACGAACAGGTCCAAGGCCTGTAGCGGTTGGCGGAGATCATGGCTCGCGGCCGCAATGAAGCGGGATTTGGCAAGATTGGCGAGTTCTAGTTGATGCGTTCGCTCTTCCACCTTGCGCTCAAGGCCGGCATAGGACTCCTGAAGCTTGCTCGCCATGTCATTGAACTGGTCGGCGAGCGCTTCGATCTCGTCGCCGGTGTGAACCACAATGCGCTGACTCAGGTCGCCGCTGCCGAGGCGCGTAGCGCCGGCGCCCAGTGCCTGGATCGGCACGACCATGCGGCGTGCAAGGATTAGGCCGGCTGTAACGGCGAATGCGAGACCTGCCAACAGAATCAGCCCCGAGCGCAGCACCGACCTGTAAAGCGGCGCGAACGCTTCGTCGGTCGGCAATTCGACGAAGACCAGCCAGTCAAGCGGCGCGATGCGCGCATACGCCGTCAGCACCCGCCGTCCTCTGGCGTCCAAAGCTACTTCGACCGGCGCGCCGCCCGCCTCGGCCGCTTTGATCTGCGCAAGATCGGATAGATTGGTATGGCGAAGGACCAGATTGATTTCTGGATGCGCAACGAGATTACCCTTGTCGTCGACGACGTAGGCGTAGCCGCGTCGCCCGACATCGATCTTGGAGACGACGGCCCAAATGAATTTGAGATTCACTTCCGCTGCGCTAACCTCGGAATGCGGGAGCGTGGTGGCGACGGCGATCGTCATGTAGGGTTCCGAGCCGTGCCGAAAGTAAACCGGTCCGTAATAGGCTTGGTGCACAATCGCTTCCTTGAAGCTGCGCTCTTGCGAGCGATCGATGCCGCTGCCGACCGCGTCCATGCTCAGGCGCGATACGCTCACCTCTTCGTGACCCGTGGAATCGAGTTCTCTAAGTTGAGTGATCGCCGGAACCCGCCGCAACAGCCATAACGCGTTGAGATATTTCGTCCGAAGGGTATCGGCGGACCAAGACCTTACTGTCATCCAGTGAAGTTGGCTCTGCACGCTCACGATGAATTGTTCGATTTTCTCCTCGGCAGCCACGGCCTGCTGGCGCTGGCTGCGCAGTAGCAAGTCCTTGCGTTCCTGCAATGAGGACCAGATTTGGAACGCACCGTTGATGACCAGGGCGATGCCAACAACACCCACGAGGACCACGGCATATTTGCGAAAGAGGCGGCTGCGGACGACCGCCAATCTTGCCAAGCGGACGCTGCCTTCGCGTCGTGCTGGCCTGAATCTCATTCGATCACTTTATCGGCCTGGATAATCAACTCGCGCGGCACTTTGAGGCCGAGGGCCTTCGCCGTCCGCAGATTGATCGCGAGTTCGAGTTTGATCGGCGTAAGAACCGGCAAATCGCGGATGGGGGTGCCATGCAGGATCCGACCGATCTGCGTTCCTGCCCCACGGTATGCTTGGTAAACGTCGTTGCCGTAAGAGATGAGACCGCCGTCGGCGACGAAGAAGCGATACGTATAAATGGCGGGCAATTTGTTCTTCGCCGCGAGCGCGATGACGAGTTTCCGCTTGACGACGCTGGGTGGGCTGGGCAGTACGATCAGCCCGTTCGACGCGCCGGCAAATCCATCGATGGAAGACTCGATTTTCTGCACCGTGCTGCCGTCGAGGATCGTGACCTCAAGGTGGTAGGACTGGGCTGCCGTTTGGATCGCTGGTATCCAGCCTCGCTGGGTGACGATTTCCGGATCGACGAGCACGCCGACCCTTCTCACCCGGGGTGCAATTTCATGCAGAAATTGAATCCACTTACCGCCGACCGATTCTTCGAATCCCGCCGAACCCGTTACATTTCCCTTGGGATGGGCGGCGTCGGCGAACGACTTCGCGACCTGCACAAACACGATGGGTATCGTGTTTGTCTCCTGGCGCAGCGCCGTGAGCGCTGGCGGTGTGCTCGCAAGGATCGCATCGGGAGCCGATCGAACCAGTTGCGCAGCGCATGGACTGATCCGGCTGTGGTCGCCGTCGGTCCAACAAAAGTCGATCTGCAGATTTCTGCCGTCGATCCAGCCCTGCCCCGCGAGCCCCGACCGAAAGGCGGCCATGCGCGCTCGGCCTTCGTGGTCGTTGGCGATCGTCATCAGAACGCCGATCCGCCGCGTCGGTCGGGTTTGCTGCGCAACAGCGGCCGCGCTCCGGGCGAGCACCGCGCTGCCGAGTGTCGCGATAATGCTGCGACGTGAAAACCGCTTTTCCGCCACGGCCTTCCCCACTAGGCCATGAGACGCAATAAATTACTCTACCACGCAGGCGAAGCCATGAGCAATCTCACGTCAGTCGGCGCATTCCGGCGGTTGCTGTTGCTGCGCGAGTGAGGCGGAGGCCTCGTTTCTTCTCGACGCAGAAATGGCAGCCTTTCCGCTTGCGCGAGAATGACGCTAACGCGTCACTTCGCCTGCATCATGTGGCGCAGGACGTACTGAAGGATGCCGCCGTGGCGGAAGTACTCCAGTTCGTCCACCGTATCGATGCGGCAGAGGAGAGCGATCTTCTGCGTCGAGCCGTCCTTGCGGGTGATGCGGCACTTGAGGTCCGAGCGCGGCTTCAGGCCCGCGGCGATCCCTGAAATATCGAACAGCTCGCTGCCGTCGAGCTTGAGGCTCTGGCGGCTCTGCCCGTCCTTGAACTGCGCCGGCAGCACGCCCATGCCGATCAGGTTCGAGCGATGGATGCGCTCGAAGCTCTCGACGATCACCGCCTTGACGCCCAAGAGGCGCGTGCCCTTGGCTGCCCAGTCGCGCGACGAGCCGGTGCCGTATTCCTTGCCGCCGACGATCACCAGCGGCACGCCTTCCTTCTGGTAGAGCATGGCGGCGTCGTAGATCGGCATGATCTTGCCGTCGGGCATGTGCTTGGTCATGCCGCCTTCGACGCCGGGCACCATCTCGTTCTTGATGCGGATATTGGCGAAGGTGCCGCGCATCATCACCTGGTGATGGCCGCGACGCGCGCCGTAGGAATTGAACTCCGCCGGCCGCACCTGGTGCTCGAGCAGATATTCGCCGGCCGGGCCCTCCTTCTTGATCGAGCCGGCGGGCGAGATGTGGTCGGTGGTGATGCTGTCGCCCAAGATCGCCAGCGGCCGCGCCTTGACGATGTCCGAAAGCGCCGCCGGCGATTTCGGCATGTTGTCGAAATAGGGCGGGTACGCCAGATAGGTCGAGCCCGGATTCCACGCGAAGGTGACGCCAGCGGCCGGCTTGACCTTCTGCCACTCGGGCGGACCCGCGAAGACGTTGGCGTAGCGCTTGCGGAACATCGGCGCGCTCACCGCCTGCGCCACCGTCTCCTGCACCTCCTTGTTGGACGGCCAGATGTCCTTGAGATAGACCGGCTTGCCGTCGCCGTCCTGGGCGAGCGGGTCCTTGGTCACGTCGACGGTGAGCGAGCCGGCGATGGCATAGGCGACGACCAAGGGCGGCGACGCCAGATAATTGGCGCGTACCTGTGCGTTGATCCGGCCCTCGAAGTTGCGGTTGCCCGAGAGCACCGCGCCAACCACCAGATCGCCGTCCTCAACCGCCTCGGAGATCGGCTCCGGCAACGGACCCGAGTTGCCGATGCAGGTGGTGCAGCCGTAGCCGACCAGGTTGAAGCCGAGTGCGTCGAGGTCCTGCTGCAAGCCGGAGGCGGCGTAGTAGTCCGACACCACCTGGCTGCCGGGCGCGAGCGACGTCTTGACCCACGGTTTGACCTTGACGCCGCGCTTCACCGCCTTGCGCGCCAGCAGTCCGGCGCCGAGCATCACACTCGGGTTCGAGGTGTTGGTGCACGAGGTGATGGCGGCGATCACCACGTCGCCGTCCTTGACCTGGTAGTTGGCGCCTTTGACCGGCATCGGCCCGCCGGTCTTCGCCTTATCGCGCGAGGCCGCGAGCTTGGGCAGCTCGGTCTTGAAGGATGGCGCCACGCCCGACAGCGCGACGCGGTCCTGCGGCCGGCGCGGCCCGGCGAGCGACGGCTCGACCGTCGCGAGATCGAGATCGAGCGTGTCGGTGAACACCGGATCGGGCGCCTTCTCGTCGTGCCACAGGCCCTGCGCCTTGGCATAGGCCTCGACCAGCTTGACCTGCTGCGCGTCGCGGCCGGTGAGCGTGAGGTAACGCAAGGTCTCGGCGTCGATGGGAAAGAAGCCACAGGTCGCGCCGTATTCCGGCGCCATGTTGCCGATGGTGGCGCGGTCGGCGAGCGCGAGCGACGCGATGCCGGGACCGTAGAACTCGACGAAGCGGCCGACCACGCCGCGCTTGCGCAGCATCTGCGTCACGGTGAGCACCAGGTCGGTCGCGGTCGCGCCTTCCCGGAGCGCGCCGTGCAGGCGGAAGCCGACGACCTCGGGCAGCACCATCGAGATCGGCTGGCCGAGCATCGCGGCCTCGGCCTCGATGCCGCCGACGCCCCAACCCAGGACCGAAAGCCCATTGACCATGGTGGTGTGGCTGTCGGTGCCGACCAGCGTATCCGGATAGGCGATCGTCTTGCCCTTCTCCTCGGTCGTCCACACCACGCGGGCGAGATATTCGAGGTTCACCTGGTGACAGATGCCGGTGCCAGGCGGCACGACGCGGAAATTGTCGAACGCGTCCTGGCCCCAGCGCAGGAAGGCGTAGCGCTCGCCGTTGCGCTGGAACTCGATCTGCACGTTCTTGCGGAAGGAATCGGCCGTGCCGAAATTGTCGACCATCACCGAATGATCGATGACCAAATCGACCGGGTTGAGCGGATTGATCTTCTTGGGATCGCCGCCGAGGCGCGCCATCGCCTCGCGCATCGCAGCGAGATCGACCACCGCCGGCACGCCGGTCAGGTCCTGCATCAGCACGCGCGCCGGCCGAAAGGCGATCTCGCGGTCCGACGTCTTCGCCTTGAGCCAAGCGGCCATCGCCTTGACGTCGTCGACCGTCACCGTGCGCCCATTCTCGAGCCGCACCAGGTTCTCGAGCAGGACCTTGAGCGAGAATGGCAGGCGCGAAATATCGCCGAGCCCGGCCGCCTGGGCCGCCGCCTCGAGGCTGAAATAATCGTAGGCCTTGCCGCCGACCTGAAGCGTGCGGCGCGCCTTCAACGAATTCTGACCGGTGACGGACACGGGGCTGCCTCTCTCTCGCTTAACGAGACGCGTCGTTAACCGTTGCTGCTACCGCTTCCGGCGCGCGAGATCAAGCGCAGCACGGCGTCCAAGCGCGCGGCGCAGGCGGCGGCACCGCGGCATCGGCGGCGTGGTTAATTGAGCCGTTACATTAACTCTGCCCGAATTTGGCGATATCGGCGTCGTGTATTATTATTGGCGCGCATCGAATACTGACGCGAGGCGATTTCCGCCCATGGCGCTGTTGGCTGACCGCGCGACCGCACCCGCGGCGACGCGCGCTCCGACGATTCCCGCGGCGCTGCTGGCGTTGTCGATCGGCGCCATGTTCGCCGTGGTGGCCGGGCTGTGGCGCTTCACCTGGCCCGTGGCCGACGATTTCGTGCGCGCGGTCGAGGGCCGCGACTACGGCATCCTCGGCGGCGTCGTGATCGAGTACACGACCTGGTCGTGCCGCTGGGCCGCGGGGCTCGTCCATTTCGTTCTGGCGGCGCTGCTGCCGCTGACAAGGGCCTACGGCGCGAGCCTGGCGGCGATCGCGCTGCTGTCGCTGCTGATCCTGTCGCGGTTCATCGCCGGCGTGTTGGAGCTGCGCTGGCGCTCACTTGCGACCCTATTCGTCGTCAGTGCCTTCGCCGCGCTGTGGTGGGCGGGCTCGCCGAGCGTCAGCGAGCTTTTCTTCTGGCGCGCGGCGGCGGTCGAATACCAGCTCGGCTGGTCGGCGGCGATCGCGCTCGCCTATGCCGCCTGTCGGCTCGATTTTGCGCCGACGCCGGTGCGCGCGACGGCCGTCGCGGCGCTCGCCCTGGCGGCGTTCTTCGTCAGCGGGCTGCACGAGCTTGCCGCCGCGCTCGAGACCGGACTTTTCGCCGTCGTCGCCGTCGCCGCGCGGCTGTCGTGCGGCCGGTGGCGGCCGGCCGCTTCCGTTGCGTTCGGCGCGTCGCTGATCGGCCTCGCCCTGGTGATCGCCGCGCCCGGCAACGGCGCGCGGGAAGCGGCCGTCGGCGGCAGCCACGCGCTGTGGCGCGATGCCGCCGCGGCGCTGTGGCAAGCCGCGCAAGACGGCGCGCTCTGGCTCGCCGATCCCAAGACGCTCGCCGCCGCCGCGGCGCTGGTGGCGCTGCGCGCGCGCGGCGATATCGCGCCGCGCTGGCCCGAGCGGCTGCCGGCGCGGGCGCGCTGGGCGTTAACCGGCCTGCCGCCGGCCGCGCTCGCCGCGCTCTATGTCGTGCCGGCTGCCGCGCTGGCCGGCGCCGTGCCGGCGCGCACGCTCGCCGGACTCCATCTCGTCTTCCTGTGCGGCGGACTGGTCGTCGTCAGCGCTTGGGCGCCGTCCGCGGCCCGCTGGCTGGCACGCCGCCGCATCGACGGCGACCGGATGTTGCGCCTTGCGCTGGTCGCGCTCGCCCTGGCCTTGCCGGCGAGCCGCAACGTCGTCGCGGGCATCGCCGACCTGCGCGGTCCGGCGGAATCCTTCCACGCCTTCATGGCGGCGCGCGATGCCACGCTGCGCCGGCTGCACGCCGCCGGCATCGCCGACGCGAATCTGCCGGTCATCGCCAAGGCCGGCTATCCGCGCTCCTACGTGTTCCACGCCGACATCCGCGCCGACGCCGAATTCTGGATCAATCGCTGGTGGGCGCGCTACTACGGCCTTGCCGCGGTGCGCGCGCTTGACCCGCGCCCAGCCGATAGGTTTAGGTAGCTCAAGGCGCTAAACGCTTAGAAAACGACCGAAAGCGCCGGGTTTGCGGGCGGTGCGTGCCGCCCCAGGGGAGGGTGCCGATGGCGCTGGCCGAGATGCAGACACGGTCGGAATCCGCCTCCGCCGAGGCGGCCGACACCTTTCCCAAGCTGCTCTTCGGCCACGCCGTGCAGCGCGGCGACCGCCGCGCCTTCCGCGAGAAGGATCTCGGCATCTGGCAAAGCTGGACGTGGGCGCAAGCGGCCCGCGAGGTGACAGCCTTCGCCGCCGGGCTGCACGCCTTGGGTTTCAGGCGCGGCGACAAGCTGGCGATCATCGGCGACAACCGGCCGCGGCTTTACTGGGCGATCGTCGCGGCGCAATGCCTCGGCGGCGTGCCGGTGCCGGTCTATCAGGATTCGGTCGCGGCCGAGATGCAGTTCGTGCTCGACCACGCCGAGGCGCATTTCGCGGTCGCCGAGGATCAGGAACAGGTCGACAAGCTGCTCGCCGTGCGCGACAAGCTGCCCGGCCTCAAGGCCATCGTCTACGACGAAGCCCGCGGCTTGCGGCATTACGCGCACGACTTCCTCGTGTCGTACGAGGGCGTCCAGGAAAAGGGCCGGGCGCTGCTGGCCAAGGATCCCGATCTGGTCGCGCGCGAGACCGCGCAGGGCAAGGGCAGCGACCTCGCGGTCATTCTCTACACCTCGGGCACCACCGGCGTGCCCAAGGGCGTCATGCTCACCTACGACAACGTGCTCAAGACCGCCGCCAACGCCGTCGCCTTCGACCACCTGACCGAACGGGAGGAGATGATGTCCTACCTGCCGATGGCCTGGGTCGGCGACCATGTCTTCTCCTTCGGCCAAGCTTACGTCGCGGGCTATTGCATCTCGTGTCCGGAATCGAGCACCACGGTTATGACCGACCTGAAGGAGCTGGGCCCGACCTATTTCTTCGCGCCGCCGCGCATCTGGGAGACCATCCTGACCCAGGTGATGATCCGCATCGAGGATGCCGGCTGGCTCAAGCGCAAGCTGTTCCACTATTTCATGGGCGTGGCGCGCCGGGCTGGCGGCGCGATCCTCGACGGCGCGCCGGTCGGGTTCAAGGACCGGCTGCTCTATCGGATCGGCGGATGGCTGATCTATGGGCCGCTCAAGAACGTGCTCGGCATGAGTCGCATCCGCGTCGCCTATACCGCGGGCGAAGCGATCGGTCCCGACATCTTCAACTTCTTCCGTTCGCTCGGCATCAACGTCAAGCAGCTCTACGGCATGACCGAGGCGGCGGTGTTCCTGTGCATGCAGCCCAACGGCGGGGTGAAGCTCGACACGGTCGGCATGCCGATCAAGGACGTCGAACTACGGATCGCCGACAACGGCGAGGTTCTCTATCGCAGCCCCGGCGTCTTTGCGGGCTATTACCGCAACCCCGAGGCGACGGCCGAGACCAAGCGCCCCGACGGTTGGACCCATTCGGGCGACGCCGGCTTCCTCGGCGCGGACGGCCACCTGCGCATCATCGATCGTGCCAAGGACGTGGGCAAACTCAAGGACGGCACGCTGTTCGCGCCCAAGTTTCTCGAGAACAAGCTCAAGTTCTTCTCCTACATCAGGGAGGCGGTCGTGTTCGGCGCGGACCGCGACGACGTCACCGCGATCATCAACATCGATCCCCAGGCGGTCGGCAATTGGGCCGAGAAGCGCGGCCTCGCCTCGGCGAGCTATCAGGAACTCGCCGCGCTCGATCCGGTCTACGATCTGATCGCCGGGTGCGTCACTCAGGTGAACCGCGACCTTGCGGCCGAGCCGCACCTCGCCGGCTCGCAGATCCGACGCTTCCTCATCCTGCACAAGGAGCTCGACGCCGACGACGGCGAGCTCACGCGCACGCGCAAGGTGCGCCGGCGCATCATCGGCGAACGCTTCAAGTCCCTCGTCGACGCGCTCTATTCCGGCGCCACCGTGGCGCAGGTCGAGACGGCCGTCAGGTTCGAGGACGGTCGCACCGGCAC
The DNA here is from genome assembly GCA_028871055.1 of Alphaproteobacteria bacterium. Classification (GTDB taxonomy): domain Bacteria; phylum Pseudomonadota; class Alphaproteobacteria; order ATCC43930; family CGMCC-115725; genus REEB95. Next base: position 9,243 of record JAGWON010000001.1, read on the forward strand.
CATGCGCGCCACCCTCAAGATCCGGGACGTCGAACCGGCTGGGCCGCTCCGGAAGGCAGGCTGAGCCGATGGCGGCGGCGAAGCGCATCGGCGAGCCCGTCCTCGAGGTGCGCGACATCACGCTGTCCTTCGGCGGCGTCAGGGCGCTGCTCGACGTCAGCCTCGAAATCCGCGCGCGCGAGATCCTCGCCATCATCGGCCCCAACGGCGCCGGCAAGACGTCGATGCTCAATGTCATCAACGGCTTCTACCACCCGCAGGAAGGCACCATCGCCTACAAGGGACGGGTGCGCCAGCGCATGCGGCCGCACGAAGCGGCCGAACAGGGCATCGCCCGCACCTTCCAGAACGTGGCCTTGTTCCGCGGCATGACGACGCTCGACAACATCATGACCGGCCGGCTCTTGAAGATGCGCCGCAATTTCTTGTGGCAGACGATCCACTGGGGCCCGGCCCTGGCCGAAGAGCTCGAGCACCGCGTCTTCGCCGAGCGTATCATCGACTTTCTCGAGATCGAGTCGATCCGCCGGACACCGGTCGGCCAGCTGCCTTACGGTTTGCAGAAGCGCGTCGAACTGGGCCGCGCCCTCGCCATGGAGCCCGAGCTGCTGCTGCTCGACGAGCCGATGGCGGGCATGAACGTCGAGGAGAAGGAGGACATGTCGCGCTTCATCCTCGACGTCAACGACGAGTTCGGCACGACGATCGCGCTGATCGAGCACGACATGGGCGTCGTGATGGACATCTCCGACCGCGTCGTGGTGCTCGATTACGGCCGCAAGATCGCCGACGGATCGCCCGACCAGGTTCGGCGCGATACGGCAGTGATCGACGCCTATCTCGGCGTGGCGCATGAGGCATAGCGGCTCGATGAGTGGTCTGGCGCGACGCCGCCCGGACGACTCGGCCGCAGAGGAGATCTAGCTCATGGAAATCGTCGCGTTCCTCCACGCCCTGCTCGTCGAGCCCTTCGTAGCGATGTGGCAGAACCCCGAATTCCTGCTCGAGGTCGCGATCGGCGGCCTGCTGACCGGCGTGATGTACTCGCTGGTCGCGCTCGGATTCGTGCTGATCTACAAGGCGTCGGGCGTGTTCAATTTCGCCCAGGGCACCATGGTGCTGTTCGCCGCGCTGACCTTCGTCGGCCTGCTCGAGCGCGGCTTTCCGGTCTGGGCGTCGTTCCTGCTGACGGCCCTCGCCATGATCGCCATGGCTTTCGTGATCGAACGGCTGGTGCTGCGGCCGCTGGTCAACCAGGACCCGATCATCCTGTTCATGGCCACGATCGGCCTCACCTATTTCCTCGAAGGCTTCGGTCAAATTGTCTGGGGCGGCGACGTCCATCCGCTCGACATCGGCATCCCCAAGAGCCCGCTGATCATCGGCGGCGTGCTGATCAACGAATTCGATCTGGTCGCCGCCGCGGTTTGCGGCGTGCTGGTGACGGTATTGGCGGTATTCTTCCAGCGCACCGCGATCGGCCGCGCGCTGCGCGCCGTCGCCGACGACCATCAGGCGGCGCTGTCGGTCGGCATTCCGCTGAAGAACATTTGGGTGATCGTCTGGGCGGTCGCTGGAATCGTCGGACTGGTGGCCGGCATCCTGTGGGGCAGCAACCTCGGCGTGCAGTTCTCGATCTCGCTGGTGGCATTGAAGGCCTTGCCCGTGCTGATCCTCGGCGGGTTCACCTCGGTGCCGGGTGCGATCGTCGGCGGGTTGATCATCGGTGTCGGCGAGAAGGTTGCCGAGGTGTTCTGGACGCCCGCGACCGGCGGCGCGATCGAGGACTGGTTCGCCTATGCGCTGGCGCTGGTCTTCCTGCTGATCCGGCCGCAAGGCCTGTTCGGCGAGCGCATCATCGAGCGGGTGTAGGCGGCGACGATGCTCTACCGCGAAGCCGGCCAGTTCAAGTCGAGCTACGGCGCCGACGAGGCGATTTTTCCGATCCGCCAGGATCGCTGGCTGTTTGCCGCCGCGCTGATCGTCGCCTATGTTGTCGTGCCGCTCATCGCGTCGGAGTATTGGCTGCTGAGCATCTTGATACCGTTCCTGGTGTTCTCGCTCGCCGCGATCGGCCTCAATATCCTGACCGGATACGCCGGCCAGGTATCGCTCGGCACGGGCGGTTTCATGGCGGTCGGCGCCTTCGCTACCTACAAGCTCGCGACCAGCTTTCCCGACCTCAACATCGTGGTCGTCTTCATCCTGGCCGGCCTGATCACCGCTATGGTCGGCGTCCTGTTCGGCTGGCCGAGTCTGCGCATCAAAGGCTTCTACCTGGCGGTGGCGACCCTCGCCGCGCAGTTCTTCCTGATCTGGATGTTCAACAAGTTCCCGTGGTTCAACAACTACACGCCCTCGGGCGTGATCAGCGCGCCGCCGCGCGCCGTCTTCGGTCATGTGTTCGTCACCGGCGCCGAGGCCAATTCCGTCGACAAGTATCTCTTCGTCCTGAGCGCCGTGACGCTGCTCGCGCTCGCCGCGAAGAACCTGGTGCGCGGTCGCGTCGGCCGCGAATGGATGGCGATCCGCGACATGGACATCGCCGCCGAGATCATCGGCATCCGTCCCCTCAAGACCAAGCTGCTGGCGTTCGCGATCAGCTCGTTCTATTGCGGCATCGCCGGCGCGATGTGGGCCTTCATCTACACCGGCGGCGTCGAGGCGCTCGCCTTCGACATCGACCGCTCGTTCCAGATCCTGTTCATGATCATCATCGGCGGCCTCGGCAGCATCCTGGGCTCGTTCCTGGGCGCCGCCTTCATCGTGCTGCTGCCGCTCCTGCTCGAGCGCACGCCGATGGCGCTCGGCTTCGACGTTCCGGTCAACTACCTCAGCAACATGCAGTCGATGATCTTCGGCGCGCTGATCATCTTCTTCCTGATCGTGGAACCGCGCGGCCTGGCGCGCCTCTGGCAGATCGGCAAGGAGAAGCTGCGGATGTGGCCGTTCCCCTATTGAACGGCGAAAACGGGGCCGCGGCCGCTGCCTTCGACGCGTCACGGGTCCCGTCCGGCGAGCATTTGCGCAATGCCGCGCCGGGAGGTAGTCTTTCAGGCGGCCGGGAAAACAGCCAAAAAGCCGGCCCGCAAACAGCGTCTCCGGGAGGATAAAGATGATTCATCGCAAAGCGTGGCTTGCGACCGCCGTAACCGTTGCCTTGGCCTTCGGCCTGGCGGCGGGACCGGCGCTCGCGCAGAACGAACAGTTCGTGCCGCGGCTGGTCTATCGCACCGGCCCCTATGCGCCGAACGGAATCCCTTTCGCCAATGGGTATGGCGACTATCTCGACATGATCAACGCGCGCGACGGCGGCGTCGGCGGCGTCAAGATCGTCTACGAGGAATGCGAGACAGGCTACGACAACGACAAGGGCGTCGAGTGCTACGAGCGCCTGAAGCACAAGGGTCCGACCGGTGCCGGTTGGGTCGATCCGCTCTCGACCGGGATCACCTACGCGCTGATCGAGCGCGCCACCGCCGATCACATCCCGGTCGTCTCGATGGGCTACGGCCGCGCCGACGCGAGCTACGGCGCCGTGTTCCCCTATGTCTTCACGCTGCCCGCGACCTACTGGGCGCAAGCCGACGCGTTCATCAAATACGTGGCGCAACAGGAGGGCGGATTCGCGAAGCTCAAGGGCAAGAAGATTGCCCTGGTCTATCACGACAGCGCCTACGGCAAGGAGCCGATCGCGACGCTCGAAAAGCTGTCGCAGAAGTACGGCTATACCTTCCTCAAATACCCCGTCTCGCCGCCAGGCATCGACCAGACGGCGACGTGGCTCGAGATTCGCCAGCAACGGCCCAACTGGGTGTTCATGTGGGGCTGGGGCGTGATGAACTCGACCGCGATCAAGGACGCTGCATCCGTCGGCTATCCGATGGATCATTTCATCGGTGTGTGGTGGTCGGGCTCCGAACCCGACGTGGTGCCGGCGGGCGCTGCGGCCAAGGGCTACAAGTCGGGCACGTTCCACGGCGCGGGCCAGAATTACCCGGTGATCCACGACATTCTCAAATACGTCTATGACAAGGGCAAAGGCCATGGCACGCGCGATAAGGTCGGCGAGGTGCTCTACAACCGCGGCGTCGTCAATGCGATTTACGACACCGAGGCGTTACGCACCGCGCAGGCCAAGTATGGCGCCAAGCCCTTGAAGGGCGAGCAGATCCAGTGGGGCTTCGAGCACCTCAACATCACCACCGCGCGCATCGCCGCGCTCGGTGCCGAAGGGTTGGTGGTGCCGATCCACTTGAGCTGCGCCAACCACGAGGGCCAGGGCAACGTCCGCATCCAGCAATGGGACGGCAAGCACTGGCACTTCGTCTCCGATTGGATCCAGCCCGATCGCGACATGCTGGATGCCATGTACAAGGAGTCGGCGCTGGCCTACGCCAAGGAGAAGGGGATCACACCGCGCAACTGCGCCCAGGTGTCGCAGGCGCAGTAGCGATCCCGGACCCCAAGGCGCGGCGATGGCGGCGGCGGATCTCCTCGACGTCAACAACATCGAGGTCATCTACAACCGCGTCATCCTCGTGCTCAGAGGCGTGTCGCTGAAGGTTCCCGAGGGGGGCATCGTCGCCCTCCTCGGGGCCAACGGCGCCGGCAAGACCACCACCCTCAAGGCGATTTCGAACCTGCTGCGCGCCGAACGCGGCGAGGTGACCAAGGGCACCATCACCTATGCCGGCGAGCGCGTCGACCGGCTCACGCCGCACGAATTGGTGAAGCGCGGCGTGGTCCAGGTGATGGAAGGTCGGCGCTGCTTCGGCCATCTCACGGTCGAGGAGAACCTGCTGACCGGCGCCTTCACCCGCCGCGACGGCCACACCAAGCTGCGCGACGCGCTCGAGCGGGTTTACGGGTATTTCCCGCGGCTCCGTGAGCGGCGCCAATCGCTCGCCGGCTACATCTCGGGCGGCGAACAGCAGATGACGGCGCTCGGCCGCGCCCTCATGGCCAGCCCCAGGATGATCCTGCTCGACGAGCCTTCGATGGGTCTCGCGCCGCAGATCGTCGCCGAGATCTTCGAGATCGTGCGGCGCCTCAACCGCGAGGCGCGGGTGAGCTTCCTGCTCGCCGAGCAGAATACCAACGTCGCGCTCAATTACGCCGATTACGGCTACGTGCTCGAAAACGGCCGCATCGTGATGGACGGCGCCGCCAAGAACCTGCGCGCCAACGAGGACATCAAGGAGTTCTATCTCGGCCTGTCGGCCGGCGGCCGGCGCAGCTATCGCGACGTCAAGCATTATCGCCGGCGCAAACGCTGGCTCGCCTGAATGGCGGGGCCGTTTTTCGACGCCCTCGAGACCCGCGCGCCGGTGGAACGCGAGCGGGCGCTGCTGGCCGCCCTGCCGGAGCAGATCGCCTACGCCAAGGCCTGCACGCCCTATTACGCCGACACGCTCGCCGCGGTCGAGCCGCGCGACATCGCCAACCGGAGCGCGCTCGCGCGCCTGCCGGTGACGCGCAAGAGCGCGCTGATCGAGCTTCAGAAGTCGGCGCCACCCTTCGGCGGCCTCGCCGCGGCCAAGCCGGGCGCGATCGCGCGGATCTTCATGTCGCCGGGCCCGATCTACGAACCCGAGGGCAAGGCGGCCGATTTCTGGCGCATGGCGCGCGCCCTCCATGCGGCCGGGTTTCGCCGCGGCGATCTGGTGCACAACAGCTTCGGCTATCACCTGACGCCGGCGGGCGCGATGCTCGAAAGCGCGGCGGTGGCGCTCGGCTGCGCGGTGGTGCCGGGCGGCACCGGCCAAACCGAGCTCCAGCTGCGCGCGATCGCGGATCTGAAGCCCGTTGGCTATGCCGGCACGCCGTCCTTCCTCAGAATCCTGGTCGAGAAGGCACGCGAGACCGGAGTCGACATATCGTCCGTGAAGCGCGCGCTGGTCTCGGGCGAGGCGTTCCCGCCGGCGCTGCAGGCAATGATGCGCGACGCCGGCATCGACGCCTACCAATGCTATGCCACCGCCGAGCTGGGCTTGATCGCCTATGAAAGCGCCGCGCGCGAGGGACTGATCCTCGGCGAGAACATCCTCGTCGAGCTGCTGCGGCCAGGGACCGGCGACCCCGTGGGCGAGGGCGAGGTCGGCGAGGTCACGGTGACGCTCTTCGACAAGGTCTATCCGCTGATCCGCTTCGCCACCGGCGATCTCTCGGCGCTGTTGCCCGGGCAAAGCGCCTGCGGACGCACCAACGCGCGCCTCAAGGGCTGGCTCGGCCGTGCCGACCAAGCCACCAAGGTCAAGGGGCTGTTCGTCCACCCGGCGCAGATCACAGACGTCGCCCGGCGCCTCCCGGGCGTCGGCCGCGTGCGTCTGGTCGTCACCCTGGGCGACAAGGGCGACGCAATGACGCTCGAAGCCGAGGCCGCCGACGTCGCGCTGAGCCCGCGCTTGGCCGAGGCACTTGCTGCGGTCACCAAACTGCGCGGCGCCGTCGTCATCGTACCGCCGGGTACCCTGCCGGATGACGGAAAAGTGATCGACGATCGGCGCAAGCCGGCCTGAACCCGCGCGATTGCGGATTTTCCCGGGATAAATGCGTGATCGGTCGTGGTGCTCCCCACATATCTTGCTTTCGCCACATTTCGATCCAAATCGGGTCTCATTCCCGGGCTTTCATCGCCCGCGGTGAGAGACATCTGGCTTTTGGCTTGTCTCGCATCTCCATGAAGCGGTCGCCCCCCGACCGCTGATTTTTCCGACGGCCTCGGTACCTCCCCCACCGAGGCCGTCACTTTTTTAATCCGGCCGCGGCGTTTTGCCGGAGCGAGCACGCTTCGGCCATGGCATAGTGCGCCCCCATGGCCGCCGGGGAATTGCGGAAATCGTTTATAGGTGAAGGGCTTGCATGCCGTCGCGGCGAGCGCCGGGTGTTTCAGGGCGTTGCCTTCGCGCTGGCGCCGGGCGGGGCGTTGGTGCTCGCCGGACCCAACGGCAGCGGCAAGACCAGCCTGCTCCGGCTGATGGCCGGCCTGGCGCGGCCGGAACAAGGCCGCGTCGACTGGGACGGCGCCCCGATCGCCGATGACCCCGCGGCGCATCGCGCCCGCCTCCATTATGTCGGCCACCAGGAAGCGGTGAAGCTCGCCCTCTCGGCCGAAGAGAACCTCGGATTCTGGGCGCAAATGCGGGGCAGCGCGGCAGGCACGACGGCGGCGCTGCGCCGTTTCCGCCTTGATCCGCGCGCGAGCTGGCCGGCGCGCTATCTATCGGCCGGCGAGCGTAAGCGGCTTGCGCTGGCCCGGCTGCTGGCCTCGCCCGTTGCGCTCTGGCTGCTCGACGAGCCGACCACCGGCCTCGACGCGGAATCGGTCGAGATCCTCCTCGCCGTGATTGCCGAGCATCGCCGCGGCGGCGGCTGCCTCGCCGTAGCGACCCATGCGGCGCTGCCGCTGCCCGGCGCACGCACCCTCTCGCTTGCCGGGCACACGACCTGGAGGCAGGCGTGAGCAGCTTTTCCGCGCTGGTGACGCGCGACCTCCGTCTCGCCTTCCGCCAGGGCGGCGACGTCGCCAACGTCGTCGCCTTCTTCGCCCTCGCCGTTATTTTGTTTCCCTTCGGCGTCGGCCCCGATCCTGATTTGCTGGCGCGCATCTCCGCCGGCGTGTTGTGGGTGACGGCGCTGCTGGCGGCGCTGTTGTCGCTCGAGCGGCTGTTCGACGCCGACTACCACGACGGCAGCCTTGAAGCGCTGTCGCTCATGCCGGTGCCGCTCGAGGTCCAGGTGCTGGCAAAATGCGCGGCGCACTGGCTCACCACCGGCTTGCCGCTGACCATCGTGGCGCCGGTCCTGGCGCTGGTGCTGCATTTCGACGCGGCGGGCTATCCGGCGCTGATCGCAGCGCTGTTGCTCGGCACGCCGGTGCTGAGCCTGATCGGCGCCATCGGCGCGGCGCTGACGCTGGGTGCGCGCCGCGCCGGCGTACTGTTGTCGCTGCTCGTTCTGCCGCTTTATATTCCCGTGTTGATCTTCGGCGTGGCCGCAAGCGAAGCGGCCGCCCTGGGACTTGAATCGCGGCCGCATCTGCTGCTGCTGGCCGCGTTGTTCGCAGCGTCGCTCGCGTTGGCCCCCTGGGCGGCCGCGGCGGCCTTGCGTCAGGCGCTCGAATAGCCGAAAAACCGCCCATGCATCGATTTGCCAATCCCACCCGGTTTATGCGCATTTCGGCTGTGTTGCTGCCCTGGTGCGCGATCGCCGCGGCGGTCTTCGTTGCCATCGGCCTCTACGGCGCGCTGTTCGTGGCGCCGCCCGATTATCAGCAAGGCGAGGCGGTGAAGATCATGTACGTCCACGTGCCGTCGGCATGGCTGGCGAGTCTGGTCTATGCCGTGGTGGCGCTCGCCAGCGCGGTGGCCCTGATCTGGCGGCATCCGCTGGCCCATATCGCGGCCGAGAGCGCGGCACCGGTGGGAGCGGGTTTTACCTTCGTCTGTCTGGTGAGCGGCTCGCTCTGGGGCGAGCCGATGTGGGGCACCTGGTGGGTGTGGGACGCGCGCCTCACATCGGTGCTGGTGCTGTTCTTCCTTTATCTCGGCTTTATCGCCCTCGCCAACGCTTTCGACGACCGCACGCGCGGCTCGCGCGCCGCGGCGATCCTCGCCATCGTCGGCGTCATCAACCTTCCGATCATCAAGTTCTCGGTCGACTGGTGGAACACGCTGCACCAGAAGTCGAGCGTATTCCGCATGGGCGGTCCGACGATCGCGACGTCCATGCTGTGGCCGCTCCTGGTGATGGCGACGGGGTTCCTTTTCTTCTTCGCGACGCTGCTGATGCTGCGCATGCGCGCGGCACTGTTGCGCGCCAAGGTGCGGGCGCTTCGTTTCGGGATGTGATGGAACGCTTTTTAGCCATGGGCGGTTACGCCCGGTTCGTCTGGCCGGCCTATGCGGTGGCGGTGCTGGTGCTCATCGGATTGCTGGTCGAGAGCCTGGCGGCCTACCGCCGGGCGCAGCGCGATCTCGAGGCGGAGGAGCGGCGATGACGCGCAAGCGGCGGCGGCTCTATTTCGTGCTCGGCGGCGTTGCGCTGCTCGGCCTAGCGGTCGGCCTGACCTTGTCCGCGCTCAACGACAACCTGGTCTTCTTCTATAGCCCGTCGGACCTCTACGCCAAGGACATCGCGCCCGGCCGCCTGGTGCGCATCGGCGGCCTGGTCGCGGCCGGCAGCGTCAAGCACGAGGCCAACGGCACAACGCTCGATTTCACCGTCACCGACGGCAGGAAATCGGTGCCGGTGACCTATACCGGCACGGTCCCCGACCTATTCCGCGAGGGCCAGGGCGTGGTGGTCGAAGGCCGCCTCGCAGCCAACGGCGTCTTCGGAGCGACGACGCTGCTCGCCAAGCACGACGAGCGCTATATGCCGCCCGAGGTGGTAGAGGCGCTGAAGAAGGCTGGCCGCTGGAAGGAAGGCGCGAATGGCGCGACGGTCCCGTCCGTGGCACCGGCCAGCGCCGCCGGAGCATCGCGATGATCATCGAGCTCGGCCATTTTGCCCTCATCCTGGCGCTCGCCGTGGCGATGCTGCAGGCGGGCCTGTCCCTCGCCGGCGCGGCGCGCAGGGACCTCAATCTGATGACCGCCGGACGGCTGGCGGCGCTGGCGCAGTTCGCACTCATCGCGCTCGCCTTCGCCACGCTGGTCCACGCCTATTTCATCTCCGATTTCTCGGTCGCCAACGTCGCCGAGAACAGCAGCACCGCGAAGCCGCTGCTCTACAAGCTCACCAGCGTCTGGGGCAACCACGAGGGCTCGATGGTGCTGTGGGTGCTGATCCTCGCGCTCTACGGCGCGGCGGTGGCGTGGTTCGGCGACGCCATGCCGCCGCGGCTGTGCGCCCGCGTGCTGGGCGTCATGGCGCTGATCTCGCTGGGATTTCTGCTGTTCATCCTGCTGACGTCGAATCCGTTCCTGCGGCTGTCGCCGGCGCCGGAGAACGGCATGGGCCTCAATCCGATCCTGCAGGACCCCGGCCTCGCCTTCCATCCGCCGTTCCTCTATCTGGGCTATGTCGGAAACGCCGTCGCCTTTGCCTTCGCCGTGGCGGCGCTGATCGACGGCCGCGTCGACGCCGCCTGGGCGCGCTGGGTGCGACCGTGGACGCTCGCCTCGTGGTGCTGCCTCACCCTCGGCATCGCGATGGGAAGCTGGTGGGCCTATTACACGCTCGGCTGGGGCGGCTGGTGGTTCTGGGATCCGGTCGAGAACGCGTCGCTGATGCCGTGGCTCGCCGGCACCGCGCTGGTCCACTCGGCGATCGTGGTCGAGCGCCGCGACACGCTCAAGAGCTGGACGATCCTGCTCGCGATCCTGACCTTCTCGCTGTCGCTGGTGGGCACCTTCCTGGTGCGCTCCGGCGTGCTGACGTCGGTCCATGCCTTCGCGCTCGACCCGCGCCGCGGCGTCTTCATCCTGGTGCTGCTGTTCATCGCCATCGGCGGCTCGCTCGCGCTCTATGCCTGGCGCGCGCCGGCGCTGGAGCCCGGCGGCGTCTTCGCGCCGATCTCGCGCGAGGGCGCACTGCTGCTCAACAACCTGATCCTGGCGAGCTGCTGCGCGACCGTGTTCATCGGCACGCTCTATCCCCTCTTCCTCGACGCGATCGGTGGACCCAAGCTGTCGGTCGGCTATCCGTTCTTCGACCGCACTTTCGTGCCGCTGATGATCCCGCTGCTGATCGCGATCGGCATCGGCCCGCTGCTGGCGTGGAAGCGCGGCGATTTTCTCGGCGCGTTGCAGCGTCTGTGGGCGGCGTTCGCCGCCGTTATCGTCGCCATGCTGATCGCGTTCTACCTGAGCCATGGCGGTCCGGTGCTGTCGGTGCTCGGCATCGGCCTCGCCGCCTGGATGGGCATTGCCGCCTTGGTCGAGTTCGCCGACCGGCTGCATTTGTTCCGCGCGCCGTGGGCCGAGGTGCTGCGTCGCGCTCTCGCCCAGCCGCGCGCCTCCTATGGCATGACGCTCGCCCATTTCGGCCTGGCGGTGACGGTCGCCGGCATCGCCGCCTCGGGCTTTCAGCAACAGCGCATCGCGCTCGTCCACCTCGGCGAGGCGCTGCCGGTGGCGGGCTACACCCTGCGGTTCGACGGCATCGGCAAGCACGAGGGCATGAACTACACCGCCGACCGCGCCGAGTTCACGCTGCTCAGCGGCCAGCGCGTCGTCGCCCAACTCGCGCCCGAGCGCCGGTTCTTTCCCCTGCAGCAGCAGACGGTGAGCAAGACCGCGATCCACACCAATTTTCTGGCCGATTTCTACCTCGCGCTCGGCGATCCCGACGGCAAGGGCGGCTGGGCGGTGCGCGCCTATTGGAAGCCGCTGGTGCCGTTCATCTGGATCGGCGGCGTGATCATGGCCTTCGGCGGCGCCGTCAGCCTGAGCGACCGGCGGTGGCGCGTCGGCGTTGCGGCGCGCCGGGTGGCCAAAACCGCGCTGCCCGCGAGCCGGAGCCGCGCATGACGGGGCGTCGCCTGCTCTATCTCCTGCCGCTCGTCGGCTTCCTCGCGCTCGCCGCCTACTTCCTTCGCGGCCTCGCACCCGGCTACGATCCACAGGTTCTGCCGTCCGCCTTGATCGACAAGCCGGCGCCGAATTTCACTCTCGCCGGATTCAAGGGCGGGGCGCCGCTGAGCAACGCCGATTTCGCCGGCGAGCTCGTCCTGGTCAATTTCTTCGCCTCGTGGTGCGTGCCGTGCCGCGCAGAGAGCCCGGTGCTGATGGATTTGGCGCGGCGCAACGTCGTCCAGCTCTACGGCATCGACTACAAGGACAAGCCCGAGGACGCCGCCAAGTTCCTGCAGACCTTCGGCGACCCCTATCGCCGCATCGGCGTCGACGAGACCGGCCGCACGGCGATCAATTTCGGCGTCTATGGCGTGCCCGAGACCTACGCCATCGACCGCGCCGGCCGCATCCGCTGGCGCCACGTCGGGCCGCTGAGCGAGCAGGTGGTGCGGACGGAAATCATGCCCCTGCTCAAGCAATTGGGGGCGTCTTGATCCGCGCGCTCGCCGCCGCGGCGATCCTGGTCGGCCTTGTCCATGTCGCGTTCGCGGTCGAGCCGAGCGAGATGCTGTCCAATCCGACGCTCGAAGCGCGGGCCGAGGCGATCGGCAGGCAGCTACGCTGCCTGGTCTGCCAGAACGAATCGATCGAGGATTCGGGCGCGGACCTCGCCCATGATCTGCGCGTGCTCATCCGCGAGCGACTGAAGGCCGGCGATACCGACGCCCAGGCGGTCAAATACGTCGTCGACCGCTACGGCGATTTCGTCCTGCTGAAGCCGCCGGTCGAGCCCGCCACCTACGTTCTGTGGTTCTCGCCCTTCGCGATCCTGGCGATCGGAGCCGCCGGCGCGTGGCTCTACCTGCGCCGCCGGCCGGTGCCACCGGACGAGCCGCTCGACCTCAACCAGCGCCGCAAGCTCGAGCGCCTGCTGCTCGACGACCAATGATCTTCGCGTTCGTCCTGCTGTTCGTCACGCTGGCCGTGCTCGGCACAATCCTGTCGCCGCTGTGGCAGCGCGGCGGTGGGGCGCCGTCGCGCGGGCGCTACGACCGCGCGGTCTATCGCGACCAGCTCAAGGAGATCGAGCGCGACGTGGCGCGCGGCATCGTCCGGCCCGAGGACGCGGCGGCGGCGCGGCGCGAGATCGAGCGGCGCATCCTGGCCGCGGCGGAAGAAACCGAGGCCCCGGCGCCGGCCGGGCCGAGACGCGGCCTCGCCGCGATCCTGGCGGCGGTGGCGGCGGCCTTCGGGTTCACGGCTTATCTCGCGCTCGGCTCGCCCGGCCTGCCCGACCTGCCGTTCGCCAACCGCATGGCGCCCGAGGCCCGGGAGGCGGTGATCCAGAACATGGTGACCGGCCTCGCAGCCAAGCTGCAAACCAGCCCCAATGACGTCCAAGGCTGGCTGATGCTCGGCCGCTCCTACGTCGTGCTGGGCGAGAGCGACAAGGCGGCTGACGCCTACGAGCACGCGCGGCGGCTCAAGCCCGACGATCCGACCATCGCCCTGGCTGAGGCGGGCGCGCTGCTGGCCGGACGCAAGGTCGACGATCCGGTGCCGACGCAAGCGGTCGAGCTGCTCAAATCGGTGGCCGCGCGCCAGCCCGACCAGCCGATGGTGCTGTGGTTCCTCGGCCTGGCCGCGGCGCAGCAACGCGATTTCGTGCAAGCGCGCGATTACTGGCATCATCTGCTCCAGGTGATGCCGGCCGATGCGCCCGAGCGCGACACCGTCACCGCGGCGCTGGCGGCGATCCATTCGAAATAGCGCCCGTGCCGGACGCGGCGACCGGCTTGGCCGCGAGCGCGAACCCGCGGTAGAGTTTGGCCCAGGGAGAAAACGATGGACGCGCGGCACGACGCGCCGCTCTGGGAACCCGGCCCGGAGCGCATTGCAGCGAGCAATCTTCGCCGTTTCATGGACGACGCTGGAAGGCGCGCTGGACGGCGGTTCGCCGATTTCGCCGCCGTCCATCGCTGGTCGGTCGAGGACCGCGACGCGTTCTGGCGCCTGGTCTGGGACTGGGGTCGGGTGATCGGCGAGCCGGGCGCGGTGACGATCGCGGGCGGCGATCGGATGCCCGGCGCGCGGTTCTTTCCTGGGGCGCGGCTCAACTACGCCGAAAACCTGCTGCGTAAGCGCGACGGCAGCGACGCGCTGGTCTTCCGCGGCGAAGACAAGGTGCGAAGACGCCTGTCCTGGGCCGAGCTCTACGACCAGGTCTCGCGGCTGGCGCAGGCGATGAAGGCCGACGGCATCGGTCCCGGCGACCGCGTCGGCGGCATCGTCGCCAACATGCCCGAAGCGATCATCGGCATGCTGGCCACATCCGTCCTCGGCGCGGTGTGGTCGTCGTGCTCGCCCGATTTCGGCGTCAAGGGCGTGCTCGACCGCTTCGGCCAGATCGAGCCCAAGCTCATGCTGGCGGTCGACGGCTATTTCTACAACGGCAAGGCGTTCGACGGGATCGACAAGACGCGCGAGATCGCCGCGGCTTTGCCGTCGCTCAAGCGCACCGTGATTGTGCCCTATATCGACAGCAAGACGCCGCTCGACGCGCTGCCCAACGCGCAGAGCTACGCCGCCTATATCGCGCCTTACGCAGCGCGCGACATCGAATTCGCCCGGCTGCCGTTCAACCATCCGCTCTACATCCTGTATTCGTCGGGCACGACCGGCGCGCCCAAGTGCATCATCCACGGCGCGGGCGGCGCGCTCCTGAAGCACATCGTCGAGCAGCAGTTCCATTGCGACCTCAAGGACGGCGACCGGCTGTTCTATTTCACCACTTGCGGCTGGATGATGTGGAACTGGCTTGCCTCGGGCCTCGCTTCGGGCGCGACGCTGCTGCTCTACGACGGCTCGCCGTTCCATCCCTCCGGCAACGCGCTGTTCGATTACGCCGACGACGAGCGCATGACTCATTTCGGCACCTCGGCCAAGTACATCGACTCGGTGCTCAAGGCCGGGCTCGAGCCGGTCAAGACGCACAAGCTTTCGACGGTGCGGTATCTGAGCTCGACCGGCTCGCCGCTGTCGCCCGAAGGCTTCGACTTCGTCTATCGCGGCATCAAGCGCGACCTGTTCCTGGCGTCGATCTCGGGCGGCACCGACATCATGGGCTGCTTCGTCATGGGCAACCCGATCGGCCCGGTGTGGCGCGGCGAGATCGCGGCGCCGGTGCTCGGCATGGCGGTCGACGTGTTCCGCGACGACGGCAGCCGGGCGGCCGATGACGAGAAGGGCGAGTTGGTATGCACGCGCGCCTTTCCATCGATGCCCCTCGGCTTCTGGAACGATCCCGGCGAGGTCAAATATCGCGCCGCGTATTTCGAGCGCTTTCCGAACATCTGGTGCCATGGCGATTATGCCGCGCGCACGCGGCACGGCGGCTTCGTCATCTATGGCCGCTCCGACGCGGTGCTCAATCCCGGCGGCGTGCGCATCGGCACCGCTGAGATCTATCGCCAGGTCGAGCAGATTCCGGAAGTGCTCGAATCGCTGGTCGTCGCCCAGGAGTGGCAGAACGATGTGCGCGTGGTGCTCTTCGTCAAACTGCGCGACGGTGTGACGCTCGACGAGGCGCTGATCAAGCGCATCAACCAGCAAATTCGCGCCAACGCCAGCCCGCGCCACGTGCCGGCGCGCACGATCCAGGTCGCCGACATCCCGCGCACCAAGAGCGGCAAGATCGTCGAGCTCGCGGTGCGCGAAGTGGTGCACGGAAGGCCGGTCAAGAATCTCGAGGCCCTAGCCAATCCCGAGGCGCTCGCCTATTTCCGCGACCGGACGGAGCTGCGGAGCTAACCGGCCACTGACGTCTTTCGTTCCGTCATCGCGAGGCCGCGAAGCGGCCGTGGCGATCCGCCCCCTCCCTTCCCTCCCCCTCGAGGAGGGAGGGTTAGGGTGGGGGTGATTCTCTGGATTGCCGCGTCGGCCTTCGGCCTCCTCGCAATAACGCGTTTTGCTAGCCCGCCAGCTTGTCGATGATCTTCGCCAGCTCGACGTCGCGGCTCGAGAGGCCGCCAGCGTCGTGCGTCGACAGCGTGATTTCGACCTTGTTATAGACGTTGAACCATTCGGGGTGGTGGTCCATCTTTTCCGCCGCGAGCGCGACCTTGCTCATAAATCCCCAGGCAGCGTTGAAATCCTTGAACTGGAAGCTCTTCTTGATCGCGTCGCGGCCCGCGACCTCGGCCCAGTCCTTGAGCGACTGGAGCGCCGCCGCGCGGGTCGCGCCCGCCAGTTTTTCTGTCATCTGCCGCCTCCCATGACCGCGCCCACCGCGCCCTCGCTCGCCGAGCTCGACGATCTCGCGCAGCGCGCGCTCGCGACCATTCCGGCGAAATTAAAGCGCCATCTCGGCGCGGTTGTCATCCGGGTCGAGGAGTTTCCCGACGAGGAGACCGAGCGCGAGATGGAGCTCGAAAGCCCGTTCGACATTCTCGGCCTCTATCGCGGCGTGGGATTGCCACACAAGAGCGTCAGCGACCCACGACCCGCGATCGACATGATCTTCCTCTATCGCCGGCCGATTCTCGATTACTGGTGCGAGACCGGCGACGACCTCTATATCGTGGTGCGCCACGTGCTGATTCACGAGATCGGCCATCATTTCGGCTTCTCCGACGCCGACATGGAGCGCATCGAGGCGGAGGGCGGATGAGCGATCTTGGCGTTCCCGATCTCGCGTACTGGAGCGGTCCAGGCGGCGAGCAATGGGCGCGCAATCAGGAATACGGCGACCGGCAGTTTGCGCCGGTGGCCGAGGCGCTCTTCAAGATCGCCACGGTGCGCGCGAGCGAGCGTGTCGTCGACATCGGCTGCGGCTGCGGCACGACGACAATCGCATTGGCGCGAATGGTCGGGCGACAAGGGCGCGTACTCGGCATCGACGTCTCCGCCGCGATGTTGGCGCTGGCGCGCAACCGTGCGCCGCAGGGTGCGCCGGTCGAATTCGTACGCGCCGACGCGACGAACTATGCCTTTCCGCGCGGCGCGTTCGACCTGCTGTTCTCGCGCCACGGTGTCATGTTCTTCGCCGAGCCGGTGCGCGCCTTCGCCAATTTGCGCACCGCGTTGGCGCCCGGCGGCCGCCTCGCCTTCAGTTGTTTCCGCGCGCCGCGCGACAATCCCTGGGCGATGACGCCGCTCCAGGCCGCCTATCGCTTCGTGCCGCCCTTGCCCAAGCTCGGCCCCGAGGATCCGGGCCCGTTCTCCTTCGCCGACGAGACACGCGTGCGGCGCATCCTCGGCGCCGCCGGTTTTGCCGATATCGCACTGCAGCCGGTCGACCTCGAATTCGATCTCGCCGTCGGGCGCGGCCTCGACGCGGCGGTGGCGAACGTGGTCGAGCTCGGACCGACCAGCCGCGCCGTCCAGGGTCAGAGCGCCGAAATCCGCGCCAAGGTCGCGGCGGCGATGCGCGAGACGCTGGCGCCGCACGTCAAGGGTGAGACCGTGCAGCTCGGCGCAGCAGTATGGCTGGTGACGGCGCATAATCCCGAGTCGTAATTGACGTTGGGCCCGTTTTCGTATAGCAACAAACCGTCATCGTCGCCGGTGGCCGGGGAAGCCTCCTCGTGCTGCGAGACGGCGCGATAAAGCTAAGGAGACTACCCATGTCGCAAGACCATGGCGCAGTCGTGCGCCTTTCTTACCGAAAAATCCGTGACGTTTCGACGCCCGAGGAGGAAAAAAACTCCGCGGCGACGTATTTTGCAGTCGTTCCGGCGCCTGAAATCTTGAAAATCGGGACCGAAGGTAACCTACGCAGCTATATCCCGGCGCATCCGGGCAAGAAGCGCTCTCTGGTTCACAAGGCGATCGGCGAGACGATCGCCAACAAACCAGACCGATTCTCGCAATTCAACTCCGGGTTCCTCGTCGGCGCTTCGAAGGTCGTCGTCGACGACCAAAAGAAGATTGTCACTCTATGGGACGCTTCGATCAATAACGGCGCCCAGTCCCAAGGTGAGGTCGATCTATACTTCACGCAGTGCAAAGAAACCGATGCGGAGCCGAACGACTTCAATGTGCGGGTTGAGATCTCCGTCGAGCCGGATGCGCCGACCCGGACAGAAATTGCGATCGCACGCAATACGACCACCCGTATCCAGGACCTCTCGCAAGCAGGCAAGCGGGGCTACTTCGACGAGATCGATACAGAATTTCAAAAATTGCACCCCCGTTACAAGCTTGCGCGATCTGAAACGGACATCGGCGATGAGTTCATCAACACGCGGCTGCTGTTGCAGGTTTTGTGGGCGATGATGCCGGACGCCCTAATGCCTGAAGGCCGCACCTCGATCGAAGCTCGTATGAAGGCGTACAAGAACGCGGCCCAGTGCCTCGCCGACTTCGAGCATGCATACCTCAAACGCAACTCCGGCGGCACAGACGCCGGGCGGTACCGCTATTTTTGCGATATGGCAGGTGAGGCGTGGCGTGTCTACACGCACTGGCGGAGCCACTCGGCTTGGGAAGGACAATACCTGCGGGCTGACGCCAAGCAGATTCGGCGGAAGAGCGGGGAAATCGTCGTCGCTGACGGCCTTGTGTTCCCTGCGCTTGCCGCGTTGTCCAATTTCGTGAAAAAGAACGAAGGTTCCGGCAAATGGCAGATGACGGTCCCCGGCGTTTTCCGGGAAGAGCATTTGGTTGAAGCAGCGCGCCGCCAGCTCAAGCAGCATTCAGGAAAGCCGATGCTGATGGGCCGCTCTGGCGCCGCGTATGAGGCCTTGATGTTGCTGACGGAGATGGCCAACCAGTACGCTAACGCGTAATTTTTCGTTCCTTCGGCTTTCCGCCACGCTCGCCAACGAGCGTGGCGAATTTTTCTCTAGATTCTAGACCAGTGCGGCGACGCGGCGGCGCAACGCCGGCACGAGCGCGCGGCGGAACCAGGGGTTCTTCTTCTCCCATGCCGTCGTGCGCCACGACGGATGCGGCAGCGGCAGCATCGTCGCCGGCGCCGCGCGCCAGGCCTTGACCGTTTCGGTCATGCTCTGCCGCCGGGCCGCCGGCATGTAGTAGTCGATCGCATAGGAGCCGACCAGCAACGTCAATTCCACTGTCGGCCAATGCGCCAGCACGCGCGCATGCCACAGCGGCGCGCATTCCGGCCGCGGCGGCAGGTCGCCGCCCTTGGCGTCGCGGCCGGGATAGCAGAAGCCCATCGGCATGACGGCGACGCGGCGCTCGTCGTAGAACGTGGCGCGGTCGATGCCGAGCCAGTCGCGCAGGCGGTCGCCGCTGCGGTCGTTGAACGAGAGACCGGTCTCGTGCACGCGGGTGCCCGGCGCCTGGCTGATGATGAGCAGGCGCGCCGCCGGCAGACCGCGCACCACCGGCCGCGGACCGAGCGGCAGATGCGCGGCACAGACGCGGCAGCCGCGGAGCGCGGCGAGCAACTCGTCGAGCGTCTCGGCTTGCGGCTTGAGCGCGGCGCGGGTCACGGCGCCGAGCGTAGCCCAAAAAAGAAAGCGGCGCCTCTTGGCGGGCGCCGTCTTTCCGTCCTCGGGCCGCCCAAACTGGATCGTCGAACACTGCGGGGCGTGGCCTCGCTCTCTAAAAAGCAAAGCCCGTGCCGCGGACGAAATATGAGGAGTTTCAATGGATTAACCCGGCAGCCAGCCGACGGCTGTAAGCCTTTGCGACGGTTAAACGCCGTCATTGCGAGGCGGTGCTGGCGCCGCCGAAGCAATCCAGTTTTAGGCACAGCAACTCTGGATTGCTTCGCCTGCCGGCTCGCAATGACACGGATAGGTTAGCGCAGCGCCGCGGCAATATTGCCGCCGTCGACGGTGGTGACGTCGCCCGTCGTCTTGAGCGCGGTCGCGTGATAGAGGAACGCCGCCGCTACGTCCGCGGCGGTGACCTCGCGGCCCAGGAGATTGCCGCGCATATAATCTTGCTCGCTGACGCCACGGGCCATGGCGCGCGAGGCGATCATGTCCTTGGTGAGCAGGCCGCTGCGCACCCGATCGGCGTTCACCGCATTGGCGCGGATGCCGTCCTTGCCGTATTCGAGCGCGTATTGGCGCACGAGCAGCAGCGTCGCCGCCTTGGGCAGTCCGTAAGGCCCGAAATCGGCGCCCGGATTGATCGCCTGCTTCGAGACGTTGAACAGCAGCGCGCCGCCGAGGCCCTGCGCGCGCATCACCTTGACCGCCGCGCGCGCCACGCGCTGATGGGCGAAGAAATTGAGCTCGAAGCTCTGGCGCAGGATCTTGTCGTCGAGCTCGCCGATGGCGCCCTGCCAGGCGGCGCCGGCATTCGAGACGACGACGTCGACGCCGCCGAGCGCGGCGCAGCATTCGGCGAACGCCGCATGCACCGCGCCGTCGTCGGTCACGTCGCATGCGAGGCCGAGCGCGCCCAGCGATTGCGCCAGCGCCTCGACCGCCTTCTTGTCCTTGTCGACGAGCGCGAGCTCGGCACCCGCGTCGCGGAAGGCGCGCGCGGTTGCCGCACCGATGGCGCCGGCGGCGCCGGTGATCAGCGCGATCTGGCCGGCCAGCGGCTTCTCCGCCGCCTTGCCGAGCTTGGCCTGCTCGAGCGACCAGTACTCCATCTCGAACAGCTTGGCCTCGGACAGCGCTTCGAAGCGCCCCAGCGCCTCGGCGTCGGTGATCACCGCAATGGCATTTTCGGCGATATCGGCGGCGACGTTCGCCTCCTGGCGGCTGCGCCCCATGCCGAAGAGCCCGAGACCCGGCGCCAGCGCGACGCGCGGCAACGGATCGAGCGCCCGCTTGGGCGGATCGCAGCGCGCGTTGTTGCGTGCGAAATAGGCGCGGTAGCGCTCGATGAAGCCCTTGGCGGCGGCGAAGGCGTCCTTGTGGAATTGGGTGAGATTGGCGGTGTCCGGCGGCGGCAGCAGCAGCGGCACGTTCTTGGTGCGGATGGTGTGATCGGGCGTCACCACGCCGATCTGGGAATAGCGCATGACCTCGCGGCCGTTGACATAGGCGAGGATCGCGGGCGACGAGCGGAACTCGAGGATCAGGCGGCGGTAGGCGCCCTCGATGCGCTCGTCCTTGACCGCGCAGGCGCCGCGCAAGATGGGCGCGACATCGGCGATGGTGGCGACGCGCTGCGGCAGCGTGATCGCTGGAAAGACACGCCGCGTGCCCTTCTTCTGGATGCGCGCTTCGGCGGCGCTGACCGCGGCGATCATGCGTTCATAGGCCTCGCGCGCGTCGGCGCCGAACGTAAAGATACCGTGCTTCATCAGGATCAGGCCCTCGACGCGCGGATCGATCTCGAACACGCGCGCCGCCTTCTTGGCGAGGTCGAAGCCCGGCATGACATAAGGCACGATGCCGAAGCGGCCGTCATAGACTTCGCGGCAGATCTTCTCGCCGTCGGGCTGGTCGACGAGGCTCAGCACCGCGTTGGCGTGGGTATGGTCGACGAACCTGACCGGCAGGAAAGCGTGCAGCAGCGTTTCGACCGACGGATTGGGCGCGCCCGGATCGAGCAGGTTGGCGCGCTGGACGCGCACCATGTCGTCGTCCGCGAGGTGGTTGAGCGCGCGCAGCTTGAGGAGCGGCGCGAGGCGCACCGCCGGCAGTCCGGCGGGCTCGATATTCGCCATGTCCCAGCCGCTGCCCTTGACGCAGAGCACGTCGACCTCGTCGCCGAGCAGGTCGCGCAGCCGCAGCTTGACCGAGGTGTTACCGCCGCCATGCAGGACAAGCCGCGGATCCTGGCCGAGGAGGCGCGACGAGTAGACGCGCAGCGCCAAGTCGCGATCGACGCCCTGTTGGGCGTAACGCGCGGCCAGCGCCTCGGCCTCGTCGTCGTTCCAGCGGCTTTTCATCGTGTGGCTCCGGCCGCCAGCATAGAACAAGCCCGGTTGGGCCGCGAGGGCCGGGATTTATTTCCGCGCGCCCGACGCGTAAAATACGCATCGAACCAGCGAGGACCCATGGCCGAAAATCCGCGCGGCGTCTATGCCGCCATCCTGACGCCGCTCACCGCGAACTTCGAGCCCGACCTCGGCGCCTTCGTCGCGCACGGCCAATGGCTGCTGGCCAACGGCTGCGACGGGCTGGCGCCGCTCGGCACCACCGGCGAGGCGAATTCGCTGTCGCTGAAACAGCGCATGCGCATCATCGAGGCGACGCTGACCAAGCTGCCGATCGAACGCTGTATCGTCGGCGCCGGCTCCTGCGCGCTCGCCGACGCGGTGCAATTGGCGCGCGAAGCGACCCGCGCGGGCGCCGGCGGCGTGCTGATGCTGCCGCCGTTCTACTACAAGAATCTGAGCGAGGACGGCCTCTACAATTTCTTCGCCGCCGTGGTCGAGCGCATCGCCGATCCGCGCCTGCGACTCTACCTCTACCACTTCCCGCAGCTTTCGGCGGTGCCGATCACGCCGGCGTTGATCCGCCGCCTGCGGAACGCGTTCGGCGACACCATCGCCGGCTTGAAGGACAGCGGCGGCGATTGGAATTTCTCGGCGGCGCTGCTGAAGGAATTTCCCGGCTTCGGCGTGTTCTCGGGCAGCGAGCAGTATCTGCTGAACAACCTGCGCGCCGGCGGCGTCGGCACGATCTCGGCATCGGTCAACGTCACCGCGCCGCTGGCCCAGCCGGTCTATCGCCACTGGCAGAACACCGAGGCCGACGATCTCCAAGCGACGCTCACCGCGGTGCGCGTGCTGTTCCAGGATTATCCGCTGGTGCCTGCGCTCAAGGAGACGATGGCGCTGGTCACCGGCAACCCGGTATGGCACACGCTGCTGCCGCCGAACGCGCCGCTGGGACCGGCGCAGGCCGCCGCGCTCAAGGCGAAGCTCGCCGCGCTGCCGGCGATGCAGCCGGTGATCGCAGCGGCGCGCGCCGCGTGAGGTTCAGGTCGTCTGCGCGCGGCGGACCGCCGGCCAGCGGCTGAAGGCGAAGACCCAGAGCACCACCAGGTTCACCAGCGGCACGAACCACAGGATGGTCCACCAGCCGCTGTAGCCGGCCTGCCGCAAGATCTTGACGATTGGGATCGCGATGATTGCGACGACGACGAGCACGACGATCAAATTCAAGACCGAAATTACCACCATGAATGCCCCCCTGTTGGAACGCATCAGCAAATCGATTATTGCAGCCGCGCCTTCTTCAAGAGCGCGGCGCGATCGGTCGAGCGCGCCGTGAGCGCGAGCGTGTGGCCGTCGCGCTGCACCGTTAGCGGCACCTCGACCCCCGCCCGGCCCAGCGACCAGATGCGACGGTAGAGCGCGGCGAGATTGTCGACCTCCTGGCCGGCGACCGACAGCAGGATGTCGCCGACGCGTAAATCGGCGCGGCGCGCCGGGCCGTCGGTGGCGAGGCCGGCGATCACCACGCGGTCCTCGATCTCGGTCGCGTAGAAGCCGAGCCACGGCCGCGGCGGCTTGTTGGGCCGGCCGAGCGTGAGCAGGTCGTCGTAGATCGGCTTCAGAAGATCGATCGGCACGTTCATGTTGAGATGCTCCGGCCGACCGTTCTCGCGCGCCTGCTGCAAGTGGAGTGAGCCGATGGCGACGAGCCGGCCGGCGGTGTCGAGCACCGCGGTGCCGCCCCAATTGGGATGGGCCGGCGCGGTGAACAGCGCCTCGTCGAGGAGGTACTCCCAATAGCCGGCGAATTCCTGCTTGACGGCGATGCGGGCCGCGAGCGAGCGGGCGCGGCCGCCGGCGCCGCCGACCACCACGTCGTCGCCGACGCGCGTCGTCGCCGACTGGCCGAGCGGCACCGCCGGCAGGTTGAGCCGGCCCAGCGCTTGGACCAGGCCGAATCCGGTTTCCTGATCGTAGGCGACGACGTGGCCCGGCACGGCGCGGCCGTCGCCGGTGTTGAGCCAGAGGCTCTCGGCCTCGGTGACGAGATAGCCGATGGTGAGGACGATGCCGTCCTCGCGAATCACCACGCCGTTGCCGGCGCGCTCGGTGCCGAGGGTCTGGGCGGTGAAGGCATCCTCGGGCACGGTGGCGCGCAATCCCACCACCGACGACAGCGCGCGCTCGAGATCGTAGGCGTAGTCGGCCGGGTTCGGCTGCACCTGGGGCGGCATTTCCCAATCGGTCTGCGCCATGGCTGCCTCGTCCGAGAACCCCGTCCAGGATACACCAGCGACCGCACCGGCGCGAGACGACGGGCTATTCCTCGCCTGGCGCGATGTGCCTGAGGCGCTTTAGCCGGCCGTGGACGCGCTTGTCCTCGACGCGCTTGCGCACCGCGGCGAGCGACGGTCCGACCGGCAGGCGCGGCTTCGGCTTGAGCGCGGCGCGGCGCAGCAGCTCGATCAGCCGCGCGCGCGCATCCATGCGATTGCGATCCTGCGAGCGAAAGCGCTGGGCGGTGATGACGACGACGCCATCGCGACGCAGCCGCTTGCCGGCGATGGTCTTGAGGCGGCGGCGCATGTGATCGTCGATGCCGCCGGCGCGATTGAGATCGTAGTGCAGCTTGACCGCCGTCGCCTGCTTCTGCACGGCCTGGCCGCCGGGGCCGGAGGCGAGGATGAAATCCTCCTCCACCGCGCCTTCGTCGATGGCGACCGTGATCTGCCGCAGGCGCTTGGACATCTTCATCGCGTCTCCTTCGTCTCGGCGGCCGGCGGAAAGCCCGGCGGCGGCACCGGCAGCGACCGGTCCGGGAGCTCCGCCGCGCTCCAGCCGCCGCCCAGATTCTCGATCAGCAGCACGCTTGCGTTCAAGCGGCTTTGCCGGATGTTGAGCGCGGTCTGGCGGTCACCGAGGGCGGTCGTCTCGGCGGTCACCACGCTCGTGTAATCAACGGTGCCGGCACGGTACTGGTTCAAGATCAGGCGCTCGGCCTCACTCGCCGCCGCAACCGCGGCGTCCTGCACCGTCGCCTGGTCCTGTAGGACCTTGAGTGCGGCGAGATTGTCCTCGACGCCCTGGAAGGCGGTGAGCACGGTCTGGCGGTAATTCGCCACCGCCTGGTCATGGCCGGCACGCGCCGCCGCGACCTGGGCAGTGGTGAGGCCACCATTGAAGACGTTGGCGGCGATCTGGGGTCCGGCGGACCAAGTGAGGCTGGAGGCGTGCAGCAGCGTGTCGAGCAGGGCGCTGCTGAAGCCATAGGTGCCGGTGAGCGTCAGCGTCGGGAAATAGCCCGCGACCGCGACGCCGATCTGCGCGTTGGCGGCAGCCATCTGCCGTTCGGCCTGCGCCACGGTGGGATTGCGCTCCAAGAGCGCCGACGGCACGCCGGCGGGTGGCACCGGCACCGACATGGCGACGGGCGCCGGCGCCAGCGCGAATTCGGCCGGCGGCTTGCCGACGAGCACGGCGATGGCGTGCTCGAGCTGGGCACGCGCCACGCCCAGCGCCACCATCTGCGAGCGCGCATTCTCGAGCGTCGCCTGGGCCTGGGCCATGTCGGATTTCGCGACATTGCCGGCGTTGTATTTGTTCCGGGTGATGCGGAGCTGCCGGCTATAGGCCGCGACGGTATCCTCAAGCAGCTGCCGCTGCGCGTCGTTGACGCGCAGTTGGAAATAATCCTGGGCCAGGGTCGCCTGGGCCGAAAGCTGGGCGGCGGCGAGCTGCGCCGCGTCGGCCTGTGCGGTGGCGGTGGCGCTTTCGACCGTGCGGCGGACCTGGCCCCAGACGTCGATCACCCAGCTGGCGTCGACCGGCAGGCTGAAATCGTTGCGGATGCGGCCGCCGCCGAACGATCCGGTGGCGGGTTTGGAGCGCGTCATCGCCGGATCGATGCCGAACGACGGGAAATAACTGGCGCGATTCTCGGCAACGATGGCGACCGCCTGACGATAAGTCGCTTCGATAGCCTTCAGATTCTGGTTCGAGACCACAACCTGGTTTTCGAGGCCGTCGAGCACGGGATCGTCGTAGACTGACCACCACGGCTGGCCGGAGGCCGCGGCCTTCGGCTCGGCCGGCTTCCAGCCCGCGTTTTCCTTGTACGCAGCCGGTGTCTCGACCGGCGGCCGCCGGTAGTCGGGCCCGACGGTGCAGGCGGCGGCAAGCGCGGCAAGCAGCAGGACGACGGCGCGGCGCATGATCATTCTCCCGGCGCCGGCGCGCCGCCCGGCAGGCGCGCAGCGCGGCGGTCCCACTGCCGCTGGCACCACAGGCGGAAGCGATCGAGATAGAGATAGATCACCGGCGTCGTGTAGAGCGTCAGCACTTGGCTGACCATCAGGCCGCCGACGATGGCGAGGCCCAGCGGCCGGCGCAGCTCGCCGCCCTCGCCGGCGCCGATGGCGAGCGGCACCGCGCCCAGCATTGCCGCCATGGTCGTCATCATGATCGGCCGGAAACGCATCAGGCATGCCTGGAAGATCGCGTCGCGCGACGACAGGCCGAGGCTGCGCTCCGCGTCGAGCGCGAAGTCGATCATCATGATCGCGTTCTTCTTGACAATGCCGATCAGCAGGATGACGCCGATCAGCGCGATGATGCTCAACTCGGTGCGGAACAGCATCAGCGCCAGTATGGCGCCCACGCCGGCCGACGGCAGGGTCGAAAGGATGGTGATCGGGTGGACATAGCTCTCGTAGAGTATGCCCAGCACGATATAGACCGCGGCCAGCGCGGCGACGATCAGGAAGGGCTCGGCGGCGAGCGACTGCTGGAAGACCTGGGCGGTGCCCTGGAAGCTGCCGATGATGTTGGACGGCGCGCCGAGCTCGAGCATCGTGCGGTTGACGACCGAAGCTGCTTGGCTCAAGGCTACACCCGACGCCAGGTTGAACGAGATCGTCGAGGCGACCGAAAGGCCTTGGTGATTGACCGCAAGCGGCGTGGCGCCCGGCTGGAAGCTGGCGAAGGCGGCGAGCGGCACCATCGTCTCCTTGACCGTGCTAACCGCGGTGCCGGTCGAGGCCGGGCCGTGGCCGATCGCGGTGATCGAATTGGTCGCGAGATTGCGCGCGGCGTCGGCGGCGATCGTCGCCGCCTTGGTGCTCTGGCCCTTGAGCACGACCGTGCCCGCGACGGCGTTGGTCGCCTGGGTGCCGCCGACGGCGCCGCCGACCGTACTGACACGGAGATCTTTCAGCGTGTCGGGGCTTTGCCAGAACTGCGGCGCCACCTCCATGATGACGTGATACTGGTTCAGCGGATTGAAGATGGTCGACACCTGGCGCTGGCCGAAGGCGTCGTAGAGCGTATTGTCGATCGCGCTCACGCCGAGCCCGAGGCGCGCGGCGGTTGCGCGGTCGATCGCCAGATCGGTCTCGAGCCCCTTGTCCTGCTGATCGGAATTGACGTCGGCGAGCTGCGGGACCTTCTGCAGCGCCGCGGTGATCCGGGGCACCCACTCATTGAGCGCCCGCAGGTCGTCGCTGCGCAGCGTGTACTGGTATTGCGCGTTCGATGGCCGGCCGCCGACCCGGATGTCCTGCACCGGCTGGAGGAAAAGCGTAGCGCCGGGCACGACCGAAAGCTCGCGCCGCAGCCGCGCGATCACTGAATCGATGGCGGGCCGCCGGTTCAGCGGCTTGAGTGCGGCGAAAACGAAGCCCGAATTCGTCTGGAAACCGCCGGTGAAGCCGACGACGTTTTCGACCGCCGCGTCCTTGCGCATGATAGAGATGAACTGAGCGAGCTTCTTCTGCATGAGCTGGAACGAGATGCTCTGATCGGCCTGGATGAAGCCGATTAGCCGTCCGGTGTCCTGCTGCGGGAAGAAGCCCTTGGGCACGACGACGAATAGCAGCACGTTGAGGCAGAGCGTCGCGCCGAGGATGGCGAGCACCAGCGGCGAATGGCGCAGCGACCAGGTGAGCGAGCGGCGATACCGCTCCTTGAGCCAGTCGAAGCCGCGCTCGCTCCAGCGCAGGATGCGGTGCGGCGGCGGATCGTCCGCGCGCGGCCGGCGCAGCAGGCGGGCGCACATCATCGGTGTGGTGGTGAGCGACAGCAGCAGCGAGACCATGATCGCGATCGACAGCGTCATGGCGAACTCGCGGAACAGGCGGCCGATGAGCCCGCCCATCAGCAGGATCGGCGTGAACACCGCGATGAGCGAAAGGCTCATGGACAGCACGGTGAAGCCGACCTCGCGCGCGCCCAAGAACGCCGCCTGGAGGCGCGGCATGCCCGCCTCCAGATGGCGTGTGGTGTTCTCGAGCACGACGATTGCGTCGTCGACGACGAAGCCGGTCGCCACGGTGAGCGCCATGAGCGAGAGGTTGTCGAGGCTGTAACCCAAGAGATACATGACGCCGAAGGTGCCGATCAGCGATACCGGCACCGCGACCGATGGGATCAGCGTGGCGCGGCCGTTGCGCAGGAACAGGTACACCACCGCGATCACCAGCAGGGTCGAGATCATCAACGTGCGCTCGACCTCCTTGAGGGACGCGCGGATCGTGGTCGAGCGGTCGACCGGAATGCCAATGTGGATCGCGGCCGGCATTTCCGCCTGGAGGACCGGCAGCTCGGCTTTGACGCCGTCGACGGTGTTGATGATGTTGCCGCCGGGCTGGCGATAGATGATCACCAGCACCGCCGGTTTGCCGTTGGCGAGGCCGGCATTGCGCAGATTCTCGACCGAATCGACGACCTGCGCGATTTCGGACAGCGTCACCGCCGCGCCGTTGCGATAGGCGACGACAAGGTCCTTGTACGCGGCAGCAGCGCGCGCCTGGTCATTGTCGTAGATCTGATAACGCTTGCCGCCGTCCTCGATCGCACCCTTGGGCGCATGCGCGTTGGCGGCGGCAAGCGCCGCACGCACGTCTTCGAGCCCGATACCGTATTGCGACAGCGCCAGGGGATTGAGCTCGACGCGCACCGCGGGCAGCGCCGAGCCGCTGACATCGACCTCGCCGACGCCCGGCAGCTGCGACAGCTTCTGCGCCAGCACGGTGCTGGCGGCGTCGTACATCTGGCCGCGGTCGAGCGTATCCGAGGTCAGCGCCAGCACCATGATCGGCGCGTCGGCCGGATTGACCTTCCGGTAGGTCGGATTCTGGCGCAGGCTGGTCGGCAGGTCAGCGCGCGCCGCGTTGATCGCCGCCTGGACGTCGCGCGCGGCGCCGTCGATGTCGCGATCGAGGCCGAATTGCAGGGTGATGCGCGTGCTGCCGACCGTGCTCGTCGAGGTCATCTCGGTAACGTCGGCGATCTGCCCGAGATGCCGCTCGAGCGGTGTCGCCACGCTGGTCGCGACCACCTCGGGGCTGGCGCCGGGCAGCGTCGCGCGTACCGAGATGGTCGGGAAATCGACTTGCGGCAGCGGCGCGACGGGCAGCAGGAAGAACGCGACCGCGCCGGCAAGCGCGATGCCGAGCGTCAGCAGCGTCGTCGCCACGGGCCGGCGAATGAAGAGCGCCGAGAAGTTCATTCCGCCGGATTCTCCCCCGACCGATCACCGGCCTCGCGGTTGAAGAAACAGGCGGTGCGCCGGCGGAAACGCGCCGCCACGCGGTCGAAGGCGAGGTAGATCACCGGCGTGGTGAACAGGGTCAGCATCTGGCTGACGATCAGGCCACCGACGATGGTCAGGCCCAGCGGATGGCGCAGCTCCGAGCCGACGCCGGTGCCGACCGTCAGCGGCAGGGCACCGAGGATCGCCGACATGGTGGTCATCATGATCGGCCGGAAGCGCAGCAGCGAGGCCTGGAAGATCGCGTCGCGCGGCGGCTTGCCTTCGTTGCGCTCGGCATCGAGCGCGAAGTCGATCATCATGATCGCGTTCTTCTTGACGATGCCGATCAGCAGCACGATGCCGATGATGGCGATGACCGTGAGATCGTCGCGCACCAGCATGAGCGCCAGCAACGCGCCGATGCCGGCCGACGGCAGGGTCGAGAGGATGGTCACCGGATGGATGTAGCTCTCGTAGAGCACGCCCAGCACGATGTAGACCGTGACCACCGCGGCCAGGATCAGGAACAGCTCGTTGCCGAGCGAGGCCTCGAAGGCGAGCGTCGCGCCCTGGAACACGGTGATGACGCCGCGCGACATGCCGATCGCGGTCTCGGCGGCCTTGATCGCATCGACCGCGGCGCCGAGCGAGGCGCCCGGCGCCAGGTTGAACGAGACGGTATTGGACGGAAACTGGCCGAGGTGATCGATCTGCAGCGGCGCGGTTTCCGCAGTGACCCTGGCGATGGCCGAAAGCGGCACCTGGCCGCCGCCCGCCGACGGCAGGTAGACCGAATTGAGCGCGCCGAGCGACCCTTGGTAGCCCTTGTCGGCCTCGAGGATGACCCGGTACTGGTTCGACTGGGTGAAGACGGTCGAGACGATGCGCTGGCCGAACGAATCGTAGAGCGCGTTGTCGATGGTCGCCGGAGTGATGCCGAAGCGGGACGCGGTGGCGCGATCGATGTCGAGGTAGACCGAAAGCCCGTCATTCGCCTGGTCGCTGACGACATCGGCGAAGCCGTCCGTGTGGTCGAGGCGATCGACCAGCTTCGGAACCCAGGCCGCGAGCTCGTCGGGATTGGCGTCCTCGAGCGCGAATTGGTACTGCGTTCGGCTTACCAGCGTGTCGATGGTCAGGTCCTGCACCGGCTGGAGATAAAGCGTCATGCCGGGCACGCCCGTTGTCTCCTGCTCCAGGCGGCGGATCACGGTCTCGACGTCGCTGCGCTGACTCTTCGGCTTCAGATTGATGAGCAACCGGCCGCTGTTGAGCGTGGTGTTGGTGCCGTCGACGCCGATGTAAGACGAGACGCTGGCGACGGCGGGATCCTTGAGCACCGCCTCGGCCAAGGCGCGCTGGCGCTCCGCCATCGCGGGATAGGACGCGCTCTGCGGACCCTCCGAGATGCCCTGGATCAAGCCGGTGTCCTGCACCGGAAAGAAACCCTTGGGGATGACGACGTAAAGCAGCACGGTCAGCACCAAGGTTGCGACCGCGATCAGCAGCGTTGCCCGCTCGTGGTCGAGCACCCAGGACAGCGCGCGGGAATAGGCGCGGACGATGGCGTCGAATTTCTCGCGGTTCCAGCGCTGGAAGCGGGTTTCCGGCACCTCGCCGGGGCGGCGCAACAGCTTGGCGCAGGCCATCGGCACCAGGGTCAGCGACACCACCGCCGAGATCAGGATGGTGACCGCGAGGGTCAAGGCGAATTCGCGGAACAGCCGCCCGACCACGTCGCCCATGAACAGGAGAGGAATGAGAACCGCAATGAGCGAGATGGTCAGCGACATGATGGTGAAGCCGACCTGCTCCGAGCCGCGCAGCGCCGCGCGCAGCGGCGTCTCGCCTTGCTCGAGATAGCGCGAGATGTTCTCGATCATCACGATGGCGTCGTCGACGACGAAGCCCGAGGCGGTCGTCAGCGCCATCAACGACAAATTGTTGAGGCTGAAGCCGAGGAGATACATCGCGCCGAACGTGCCGACGAGCGAGAGGGGAACCGAAAGGCTCGGGATGATGGTGGCCCGGGTCGAGCGCAGGAAACCGAAGATCACCAGCACGACGAGGATCACAGCCAGCGTCAGCTCGAACTCGACGTCGGCGACCGAGGCGCGGATGGTGATGGTGCGGTCGGTGAGCACTGCAACGTCGACGGATTGCGGCAGCGACGCCTGAAGTTGCGGCAGCAGCGCCTTGATGCCGTCGACCACGGCGATGACGTTGGCGCCGGGCTGTCGCCTGACGTTGAGGATCACCGCCGGCGTGACGTTCATCCAGGCGCCGAGCTTGTCGTTCTCGGCGCCGGCGACGACGCGGGCGACGTCGCCCAGATGTACGGGCGCGCCGTTCTTGTAGGCGACGACGAGCCCGAGATAGGCGTTGGGGTCCTGGATCTGGTCGTTGGCGTTAATGGTGTAGGCGCGCGACGGCCCGTCGAAATTGCCTTTGGGCGCATTGACGTTGGCGTTGGCGATGGTCGTGCGCAGGTCGTCGATGTTGAGCCCGTAGGCGGCGAGCGCGCGCAAATCGGCCTGGACGCGCACCGCAGGCCGCTCGCCACCGGCGATGCTGACCAGGCCGACGCCGGGAAGCTGGGAAATCTTTTGCGCCAGCCGCGTGTCGGCGAGATCCTCGACCTGCGGCAACGGCATGGTCGCCGAGGTGACGGCGAGCGTCAGCACCGGCGCGTCGGCGGGATTGACCTTGGCGTAGATTGGCGGCGCCGGCAGATCGGCCGGCAGCAGGTTGCCGGCAGCGTTGATCGCCGCCTGGACCTCCTGTTCGGCGACGTCGAGGCTGATGTTGAGGCCGAATTGCAGCGTGATCACCGAGGCGCCGGTCGAGCTGGTCGATGACATCTGGACCAGATTGGGCATCTGGCCGAACTGGACCTCGAGCGGTGCGGTCACCGACGACGTCATCACGTCGGGCGAGGCGCCAGGATAGAAGGTAGTCACCTGGATAGTCGGATAATCGACCTCGGGCAGCGCCGACAGCGGCAGGAAATGGAAGGCGACAATGCCGACCAGCATGATCGCCGCCATGAGCAGCGACGTGGCAACCGGCCGCAGGATGAATGGGCGCGACGGGCTGAACGCCATGTCACCCCGCCGCCGCGGTCATTGGCGAACCGGCGCGGTCGTGCGGGCGTTCGCCGGCGGCGACGCGGCAGCGGTGCTCGTTGACGACGGCCGTAAGACCACCTTGGCGCCATTCTTGAGCTTGTCGGCACCGTCGACCACGACCGACTCACCGGCCTGCAGCCCCTTGAGCACCGCGACGCGATCCGCAGTCGACGGTCCCAGCGTCACCGGCCGCACCGCCACCGTGTTATCGTGATTCACGGTGTAGACGAAAGTGCCCGGTGCGCCCCGCTGGATGGCTGCGCTCGGAATCACCACGACATTCTTCAGCACGTCGACGGTGATCTGGACGTTTACGAACTGGTTCGGAAAGAGTTTTTCGTCCGCGTTGGCGAAGGCGGCGCGCACCTGGAACGTGCCGGTGCTGGTATTGATGGTGTTGTCGATGCTCTCGAGCATGCCGTCGGCCAGCTTGGTGACGCCGGTGCGATCATAGGCGGCGACCGGGAGCTTCGCCCCGCCCCGGCTTCCTTTCAGTACCGCTTCGAGATCGTCCTGCGGCAGCGAGAAGAGCACCGAGATCGGCTGCATCTGATTCAAGAGGACGAGGCCGTTGGTATCCGACGGCGTGACGTAATTGCCGGGATCGACCTGGCGCAGGCCGATGCGGCCCGCGACCGGCGCGACGATGTGGCAGTAGGAGAGGTTGACCCGCGCACTCTCGACCGCCGCCTGATCGAGCTTCACCGTGCCCTCGAGTTGGCGCACGGTCGCCGCTTGGTCGTCGTAGGTCTGCTTGGCGATCGAGTCCTGCTTCATCAGGACGGCATAGCGCGCAAGGTCGACGCGCGCGCCGGCGAGCTGCGCCTGATCGCGCGCGAGCTGGCCATCGGCCTGATCGAGCACAGCCTGATATGGGCGCGGATCGATCTGCGCCAAGAAGTCGCCGATCTTGACCTCTTGCCCCTCGGTGAAGCCGACGGCAACGAGTTGGCCGCTGATCTGCGTGCGCACCGTCACCGAAGCGAGCGGTGTCACGGTGCCGAGCGCGGAATAGACGACGGGCATCGCGCCAGTCGACGCCGTCGCCACGACGACCGGCAATGGAGGCGTCGTGCGCGGCGCAGTGCCGGGACGCAATGCGATCCACAGCCCGATGACGATGAGTGCGGCGAGCGCGACGCCACCCCAGAACAGCGGGCGGCGC
Organism: Alphaproteobacteria bacterium; assembly: GCA_028871055.1. Classification (GTDB taxonomy): domain Bacteria; phylum Pseudomonadota; class Alphaproteobacteria; order ATCC43930; family CGMCC-115725; genus REEB95. The sequence continues at coordinate 42,409 of JAGWON010000001.1, forward strand.
CCGCCGAGGCGCTGCTCAAGCATCAGCGCCGCCGCTTCGGGGCGAGCAGGGAACGATCAGCGTGGCGCTCGCGTGCATCCTGCCATTCATGCCCGAGCCCGGTGGCTGTGGCCGCGGGAGCGGCGCCGTTCGCACGGCCCCTTCTCGCGTGCCGCGCCAGGGTATAAAACCGCGGCAGACTTTGGGAAAGCTTTCGACCATGCACCGATCCCACCGCAGATTGCGCCCGTTCGTGAAGCGGCGAAATCCGAATGGGAACCGCCGCGACGGTTATAGGCGGTTCCGACGGCCGCAATCCCCTGGAACGGCAGGGAAACAGCCGATTTTCTCGGTAATCGCGCGGCGGGCCCATGCACGCGGGTGAGGCGCTGGCGCGCTGGAACGCGCGGTTCCAGGGCGAGGACTATCTGTTCGGTACTGCCCCGAACGCGTTCCTGGTGGCGCAGGACGCACGCCTGAAGCCCGGTCAGCGCGCGCTCGCCATCGCCGATGGCGAGGGCCGCAATGGTGTGTTCCTCGCCAAGCAGGGGCTCAAGGTCCTGTCGGTCGATTTCTCGCCAGTCGCGCTCGCCAAGGCGCGGCGCCTTGCCGCGCGCGAGGGCGTCGAGCTCGAGACCGAATGCGTCGACCTCGCGCACTGGGACTGGGGAAACGAGCGCTTCGACGTCGTCGTCGGAATCTTCTTCCAGTTCGCCGACGCGGCGCTGCGGTCAAGCGTATTTCGCTGCATCCGCGAGACGCTCAAGCCCGGCGGCCTTGTCCTCATTCAGGGCTACCGGCCCGAGCAGCTCCGCTACGGTACCGGCGGACCGAAGGAGATCGATCATCTCTACACCGCCGCGATCTTGCGCGAGGCATTCGCCGGCTTCGAAATCCTCCACCTCGCCGAGCACGACGAGGTGATCCGCGAGGGCACCGGGCACAACGGCATGTCGGCGCTGATCGATCTGGTCGCACGCAAGCCACCGGCGCGCTGAAGCGCAAAAAGCCGCGGCACCGGCAACGCTTTCGCCGGTGCCGCGGTCTGCGCGAAGAATTCGGTTGCTAAAGCGAGCCCTTGAGCTTCGCGCCGGCCTTGAAGCGCACGCCCTTGCTTGCCTTGATCTTGATCTCTTCGCCGGTGCGCGGGTTGCGACCCATGCGGGCGGCGCGGTGACTCACGGCGAATGTGCCGAAGCCGGGGATGCTGAACTTCTGGCCCTTTCTGAGTTCCTTCGCGATCGTGTCGGTAATGGTATCGACGGCCTCCGCGGCAACCGACGTGCGCATGCCGCCTTTCTTCAGCGCATCGACCAGAACTTGTTTGCTCATAGCGTAATCCCCTTCCCTTCGCTGGACCACGGTCCCCGTTTGGGCGCGGCCATGTTGGCGAAATCCGTTTGAGTGACCTTCCACCCCTGTGCTCCGCCGCGAGGCGGACACTGAGACTTGCACCGGTACGCCACGGCGATCAAGGATTTCGCAGCGCGCCGTACAACTTACCGCGGCAACGAAAACCGCGCATTGTCAAGACCGTTGTCGCGGCGGTCTCGTGTCACGCCCGCCCGGACCCCGTGGGCGGTTCTTCAGCGGGATGATCAGCGGGCCGCCAGGACAAAAACCATCCCTCCGCGCGGCACCATAAGCAGCTGCAAGGCGGCGGCGCGCGCGATGCCGGCTTGCAGCGTGCGAACGGCGCGACGGTTTGAGCCGCTATTCCGCCGCAGCCGTGGCGGCAATCGGATCGAGCCGCGCGGCGCAGAACTTGAACTCCGGAATCTTGCCCATCGGATCGAGCTGCGGATTGGTCAGCACGTTGGCCGCCGCCTCGGCATAGCAGAACGGAATGAAGATCATGCCCGGCGGCACCGCGTTATCCGGACGCGCGCGCAGCTCGATCGTGCCCCGCCGCGTCGAGACCCGCACCATCGCGCCGCTCGATATCCCCATCCGCGCCATATCGCCGGGCGACAGCGAGGTATGCGCCTCGGGCTCGATCGCGTCGAGCACGCTGGCGCGGCGTGTCATCGCGCCGGTGTGCCAGTGTTCGAGCTGCCGTCCCGTGGTCAGCACCATCGGATACTGCTCGTCGGGCTCCTCGGCTGGCGGACGGATCTCGACCGGGACCAGCCGGCCGCGGCCGCTCTTGGTCGGGAAGCCGTCGCTGAACACGATGTCATCGCCCGGCTTGTCGGGCGCGCTGCACGGATAGGTGACCGAGCTTTCGCGGTCGACACGCTCCCAGGTGATGTTGTCGAGCGACGGCATGCCCTGCTTCATCTCGGCGAAGACGTCGGCCGGGCCGGCATAATTCCAGCCGAGGCCAAGGCGGCGGGCGAGTTCCTGGATGATCCACAGGTCGTGCCGCGCGTCGCCGGGCAAGGGCAGCGCCTGGCGGCCCATCTGCACCTGGCGGTTGGTGTTGCTGACCGTTCCGGTCTTCTCCGGCCAGGCCGATCCCGGCAGGAAGACGTCGGCGTAATAGGCGGTCTCGGTCAGGAACAGGTCCTGCACCACGAGATGGTCGAGCTTGGCGAGCGCCTCGCGCGCGTGTTGCACGTCGGGGTCGGACATCGCCGGGTTCTCGCCCATGATGTACATGCCGTGAATTTCGTCGGCATGAATCGCATTCACGATCTCGACCACGGTCAGTCCGCGCTTCGGATCGAGCTTGGCGCCCCACAATTTCTCATAGAATGCCCGCCGCGCCGGGTCCTCGACCGACATGTAATCGGGAAAGAACATCGGGATGAGGCCGACGTCCGACGCGCCCTGCACGTTGTTCTGGCCGCGCAGCGGATGAAGGCCGGTGCCCGGGCGACCGACCTGGCCGGTGATCAGCGACAGCGCGATCAGGCACCGGGTGTTATCGGTACCGTGGACGTGCTGCGAGATGCCCATGCCCCAGAAGATGATCGCCGCCTCGGCGCGCGCGAACTTGCGCGCCACGGTCCTGAGCGTCTCCGCGTCGATGCCGCAGACCGGCGCCATCTTCTCCGGCGTGCGGTCCTTGACGCTTTCGGCGACCTTGTCGAAGTCCTCGGTATGCGCCTGGACATACTGCTTGTCGGCGAGGCCCTCGCTGATGATCACGTTGAGCATCGCCGACAGCATGGCGACGTCGCGGCTCGGCTTGAACTGCAGCATGTGGGTCGCGTGACGCTTGAGCGCCTGGCCGCGCGGATCCATGACGATCAGCGTCGCGCCGCGCTTGACCGCGTTCTTGAAGAAGGTCGCGGCGACGGGGTGGTTTTCAGCCGGGTTGGCGCCGATGATGACGATCACGTCGGCGTCTTTTGCTGCCATGAACGGCGCCGTCACCGCGCCCGAGCCGATGCCCTCGAGCAGTCCGGCGACCGACGAGGCGTGGCACAGCCGGGTGCAATGGTCGACGTTGTTGGTGCCGAACCCTGCGCGCACCAGCTTCTGAAAGAGATAGGCCTCCTCGTTGGAGCCCTTGGCCGAGCCGAAACCGGCGAGGCCCTTGGGGCCGTGCGCGTCGCGGATCTTCTTCAGGCCTGCGGCGGCAACGTCGAGCGCCTCGTCCCAGGTGGCCTCGCGGAAATGGCTCCACGGGTTGCTCGGGTCGAGCGGCGCGTGCGCATCCTTCTTCATGCCCGGCTTGCGGATCATCGGCTTGGTCAGCCGCTGCGGATGGCTGACGTAGTCGAAGCCGAAGCGCCCTTTGACGCAGAGCCGATTGAGATTCGACGGACCGGTGCGGCCGTCGACATAGAGCAGCTTGTCGTCCTTGATCTTGTAGGTGATCTGGCAGCCGACGCCGCAATAGGGGCAGACGCTGTCCACCTCGCGGTTGGGCTTCTGTGCCTGGACGCCGCGCTCGTCGACCAGCGCCGATTCGATCAGCGCGCCGGTCGGGCAGGCCTGGACGCATTCGCCGCAAGCGACGCAGGTGCTCGCGCCCATCGGGTCGTCGAAATCGAAGATGATCTTGGCGTCATGATTACGCGCCGCCATGCCGATCACGTCGTTGACCTGGACCTCACGACAGGCGCGGACGCACAGATTGCATTCGATGCAGGCGTCGAGCCGCACCGCCATCGCCGGATGGCTGCGGTCGGGCTTGGGATGGTGCGTCGCCGGAAACCGGCCGGCGGCGACGCCGACCTTGTCGGCCCAGCGCCAGAATTTCGAGTCGGGGTCGGGATGGGCGTTCCGCGACGGCTGATCCGAGACCAGCAGATCGAACACCATCTTGCGCGAGAACTTCGCCCGCTCCGATGCGGACCTTACCTTCATGCCTGCCGCAGGCTTGCGGACGCACGAGGCGGCGAGCACGCGCTCACCCTCGATCTCAACCATGCAGGCGCGGCAGTTGCCGTCCGGGCGATAACCCGGCTCGGGGCTATAGCAGAGATGCGGGATCTCGACACCGTTGCGCTGTGCAACCTGCCAAATGGTTTCGCCCGGGAGAGCCTCGACCTCGGCTTCGTCGAGGAAGAACTTGATCGTGCGCCCCGCCAATCCGCCGCCGCCGTCGCTCATGACACCTCCTCGGGAAAATGCTTGAGGACCAGTTTCACCGGGTTCATCGCCGCCTGTCCCAGGCCGCAGATCGAGGCGTCGGTCATCACGCGCGTCAGCTCCTCGATCAGGGGGCCGTCCCACTTGGGCCGCGACATCAGCATCACCGCCTTCTCGGTGCCAACGCGGCAGGGCGTACATTGGCCGCAGCTCTCGTCGGCGAAGAATCGCAGCAGATTGAGCGCCACGGCTTTCATGTCGTCCTTGTCGGAGAGAACAACAACCGCCGCCGAGCCGATCAGCGCCCCGTGCGCTTCGAGGGTACCGAAATCCAGCGGCAGATCGCCCATCGACGCGGGCAGGATTCCGCCCGAAGCGCCGCCCGGCAGGTAGCCCTTGAAGGCGTGACCGTCAGCCATGCCGCCGCAGTATTCGTCGATCAGCTCGCGCACCGTGATGCCCGCCGGCGCGACCTTGACACCGGGATTCTTGACGCGGCCCGAGACCGAAAAGCTGCGCGGGCCCTTGCGGCCGCGCCGGCCTTGCGAGCCGAACCACGCCGGACCCTTTTCGACGATGTCGCGCACCCACCATAGCGTCTCGACGTTGTTGATCAGCGTCGGGCGGCCGAACAATCCGACTTGTGCGGGATAAGGCGGCTTGTGCCGCGGCAGGCCACGCTTACCCTCGATCGATTCGAGCATCGCGGACTCCTCGCCGCAGATATAGGCACCAGCGCCACGGCGCAGATGAATCCGCACATGCTTGGCAAGCCCTGCCTTCTCTACCGCGGCGATTTCGCGCTGGAGCAGCTCGCGGCACTGCGGATACTCGTCACGCAGATAGATGTAGACCTCGGGCGCCTCGATCGCCCAGGCGCCGATCAGCGTGCCTTCGAGGAAACGATGCGGATCGGTCTCGAGGTAGTAGCGGTCCTTGAACGTTCCGGGCTCGCCCTCGTCGGCGTTGACCGCCATCATGCGCGGCGCCTTTTCGGCGCGCACCAGCCGCCACTTGCGGCCGGTTGGAAAACCAGCTCCCCCAAGCCCGCGTAGATTCGAATCCTCGAGCGATTTGAGAATGTCCTCGAGCGGCTTCTTGCCGGCAAGGCAGGCTTCGAGCAACGCGTAGCCGCCGGCCTTGCGATAGACGGCGAGATCTGGATAGGCGGGCAGGTGCGGATGGGTTGCCTTTGCCGCGACCGCTTTGGCGACGCTGTCGAGCGTCGCGTGCTCGTGCAGCGCGTGGCCGATGGCCGCGACCGGCGCGTTGTGGCAGCCGCCCATGCAGGGCGCGCGCACCACGCGCACGCCGGATCCGAGTTTCGCCGGCAGCTCGGCCAGCAGCTTCTGCGCGCCGAACAGCTCGCAAGTCAACGAATCGCAGACGCGCACGGTCAAGGCGGGCGGTGGCGTCTCGCCATCGAGCACGATGTCGAAATGGGCGTAGAAGCTCGCGACCTCGTAGACCTCGACCAGGGCGAGCTTCATCGCTTCGGCGAGCGCCGCCAGATGCCGCGCGTGCAGGCAGCCGTACTTCTCCTGCAGCAGATGGAGATGCTCGATCAGCAGGTCGCGCCGACGCGGTCTCTCACCGAGGAGTTTCGTAATCTCGTTGCGCGCGACGGGATCGACCTGACGGCCTTTGGGCAGGTCGCGGCCGCGGCGCCGGCCGGAACCGGGCTGGATGGAGCGTGGCGGCGTGCGTCCGGAATCGGCCATCGTTAGCTCTTACTACCTATTTAGGAGGCCGAGCATGGTCTTGCCAAGAGCCGCGGGCGAATCCGAGACGACGATGCCGGCGCTCTTCAGCGCCTCCATCTTGTCGCCGGCCGAGCCGGTGCCGCCCGAGATGATCGCGCCGGCATGGCCCATGCGGCGGCCGGGCGGCGCGGTGGCGCCGGCGATGAAGCCGACCGTCGGCTTCTTGACTTTGCTGCGCTTGACGAAGTCGGCGGCTTCTTCCTCGGCCGAGCCGCCGATCTCGCCGATCATGATGACCGCCTTGGTCGCCGAATCGGCCAGGAACATCTCGAGGCAGTCGATGAAATTGGTGCCGTTGACCGGATCGCCGCCGATGCCGACGCAGGTCGACTGGCCGAGCCCGACCGCCGTCGTCTGCGCCACCGCCTCGTAAGTCAGCGTGCCGGAGCGCGACACGATGCCGACCGCGCCGGCCTGGTGGATGTGGCCCGGCATGATCCCGATCTTGCACTGGCCCGGCGTAATCACGCCCGGGCAGTTGGGTCCGATCAACCGCGTCTTCGAGCCGGTGACGACGCGCTTGACCTCGACCATGTCGAGCACCGGGATGCCCTCGGTGATGCACACGACGAGCGGTATCCCGGCGTCGACCGCCTCGAGAATGGCGTCGGCGGCGAAGGGCGGCGGCACGTAGATCGCGCTGGCGTTGGCGCCGGTCGCCTTGACGGCATCGGCGACAGTGTCGAAGACCGGCAGATCAAGGTGCTTGCTGCCGCCCTTTCCGGGCGTCACGCCGCCGACCATCTTGGTGCCGTAAGCGATCGCCTGTTCGGAATGAAAGGTTCCCTGCGCGCCGGTGAAGCCCTGGCAGATGACCTTGGTATTATTGTCGACGAGAATGGACATCAGGCCGCTTCCTTCACCGCTTTCACCACCTTCTCCGCCGCGTCGCCGAGATCGTCGGCGGCGAGGATGGGTAGGCCGGATTCGGCCAGGATCTTCTTGCCCAGCTTGACGTTGGTCCCTTCGAGGCGGACGACGAGCGGCACCTCGAGGCTGACCTCGCGCGCCGCGGCGACGACGCCCTCGGCGATGACGTCGCAACGCATGATGCCGCCGAAGATATTGACCAGGATGCCTTCAACGTTCTTGTCGGAGAGGATCAGCTTGAAGGCGGTGGCGACGCGCTCTTTGGTGGCGCCGCCGCCGACGTCGAGGAAGTTGGCCGGCTCGCCGCCGTAGAGCTTGATGATGTCCATCGTCGCCATGGCAAGGCCCGCGCCGTTGACCATGCAGCCGATATTGCCGTCGAGCTTGACGTAGTTGAGCGCATGCTTCCCGGCCTCGAGCTCGATCGGATCCTCCTCGGCCTCGTCGCGCATCGCCTCGATGTCGGGATGGCGGAAGAGCGCGTTGTCGTCGAAGTTCATCTTGGCGTCGAGCGCGAGCACGTCGCCGCCGCCGGTAACCACCAGCGGATTGATCTCGACGATCGAAGCGTCGAGCGCGGCGAACGCCTTGTACATGCCGAGCATGAATTTGGCGGCGGCGTTCACCTGCTTGCCCTCGAGCTTGAGCCCATAGGCGAGGCGCCGGGCGTGAAAGCCCTCCATCCCGGTCGCCGGATCGATCTCCACCTTCAGGATCTTTTCCGGAGTCTTGGCCGCGACCTCCTCGATCTCCATGCCGCCCTCGGTCGAGGCCATCACGGTGACGCGCGAGGTCTTCCGGTCGATCAGCATGCCCAGATAGAGCTCGCGCTTGATGTCGCAGCCCTCCTCGACATAGATGCGCTTCACCTCGCGGCCCTTTTGCCCCGTCTGCTTGGTGACGAGGACGTGGCCGAGCATGGCTTGGGCCTGGTTCGCGGCGTCGGCCGGCGACTTGACCAGCCGCACGCCGCCCTTGCCTTTCGCGTCGCCCTTGAACTTGCCGGCGCCGCGGCCGCCGGCGTGGATCTGGGCCTTCACCACATAGACCGGTCCGGCGAGCGATTTCGCCACCGTCTCGGCCTCCTGCGGCGTGTAGGCGACGCCGCCCTTAGGGACGGCGACGCCGAACTTGGTCAGCAGGCTCTTCGCCTGGTACTCGTGGATATTCATCGAACTACTTCACCAGCCCGGCGCCGCGCGCCCACCGGTATTTCGCGCCCAGCACGGCGACCGGAATCTCGGTCGAATAGGCGTAGGACGGAATGCCGTGGTCGTAGAGATGCTCGGCCGCCTGCTCCACTTCCACGTCGCCGGCAAGCGATGCGACGATCGGCTTGTCGATACCCTTGGCCCTCAGCTCCTCGACCACTTCGACCACCACCTTGGCAAACACCATCGGCGGCGTGATGATGGTGTGCCAGTAGCCGAGGATGATCGCGTGGATGCGCGGTTCCTCGAGCCCCAGACGGATGGTGTTGGCGTAGGTCGAGGGCGGCTGGCCGCCGGTGATGTCGACGGGATTACCGGCGGCGCCGAACGGCGGGATGAACTTGCGGAACGCCTGGTCGAGATCGGCCGGCATCTTCATCAGATTGAGCCCGTAATCGACGCAGGCATCCGACAGCAGCACCCCCGAGCCGCCGGCGCCGGTGATGATGACGACGTTCTCGCCCTTGGGCGTCGGTAGTTTCTGGAGGCCGCGCGCATAGTCGAGCATGTCGCGCAAGCCCGGCGCGCGGATGACGCCCGACTGCCGGAGGATGTCATCATAGATCTTGTCGTTGCCGGCAAGCGCGCCGGTGTGCGAACCGGCCGCTTTGGCGCCCGCCGCGGTGCGGCCGGCCTTGAGGACGACCACGGGCTTTTTCTTCGAGACGCGCTTTGCGACCTCCGCGAAGGAACGGCCGTCCTTCAGGTCCTCGAGATGCATGGCGATGACCTGGGTGTTGTCGTCCTGCTCGAAGAAGGTCAGTAGATCGTCCTCGTCGAGGTCGCACTTGTTGCCCAAGCCGACGATCGCCGAGACGCCCATCTTGGCCGAGCGCGAGAAGCCGATGATCGCCATGCCGATGCCGCCCGACTGCGACGACAAGGCTGCGGCGCCCTTGTAGTCGTAGGGCGTGCAGAACGTCGCGCATAGGTTCATCGGCGTGTAGTAGTAGCCGTAGATGTTCGGGCCCATCAGACGCACGTTGTACTTGCGGCCGATCTCCTGGATTTCCTTCTGACCGGCGACGTTGCCGGTTTCGGCGAAGCCCGACGGAATCAGTACCGCGCCGGGAATCTTCTTCTCGCCGACCTCGATCAGCGCACCGGCGACGAATTTGGCGGGGATGCAGAACACGGCGACGTCGATCTCGCCCGGCACGTCCTTCACCGACTTGTAGGCCTTGCGGCCCATAATCTCGCCGGCGGAAGGATGGATCGGCACGATCTGTCCCTGGTATCCGCCGTTGATCAGGTTCTTCATCACCGAGTTGCCGATCTTGCCGTCCTCGGCCGAGGCGCCGATCACGGCGACCGATTTCGGCCGCATGATGCGGTTCATGGCGCGCAGGATCTCGTCCTGCGACGGGCGGTAGCGCTGCAACGGCGGCTTCCAATCGAGGATGATGCGCACGTCGGCCGCGACCGCGCCCTTCTTCGAGGCGAAGATCGGGTTCAGGTCCATCTCGACGATCTCGGGGAAATCGGCGATCAGTTTCGCGACGTTCTCGATCAGTCCGGCGAGCGCCGCTCGGTTGATCGCCTCGCCGCCGCGTACACCCTTGAGGATTTCGGCCGCCTTGATGCCGTCGAGCATGCCGAGCGCCTCGTCGCGCGTCACCGGCGCCAGGCGGAAGGTGACGTCCTTCAGCACTTCGACCAGGATGCCGCCCATGCCGAAAGCGACCAGCTTGCCGAAGCTCGGATCGGTGACGGCGCCGACGATGACCTCCTGGCCGCCACCGACCATCTGCTGGACCTGGACGCCCTCGATCTTGGCCTTGCGGTTGTACTTCTTGGCGTTGGCGACGATCGTGCGATAGGCCTTCTGCGCCTCCTGCGGCGTCTTGACGCCGACAATGACGCCGCCCGCCTCGGTCTTGTGGAGGATGTCGGGTGACACGATCTTGAGCACGACCGGGAAGCCGATCTTCCGAGCGAGCTTCGCCGCCGCCGCGGCGCTCGTGGCGAGGCCCTCCTTGGGCACGGATATGCCATAGGCCTCGCAGATCAGTTTGCCTTCGGGCGCCGTCAGCGCGCTGCGCTTGTCGGCCTTGACGCGATCGAGCACCTTGCGCACCGCTGCCTTGTGTTTCGGCATCGCTTCGTGTTTCGGCATTGCTTCGCCATTTCCCCGCATGATTTGCCTCCTTCTGCGCGTGGCACCGCGGCGCCGCGCTCTTTTATGGAAAACGGGGCGGATGGATTATCCAACCGCCCCGCAAAAGGTATCCGTCCGAGTTATTCGGCAGCCATCGGCTTGGCGCCGCCGAGCGCACCGGACTCCTTGAACTCGCGCACCTTCTTGTCGTCGAAGCCGAGCACCTGGGTCAGGATCTCCTCGGTATGCTCGCCCAACAGCGGCGCGCGTTTCACATCGCTCGGGCTGTCGCTGAGCTTGATCGGGTTGCCGACCGTTAGGTACTTGCCGCGCTTGGGGTGGTCGACCTCGACGACGGTGCCGGTCTTGCGCAGCGATTCGTCCTCGGCCAATTCCTTCATCGACAGGATCGGGCCGCAGGGGATGTCGTATTTGTTGAGGATCTCCATAGCCTCGAACTTGGTCTTGGTCATGGTCCATTTCTCGATGCGGTCGAAGATCGCCTTGAGCTTCGACAGCCGCGCGTCGGGCGTGGCGTAGCCGGGATCGGTGATCCAGCCTTCCTCGCCGATGACCTTGCAGATCGCTCCCCACACCGGCGCCTGGGTGATGAAGTAGAGATAAGAATCGGGATCGGTCTCCCAGCCCTTGCATTTCAGGATCCAGCCAGGCTGGCCGCCGCCGGAATCGTTGCCGGCGCGCGGAACCGCGACGCCGAAGGAGACGCCCTCGCCGTATTGCCGATATTCCTTCAAGGGTCCATGCGCAAGGCGTTGCTGGTCCCGGAGCTTGACGCGGCATAGGTTGAGCACGCCGTCCTGCATCGCCGCGGTGACGCGCTGGCCCCGGCCGGTCTTGGTGCGCTGATAGAGCGCGGTGACGATGCCGAGCGCCAGATGCAGGCCGGTGCCGGTGTCGCCGATCTGGGCGCCCGTCACCAGGGGCGGGCCTTCGCGGAAGCCGGTGGTCGACGCCGAGCCCCCGGTGCATTGCGCGACGTTCTCGTAGACCTTGCAATCCTCGTAGGGACCGGGACCGAAACCCTTGACCGAGGCCAGGATGATCCTGGGATTGAGCTGCCGCACGCGCTCCCAGCTGAAGCCCATGCGGTCAAGCACGCCGGGGCCGAAATTCTCCACCATCACGTCGCAAACCTTGACCAGGCCCTCGAGCAGCTCCTTGCCCTTGGGATGCTTGGTGTCGATGGTGATCGACCGCTTGTTGCCGTTGAGCATGGTGAAATAGAGGCTGTCCGCGTTCGGCACGTCGCGCAGCTGGCCCCGGGTGATGTCGCCGGTGCCGGGGCGCTCGACCTTGATGCAGTCGGCGCCGAACCACGCGAGCAGCTGCGTGCAGGTCGGGCCCGATTGCACGTGCGTGAAATCGAGAATGCGAACGCCGTCGAGTGCTTTGCCCATTGTATCCTCCTATCGCTTTTCTTTTACTTGTACATAGTCTGGGCCTTGGTCCCGGGCGCATATTCGCGCGGGTCGACCCAGACGTCGATTGCGGCCGACTTGCCGGTCTTGGCGACCGGATCGCCGCCCGAAACGACCTTGGCGTCGCGGCTCTTCTGCCGGAGCGTATCGGCCGTCGTGGTTTGCGGCTTGGCCGCGGTCTTAATGTCGTCTGCCATCATGGTGCTCTTTTCGGATTCCCTCTCGTCTCAATTGAGATAGTCGCAATGCCGCTCCACGTGGTCGGCAAGATCGAGCGCATGCTTGAACACCAGCGCGGCGGCGCGGTCGGTGTCGCGCCGCTCCAGCGCTTCGATGATGTTCATGTGGTCGGTGATCGAGCGCTTGGCGCGGTCGTCCTGGCTGATGGTCGCGTGGCGAATGGCGCGCATGTGAATGAACAGGTCGCGCGTCATGTCGACCAGCACCGGATTACCCGACAGCTGGATGATCGCCGAATGGAAGCGGATGTTGGCCTCGGAGTATTCGTCGAGATGGCCCTCGGGCGACTCGTTGCGGAAGCCATCGAAAAGGTGGCGCAGCGTGGCGATCTCGCGGTCCGAGGCGTGCTGCGTGGCGAGGCGCGCGGCGAGGCTCTCGAGCGCCGCCCACACCTGGATCATGTGCACGATCTCCTGCTTGCTCTTGCGCACCACGATGACGCCGCGGCGCGGCACCGTACGCACGAAGCCCTCGCGCTGGAGCATGGTCAGCGCCTCACGGATAGGCGTGCGCGATACGCCGAGTTCCTGCGACAAGCGCCGTTCGTCCAAGCGGATTTCTTCGGCCTGGCCATAGACGTTCATCGTCGTGATCGCCTCTTTGAGCTTCCGATAAGCCTGGAGACGAAAGCTCGCCGGTGAATCGATTGGCTTGATCGCCAGACGCGTGGCCGTCATCGAGGCAACCCTCCCGCTGGCGCCATTTTGCCCGGCACCATTCGGCGGGCATGGTATCTGGTATACCACAACTGGTCAAAGGGTTTCCGGCAACGCGTCCCACGGCAGATGTCGGACCGGAGCGGTTGCGCCGACGGCGGCATGGCGATTGAGCATGCTTAATCATCACGCGATGTCGATTAACGTTAATTTCGCCCAATTTACCTATTATTATGAAGTATTTACCATAGTCTTGAATTGTCTTTGGCGAATACTCCGGTTACACGTGGATACAACTAATAAAGACTGACCGGCGCCCCGCGGTGAACAGCGGAAACCGGTCGCCCCCGAAGGAGTTGAGCCATGTCCCGAAGCTTGTGCGGCGTTTCCGCCCGTATTCTGTCCGTCGCCGCGGTCGCGGCGGCTGCGATTTTCGCTGGCGTTTTGGCGACCCCCGCCTACGCCATCGTCGTGCCGTGGTCGGGCGCCGGATCGGGTGGCACGCCCGATCTCGACGGCCAGCCCTTCCTGCCGCCGCCGGCCTTGGGCGACACTTGGCAGCTCGTCAACTCCAACACGACCTGGCAGATCCAGCTCAACAGCGGCGCGACGCCCTCGATCTTCAACCAGACGCTGTTCAGCAACAGCTTCGGTACCTTCGCCACCGCCTTCCAGTTCACCATCAATTCCGGTGTCGCCGGCATCGGCTCCGCGCAGTTGGTGGATGTGACCACCGGCAAGACTTGGGCCTCGAGCCTGTCGCTCGGCAGCCCGGCGCAGCGCGCCACCTTGGATGCGCCGGCGGGAACTCAGCTCGGCGCCCTCGACCAATACACGCTCGACATCAACTTCACCGGCGCGGCCGATCCGGGCACCTTCAGCTTCGCGGCGTTGTGGTCGGACTCGCCGATCTCGTCGAGCGTTCCCGAACCCGCGACGTGGTCGCTCTTCGGCGCGGCGGCGCTCGCCTTGGTCATGATGCGCCGGCGCGGTTTCGCGGCGATCTGAATTCGTTTCGATTTTTCCAGCGGGTCGCGACTCGATCGAGTCGCGACTCGTTTTTTTGACTCGCGAATTCTGGAAATTGTCAAGTACGCCGCGCGCAGTGGCGTCGATTTGCTTGAAAAATGGCCAGTATCCGCTTATTTATTTTTGTCATGGCGCGCGATCAAAAACACATTTCCTTTTCCGGCCGCATGGTGATTGTTGGTTTCGGCAGTATCGGACAAGGCGTATTGCCGCTGCTGCTTCGCCACATCGCGATGAAGCCAGAACAAATCGTCATCGTCACGGCGCACGACATGGGCCGCAAGGAAGCGGATTCTATGGGCGTGAAGTTCATCAAGAAAGCGCTGACCCGCGAGAATCATCGCAAGGTTCTCGAGCCGATGCTCGGCAAGGGCGATTTCCTGATGAACGTCTCGGTCAACGTGTCGAGCATCGAGCTGATCGAGCTGTGCCGAAAGAAGGGCGCGCTCTATCTCGATACCTGCATCGAGCCGTGGCCCGGCGGCTACACCGATCCCAAGCTTTCGCCCTCCGCGCGCTCGAACTACAAGCTGCGCGAGGAAGCGCTTGCGCTCCGCAACAAGTACGAGGGCGGACCGACCGCGGTCGTCACCCACGGCGCCAATCCCGGCCTGGTCTCGCATTTCGTCAAGGATGCGCTGATCAATGTCGCCAAGGCGGTGAAGCACAACGCGGACAAGCCGAAGAGCCGCACCGACTGGGCGGAGCTCGCGCGCAATCTCGGCGTCAAGGTCATCCACATCGCCGAGCGCGACACGCAGGTCTCGACCGTGCCGAAGGCGGTGGGCGAGTTCGTCAACACCTGGTCGATCGAAGGCTTCGTCAGCGAAGGCATGCAGCCGGCCGAGCTTGGCTGGGGCAGCCACGAGCTCGATTTTCCGCCGGACGGCGGCCGGCACGATTTCGGCTGCGGCGCGGCGATCTATCTGACGCGTCCGGGCGCGGGCACGCGCATGCGGTCGTGGACGCCGCTCGAAGGTCCGTATCACGGCTATCTCGTCACCCACGGCGAGTCGATCTCGATCGCCGACTATCTGACGCTGGCGGCCAACGGCAGGCCGGCCTATCGCCCGACGGTGCACTACGTCTATCACCCGTGCGACGCCGCGGTGCTGTCGCTGCACGAGATGGCGGGCAAGAACTGGCGCGTGCAGAAACGCCTGCGCCTGATCATGGACGACATCGCGCCGGGCGGCATCGACGAGCTCGGCGTCTTGCTGATGGGGCACGACAAGGGCGCCTACTGGTACGGCTCGCGCCTGTCGATCGACGAGGCGCGCCGGGTGGCGCCCTACAACAACGCCACCTCGCTGCAGGTGACCGCCGCCTGTCTCGCCGGCGCCATTTGGGCGATGGAGAATCCGGAATCGTTCGTCGTCGAACCCGACGAGTTGGATTACGAGCGGATCCTCGAGATCGCCCGTCCTTACCTCGGCGAGGTCGTCGGTGAATTCAGCAACTGGACGCCGTTGCGCGACCGTCATCGCCTGTTTGCCGAGGACGTCGACAATCGCGATCCCTGGCTGTTCAAGAATTTCCGCGTTTCCTAGTCCGGATCGTCCAGGATCAGCAAGCCGTCTTCGACGCGCACCGGCGTGGGCGTGAGGTTGCGCCCGAGGCAGGGGCCGGCAACGCAGGCGCCATCCGACGGCCGGAACCGCGCGCCGTGCGTGCGGCAGAGCAGATGGCGGCGCGCGCTGTCGAAGAACTGATCGGGGACGATTTCGAGCGGCGTGCCCTGATGCGGACAGGCGTTGCGATAGGCACGGATCGCGCCGCCGTGGCGCAGCACGAACAGCGCGCGCCGCTCCGCGCCGGCGCCGAAGACGAAGCCGCGTGCCGTGCCCTCGGCGAGTTCGTCGGCGCGGCAGAGCCGCCGGCGCATCAGGGCTTGAGCCCCGCCATGCGACAGAGGATAGCCCATTCCGCGGCCGCGACCGGCGATACCGAAAGCCGCCCCTGGCGCACCAAGGCAAGCGACTTCAGCCGGGGCTCGGCCTTGATCTGCGCCAGCGTCACCGGCGTCTTCGCGGCCATGACCGGCACGACGTCGACCGTGACGAACCGGCCGGTCTTGTCGTCGGGATCGGGATAGGCTTCGCGCACGATCTCGACCACGCCGACGATCGCGAGCCCTTCGTTCGAGTGATAAAAGAAGGCGCGATCGTCCGCCTTCATCGCTCGTAGATTGTTCGCCGCCTGAGCATTGCGCACGCCGTTCCACGCCGTGCGCCGGTCGCGTTCCAGATCGGCCCAGGAATAGGCGGCGGGCTCGGATTTCAGCAACCAATGGCGCATGGCGGCAAAGGCTAGCGGGAATCAGCCCGTTTGTCCCGTGCGCGGCTTTGCATTAAGTTGGCCGCCATTCGTCGATTGCTCTCCATGTCGATCGAGGGTGCCGCACGATGACAGGACGACGTTCGGGCTGGATCGCGTGGTCCGGGATTTCGTTCGCCGGTCTCAGCCTGTTGCTGGTGGTGGTCAACGTCGCGCTGGCGGTGGTGAACGCGCGCACCCAGGCCGAGGTCACGGCCCGCCAGCAATTCATCGCCGACGGGCCGCAGTACAATCAGATCGGCGAGGCCCTGGTCCACAGCCTGAACGCGGCGGCCACGGCGACCAACGATGGGGCCTTGATCGCCATGATGCAGCGTCACGGCTTGAACCCGTCCGGCGCCGCGGCGGCTCCGACGCCGGGGAGGCGGACGCGATGAGCGATCAGCCGACGCCGGACGCTCGCCGCCCGCCCCTCGAAGTCGGTCTGGCGCTGCTGGCGCTCGGCTTCCTCCTCGCGGTGGCGTTCCAGACGGTGCAACTGGTCCGCGAGCGCATCAATTTCGCGACCATCTTGCTCAATCAGCAGGCGCCGCTCGAGAGCACGCTCAAGCTGCGCGACCGGATCAATGCGCTCGCCAGCGATACTGCACAGCTCGCGCAGACCGGCAACGCCGCGGCCAAGCAGGTCGTCGACGATCTCGCGCGCCAGCACATCGCCCTGCACCCGGCCAACGCGGCGGGTTCGTCGGCGCCATCGCCCTAACGCGCGATTCCGAAGCGGCCGATCTCGTCCGGCACTGGCGCGGCTGTCCTTGCCGCCGAAGCGGCGAGATATTGAAACGAGCGATATAGAACACCAGATATAATGTATATTATAATAAATTCCTTATTATGCAGCGTTAAATATGATATAAATACACCGACAGCGCGTGGCACGTTGCCGGATCGGGTGATCCGGTGCTGCGTGCATCGAGGTTTGCCGCATGCTTCCAATGACGCTCGATCTGACCGGTCTCCGCCTAGCGCTCGTCGGCGCCGGCGCGCCGGCATTGCGACGGCTCGAGCGGCTCGACGCCGCGGCAGCGGTCGCCCTCGCCGTCTATGCGCCGAGGCCGAGCCATGCCCTGGCGGCGGCGGCTGGCCGGCGGCTGGTCGCGCGTCTTCCGGCCGACGGCGAGCTCGCCGCCGCCCAGATCGTATTCGTTTCCGGACTGGCCGCCGCCGATGCGGGGCTGGTCGCGGCCCGGGCGCGCACCGCCGGCGCCATCGTCCATGTCGAGGACGCGCCTGAAATCTCCGATGCGCAGCTGCCGGCGGTGCTCCATCGCGGCGACCTGGCGATTGCGGTCTCGACCCGCGGTCGGTCGCCCGGCCTGGCCGCCGAGCTGAAACGCGCACTCGGCCGGATCATCGGCCCGGAATGGGCCGCGCGTCTCGACGAAGCCGCCGACGAGCGCCGCCGCTGGCGCGATGCCGGCCTCGGCCCGGCCGTGGTTGCCGAGCGCACCGCCGCCTGGCTCGGCGCGCGTCGCTGGCTCGCCTCGGCGACTGTTTTCGAGTCACACTGGGCGCCCGGCGCCGCGGCCAATGATGCGGCCCCGCGCCGCGTCGGCGAACGCTGAAACGCATCAAGAGGAGGCATCCCATGTCACTCAGGATTGGCGATACCGCGCCTGATTTCGAGGCGCAGACGACGGAAGGCAAGATCAAGTTCCACGACTGGCTCGGCAACGCCTGGGGCGTTCTGTTCTCGCACCCCAAGGACTTCACGCCGGTCTGCACCACTGAACTCGGTACCATGGCGCGGCTGAAGCCGGAATTCGACAAGCGCAACGTCAAGATCATCGGTCTTTCGGTCGACGCCCTCGACGATCACAAGCGCTGGGCCAACGACATCAAGGAGACGCAGGGCGCCGCGCCGAATTATCCGATCATCGCCGACTCCGACTTCAAGGTGGCGAAGCTCTACGGCATGCTGCCCGCCGAGGCTTCGGGCGACCCCGCCAAACGCACGCCGGCCGACAACCAGACCGTGCGCACCGTCTTCGTCGTCGGTCCCGACAAGAAGATCAAGCTCATGCTGATCTATCCGATGGCGACCGGCCGCAACTTCGACGAAGTGCTGCGCGTCGTCGACTCGCTCCAACTCACGGCGAAGCACCGCGTCGCGACGCCGGCCAACTGGAAGCCGGGCCAGGACGTGATCATCACGTCGGCCGTCTCCGACGACGAAGCGGCCAAGATCTTCCCCGGCTTCAGGAAGGTGAAGCCCTATCTGCGCATCACGGCGCAGCCCCGGGGCTAGGCGAGGCCATGGACGATCCGACGTTCAAGCTCGTGACCGGCAACCGGCTGCGCGACGGCGCGGTGGTGTACTTCGCCAGCGCCGGCATCTGGACGCCCCGGATCGACGACGCACGCCTGGTCGAGGAGAAGGACGGCGCGGCCCTGCTGGCGGAAGCGCAAGCGGGGCCGCCGCCCCATCCCGCGGTCGGCCCGGCGCTGATCGACGCGGTGCGCGACGGCGATCGCGTCGTGCCGGCGACGCTACGGGAGAAGATCCGGGCCTCCGGCCCGACCGTCGCCTATCGCGCCGCGTGACAACGAAGGATCGCCTGCCGTGTATCGTTACGACGAATTCGACCGGAAATTTCTCGCCGAGCGCGTCGCCCAGTATCGCGACCAGGTGCGCCGCCGGCTCGCCGGGCAACTGAGCGAGGACGAGTTCCGCAGCCTGCGGCTGATGAACGGCCTCTATCTTCAGCTGCACGCCTACATGCTGCGCATCTCGATCCCGTACGGCACGCTGTCGAGCGCGCAACTGCGCGGCCTGGCCGAGGTCGCGCGCCGCTGGGACAAGGGCTACGGCCACTTCACCACGCGGCAGAACATCCAGTTCAACTGGATCAAGCTCGAGGAGACGCCCGACATCCTGGCGCATCTCGCCGCGGTCCAGCTGCACGGCATCCAGACCAGCGGCAATTCGTTCCGCAACATCACCACCGATCCCTTCGCCGGCGTCGCCGGCGACGAGATCGAGGATCCGCGGCCCTATTGCGAGATCGTGCGCCAATGGGCGGCGTTGCATCCCGAGTTCTCGTTCCTGCCGCGCAAATTCAAGATCGCGATCAACGCCGCCGACGCCGACCGCGCCGCGGTGAAGATCCACGATCTGGGCCTCTATCTGCGCCGCAGCGACCGGGGCGAGATCGGCTTCGCGGTGACGGTCGGCGGCGGCCTCGGCCGCACGCCGATCCTGGCCCAGACCGTGCGCGACTTCGTGCCGCGGCGCGAGCTACTCGCCTATATCAGTGCCTGCCTGCGCGTCTACAACCAGTACGGACGGCGCGACAACCTGTTCAAGTCGCGGATCAAGATCCTGGTTCAGGCGCTCGGCATCGAGAAGATGCGCCAGGAAGTCGAGGACGAATACGCCGCGATGGGCGACGAGCGCGAGGCGCTGGCGTTGCCCGACGAGGCGGTGGCCGCGATGCAGGCGCAGTTCGCGCCGCCGGCTTATGCGGACGCCGCCGGCGACGATGCGGAATTGGCGCAGGCGGCCGCATCCGAGCCGGATTTCGCGCGCTGGATCGAGCGCAACACCCGACCGCACAAGCAGGCGGGCCACGCCAGCGTCGTCATTTCGCTCAAGCCGGTCGGCCGGCCGACCGGCGATTGCAGCGCGAGCCAGATGCGCACCGTCGCCGATCTCGCCGACGAATTAAGCTTCGGCGAGGTGCGCGTGACGCACGACCAGAACCTGGTCCTGCCGCACGTGCGCAAGAGCGCGCTCTACGATCTGTGGCTGCGCCTCGGCGCGGGCGACCTGGCGACGCCCAATATCGGCCTCGCCAGCGACATCATCGCCTGCCCGGGACTCGATTATTGCGGCCTCGCCACCGCGCGCTCGATTCCGGTCGCGCAGGCGCTGGCGGTCCATCTGGCCGGGCGCGAGGCGGCGATCGGCCCGCTGCAGATCAAGATCTCGGGTTGCATCAACGCCTGCGGCCACCACCATGTCGGCCACATCGGCATTCTCGGCCTGGAGAAGAACGGCGCCGAGTCCTATCAGATCACCGTCGGCGGCAGCGACGGCGAGCAGGCGGCGCTCGGCGGCATCATTGGCCCGGCGGTGGCGGCGCACGAGATCACCGCGACGGTCGACCGGCTGATCGACGCCTATCTCCGCCTGCGGCGCGACGGCGAGCAGTTTCCCGACACCTATCGCCGCGTCGGCTTGGCGCCGTTCAAGGAGGCCCTTTATGTTGCTCGATAGGGACGGCGCCTTCCGCGCCGATTCCTGGCGCCATCTCGCCGACGACGAAGCCGACGACGACGGCGAGTCGGTCACGATCTCGCTCCGGCGCTGGCAGGCGGAACGCGAGCGCTGGCAGGACCGCAGCACACCGCTGGGCCTGCGGCTGCCCAACGACGTGCCGCCCGCGGCGATCGGCGCCGCGGTCGACCGCTTTGCGCTGATCGTGCTGAATTTCCCCCGCTTCGTCGATGGCCGTGCCTATTCGCAGGCGCGGCTGTTGCGCGGCCGGCTCGGCTTCCGGGGCGAATTGCGCGCCGCCGGCAACGTGCTGCGCGACCAGCTCCTGTTCATGGCACGCTGCGGCTTCGACAGCTTCGCGGTCGACGCCGCGCGCGCGCGCGCTGAGGATTGGCCCCGCGCCTTCCGCGAGTTCGACTTGTTCTACCAGCCGGCCAACGACCGCCGGTTGCCCATCCTGAGCCAACGCCTGCGCGCCTGGCAGGGCGCCGCCGAATAGGCGGCGATTTGCAGTATTCGGCAGCAGTTGCACAAGAGCCGGATTAACCCGGACATGCCGGAATTCTATTTTCTCGTCTTTTCCGGCGTTGTTGGCTTCATGGCGTGCGATTGCGCTCCAAGGCCGTTTGAATGGACTGACCAGGCGGCGAACTCACAAACGTCCGCAGCCGCCTTACCTGAGTTCGCTTCCGAACCGTAAGCATCCCCCCTCACGGGACCCGTTCAATACGCGAGAGGCCACCTTGCATAGGCTGATCGGGCCCCTGTACTCTTTCTCACGTGATGGTTCCCCGACGGATAGATTCCAGGGGATTAATAGGGAACACGGTGCGGACGACCCAAAAGGGGCCTAAGCCGTGGCTGCCCCCGCAACTGTGAGCGGTGAGCTTGTTGCCAATTCTGACCACTGGGAACCCGGGAAGGTCCGCAACAAGCAACGACCCGCAAGCCAGGAGACCTGCCATCACAGGCGGTGACGCGATCTGCGGCGGGTTGG
The DNA here is from genome assembly GCA_028871055.1 of Alphaproteobacteria bacterium. Taxonomy (GTDB): domain Bacteria; phylum Pseudomonadota; class Alphaproteobacteria; order ATCC43930; family CGMCC-115725; genus REEB95. The sequence goes on from JAGWON010000001.1 coordinate 63,729, forward strand.
ATCAATGAGACAGTCCCAGAGCCAAGCGATTGAGCCCTCGCGCGCGGTGACCGCTTCATGTCAATCACATGCGAGGGTCGTCAATCATGTTTGGCATCATCTCGGGTATTTGCGACGACGGCGCCGAGAACTTACGCGGCCGGATCGTTAGCACCTATACGCTGCTCATCGCGGCAACCATTCTGGTGTGGGTTTGGGCGCTCGCGGCGCTCTACCATCATCCCGTTCTGCTCGGAACGGCGGTACTCGCATACACCTTCGGTCTGCGGCACGCGGTGGATGCCGACCACATAGCCGCCATCGACAACGTCACTCGCAAGCTGATGCAGGAGGGCAAGCGTCCGGTAGCCGTCGGATTCTTCTTCTCTCTTGGGCATTCGGCGGTTGTCCTTGCAATGTCCGTAGCGATAACGCTCGCCACCGTGGTGGTGCAGTCTGAGTTCGATACGTTCAAGTCTATTGGGGGCATAGTCAGTACGTGCGTGTCGGCGTTCTTCCTGTTCGCGATAGCGATCATCAACATCCTCATATTCGCATCCGTCTACCGAACGTTCCGGTCGGTAAAGCGCGGCGAGCGCTTCGTTGAGGAACACCTGAACATCCTATTGAACGGCCGCGGTCTGCTGGCCCGTCTCTTCCGGCCGCTGTTCCGAATGGTCAATCGCAGCTGGCACATGCTCCCAATCGGATTCTTGTTCGGCCTTGGGTTCGACACAGTAACCGAGGTTGGACTGTTCGGAATTTCGGCGGCTCAGGCTTCCGAGGGCCTGTCCTTCTGGGTCATCCTGGTGTTCCCGGCGCTTTTTACCGCAGGCATGTCGCTGGTCGATACCACGGACAGCATTCTGATGCTTGGTGCCTACGGCTGGGCTTTCATGAAGCCGGTTCGCAAGCTCTTTTACAACATGACCATCACCCTGGTTTCCGTGGTAGTGGCCGTCGTAATCGGCGGGATCGAAACTCTTGGGATGATTGTTGACCAGTTCAATCCGCAAGGCGCGTTTTGGGATGTCATCGGCGACTTGAACGAGAACTGGGGCTTGCTCGGTTACGTCATCATCGGGGTATTCGTCGTCAGTTGGGTGGCGTCCGTCGCGATTTATCGCGTGAAGCGATATGACGAGATCGAGGTCCGCACTTAATCGGTTCTCGGGACGGGGTGAGTCTCCGCGGCCTTTTGCGTGGTCCGGCTAGCGGTCCGGCGCCAGTTTGTTCAACACCGGCGATTTGCCTAAAATTGTCCGCGAGTTGGCCCCGATTATTGCCTCATTTCACGGTATTTCACGGTTGTTTAAGCGCTGGCGCCTAGTCTCGTACGGTCGGGATTCATCCGGCGCCGGCGAGCCTTGTCGCCGGCCGTGAATTTCAGCCTCGTTGGTTCTCGCGCGCGAAGGTCGCGGCCGGCGGCGATCCCCCCTCAGTCGCTCCGGCCGCGATCATTTTTCACTCCTCGAGCGCGTATTCCGCCTGGTCCTCGTAGATCGCGCCGCTCTTGGTGAGATAGCTGGCGACGAGTTGGAACTGCGCCACGTCGAAGGGCGCGGCGCGGAACAGCGCGTGCGCGGCGAGAAACTGGCCGAGCTTCGCATCGGGCTTGCCCTTGAGCCGCGCCAGCGTCACGTGCGGCGCAAAGCGGCGGCCTTCGGGCTCAATCCCGCTGCGCGCGAGAGCGCTTTCGGCCTTTTCCTGGAGGTGGACGAGATCGGGGTTGCGCTCGACGCCGACGAACAGGCTGCGCGCATTGAACGAGTCGATGCCGGCCAGCGTCAGCGCGAATCGCTTGGCGCGGACGCGGGTCAAGGCCGCGTCGATGTCGCTCGCCATGCCCTCGTCGACCTCGCCGATGAAGCGCAAGGTCAGGTGATAGTTGCCGGGATCGACCCAGCGCGCGCCGGGCAGGCCGATCGCGAGCCGCGACAGCGCCAGCTTGAGTTCGGGCGACAGGGCGATGCCGACGAAGAGCCGCAGCATGTCAGCGTCCGGTCGGGTGCGGGAGCAGGCGCTCGACCGCGGGCCCGATGCGGGCGACGATCACGTCGACGCCGCGGGCGTTGGGGTGCAGCCCGTCGCCTTGGTTGAGCGTCGGATCGAGCGCCACGCCGTCGAGGAAAAACGGATAGAGCGGCACGCCGTATTTCTGGGCGAGGCGCGGATAGATCGCGTCGAACCGGTATTGATACAGAGCGCCCCAGTTGGCGGGCGCGCGCATGCCGGCGAGCAGCACCTTGACGTGGGCATCGCGAAACCGCGCTAGGATCTTGTCGAGGTTGGCTTCGGCAACCACCGGCGACATGCCACGCAGCGCATCGTTGGCGCCGAGCTCGACGATGGCGTATTGCGGCCTGTCCTGAAGCGACCACTTGATGCGTGACAGCCCGCCGGCCGTGGTGTCGCCGGAAAATCCGCCGTTCAAGACGACCGCGTCATAACCGTCCGCCTTGAGCCGCGCCTGGAGTTTCACCGGAAAGACGTCCGCGGGCGCAAGGCCGTAGCCGGCGGTCAGGCTGTCGCCGAAGGCGAGGAGGCGGATCGGCGGATCAGCGCTGGCCCGCCCGGGGAAGGCGACGCATAGCAGAGTCGCGAGGATGGCGGCGCAATTGACAAGGCGGCGCGGGCGGACGCCATATCGCCGCGCGACGCGCGGTGCCATACGCATGAAGGACGATACCGGCCAGCCCATGATTCTGCTCGACGACGTGCGCCTGAATTTGGCGAGCGCGGCGGGCGAGGTCAACGTGCTCCGCGGCGTGTCGTTGCGCATCGCCGCCGGCGAGCGGGTGGCGCTGGTCGGGCCGTCGGGCTCGGGCAAGTCGACGCTGATGATGGTGATCGGCGGCCTGGAGCGGCCGAGCACCGGCCGCGTCGCCGTCGCCGGCACCGATCTCGCCGCGCTCGACGAGGATGCGCTCGCGGCGCTGCGCCGGCGGCGGATCGGCATCGTCTTCCAATCGTTCCACCTGCTGCCGGCGATGACCGCGCTCGAGAACGTGGCGCTGCCGCTCGAGCTTGCCGGCCGCGACGACGCCTTCGCCGTGGCCGCCGCGCAGCTCGAGGCGGTGGGCCTCGTCGCGCGGCGCGCGCATTACCCGGCGCAGCTCTCGGGCGGCGAGCAGCAGCGCGTCGCCATCGCCCGCGCCTTTGCCGCCGGCCCGGCGCTGGTGCTCGCCGACGAGCCGACCGGCAATCTCGACGGCGCCACCGGCACGCGGGTCATCGACCTGCTCTTCCGCCTGGCGACGGAACGCAACACGACGCTGCTGCTGATCACCCACGATCCGGATCTCGCGCGGCGCTGCAGCCGGATCCTGTCGCTGGCCGATGGCCGCATCGTCGCTGACGAGAGCGCGACCGCCGGCCTCCGGCGGCTCGACGGCGGACGGCGATGAGTCTCGCATTTCGCCTGGCGCGGCGCGAGCTGCGCGGCGGCCTCGGCGGCTTTCGCGTGTTCCTGGCGTGCCTGATCCTCGGCGTGACGGCGATCGCCGGCATCGGCTCGCTGGCGGCGGCGGTCGACAGCGGCCTCCACGACGACGCGCGCGCGTTGCTCGGCGGCGATCTCGACTTCCACCTGTTCCACCGCACGGCCAGCGACGCCGAGCGCGTCGATCTGGCGCGGCGCGGGCCGGTGAGCGAGGTCGCGGACCTGCGCGCCATGGCGCGCGGCGCCGCCGGCGCCCAGCGCAGCCTGATCGAGCTCAAGGCGGTCGACGGCGCTTATCCGCTCTACGGCGCCGTGGCGCTGCAGGGTGCCGGTTCGCTCGCCGACGCCCTCGCGTTCCGCGACGGCCATTGGGGCGCGGTCGCCGAACCCGGCCTGTTCGCCCGGATCGGTGCCAAGCCGGGCGATCTCGTCCGCATCGGCGACGGCATCTTCCAGCTTCGCGCCGTGCTGACGCGCGAGCCCGACGCGCTCGGCGACGGCTTCATCGCCTTCGGCCCCAAGATGATGATTTCGCTGGCCGGCCTGCCGGCGACCGGCCTGATCCAGCCGGGAACGCTGGTCGGTTATTCCTATCGCCTGCGCCTACCGCCCGGAACCGACGCCGCGGCGGTCGCGGCGCAAGCGCGTGCCGCTTGGCCCGACGCCGGCTGGCGCATCCGCGTCTTCAGCGACGCCGCGCCGAGCCTGCAGCGGCTGCTCGATCGCCTCGCCGCGTTCATGACGCTGGTGGGCTTGACTGCGCTGCTGGTCGGCGGCATCGGCATCGGCAATGCGGTGAAGGCCTATCTCGACGGCAAGCTCGCCGCCATCGCCACGCTCAAGACGCTGGGCGCGACCCGACGCACGGTGTTCGCGGTTTATCTGCTGCAGATCCTGGCACTGGCGGTCCTCGGCATCGGCATTGGATTGCTGCTCGGCGCGGCGCTACCGTTTGCCGCCGCGCCCCTGCTGCCGGCCGCTCTGCCGGTCGCACCGCATTTGGCGATCTATGCCGACCCGCTTGCAGTGGCGGCGGCTTTTGGCGCGTTCGTTACGCTGACCTTCGCGCTGTGGCCCTTGGGCCAAGTGGTGGAGATCGCGCCGGCGAGCCTGTTCCGCAGCCTGATCGAGCCGCCGACGCGGCTGCCGCGGGCCGGCGTCGTCGGCGCCGTCGCGGCGGCGGGGCTGGCGCTGGCGGCACTCGCCGTCTTCAGCGCGACCGAGCGCGCGACCGCGCTGTGGTTCGTGCTCGGCGCGGCCGCGGCGCTGGCCGGCTTCCGGCTGCTCGCCGCCGGACTCACGCGCGCCGCGCGCCTCGTCCATCCGCGCCGGACGAGCTTGCGCCTGGCGCTCGCCAATCTGCACCGGCCGGGCGCGGCGACCGCGGGCGTCGTCGCCTCGCTCGGTCTCGGTCTCGCCGTGCTGGTGGCGGTGATCGTGGTCTACGGCGACGTGGCATCCGAGATTGGCCAGAACCTGCCGCAGCGCGCGCCGTCGTTCTTCTTCATCGACATCCAGCCCGACCAGGCGGCGGATTTCGACCGGCTCCTCGCCGGCATGCTGGGCGTCGAGGAGATCGCGCGCGTGCCCATGCTGCGCGGCCGCATCGTCGCGCTCAACGGCGTACCGGTCGAGCGCGCCGCCGTGGCGCCCAACGCGCAATGGGCGGTGCGCAGCGAGCGCGGCCTGACTTACGCGCGCAATGTTCCCGCGGGCTCGCGCATCGTCGCCGGGCGCTGGTGGGCGGGGAATTACGCCGGCGCGCCGCTCGCCTCGCTCGACGCCGGCCTGGCGCGCGGCATGGGCCTGAAGGTCGGCGACACCATCACGGTCAACGTGCTCGGCCGCGACGTCACCGCCACCGTCGCCAGCCTGCGCGAGATCGACTGGACATCGCTCGGCCTCAATTTCGTCATCGTGCTGTCGCCGGGTGCGCTCGCAGGCGCGCCGCATACTTTCGTCGCCACGGCGCGCACCGCGCCCGCCGATGAGCCAGCGCTGGTGGCGGCGGTCACCGACCGCTTTGCCAACGTCTCGGCGATCTCGGTGCGCGACGCGCTGGCGACGGTGGGCCGCGTCATCGACGCCATCGCCGCGGCGCTAGCCGCAGCCGCGGCCGTGACCCTCGGCGCCGGCGTGCTGGTGCTGGCCGGCGCGATCGCCGCCGGCCGCCGCCGCCGGCTTTATGAATCGGTGATGCTCAAGGTGCTGGGCGCGGGACGCGGCCGGATCCTCGCCACGTTCGCGGTCGAATACGGGCTCATGGGCCTGGCCAGCGCGGCGCTGGCCGCCGCCGTCGGCACCGCCGCCGGCTGGCTGGTGCTGACCCGGGTCATGCACGCCGACTGGGCCTTCCTGCCGGGCCGGATCGCGCTCACCCTCGGACTGGCTGTCCTGGCCGTCCTGGCGCTCGGCTATGCCGGCACCTGGCGGGCGCTGATGGCGCCGGCCGCGCCGTACCTCCGCGATCTATGACAGGAAATTTAGCCTCGGCGGCCAAGGGCTTACTCCGTCATTGAAATGCCCAAGGCCTGTGCCAATATCACGCCCGAAGCCAATCCGGCTTAGAGAGGTTCCTTACCATGTCATTCGATACCGGCAACCGCTTTGCCGCGCGGACGGCCATACCGCAGGTCGGCATCGACCAGGGCCTGCGCAGCTACATGCTGCGGGTCTACAACTACATGGCCGGCGCGCTCGCCATCACCGGCGTGGTAGCTTACCTCGCCGCGGCCAGCGGGCTCTACGTGGCGCTGATGCAGACGCCGATCCTGTTCTGGATCGTCGTGTTCGCGCCGCTCGGCCTCGTGCTGCTGCTGAGTTTCCGTATTCAGAGCATGAGCCTTCCCGCCGCGCAGGCGACGTTCTGGGTCTATGCCGCGCTGGTCGGGCTGTCGCTCGCCGGGCTGTTCCTGGTCTATACCGGCGCCAGCATCGCGGAGGTGTTCTTCATCACCGCCGCCATGTTCCTCGCGACCAGCCTCTACGGCTACACCACCAAGCGCGACTTGACCGGCCTCGGCCACTTCATGTTCATGGGCCTGATCGGCATCATCATCGCGATGGTGGTGAACTTCTTCCTCAAGTCGCCCGCCCTCTACTTCGCCGTCTCGGTGATCGGCGTGCTGGTGTTCACCGGCCTCACCGCTTACGACACCCAGAGCATCAAGGAGATGTACTGGGAAGGCGACGGCGACGTCGTCGCCGGCAAGAAGGCGGTCATGGGCGCGCTGCGACTCTACCTCGACTTCATTAACCTGTTCGTGATGCTGATGCAGCTGATGGGCCAGCGCCGCAACTAGGGCGCACGCCGGAGCTAATACGAAAGGGGCCCGTTTTCGGGCCCCTTTTTCTTCGGCGGCTTGGCGCTAGGACGCGGCGCGCTGCAGCACCTGCCACGCCTTCATGCCGGCGATCATGCCCAGCGACACGACCTTGTAGTGGCTGTCGAAGAAGGCGACGAACTTCGCCTTGGGCATGCCGTCGCGGGTCAGCAGCATCCACGGCGCGTTCCAATTCGTGGGATCGAGCGCTGCGAAGACGACCACGCGGCCGCCGCGCTTAAGCGCCGCGTCGACGTTCTGCGCAACCGCGCCGAAGAACACGTGCGGGTCCTTCGACTGCTCGTAGAGCTGGTCGAGGGCCAGATGCGGCGTGGGCAGGTCGAAGAAGCTCATGTTCGGCCCGCCGCCATAGGTGACGAAATAGAGGAACAGATCGTTGGCGCCATAGTCGCGCGCGAGCTGCGCCTGATAGCGGTCGAGCGGATAGCGCGCCTCGGGCACCGCCCAGAGCGCAAGATTGAGCGCGACGGTGACCGCGGCCCAGACGGGCAGGACCATGCGCACGGCGCGCGGCGGCGTCACCATCAGGAACAGGAACACGGTCGGCACCGTCAGGTGGAACCAGTGCTCCGGCTCGTTGATGTTGAAGAACAGGTTCCACGACAGCGCGCCGACGACGAAGGCGAGCGGCATCATCAGCGCCGCGCCCTTGAGCGAGAGCCACGCGCCGCGCAGATAGACCGCGGCGAGCAGCGCCAGCGTCGCGAACCACGGCACCGCCTGGAGGAGGAGCCGGCCGGCATAGGGCGCGAGCGACGGGATCTGGTGCAGCAGCCAGGCGCGCATCACCGGGCCGAGCTCGGGCGCGGCGACGAAGTTGTTGACGGTGCCGAAGACCATGCGGCCGGCGAGGTCGCTCCACGAGAACCAGCCGGTCCTGAGCGCGTCCTTGGCGCCGACCGTCGCCGCAAAGGTATCGGGCGAGAGCCACTGGCCGAAGAACGCGAGTCGCGCGAGCTCGAGCAGCGCAAGGAACGGGAGCCCGACGGTCGCGCCGTAGAGCGCGGCGCGGCCGAGGCCCTTGGCCCAGCCGTCGCCCCGGCGCAGGCTCGACAGCAGGATCACGAGGCCGACGAAGGGCGGCGCGGCGAGAGAGCTCGAATGGAACGCGGCGGCGAGCGCCAGGAACACGCCCGACCAGACCAGCGTCCGGTTGCGCGCGCCTCCGGCGGCAAGGTCGCGCTCCCACGCGGCCGCGAAATAGAAGGTTGCGGTCAGGAACGGCAGCGCCAGCAGCTTCATGTGGCCTGTCGGCGCCAACGTCAAAATATTGCAGCTCGCCGCCACCAGCGCTGCCGCGACGATGCGCTGCCACACGCCGACCTCGAATCGCATCAGCGCGAAATAGAAGACGCCGACGCCGGCGGCGGCGAAGACGGTGTTGATATGCTTCTGGCTTTGCTCGGCGCTTTCGCCGAAGCCCAGGTACCAGTGCCAGAGCAGCGTCACCGGCTGGAGCCAGACATGGCCCATGTCCCAGACGAACTTGTCGCTGTCGATCTCGGCGACGAAGCGCAGGACGTCGTGATAGGGCAGCTGGCCGTAGAGCGAGACGTAGAACGCCGCCGCGGCCACGGCCGCCGCCGCCGGCTCCCACAGGAGCCGCGGCAGCGCGCCGGCGCGCCGGCCGGCGAAATGGGTTTGTTCGGCGGAAACCATGGCGGCGTCCGGCCGAGATATACGGTTTCTTAATTGAGGAAGCGTGAATGGCTCCGCGCCGCGTGCGTCCGGCGCAAAGCGGGTTTGCCGTCAACGGGATAGCCAGGACCGCGCGCCCGGGTTAGCGTGCCGGCCGCAATCCACGGAGGGAATTCGATGAAGCTCTATTATTCGCCCGGCGCGTGCTCGCTCGCACCGCATATCGCCTTGAACGAGGCGGGTTTCACTTACGAACTCGAGCGCGTCGACATCATCACCAAGAAGACCGAGAAAGGCGCCGATTTCTTCGCCGTCAACGCGAAGGGTTATGTGCCGACGCTGGTCCTCGACGATGGCCAGGTTCTGACCGAGGTTCCGGTGATCCTGCAATATTTGGGCGACCAGAAGCCGGCGAGCGGCCTCGTCCCCAAGGCGGGCACGATGGAGCGCGTGCGCGCGCAGGAATGGCTCAACTTCATCACCAGCGAGCTGCACAAGACCTACGGGCCCCTGTTCCGGCCGACGACGCCCGAGGAATTCAAGAAGCTGTCGCGCGAGTACATCGCCCGCCGGCTTGCCATCCTCGAGAAGCATCTCGCCAGCCGGCCGTATATCATGGGCGACAAGTTCAGCGCGCCCGACCCCTATGCCTTCACCGTGCTGCGCTGGTCGAAGTTCACCGGCTTCGATCTCTCGCCCTTCACCGCCATCAACGCGTTCATGGATCGCGTGGCGGCGCGGCCCAAGGTGCAGGAGGCGCTGAAGCAGGAAGGCCTGGTCAAGGGCTGACGCGCTTTTGCCATTCCCGCGGAAGCGAATCCAGAGCCACAAATTGGATGGCCGCCCCCGGATCAAATCCGGGGCAGGCTCTGGACTCCCGCTTGCGCGGGGGTGACGCGAACGACGCGTCAGCTCTTGCCGTAGACCGGCACGATCGCGCCGCGCGTGACGCGGTTCGCGGGCGAGGCGAGGAACAGGATGGTCGCCGCGATCTCCTCGACCTTGGGCCATTGCTCGTGCTTGGCCCTGGGCATCGCGGCGCGGTTGGCCGGCGTGTCGATGATCGACGGCGCTACTGCGTTGACCAGGATGCCGTCGCCGGCGACCTCCTCGGCCAGCGCCTGGGTCAGCGCCGCGACCGCTGCCTTGCTAGCGCCGTAGGCGGCCATGCCGGATGCCAGCCGCGGTTCGAGCGCCGGGCGCGCCGCGACATTGACGATGCGACCGCCCTGCCCGCTGCGGCGCAGCGCGCGCACCGCCGCGACGCAGCACAGATGGCAGGTGAAGAAATTCATTTCGACCATCTTGAGGATGTCGGCCTTCCTGGTTTCGCCGACCGCCGTCATGGCAAAGCCGCCGGCGAGATGGATCGAGGCCCACAGCACGCCAGCATCGTCATAGAGGCGGGCAACGGCGCTCTCGTTCGCGAGATCGGCCGGCCCGACCAGCGCCACGCGGTCCTTGGCCGGAAATCGCGCGGCTTCGGCCGGATCAACGTAGGGCACGACGCAGGCGGCGCCGCGCGCCAGCAGCGCCTGGACCACCGCGCTGCCGAGCGCACCGGTGCCACCCGTGACGACCACGACGCGGCCGTGATAATCGGTCATCGGCCGCGAGTGTAACGGATGGATCCCAACCCTGCCATGCGCGCAAAACCCGCCGACGCCCGCGCCGCCGCGCTCGAACTGCTCGACGCGGTGCTAGCGCGCCGGGTGCCGCTCGACCAGGCGCTCGAGGAATGCCGCGCGCTGGCCGCGCTGAGCTCCCGCGACCGTGCCTTCGCCCGACTGCTGGTCGCGACGGTGCTGCGGCGGCTCGGCCAGATCGACGATGCGCTGGCGCGCTTTCTCGCCAAGAAGCTGCGGCCCGGCGCGGTGCGCGACATCCTGCGGCTCGGCGCGGCGCAGCTGATCTTTCTCGAGACGCCGCCGCACGCCGCGGTCGCGACATCGGTCGCGCTCGCCGCCCAACATCCGGCGATGAAGGGTCTGGTCAATGCGGTGCTCCGCCGTGTCGCCCGCGAGGGCGCGAGTGTGGTCGCGCAACAGGACGCAGCGCGGCTCGACACGCCCGACTGGCTGTGGCGGAGCTGGTGCGCGAGCTACGGCGAGGCGACAGCGCGCGCGATTGCCGCGGCGCATGGACGCGAGGCGCCGCTCGATCTTTCGGTCAAGGCCGATGCCGATGCCTGGGCAGCGCAGCTCGACGCCCGAGTTCTGCCGACCGGCACCCTGCGCCGCGCATCGGGCGGCTTGATCGAGAGCCTGCCCGGCTACGCCGAGGGCGCGTGGTGGGTGCAGGACGCCGCCGCCGCGCTGCCGGCGAAGCTGCTCGGCGACGTGCGCGACGCGACGGTCGCCGATCTCTGCGCCGCGCCCGGCGGCAAGACCGCGCAGCTTGCGACGCAAGGCGCCCGTGTGATTGCGCTCGATCTCTCCGAGCCGCGCCTCAAGCGCCTGCGCGCCAATCTCGCGCGGCTGAAGCTCGCCGCCGAATGCGTCGCGGCCGACGCCGCGGCCTGGCGGCCTGCCGAAAAGCTGCGCTTCGTCCTGCTCGACGCGCCGTGCACGGCGACCGGCGCGATCCGCCGCAATCCCGACGTGCCGCACCTGAAATCGCCCGCCGACGTCGAGCGCCTGGCGGCGCAGCAGGACCGGCTGCTCGCCAATGCCGTGGCGTGTCTCGCGCCGGGCGGCACGCTGGTCTATTGCGTCTGCTCGCTCGAGGCCGACGAAGGCCCGGCGCGCATCGCGCGGCTGCTTGCCTCCGGCGGCGCGGTCGCGCGCCGCCCGATCGCGCTGGCTGAGATTGGCGGCCTGGCCGAATGCATCACGCCCGAGGGCGACCTGCGCACGCTGCCGTGCCAGCTTGCCGACGACGGCGGGCTCGACGGCTTCTATGCCTGCCGACTCGCGCGCAAGCCTTGAAGCCGCGCGGTATCCCTGTTAGTCAGGCCGCATGCGGCAACCGACCCGAATCGCGCCCTCGATCCTGTCGGCGGATTTCGCGCGACTCGGCGCGGAGGTCGAGGCCGTCACCGCCGCCGGGGCCGACTATATCCATGTCGACGTGATGGACGGTCACTTCGTGCCCAACCTGACCGTCGGGCCGGCGGTGGTGAAGGCGCTGCGGCCGCACACGAAATTGACCTTCGACGTCCACCTGATGATCGCGCCGGTCGATCCCTATATCGAGGACTTCGTCAAGGCCGGCGCCGACATCATCACCGTCCATCCCGAGGCCGGACCGCATCTCCACCGCTCCGTCCAGCTGATCAAGTCGCTCGGCAAGAAGGCGGGCGTCGCGCTCAATCCGGCGACGCCGGTCGACGCGATCGACTACGTGATCGGCGACCTCGACCTGGTCCTGGTGATGAGCGTCGATCCGGGTTTCGGCGGCCAAGGCTTCATTCCGGCGGCACTCGACAAGATCCGCGTCGTGCGCCAGCGCATCGACCGGACCAAGCGCCCGATCGATCTCGAGGTCGACGGCGGCATCAATTTCGAGACCGCGCGCGAGGCGGTCGCTGCCGGCGCCGACGTGCTGGTCGCCGGCACCGCGACCTTCGGCGACGGCACCGGCGCCTATGCCCGCAACATCGCGAGGTTGCGCGGCGGAGAGCGGTGATGGCGCTCCGCGACTGGGTCTACCGTTCGGCGCTCTACAATCTCGCGCTCTGGGGCCCGGCACCGAGCGAACTGCGCCTGCGCCTCGCCGAAACCTGGCCGGGCGACCCGCAGCGGGGCGAGGCGCTGCTCGGCCAGCCGCTGCAATGGACGGCGGAGAACCACTGCTTCGGCTTTCTCGCCGATTTCGCCGCGCTCGGCACCGAGCCGGCGGTGCGCGCCGCCCGCGCGGCCGCATCCGACTGGCTCAAGCGCTGCGACGCGATCGAGCCGGTGTCGTGGAGCGCCGAGATCCTGGGCGAGCGCCTGTTCGCCTGGATCGCGCATTACGACCTGCTCGCGGCGGCGCCCCAGGACCCCGAATTTCGCCGCGCTCTGCTGATGAGTCTGGCGCGGCAGGCGCGGTATCTGCACGGCGTCTGGCGCCAGGCGGCGGGCGTCGCGCGGCTGCGGGCGCTGCGCGGCCTGGTCGCGGCGCTGGCCGCGCTCGACGACGGACGGCGGCTCCGGTCGGCGTGCGCCCGTCTGGCGGCCGAGGCGCAGGCTCAGATTCTGCCCGACGGCGGGCATGTCTCGCGCGGTCCGCATCGCCAGCTCGCGGCGCTGATGGCGCTGATCGACGCGCGCGACGCGTTGAGCGCGGTCAGCGCCGAAATTTCCAAGGCCGTGATGGACGCGATCGACCGCGCCGCGCCAATGCTGCGCTTCTTCCGCCACGGCGACGGCGGGCTGGCGCTGTTCAACGGCGCGGCCGCCGGCGACGTCGCGCTGATCGAGCTGGCGTTGCTGCGCTCAGTCGCCAAGGGACGGCCGCCGGCGCGCGCGCCGCGAACCGGCTACGAGCGGCTCCAGGCCGGACGCAGCCTGGCGCTGTTCGACTGCGGCGCGCCACCACCGCCGCCGTTCGACGGCGACGCCCATGCCGGCGCGCTCGCCTTCGAGCTGAGCCACGGCCGCGAGCGGCTGGTCGTCAATTGCGGCGCCTATCTCGGCGGCGATTCCGGCTGGCGCGCCGCGATGCGCGCGACCGCGGCGCATTCGACCCTGATCGTCGCCGATACCGCTTCGGCGACGATCGGTCGTGACGGGCATTTCGCCGCCCGCCCCGAGGTCAAGGCGCAGCGCAACGAGCAGGACGGCAACGTCTGGGTCGGCGCGAGCCACACCGGATACGTCCGCAGCTTCGGCCTCCGACACGAGCGCGAGCTCTACCTCGCCGCCGATGGTGAGGATCTGCGTGGCGAGGACCGGTTGGTCGTGGTCGGCGACGGTCCGCCGTGCGGTCACGGCTTCGCCATCCGCTTCCACCTCCATCCCGACATCCAGGCCTCGACCACGCAGGACGGCAACGCCGTGCTGCTGAAATCGCCGAGCGGCGTGTTCTGGCGGCTGAAGGCGGCGGGCGCGGTGATGAACCTGGCCGAGAGCGTCTATCTCGGCGACGGCACCGTCCGCAAGACGCAGCAGGTGGTGCTCGACGGCCACGCCGGCTCGACCGGCGCGGTGGTCAAATGGGCGCTCAAGCGCGAAGCCAAGAAGGGCGAGAAGCCGGCCGGGGAATAGGGCGCCGTGAGCGATCTTCCAGGTTTCTTCCCGGGCACGGAGATGCCGACCGCGGGCTGGTGGCCGGCGCTGTGGCCCGATCCGGCGGCCGTGCTCGCCGCCATCGGCGTCGTCCGCGGCATGGACGTCGTCGATTTATGCTGCGGCGACGGCTGGTTCACCGCGCCGCTGGCGGCGATTGCCCGGCGAGTCACCGCCGTCGATCTCGATCCCAAATTCCTCGACGCGGCCCGCGCGCGGGTTGGCGCCATCGGAGCCGAGAATTGCACTTTCGTCGCCGGCGACGCCTATGACATCGCGACGCTGGCGCCGCGTCCGGTCGATTACGTGCTGATGGCCAACGCTTTCCACGGCGTGCCCGATGCGGCGCGGCTGGCGCGCGCGGTGACGCGCATCCTGAAGCCCGGTGGACGGTTCGGCGTGATCAATTGGCACAAGCGGCCGCGCACAGAGACGCCGGCGATGGGGGAGCCGCGCGGCCCCGCCACCGAGCTTCGGCTGTCGCCGGACGAAACCGCGGCAAAGGTGGCGCCGGCCGGCCTCGCGCTCGCGCGGCTGGTCGAGCTGCCGCCTTATCATTATGGCGCGATCTTCGCCGCCGGGTGACCTTGCGCGGCGCGCGGCGCCGCCTTATGGTCGCGCTGCCTTTTTCCGGAAGTCTCATGTCCGATTCTCGCCTTCGCCCGGTCCAGCGGGCGCTGATCTCGGTTTCCGACAAGAGCGGCCTCATCCCCTTCGCCCAGGCGCTGGTGCGCCACGGCGTCACGCTGATCTCAACCGGCGGTACCGCCCGGACGCTGAGCGATGCCGGGCTCGCGGTCGAGGAAGTGGCCGCGGTCACCCGATTTCCCGAGATGCTCGACGGCCGCGTCAAGACGCTGCACCCGGCGATCCACGGCGGCATCCTGGCCAAGCGCAGCGAGCGCGCGCACATGGACGCGATCGCCAAGCACGGCATCGCGCCGATCGACCTCGTCGTGGTCAACCTCTATCCCTTCGCGGCGACGGTCACCGCGGGCGCGCCGTTCGAGACCTGCGTCGAGAACATCGACATCGGCGGGCCGTCGCTGATCCGGGCCGCGGCCAAGAACCACGCCGACGTCGCCGTGGCGACCGATCCGGCCGATTACGACGCCATCGCGACGGAGCTCGAGACGCATCGGGGTTCGACCACGCTGGCGTTGCGTCGCGCCCTGGCCCAGCGCGCCTTCGCCCGCAGCGCGGCCTACGACGCCGAGATCGCGCGCTGGTTCGCCCGCCAGTCCGACGAGGAATTCCCCGAGGCGCTGATTTTCGCGGCGGCGCGCAAGCAGCTGCTGCGCTACGGCGAGAATCCGCACCAGCAAGCGGCCTTCTACGTGGGCGGCGGCGCGCGCAAGGGCGTCGCCACGGCACACCAGCTCCAGGGCAAGGAGCTCAGCTACAACAACCTCAACGACACCGACGCCGCCTTCGAGCTGGCTGCCGAGTTCGCCGAGCCGGCGGTGGTGATCGTCAAGCACGCCAATCCCTGCGGCGTCGCGGTGGCCGACACGCTCCGCGCGGCGTGGGACAAGGCGCTCGCTTGCGACCCTATGAGCGCCTTTGGCGGCATCGTCGCCGTCAACCGGCCGCTCGATCCGGCGACCGCCGAGGCGATCGGCAAGCTGTTCATGGAAGTCGTGATCGCGCCGGCGGTCGACGACGCGGCGCGCGCCGTCCTCAAGAAGAAGACCGCGCTGCGCGTGCTGGCGGCGGGCGGCATGCCCGATCCGGCCGAGGCCGGCCTTACGCTCAAATCGCTGGCCGGCGGCTATCTGCTGCAATCGCGCGACGCCAGCCGCGTTTCCGAGAACCAGCTCAAGACGGTAACCAAGCGCGCGCCGGACCGCCGGGAAATTCGCGATCTCATTTTCGCCTTCCGTGTCTGCAAGCACGTTAAATCCAACGCCATCGTCTTCGCCAAGGGCGGCGCCACCGTCGGCATCGGCGCCGGACAGATGAGCCGCGTCGACAGCGTGCGCATTGCGGCGCAGAAGGGTGGCGAGGCGATCAAGGGCTCGGCGGTGGCGAGCGACGCGTTCTTCCCCTTCGCCGACGGGCTCGAAGCGGCCATTGCCGCCGGCGCCACCGCAGCGATCCAGCCCGGCGGCTCGGTGCGCGACGCCGAGGTGATCGCGGCCGCCGACAAGGCCGGAATCGCCATGGTGTTCACCGGAATGCGGCACTTCCGGCACTGACTTGGCCAAGCACCGGCACCGACCCGCCGCGGTCATGCGCGGCCGCGACATGGCATTGGCCGCCGCGACCTCGGTCATCTGGGGCTTCGCCTTTCCGGCGATCAAGATCGCGATCGCCGATTTCTCCGCGCCGCAGCTGACCGTGCTGCGTTTCGTCGTCGCCGCGTTGCCGGTGTTCTTTCTGCCGAAGCCGCGCGCCGCGTGGACGTCGATCGTGCTGATCGGCCTGTTCCTGTTCACCGTCCAGTTCCTGCTGATGTTCAGCGCCTATGCGCTCGGCCTGCCGCCCGGCCTCGCCTCGGTGACGCAGCAGATCCAGGTGTTCTTCACCGTCGGCCTGGCGGCGCTCTTCCTCGGCGACCATCCGACCGGGCGCCAGATCGCCGGCATGGCGGTGGCCTTCGTCGGGCTGGCGCTGATCGCGTTCACCGTGGGCGGCGACCTGAAGCCGGCGGCGCTCGGCCTCGCGCTCGCGGCGGCATTCAGCTGGTCGATCGGCAACCTGCTGGTGACGCGTGCCAAGGGCGCGCCGATCTTCGCCCTCCTAGTGTGGTGCAGCCTGGTGCCGCCGCTGCCGTCGCTGGCGTTCTCGGCGGCGGTCGACCGCGTTCCGATCTGGACCGCGCTGGCGCAGGCCTCGTGGCCCAGCCTTCTCGCCGTGATCTATCTCGGCACGATCGTGACCAATGTCGGCTACGCCGCCTGGGGCTGGCTGCTGCAGCGCTACAAGGCGGGCTCGGTCGCGCCGTTCGCGCTCTTGTCGCCGTGCACCGGAATCCTCGCCTCGGCGGCGATGTTCGGCGAGGTCTTTCCGCCGGTGCGCTACGCCGGCATGGCGCTGATCCTCGCCGGCCTCGCCGTCATCCTGCTGCCGGGCGCCAAACCGCCGCCCCAGACCGAGCCTTTCGCGTGACCCCCCAAGGCGCGCTTGTTCCCGCCGCAAGGGGCCAATAAACTCAAGCCAAACAAGCAATTCCCGGGAGGATGCCGTGCCGAGAACCAGCAAAACCAAAGCGAAGGAATTCACCGAGATCAGCGAAGCGCAGATTGCGGTGCATTGGAAGGAAGAGGAGTATTTTCAGCCCCCGCGGAAATTCGTCGAACAGGCGAACATGAAGGATCCGAATGTTCGCAAGCGGTTCGGCCCAGAGAATTTTCCCGACTGCTTCAAGGAATACGCGGATATGTTGAGCTGGTTCGAGCCGTATCACACGGTGCTCGACACGAGCAACCCGCCCTTCTGGAAATGGTTCGTCGGCGGCAAGCTCAACGCGAGCTACAACTGTGTGGACCGCCACCTCGAGCAGTATCGCAACAAAGCGGCGATCATCTTCGTCTCCGAATCCGAAGACGAGCCCCCGATCGCGCTGACCTATCAGGAACTCCATGTCCAGGTGAATGAGATGGCGGCGCTGCTCCGCGACTTTTGCGGACTCAAAGCGGGCGACCGCGTGACCCTCCATCTACCGATGACGCTGGAACTACCCATCACGATGCTCGCCTGTGCGCGCATCGGGGTGATCCATTCGGTGGTGTTCGGCGGATTCTCCGGTCAGGCGTGCGGCGCGCGCATCCAGGACTCGGGCAGTCACATCCTCATCTCAATGGATGCCTACTGGCGCGGCGGCAAGCTTATCGACCACAAGGCGAATGCCGACATCGCGGTGCAAACCGCAAAAGAGACGGGGCAACCCGTCGACAAGGTCCTCGTCTGGCAGCGTTACCCCGGCAAGTCCAGTTCGCCGACGGCGATGGTCAAGGGGCGCGATTTCATCGTCAACGAAGTCTTGAAAAATTACCACGGCAAGCGCGTCGATCCGGTGCCGATGGACGCGGACGCGCCGTTGTTCTTGATGTACAGCAGCGGCAGCACCGGCAAGCCGAAGGGATGCCAACACCGCACCGGCGGCTATCTCGCTTACGTCACCGGCACCTCCAAGTACATCCAGGATATTCATCCGACCGACACGTACTGGTGCATGGCGGACATCGGCTGGATCACGGGGCATTCATACATCGTCTACGGTCCGCTCGCCCTCGCGGCGACGAGCGTCGTGTACGAAGGCGTTCCCACGCATCCCGATGCGGGGCGTCCGTGGCGAATCGCCGAACGGCTGGGCGTCAATATTTTCCACACCTCGCCGACCGCGATTCGCGGCCTGCGGAAACTGGGGCCCGAGGAACCAAGAAAGTACAACTACCACTTCAAGCACATGACGACCGTCGGCGAACCCATCGAGCCGGAAGCGTGGCGCTGGTACTACCATGAGGTCGGCAAAGGCGAAGCCGTCATCGTGGATACGTGGTGGCAGACCGAAAACGGCGGATTCCTCTGCAGCACGGTGCCCGCCCTCGATCCGATGAAACCCGGCAGCGCAGGGCCCGGCGTACCAGGCATCTATCCGATCATCTACGACGAAAACGGCGACGAAGTGCCGGCGGGCTCAGGTCGCGCGGGGAATATCTGCATCCGCAATCCGTGGCCCGGGATCATGCAGACGATCTGGGGCGAGGACGACCGGTTTGTGAACACGTACTACGCGCGCTACTGCAAGAATCGCCGGAGCAAGGACTGGCGCGATTGGCCCTATCTTGCGGGCGACGGCGCGATGAAGGCAGCGGAGGGATACTTCCGCATCCTGGGCCGCATCGACGATGTCATCAATGTCGCCGGCCATCGCCTCGGCACGAAAGAGATCGAATCCGCGTGCCTGACGGTGACCGAAGTCGCCGAAGCCGCGGTCGTGCCGGTCGCGGACGAAGTCAAGGGGCGCATGCCCGAGATTTATATCGCGCTCAAGCCTGGCCACAAAAACACGCCCGATGTCGTCAACCGCGTCACAAGAGCGACCGAGACCATCATCGGCAAGTTCGCGCGGCCGAAGCACGTCTATGTCGTGCCCGACATGCCCAAGACGCGGTCGGGCAAGATCATGCGCCGCATCCTCGCCTCCATCTCCAACCGGCGCGAGGTCGGCGACGTGACGACGCTGGCAAACCCGACCGTCGTCGAGGAGATCCGCGAGATCGTACAAGGCAAGGAGGCGATTGTCACGACCGAGGCGGTACCCGAAGATATCGCCGGGTTCGGACAGAACGAGTGATCCTGGTCACGAAAGAACCCACGCCTCTTTCGCGTCAAGGATTCCGCGCGAAGGCGATGCCGATCATGGCGTCGCGGCTGACGAGCGCGGCGAGCCGCTCGGCGCTCAAGCTTTCGGTGCCGCCGGGCCGCAGCGGCAGCACGAGATAGCGCATGTCGGCGGTCGAGTCGTGAACGCGGACCTCCACGTCGTCCGGCACCGATAGTCCGAACTCGCGCAGCACGCCGCGCGGCTCGCGCACCGCGCGGCTGCGGTAGTTGCGGCTCTTGTACCAGTCCGGCGGCAGGCCCAGTACCATGCGCGGATAGCACGAGCACAGGGTGCAGACGATCATGTTGTGGACCGCCGGCGTGTTCTCGACGACGAACAGCCGCGTCGTGCCCATGTCGACGCCGAAGTCGCGCACCGCCTCCGTACCGTCGGCCATGAGCCGCGCCTTGAAGACGGGATCGGTCCAGGCCCGCGCCACGATGCGGGCGCCCAGCGCCTCGCCGCGCGCATCCATCGCCTCGATCGCGCGCTGGATCTCGGCCGGCGTGACGATGCCTTTCTCGATCAGCAGCTCGCGTATCGCGATTTCCATGATCTGGTAATGGCCGAGCGTGTCGTCGGTGTCGGGCCGCGGCGGGTGACGATGGGGATGGGCGTGCGCCGCGGAGAGCGGATCGGTCATCGGGCGTCACCGGCGGGTTCGAGCCAGTGCTGGTAAATCTCGATGTCGACGGTGTCCCGGCGATTGCCGGCGTAATCCGGCCAGATTTCGGTCTGGCGGAAGCGGACGCGATAGAGCGGCTGCGCCGGCAGGCCGGACCGGTTGTAGGAGAGCTCCTCCGGATTGGGGAAGGGGCCGAGCGCGTGCACCACCGTGCCGCATCGGCCGCGGACATACCACGGCGTACGGATATGGCCGGGCGGATAGGCCTGGCGCACGGCGACCGGGTCACCCGGCTTGAACCGGGACGGCACTGCGGCGGTCGCGGCGGCCGGCGCGCTCACCGCGGGACGCCCTCGCGCTGCGCAATCGCCTCCATCTTGCGACCCAACTCGTCGGCGGTGAGGACACCGCGCTGCAGCAGCGTGGCGGCGATCGCCGAGATCCAGCGCTCGTAATAGCTCATGCGATCGTAGGCATCGGGCGGCAGCGCCTCGATGTTCCGGCGCATCTCGTCGACCCGCAGGTGCCCCTTGGACGCCAGCAGGACGTTCATTGCGTCCACCCGCTTTTCCCAAAAAGCATAGTCGTGCTCGGTCTTCTCGACCCGGCCGGCCGGCAGTCCGCCCATGTCGTGGTGGCCGCGGAAGGGTTCGCGCATGGCCCGATTATTGCCCGCGTTCTCGCGGTGGGCAAGCTAACGGCAAGATTTGCCACATTCTTGGCACAAATGGATAAACCCGGCATTTACCATTTTCCGCCAGGATGAATGCCAAATCGTTCCACGGGCGAACCGCCGCCCGAGCAGAGAGCGCTGTGCCCGCCGACAACACCGATTCGAATCCCTCGCGAGCGACGCCGCCACGGCCGAACGGGCCGCGCGTTCCGACCCTTTGCCGCCTGGTGTGCCAAGCGTTTGAGGCGTTCCTCGCCGATCGCGCCGACGATCCGCGCATGCCGGGTGCCATTCCACGCGCCATGATCGGGCCGTGGTGGAACGCGATCACCGCGCTCTGCGCCAACGAGCTTGCGCGGTTCGAGGTGCGGCTCAAGACGATCATCGGCACCGGCGACTTCGAGGAGGCCGACCAGCTTGCGGCCGAGTTGCAGAAGGCTGCGGTCGGCTGGAACCTGAGCGTGCTCGCGGCGCTCGAACAGCCGCCGGCCAATCCCGCTATCGCCGCCGTCGCCGCCGACCCACTGCTCGTCGCCGACATTCGCGAGCTCGCGCGCATCCTGCCGATGGCTGCGCTGCTGCGGTCGCAATTGGCCCTCACCTTCTCGCTGCTGGCCGAGGATGGCCAGATGGAAGGCCGCCGCATCTACGATTTCTCGAACGACACGGTCACCATGCTGCGGCAGCAATATCAGACCTTTGCCGACGCGGTCGGCGCCGACGCGGCCTATTTCGCGCTCGCGCTGGTCAACCGCATGATGCGGCCGTGGCAGATTTTGCTGGTCGCGCGGGCGCTGGCATGGCGGCCGCACGATCCGCGCTCGCGCTACGCCGAGTTTGACGTCGTGGCGCAGCGCCTGATGCTCGAATTGAAGCGCATGGCGCACGAGATCGCCGCCCTCACGCGCAAGGACGACCTTGCCGGCTTCGTGCCGGTGATCAAGTCGATGACGGCACGCTATTTCGACGACGTCGACGGCATGGTCGGCAGCTTCGGCCTGGCCTTCACCGCGCGCAGCGACGCACCGTGGAATGCCTTGAGCGAAACGCACGCCATGCTGGCGGCGGCGTTCGACCGCACCTTCATGGATCGCGTCGCGGCGTTGGTTACCCAGGCTGACGAGGCCGCCGCCGAATCGGCGATCCCGGCGGCGGAATTTCTCGCGATCATCGTCGAGAACGGTCCGCGCTATGGCTTTGCCAACGAGGCGCGCGAGTGCAGTGGCCGGCTCGCGCGCGAGATCGAAGCCAAGGCGGGCGAACTCATCGCCGGCATCCAGGCGGCGCCGGGCGCCGGTGCACAGAGCCGGATCCACGGCATGCTGCGCGTCACCGAGATCATGTTCAAGGACGCCCGGGGCGCCCAGCTCGCCCGCAATCTGCGCATGGCGCGCGAGGTCTCCGCCGCCTGAACGCGGCCTGCGAACGTTGTCCCACCCGCGCTTGACCGTCGCGCCCGATGCCATTAGGCAAGGCGCGATCAACCGGGAGGACCAGCATGCAAATCGGATTTTGCGGCCTCGGCCGCATGGGCACGGCGATGGTCGCGCGCCTGCTCGACCAGGGGCAGAAGCCGCTCGTCTGGAACCGCAATCCCGACAAGGCCAAGCCGCTCGCCGACAAGGGCGCGCGGGTGGCGCCGACGCCGGCGGAGGTGGCGGCGCAGTCCGATATCGTGCTCTCCATCCTGCTCGACGAGCCCGCGGTGCGCGCGGTCTATGACGGCAAGGACGGGCTGTTTTCCGGCGACGTGAAGGGCAAGCTGTTCGTCGAGATGAGCACGGTGGCGCCGACCCTGCCGCAGGAGCTGGCGCGGCGCGCCCGGGCCAAGGGCGCCGGTTTCCTCGAATGCCCGGTCGGCGGCACGGTCGGTCCGGCGCGCGAAGGCCGGCTCATCGGCATGGTCGGCGGCGAGGCCGCCGATTTCGCGCGCGCCAAGCCGGTGCTCGACCGGCTCTGCCGCAAGGTCGAGCACGTCGGTCCCAACGGCGCCGGCGCGGCGATGAAGCTCGCGATCAACCTGCCGCTGTGCATCTATTGGGAGGCGCTCGGCGAGGCCATCGCGCTCACCCGCGATTTCAAGATCCCGCCCGCCAAGATGATGGAGATTTTCGCCGAGAGCTCGGGCGGCATCAACGGCCTCAAGGTGCGCGGGCCGGCGGTGGTCAAGGCGCTCGAGACCGGCGAACGGCCGCCGGTCGGCTTCACTATCGACGGCGTGATCAAGGACATGAACATCATGACCGGCTGGGCGAAGCATCTCGGCATCGAGCTGCCGGCGCTCGAGCGCGTGCTCGCCTCGTACCAAGCAGCCTCGCGCGCCGGTTGGGACCAGGCCGACAACTGCAGCGTCCTGTTCTATCGCCTGGATGAGGCGCAGAAGGTCGCGCGCTAGTCGTTCATTCGGCGGGTTCCGGCGCCGCCGGCGCCGGTGGCACGCGGGGCCGGGCGAGAATCCGTTCCGCCAACCCGACGATCCCGCGCGGCATGAAGATGATGAAGATCACCAGCAGCGCGCCGTAGATCGTGTTGGCGGCACCGACGAAATGGGTGCCGAACAGGACGCGCAGCCCCTCGGTCAGCAAGATGGTGAAGGCGGCGCCGATCGTCGGCCCCAGCATGTTGTACATGCCGCCGGCGATCGCCGCGAAGACGATTTGCAGCGAGATGCCGACACCCGACATCGCGTCGGGGCTGAGATACATCAGGTATTGAGCGTACAGCGCGCCGCCGAGAGCAGTCAGGCCGCTCGATACCGCGGTGATCTTGAGCTTCTCGCGCAGCACGTCGACGCCGGCCGACTCGGCAGCGTCCTCATCCTCCGCGATCGACTCCAGGGCAAGGCGAATCATGCCGCGTTCGACGTAGCGCCACGCCACGAGGCCGGCAAGCCACGCGACCAGCGCCACAGCGTAGAACTCGGCCTTGTTCGGCAGCTGCAACGCGTACCACGAATGGCCGACGGTATGCGGCGTCATGCCGAGCGAGCCGCCGGTGACGTCGCGCATCGCGACGATCACCAACAACACCACCTGGCCCAGGGCGAGCGTCACCAGCGCGAAATAATGTCCGACCACCTTCTGGCGCGAGGAGGGATAGCCGACGATCAGCGCCAGCGCGATCGCGAGCGCCATCGCCAACGGGATACCGAGCCACGGCGTCACGCCGTAGTTGTTCCACAGCAATGTAGGCACATAGGCGCCGACGCCGAGAAACGCGCCGTGCCCGAGCGAGGTCAGGCGGAAGCGCCCCATCAGCGCCCACGCCGTGTAGACGAGGCTCCAGATCGCGATCTGCACCGCCATGTGCTGGAAGTAATCGGACAGGAAGAACGGCGCCGCCGCCGCCGCCGCGAGCGGCAGATAGAGTAGAAGCCGCGTGTCGCGCCCGCCCCTCATTTGCCGAGAATGCCCTGCGGGCGAATCAGGATCAGCACGATGAAGAAGACGAAGGCGAGAACTTCGGCGGCCTCGATCGGGAAATAATATCCGCCGACGGCGATGATCTGGCTGATGATGAAGGCGGCGATGAAGCCGCCGATCATGTTGCCGAGCCCGCCCAGGACGCAGACCATGAAGGTAATCGGGCCGAAGGTGAGCCCGATGAAGGGATGGACGTCGTATTGCAGCACCAGCAGGCACGCCGCGAGGCCAGCGAGTCCGCTGCCGATCGCCGAGGTAAGGACGTAGATGCGCCGTTCGTTGACGCCCATCAGCCCCATGACCTCGCGGTCTTGGGCGATGGCGCGAACGGCGGTGCCAAGATAGGTGCGCGACAGGAACAGGAAGAGTCCGACGGCGCCGACCAGCGCGATGCCGAAGGCGATGAGCCGCGAGAAGCTGATGAAGATGCCGCCGAGCTCGAGCACCGGCAACCGGATGCCGAGATTGCGGAAGTCGGTGCCGAAGAGCAGCGTCGCCAGGCTCTGAAGGAAGAAAAGCACGCCGCCGGTTGCGAGCAGCTGGTTGATCGGCGCCGAGCCAAGGATCGGCTCGATCACCACGATGTGCACCAGGAGACCGAGCACCGTGGCGAAGACGATCGCGGCGGCGCAGGCAAGCAGCAGCGGCCAGCCGTAGAAGGTGTAGAGCCAAAAGACCGCGTACATCGCGGCCATCACGACCTCGGCGTAGCAAATCCACACCACGTCGATGACGCCGAAGATGAGGTTGAGACCGAGCGACAGCAGCGCAAGCACGCCGCCGAGCAGCAGTCCGTTGATGATCGCCTCGAGCAGATAGATGTCCATCGCGATTCAGAGGCCGAGATAGGATTGCTGGACGAACGGATTCTGCTTGAGCGCCGTCGCCGTGCCGGCGAGCTTGACGCGCCCGGTTTCGAGCAGATAGGCGCGGTCGACGACGTCGAGCACCTGGCGCACGTTCTGCTCGACGAGCAGAACGGTGAATCCCTCGGCGCGGATGCGCCTGACCAGCGCGAAGACCTGCTCGACGACGAGCGGCGCGAGGCCAGCCGAAGGCTCGTCCATGAGCAGGAGCTTGGGCTTCGTCATCAGCGCGCGACCGATCGCCACCATCTGCTGCTCGCCGCCCGAAAGCGTGCCGGCGAGCTGGCGTCGTCGCGCCTGCAGCTGCGGGAAGAGCTCGTACACCCATGCGGCGCGCTCGGCGAAGGCCTTCCGCGCCGCGGGCAGATACGCCCCCATGCGCAGATTCTCTTCGACCGTGAGGCGCGGGAACAGCCGCCGATTCTCGGGAACGTGCGCGATTCCCGCCGCGACGACGCGATAGGCCGGCGCGCCGGCCAGGGATTCACCGTCGAAATCGATGCGGCCGCTTCGCGGCGGCAACAGACCGGAGATGACGCGCAGCAGCGTGGTCTTGCCGGCACCGTTGGCGCCGACGACGCCGACCGTCTCGCCGTTTTTGACGTCGAGCGAGACGTTGAACAGCGCGGCGAACGAGCCATAGCCCGCCGAAACCCTTTCAAGGTTCAGCAGTATCGTCATCAATGCGACCGGCCAAGATAGACCTCGGCGACGCGCGCGTCGTTGGCCGCGTCCCGAGGTACACCTTGGAAGATCGTCTCGCCATGATCGAGGACGATCACGCGGTCGACCACCCGCATCAGCACGCCCATGATGTGTTCGACCCAGACGATCGTGATGCCGAGATCGCGCCGGATGCGGCCGAGCATGTCGGCGGCGCGCTCCATCTCGGCATGGTCGAGCCCGCCAAGGCTTTCATCCGCCAGAAGCAGCCTGGGCCGCGTCGCGAGCGCGCGCGCCAGCTCGAGCTTCTTGAGTTGCGCCGCGCCCAAGCCGTCGATCATCGTGTGCGGATCATTCGGCAGTCCGACCAGATCGAGCGCGGCGACGGCGTGCGCCTCGGCCTCGGCGCGCGAGCCAACGTCACGACCGCCGTAGAACGCGGCGAGCGTCACGTTCTCGCGCAAGGCGAGGCGGCGAAACGGACGCGGAATCTGGAACGTGCGCGCCAGGCCCATGCGGCAGATGCGATGGGCCGGCAGACCGGCGATCTCTCGGCCCTCGAAAGCGATCGAGCCCCCGCTCGGCCGTAGCGTGCCGGCGATCAGGTTGAAGATCGTGCTCTTGCCCGAGCCGTTCGGCCCGATCAGCCCCAGGATCTCGCCGGAAGCGACGTCGAACGACACTCGGTTGACCGCCAGGAATCCGTCGAAGCTCTTGCTGACGCCCTTAACGGAGAGCACGTCGGTAACCTTGGCTGCGACGTCGCGCTGCCGCCTTCCTGCGCGAGGAAGAGCGGCGGGAACGAGGCTTCAAGCTGCGTAGGGGTTCGATTTCGGCAGCGGCATCACCGCGTTGGCAGTCTTCAGCTTGTCGGGCCAGACAATCGCCTCGACGTCGCCATGGGCCTGCGTCACGCAGGCGGCGGCGCGTAGGTTCTGACCCGCCTGTTCGCTGCCAGGCGGCTCAAATTTCACGCCGTAGCCCTGGATGGTGCCGCCCTCGGGGATATCGACATCGAGCGCCGCTTTGCGGATCGCCTCGGCGTCGGTACCGCCGTATTTGGTGATGGCCTTGGGCAGCACGTTCTGCAGGAATACCCAAGTCTGGTTGAACCCCATGGAGACATGCGGTGGCACCGATTCGTTGCCGCTCACTTTCTTGTAGCGTTCGACCATGACTTTGACCAATTGCTCGAGCTCGGGCTTGAGCGTTCCGGGCTTCAGGTTCTGCGCCGCGACCGGATCGACGTTGAGGAAGTAGTCGAGATCGGTGCCGAAGGCCTGCTTGAGCTTGTCGCGCTGGCCGTAGCCGGCGCCATGACCGATCAGCATCTTGAACTTGAGCCCGGCCTCGCGCGCCTGCCGCAGGAACAGCGTGATATCGGGGTTATAGCCGGTGTGCAGGATCACGTCGGCGTTGGCGCGCTTCAACTTGGTGACAAGGGACGACAGGTCCGAGGTGGTGGCCGAATAGGCCTCGTCAAGCACGATCGGAATGCCGACCTCCTTGGCATGGAGCGCGTCGGCGGCGCCGGTGTCGGACCCGTAGGGTCCATCCTCGTGGATGATTGCGCATTTGAGCTTCTTGAGATCGATCTTCAGCTGCGCCTTCGCATGATCTTTCAAGAAGCCGATCGCAGCGGCACCGTAGAGATCGGCCGTGACGCCGGGACGAAACGTATAGTGCAGGTTCTTGCCCTTCAGCACCTTGGTGGCAACGGCGATGGTGATCCACAGGATCTTCTTCGCCTGCTCCATCTTCTCCGAGAGCGGTATCGCCTCGGGACTGGCGTAGATGCCGAGGATGACGTCGAGCTTCTCCTGGCTCATCAGCCGTTCGGCCTCGTTCAGGGCGACGTCAGCCTTGCTCTGCGCGTCGCCCTTGATCGGCTCGATCTTGTGCTTGCCGAGGATGCCGCCGCGCTCGTTGATGAGGTCGATGGCGATCTGCGTCCCGATCGAGCCCGGCACCGAGCCGGCGCCGGTGAACGGCCCCGTCAGGTCGTAGAGGACGCCGATGCGGATGGGTGACGACGCAGCCTGCGCCCACGCGCGGGTTCCGGCCAGGGGCCCGGCTGCGGCCAGCGCTGCGGTCGCCGCCGAATACTTCAACACCGAACGCCGCGTGGTCTTGCCCATGGTGCCTCCCCGAAAGCGACCGTTGCGGCCGCAATTTGATCGGCCGCGTGCGCACGGCCTGTTGGAGGCAGTGTTGGGCAAGTTGCGGGGCCTGTCAACGCGTGGGCGCCGGCGTCCCGTTTGTCTCTATCGCGAACGCCGGGATTCACGGGGTACAACCCCCGCCGACACCGAGCTGCGGCTGACCGATGCCGCGCCGCTAGCGGCGTTCTAACATCGACTGGAAGTCCCGGTATTTCAGGCGTTTATCCGTCCCGATGCTTGACACACCGTGCCTGCCGTCCAATATGGCAACCGTCGATGCCACTTGCGGCAGCACGAGGATTTCGGCCATGGACAGCACGAGCGCCCTGGCGCACACGGTCAATCCGGCGAACGAGCGAAGCCGCGAGGGCTTCTATCAGCGCGCCGGCACGCAGAACCTGGCGCCACTGTGGCGCGTGCTCGGTGCATTGGTCACCGACGAGCCAGTCACGCCAGCCAAGGCGGCGATCTGGAAATACCAGGACGTGCGCCCATACTTGATGGAGGCGTGCAAGCTCATTACCGCCGCCGAGGCCGAACGGCGTGTGATGATTCTCGAGAACCCTGGTCTCGCCGGCCAATCGCGCGTCACGCACAGCCTGTTCGCCGGATTGCAGATCATCCTGCCCGGCGAGATCGCGCCGGCCCACCGTCACGCCGCCTCGGCGCTCCGCTTCATCATCGAAGGCAAGGACGCTTACACCGCCGTCGCCGGCGAGAAGACCTACATGCGGCCGGGCGACTTCGTGATCACGCCGTCGATGACGTGGCACGACCACGGCAACGAGGGCGGCGGACCGATGGTGTGGCTCGACGGCCTGGACGTGCCGATCGTCAATCTGATGGATGCGAGCTTCCGCGACGGCTATCCCGACGCGAGCCACCCGGTGACCCGGCCCGAAGGCGCCGCCGAAGTCGAGTTCGGCTACAACATGCTGCCGATCGACCAGGAATTCGGCGGTCCGACATCGCCGATTTTCAACTACCCTTACGGCCGCACGCGCGAAGGCCTCGAGAAGCTGCGCCGCTTCCGCAAGCCCGACCCATATGCCGGCTTCAAGATGAAATTCATCAATCCGGTCACCGGCAGCTGGGCGATGCCGACGATCTCGACCTGGATGCAGCTGCTGCCCGCCGGCTTCAAGACCCAGCCCTATCGCGCGACCGACAGCACGGTGTTTACCGTGGTCGAAGGCAGCGGCAGCAGCACCATCGGCGGCCAGCGCTTCGATTGGGAGCCGCACGACATCTTCGTCGCGCCGAGCTGGCATTTCCAGGAGCACCAGGCGTCGGACGACACGGTGCTGTTCGGCTTCTCCGATCGGGTATGCCAGGAGAAGCTCGGCTTCTTCCGCGAGCAGCGCGGCAACGGCTGAACGAACCGCACGGGCGCGGTGCGCGAAAAAGGCCGCGCCCGGCGGGGATGCGGCTTTGGTTCCGGCGATCTTCGAGATTACTCGTTCGGCAACGGCATCAGGCAGGGCAGGTCCGCCGGGCAGCTGCCCTGCTCGGTCTGCGCCTGATTCCAGTTCGCCGCGATTTCGCTCTCGAGGCGTTCGGCGACGACCGGCTTGATCGGATGGCTCATCAGCATCACCGTGGCGATGAGCAAGGCACCCAAAACGTTCCACAACTCGTTCGGCACGTTCGACTCCGGCGAAACTCCGGCCGGCGTTCTGCCGGCCGGCGCATGGTTCTCTCCAGGATTAACCGATTTCGGTTAACCCTCGGTTGAAGCATGATTAAGAGGTGCTTAAGCGCGAAACGCGCGGCCGGTGAACGTTGTTCCTTGATCGGCAGCGCGCGCGGCGCGGCCAAGCGCCGCAGCACGCCGGTTCCGCGGCGACGGCGCCGCTCGCCTTGCCCGGTTCCCGGCCCGCCCGTTAGTGTGCATGGCATGAACGGAGCCGACAGCGATTCGGGGCAAGCGGCTGGCTGGCGGCCGAGTTTCACGGCCGGCGGCAAGTTGTCGCTGACGCTGGCGATCAGCCGCTACGACCACGTCCGGGACCTGACCGCGAGCGAGGTCGCGGCCGATGGCATCGCTCTCACCGCGCTCGAATTGCCGGTCGAGGAGATCTTTCACCGGTTTCTCAAATACCAGGAGTGGGAGGTCTCCGAGCTGTCGCTGGCGAAATACGCCGCGCTCGCCTCGCAGGCGGGATCGCCGTTCACCGCCATTCCGGTGTTTCCGTCGCGTTTCTTCCGCCAGAGTTCAATCTACGTGCGCGCCGGCGGACCGGTGAAGACGCCCAGCGACCTCAAGGGACGGCGCGTTGGCATTCCCGAATGGGCGCAGACCGCCGCCGTCTACAGCCGCGGTATCCTGGTCGAGGATTACGGCCTCGACCTGGCCGAGATCGAATGGCTCCAGGCTGGCGTCAACGAGCCCGGACGGCGCGAAAAAGTCGCGATCAAGCTGCCACCGGGCGTCCGGCTGACGCCACAGCCGGAGAAATCGCTCGACGTCATGCTGCTGGCGGGCGAGGTCGACGCGGTGATGAGCGCCCATGCGCCGGCCGCGGCCGAGGCGGGCGATCCGCGCGTCAGCCGCCTGTTCGAGAATTACCGCGAGGTCGAAGAGGACTATTGGAAGCGGACGCGCATCTTTCCGATCATGCACGTCATCGCCATCCGCCGCGCGGTGGTCGAGCGCTTCCCCTGGGTCCCGATGAACCTGATGAAGGCGTTCGAGGAGGCGAAGCGGCGGAGCGTCAGGCGTCTCGTCGAATTTACCGCCAGCCGCTATCCGATTCCGTGGCTGGCCGATATCGCCGCGCGCACCTATGCGCTCTTCGGCGGCGATCCCTTCCCCTACGGCATCGAGGCGAACCGCACCACGCTCGACACCTTCCTGCGCTGGTGCTTCGAGCAGGGCGTGTGCCAACGCCGGCTGGCACCCGAGGATTTGTTCGTACCCGGCATCGAGCAGCGCTTCAAAATCTGAACGGCGCACTTCACGACACCGGCCGGAAGACCCAGATTGCGGCCGGTGCGCCGCCCGCAGCGCGCGCCGCGACAAACAGGCGGTCGAGGGCGGGAACCCAAAGCGACGTGCGGGCGCCGCGCGCCGTCGGTACCTGGCCGACGGGGCCGAGCCGTGCGCCGTCGGTGGCGAAGACGGCGACCATTCCCTCGCCGCAGCTCACGTAAACGCGGCTGCGCTTGGCGTCAACGAACGCGTCGTCGGCGTCGCCGCAAAGCGGAGCGGTCGCGGCGACCGCACCACTAGGGGCGAGCGCGATCAGCCGCGGCGGCCGCCACGTTCCGATCAGGATCCAGCCATGAGCGCGATCGAGCGCCATCGGGAAGTTGGCACGCACATTGTGCAGCGGCCAAGTGGCGATCAGCTTCGATGCGCCGGGATCGACGATGCCGATCTGCGCCGCGTCGGGCAGGTTGATGTCGATTCGGCGCGAGGCGGCATCGACCTGAAAACTTTCGGGATGGACCGGAAGCTTGATGTCGCCGATGAGCCGGCCCGCGAAGCCGATGACCGCGATGCCTCCGCCGCCACCGCCGATAAGAGCGCCGACCCCGCCGCCGCCATGGCCGACATAGACCCGCGCCTGCGCTTCGTCGGTGCGAACGTTATCGGCGTCGTGATCGAGGGCGATCCGACCGGTGGGCGCGAAATCGCGCCCCGCGAACAGGCGGACCGAGCCATCGCCGCCATTGGCGACGTAGATCGTGTCGGTCGCAGCGAGATAGCCGACGCCTTGCGGTTTGCTCAGGCCGCCAATGGTGTGTATCACAGCACGCCTCTCGAGATCGACGACGGCGAGGCTATCGTTGCCAAGCTCGGCGATGAACAGGCGCTTGCGCGCGAGGTCGATTGCCATATGGTCGACGCGACCTGTGACCGCGCCGAGCGGGATTTTCGCTTCGAGCGCGAGCGGCGGCATCGGCTTCGCTTGCGGAGCAGCGCCCCACAACGCAAGAACTGCCGTGGCGATGACGATGTGTCGCGTCATTTCACGAAGACCCAGGCCGGCTGCAGCAGCGGAAAGGCGACCAAGCCGACGACCGCCGTGGCGGCGATCAACAGCGGATTGGAAATCCGCCAGCGGAACAGCGCGACGAGGCTAGCGACGCCCACCGCCGCCGTCAGCCAGTCGCCGATGGCGATGCGGCCGAGCAGCACCGCGGCGCCCAGGATCGTGCCGATCGCGGCCGCGTAGGCGCCTTTGACGAAGCCCTGCACGTAGCGATTGCCGCGATGGCGCATGAGGATCGGCGCCACGAACAAGATCAGCAGGAAGGATGGTAGGAAGATGCCGAGCGTGGCGACGACCGCACCCCAGAAGCCGGCGACCACGTAGCCGACGAAGGTGGCGGTAATCACCACCGGGCCCGGGCTCACCATGCCGATCGCAACCGCGACCAGGAACTGGTGAGGGTCGAGCCAGCCCGTCTCCTGAACCAAGCCCTTTTCCAGGAACGGCACGATGACGAGGCCGCTGCCGAAGGTCAGGCTGCCCGCCTTGAGGAAGAAGGCGAACAGCTTACCGAGCAGGCTTGGCGTTGCGACCGGCGGCATGGCGGCCTTGGCGAGGGGCAGCAGCGCGAGCGCGGTGCCGGCCGCGGGCGGCGCCTTGCGGAACAGCGTGCCGTAATAGCCGAGCCCGACCAGGCCGGCGGCGATGAACAGGATCGCGACTTCGGCCTGGAGTGCAATGGTGACGACAAAGCACGCCGCGGCGATCGCCCATTGCAGCCAGTCATCCATGCCGAGCTTGGCCAGCCGCCAACACGAATGGAGGATCAACGCGATCACCGCCGGGCTGACGCCGTAGAACAGCGCCGCCATCCAGCTCAGGCCGCCGAAGCGCACATAGAGCGCGCCGAGCGCGGCCACGATCAGGAAATTGGGCAGGATGAAGGCCCAGCCGCCCACCCAGGCGCCCCAGAAACCGGCGCGCAGATAGGAGACGAATATCCCGACCTGGATGGCAAGCGGGCCGGGGAGCGACTGCGCCACGGCGATGACGTCGCGCATCTCCTCCTTGGAGAGCCAACGGCGCTCCTGGACAAGCTCCTTCTCCATCAGCCCGACCAGCGCGACCGGCCCACCGAAGCCGAGCGCGCCCAGACGCAGGAAATACGCGGTGACCTCGCGCAGTCGGCTGGCCGATGCGCGAAAATGAAAACGGCCCGGATTGTCCATGCGTGTGCGCCCCTCGCCAAGCGAGTGTTGCGCAGAGCTTGGACGGCCGAGCCGTCTGACGGGGAGCCTGCTCGATCCCCAGGCCAAAATTATAGCAAACGCCGGCGGATCAGATCAAGGCGGCGGCATGCCGATGATGCGTTCGACCAGCCAGACCATCACGGCGAGCGCCACGCCGGCGGCAATGAATTCGACGCCGAGCAGGCGCAGGCCGAAGCCGATCCAGAACGTGGCCAGGATGCGCATGCCGAAACCCGTGGCGATCGCCGCCGCGGTGAGCAGCCACATCGCCACGATGACCGGATGCCGCTTGCGGCTGGCGCCTTGTGCTCTTGCCATCCGACCTCTTCTCCCGGAGACGTCTCCGGCCAGGACGGGCAATTCTAGCGCTAGACGTCGAGATTGGCGACCTCGAGCGCATTCGCTTGGATGAACTCGCGTCGCGGCTCGACGATGTCGCCCATCAGCGTCGAGAAGATTTCGAGCGCCGAATCCTCATGCGTGACCTTGACCTGGAGCAGCGAACGGGCCGACGGATCGAGCGTTGTCTCCCACAGCTGCTCCGGATTCATCTCGCCGAGGCCCTTGTAGCGCTGGATGTCGCCCTGCTTCGGCCCGAGTGCGATCACCGCTTCGACCAGCGCGGTCGGGCCGTTGACGGCGGTTTCCTTGTCCTTGGCGATGAGCTTGCCGGGCTTGCCATAGATCGCCTGGAGCTCGGCGGTGCGATCGTCGAGGCGGCGGGCCTCGGCGCTCTTCAGCAGCGCGGCGTCGAAGACGCGGCGCTCGGTGACGCCGTGGCGCTTGCGTGTCAGCACCAGGCTCTCGCGCGGCACCAGCTCGCCCTTCCAGCCGCGCGCGTCGGGCGGCGCCAGCAGATCGAGCCGCGCGGCAAGATAGCGGGCGGCCTCGGCGCCTTCGCGCAGTTTGTCCAGCAGCGTCGGATCGAGCACGCCGGCAATCGCCGCCTGCTCCACCACCTCGAGGCTGCCGACCTTGCGCCACAGCGGCAGCAGCAGCGTGCGCACCTGCCGCGCGCGCTCCACCAAGTCCTTCAGGTCGTTGCCGGCGCGCTCGACGCCGTCGTGCTGGCGGAACTTGGCGTCCTTGATGCCGGCGGTGATACGGTATTCCTCGAGCGCCGGATCATCCTTGAGATAGACCGATTTGCCCTGGCCGCGCTTCACCTGATAGAGCGGCGGCTGCGCGATGTAGAGAAAGCCCTTCTCGATCAGGCTGCGCATCTGGCGGAAGAAGAACGTCAACAGCAGGGTGCGGATGTGGCTGCCGTCGACGTCGGCGTCGGTCATGATGATGATGCGGTGATAGCGTGCCTTGCCGGCGTCGAACTCCTCGGGGCCGATGCCGGTGCCGAGCGCCGCGATCAGCGTGCCGATCTCGGCCGAACTCAGCATCTTGTCGAAGCGCGCGCGCTCGACGTTCAGGATCTTGCCCTTGAGCGGCAGGATGGCTTGGCACCGGCGGTCGCGGCCCTGCTTGGCCGAACCGCCGGCGCTGTCGCCCTCGACGATGAAGAGCTCGCTCTGCGCCGGATCGCGTTCCTGGCAATCGGCGAGCTTGCCCGGAAGGTTGGCGACGTCGAGCGCGCCCTTGCGCCGCGTAAGCTCGCGCGCCTTGCGCGCCGCCTCGCGCGCGGTCGCGGCCTCGACCACCTTGCCGACGACGCGCTTCGCCTCCGAGGGGTGCTTCTCGAACCATTCCTGCAGCTTGTCGGCGACGACCGCGTCGACCACCGGTCGCACCTCGGATGACACCAGTTTGTCTTTGGTCTGCGACGAGAATTTCGGATCGGGAACCTTGAGCGAGAGAATGCAGGTCAGGCCCTCGCGCATGTCCTCGCCGGTGAGCGGGATCTTGTCCTTGCCCTTCGTCAGGCCGCTTTCATCGGCATAGTTGTTGACCGTGCGCGTCAGCGCCGCGCGGAAGCCGGCGAGATGGGTGCCGCCGTCGCGCTGCGGAATGTTGTTGGTGAAGCACAGCATCGTCTCGTGATAGCTGTCGGTCCACTCCATCGCGACTTCGACGGTGACGCCGTCCTTGTTCGCCGCCATCGTGATGGTCGGATGGAGGCCCTGCTTCGACCGGTCGAGATACTTGGCGAAGGCTTCGAGTCCGCCCTCGTAGTGCAGGCGCACGGTCTTGGGCTCGACGCCGCGCGCGTCGGTCAATTCGAGGGTTACGCCCGAGTTGAGGAATGCCAATTCGCGCAACCGGTGCTCGAGCGTCGCGAAATCGAATTCGGTCTTGGTGAAGGTCTGCGTACTCGGCCAGAACGTGACTTCGGTGCCGGTCTGCGGCGCGGTCTTGCCGTTGCGCTCGACCGTCGGCGCCTTGCCCACGACCTTGAGCGGCGCCTCGGGATCACCGTCCTTGAAGCGCATGAAGTGCTCGCTGCCGCCGCGCCAGATGCGCAGGTCGAGGCGCGCGGACAGCGCGTTCACCACCGAGACACCGACGCCATGCAGGCCGCCCGACACCTTGTAGGAGTTCTGGTCGAACTTTCCGCCGGCGTGAAGCTGGGTCATGATGACCTGCGCCGCCGAGACTTTCTCCTCCTTGTGGATGTCGACCGGGATGCCGCGGCCGTTGTCGGTCACGGTGCACGAGCCGTCGGGATTGAGGGTCACGGTCACGATGTCACAGAAGCCAGCGAGCGCCTCGTCGATCGAATTGTCGACGACCTCGTAGACCATGTGATGGAGGCCCGAGCCGTCGTCGGTGTCGCCGATATACATGCCCGGGCGCTTGCGCACGGCATCGAGACCGCGCAGCACCTTGATCGACTTGGCGCTGTATTCCTCTTCCGGGACTTGGGAAACCGGTTCGCTCATGATTCATCCATGACGTTACGAATTCGCTTTCATGCGGGCGACAGCGCGGCATCGGCGACCGCGAAGAACTGGGCGTGGCCCCTGAACTCGGCGAACAGCGCGGCGTCGGTGCCGGCGAGCCAGGATTGTGCGCCGAGCGCCAGCAGCGCCTGGAACAGCGCGCTCCGGCGCGCGGCATCGAGATGCGCGGTGATTTCATCGAGCAGCAGGACCGGGCAAGCGCCGCGCCGCAGCGCCATCAACCGGGCATAGGCCAGGACGATGGCGATCAGCAGCGCCTTCTGCTCGCCGGTCGAGCAGAAGGCCGCCGCCTCGCCGGTATCGAAATGGCGCGCCAGCAGGTCCGAGCGGTGCGGGCCGGTTTGCGTGACGCCGCTGTCGCGGTCGAGTGCGCGCGACTCGCGGAGCGCGCGGCGGAACTCCTCCTCGGCGGCGAGCGCCGGCACCGCGGCGAGCGCGGCCTCGACCGTGCCCTCGACCGCAAGGCCGGCGCGCGGGAACGGGCCGGGCGCCTCGGCGCAGGCAGCGGCGAGCCGCGCCACCGCCTCGAGCCGCGCGGCGGCAAGCGCCACGCCGGTCTCGGCCATGATCTCCTCGAGCGCCTTGAGCCAGCTTGGATCGGCCGCGCCCTCGCGCAACAGCCGCCCGCGCTCGCGCATGGCACGCTCGTAGGCCAGCAACCGCGACCAGTGATCGGGATCGAAGCCGGCGACCAGGCGATCGAGGAAGCGGCGGCGGCCAGCGGCGGCATCGGCGAAGAGCCGGTCCATCTGCGGCGTCAGCCAGACGACGGCGAGCCGCTCCGACAAGTCCTGCTGGCTCTTGGCCGGCGCGCCGTCGATGCGCAGATGCCGACGTTCGCCGCTCTCGCTCGCAGCGTCGCGGCCGGTGCCGATGTCGAATTCGCCCGCCGGCGTCGTCACGGTCGCCGCCAGCGCCCAGGCACCGCCGCCGCGCCGGTCGACCGTGCTGAGCCGGGCGCGACGCAGGCCCCTGCCCGGCGCCAGGAACGAGATCGCCTCGAGCAGGTTGGTCTTGCCGGAACCGTTCGCGCCGACCAGCA
Source organism: Alphaproteobacteria bacterium (assembly GCA_028871055.1). Classification (GTDB taxonomy): domain Bacteria; phylum Pseudomonadota; class Alphaproteobacteria; order ATCC43930; family CGMCC-115725; genus REEB95. The sequence goes on from JAGWON010000001.1 coordinate 100,167, forward strand.
CCACCGGGCCGGGCTCGACCGCGAGCCGGACGCGGTCGTAGCCGCGGAAATCGGTCAGCACCAGGCGGGCGACCGCGGCCGCCGGCGCGGCCTCGGCCGGCCGCGGCAAAGGCTTCGCGAAGGGAACCACCCGATCCGGCGCCATACCCGCGCCTAGACGCGCATCGGCATGAGGACGTAGAGCGCGCTGCCATCGGTGGCATCGCGCACCAGGGTGGGCGAGGCGGCGTCGGCCATGACGAACTTGGCACCTTCGCCCTCGATCTGCTCGGTGATGTCGAGAAGATAGCGCGAATTGAATCCGATCTCGATCGGCGAGGCGCTGTAGCGCACCTCGATCTCCTCGGACGCGGTGCCGTTCTCCGGGCTGGTGGCCGACAGCGTGAGGCTGTTGCGCTCGATCGCCAGCTTCACCGCCCGGCTCTTCTCGCTCGAGATGGTCGAGACCCGGTCGACCGCGGCAGCAAACGACTTGCATTCGACCTCGAGGACCTTGTCGTTGCCGGTCGGGATGACACGGTCGTAATCGGGGAACGTGCCATCGATCAGTTTCGAGGTGAGCACCGTGCTGTCGCCGAAGGCGAAGCGGATCTTGGTATCGGACAGCGACACGGCGACATCCTGGTCGAACTCGTCGAGGAGCTTGCGCAACTCGCCCACCGCCTTGCGCGGTACGATCACGCCCGGCATGCCGGCGGCGCCGTCGGGCAGCGGCAGCTCCATCCGCGCCAAGCGGTGGCCGTCGGTGGCGACTGCGCGCAGCATGTTGACGTCGTTGCTCTTGGCGGCATGGAGATAGATGCCGTTCAGGTAATAGCGCGTCTCCTCGGTCGAGATGGCGAACCGGGTGCGATCGATCAGCCGCTTCAGATCGGCCGCCGAGATGGTGAAATTGTGCGCCAAGTCGCTGCCCGACATGACCGGATAGTCCTCGGCCGGCAAGCAGGCGAGGGTGAAGGTGGAGCGGCCCGAGCGCAGCGTCATCTGCCCCTTGTCGGAGCCGAGCTCGAGCAGAACCTGGGCGCCCTCGGGCAGTTTGCGGGTGATGTCGTAGAGCGTGTGCGCCGGAACGGTGGTGCCGCCCGTCTTTGCGCCCTGCGCCGGCACGGCCGAGATCATCTCGATGTCCATGTCGGTGGCGGACAGCGCCAGCTTGCCGTCGGCACCGCGCAGCAGCACGTTCGACAAGATGGGAATGGTGTTGCGCCGCTCGACCACACTCTGCACGTGGCCCAATGCCTTGAGCAGAGCGGCGCGTTCGATCGTTAGTTTCATGGGTGGTTGGCGTTCTTTTGGTTGTGCCGGCTTTTCCCTCGCGTCGGGCCGTCATTCCGGCCCGACACCCCGCCGCGCCGGACCGCTTCGCGCCTCGCAATGCGCGCCGAAAGCGGCCCCCGTACGGGAAAAAACTATAGCACAGGGAGCGTCGAGGGTATACCGCGGCGGGCCGCGGAATCGCCGCGCCGAGTCGCAATTTTTCGTTTTTGGATCAGCAGCTTATCGGGAGCGCGCGGCGCCGGCTGCGGCTCAGGATTCGAGCATGCGGCGCAGCAGCTCGATGTCCTCGGCGAGCGTCGTATCGGCGGCCTTCAGCTCCTCGATCTTGCGCACCGCGTGCATCACCGTGGTGTGGTCGCGGCCGCCGAACTTGCGCCCGATCTCGGGCAGCGAGCGCGGCGTGAGCTGCTTGCAGAGATACATTGCGACCTGGCGCGGCCGCGCCACGGCGCGGGCACGACGGGCCGAATGCATATCAGCGAGCCGGATGTTGAAGTGCTCGGCGACGCGCTTCTGGATCTCGTCGATGGTGACGCGGCGGTCGTTGGCGCGCAGCAGATCGTGCAAAACGTCCTGCGCGCCCTCGAGCGTCACCATGCCGCCGGTGAGCTGGGTGTGGGCGCTGATCCGGTGCAGCGCGCCCTCGAGCTCGCGCACATTGGAGGTGATCTTGTGGGCGAGGAATTCCAGCACCTTGGGCGGCACCGACAAGTGGGTGGTTTCGGCCTTCGCCTGCAGAATGCCGAGGCGGAGCTCATAGGTCGTCGGATGGATGTCCGCCACCAGACCCCAGCCGAGCCGCGACTTGACCCGTTCCTCGATGCCCTCGAGATCCGAGGGCGACTTGTCGGCGGAGATCACAATCTGCCGGTTCTGGTCGACCAAGGCATTGAAAGTATGGAAGAATTCCTCCTGCGTCGCGTCGCGTCCGCCGATGAACTGGACGTCGTCGATCATCAGCACGTCGACCGAGCGGAACTGCTCCTTGAATGCCATGGTGTCCTTGAAGCGGATCGCGCGGACGAACTGGAACATGAACTTTTCGGCCGAGAGGTAGATCACCTTGCGGTGCGGCGCGCGGGTGCGAATGTGCCATGCGATCGCATGCATCAGATGGGTCTTGCCCAGGCCGACGCCGCCATAGAGGAAGAGCGGATTGAACGGCAATTGCGGGTTGGTGCCGTGCCGCGCGCCCATCTGCGCCTCGGCGACGCGGCGCGCCGCCGCATGGGCGAGCTCGTTGGGCTTACCGACGACGAAATTCTCGAAGGTGAAGCGCGGATCGAGCGGCGCACTGATGTCCTTTTCCTCAGCCGCGACCGCGGCGATCTCGTTGCCGTCGCGCCCCGGCGCGACCGGCTCGGCCTCGATCGGCTGTGCCGCCATGCGGCCGGTGACCAGGATCTCGACCGCAGCGATCGCCTCGTTCTCGTCGTTCCACAGCGCGCGGATGCGATCTGAATAATGCTGACTGACCCAGTCGCGCAGGAAGCGCGTCGGCACGCCGATCCTCACCCGGCCGTCGTCGACGCCGTAGAGCGTCATCGACTTGAGCCAGGCGCGATACGCCGCGTCGCCGCACTCCTCGCGCAAGCGTCCGCGTACGCGGGCCCACTGCGATTGGAGATCGCCGCTGCGGCCAGCTGGCTCCGTCATACCCGCCCCCGGAGAGCAGGGGTGTCGGATGCCGATGCCTTCACATCCTCTTGCGTCGAAGCTGCCGCTGCCGGCGCCGACGCCTCCGCTTGATCCGTCACCACGCCCCCCAAGGAACCCCGAACGCACAAACGGGTGCCCTTTGTCGGAAGAGATCGCCTTTCTCTCTTCCGGCGCTACCCTTTAGACGCAAACTTGAATTCGAGATGCGAAGCCGACGCCCTGCCTGCCGCGATGTCGCCCGGAATTTTCCGGTTCTCGTGAAGCGCTACGCCCGACATCATGGTGCTATGGTCTCCAAGACACCTTTCGTTTCGACGGCGCAACGAACTCTACCGAAGGCCGACACATAAAGGCAATACGGCCGACACGCGAACGCAAAAAATTTATTCGCGTGCGGCAGAACGGTCACGTGATCAGCCCTTCAGTGCTTTGATGCGAGCCGAAAGGCGCGAAATCTTGCGCGCGGCCGCGTGCGGCGTGATCACGCCGCACGTGGCGCCGCGCTGCAGCTCCGGCTGCGCACGTGCGAACGCTTCGCGCGCCGCTTTCTTGTCGCCCGCCGCGAGTGCGGCTTCGACCTCCTTCACGGCACCGCGCATGCGACTGGCGCGGACGCGATTAACGGCGGTGCGACGCGTGGTTTGCCGGATTCTTTTTTCCGCGGATTTATGCGTCGCCATCGCTGACCTGTGCCTTGAATTGAATTGTAGAGAGCTGTGCTATCTAGCCGTCGCAAGGGCGATGCGTCAAGGCACGCGCGCGGCGGGTGCTCACCGGTTCCGAAAATTTGGCTTGCGTTTTTCGACGAAGGCGGACATGCCCTCCTTCTGATCCGCCGTCCCGAACAGAGCGTGGAAGAGCCGGCGCTCGAAACGCACGCCCTCGGCGAGCGTCGTCTCGTAGGCGCGGTTGATCATCTCCTTGGCCATCAGCACCGCCGGCCGCGACAGGGATGCGATCTGTGCCGCCATCTTCAGCGCCTCGTCGACGAGCTGGGCGGCCGGCACGACGCGCGAAACCAGGCCCGAACGCTCGGCCTCGGCGGCATCCATCAACCGCCCCGTGAGGATCATATCCATGGCTTTCGCCTTGCCGACGAAGCGCGTCAGGCGCTGGGTGCCGCCCGCGCCGGGCGTGACGCCGAGATTGATCTCGGGCTGGCCGAACCGGGCGGAATCGGCGCAAATGATGGTGTCGCACATCATCGCGAGCTCGCAGCCGCCGCCCAGGGCGAAGCCCGCGACCGCGGCGATCACCGGCTTGCGACAGAGCGTGACGCGTTCCCAGCTTTTGACGAAGTCGCCGAGATACACGTCCATGAACGTGCGGTCCTGCATTTCCTTGATGTCGGCGCCGGCGGCAAAGGCCTTTTCGTTGCCGGTGAGCACGATGGCGCCGACCGCGTCGTCGGCTTCGAAGGCGTCGAGCGCCTGGCCGAGCTCGCGGATCAGGGCGTCGCACAAGGCATTCAAGGCCTTGGGACGGTTGAGGGTAATGAGCCCGACGGCGCCGCGGGTTTCGACCAGGATGTTCTCGTAGCTCATGGTGGGGACTCCGTTTCTCATTGCGGCGCGATCGTGAAGCCGACCGTCAGATCGCCGTCGGGACCGCGGAAATCAAGATGCAGCCGCTCGCCGGTGCGCGTCCAGGCGGCGGCCGTGCCCGCAACATGCCGCCAGCCGAGCTGGGGCAAGGTCTGGGCGTAGAAGCGCGTCACGTCGTAGCGCGTGAGCCGGCCGCGCGCCGAAGCTTCGACGATGCGGCCCTCGGGCTTGTCGAACACGACGGCGGAATTCGCAACCGGCGCGAGTCCCGGCATCAGCGGCAGGTCTTCGGTGCCCGGCACGAATCCGTCGGCGTGCGCCGCGAGCGGCGCGGCGATCAGCGCAAGCACGAGGAGAAGCCGCCGCATCGCGCGCAGGGTAGACTCAACGCTGGCGCTTGGCACAGTAAAATGTCGAGCGGCCCGATTGCACGATCCGCTTGATCCTTGCGCGGCAGTCGCAGCCGGGGCAGCGCTCGCCTTCGCGATCGTAGACGGCGAAGTGGCGCTGGAAGTTGCCGAGCTCGCCGGATGCATTGACGTAATCGCGCAGGCTCGAGCCGCCGACCGCGATCGCGCGCTCGAGCACGTGCCTGATCGCCCGCGCCAGGCGGTCGGCGCGTTCGCCCTGCACGGTGCGCGCCAAGCGCGTGGGCGAAAGCCGCGCCCAGTAGAGACTCTCGCAGGCATAGATATTGCCGAGACCGGCGACGACGCGCTGGTCGAGCAGTGCCGCCTTGATCGGCGTCTTCTTGCCCTTGAGCATGCGCGCGAGCAGCGGGCCGTCGAAGTCGGGTGCCAGCGGCTCGGGTCCGAGATGGACCAGCAGCTTGTGCCGCGACAACGCGTCCTCGCGCGCGTAATCGATCAGGCCAAAGCGTCGCGGATCGTTGAAGCGGAGCGCGCTGCCGTCCTCGAACACCATCACCGCGTGATCGTGCGGCCGCGGCGGCGCCGGATGCGCCGCGTCGCCGAAGGTGAGCCGCCCCGACATGCCGAGATGCGCGATCAGCACGCCGCCGTCGGCGAAATGCATCAGGATGTACTTGGCGCGCCGGTCGATGCGCGCGACGCGACGGCCCTCGACCTTGGCGGCGATGCCGGCGGGGACCGCCTGACGCAGATCGGCGCGGTTGAGCGTGAACCGCAACAGACGCGTGCCGGTGATGCGCGTCTGGAGGCCGCGCACCACGGTCTCGACTTCCGGCAGTTCGGGCATGGGCTGGTCTCGTCGGAGGGCGGCCGCTATGGTGCCAAGATGGAGACCAAAGAGACAGCGGATTTCGGTTATCGCCGGGTGCCTGCCGCCGAGCACACCCGCCTGGTCCACGGCGTGTTCGATCGCGTGGCGCGACGCTATGATCTGATGAACGACCTGATGTCGGGCGGCATCCATCGGCTGTGGAAGGCGCAATTGATCGAGCGGCTCGGTCCGCGACCGGGCCAGCTCCTGCTCGATGTCGCCGGCGGCACCGGCGACATCGCGCGGCGCTTCGTGGCGCGCGCCGGCGGCGGCGCCCGAGTGATCGTCTGCGACATCAATCACCGCATGCTCGAGGTGGGCCGGGCGCGGGGCCTCGACGCCGGCGACAGCAAGGCAATCCGCTGGCTCTGCGGCGATGCCGAGGCGCTGCCGGTCGCGGACGCCAGCGTCGACGTCTATACTATCGCCTTCGGCCTGCGGAACGTCACCCGCATCCCCGCCGCGCTCGCCGAGGCGTGGCGCGTGCTGAAGCCGGGCGGACGGTTCCTCTGTCTCGAGTTCAGCAACGTCGAGATGCCGCTGCTGCGGCGCGTCTACGACCTCTATTCGTTCGCAGTGGTGCCGCGGCTGGGCGCGGCGGTGGCGCAGGACCGCGACGCTTATCAATATCTGGTGGAAAGCATCCGCCGCTTCCCCCGCCGCGGGCGGCTTGCCGCGCTCATGCGCCAAGCCGGCTTCGACCAGATCACGGCGCGACCGCTCAGCGGCGGCATTGCCGCTATCCATTCCGGCTGGCGGCTTTGAGCTTTGAAATCACACTACCGATGGAGTAGATTTTTCCGTTATCCCGCACGCCACCGCTGGAAAGCCGATGCTGCACGGACGCCGCATCCTTTTGGTGATCGCCGGCGGCATTGCCGCCTATAAGAGCCTCGAGCTCATCCGCCGCCTGCGCGAGCGCGGCGCCGCCGTGCGCTGCGTCATGACCGCGGCGGCGCAGCGCTTCGTCACGCCGCTGGCGGCCCAGACCTTGTCCGCCGACCGGGTCTATACCGACCTGTTCTCGCTCACCGAGGAAAACGAGATGGGCCACCTGCGGCTGTCGCAAGAGGCCGACTTGATCGTGGTGGCGCCGGCGACCGCCGACCTGATCGCCAAGCTGGTGGCGGGCCTCGCCGATGACCTCGCCTCGACCGTCCTGATCGCCAGTGACAAGCCGATCCTGCTGGCGCCGGCGATGAACACCCGGATGTGGGCGAACGCCGCGACGCAGGCGAACGTCGCGCTGCTCGAGAAGCGCGGCGTCACGCGCATCGGGCCCGAGGCCGGACCGCTGGCCGAAGCCGAAAGCGGCGTTGGCCGCATGGCCGAGCCCGATGCAATCGCCAATGCGGTCGAGGCCCATTTCGTCGCCCATGCCGCGCTCCGCGGCCGCAAGGCGCTGGTCACCAGCGGCCCGACCGAGGAGGCGATCGACCCGGTGCGCTATATCGCCAACCGCTCGTCGGGCAAGCAGGGCCATGCGATTGCCGCGGCGCTGGCGCGGCTCGGCGCCGACACCGTGCTGGTCTCGGGCCCGACGCGCGAAGCCGACCCGCCGGGCGTGCGCGTCATCCACGTGCGCTCGGCGCGCGAGATGCTTGCCGCGTGCGAGGCGCAGCTGCCGGCCGACGTGGCGGTATGCGCCGCCGCGGTCGCCGACTGGCGCGTCGAGACGGCAGCGCAGAAGCTGAAGAAGAAGGGCGCGCCGCCGGCGCTCAAACTGGTCGAGAATCCCGACATCCTGGCGACGGTGGCGCGCGCCGGCAACCGGCGGCCGCGCCTGGTCGTGGGTTTCGCCGCCGAGACCGAGAATCTCGTCGCGGCGGCGCAGGAGAAGCGCGTCAAGAAGGGCTGCGACTGGATTCTGGCCAACGACGTTTCGGCGGCGAGCGGCGTCTTCGGCGGCGGCAGCAACGACGTTCGTCTGGTCGACGGACGCAGCGTGGAGGCGTGGGGCCGGCTCAGCAAGCGCGACGTGGGCGAGCGCCTCGCGGCCCGCATTGCCCAGTTCTTCGACCGCAAGGCGGCGGAATAGGGCAGGCGATGGTCCGGCTCACCAAGAAGCTGCTGTTCGCGATCGAAGCGGTGCTCGACATCGCCTACAACGCGGGCACGCTGCCGGTGCAATCGGGCGAGATCACCCGGCGCCAGGGCATTCCGCGCCGCTATCTCGAGCAGGTGCTGCAACAACTGGTGCGCGCCGGCATCCTCGGCGGCGTGCGCGGGCCGCGCGGCGGCTATCGCCTGGCGCGCGAGCGCCGGCGCATCAGCCTGGGCGAGATCGTGCGCGTGGTGCGCGCGCTCGACGGCGGCGAGGATCCGCTGGCCGAAAGCGGCGGCGCCGAGCTTGGCCACCGCGTGGTGCGGCCGCTGTGGCAGGAGCTCAACGCCGAGGTGATAAGCCGGCTCGACGGCATCACCATCGAAGATCTTTGCCTGCGCGCCCATAAGATGGGCGTGCCGGGCGAATACGGCGCTCGCCTCGATTTCTCTATCTGAAGGAGCCCGCCATGGCACGAACCGAAACCAAGCCGGCGCCGCTCGCAGCGGCGGACGCGCGCGCGTTCCGCGGCTGCGTGTACGACAGCATCATCGAGACCATCGGCGCGACGCCGCTGGTGCGCGTCAGGCGCTTCGCGGCGGCATACGGCGTCAAGGCCGAGCTCCTGGCCAAATGCGAGTTCTTCAATCCGCTGTCCTCGGTCAAGGACCGGATCGGTTCCGCCATGATCGAGGCGGCCGAGCGGGCCGGGCTGATCACGCCGGGCAAGACCGTTCTGGTCGAGCCGACCTCGGGCAACACCGGCATCGCCCTCGCCTTCGTCGCCGCCGCCAAAGGCTATCGCCTGATTCTGACCATGCCCGACAGCATGTCGGTCGAGCGCCGCCACATGCTGAAGCTGCTGGGCGCCGAGATCGAGCTGACGCCGGCGGCCCAGGGCATGCGCGGCGCGATCGCCCGCGCCGAAGCGCTGGTGAAGAAGCTGGGCGACGCCTTCATGCCGCAGCAGTTCAACAACCCGGCCAATCCTGAGATCCATCGCCGCACCACCGCCGAGGAGATTTGGCGCGACACCGACGGACGCGTCGACGCCGTGGTGAGCGGAGTCGGCACCGGCGGCACGCTGACCGGCGTCGGTGCGGTGCTGAAAGCGCGCAAGCCCGGGCTCAAGATGGTCGCGGTCGAGCCCGAGGACAGCGCGGTGCTGTCAGGCGGTCCGCCGGGCCCGCACAAGATCCAGGGCATCGGCGCCGGATTCGTCCCCGCGATTCTGGACGCCACGCTGATCGACGAGGTCGTCCGCATCGGCAACGAGACCGCCTTCAAGACCGCGCGCCAGGTGGCGCGGCTCGAAGGCGTGGCCTGCGGCATCTCGTCGGGCGCGGCGCTCGCCGCCGCCGCCGAGATCGGCCAGCGCGCCGACATGGCCGGCAAGGTCGTGGTCGTCGTCCTGCCCGACACCGCCGAGCGCTATCTTTCGACCGCTCTGTTCGAGGGGTTGTGATGGTCGAGACGCTGGCGCATCCGCTGAGCGAGGAGCAGTTTCGCCGTTACGCGCGGCACCTGATCCTCGACGAGGTCGGCGAGGAGGGCCAGGCCAAGCTGCTCAAGTCGCGCGTCCTGGTGGTCGGCGCCGGCGGATTGGGTTCGCCGCTGCTGATGTACCTGGCCGCCGCGGGTGTCGGCACGCTCGGCATCGTCGACGACGACGAGGTCGATCTGCCCAATCTGCAGCGCCAGATCGTTCACGCGACGTCCAGTATCGGCCGGCCCAAGACCGCGAGCGCGCGGGCGACGCTCGCCGCGCTCAATCCCGACATCCGCGTCGAAACCCACGCCATCCAGCTCGACGAGCGCAACGCCCGCGACATCGTCGCCGGCTACGACCTGGTCGCCGACGGCAGCGACAATTTCGCGACGCGCTATCTGCTGAACGATCTGTGCTACCAGCTTCGCAAGACGCTCGTCGGCGCGGCGCTGTCGCCGTTCGATGGCCAGCTTTCGACCTTCAAGGCCTATCTCGGTCCGCCGCATCCCTGCTACCGCTGCCTGTTCCGCGAGGCGCCGCCGCCCGACAGCGTGCCGCGCTGCGAGACCGCCGGCATCCTGGGCGCGATCGCCGGCGTGATGGGCACGCTGCAGGCGGTGGAGGTGCTGAAGGAGATTCTCGGCATCGGCTCCAGCCTGAGCGGCACGCTGCTGTTGTACGATTCGCTCGCCACCGATTTCCACAAAATCGAGATTCCGCGCGATCCCGACTGCCCGACCTGCGGCGGCTGAGGCGGCGCTTGGCGAGGCTCACGCTGCGCGTCGACCTCGGCCCCGGCAAAGCCATCGGACCGGGCAAGATCCGGCTGCTGGAAGCGGTCCGCGACAGCGGCTCGATCTCGCGCGGCGGCCGCGCGCTGGGCATGTCCTATCGCCGCGCCTGGCTGCTGATCGACAGCCTCAACCGTACGTTCCGGCACAAGGTGGTGACGGCCCGGCCCGGCGGCGAGAGTGGCGGCGGTGCGCGGCTGACGCCATTCGGCCTGGCGCTCATCGCCCGTTACCGCGCGATCGAGCGCCGCGCGCAGACCGCCGCGACGCGCGATCTCGCCACGCTCCAGCGCGCGCTGCGGCGCTAGAACAGCACTTTGAAGCCCTGCTTTTCGAAGAACGGGCGCGCCGGCGGCGACGCCAGGAAATCCAAGAGCTGCGCAGCGCCGGGCTTGGCGCCGACGGTGAGCGCGGCGGGATAGATCACCGGCGGATAGCTGCCGGCCGGAAAGACGCCGGCGACCTCGACATCGGGCTCGGCGATGGCATCGGTCCGATAGACGACGCCAAGCTGTGCCTCGCTGCGCGCCACCAGCCGCAACGCCGCCCGCACGTCGGCCGCGCGCGCGATCCTGGCCTTGACTGAGTCCCAGATGCCGAGCTTGGTGAGCGCGGCCTTACCATACATGCCCGCCGGCACGGCATTGGGATCGGCCATCGCCAGCGGTCCGTTCTTGAGGCGTGAGGCGAGATCGGCGCCGGGCGCCAAATCGATCTTGGTGCCGCTCGATGCCGGCGCCACCAGCACCAGTTCGTTGCCGAGCAGGTTGCGCCGCGTCGCCGGCTGGATGAGCTTGCGGGTTTCTACGTAATTCATCCAGGCGAGATCCGCCGAAATGAACAGGTCGGCCGGCGCACCGGCTTCGATCTGCCGGGCGAGCGCGGAACTCGCCGCATAGGAGATCCGCACCGTGTCGCCGCTTTTCGCCTGGTAGGCGGTGGCAGCGGCGTCGAGCGCGTTCTTCAGGCTGGCCGCGGCGAAGACGGTGAGGGTCTCGGCGCGTGCGGGCTGGATCGCCAGTGCCGCCGCCAAGACCGCCGCCAGAAACCGCCTGCGCCGCATGCTCGTCTCCTCGTTATATTTTATAGAATATAACGAAGAAGCATGCATCAAAAAAGGGCGAGACGGCCCAGCGCGATGGACCGGACGCTAAAGCAGCGTATCGAGCACGCGATCCGGCGGGCGGTGGCCGTCGGCGAAGGTCTTGATGTTGAGAATGACGCGCTGGCCGGTGTCAATGCGGCCCTCGAGCGTCGCCGAACCCATATGCGGCAGCAGCACGACCCGATCGAGCGCCAGCAGCTGGGCATTGACCAGCGGCTCGCGCTCGAACACGTCGAGTCCGGCGCCGGCGATGGTGTGCTCGACCAGGAGACGCGTCAGCGCTTCCTCGTCGATCACCTCGCCGCGCGACGTGTTGACCAGGATCGCCGTCGGCCGCAGGAGCTTGAGCCGACGCGCCGACAGCAGGTGAAAGGTCGCCGGCGTGCGCGGGCAGTTGATCGAGAGGATGTCCATGCGCGCCAGCATCGCATCGAGGCTTTCCCAGTACGTTGCCTCGAGCTCCTGCTCGATATCGGGATCGACGCGGTGGCGATTGTGGTAGTGGATCGACAGGCCGAAGCCCCGGGCGCGGCGCGCCACCGCCTGGCCGATGCGGCCCATGCCGACGATGCCGAGCCGCTTGCCCCAGAGGCGGCTGCCCAGCATGAAGGTCGGGCTCCAGCCCAGCCAATGGCCGTCGCGCAGTAGCCGCTCGCCCTCGCTGACGCGGCGCGCCACGGCCAGGATCAGCGCCATCGTCATGTCGGCGGTGTCCTCGGTCAGCACGCCGGGTGTGTTGGTGACGATGATGCCTTTGGCCTTGGCGGCGGCGAGATCGATATGGTCGACGCCGTTGCTGAACGACGCGATGAGCTTCAGCCGTGCGCCCGCGGCTTCGACGATTTCGGCATCGATCCGGTCGGTGACCGTCGGCACCAGCACGTCCGCCTCGCCCATTGCCGATTTGAGCTGCTTCGGCGTCAGCGGCTCGTCGCTTTCGTTGAGCCGGGCGTCGAACAGCTCCATCATCCGCGTCTCGATCACGTCCGGCAGCTTGCGCGTGACGACGACCAGCGGCTTTTTCGCCGGCATGAATGCGGTCTCCTCCGGCCGCAAGGCCTAGCAAGCGGATCGGCGGGTGTCCAGCCATGCGCTTTCGCTGCTTGACCCGACGCGGCGGTGGCGGCGACAAGAAGCGCAATGGAGCAAAAGGGGGAGCGTCCGGCGGCGGTGTTCGCGGCAGCAATGGTTGCCGTCGTGCTCTTCGCCGTGAGTGGACCGCTGACCCGCGCGATCACCGGCGACATCGATCCGCTGCTTCTGGGCATGCGGCCGGCGGCGGCGGCCCTGGCGGCGATTCCCATCGTCGTGGCGCTACGGCTGCCCGGTCCACGCAATCGCCATGAATGGATGCTCTTGGTGGTCTCGGCCTTGGGCAGCTTCCTTGCCTTTCCGCTGCTGTTCACGCTCGGCCAGGCACGGACGTCGGCGACCCACGGCGCCCTCATCCAGGCGGCGATGCCGATCTTCACCGGGCTGGCGGCGGCGGTCGTCGAGCGTCGGCGTCCTGGGGTCTTCTGGTGGCTGGGCGCGGCGTTGGCCTTTCTCGGCGAAGGCGTCCTGTTCGCGCTGCGCGGCGGCGCCAGCGGCGGGCACGAAGCGAGCCCCGCCGGCGATCTGCTGGTTCTGGCGGCGTGCGCGCTGTCGGCCAGCGCCTACGTTGCCGGCGCGCGGCTTGCCGCACACATCAACGCGCTGGCGGCGACACTGTGGGGCGTCGGCTTCGCCGGACTCATCCTCCTGCCTTTTGCCGTGGCACGGATTCCCGCAGTCGATTGGAGCCGTTTCGGCTCCGGCGACCTGATCGCCGTCGCGATCTTGGCCTATGGCCCCAATTTGAGCGCCTTCATCGCCTGGTACTGGGCGCTGCACATGGGCGGGGTGCAGCGCGTCGCGGTATTCCAGTTCGCGGTGCCGCCGTTGTCAGTGCTGATCGCCATCGCCTTCCTGGGCGAGCGGCTGACGCCGTCGCTGATCCTGGCACTCGCGTTGGTGCTCGGCGGCATCGCGCTGGCGCGCCGCCGAGACTTGACCCGGCCGCGCGCCGCGGGTTAGACCGCGCCATGGCTCGCGTCATTGCCGCTCTGCTGCTGGCTTGTGCGCTTGCGTTGCCGGCAGCAGCCGCCGACAAGCCCGGCTATCCGCGGTTCATGAGTCTGCGCGCGAACGAGGTCAATCTGCGCGCCGGCCCAGGCGAGCGGTATCCCATCCAATGGGTTTATCGGCGCAAGGGGCTGCCGGTCGAAGTGATCGACAGCTACGACGTGTGGCGCCGGGTGCGCGACTGGCAGGGCACCGAAGGCTGGATCCACATTCGGCTTTTGAGCCCGATGCGCACCGTGATCATCAAGGCCGATACGCGCACGATCTATCAGCAGCCGGCGCGGGATTCGCCGGCGCTGGCCAAGCTCGAGCCCGGAGTGATCGCCAACCTGCTCGAATGCCGCAACGCCTGGTGCCGTATCGAAACCAAGGGCCGCCGCGTCGTTCGCGGCTGGCTCCTCCGCAGCGAGATCTGGGGCGTCACGCCCGACGAAACGGTCGATTAACGCCGCGCGGCCGCTCCCGTCAGATCGCCGCCCCGGTTTAACCTTCACGCCAACGGCACCGAAGCGAGGAGATCGGTATGTATTATTACGTTCATTATGGCGTCACGTTCGGCAACGCGCTCGCCATCGCCATGTCCTGGACCACCCACAAAAGCGTGATCTGGGCGGTGATCGACGGATTTCTGAGCTGGATCTATGTGATCTATTACGTGCTGTCGCACGTGAGTTGATCCGTGCCGACAAAAAACAGCGCGCACAACCGCGCGACCGCCGCCGCGCGGTATCCACACACTGCCGCTTCGGCGCATGCTCGTGCCGCCCGGATGGCGGGGCGTGCCGCCTGCCGGAACCGGACGGCCCGAGCCTGTGGCGTCAGATGGCCGCCGCGCCTTCGAAGCGCCGGGCCGCTTTTTCGAGCAATCCGGTGACGGTCACGTCGAGTCCGGTCGGGAGCATCTGCAGCGAAACCGTCGCCCCGTTCCGGAAGCGCACGCCGTCGCGCCACGCACCCTGCTCCAGATGTACGAAAGTTGCGTCCTCGACGGCCCGCAGGCCGTGCCGGTCCCGCAGCTCGGCCGGTATGCCCTCAAGCCGCAACGCGGTGTCACAGGGCACGCACACCGGGATCGACGCGTCGCCCGGTGACGCCAGCCCCATCGAGCCGCTGCCGAAGCGGGTCGTCACGTAGCGCTCGCCTTCGCGCGCTGGCCGGGTCCTGTACGCTTCGAGGGAATAGTCGCACATCGGTTACCTCCTACCCACAAGGCCGGCAACGACGCCGGTCCTCTTGACGATCTGATAGCGCCCGAGGCGGCGGTCAAGATCGCACGGAAAAAGAGTGGTGGAGGTCGCGAGCGGCGAGACTGCCCGACTCCTCAGGCCAGGTCGCCGGCCAGCGTCTGGCGCACCGCCTCGCTCAGCACGGCGATGTGGTGGTAGTTCGGGTGCTCGATGCCGACTTCGACCCGCGCCCCAGGCACGCGGAATTTGGCTTTCTGCGCCGGAGTGAAGGGAAAGCGCATGAACTGGACCGACGAGGCCTTACCCTCGGGCGAGGTATTCTCGCGCGTCGGATCGGCCTCGCCCACGATCTTCTCGCCGCCCAAGGCCAGGTACATCTTGTCTTCGACGCCGCCGATCTGGCCCAGAACGCGCGCGCGCTGGACCGGATCGTCGATCTCGAACATCACCGTCGCGATCAGTTCGTCGCCCTTCGGGATGAGCGGGTTATAGGCGGCGAGCTCGTCCGCGATCTGGGCCTCGCCGCCGCGCTCGACCGCGAGCATCTCGTGCACCTGGTGCCACATGGTGTCGAAATTCTCGAAATAGAACGTCGCCAGCGGGCCGACCTCGACCCGGCGGTTCTTCTTGATCGCGGTGATGCGCTGGCGATGGGCGCGCCGGTCGCGTTGGTATTGCTCGATCGGCAGGATGTCGGTGCGGGTGAGTTCGCGGAATTGGGTCATGGACGTTTCTCCTCGGGCAGAACGCCATAGGCCAGCGCCATCAGCTCGATCGGATGATAGGTCTCGGCCGGCGCCTTGCCGTCCGCACCTAGCATCGCCATGCCCTGGCGCACGTGCATCGCGGCGAGCGGGCACTCCGAGGCGAGATAGGCCCTGCCCGCCTGGGTGGCGGTGCGCGCGACCGGCTTGCCGACCTTGATCGCGGTGTCGAAATTCGCCTTCATCACGCCCCACGAGCCACCGTGGCCCGAGCAACGCTCGATCACGGTGAGTTCGGTCGACGGCAGCAGCCGCAGCAGTTCGGCAGCCTTCTGACCCATGTTCTGCGCCCGCGCGTGGCACGCGATATGGATTGTGACGCCGCCGGCAAGCGGCGATACACCGCCGGCGAGGCCTTCCTTCTTGGCGATCGCCACCAGATATTCGCTGGCGTCGAAGGTCGCACGCGCGAGACGCGCCACGTCTTCGTCGTCCGGCAGCAGCAGCGGCCATTCGAACTTGAGCATCAGCGCGCAGGACGGCACCGCCGCCACCACGTCGTAGCCTTCGTCGATCTTGGGCCTGAGCGCCTGAGCGACGCGCTTGGCCATCGCCGCAACCCGGGCGACGTCGCCGCGCTC
This sequence comes from Alphaproteobacteria bacterium, assembly GCA_028871055.1. Taxonomy (GTDB): domain Bacteria; phylum Pseudomonadota; class Alphaproteobacteria; order ATCC43930; family CGMCC-115725; genus REEB95. Next base: position 115,954 of record JAGWON010000001.1, read on the forward strand.
AAGCTGAGGCATACCGCAGCAGCCGGGATAGGCGACTTCGGTCGCGACGCCATTCTTGGCCAGGATCGCGCGCAGCGCCTCGCCGATGCGCGGATGGTTGTAGTTGACGAAGCAGGTCGCATAGATCAGCGCCTTGCGGCCGTAAGCCGGCGCGTCCTTGTCCACCGTCGGTACGCCGTCTTTCGCGCGTATGACGAACGTGCGGCCATGGAATTTCGGCAGGTCGGCGCGGCGGTCGACGCCGGCGACCCTTTCCATGACCGGCCGGGTCACGGCGTTGCCGGTTTTGGTCGCCCAGTTGGCGAGCGGCGCCACCGCGCCGGCCAGCCGGCCGTTGCGATCGGTCTCGGCGAGCTGGCGCTGGGCGAACTCGCCGCCGTTCTGCTTCAGCTGCGACGCGCGGTAGCGCAGCATGGTATGCGGGAAATCGAGATCGAACCGGTGCGGCGGCACGTAAGGGCATTTCGTCATGAAGCACATGTCGCAGAGCGTGCAAGCGTCGGCGACGCGCGCGTAATCCTTGCGGTCGACGCCTTCCAGTTCGTTGGGGCTCGCGTCGATCAAATCGAAGAGGCGCGGAAAGCTGTCACACAGGTTGAAGCAGCGCCGGCAGCCGTGGCAGATCTCGAAGATGCGGTGCATCTCGGCTTCGACCTTCGCCGGTTCGTAATAGTCGGCGTCCTGCCACGGAATCGGGTGCCGCGTCGGCGCGTCGAGGCTGCCTTCCCGCATCGAAGGTTCCCAAGGCTGAAAAAAAGAGGTGAGGAGCGCCTCGCGCGCTCCCCGCATGACGAATTCGGGCCGCGCTCAGGCCATGCTGTCGAGCGCCTTCTGGAAGCGCCCGGCGTGAGATTTCTCGGCCTTGGCGAGCGTCTCGAACCAGTCGGCGATCTCCTCGAAGCCTTCCTGGCGCGCGGTCTTCGCCATGCCCGGATACATGTCGGTGTATTCGTGGGTCTCGCCCGCGATCGCCGCCTTGAGGTTGTCCGAGGTCTTGCCGATCGGCTTGCCGGTCGCCGGGTCGCCGACCACTTCGAGGAACTCGAGATGGCCGTGGGCATGGCCCGTCTCGCCTTCCGCCGTGGAGCGGAAGACGGCCGAGACATCGTTGTAGCCTTCGACGTCGGCCTTCTGGGCGAAATAGAGATAGCGGCGATTCGCCTGGCTCTCGCCGGAGAATGCGTCTTTCAGGTTTTGCTCGGTCTTCGAGCCTTTGAGTGCCATATGCGGTCCTCCTCGCGGTTGGAATTGGGCCGGCGGGACGGCTTTCGCGCCCGCCATTTGCCCTATATGAACCCGCCGGATGGCCGTGTCAATAGTTTAGAATGGTTTTAAATTCTGACCTAATAGGATGCCAGACATGGGGAAACGGTTAGATTACCGGCCCTTATGAGCGGCCTTTTCGACCCGGACAACGACGTCGACACGGCGGATCGAGCCGCCCTCGGGCGGCGACGGCACGTTGCTGACCGCGATGCTGTCGCCCGGAATATCGCGGAGCTGGCTGTCGTCCTCATAGAAGAAATGGTGGTGGTCGCTGACGTTGGTATCGAAGTAGGACCGGCCCGGATTGATCACGATCTCGCGCAACAGCCCCGCGCCGACGAACTGGTGCAGCGTGTTGTAGACCGTCGCCAGCGAGACCGGCATCTGCGCCGCCAGCGCCTCGCCGTGCAACTCCTCGGCCGCCACGTGGCGATCACCCTTTTCGAACAGCAGCCGCGCCAGAGCAAGGCGCTGGCGCGTCGGCCGCAGCCGCGCAGCGCGGAGCAATTCGAGAGCGTTGGCGAAGGGGCGGGTCATCGGTCGGGATATGGGTACGGCAGTACCGAAATGGTAGAGGTGCTCTAAACTAGCCCAGAATGGGCCAGAAGCAAAGACCGGAATCTCGCCCGGTTAATCCCCGGTCTGCAGACGCTCAACCAGCTCGCGAACGGTCGGGACGAAGCCATTGGCGTAGAACGGATCGGTGGCGAAGCGGTAGGCGTTGTGGCCGGAGAACATGAGCTGGAACTCGACGTCCTCGCTGTGGGCGATGTTCTGCAGCGTCTTCTGGATGCAGAAGCTGCGCGGGTCGGCCTTCTTGCCGGTCGTGCCTTCCTCGTTCTGTGCCCAGTTCGAGAACAGGCACGCGGAAAGGCAGCCCATGCAGTTGATCTGGTCGTTGCGAATCTCAAGCGCCTTGCGCGGCGTCACGAAAACCAGCGTCGAATCCGGCGTCCGCAGCGCCTCGGTGAAGCCCTGCGCCACCCAGATGAGCGCGCGCTCGCGATCGTGCGGCGTGACATAGACGATGCGCTTGCGCGCGCCGACCTCGAGCGTCGCCAAGTGGTCGCCAACTGCCTCGATCGAATAGGCGATCTGGCGCTCGGAACGCTGCTCGAGCTCGTCGAGAAAGTTGTTGCGCACCGCCGAGGAATAGAATCCGGTCGGGCTAAAGCGCTGCAGCAGGATGTCGCCGTCCCTGAGCGCCAAGAGCTTGCGCTTCCACGCGTCCGAGATCGGGCTTTCCTTGGTGAGCAGCGCGCGGGTCCCGAACTGGAAGGCGATCGGGCCGAGATCGGGATTGTCGATCCAGTCCTCCCATTCGCGCAGGCACCACACCCCGCCGGCCATGACGATCGGCGTCTCGCCCAAACCGAACTCGCGCATCATCTGGCGCAGCTCGTAGACGCGCGGGAAGGGCGCCTCGGGATGTTCCGGATCCTCCCGGTTGGTGATGCCGTTGTGGCCGCCGGCAAGCCAGGGATCCTCGTAGACCACAGCACCGAGCCAGTCGCGGAACTTGTGGTAGGCGCGCTTCCACAACGCGCGAAAGGCCCGTGCCGACGAGACGATCGGATAGTAGTGGACGCCGTAGCGGGTGCAGATTTCGGCGATGTGATAGGGCATACCGGCGCCGCAGGTGACGCCGCTGACCAGCCCGCGCGCGCCTTCGAGCACGCCGTGCAGGATGCGCTCGGCCGCCGCCATCTCCCACAGAATGTTCATGTGCAGGCGGCCTTGGCCCGAGGCGCGCTCGTAGGCAACCCTGGCCTGGTGGATGCCACCGGCGATGGCGTAACGGACCAGCTCCTCGTGCCGCTCGCGCCGGGTCTTGCCGCGATAGACCTGCGGAATGGTGCGGCCGAACGCGTCCTTGGAATCGGCATTGACGCCCGAGAATGTGCCGACGCCGCCCGACGCCGCCCAGGCGCCAGAGCTCTCGCCGTTCGAGATCGAGATGCCCTTGCCGCCCTCAACCAGCGGCAGAACCTCGCGACCCGAAATCACCAGCGCATTGAGCGCCTTCACTCCGTTATCCTCTCTGCCGCGTCCATCCCTGCCTATCTGGGTCAGGACTGCGCGACGGTCAACCCGGGAGATCAGTTCGCCGGCGTGACCTTGGCCGCGTCGCGTTGGCGGCGTTCCTCGGCCAGTTTGGCGCCGATGTCCTCGCCGGTCGCCTGATCGACCTGCCTCATCGACAGCTTGACCTTGCCGCGATCGTCGAAGCCCAGCACTTTCACCTTTACCGGATCGCCGACCTTGACCACGTCGGTGGTCTTGCCGACGCGGTGCGGCGCCAGCTCGCTGATGTGCACCAGGCCGTCCTTGGCGCCGAGGAAATTGACGAACGCGCCGAAGTCCATCGTCTTCACCACCTTACCGGCGTAGATCACGCCGACCTCGGGCTCGGCGACGATGCCTTTGATCCAGTCGATCGCCGCCTTGGAGGCGTCGGCGTCGACCGCCGCGACCTTGATCGTGCCGTCGTCCTCGATGTCGATCTTGGCGCCGGTGACCTCGCAAATTTCGCGGATCACCTTGCCGCCCGAGCCGATCACCTCACGGATCTTGTCCTTGGGGATAGTGATGGTGGTGATGCGTGGCGCGTTCTGGCTGACCGCCTCGCGGGCGTGGTCGAGCGCCCGGCCCATCTCGTGGAGGATGTGCAGCCGGCCGTCGCGCGCTTGGTTGAGTGCTACCCGCATGATCTCCTCGGTGATCGAGGTGATCTTGATGTCCATCTGCAGCGCCGTGACGCCCTGTTCGGTGCCGGCGACCTTGAAATCCATGTCGCCCAAATGGTCTTCGTCGCCGAGGATGTCGGAGAGCACGGCGTAGCCCGTATCCTCCTTGATGAGGCCCATGGCGATGCCCGCCACCGGCCGCTTGAGCGGCACGCCGGCATCCATCAGCGACAACGAAGCGCCGCACACCGTCGCCATCGACGACGAGCCGTTCGACTCGGTGATCTCGGAGACCACGCGGATGGTGTAGGGGAAGCCGTCGTCTTGCGGCAGCAGCGGATGGACGGCGCGCCACGCGAGTTTGCCGTGGCCGATCTCGCGCCGGCCGGGCGAACCCATGCGCTTGGCCTCGCCGGTCGCGTAGGGCGGGAAGTTGTAGTGCAGCAGGAATTTCTGCCGGAACTCGCCCTCGAGCGCGTCGATGATCTGCTCGTCCTCGCCGGTGCCCAGCGTGGTGACCGACAGTGCCTGGGTCTCGCCGCGGGTGAACAGCGCCGAGCCGTGGGCGCGCGGCAGCACGCCGACCTCGACCGAAATCGGCCGGATGGTCTTGGTGTCGCGGCCGTCGATGCGGGGCTGGCCCTTGAGGATGGCGCCGCGCACGATTTCTGCCTCGAGCGACTTGAACACCTTGCCCGCGAGGGTGCGCTCGCCTTCGTCGGTGAAAAGATCGGCGAGCTTGCTGCGCGCCGCGTCGAGCATGTTCGAGCGGGCCTGCTTCTGCCGCTCGGCATAGGCGGCAGCAATATCGGCCGAAACCGCCGGGGACAGCTTTGCCTCGATCGCCGTCTTCGCCGCGCCGATGTCGGGCAGGTCCCACGGCTCCTTGGCGGCGGATTCAGCCAGCTCGATGATCGCGTCGATCACCGGCTGCAAGCCTTTGTGGCCGAACATAACGGCGCCGAGCATGATGTCCTCGGACAGCTCCTTGGCTTCGGATTCGACCATCAGCACGCCGTCCTTGGTGCCGGCGACGATCAGGTCGAGATCGGACAGCTTGATGTCGTCGATTTTCGGATTGAGCACGTACTGGCCGTCGATGTACCCGACGCGCGCGCCGCCGATCGGTCCCATGAACGGAATGCCAGACAGCGTGAGCGCGGCCGAGGCGCCGACCATCGCGACGATGTCCGGATCGTTCTCGAGATCGTGCGACAGCACAGTGCAGATGACCTGGATCTCGTTCAGGAACCCGGGCGCGAAGAGCGGCCGGACCGGACGGTCGATTAGCCGCGAGGTCAGGACTTCCTTCTCGGACGGCCGGCCCTCGCGCTTGAAGAAGCCGCCCGGAATCTTGCCGGCGGCGAAGGTCTTTTCCTGGTAGTTGACGGTCAGCGGGAAGAAATCCTGTCCCGGCTTGACCTGTCTTGCGCCGACCGCGGTGCAAAGCACCGTCGTCTCGCCGTAGGTCGCGAGCACGGCGCCATCGGCCTGCCGCGCCATTCGTCCGGTCTCGAGCACGAGGCGACGGCCGCCCCAGCTAAGCTCCTTGCGGAAAACTTCGAACATCGTCTGCTTCTCTCTCTCTTCTCTCTCTGGTGAAATGGCGGGCGACGGACGACGCGCGATGGGGTTCCATCGCCGCGGCATCGCCCGTGCGGTGTTGCGTTGTCATGGCCGGCGCGCGCCGGCCGGAGGACCGCGGTCTCAGCGGCGCAGTCCCAAGCGGTCGATCAACGCCTCGTAACGCGCGGCATCGACGCGCTTCAGATAGTCGAGCAGGCTGCGGCGCTGGCCGACCATGACCAGCAGGCCGCGGCGCGAATGGAAGTCCTTGGTGTGGGTCGCAAGATGCTCGCTGAGCTTCTGGATGCGTTCGCTGAGGATGGCGACCTGGACCTCGGGCGAGCCGGTGTCGCCCTCTTTGCGCGCGTATTCGGAGATGATCTCGTGCTTGCGCGCGACGCTAATCGACATCGGGATTGTCTCCTTCGAACTCAGGTGTTCAGCACGCGCAGGGGGCGAATTCCCCCGGCCGCGACTTCGGCGAGCGCCACCAGCTTGCCACCCAGCGTTGCACAGATCGTCGCGCCGTTGCCGATTTGTGAGAGGCACGCCCAATCCTGTGGGCGCAACGGCGTCACGGCCTGGCCGCAACGCAGGGCTTTTGCCTGGTCCTCCGTCAGGGCGAGCGCCGGGATGTCGTCCAGCGCCGTCTCGAGCGGAAGCAAATGCCCGGAAGCGGCCGGACTATGCCCGAGGGCGGCCAATTTATCCAGGGAAATCGCCTGCTTCAGGGTGAACCGGCCGACCGCCAGACGCCGCAATTCGGCAACAAAACCGCGGGTTTCGAGCGCCTCGCCGAGATCGCGGGCGAGGCTGCGGACATAGGTGCCGGGGCCGACCTCGGCCTCGAAGACGGCCTGGTCCAAGCTTGGCGCGGCGGCCAATTCCAGGCGGAGCACCTCGACGGGCCGCGGCGCGAGGCCGGTGATCGCACCTTGCCGCGCGAGCGCGTACGCCCGGCGGCCAGCGACCTTGATGGCGGAGAAATCGGGCGGTCGCTGGCTGATCGCGCCGACGAAGCGCGGCAGTGCCGTACGGATTTCTGCTTCGGTCGGACGGCGGTCGCTGGTCGCGATGACCTCGCCTTCGGCATCGTCGGTCGCGCGCGCCTCGCCCCATTGCACCGTGAAACGGTAGAGCTTGGCGCCGGCGGCCACGAACGGAACGGTTTTGGTCGCCTCGCCCAGCGCGATCGGCAGCACACCCGTCGCCAGCGGATCGAGCGTGCCGGCATGGCCGGCCTTGGCGGCGTTGAATGCGCGCTTCACCGCCGCGACCGCGCGCGCCGAGCTGAGCCCCGCCGGCTTGTCGAGCACGACCCAGCCGTGGACCGGCGCGGCGCCCGGCTTAGCGCGCATCGCGTGTTTTGTTGCGCGGCGGCCGGGGTGGCCCCAGGTCGCGCGCAACCTCGGGCCGACGCAGCAGGGCGTCGATCTGGCTCGCATGCTCGAACGAGGTATCGAGTGCGAAATGCAGCGCCGGCGCATAGCGCAGCTTCATCGCCTGCGCGACCTCGCGGCGCAGATAGCCCTCCGCGCGCTTGAGGCCGGCGATCACTTCCGGCATGTGCGCGCCGGCCAGCGGCATGACGAACGCGGTGGCGTTCTTGAGATCGGGCGTGACGCGAACCTCGGTGACGGTCACCGTCACGTCCATCAAGGCCGGATCATGCAAACCGTGCTCGAAGATGCGCGCCAGCGCGTGGCGCATCTCCTCGCCGATCCGCAACGCACGCGGGCTCTGCTCGTGTTTCGGCATCGCAATTCCTCGCGGCAACCGGGTCGCCTTTAGAGGGCGCGGGCGACCTCTTCAACCTCGAAGCACTCGATGACGTCACCCTTCTCGATGTTCTCGTAATTCTCGAAGGCCATGCCGCATTCGGTGCCCTCGCGCACCTCGCGGACTTCGTCCTTGAAGCGCTTCAGGGTCTTGAGACTGCCTTCGTGGATGACGACGTTGTCGCGCAGCAACCGCACCTTGGCCCCGCGCCGCACCATGCCCTCGGTGACCATGCAGCCCGCCACCTTGCCGACTTTGCTGATGTTGAACACCTCGCGGATCTCGGCATTGCCGAGGAAGCGCTCGCGCCGCGTCGGCGCCAGCAAGCCCGACAGCGCCGCCTTCATCTCCTCGATCACCTCGTAGATGATCGAGTAGTAGCGGATCTCGACACCATCGCGCCGCGCCAAGTCGCGCGCCTGCGGATTGGCGCGGACGTTGAAGCCGATGATCACGGCGTTCGACGCCTTCGCCAGGATCACGTCGCTTTCGTTGATGCCGCCGACCGCGGCATGCAGCACGCGTACCGCGACCTCTTGCGTGCCCAGCCCCTTGAGCGAAGCGTTGATCGCCTCGAGCGAGCCCTGCACGTCGGACTTGACCACGACCGCAAACTCCTTGGCGGTGCCGGCGGCGATCTGGGAGAACATCTGCTCGAGCGTGCCGCGCCCGGCCGCAGCGGTGGCCTTCTGGCGCCGCAGGCGCTGACGGTATTCCGCGATGTCGCGCGCCTTGGCCTCGCTCTCGGCGACCACGAAATCGTCGCCGGCGAGCGGCGTGCCGTTCAATCCCAACACCTCGACCGGCATCGCCGGCCCGGCCGACGGCACGGTCTGGCCGTGGTCGTCGTTCAGTGCGCGTACCCGGCCCCACTCGCTACCGGCGACGAAGATGTCGCCGGTCTTGAGCGTGCCGCGCTTGATCAGCACGGTGGCAACCGAGCCGCGGCCGCGCTCGAGCTTGGCCTCGATCACCGTGCCCTCGGCCGGACGATCCGGATTGGCCTTGAGGTCGAGCACTTCGGCCTGCAGGAGGATCGCTTCCTCGAGCTTGTCGAGGTTGATCTTCTTGGTCGCCGAGACCTCGACGTCGAGCACGTCGCCGCCCAGGTGCTCGAGCACGATCTCGTGCTGCAGCAGGTCCTGGCGCACGCGCTCGGGCTTGGCGTCCGGTTTGTCGATCTTGTTGATGGCGACGATCATCGGCACCTTCGCCTCGCGGGCGTGACGGATGGCCTCGACCGTCTGCTCCTTGATGCCGTCGTCGGCGGCAACCACCAGCACGACGATGTCGGTGATCTGCGCGCCGCGCGCCCGCATCGCGGTGAAGGCCTGGTGGCCCGGCGTATCGATGAAGGTGATGCGCTGGCCGCCCTTGAGCGTCACCTGATAGGCGCCGATGTGCTGGGTGATGCCGCCGGCCTCGCCCGAGACGACGTCGGTCTCGCGCAGCGCGTCGAGTAGCGAGGTCTTGCCGTGGTCGACGTGGCCCATGACGGTGACCACGGGCGGCCGCGGCCTCAGGCTCTCAAGCGTATCGGGCTCGCCGGCGAGGCCGACCTCGACGTCGGCCTCGGAAACGCGGCGCACCTTGTGCCCGAATTCGGTCGCGATGAGCTCGGCGGTATCGGCGTCGACGGTCTGGTTGATGGTCGCCATCACGCCCATGTCGAAGAGCTTCTTGACCACCTTGCCGCCCTGCTCGGCCATGCGGCTGGCGAGGTCCTGCACGGTGATGGTCTCGGGGATCACCACCTCGCGCGCCTGTTTGACCTGGGCATCGTTTTGCTGCGCCTGCTGTAGGCGCTGCTTCTCGCGCTCGCGCTGGCGGCGGAACTGCGAGACGCTGCGCGTCTTCTCGTCCTCCTCGCTGAGTGCGCGGGTGACGGTGAGCTTCGCGTGGCGCTGGCGCGGCTGGTCACGGCGCGGTGCGATCGCCGGCCGCTTCGGGCCAGCGCCGGGGCGACGCGCGCGGTCGTCCTCGTCCTCCTCGACGATTTTGACCTTGCCCGCGGCCGTCAGCGCCGCGACCTTGGCGGCGGCAGCCGCGCCGGCACGCGCGGCGACGGCGATGCGCGAATCCTCGGCGGCCTTGTCGGCCTTGCGCTGCTCGGCGCGACGTTCGTCCTCGGTGCGCGCCTCGACCTTGGGCGCCTCGACCGGGCGCGGCTGGGGTTCGACGCGGGTCTTGGCCAGCTCCCGCTCGCGTTCGGCCGCGGCGTGCGCCTCGGCAACGGCCTGTTCCTCGGCCTTGATGGCGCCCTTGAGCGCGCGGGCGCGCCGCGCCGCTTCTTCGGGCGTGAGGCCGTGGGGCAGCACCACGCCACGGCGTGTCGGCGTGGCCGGCGACGCCGGTGCAGCGGACTTCGCCGCTTCCTTGAAGACCGCCGGCGTCGCTTCCGCTTTTTCGGCGAAGCCGCCCGTTGCGGGCGTGGCGCGCTTGCGGCGGACCTCGACCTGCACGGTCTTCGAGCGGCCATGCGGAAAGCTCTGCCGCACCGAGCCGGTTTCGATCGGTTTGCGCAGTTCGAGCTTGCCGGCGGTGCGTCCGCCCAGAGTCAACGGGCGTTTTTCGTCGCTGTTGTCAGCCATTGCGCTCCAAAACCTTAACCTTCGTATCGTCTTTCACGCCATTGCGGAAGCCGGCGAGCCGCGTCTGCTCCGCGATGAAGCTCTCGGCCAGCCGTCCCTTGAGCAGCGCTGCATGCACCACATGCTCGCGCGTGAACGCCTGACCCAGTTCGGCGGCGGTCAGCAAATCCGTCACCGGCAAGGCGGGCGCCAGCCGGGTGAGCTTGCCGCGGCCGTCGGGCGAGCCGTCGGCCGCCTCGACCAGCACGGCGACGCCGCCGTCACGCACCGCCTTCTCGACCTGGGTGAAGCCCGCGACCGCCCGACCGGCGCGCCGCGCCAGACCTAGGCACTCGATCGAACGCCGCACCAACAGAGCCTCGACGCGGTCGTCGAGGCCGTCCTCCATCACCACGTCCTGCTTCGCCGCCCGCGCGAAAACCCGCTTCGCCACGGCGGTTTTCACTATATCGCGGGTAGGGGTCAACCACAAACCCCGGCCCGGCAGGCGACCATCCACATCGGGCACGATCCGCCCATCGGGACCGACGACGAAGCGCAGCAGCACGCCGCGATCGCGGCTTTCGCCGGTGACTAGACAGCGCCGCGACGCCTCGTGCCCATGCTTGCCGCGGCGGGGATGCACGCCACCACCCGGCGTCGTCCTCGAATCACCGGCGGGCCGTGCCAGCATCGTCAGCTAGTCCGCCTTGGCAGCGGGCGCCGCCGCCTGGTCGGCAGCGGCCTGGTCCGGGAACCAGTGGGCGCGCGCCTTCATGATGATGGCGTTGGCGTCGTCGGCATCGAGCTTGATCCCCGCGCCCTGCGCGATCTCAACCAGCTCGTCGCTGGCGAGATCGGCCAGGTCATCGAGGGTCTTGACGCCCTTCTCGCCGACCGCCACCAGCAGTGCCGGAATCATGCCCTCGACCTGTGCCACCTCGTCGGCGACACCGAGCTCCTTGCGGCGGGTCTCGTGCTTTTCGTCGCGCTGCTTGATGAAGGCGAGCGCGCGCTGCTGTAGTTCTTTGGCAACGTCTTCTTCGAAGCCCTCGATGCCAGCGAGCTCATTGACCGGCACATAGGCGATGTCCTCGACCGAAGTAAAGCCTTCGGTTACCAGGAGGTGAGCGATGACGTCGTCGACGTCCAGGGCGTCGATGAACAGCGCCGAGCGGGTGCGGAACTCTTCCTGCCGCCGCTCGCTTTCCTCGGCCTCGGTCAGGATGTCGATGTCCCAGCCGGTCAATTGCGAGGCGAGCCGCACGTTCTGGCCGCGTCGGCCGATCGCCAGCGACAACTGGTCGTCGGGCACCACGACCTCGATGCGGCGCTGCTCCTCGTCCATCACCACCTTGGCGACCTCGGCCGGCGCGAGCGCGTTGACCACGAAGGTCGCCGGATCCTGCGACCAGGGAATGATATCGATCTTCTCGCCCTGGAGCTCGGCAACCACCGCCTGGACGCGCGAGCCGCGCATGCCGACGCACGCGCCGACCGGGTCGATGCCGCTGTCGTTCGAGATGACCGCGATCTTGGCGCGCGAGCCGGGATCGCGCGCCACCGCGCGAATCTCGATGATGTTGTCGTAGATCTCGGGCACTTCCTGGGCGAACAGCTTGGCCATGAATTGCGGATGCGTGCGCGACAGGAAAATCTGCGGTCCGCGAACTTCCTGGCGCACGTCGTATATATAGGCGCGCACGCGCTCGCCCTGGCGGAAGCTCTCGCGCGGCAGCAGCTCGTCGCGGCGCAGGGTCGCCTCGGCGCGGCCGAGATCGACGACGACGTTGCCGAACTCGACGCGCTTGACCAAGCCATTGACGATCTCGCCGACGCGATCCTTGAACTCGTTGTATTGGCGCTGGCGCTCGGCGTCGCGCACCTTCTGGACGATGACCTGCTTCGCGGTCTGCGCGGCGATGCGGCCGAAATCGATCGGCGGCAGCGGATCGGTGAGGAAGTCGCCGATCTCCGCCTCGGGATTGATCTTCTTGGCCTCGGTGAGCGGAATCTGAGCCGCCTCGTTGACCACCGGGTCGGCGACCTCGCGGAACCGCATCAGCCGGATTTCGCCGCTCTTGCGATCGATCTCGGCGCGGATGTCGTATTCCTGCCCGTATTTCGAGCGCCCCGCCTTCTGGATCGCCTGCTCCATCGCCTGGAGCACCTCGTCGCGATCGATGCCTTTGTCGCGCGCGACGGTGTCGGCGACCTGGAGCAGTTCGAGACGCGGATAAGCGGTGCTGGTCTGTACGGCCATGGTCGATTTCCTCAGATGGCTTCGCTGCGCGCCTTGGCGCCGGTGGCGGCGATCAGTTCGTCGGTCAGGACAAGCTTGGCGCGCGCGATGGTCGCGAGCGGCAGGTGCACGACGTCCGCGCCCAGGCTCAGCTTCACGGCGTCGCCGTCGAGCCCGAGCAGCCGGCCACGGAAGCGGCGGCGACCGTCGAGCGGTTGATGCAACTCGAGCTTCGCGTCGAAACCGGCAAAGCGTTCGTAGTCGGCGCGCGTGAGGAGCGGCCGGTCGATGCCCGGCGAGCTGACCTCGAGCAGGTAGGACGCGGAAATCGGGTCGGCAACGTCGAGCAGTGCCGATATGGTCTGGCTCACCAGCGAGCAGTCGTCGACCGACATCGCCACGTCGTCCGCGCGCTCGGCCATCACCTGCAGCGTCGGTCGCCGGCCACTGCCGGTGAACATCGTGCGCAACACGCGATAGCCGATCGCCTCGAGCGAGGGTGCGATCAGGGCCTCGATACTTTTGGCGTCGACCACGCCGAACTCCTGCGCCGAAAATAAAAAGTGGGCCGCAGGGCCCACCCTAAAACCAGCTCGGCTTATCAGCCGAGCCTATGGGACTCTTGTTGTTATTGCGCCCTTTATATAGGGAATTCCGGCGTTTGCGCAAGGCTGGCGGACGGGTCAGCGACGCCGCGCCAGGCGAAAAAACCGCGGATTGCGGCCGGCTGCGACCGCCTTTTGCTCGTAGCGGGTGGACGGCCAGTCGGCCGGCCGTTCCAGCCAGGCACCGTCGCCGCGCGCGAGTTCGGCGAAGGCCGGACGGGCCGCCACCGCGGCCGCCATCCATTCGGCGTAGTCAGGATCGTCGGTGGCGAGGCGCAGCTCGGCGCCTGGGCGCAGCGTGCGCGCGAGCTCGTCGAGGGTGGTGGCGGCCACGATCCGGCGCTTCTTGTGGCGCTCTTTCGGCCATGGGTCGGGAAACAGGATGAAAGCACGGCCGAGGCTGCGCTCCGGCAACCGCGCCAAGAGCAGCCGCGCGTCGTCGGTGAACAGCCTAATATTGGCCAGACGGTCACGGTCGATCACCGCCAAGAGCCTGGCGATGCCGTTCTCGAAGAACTCGGCACCGATGAAAGCGACCTGCGGATTGGCGTGCGCCTGCGCCGCCAGATGCTCGCCGGCGCCGAAGCCGATCTCGAGCCAGAGATCGGTCGCGGCGGGGAACAGCGCGCGCGGATCGAGCGGGCCCGTTTCAGGCAGCACGACGCGAAGCGCCGGCAACAGCGCGTCCATCAGGGCGCGCCGTCCGGCGCGCAATTTGCGTCCGCGGCGCCGGCCATAGATCCGCCGGCGCGCGCCGTCCGTTCCGGTTCCACGCATCATGCGGCAATCAGAGTCGTGACGCCGCGCCGGTATGGCAAGTGCCGGACGCCGCGAGGGTCAGCGCGACCGGGAACCCGGCGGGGCATAGGCATTGGCGATCGCCTTGGCGAGCTCGAAGACGCGACGCCGCAGCCGCGGATCGCTGATGCGCAGATAGGCGCGCACCAGTTCGAGGGTTTCCCGCCGCATGATCGGCTCGTTGCCATCGAAGAGATCGGCGGCTTCGTTCATGCCTTTCGGTCCTGTGGGATCGACGGCGGCGCCCGCGGATTTATGGCCGGGAGCTTCCAGGTCCTCGAAGAAAAAGGCGACGGGCACGTCGAGCACGCGTGCCAAGACATAGAGCCGGCTGGCGCCGATGCGGTTGGTGCCGCGTTCGTATTTCTGCACCTGCTGGAAGGTGAGGCCGATGGCCTGGCCCAGCTTTTCCTGGCTCATGCCGAGAAGCGTACGGCGAAGCCGTACGCGTGCTCCGACGTGAACGTCGATCGGATTCGGGTGCTCGGATTTGCTGCGGCGACCGCGGCCGCCGGCGGGATTCGGATTCATCAACGCCTGCGTACGGCCTTTGCGTCAATAAAGAGTAATCACATGCAATGGTATACGGTCAACCGGCCCACGCCGCAGGTACCACCGATGTGTTGGCCGGATCAGTGCGACCGCCGCGGCCGCGGCGGCCGGCGCCGCTCGAGCCCCGTGGCACCGGCAGCGGCGGCCACGCCAATCAGGAGCAGCAGAAAAAATCCAGCGTCGCCGAAGCGCGCATAAAGTGTCGGCGTCAAGGCGCGCGGCAGCGGCGCATCGAGCACGCCGACATCGTCGAGGCCGAGCCGCGCCACGATACGACCGAGCGGATCGATCACCGCCGAAATGCCGTTGTTGCCGTCGCGCACCAGCGGCAGGCCCTGCTCGACCGTACGCACCCGCGCGATGGCGAAATGCTGGAACGGGCCGGAGGTGAAGCCGTACCAGGCATCATTGGTGATGTTGAGCAGCCATTGCGGGCGCGTTCCCGGCTCGACGACCTCTTCCGGAAAGATCGCCTCGTAGCAGATCAACGGGCTCACCGGCGGCAAGCGGGGCAAGTCGATCGTGCGCGGCCCGGGTCCGGCCGAGAAATCGACCGTACCCGGCGTGATCTTGTTCATCGGCAAGATGCCTCGAAACGGGACGTACTCCCCGAACGGCACGAGATGATGCTTGTCATAGGTAGCGACGATCTGTGCCGCATGGTCGACGACCGCGAGGCTGTTCCAATAATGCTCGATCCGCGCCGGTGGCGGATCGCTGCGCAGCGTGCCGGAAATGACGATGCCGCCCGGCGGTGCGGCCTGGGCAAGCGCCGCGCGCGCGCCGGCATCACGATGGAGAAATGGCGGACCCATGCTCTCGGCCCAGATCACCGCCGACACCTTGTCGAAGCCGGGCGCCAGCGTGAGTCCAAGCAGCCGATGGAAATCGGCAACGAGCGTGTTCGGATCGTTGAATAGCGTCTGCGGAATTGACGGCTGCACCAGCCGCAGCGTCACGCCCGGCAGGTCATCGCGCGGGTTCGCGGCGAGCCGCCCGGCGCCGAATGCCGCCATGCCGGCGATCAGCGCCGCCGCAACGGCGACAGCAGCAACCCGCGCACCCGCGGGCGCGGCGAGCCGCGCCGGCAAGGCCGCCGCCAGCACGGTGATGAAGCTCAAGCCGTAGATTCCGGTGATCGACGCGATCTGCAGCATCGCGATCGAGCCGGGGAAACCGCCCGACCAGGCGTAGCCGACGAGGTTCCAGGGAAATCCGGTCAGCACGTGGCCGCGCAAATATTCGAACACGGCCCACGACACAGCCAACGCGCAGACGCGACCGCTGCCGGAGAGACGGAAGACGCGCGAGGTCGCGTCGCTGAAGAAAAGCGCCAAGCCGGTGAAGACCGCAAGCCCGGCCGGGATCGCCAGCTCGGCGATCGGGAACAACCACCAGAACTGGGCCCAGTCGACGGTGAGCGCGACACCGATCCAGTAAAGCCCGGCGGCGAAGAAACCGAAGCCGAAGCTCCAGCCGAGGGCGAACGCCTGGCGTCCGTCGCGGTTGCCGTCGGCGAGCCAGACCAAGCCACCGAACGACACCAGCAGCACCGGCGTCAAATCGACCGGCGGCAGCGCCGCCGCCGCCAACGCGCCGAGCAGCGCCGCCAAGCCGTAACGGCGCCAGCCGGAAAGCGCGACGACGCGCAACGACCAGCGCTGCAGCGTGCCAGCGGCAGCCGCACCGCGGCGCAGGGCAGGTGCGCGCGTATCAGCCATGGGCGCCAGTTTCGGCTGGCAGCCCCTTGATGCGCAAGCGCTTGACGCGCCGCGGATCAGCTTCGAGCACCTCAAGCGAGAAGCCGGCGGGATGCTGGATCACCTCGCCGCGCCCGGGCACGCGGCCGGCGAGCGCGAACACCAGGCCGCCGAGCGTGTCGATCCCCTCCGCCCGATCGGACGGCAGCAGCGGCGCCTTGACGCGCGCCGCCAGCTCCGACAACGGCGCGCGCGCATCGGCGATCAGCGTGCCGTCCGGCCGCGCCACGACGCGCGGCCGGTCGAGCTCGTCATGCTCGTCCTCGATCTCGCCGACGATCTCCTCGATGACGTCCTCGATCGTAATCAGGCCGTCGACGCCACCGAATTCGTCCACCACCAGTGCCAGATGGATGCGCGAGGCGCGCATCTGCTTGAGCAATTCGAGCACCGGCAGCGTCGGCGCCGCGAACAAGGCCTTGCGCGCGATCTGCTCCAGCGCCACCGGCGTGCCGGCCGCCACGTGCGGCAGCAGGTCCTTGATGTGCAGCACGCCGACCACGTCGTCGAGCGTCTCGCGATAGAGCGGCAGGCGCGAATGGCCGTATTCGGCCATGCGCTTTGCCGCCTCGGCGAAGAGCAGATCGACCGGCAGCGCGACGATGTCGACGCGGGGCACCATGATGTCGGCGGCGGTGACCTCGTGCAGCCGCAGGATGTTGGTGAGCAGCGCGCGCTCCTCGGGGTCGATCGGCTCGCCCGCGCCGTGCTCCTCGAACAGCTCTTCGAGTTCGGCCCGCAGATTCGACGGTGTCTCGTCGCGCTCGCCGCGCAGACGGCGCAGCCAGCCGCGCCAGCTCCCGGCGTCAGCCACCGGCCAACTCGCGCGCGCGATAGGGATCGGCGATGCCGAGTCCGGCGAGCGCCTCGACCTCGAGCCGTTCCATGCGCCGCGCCTCGGCGGCGCGCTCGTGATCGAACCCGAGCAGATGCAGCACGCCGTGGACGACGAGATGCGCCAGATGATCGCCGAGGCTCTTGCGCTGGGCGCGAGCTTCGCGGGCGATCGTCCCGTAGGCGAGCACGACGTCGCCCAGCAGCCGCGGTCGCGCGCTCGCGCCCGCCGGCTCGGAACAGGAAAAGGACAGCACATTGGTGGGCTTGGCGATGCCGCGATAGGTCCGGTTGAGATCCGCGACGAGCGCATCGTCGGCGAGCACGATCGACAGCTCCGTCCCCGCACGCTTGCCCCCCGCGCGTTCGAGCGCGGCAGCGGCGGCGGTGCGGCAAATGGCGGCCGCCTTCGGCAAGGCGCGTCGCCACGCCGCGGCGCGCTCGGTCACGTCGATCGTGACCGAACTCGTCCTAGCCCCCGCGATCATGGGTCTTCGGGCGCTTGGCGCGCTGGTCGTGCCGGTCGTAGGCGACGACGATGCGCGACACCAGCGGATGGCGCACCACGTCCGCCTCGGTGAAATGCACCATGGCGATGCCGTCGACGCCGGCCAGCGTTTCGACCGCATCGGTCAGGCCGGAGCGCGTGCCTTTCGGCAAGTCGATCTGGGACAGATCGCCGGTGACCGCCATGCGCGCATTCTCGCCGAGTCGCGTCAGAAACATCTTCATCTGCACCGGCGTGGTGTTCTGCGCCTCGTCGAGGATGACGAAGGCGTTGGACAGGGTGCGGCCGCGCATGAAGGCGAGCGGCGCAATCTCGATGTCGCCCAGCGACAGGCGCTTCATCACCTGATCGCTAGGCAGCATGTCGTGGAGCGCGTCATAGAGCGGCCGCAGGTACGGATCGACCTTCTCGCGCAGGTCGCCCGGAAGGAAGCCCAGCCGTTCGCCGGCTTCGACCGCCGGGCGCGACAGGATGATGCGCTCGACTCGCCCCGTCATCAGCATGTCGACCGCCATGGCGACGGCGAGATAGGTCTTGCCGGTGCCGGCGGGGCCGACGCCGAAAACCAGCTCCTGGGTGCGGAGGGCCTTGACGTAAGCGGCCTGAGCCGGGCCGCGCGGCGCGACGCGGCGCTTCCGCGTGCGGATTTCCTCGCCTTCGACCCATGGCTCGCCGCGATGGGCGCCGCGATGCTGTGCCATGCGCAGGGCGGCGTCGACGGCGTGCGCGTCGATCTCCTCGCCGCGCTTGAGCCGGTCATAGAGCGCCGTCAACGCCGCGCGGGCGACGTCGGCGCCGTGCTCCGGACCCGAGATCGCCAACCGGTTGCCGCGCGACACCAGCGCCACGCCGAGAGCGCGCTCGATGCGCTCGAGATGCTTGTCGTGCTCGCCGAAGAGCTGCGGCAGAAGAGCGTTGTCGCCGAACTGGAGATGGAAGCGCGCCTCGGAGTCGCGCGCGGCATCGCGCGGCGTCACGCGCTCGCCTCCGACAACGCGCCGGTTAGGCTGTTGGGCTCGCGCGCGGCGACGCGCACGGCCGCGACCGAACCCAGAAGCGCGTCGGGCGCGGCGACGTGAACCGCCTGCAGCCACGGACTGCGACCAGCGAGCTGGCCGAGGTGACGGCCGCGTTTCTCGAACAACACGGCGATGGTGCGACCGGCGAAGCCGGCATTGAAGCGATCCTGCTGCTCGGTCAGCAGCGTCTGGAGCGCGGCGAGACGCGCGGCCTTGACCGGCTCCGGCACCTGGTCGTCGCGGGTGGCTGCGGGCGTGCCCGGTCGCGCGCTGTACTTGAACGAGAACGCCTGGGCGAAGCCGACCTCGCGCACCAGCGCCAGCGTGGCGGCGAAATCGTCGTCGCTTTCGCCCGGAAAACCGACGATGAAATCCGACGACAATGCCAGATCGGAACGGGCGGTGCGCAGGCGCTCGATCGTGCGGCGATAGTCGTCGGCACGATGACGCCGATTCATCGCTTGCAGCACCCGATCGGAACCCGATTGCACCGGCAGGTGCAGGAAGGGCATGAGCTTGGGCTCGTCGCGATGCGCGGCAACGAGCTCGTCGTCCATGTCGGCAGGATGCGAGGTGGTGTAGCGCAGGCGCAGGACTTCGGGAATCTCCGCGAGCGCGCGGATTAGCCGGCCAAGGCCCCAGGTGCCTCCGTCGGGCGCTTCGCCGTGATAGGCGTTGACGTTCTGGCCCAGAAGCGTGAGCTCGCGCGCGCCCTGGGCAGCGAGGCGGCACGCCTCGTCGATCACCGCGCGCGCCGGGCGCGAGAACTCGGCGCCGCGGGTATAGGGCACGACGCAGAAGCTGCAGAACCTGTCGCAGCCTTCCTGGATGGAGAGAAAGGCGCTGATGCCGGCGCGGCTGCGCGTCGGCAGCCGATCGAACTTGGACTCGGCCGGAAATTCGGTCTCGACCGGTCGGGCGCCGCCTTCCGCCGCCGCCACCAGCGCCGGCAGGCGGTGATAGCTCTGCGGCCCCACCACGACATCGACGTTCTTGGCGCGGCGCAGGATCTCGGCCCCCTCGGCCTGCGCGACGCAACCGGCGACCGCGACGATCATCGTTCCGCCGCTGCGCCGCTTGCGCGCCTTGAGCGGCGCCAGCCGGCCGAGATCGGAGAACAGCTTCTCCGCCGCCTTCTCGCGGATATGGCAGGTGTTGAGCAGGATCATGTCAGCGTCGCTCGCCGAGTTCGCGAGCGCATAGTCCGACGGCGCCAGCGCCTCCGCCATGCGCGCGGAATCGTAGACGTTCATCTGGCAGCCATAAGTCTTGACGAACAGCTTCTTCACGCGCCCTCCACGGCGTCGGCGAACGCCAGCGCCTCCGGCGCCGACGGCGGCGATACCGGCCGCTGCGCCATGCCCTCGCGCCCGGCCAGGGCCGCCGACAGCCCGGCGGCGATCGCCGCCGCGCAATGCTCGGCCAAGGCCTTGCGCGAGGCGAAGCCGGCCGCATTCACCGCCGGGTGGAAGGTCACGCTGACGCCGAGTCGGCCGAGGCCGAGCATGGTCCAGAGATGAGGCGCCAACGCCATATCGCCATACCAAGCGAAGAACGGGCGATAGGATCGCCCGAGCGGCATGCCGTCAAGCGTGAGATAGGCGACCGAGACCGGCTGGACCGTGATGTCGCCGCCGGACGCCGCCTCCATCACGGCGGCGAAGAGCGCGCTCTTGAACGGCAACAGACGTTGACCGTCGCCGCTGGTGCCTTCGGGGAACAGGATCAGTCGGTCGCCGGCGCGGAGCCGCGCGCTGAGCGCGTCGCGCTGGTGCGCGACGCTCCGGCGCTTGCGGTCGATGAAGACGGTGCGCTGGAGCCGCGCCAGCCGCCCGAAGAGCGGCCAGCCGTCGACATCCGCCTTGGAAACGAACGAACCGGGAATCGAGGCGCCGAGAACCTCGATGTCGAGGTAGGACGTATGATTGGCCACGAAGAGCGTCGGCCGCGTCGGCGAGACGTCGCCGCGCCGCTCGATCATGATGCCGAGAATGTGGCAGACCAGCCGGTGATAGGCGAGCGGCAGGCGGTCGGCCAGCGGGCTGCGCAACAGCAGGAGCACGGCTTGAACCGGCATCAGCGGCAAGGTGAGCGCGCAATAAGCCAATGCGCGGACCCAGCGCAGCACGGAACTCTGCGGCGGCATCAGACGGGGGCAACCGCGCGTACGCGGCGCTCGTAATGGCGATAGTACTTCTCGGTGACGAGATCGGTCTTCACGACGATGCAGACGTCGGTGGTATTGAACTGCCGGTCAACCACCGCGCCGTCGCCGACGAAGCCGCCGAGACGCAGATAGCCCTTGAGCAGCGGCGGCAGCTGACTCAGCGCCTCCGCCGGATCGAAAGCCCCAGGCGGCAGCCGGTTCATCTCGAGATAGCGCTCGCTCAGGGCCCGCGGGCGCAGCACCGGCGGCGCGAGGTGATGGTGATAGAGATAGGACAGCGGCACCACGAGTGCGTCGGGATCGGTGCCTGGCAGGCTGGCGCAGCCGAACATCAGTTCGATGCCGTACGCGAAGACATAGGCAGCAATGCCGCGCCACAAGAGCTGCATCGTCGGGCGGTTGCGCCACTGAGCGTCGATGCAGGACCGGCCCAGCTCGAGGACCGCGCCGGGATGTTCGGCGATGCAGCGGATGTCGTATTCGGCGGCGCTGTAGAAGCGGCCGATGCGCGCCGCCGCCTCGCGGCGGATCAGGCGGTACGTTCCCACCACCGCGTCGTCGCCGGTGCCGCGCGCGTGGTCGATCACCAGCAGGTGGTCGCAGAAGACGTCGAAATTGTCGAAGTCGCGGCGCGCCAGCGCCGTCTCGACGGTCGGATGCGCGCCCATCTCCTGATAGAAGACGCGGTAGCGCAGCGCCTGGGCGGCGGCGATCTCCCGCGCATTCCGTGCCAAGCGAACCTCGAGCGTGCCCGCGCGAACGTCGAGCACGGCTGCGGTCTGCGGACGCGCGGATTGCACGGAGGCCGGGCGCGGCGCGGTCACTTCTTCGCGGACGCCGCCGCGCTGTCGAGCGGCACGGCAAACAGCTCGAGCCGATGATCGACCAGCTTGTAGCCGAGGCGTGAGGCAACCTCGCGCTGCAGTTTTTCGATGGCCTCGTTCCGGAATTCGATGACCTTGCCGGTCTGCAGGTCGATCAGGTGATCGTGGTGCTCCGACGGTGCTTCCTCGTAGCGCGAGCGGCCGTCGCCGAAATCGTGGCGCTCGAGAATGCTGGCCTCCTGGAACAGCCGCACGGTGCGATAGACGGTGGCGATCGAGATCTTGGGATCGATCGCGGAGGCGCGGCGGTGCACCGCCTCGACATCCGGATGGTCGGCGGCGTCCGACAGCACGCGCGCAATGATGCGGCGCTGCTCGGTCATCTTGAGACCTTTATCGATGCAGAGTTGCTCGATACGGGACGGCATTCGTGAAGGTACCCGCGCCTATTGGCCGACGCCAAAAGTATAGCGCAAACGAACAATCGATCCTATAGCGAGCGGGTCACGACCGGCGATGCGGTGGCGACCCAGACAAATTCGGGCGGCGCACGGGATGTGCTCAGCCTACTTTGGCCTGCCGGCCTCGGGTGCCGAGACCGATGTCCTTGGCGAGCTTGGAGCGCTGCCGCGCATAGTTGGGCGCCACCATCGGATAGTCGGCCGCCAGGCCCCAGCGCTCGCGATAGGATTCGGGCGTCATGTTGTACGCGGTCTTGAGATGGCGCTTGAGCATCTTGAGCTTTTTGCCGTCCTCGAGACAGATGATGTAGTCGGGGTGGATCGAGCGCTTGACGTTGACCGCGGGCTTGGGCCGGTCGGTGGCGCCCGCCGAACCTTTGCCGATATTCGCTAGCGACTGATAGACCTGATCGATCAGCTGCGGCAGATCGCTGGGCGCGACACTGTTGTTCGAGACGTGCGCTGCTACGATCTCGGTGGTGAGATCGAGCAGGCTGTTGGATGGCGTTTTGTCAGTCATTCGATAAAGTTCCTGCGGGTTTCACGGCAGAGATATAAGTATTTTGCGCGAAAGGCGCAATGAGGATTGCGCCAGTCTAAGGCTTTTCTTGGCGTTCGGTACAGGTTTTACGGGTTGCGGCGGCGCGAATACACGGATCAGGCGAGAGGGCGCGCGAGGATCAGCGCATCGACCGCCGGCGCGTCGGGCCGCCGATAATAGAACGGCCGGCGGCCGATCGCCGCGAAGCCTTCGGCAGCATAGAGAGCGCGACCGATCGCGTTGTCGGCGGCGACTTCGAGCACGACGCGGGCCGATTGGATGGCACGCGCAGCGGCATAAAGATCGGCGAGCAGCGCCCGCGCGAGGCCGCGCCTGCGCAGCCCGGGATCGACGCACAGGGTCAGGATCTCCGCCTCGCCGCCCACCACCAGGGCCAGGATGAAGCCGGCCGGAAACCGGCCGCTCTCCGCGAGGCGGGCGTGCATCTTGGGTAGAACGAGGAGGCGGGCGAGGGCGCCGCGTTCCCACGGCTCGGCGGGGAAGGACCGTGCATGGAGTTGCGCCAGGGCGTCGACATCGGCAGACGCAGCCGGACGCAGCACCGGCGCGGTCACGGCGCCGCGGCCCGGCGCGGCACGGTGGTATCGGGCGCGCGCAAATAGAACGGGCGCGGCGGCTCGCCGGCGCCGGAGGCGAGGAGCGCGCGGCCGAGTTGCGCGACGTGGACCGCATCGACCGCAGCCGTACCGGGCGCAATGGTCGCGTCGCGCGCGGGGATCTGCCGGCGCAGCCGCGCCGCCGCGTCGCCAGCCAGCAGCAACGGGCCGGACGGCAGCCAGGCGTCGACGTCGCGCGGCAGGACCTGCGCCGCTGGGCCGAGCGCCGATCCGCCTGGTGCAAAAGCCTGGAGATAGAATTCGTCGCGCTTCGATTCGACCGCGACGACGAGGGCGCGGCCACGCCGCGCGGCCGGCGGCACCGCCGCCGCATAGGCGTCGAAGGCGCGGACGCCGACCGCTTGCCGGCCGGTGGCGAGCGCCAGGCCGCGCGCCGTGGCGAGGCCGACGCGGATGCCGGTGAAGCTGCCCGGTCCGGTCGTCGCCGCGATCAGCTCGAGTGCGGCGGGCGCGATGCCCGCCGCCGTCAGCGTTTCGGCGATCAGCGGCAGCAGCCGCTCGGCCTGACCGCGCGCCATGGTCTCGGCGTGCGCCGCGGCGACGCGCTCGCCATCGAGCACCGCAACCGCGCATTGGCCGCCGGTGCTATCGAGGCCCAGGACCTTCATGCGCGCGATCATAACGTGCTAGGAGAAGCGGGTCATGGCGCTGCACGAGATCACCGCCGCTTGGCACGATGTCGTGCTCGACATCGCCTATGCGACCGCCGCCAACTTCACCGGCAAGCCGGTCTATACCCGCCCCGGCTGCTATCTCCACGAAGACGCCGCGGCGGCGCTCCGGCGCGCGGCCGATCTCGCCCGGCCGCTCGGCCTGCGGCTCAAGGTCTTCGATGCCTTCCGGCCGAGCGAGGCGCAGTGGGTGTTGTGGAATTTCCGGCCCGATCCCGAATTCCTCGCCGACCCGCGCAAAGGCTCGCCGCATTCGCGCGGCGTCGCCGTCGACTTGACTCTGATCGACGCGCACGGCCGCGAACTCGACATGGGCACCGGCTTCGATGCCTTTACGCCGCTGTCACATCACGGCAGCACGGCGATTCCCGAGGCGGCGCAGCGCAACCGGTTCCTGCTCTTGGGACTGATGAGCGCGGCGGGCTGGGACTTCTACCGGAACGAGTGGTGGCACTATCAGCTGTTCGACGCCAGGCGCTATCCGCTGCTGTCGGACGCCGATCTGCCGGAACCGATGATGGCCTTGGTTTAGGTCGCGCGCGCCGGCGAGCGCACGCAGCGGTTGGCATGGCGGCTGCGTGCGCGAGCCGGAACAGAACGCCTATAGCGGCCGGACTTCGACGACTTCCGGGATGTAGTGGCGCAGCATGTTCTCGATGCCGGCTTTCAGCGTCGCGGTCGATGACGGACAGCCCGAGCACGAGCCCTGCATGTGGAGATAGACCACGCCGTCGGCGTAATGGTCGAAGGTGATGTCGCCGCCGTCCTGCGCCACCGCGGGGCGGACGCGGGTCTCGATCAGCTCCTTGATCTGGGCGACGACTTCGTCGGTCTCCTCTTCGGCGGCGGCGGTCGGGGCATCGAGCACGACCGGCTCGCCCGCGGTGAAGTGCTGCATGATGGCGCCGAGTACCTGTGGCTTGAGCGCCAACCAGTCGACGTCCGCGGCCTTGGCGACGGTGATGAAATCGCCGCCCAGGAACACGCCGGTCACGCCGGCCAGGCCGAAGAGCCGCCGGGCAAGCGGCGAGCGTTCCGCGCCGTCGGCGCTTGGGAAATTTGCCGTGCCGTCGCCCATGACGGCGCGGCCGGGCAGGAACTTGAGCGTCGCCGGATTCGGCGTGGTCTCGGTCTGGATGAACATCGGCTCGACTCCAACTGTCGCGGCCTTAAAGTTGGGCCTCGGCCGGCCCAAGTCAACCCTTTGCGGCATAAGGGTAATGGACGTCAGCGCCGTTTCGCCCGCTTGGCCCGTCGCGCCAGCCGTTGCGGTGCCGCGACCGCCGGCGGCGAACGACGGCCGCGCCGACGTCGGCGCAGCCAAAGCGCGGCGCCCGCCGCCGCAATCGCTGCTACGGCGGCGAAGGCGGCGATCGGCAAGGCGCCGCCGCCGGCAGAGTCGACGAGCTTGGTCTTGGCGACGGTCGTGGCGACGGTGAGCGACATGGTCTGGCCGCCGACCAGGACCTTGTCGCGCAGCAGCAGCACTTCGACGAAATAGGCTCCGGCCCGCGCATCGGCCGGAAGGCCGAGCGTGGCGCGGAACAGGTGGTCGCCGACGAATTGGACCTTGCCGACGGCGTCGACATAGACGCCGGCGCGCTTGCGCTCGGCGATCAGCGCCGCGCGGGACTCCTCGACCAGCGCCGGCGGCTGCTCGACCGATTGCAGCTGAAAGCCGAGATTGGCGAGGCCGATCTGATGCTGCGCCTGGATCGCCGGCGGCACGATCGCGTCGAGCGGCGCCGAGGCGTAGACGGCGTAATAGTCCGGCACGCCGGCAAACACGATGCGATGCGCGGTGAGCCAGAAATTGCCGAAGGGACCGCGCGACACCGTCGCGTCGGCCTCGGGACCGCGCACCACGACGACGATGTCGCCGGGCGCGTCGATCGTGCCGAACAGCGTCACTGCGCCGGCGGCGCCGGCGGCGAGCGTGATCTGGTGCGCCGAGAGGTCCGCCGCCAGTGTCTCCGCGCGCGCCGCCGGCGCGAGGCCGCAGACGATCGCGAGCGCGGCGATCACGTGCCTCATCGGAGCCGGCCGGCGGGATCGGGCGCGCATGGTGCGCCACTCTATAATCGCGACTCGCGGACGATAAAGCGCCTTGCCCGGCCACCGCGCAAACCTGTCGCGCCGGCCGGCGCGCCGGCTATGATCGCGGCCCGCCCTCAACGGAGACCGGCATGTCCAATCTCGCCGACAAGAAGGCCCTGACGCTGACCGCCGCGCGCGCCATCGTCGCCGCCGCCGAGACCGAGGCGCGCAACCACAACCTCGCCGTCACCATGTCGGTGGTCGACGAAGGCGGGCATCTATTGCATTTGGCGCGCATGGACGAGACCGGCCTCGCCAGCGTCGAGGTCTCGATCGCCAAAGCGCGTGCCGCGGTGATGTTCAAGCGCCCGACCAAGTTCTGGGAGGACGCCTATGCCAGCGGCCGGACGCATCTCGCCAATCTTCCGGGCGTGCTGCCCATCGAAGGCGGCGTTCCGCTCATGGCGGACGGCAAGGTGATCGGCGCGCTCGGCGTCTCGGGCGCAAGCTCGGCACAAGACGGGCAGGTCGCGGCGGCCGGCGCCGCGGCGCTCGGCGGCTGACTGCGGCTCAGGGCCGCAGCAGACCCATGAGGTCGAAGACGTCGCGCAGTACCGGCGCGGCGATGGCGTTGGCGCGCTCGGCGCCGCGCTTCAAGACGCCGTCGATATAGCCGGGATCGGCCATCAGCCGCTTCATCTCGACGGCGATGCGGCCGCAGACATCGGCCGCCAGATCGGCGAGCTCGGCCTTGAAGTCGGAGAAGTTCCAGCCGGCGAAGCGCTGGATCACCTCGGCGAACGACACGCCCGCCAGCGCCGCGTAGATGCCGAGCAAGTTCGTCGCCTCGGGCCGCGCCTCGGCCTCTTTCTCGGTCGCCGGCAGCGGTTGCGGATCGGTCTTGGCCTTGCGGATCTTGAGCGCGATCGCCGCCGCGTCGTCGGTCATGTTGAGGCGCGAATAGTCCGAGGTGTCGGATTTCGACATCTTCTTGGTGCCATCGCGCAAGCTCATCACCCGCGTGCAGGCGCCGAAAATCTGCGGCTCGGGCAGCGGGAAGAATTCGACGCCGAAGCGCCGGTTGAAGGCGCCGGCGATGTCGCGCGCGAGCTCCAAGTGCTGCTTCTGGTCTTCGCCCACCGGCACGTGCGTCGCCTTGTAGAGAAGGATGTCGGCGGCCATCAGAACCGGATAGGCATAGAGGCCGAGACCGGCTTCTTCGCGGTGCTTGCCCGCCTTCTCCTTGAACTGGGTCATACGGTTAAGCCAGCCGAGCGGCGTGAGACACCCCAGGAGCCAGGCGAGCTCGGCGTGGCCGGGCACGGTCGACTGGTTGAAGATGATGCAGCGCTCGGGATCGATGCCGGCGGCGATATAGGCGGCGGTGACCTCACGCGTCTGGCCGGTGAGCTCCTTTGGGTCCTGCGGCAATGTCAGCGCGTGCAGGTCGACGATGCAGAAGATGCAGTCGAAATCCTTCTGCAGCTGGACCCAGTTGCGGATCGCGCCGAGATAGTTGCCGAGGTGGAGGTTGCCGGTGGGCTGGACGCCCGAGAAGATCCGTTTCATGCCATCGTCGCTGATGGAGGGCGCGGGCGCCGCTGTTATCGCTGCCGGCGGGCGGCAACGTCAAGTCCGAGGCGGCCGCCGAGCTCGTTCCATTCGGCGGCACCCAGCGCCAGCGCGAAACCGGCGAAGGCGGTGAGGCCGGCGGCGATCAGCGCCGCCAGCGCGGCGAGGCGGAAGACTAGCGCCTTGCCGAAAAACGGCGCCAGCGGAATTCCGAGCCCGACCAGCACCGCGCCCATCAGCAAGGCCGCCGCGAGGATGCGCGGGATGCGCGACTTGGAGCGCGCGTCGAGCCGGAAATGCGCCCGCCGGTGCAGCAGCCAGAGCAGCAACAAGGCATTGATCCAGCCCGCCGCCGAGGTGGCGCAGGCGATGCCGACCTGGGCGAAGGGCAGCGCCACGCCGAGAATCAGCGTCAGCGCGAAATTGGCAGCGACGGCAACGACCGCGATCTTGACCGGCGTTGCGGTGTCGTGGCGGGCGAAGAAGGCGGGCGCCAGCACCTTGACCAGGACGAAGGCGGGCAGGCCGGCGGCATAGGCGGCGAGCGCACCCGCCGTCGCCGTGACCTCGTGAGGCCTGAAGGCGCCGCGTTCGAACAGAGCCGCGAGCAGCGGCTGCGCCAGCAGTCCCAACGCCACCGCCGCCGGCACGGTCAGCAGCAGCGCCAGCTCGAGGCCGCGATTCTGCGTCGCGACCGCGCCGGCCAGGTCGCCGGTGCGCACCTGGCGCGACAGCGGCGGCAGGATGGCGATGCCGACGGCGGTGCCAACGACGGCCAAGGGCAGTTGGTTCAGCCGGTCGGCGTAATAAAGATACGACACCGCACCGGTCGGCAGCAGCGAGGCCACCGCGGTCGAGACCACGAGGTTGAGCTGCATCACGCCGGCGCCGACGATGCCCGGACCCATCAGCCCGACCAAGCGCTTCAGAGCCGGTGTCCAGCGCGGCCGCGGAAAGCGTAGCGGCAGGCCGGCGCGGTGACACGACGCCATCAGCCAGACGAACTGGGCAAAACCGGCCGACGTCACCGCCCAACTCAGTGCCACGCCGTTGACCGGCCGCACCAGAAGCAGCGTGCCGATCAGGAATATGTTGAGCAGCACCGGCGCCACCGCCGTCGCCGCGAAGCGCTCGAGCGAATTGAGCACACCGCCCTGAAGCGCCACCAGCGAGATGAACAGCAAATAGGGAAACGTGATGCGCGTGAAGGTGACGGCAATGGCAAACTTTTCCGGCTCGACGGCAAAGCCCGGCGCCAGCACGTGTAGCAAGGCGGGCGTCGCGATCTCACAGACCAGGACGAAGACAAACAGCACCGTGGTCAGCGCCGCCAGCGCGTCCTCGGCGAAGAGCCGCGCCGGCTGGCGGCCGTCCTTCGCCACCATACCGGCGAAAATCGGCACGAAGGCGGCGCTGAAGGCGCCCTCGGCGAAGAGGCTGCGAAACAGATTGGGCAGGCGCAGCGCGACGAAGAATGCGTCGGCCACCGGCCCGGCGCCGAGGAACTGTGCCATGAGGATGTCGCGCACGAAGCCCAGGACGCGGCTCATCATGGTGTAGCCGCCGACCGTCGCGACCGAGCGCAGGAGGGCCATGAAGCCGATGGTGTAGAGGATGCCGGCGGCAGTGGGAAGAGGGCGCGGAACCGCCCGCCGCATCGGCGCGCTGACACGATCGCACGCGCTGCGGAGCGCACGCCATCGCCGGGAGCTCGCGAGGAAGCCGTTCGTTGGTCTGCCGGAGACACGACCCGATGAGGAGGCAACGACGGACGGACCCCTCGCGCCCGAGCCGGTGACGGCCGCTACTTCCTGGTCGGCATGCTGGCGGTGGCGATCGTCATGCTCGGCATTACCGTCGTCGATCGCCAACCCGATGGCGCCGCCGGCATGCTCGAAGCCATGCTCGGCCACGCGCCGGCAGCGGCTGCGGCGGCTCCCGCAACACGGCCCTAGGCCCGCGCCGCGCTTGCATTTGCATCGCCCTTCGCGGAGCTTCAGGCGAAGGGGAGAGATATGGCCGAGCTCAAGATCGGGGTTTCCGGCTGCGGCGGACGGATGGGCCGCATGGTCGCGCTCGAGTTGCTGGAGACCAAGGGGATCCGCCTGGTGGGCGGCATCGACGCGCCGGACAGTCCCTATCTCGGCCGCGACCTGGGCGAGCTCGCCGGCGTGGGAGCACTCAAGCTCAAGGCCGGCAGCGACGCGCTCGGCCTGTTCCGCGTCGCCGATGCGGTGATCGACTTCTCGGCGCCGGCGGCGAGCGTCGGTCATGCGAAAATCGCGGCGGCGACCGGCAAGGCGCTGGTGATCGGTACCACCGGCCTCGACGCCGCGCAGGAGAGCGCGCTCAAACAGGCCGCGCGCAAGGCGCCGATCCTGTGGGCGCCTAACATGAGCGTCGGCGTCAATCTGCTGCTCGAACTGGTGCGCGAGGCGGCGGCGCAGCTCGGACCCGATTACGACATCGAGGTCCTCGAGATGCACCACCGCTACAAGGTCGATGCGCCGTCGGGCACGGCGCTGGCGTTGGGCCGCGCGGCGGCGGCGGGTCGTGGCGTCGATCTCGGCAGGAAGCGCGTCGGCGCGCGCGACGGCGTCAGCGGTCCGCGCAAGGCGGGCGATATCGGCTTCGCCGTGCTGCGCGGCGGCGACGAGGTGGGGTTGCACACGGTGTTGTTCGCGGGACCGGGCGAGGTCGTCGAGCTCGCCCACCGCGCTACGTCGCGCCGGGTGTTCGCGCGCGGCGCGGTGCGCGCCGCCCTGTGGCTGGCGAAGAAGAAGCCCGGCCTCTATTCGATGGCCGACGTGCTGGCGAAACCTTAGCCTTCACCGGTTCGGCCAGCGTCGTCTTTCCTTCGTAGAGACAGAGTTCGTTCACGACGCAGGCTGTGCATTTCGGATTGCGCGCGGTGCAGACGTAGCGGCCGTGCAGGATCAGCCAGTGATGCGCGTGGCGCAGATACTTCTCCGGCACGACCTGCTCCAGCGCGTGCTCGACTGCGCGCGGATCCTTGCCCGGCGCCAGCCTGGTGCGATTGGCCAGGCGAAAGATGTGCGTGTCGACGGCGATGGTCGGCTGACCGAAGGCGACGTTGAGCACGACGTTGGCGGTCTTGCGGCCGACGCCGGGCAGCGCCTCGAGCGCCTCGCGGTTCGCCGGCACCGTGCCGCCGTGTTTCTCGATCAGAATCTGCGACAGCCGGATGACGTTTGCTGCCTTGGTGCGATAGAGGCCGATGGTCCTTATGGTGTCGCGCAGTTTCGCTTCGCCGAGCGCCACCATCTTTTCCGGCGTGTCGACAACCTTGAACAGCTCGACGGTCGCTTTGTTGACGCTGACATCGGTCGCCTGGGCGGACAACACCACGGCGACCAAAAGCGTGTAGGGGTTGATGTAGTCGAGTTCGGTCGTGGGGTCGGGCCGCTCGGCCGCGAGCAACGCGAAGAAGCGGGCGGCGTTCTCTTTTGACATGCGGGCCATATCCGGACCCTAATATGACCGAGCCATGAGCGCCACCGACGCCGCTCCTCCGGTGTTTTTCGACGCGCGGTTGCAGCCTTATCGCAGCCTGTCGCCTCGGGGCTTCGGCGCGGTCATGGCGGTGCTTGGCGGGGGGTCGTTGGTACTGTCGGTCGGCTGCGTCCTGCTCGGCGCGTGGCCGGTCACCGGCTTCTTCGGCCTCGACGCGGCGCTGGTCTATCTCGCCTTCCGCGCCAGCTATCGCAGCGCACGCAAGATCGAGCGTGTGCGGCTCACATCGTCCGAGCTCACCGTCGAGCGCGTCGGCGTGCGCGGCGAGCGGCACCATTGGCGTTTCGAGCCGGCGTGGGCGCGGCTCGTCTTCGAGGAGATCGACGAGAACGAAAACCGCCTCCTCGTCGCCTCGCACGGACGGCGGCTCTCGCTCGGCGCCTTCCTCGGGCCAGCCGAGCGGCGGCGGCTCTACCGCGAGCTTGCCGACGCGCTGGCGCGCTGGCGTCAGTCGCTCACCGGGCGCTGACCGTACGGCGCGCGCTTTTCTTGCGGCTTCGCGGCCGCTTTTTCCACGAGACGCCGGCTTCCGACAGGGCAATGGCGATGGCCTGTTTGCGGCTCTTCACCTTGCCGCGGCGGCCGCGGCCGCCCTTGAGTTCGCCTTCCTTGAATTCCCGCATCACGCGCGTGACCGTGCTGCGTCGACCGCGTTTGGTTCGAGGCGCCATGGGGTTCCTCCGTCGCGATGGAATCCGGAGCAAAACGATAGCACGGCGCGGCGGTTTCACGATGCGGCTTTCGCCGCGTCC
This sequence comes from Alphaproteobacteria bacterium, assembly GCA_028871055.1. Lineage (GTDB taxonomy): Bacteria > Pseudomonadota > Alphaproteobacteria > ATCC43930 > CGMCC-115725 > REEB95. The sequence goes on from JAGWON010000001.1 coordinate 147,337, forward strand.
AGGCGCGCGATAGGCTCGGAGCGAGCGCACGAGGGGGAAACATGGTCGCGCGCGTCCGTACCGTCGCCTTCCAGGGGATCGAGGCGGTGCCGGTCGAGGCCCAGGTGACCATCGCCGGGGGCTTGCCGGCCTTCACGGTGGTGGGATTGCCCGACAAGGCGGTCGGCGAATCACGCGAGCGCGTGCGCGCCGCGCTCGCCGCCATGGGCCTGGCGCTGCCGGCCAAGCGCATCACCGTCAACCTCGCGCCCGCCGATCTCGTGAAAGAGGGCAGCCATTTCGATCTGCCGATCGCGCTGGGACTGCTGGCGGCGATGGGCGTGTTGCCCGGCGAGGAACTCGAGCGCTTTGTCGCGCTGGGCGAACTCGCGCTCGACGGCTCGCTGTTGCCGGTGGCCGGCGTGCTGCCGGCGGCGTTGGGCGCGTCGGCGGCGGGGCGCGGCCTCATCTGTCCGCGCGAGACCGGCGGCGAGGCGGCGTGGGCCGGCAGGATCGAGGTCCTGGCGGCGCCATCGCTGCTGGCACTGGTCAATCACTTCAAGGGCGCGCAGCTCCTGCCGACGCCCGAGCCGAAAATTGCCGAAGGCCGGGCGGCACCGCTCGACCTCAAGGAGATCAAGGGTCAGGAAACCGCCAAGCGGGCGCTCGAGGTCGCCGCCGCTGGCGGCCACAATCTGCTGATGATTGGCCCGCCGGGCGCCGGCAAATCGATGCTGGCGCAACGGCTGCCCGGCTTGCTGCCGCCGCTGGCGCCGGACGAGGCGCTCGAAGTCAGCATGATCCATTCGGTCGCCAACTTGCTGCGCGACGGCAAGCTGATGCGCGCGCGGCCGTTCCGCGATCCGCATCATTCGGCTTCGCTTCCGGCGCTGGTCGGCGGCGGGTTGCGTGGCAAGCCGGGAGAAATTTCATTGGCGCACCTTGGCGTCCTTTTTCTCGACGAGCTTCCAGAGTTCCAGCGTGCGGCGCTCGAAGCCTTGCGTCAGCCGCTCGAATCGGGCCGCGTCAGCGTCGCGCGCGTCAACGCGCACGTCACCTATCCGGCCCGTGTCCAATTGGTGGCGGCGATGAATCCATGCCGCTGCGGACACCTTGATGATCCGTCCCTGGCTTGCGGCAAGGCGCCGAAATGCGCGCTCGATTATCAATCACGCATTTCGGGTCCGCTGTTCGATCGCATCGATCTGCATATCGACGTGCCGGCGGTGAAGGCGGCCGATCTGTCGCTGCCGCCGCCGGCCGAAGGCAGCGCCGAGGTCGCGGCGCGGGTGACGGCGGCGCGCGCCCGCCAAGCGGCGCGCTATGGGACGCTTCCGGCGGAGAAACGCATCCGCAGCAACGCCGAGCTCGACGGCCGGCTCCTGGACGAGCTGGCAACGCCCGATGCGGAAGGAACCCGACTGCTCAACGACGCGGCCGAGCGGCTCAAGCTGTCGGCGCGCGGCTATCACCGCGTGTTGCGCGTCGCCCGCACGCTCGCCGATCTCGAAGCGAGCGACGCCGTCCGCCGCGTCCATCTCGCCGAGGCGCTCAGCTATCGCCGCATCGCTTTCGGCTGGGACGCCTTGGCGCGCTGAACCGCCGTCAGGCCGATGGCGGTGCGGCGCGGTCGTTGAGGACCGTGCGCAGCGCCATCGCGAGCGCGGCGGGCCGGAGCGGTTTTTGCACCGCCGCGTGGTTCGACCAGCGGCGGCGGATACCGTCGCGGCCGTAGCCGGTGACGAAAACGAATGGGATTTCCGCTGCCCGCAGCCGCTCGGCGACCGGATAGGCCGGCTCGCCCGCGAGGCTGATATCGACGACCGCGACGCCGGGCCGGTGATCGCGCAGCAAATTCAGCGCGGCGTCGACATCGGCCGCATGCCATACCGTCGCCGCGCCCAGGTCAAACAGCATGTCCTCGACGACAAACGCGGCGACGCTCTCGTGCTCGACCAGGAGAACCTCGAGGCCGGCAAGCGGCGCGGACGATTTATCGGTGGCCGGACTCGCAACCATCACGCGCAACAGCAACACCTCGGGACCGCGACCGACACACGAGAAATCTGGAATCTTTTTAAGGCGATTTTTGGGCGCTGCCGGACGCGGCGGCTTGTGCGTCAAATGGCCCTCCGCGAGCAATCCGGACAAGCTTTGGCAGCGGGCCGATGCGTGTTAGAAATGTGAGACGCCGATCCGGCCGTCGAAGCCGGACGCGCGATATGGGGGAGGATCCGCAATGTTCCGCAGCTTGAGACTTACGCTTGCCGCCGCCGCGGCAATGCTGCTGGCCGCTCACGGCGCGCTCGCCGCACAGCCGATCAAGATCGGCTTTGCGATGGGCTTGACCGGCGCCAATGCGCCGAACGGCAAGCAACTGCTTCAGGCGCTCGAGATCTGGCGCGACGATGTCAACGCCAAGGGCGGCCTGCTCGGCCGGAAGATCGAGCTTGTCTATTACGACGACCAGACTCTGCCGACGAACGACCCGAGCATCTACACGAAGCTGATCGACGTCGACAAAGTCGACCTGCTCTTGGGCCCTTACGGCACCAACCTGATGGCCGCGGCCATGCCGACCATCATCCAGCACAAGCTGACGACGATCAGCATGATGGCCGTCGCGGTCAATCGCCAATTTCATTACAACCAATATTTTTCGATGCTCCCGCTCGGTCCCGATCCGCTGCACGCCTTCTCGTCGGGCTTCTTCGACATCGCCGCGTCCTTTAAGCCCAAGGTGAAGACCGTGGCGCTCGTCGGCGCCGATGCCGAATTCGGCAAGAATGCGACCGACGGCGCCCGCGACAACGCCAAGAAGGCGGGCTTCACCATCGTCTACGACAAGCTCTATCCGCCGCCAACCACCGACTTCACGCCGATCCTGCGCGCGGTGCAGGCGACCCATCCGGACATCGTGTTCGTCGGCGCCTACCCGCCCGACACCGTCGGCATCGTTCATGCCGCGCACGAGATCGAGCTCAAGACCAAGATCTTCGGCGGCACGATGATCGGTCTGCTCGCAACGCCGCTCAAGGTGCAGATGGGGCCGCTGATGAACGGCCTCCTCTTCCACGAAGATTTCGTGCCGGCGTTCAACTTCCCCGGTTCGCGCGATCTCTTGAAGCGCTATCAGGCGATCGCCCGGCAAAAAGGCGGCATCGACCCGCTGGGCTACGGTTTCGTGCCGTTCGGCTACGCCGCCGGTCAAGTACTGGCACAAGCGGTCGAGGGCACCAAGAGTCTCGATCACCAGAAGCTCGCCCAGTACGTGCACAGCCACACGTTCTCGACCGTGGTCGGCAAGGTCGCGTTCAACGCCGACGGCGAATGGGTCAAGCCGCGCTACGTCTTCAGCCAGTGGCAGCATTTGACCGGCAACGACCTGGCCCAACTCCAGGATCCGAAGCACGACGTCGTGGTGTGGCCGAAAGAGTACGCGACCGGCAAGCTGATCTTCCCGTACACCGCGGCGCTGAAATAGCGAGCGGAGCACGGCGGTCCGGGATCGGGATCCGCGACGGCGGAGTCCGCTCGCTGTTGCGTCGGCGTCGTCTCTCTTAAGCGATTAAAGAAAGCGGTCTATGTCATTGGAATAAAATGACGAGCGCCGACTCCCTTGCGGCCGCGCGGGGGACAGGCTAAACACGGCGCCTTCCGCACACGTCCTACTTCGGCTCTGGACATCGTCTCGATGGCTCAAACGGCCGCGCTGAACGGAAATCGGCGACAGACGCACCAGAATCTGTACCTGGGCGCGCTCGGCGTGGTCTACGGCGACATCGGCACCTCGCCGCTCTACACCGTCAAGCTGTGCTTCGTCGAGCTCGGCAGCGTCATCACGCCGTTCAACGTCTATGGCGTGCTGTCGCTCCTCACCTGGGCGCTGATCGTCGTCGTCACGTTCAAATACGTCACGCTCATCATGCGTGCCGACAACCGCGGCGAGGGCGGTATCCTCGCGCTGACGGCGCTCGCGCTGCGCGCCTCCACCGGCCGGCGGCGGCTCCATTGGTGGATTCTTGCCGCCGGTCTCCTCGGTGCGTCATTGTTCTACGGTGACGGCGTCATCACGCCGGCGATTTCGCTGCTCGGCTCCATCGAGGGCCTGAAGGTCGCGACGCCGCTGTTCGAGCCCTATGTGATCCCGATTACGCTCATGCTGCTGGTCGTGCTGTTCGCGATGCAGCGGCACGGTACCGCGCGGATCGGCAGCGCCTTCGGTCCGATCATTTTCGTCTGGTTCATCGTTATCGGGCTGCTGGGCGTCGTGCAGATTCTTCGCCAGCCGAGAATCCTTCTCGCGCTCAATCCGATCTACGGCATCAATCTCCTGCTCGATAATCCGACGACCGGCCTGTTTCTACTCGGCGCGGTCGTCCTGGTGTTCACCGGCTGCGAAACGCTCTATGCCGACATGGGCCATTTCGGCCGGCGCCCGATCCGGGCCGATTGGCTATTCTTCGTGTTTCCGGCGCTGATGCTCAACTATCTCGGGCAGGGTGCGCTGCTGCTGGCGAACCCGACCGCACTGGCCAACCCGTTCTATCTGCTGGCGCCCAAATGGGCGCTCTACCCGATGGTGGTGCTGGCGGCCGCTGCGACCGTGATCGCTTCCCAGGCGGTGATCTCCGGTGCCTTCTCAATGACGCAGCAAGCCGTGCAGCTCGGCTATTTGCCGCGCTTGCAAGTCCGCCATACGTCGGAGGAGGAAATCGGCCAGATCTACGTGCCGCGCGTGAACCTGTTCCTCTTCGTCGCAGTCGCGGCACTCGTCATCGGGTTCAAGAGCGCCGACAATCTCGGCACCGCCTATGGTATCGCGGTGACCGGAACCATGACCCTCACCACCGTCTTGGCGCTGGTCTATTCGGTCGGCGTCGCCCGCTGGAATCCGCTCTATGCAACGCTGGTCTTCGGTTTTTTCCTGTTCGTCGATCTGCTGTTCTTCGGCGCCAACATGCTGAAATTCGTCGAGGGCGGCTGGTTTCCCGTCGCCGTCGGTGTAGTGGTGTTCATCACCATGTCGACCTGGATGGAGGGCCGCGACCGGCTCGCGGCACAGCGCGCCAAGGGCGCTCTGCCGCTCTCCACGTTCCTCAATACGGTGAAGCCCGGCCATCCCGAGCGTGTCGACGGCACGGCCGTATTCATGACCGCCAATCCCGACCTGGTGCCGGCGGCGCTGCTGCACAATCTCAAGCACAACAAAGTGCTGCACGAGCGCGTCGTACTGATGAAGATCGAGACCTGCGACATCCCGCACGTGCCCGACGACCAGCGCATCGAGGTCAAGAACCTCGAACACAACTTCCACACCGTGACGGTGCGCTACGGCTTCATAGACGAGCCCAACATCCCGCGCACGCTGGCGCAGCTCCGGCTGATGCGGCTCAAGTTCAACCTGATGGAGACATCATTTTTCATCGGCCGCGAGAAGGTGGTGATCAGTGCTTCGACGTCGCGCCTTTGGCGTTGGCGCAAGCGGTTGTTCATTTTCCTGCAAGCCACCATGGTCAATGCCACAGAGTTCTTCCGCATTCCGTCGAACCGCGTGGTCGAGCTTGGCGGTCAGATTGAGATTTAGCACCGGCTGTATCAGCCTGAAAACTCCAAGGCTGGAGGCGGATTTCATGAATGGCGCACACGGAAAGGGGGTCGCGCCGGTGCTCAAGGCGGCACGGGAACAGGCCTTGGCCAATTGTCGCGCCACCGCGGGCACCAGTCGGCAGCATTTCTGCACCGTGTCGGATTCGACCTGCGACAAACGGAACTGAGATGGCCGCGGCGCGCTAAGCGACGTTGCGGCCAACAAGCCCGGCGCGGCGCTCGATCTCCTCGGGCAGATCGACAATCGAGCGATAGCGCTCCTCGAAGCGCGCGACGCCGTTCAGGTTCCTAATCTGCGGCGGAAAGACCTCGTCCGAGCGGAAAGCGATGGCGGCCAGCGCGATCGCCGGCTCGAAGCCGCCCTTGGTCAGCGGCAGCAGCAAATGGTGCGCTTCGAGCTCGCGGTTGACGCCCCAGTGGAACGCGCTCACCGAATAGATCGGCGCGCGTTCGGCGAAGCAGGCGTTATGCAGCTCGCCCAGCGTCGCGAAATAGGGACCGAGGTCTTCGTCAAGATATTTCGCCGTCGGCTCAAAGCCCCAGCGTCGCACGATGTTGGTCCCGACGACGCGAAAACGGACGCGGTTGCCGCGCTCGAAGAGATCGCACAGCAGCAAGTGCGGCAGCAGCCGTGCGCCCATCTCGAGCGGATCGATATCCTTGCGCTCGGGCATGATGCGCTCGGCGCCGCGCTTCTCGTTCCAGTAGCGCAGCAGCGGACCCAGCACCGGATGGGTCAAGGCATCGGGCAACATAGACTCCTTGGTTTTACCCTCGCGCGATTAGGCGCCTTTTATGGTTAATTTTCTGCTAAAGCACCTAAAACTGTATCCGATTGAGCGCCGAAAGGCCGCAGTTTTCCTTGGTAAACGGCACGAATTTTATGGTTAACGAAAGCCGAATGCTGGCGGGACCGGACGGTCGCGTGGCCGACGGTCTACTCGCGCGGCAGCATGCGACCGAGGCGTTTGCCGCCGAAGATATGGACGTGGAAGTGCAGCACTTCCTGACTGGCGTCGGGGCCGTGATTGGCCAAAATGCGATACCCGCTTTCGGCGACACCCGACTCCCGCGCCACCCTGGCCACCGCCTTGAGGAACGCCGTCTGCTCGGCAGCCGAGGCCTCGGCGGCGAAATCGTCGAACGAGACGTATTCGCCCTTGGGGATCACCAGCACATGGACGGGCGCCTGTGGCCGGATGTCGTTGAAGGCAAGGACGTGCTCGTCCTCGTAGACTTTCTGGCACGGAATCTCGCCGCGCACGATCCGGGCGAAAACATTGTTGCGGTCGTAGGCCATGTTAGCCACCGGCGCGCGATTGCTTTTCGGCGATGCCGGATCGGCCTTGGCGCGCCTCGAGCGCGCGCCAGATTTCGGCCGGAGCGATGCCGGCATCGGCCCAGGCGACCAGCAAATGATAGAGCAGGTCGGCGCTTTCCGCCGCCAGCCCCACCCGGTCGCCCTTGATGACCTCGATGCCGGCCTCGATCGCCTCCTCGCCGAGCTTCTTGGCGATGGCGGCCTTGCCGTCGCGCAGCAGCTTGGCGGTATAGGACGTCGCCGGATCGGCGCCGCGTCGCGCCGCAATCACCGCGAAAAGCCGGTCGAGTGTGCTGCCATCGATGTCGCTCATCGCTCGCCTCGCGCGTTCTCGCCGATTCCTGACAGGTTTCGGTGGCATTGCAAGCCAGCAGCGCCGATTACGCTGTCACCAGCTTTCATCGGGATTGACATCTGTGTCCGTACGACATATCTTACGATATGTTTTATGCTAACAGGAGTTTAAGAATGCGTGGTGGATGTATGGGTTTTGGCCCTGGCGGACGGCGATTCATGCGCCATCGCCGCGGCTACGGCCGGTTTGGCTGGTGGATGGAAGAAGGCGTGGGCTTCGGCCCGCGCGGCGTCAGCGCCGGGCGCAAGCTCGGCAGCGGCGAGTTGCAACTGCTCATCCTGGCCTTGCTCGAGGAGCAGCCGCGCCACGGCTACGATCTCATCAAGGAACTGACCGAGCGCAGTGGCGGCTTTTACGCGCCGAGTCCTGGCATGGTCTATCCGGCGCTGACCTATCTCGAGGAGCTGGGTCACGCCGCGGTCGAAAGCGAAGGAGCCAAAAAGCTCTATCGCATTACCGAGTCCGGCAAGGCCGAACTCGGCAAGAATCGCGAAGCGGTCCAGGCGATGCTCGACCAGTTCGAGCGCATCGCCCGCAAGATGGAGCGCATGCGCCGCTTCTTTGCCGGCGACGCGATCGAGAACGAGGACGACCGGTCCGAATTCCGCGCCGCGCGCCATGCGCTCCGGACGGCGCTGCGCGAGGCGCGCGAAGCCTCCCCCGAGGCGCAACAGCGCGTGCTCGAGATCGTCACGCGCGCCGTCCAGGACATTCGCGGCGCGCTGACGCCATAAAGATCGCGGCGCCGGCAGCGGCCGTGGGACTAAAGCCGGACCGGAATGCCGGCGGCCTTGAGCGCCGCCTTGGCCTGTGCCACGCGGAAGGTGCCGAAGTGGAAGATCGAGGCGGCGAGCACCGCGCTGGCGTGGCCGTCGCGCACACCCTCGACCAGGTGCTCGAGCGCGCCGACGCCGCCCGAGGCGATCACCGGAATCGTCACGCCGTCGGCGATAGCGCGGGTCAGCGGGATGTCGAAGCCGCGCTGCGTGCCGTCGCGATCCATTGAGGTGAGCAGGATCTCGCCGGCACCCGCGGCCGCCATCCGCTTCGCCCATTTGATGGCGTCGAGGCCGGTCGCGCGGCGACCGCCGTGAGTGAAGACCTCCCATTGGCTGGGCCGTACCGCCTTGGCGTCGATGGCGACGACGATGCACTGGCTGCCGAACTTCTCGGCCGCCTCGCCCACCAACTCGGGCCGCGCCACCGCGGCGGTGTTGATCGACGCCTTGTCGGCGCCGGCCAGCAGCAGCTTGCGGATGTCGTCGACCGAGCGCACGCCGCCGCCCACGGTCAAGGGCATGAAGCATTGCTCGGCGGTGCGGCGGACGACGTCGTAGAGCGTATCGCGGTTCTCGGCCGACGCGGTGATGTCGAGGAAGGTGAGTTCGTCGGCGCCTTCGGCGTCGTAGACCTTCGCTTGCTCGACCGGATCGCCGGCATCGACCAGGTCGACGAAATTGACGCCCTTGACGACGCGGCCGTCCTTGACGTCAAGGCAGGGAATGACGCGGACCTTGAGCATCTAAGCCGCCATCAGCGCCAGCGCCGATTTGAGATCGATGCGCCCGTCATAGAGCGCGCGGCCGATGATGGCGCCGGCGACGCCGTCCTTTTCATGCGCGCGCAGGGCGGCAAGGTCGTCGAGCGACGATATCCCGCCCGAGGCGATGACCGGCGTCTTGAGCGCGCGGGCGAGCGCTGCCGTCGCCTCGACATTGACGCCTTCGAGCGCGCCATCGCGGTCGATGTCGGTGAAAACGATGGCGGCGGCGCCAGCGTCCTCGAAGCGCCGCGCCAGATCGAGTGCCGCGACCGCCGCGGCCCTGCCCCAGCCTTCGATCCGCACCAAGCCATCGCGTGCGTCGATGCCGAGCGCGACCCTGCCGGGCCAGCGGCGGCACGCCGCGCGCACCAAATTCGGATTCTTCACCGCCGCCGTGCCGAGCACGACCCTAGCGACACCTTTTTCCAGCCAGTTATTGATCACCCTTTCGTCGCGGATGCCGCCGCCGAGTTGGATCTTGAGCGCTGGCACCGCCGCGACGATCGTCTCGACCGCGGCCGCATTCTTGGGCTTGCCGGCGAAGGCGCCGTCGAGGTCGACGACATGGATCCATTGCGCGCCGGCGGCGGCGAAGTCGCGCGCCTGCGCCGCCGGATCGTCGTTGAACACGGTGGCGCTTTTCATCTCGCCGCGCACCAGACGCACGCAGCGCCCGTCCTTGAGGTCGATCGCCGGATAAACGATCACGGCCGCCACCGCAGGAAATTGGCTATGAGCCTGAGGCCGGTCGCCTGGCTCTTCTCCGGATGGAACTGGACGCCGATCAGGTTGTCGCGGCCGACCGCGGCGGTGATCGCGCCGCCGTAATCGACCGTCGCCAGGACATGGCGCGGCTCCTTCGCCTTGAGCTGGTACGAATGCACGAAATAGGCGTGGTCGCCGTCCTCGAGGCCGGCGAGCACCGGATGCGACGTCCTAATCCTGAGCTCGTTCCAGCCCATGTGCGGGATCTTGAGCGCCGGGTCGGCGGGCGCGATCGCCACCACCTCGCCCGGAATCCAGCCAAGGCCGTCGACCGTCTCGAATTCGCGCCCGACCGTCGCCATCAGCTGCATGCCGACGCAGATGCCGAGGAACGGCCGGCGGCGAACGACCACGGCCTCGGTCAGCGCCTCGATCATGCCGGGTACCGCGGCTAGGCCGCGCTTGCAGTCGGCGAAGGCGCCGACGCCGGGCAGCACGACGCGGTCGGCCGCAGCGAGGGCACGGGCGTCGCCGGTGACGGCGACGCTTGCGTCGAGGCCGTGCTCGCGCGCCGCGCGTTCGAACGCCTTCGCGGCCGAGCGCAGATTGCCCGAGCCGTAATCGATCAACACCGTCGACATCAGAGACTTCCGCCGAGCACGCCCTTGGTCGAAGGCACCGCTCCGGCGCGGCGCGGATCGATCGCGACCGCCTGGCGCAACGCGCGCGCCAGACCCTTGAAGCAGGATTCGATGATGTGGTGGTTGTTCTCGCCGTAGAGATTCTCGACGTGCAGCGTCACGCCCGCCGACTGGACGAAGGCCTGGAACCACTCCTTGAAGAGCTCCGAGTCCATCTCGCCGAGCTTGGGCTTCGAGAATTTCACCTTCCAGATCAGGTAGGGCCGGTTCGAGGCGTCGAGCGCGACGCGCGTCAGCGTCTCGTCCATCGGCACCATCGCCTCGCCCCAGCGGCCGATGCCGGCGCGGTCGCCCAGCGCCTTGGCGATCGCCTCGCCGATGACGTAGCCCGAATCCTCGGTGGTGTGGTGCTGGTCGATGTGCAGGTCGCCTTGAGCCTCGAGCTCGATGTCGATCAGGCTGTGACGCGCGAGCTGGTCGAGCATGTGGTCGAGGAAGCCAATGCCGGTATGGATGTTCGCGCGCCCGGCGCCGTCGAGATCGACGCGCGCGCGAATGCGGGTCTCGCGCGTGTTGCGCTCGACCGATGCGACGCGGCCGGTGCGCTTCGCGCGACCGGCCTTGGCCTTCGCTTTGGCCCCGGTTTTCGCCATCGAAATCAACTCCTTGCCGCGGTCTTGTAGCAGGGGCAAAGCATCCGCACCAGCGCGCCGGGCGCTTCGCCTTGATTAACGCGGCCTGCTGCCTACATTTAGGGCCATTTCTTGCCCCGAAAGGATTTCATGCAAGACCACAATTCGGCGTCCTGGCACGGCACCACCATCCTGTCCGTGCGCAAGGGCGGCAAGGTCGTGATCGCCGGCGACGGCCAGGTCACGATGGGCAATACCATCATCAAGTCGAACGCCAAGAAGCTGCGCCGCTTGGGCGGCGACACTGTGCTCGCCGGCTTCGCCGGCGCCACCGCCGACGCCTTCGCGCTGTTCGAGCGGCTCGAGGCCAAGCTCGAACAGTACCCGCGCCAGCTCACCCGCGCCTGCGTCGAGCTGGCCAAGGATTGGCGCACCGACCGGCTGCTGCGCCGGCTCGAGGCGATGATGGCGGTGGTCGACAAGGAGGTGTCGCTGGTGCTGTCGGGTACCGGCGACGTGCTTGAGCCCGAGAACGGCGTCATCGGCATCGGCTCGGGGGGGCCCTACGCGCTTGCGGCCGCACGCGCATTGATCGATCGGCCCGACCTCGACGCCGAGGCCGTCGTCCGCAGGTCGATGGCGATCGCCGCCGAGATCTGCGTCTTCACCAACAGCAACGTCACGCTCGAATCGCTCGATATAAAATGACCGCATCCTTCAGCCCGCGCGAGATCGTCTCCGAGCTCGACCGTCACATCGTCGGCCAGCACGACGCCAAGCGCGCCGTCGCCATCGCGCTCCGCAACCGCTGGCGCCGCCAGCAGCTGTCGCCCGAGTTGCGCGACGAAGTGCTGCCCAAGAACATCCTGATGATCGGTCCGACCGGCATCGGCAAGACCGAGATCGCGCGGCGGCTCGCCAAGCTGGCGCAGGCGCCGTTCATCAAGGTCGAGGCGACCAAGTTCACCGAGGTCGGCTATGTCGGGCGCGACGTCGAGCAGATCGTGCGCGACCTGCTGGAAATCTCGATGGCGCTGACGCGCGAGCGGCTGCGCAAGGAAGTGACCAGCAAGGCCGAGCTCGCAGCCGAGGACCGCGTTCTCGACGTGCTGGTGGGGCCGGGTGCCGGTCCCGACACGCGCACCAAGTTCCGCCGCATGCTGCGGGCCGGCGAGCTCGACGACAAGGAAATCGAGATCCAGGTGCAGGACACGGGCGGCGGGATGCCGACCGTCGATATCCCGGGTATGCCCGGAGCGCAGGTCGGCATGGTCAATCTCGGCGACATCTTCGGCAAGCTCACCGGCGGCCGCACCAAGCCGCGGCGCATGACCATTGCCGAGGCGCAGCCGGTGTTGCTGCGCGAGGAAAGCGACAAGCTGCTCGATCAGGAAAAGGTGGTGAAAGAGGCGGTGGACGCGGCCGAGCAGAACGGCATCGTCTTCATCGACGAGATCGACAAGATCGCCGGCCGCGGCGGCGAGCGCATCGTCGGCGACGTCAGCCGCGAGGGCGTGCAGCGCGACCTCCTGCCGCTGATCGAGGGCACGACGGTCGCGACCAAGCACGGGCCGGTGAAAACCGACCACATCCTGTTCATCGCTTCGGGCGCGTTCCATCTGGCGAAGCCGTCGGACCTGCTGCCCGAATTGCAGGGCCGGCTGCCGATCCGGGTCGAGCTCAAGCCGCTGACGCGCGACGATTTACGCCGCATCCTGACGGAGCCGGAGGCGAGCCTGATCCGCCAATACGTCGCGCTGCTCGCGACCGAGAACGTGACGCTCGCGTTCAAGTCCGAAGCGATCGACGAGATCGCGGCATTGGCCGAGGAGATCAACACCAGCGTCGAGAACATCGGCGCCCGACGATTGTATACCGTGCTCGAACGGCTCCTCGAGGAGACGAGCTTCACCGCCGCCGACCAGAAGCCCGGCACCGTCCTGACCATCGACCGCGACTACGTGCGCACGCGCGTCGGCGCGCTCGCCAAGAACGCCGACCTGTCGAAGTTCATCCTGTAGTTCGCCGTCGCCTCACGTCATGGCCGCGCATGACGGTATCGTGCCAAAAGAAAAAGGGCGCCCGGGGGAGCGGAACGCCCTTAAAGGTCCGGCCTAATATCGGGGGTGGCCGGTCCAGAGTGACTTAGTCGGCGGGCGCAAGGTTGGCCGCCGCGTCCTTGCCGCGATCGCGCGCGATCTCGTAGCGGATCTTCTGCCCTTCATTGAGCGTGCCTAGGCCGGCGCGCTCGACGGCGGAGATGTGGACGAAGACGTCCTTGCCGCCGTCCTGCGGACGGATGAAGCCGTAGCCTTTCTGAGAGTTGAACCATTTGACGGTGCCAGTAGCCAAGCGAGGTCTCCCAAGCGTTTGGTGCCGTGCGAGCCCACGGCGGCTGCGTCAATCGGGGGGTCGGGAGCGGGATCGGTGACGATCGAAGGCGCGCGAACCGGTGATTGGGCGACAAATCGTGCGGTGCGGCGCGCCCCGAAAACAACCGATTTCCGCGGTTCTCCCGATTCTCCGGTCGCGTTTTAGGGGAAACCCGGAGCGATTAGGTCAGAGCGCGTTCACCGTCCGCCGGCGCCGCGTCGGCGGCCCGGGCGGCGCGGTCTTGAGCAGGTCGAGGAGCCGGGCGACGCGGTCGGGCGGCAGCTTGCGGATGCGCTCGGCGAGCAGATTGGCGAGCTCGGTCGCCTCGGCCGAGAGACCGGCGGTGTCGACGGTGATGCGCGGATGCGAGATACGCGCGAGCCGCATCAGCTCGTCGGCGTCGTCCCAGATGATGCCGAGCTGGGCGCAGATCGCCACCACCATCGCGTGCGTCGGCCGGCCGCGCCTTCCATGCTCCAGCGCCGAGAGATAGGCGCCGGAAACGCCGAGCGAATCGGCCATGTCCTTGAGGCGAATGCCGCGCTCGGCGCGCAGCTGGCGGAGCTTGACGCCGAAGGGCGTCATGGGCCCGCCGTCCGCTCGCGCCGGCGGCGCAACAGGACGCAGAGCGCGCCGCCGCCGCCCAGCTTCAGCGGCGCTTCCGCCACCGCCAGGATGTGCGCGCGGATCGCCGGCTCGGCCAGCCAGCGCGGCGCCGCTTCGCGCAACACCCCTTCGCCGCCGCGGCCCTTGCCGGTGATCACCAGCGCCAGCCGCGCGCCGTCGGCCGCGGCCTCGGCGATGAAGCGGACAAGCGCGCGGTGCGCCGCCGCCTGCGTCAGGCCATGAAGATCGAGCCGCGCCTCGACCGGCATCTCGCCGCGCTTGAGGCGCGCGACGGTGCGCCGGTCGAGGCTCGGCGCGGCGCGGTTTTTCGCGTCGTCCCCGCGCAAGCAGGGACCTAGGGGCAACGGTGCGTCGCTCGCCCCGGATTCCCGCTGATGCGGGAATGGCGGCAATACTTCTGAATCCTGTCCGCCGCGTTGCAGCGGTTTGACGCCGCGCATCGCGGCGCGCCAGAGCACGCGATCCTCGTCCCTAAGATGCTTCGCCATCTTCGACCAGCACGATATGGAGCCGGCGCGGTCCGTGCGCGCCGAGCTCGATTTTCTGCTCGATGTCGGCGGTGCGCGACGGGCCGGTGATGAAGTTGACGGTGCGTGGCATGGCGACGCCGCCGTCGGCGCCGCCGCGCGCGGCGCGCAGCCGGTCCCAGCCGTCCTCGTAGGCCGCCACCACCTGGTCGCCGCGAACGACGGCGATATGCGTGTCGGGCAGGAAGTTGTTGCGCGTCGGTCCGGCCGCGCCCGAATGCAGCATCAGCGTGCCGGTCTCGGCGATCGCGGCGAAGCAGGCGGTGACGCCGACCAGATCGGAGTCTTCGGCAACGCCGCGCCGGGTCTCGAGCAGCGGCCGGCCGGACCACGGCAGTTCATCGAGCACGGGATCGGGCGCGCGCACCAGCCGTTGCGGCAGATTGAAGCGCGCGAGATACTCGGCGATCGCCGCCGGCACGTCGCGCGCGTCTTTCACCCGCGTCACGGTGGCGTTCACCGCTTCGGCCATCGTGACGAAGAGCTCGACCTGGCCGCGCGGCGGTAGGGTGCGGGCGCGTTCCGGAATCAAATTGCGCCGATGCGTGACGAGGCGCGTCTCGCAGGCGGCGAGCGCCTCGGGCGCGAGCGGTCCGCGCCGGAACGAACGCCGGATCGAGCCCAGGATCTGGTCGCGCGACGGGTTCATTGGGCCGACCGGCTTGCGGATTGGCGCGCGGCCCACAGACTCATGAAACTGCGCCCTTCGGGTGCGGGCAGGTCGCGGGTCCGCGTCCAGCCGGCAGCCAAGGGCAGCGCGCGGAAGCGACCTCGGGCGCGGCCCACATACCCCAGCATGCGCGCCGCCCAATCGGCGGCGACGCGATAGAGCGCCGGCCGCCGCGCGAAAAAGGCCCAGGCGGCGAGGCCGAGCCGGTAGGCGCGCGGCGGCAGGTGGCGCTGGAACTCGCGCTCGCGCCAATGCCGCATCATCCGCGGCAGCGGGATCTTCATCGGACAGACCTCCTCGCAGCGGCCGCAGAAGGTCGAAGCGTTGGGCAGGTCGCCGGCCTGGTCGACGCCGATCAGCGACGGCGTCAGCACCGAGCCCATCGGTCCGGGATAGACCCAGCCGTAGCTCTGGCCGCCGATCGCCTGGTAGACCGGGCAGTGGTTGAGGCAGGCGGCGCAGCGGATGCAGCGCAGCATGTCCTCGAACTCGCCGCCCAAGAGCGCGCTGCGGCCGTTGTCGAGCAGCACGACGTGGTATTCGCCCGGCCCGTCGGGATCGTCGGGCCGGCGCGGTCCGGTCGACACCGTGGTGTAGGTCGAGAACTCCTGGCCGGTGGCCGAGCGCGCCAGCAACCGCAGAATGGTCGCGGCGTCTTCCAGGGTCGGGACGACTTTTTCAAGGGACGCGAGCACGACATGCGCCTTGGGCAGGGTCTGGGTCAGGTCGCCGTTGCCCTCGTTGGTGACGATGATGCTCGAGCCGGTCTCGGCGACGAGGAAGTTGGCGCCGGTAATGCCGACGTCGGCGGCGAGGAAGCGCGGCCGCAGCACCGCGCGCGCCTCGTCGCACATCTGGCGCGAGTCCTTGAGTTGCCGCGCAGGATCGAGGTCGCGGTGGGTTTCGCGGAAGGACTGCGCGATCTGCTCCTTCACCAGGTGGATCGCCGGCGCGATGATGTGGCTCGGCGGCTCGTGCCGGATCTGGATGATGTATTCGCCGAGATCGGTCTCGACCGGCGTGACGCCGTTGGCTTCGAGATAGTCGTTGACGCCCATCTCCTCGCCGATCATCGACTTGCCCTTGGTGACGGTGCGGGCGCCGAGGCCGCGGCAGATCGCCAGCACCGCCGCGTTGGCCTCGGCGGCGTCGCGGCACCAATGGACCTTGCCGCCGTTGGCGACGACCCGCCGCTCGAATTCCTCGAGATAGAAATCGAGCTGGGCGAGCGTGTGCTTTTTGATCGCGACCGCTTCGTCGCGCAGCGCCTCCCATTCCGGCAGTTGCGACACCGCGTGGGCGCGGCGCTCGACGAAGCCCGAGCGCAGGTTGGTCATCGCCTTCTGCAGGTTGGGATCGCCGAGCGCGTGCCGGGCGTTGGCCTTGAAGGCCTGGCTGGTTACCTTCACGAATCGTCTCCCGGCTCGCCCAGCGCCGGCCCGGTGAATCCGGCCAACACCTCGGCGATGTGCCGCACCTTGGTCGGGTCGCCGGCGCGCTCGAGCTTGCCGGCCATGTTGAGCAGGCAGCCCATGTCGCCGGCGAGCAGCGTGTCGGCGCCCGAGGCGCGGATGTTCTCGGTCTTCTCGCCGACGATCTTGTCGGAAATGTCGCCGTACTTGATCGCAAAGGTGCCGCCGAAGCCGCAGCACACCTCGCAATCGCGCATCTCCTTCACGGTCAGGCCGGCGACGCTGGCGAGGAGCCGGCGCGGCTGCGCCTTGACGCCGAGCTCGCGCAGGCCGGAGCACGAATCGTGGTAGGTGGCGACGCCGTCGTAGCGCGATGCCACGCGCTCGACCTTCATCACGTCGACCAGGAACGAAATCAGTTCATAGGTGCGGCCGGCTAGGTCGCGCGCCTTCTCCGCCATGATCGGATCGTCGGCAAAGAGCGCCGGGTAATGGACCTTGATCATGCCGGCGCACGAGCCCGACGGCGCCACGACGTAGTCGAAGCCGGCGAAGGCGGCGATCACGGTGCGCGCGATCGCCTGCGCCGATTTGCGGTCACCGGAATTGTAAGCCGGCTGGCCGCAGCAGCTCTGATCGCGCGGCACCTCGACCGTGCAGCCGGCGTCCTCGAGCAGCTTCACCGCGGCGAAGCCGACCGACGGGCGGAACAGATCGACCAGACAGGTGACGAACAGCGCGACGCGCGGCTTCTCGGCCATCGGGTTTCCCGGCGTTTCGTCGCGCAGGATGGCGGCGCGGCGCGGCGAAAGCAACCCGCACAAAAAACCCGCCGGGCGGATGCCGCGGCGGGTTTGGCGCGAGACCGGCCGCCCCGGTTTGCAAAGCCAAAGGCCACGCAACCGATTGCTGCGGCCGAAAAGAGTATGCTTGGCGCCGCATCATGGTTCGGCACTGCAAATTGGCAGCGGCGCCGCAAATCGGCGAAGCAAGCAAGATGATCATGCCGGAAACGACTCAAGGCCTTAGCGCAGCGGAAGCGGCCAGGCGCCTCGCGACCTACGGCTACAACGAACTGCCCCATCCGGACCGCCGTAACTTCGTCCGCATTGCCTTCGAGGTCGTGCGCCAGCCGATGTTCGCGCTGCTGCTTGGCGGCGGCGTCATCTATCTCCTGCTGGGCGAAGCGATTGACGCGGTCGTCCTGCTGATTTTCGCGACGCTCTCGGTTTCGATCAGCATCGTGCAGGAATCGCGCAGCGAGCGGGTCCTGGAGGCGTTGCGCAATCTGGCGAGTCCGCGCGCCATCGTCCTGCGCGACGGTCGGCGCATCCGCATTCCCGGTCGCGAGGTCGTGCCGGGCGACGTCATTGTTCTCGCCGAGGGCGACCGCGTGCCCGCCGACGCGATCCTCACGGACGGCCACGACCTGCTCGTCGACGAGTCGCTGCTGACGGGCGAATCGGTGCCCGTGCGCAAACGCCCTGCGCCCGAGCCGGCGCCGCCCCGGGCGCCGCCGGGCGGCGATGATTTGCCGTTTGTCTTCGCTGGAACGCTGGTTTCGCGGGGCAGCGGAACGGCCTGCGTCACCGCGACCGGCCTGCGCTCGGAGATGGGAAAGATCGGCCAGGCGCTGCGGACCATTACGCTGGAGCAGCCCCGGCTTCAGACGCAGCTGGGCTGGCTGGTGCGCGATTTTGCCCTTCTGGGACTGGCCGTGAGCGCCCTTGCCGTCCTTCTGTTCGGTATCCTGCGCGGCTCGTGGCTCAAGGCGGCGCTGGGCGGCATCGCGATCGGCATGTCGGTGATGCCGGAAGAGGTTCCGCTCGTGCTGGCCGTGTTCATGGCGATGGGCGCGTGGCGGATATCGCGCGCCCGGGTGCTGACGCGACGCGCTGCGGCGATCGAGACGCTGGGCTCGGCCACTGTGCTGTGCACCGACAAGACCGGCACGCTCACCGAGAACCGCATGCGGGTCGAGCTTGTCGCGACCGATCGCGGAATCTGGCGCCGGAACGACGCCGAACCGCCGCCAAATATCCAGAACGTCCTGTCCGCGGCCCTCGGTGCCAGCGCGGCTCTACCCACCGATCCCATGGACCGCGCCATCCACGAAGCCGCGGCCGCAGGCGAAACCGCCGCGCCGCGTCGCCTGTTACAGAGCTACGGCATTCGTCCCGATCTTTTCGCCACCACCAACATCTGGAGCGAAAAAGACGGCGTCGCCGTTACGGCCTATGCCAAGGGCGCGCCGGAAACGATCGCGGAATTGTGTCGGCTGCCGGAAGAGGGCCGCGCGGCGCTGCTCCGGCAGGTCGACAAATTTGCGGCACAGGGCGTCCGGCTGCTTGCCGTGGCCAAAACGGCATTCGTGCCCGCCGCCGACGGGCTTCCATCCTCTCCACGCGACATTCCATTCGCCTATATGGGGTTGGTCGGATTTGCCGATCCGCTGCGCGCCAATGTGCCGGCGGCGGTGCGCGAGTGCGGCACGGCGGGCATCCGTGTCGTCATGATCACGGGCGATTATCCGGCGACCGCCCGCGCCATTGCTGCGCAGGCCGGGATAGACGGCAGCGAGGTTCTCTCCGGCGACGATCTGGACGCGCTGTCGGACGCGGATCTCGCCGAAAAGATGAAATCGATTTCGGTGTTTGCGCGCATCCGCCCGCGACAGAAGCTTCGCATCGTCGAAGCGCTCAAAACGGATGGCGAGATCGTCGCGATGACCGGCGACGGCGTCAACGATGCGCCGGCGATGAAGGCCGCGCATATCGGTATCGCCATGGGCGGCCGCGGCACCGACGTGGCACGCGAAGCCGCCGCGCTCGTTCTCCTGGATGACGACTTTGCCTCGATCGTAACCACGATCAGGCTCGGCCGGCGCATCTATGACAATCTCCGCAAGGCCATCCAGTACATCGTGGCGGTGCACGTTCCGATCGCGGGATTGGCGCTGCTGCCTTTCCTGTTCGGTCTTCCGCTGATGCTGATGCCGGTTCAGATCGCGCTGCTCGAGATGGTCATCGATCCGGCCTGCTCGGTCGTATTCGAATCGGAAACCGAGGAGACCGCCGTGATGCGCCGCCCGCCGCGCAACCCCGCTACGCCGGCGCTGCCGGGCGCAACCGCATTGTGGGCGGCCCTGCAGGGGTTGGCGGCGCTCGCGGCGGTGGGGCTGGCGCTTTTCCTGGGTGCGCGCGTCGGTATGGCCGAGGCCGATCTGCGCGCTTTCGTCTTCACCACCCTGGTCCTGATGAATATCGGTCTGATCCTCGTGAACCGCTCGTTTAAATCGTCGCTCGCCGACGCATTTTTGCGCCCCAATCGCGCGCTCTGGGCGCTGGTCTCCGCCGTGCTTCTGGTGCTGGCGGTGGCGCTTTACTGGACGCCGGCACAGAACCTCTTCCATTTCGGCCCTCTCCACCTCGACGACCTGTCGGTCTGCCTCGCCGCCGGCGCCGCCTTGATCGGATTTTTGGAAATCGGCAAGCGTTTGCGCAGAGGCCCGGACGGGTGAACCGATTTTCGCCCGATTGAACGAAGGTCCGCCGTTGGCACGAAAGGAACGGCGCTGCGTTCGCGAATTTGGGCCGCTTTTGACCCGAAGCGGTCCACCGTTTCCACTCACGGTCCGCCTGCGGCGGCCCGCTCACGCCGCTGGCGGGCGACTCTGAGCGCGGAATCGAGGGTGAAAATGCCGGATGCCGGCCCCTGGCGCGAGCCGTTGCATCGGAGCGGTCAATTCTTGACCTTCTGCCATGCCTGTTCCGCGGCGGGCGGAAGCTTGTCCATGTGCTTCAGGAACAGAGCGAGGGTCCAGATCTGCTGGTCGGTCAGGGCCCCCTTCCACGAGGGCATGCCCGTCCAGCGGATGCCGTGCTCTATTTTCCAGAAGGAGACGCCTTCGCGATCGTCCTCGACGCCGTCCGTCGCCAATTGCGGAGCCTGGGGATAGAGGCCTTTCGCCACCGGCGAGGCCGACGCGGCTCCTTTTGCCGTGCCGTGGCAGATCGCACAGTGCTGCCCGTACAGCTCGACGCCGGCGATCAGATTGTCGTCCGTCAGCGCGACGGGATTCGACCCCTTGGGCGCCTCGCGATCGAGGGTCGCATCCAGCGATGTTCGCGCTGCCCATGTTTCCAGCCAAGGCGGTGTGGCATCGGCATTGGCGGGAACGAAGCCGCTACGTAGGACGATGTAGCCGCCTAGCAGACCGACGACGATTGTCGCCAAGATGCCGGACACGAAGCCTCTGGACATCATGATACCTCTATACCTCTCGGTGGTCGCTCCGCCCGATTCGGAGCACAGGTCGACCGGGTCTCGGTTACGCATCAGGCCGCGCAATTCGCCAGCTTCCGGGAAGGGCCGGCAATGCCGCGCGAACCCGATCCAGAAGCGCGGAGGATTATGGTCGGTCAAGCTGACGGCAAGCTGACGGTTTGACGCATGAGCCACCCGCGTCTGACGGTGTTGGGGCGGCGAAATCAACCCGACAAAAACCCGCCGGGCGGATGCCGCGGCGGGTTCTGCGCGAGGCCGTCGCTCACTGCGGCGGCGGGGGAGGCGGATAGTTGGGCGGCGGCGGCGCGTAGCCCGGCGGCTGGGCGGTGGGCGACGGCGCCTGGGCATAGCCCGGCACCTGGTTGCCGCGGGAATACATGCACTGCTCGTAGGCGACGTCGTAGCGCTGCTGGATCGTCATGTTGGCCTGGTTCGACTGGCTCGTGCCGTAGAGCGTGCCGCCGCCGGCGCCCGCCGCCGCGCCGATCGCCGCACCGCGGCCGCCGCCGATCGCCGCGCCGAGGCCGGCGCCGAGCACCGTGCCGATGGCGGCGGCGCCGAGCGCCGAGTTGTTCGCCGATTGCGCCGCGCCGGCGACCTGCTGGTCGGCGAAGTTCTTGCAGATCGCCTGATCGTCCTGGAACGCCGAGAACGGCTTGTTGGGCGCCGGCATGACCGCGACCGAAGGCCCGATCGGATGCGAGGCGCAGGCCGAAAGCGCGGTCAGCGCCGCAATGCTGACGGCGGTCTTTTTCATGGTTCGCACGGAAGTTCTCCTCTGGATCTCAAGCGTTATTGTCGTTGCTTACGGACGCGCCGGAACCTGACGCCAACCGCTCGCGCAGTTGGAAACATAGGGATAATAGCCCTGGGGGTTGTCGCAGTAGTACCAGGTCTGCGCCTGGGGTGCGATCGGCGTCGGCGGCGGGGGCGGCGGCGCATAGACCACCGGCGGCGGCGCGTAGTAGACCGGCGGCGGCGGATAATACACCACCGGCGGGGGATAGTAGTAATAGGGACCGCAGCAGCCCCACCACGGCTCGCCGATGCCGACATGGACGAAGACCCGCGCCGACGCGGGCGCCGGCGCCAGGGCCAGCCCGAAGCCGAGCGCCAGCGCGCCCAGCGCCAGGGCGGATTTGAGCCAGATTCGCCTCAACATGCCAAATTCTCCTCACGCGCCTCGGTCGCGGTGAGTCCCCGTATACAACGGATCACTTCACCACATTAGTTCGGCTTTTCAATAGGTAGTTCTACGCCGCGAACCGGCCGCTCATCCCTTGGTAAGGGCCAATTTGGGCAAAAGCAGGAAGGTGCGGCCGAAGGCCCGCATCGGCCCGGCCTGCGCCGCGGCCGCCGGTCCGGCGCCCCAGAACAAGTCGCCGCGCAGCGGCCCGCTGATCGCGCCGCCGGTGTCCTGCGCCACCACCAGCCGGCGCGTGATTTTGTCGCCCTGCGCCACGTCGAGCCACAGCGGCACGCCCAGCGGCACGAAGCGCGGATCGACGGCGAGGCTGCGGCCGGCGGTGAGCGCGACGCCTTCGGCGCCGCGCGGCGCATCGCCGGCAATCTCGCGGAAGAAGACATAGGACGGGTTCTCGTCCATGAGCGTCTTCGCCGCGGCCGGATGGGCGCGCAGCCAGGCTTCGATCGATTGCATCGACGCTTGGTCGAGCGTCATCGCGCCGCGCGCCACCAGCAGGCGGCCGATGGCGACATAGCGCCGGCCGTTCTCGCCGTCATAGCCGATCTCGACCTTGCGGCCGTCGGGCAGCTCGACGCAACCCGAGCCCTGGATCTGGAGAAAGAACAGCTCGATCGGATCGGCGACGTAGTAGAGCGCGAGACGGAAGCGGTCGAGCGCGCCGGCCTCGATCTGCGCCCGCGTCCAATAGGGCACGAGCGCGCCGTCGGCAACGCGGCCGGCGATGCGCTGGCCGCGCCAGTCCGGCCGGAAGGCGCCGAGATCGACGCTCACCAGGTCGGGCGGGCGCTTGAGAATCGGCACGGCGAAGCGCGCGCTCTTGCGGCGCGTGCCGGCGAGCTCGGGCTCGTAATAGCCGGTGATCAGCGCGTCGGTCTTGCCGTTGTCCGACGCGGCGAAGGGCGCGAACACGGTCTCGAAGAACTGCCGCGCCTGCGCGTCGCCGGCGGGGCCGAGCGCGGCGGCTTGCGCGCACGGACCGCGCCAGTCGCCGGCGGTTCCGGCCGGGCCCAGCCGCGCATCGTCCGGCAGCTGGGCGAGCGCGGCGCAGGAACGCAGCAGCGCCGGCAACGCCGCGGCTTGATGGCCGTCGCGCCAGCCGGGCAGGTCGGCGAACGAGACCGGTGTCAGGTCGAGATGCGGCGGCGGCGGCTTGGCGACGCAGCCGGCGAGCAGGCCCATGGCCAGAAACGCGGCGACAGCGAGGGGCGGCGCGGTTACACCACGGAGACACGAAGGACACGGAGAACCATTCCTTCTCCTCCGTGCCCTCCGCGTCTCCGTGGTGAGAATTTTCGTGTCCTGGATTGCCGCTTGCGCGCGAAAGACGGTGAATTGCGGTCGCGGCTCAGCCTCGTCCGTCATGCGCGGGCTTGCCCCGCGCATCCACGGCGCGGCTACCAAAGACATGAATGGCCGGGACGGGCCCGGCCATGACGCGATCCTCGCAAAATCGGCTCAGGCCGCATCCGGTGTTTTGGTCGCGATCAGCGTCCAGTTGGGATCGCGCGCCTTGAGGCGGCGCGAGAACGTCCAATGATCGACGTGCTCTTCGACCGTGTGGTTTTCGCCGTTCTGGTCCGAGACGATCTTGACGGTGACCAGCGCGGTCATGCCCTCGACCGCGCTTTCGACGATCTCGGCGCGCTTGATGGTGACCAGCGGACTCGGCAGCTTGGCGCCGCCGCGCGCCTTGATCGCGCCGGCGAAGCTGTCGAGCACGTCGGGCGCCAACAGCGGCCGCAGCGCCGCGACGTCGCTGGCGGCGAAGGCGTTGACCACGATCTCGAACGCGCCGCGCGCGCCCTTGAGGAACGCCGCCTCGTCGAACGCCGGATCGACTGCCTTGATCGCGCCTGCGCCCGGCGTCTTGCTCGGCGCGGGCGGCGGCGCCTCGGTCACCGGCGTCGCCTGGCCCTCGATCACCGGGCCCGGAGCCGCGCCGGGCGCGGTGAAGGGCGACGGCCGCGGCGGCGGCGAAGGGCGCGGCGCGAACGGATCGATGCGCTTTTCCGTGCCGGTGCGGCGGCCGAGCACGCTCCTGAGGCGCAGCAGCAGGAATCCCGCGATCGCCGCGAACAGGATGATGTCGAAGAGCTGGAGGGTGCCACCGCTCATGGGTGCTAGATAGGCTTACCCCCGCAAAAGGGCAAGGTGGCGGTTGTGCGGCCCGGTGATCCATGGTAGCGAGCCGCACGATGGCGAACGGCCAATCAAGCAGGCGGAGCTGACGATGGCGGACAAGGAAAACGGCGCGGACGCAACCGCCGCCGGCACGACCGGCGAGGCCGAGCCGCGCCGCTCGCTGATCGTCAATGCGCAGTACATCAAGGACCTGTCGTTCGAGAATCCGCGCGCGCCGGCCAGCCTGATGCAGCCGCAGGCGCCCGAGCTCCAGGTCAACGTCGACGTCGGCGCCGGCACGCTCGGCAACGATCGCTACGAGGTGGTGCTCACCATCCACGCGCGCGCCACCGCCAAGGGCGAGACGCTGTTCGTGGTCGAGCTCGCCTATGGCGCGACGGTGACGCTGACCAACATGCGGCAGGAGGACGTGCCGCAGGCGCTGCTGGTCGAGACGCCGCGGCTGCTGTTCCCGTTCGCGCGCGGCATCGTCGCCGACGTGACGCGCGACGGCGGCTTCCCGCCGGTGTTCATGCAGCCGATCGACTTCAACGAGCTGCTGCGACGCCAGACCGCGGCGCAGGCGCAAGCGCCCGCCGCCAACGCCTGAGAGTCATCCGCTAGCAAGCGTCGCCCCCTCACCCCGCTTTGGGTAAGGCTCGCTACGCTCGCCGACCCAAAGCAACCCTCTCCCCCAATTGGGGGAGAGGGAAGGGTGAGGGGGAATCCGCCGCGTCCGCGCTTGACCATCATTGCCGGGCTCGTCCCGGCAATCCATCGCTTCTCTTTTCTTTCGCCATTCCCGCGAAAGCGGGAATCCAGGACGTCTGTGCTTGTGGCCCTGGACCTCTGCTTTCGCGGGGGGGTGACGACGGACGAAGGTGTGGATGCCCGGACCAAGTCCGGGCATGACGCCGGAGCGAAATTTATGGCGACGTTACACTTGACAGTACCATCCGCTATGGGTAGAGTTTGGGCCATAAGGAGAAATCGTTATGGCCAAGCCCGTTTTGTCTGATCCGATCTTTCACAACGAAGAAGTGGCGTTCGCCTACGTCGAGCGGCACCTGTGGCCGGAAGGCCCGGTTTGCCCCTTCTGTGGCGCGCCGCATGAGAAGATTGGCACCGTTCCATCCGGTCGCACCGGCCTCCGCAAGTGCTACGGCTGCCGTAAGACCTTCACGGTGCGGCATGGCTCGATCTTCGAGGACAGCCATTTCCCGCTGCACCTGTGGCTCCAAGCGATCCATCTGCTATCGAGCAGCAAGAAGGGTATTTCCACGCGCCAGCTACAGCGTACGTTCCAATGCAGCATGAAAACCGCGTGGTTCCTGACGCACCGTATCCGCGAGATCATGAAGCGTGGTGATGGCCTGCCGCCGCTTGGCGACGAGAACAAATTCCTTGAGGCAGACGAAACATTCGTGGGTCGGAAGCCGGGCACCAAGGTCGGACGCGGTCACGGCCACATGAACGCCGTCCTGGCGCTGGTGGAGCGTGACGGGAGGGCCCGCTCGTTCCATGTGCCTGACGTGAAGGCCGCGACCCTCGCGGACGTGATCGCGCGTCACGCCGACCCGCTGTCGCACTTCCGCACCGACGAGTTGCCCGGCTACGCGGGCGTCGGCAAGCGTTTCACCACCCATCGCAGGGTGCGCCACTCCCTCAACGAGTATGTGAAGGGCAACGCTCACACCAACACCGTCGAGGGTTTCTTCTCGATCCTGAAACGCGGTGTCTACGGCACCTACCAGCACATCAGCGAGGCACACCTGCATCGCTATTTGAGCGAATTTGATTTTCGATATTCCAACCGCGAAGCGCTCGGCGTTGATGATGTTGAACGCGCCAGCATTGCACTACGCGGTGCGAAGGGTCGGCAACTCACTTACGGGACAGTTGGTCGCGGACGGCGAGCGGAAGCGTGGCCGACCTAGCCGATACCGCAAACGGCATTGGCGCGGCCCAGAACCCGGCGACCCGCGCCAACTGAAGCTTCCGTTTGGCAAACTACGGCGCTGAACAGGAAGCGCTGGGCAAAACTAGGATTGTGGGGAGAAATCTGGGGCGGCTCACTTAAGACGTTGACCCCCCCGATGGAGGACTCCATACTAGTTATGGGCCAATTCGCTGTACGAAAAAAGAACAGCGTCTACATATAGTTATCAGGGGAAGAGGAAGTTCCATGGCAAGCTTCGCTGCAGGCGATTCGGTACAGATTCCGTGCGAAGTGCAGGTGGGTGCTTTCCCTACCGAATGTCTTATTACGTTTGAAACGCTTGAAGGGCGAGTTTCTGGATTCGTGCGTCGAGAAGCCCTGAGGGACATTTCTGGATCAAAGGGTTTTCTTCCTGCTACGGTTGTAGACGTGAAGAAGGATACAATTACAGTAAGAGTACAGGGTTCTTTTTTCACCACGACTGGATTGGCTTATCTGAAGCGCGATTGGGCGGACTCGAACGTGCGCCCGTTAAGAGCGGTGGCATAGGACTCTCCTAGCCGTCGCGTCGCGGCTAGGAGGGGCATTGATACTTTCGCAGGTTGACCTACGGCGCGCGGCCAAAGCCGGTAAAATCGCATTCGATCCACCCCTTGAAGAACGTCAGTGGGGAGAAGCTTCGGTTGATCTGAGGCTAGGATTTAGCTTCACGAAATTCATTCCGGTTCCGGGCGTCACCCTTGACGTTTCGCAAGGGCTGGAAGCGGTCGGACATTCGAATTTCTACCAAACGAAGATTCTGAAAGCCCAAGATGAACTCGGAGAACGGGAAAGTTTCGTTCTGCGCCCACATAATTTTGTTCTTGCGATGACATATGAGAGCATCAAGGTGCCGCTGAATATGATCGCCCTTGTAGAGGGGCGCAGTACGTATGCTCGCGTTGGTTTGAGCATGCATCAAACGGCACCATGGATTCAGCCCGGCTGGAGCGGTCAGATCATTTTGGAAATTATGAACAACGGCGAGCTCGATATAAAACTCACCCCTCTCGTCGATCGGCCCTGCCAAATTACATTTTTTGAACTTAAAACTGCGGTCCCCAAAAAGAAGGGGTACGGCACTCGGTCAACAGACGCCTATCAAGATCAACAGCACCCACTTAGGCACGCGAAGACAAAGCGGTAACGCCCTATCGCGGCGGCAGCCCGCGTAACCTCACTAAGCCCTCCGCATGAAGGCGCTTCAGCATGTCGTGAATTAGCGACCGCGCTATTTCGGCGCGGTTGTTGCCATAAATTTTCGTCGGCTTCAGATCCATCATCGTCTCGATAACTTCGTCAGCGAGCGTGATGGTGAAGGACGTATTTCCGTCGGCCGTGGCCATTGTCCGAACATTGTCTTGGCAATGTCGAGACATTGTCGTACATTTCGAGTCGCAATACGAGTCGAGTCGCGTTAGGACTCGCGAGTAGTGGTCGGTTTGTGAGGGTTAAAGGTGGAGCGGGCGACGGGATTCGAACCCGCATCCGGCAGTTGGGAAACTACTTGCTCTACCGTTGAGCTACACCCGCCGACCGTCTGACAGCGCCCCGCCCCCGTCACAGCGGGGCGTTCGTCTGTCTAGGCCAGTCGGCCGCATAACGCGGCTCCAACGGCAGTAAACAACATTTGGGGGTGCGTTGCCAAGTGAACGCGCCGATTCGTAGCCTGTGAGTCTATGTATTGTGCCGCGTGTACCGCCCCTATGTTTGCGGTAAACTGATTGACATGTCGGGCAGCCATAGGCCGAAGCCGGACGATCCGGCACAGTCCAAACGCTTCATCGAGATGGCGCGTCAGGTCGAGGCCGAGGGAT
The DNA here is from genome assembly GCA_028871055.1 of Alphaproteobacteria bacterium. Classification (GTDB taxonomy): domain Bacteria; phylum Pseudomonadota; class Alphaproteobacteria; order ATCC43930; family CGMCC-115725; genus REEB95. The sequence goes on from JAGWON010000001.1 coordinate 175,142, forward strand.
CGAAAGCGGACCTTGATCGTGCGCTTACAAAAATCGCGAAGGCGAAGCCAAGGGATGCGGAAAAGAACCGTAAATGACCTTGCGCCGAGCATTTCATTGAATTGGTATCGCCGCCGCATTTATTCCAATCCCATTCGCCATAAACGACGCTATCCACCTGAGACTATGGCGAGCTGATTGGTACTTTCTGCCATTTGCAGTCATTTACACATTGGCGCTATCGCTCGTCGCCTATTGGATAGTCCGCGCCGTTGGCTACGTGATCGCCCGGCTACTTGGCCATACGTATTGATGGATCGGTACCAAGTTTTGTGGCTGGTATCTCCAAGTGTAACGTCGCCAAATTTATCGCCTACGCCTGCCAGATCGGCGCCTTGAGCTTGGCGACCAGCGCGGCGTGGCTGGCGAGCTCGTCGGCGCTCGGCTCGAAGAGCCGCGGCGGGCGCGCCGGCCGATCGGCCGCGGCGCGGCCCGCGGCATTCGCCGCCAGCGTGCCGAGGTCGAGCGCCGATTGCCGGCCGCCGACCAGCTCGAGATAGACCTGGGCGAGCAGCTCGCAGTCGAGCTTGGCGCTGTGTTTGTCGCGCGCCGACAGGTCGATGGCGAAGCGGCGGCAGAGCGCGTCGAGGCTGGCCGGCGCGCCGGGAAAGCGCTTGCGCGCGATCTCGAGCGTGTCGACCACGGCGACGGCAAGCGGCGCCAGGCCGAGGCGCTTTAATTCGGCGTTGACGAAGCCGAGATCGAAGCTGGCGTTGTGCGCCACCACCGCCGCCTCGGCGACGAAGTCGAGGAACTCGGTCGCGATGGCGGCAAACGGCGCGTGGCGCTTGAGGAAATCGTCGCCCAGGCCGTGCACCGCCTCGGCCGCGGCGCTCATCTCGCGCTCGGGATTGACGTAGCGGTGGAAGACCTTGCCGGTCGGCAGGTGGTTATGAAGCTCGATGCAGGCGATCTCGACGATGCGATCACCGTCGGCCGGATCGAGGCCGGTGGTCTCGGTGTCGAGGACGATCTCGCGCATCGTCGCTCAGTCTGCCGCTTCGGATTCGTCGCGGCAAGGCGGATCGAGCGCCGCCAGGGCACGCTGCAACGCGCGGCGCGTCACCGCGCGGCCCAGGCCCGACGGCACGGCGAAGTCGGCGCGCACGCGCTTGGCGCGATCCGGCATTTGCTGCGCCAGGATGGCGCGCAGGCGCTTCGCGTCCATGCCGGGCCGGCGCAGCACGCGGTCGCGCTGCAGCGCCGCCGGCGCCCACACCACCGCCACCGCGTCGCAGCGATTTTCACCGCCAGTCTCATACAAAAGCGGGATGTCGAGGACGACGAGCCGGGCGCGGCGGGCGCGCATCCGGCGGAGGAACCGCTTCTCCTGTTGCCGCACCAGCGGATGGAGGATCGCCTCGAGCCGCCTGAGCGCCGTGGGCTTGCCGAAGACGAGCTTGCCGAGCTTCGGCCGCGAGATGCCCGTGCCGGATTTCGCCGCCGGAAAGGCGCGCGCGACGGCCTTCACCGCCGCGCCGCCCGGCGCCAGCAGCGCATGCACCGCGCGGTCGGCGTCATAGATTGGCACGCCGAGCCGCGTGAGCAGCGCCGAAGCGGTGCTCTTGCCCATGCCGATCCCGCCGGTGAGACCGAGAATCTTCATCGCGCTTGAACACGCGTCGTTGACGTGGACTCACGCCCCTTCGTCGTTCCCGCGCCAGCGGGAACCCAGGGCCACAAACCGAGCGCCGCCTCCTCGGCCCCCGCTTTCGCGGGGGCGGCGGCCGGGTTATTCAACATCACGGATGCTCGCACGAACCCATCGCCGCCAGCACGGCTTCGCGCAGCGCGGGCGTGACCTCGGGCATGACGCCGAACCACAGCCGGAAGCCGGGCCGGCCCTGGTGCAGCAGCATGCCGAGTCCGTCGACCGTCGGATTGCCGCGCGCCTTCGCCGCCTTGAGCAGCGCGGTTTCCAAAGGCGCATAGACGATGTCGTCGACCACGGCGGTTTTCGGCAGCCGCGCCAGATCGATTTCGAGCGGCGGATTTTTCTCCATGCCCAGGCTGGTGGCGTTGACCAGCAGCGCGGCGCCGGCGAGCGCGGCGGTGCGCTCCGCCCACGGCTGAATCCGCGCCACGCCCGGCGCCAGCTCGTCGCCGAGCCGCGTGGCGCGCGCGCGCGCGCGGTTGACGATGCGGATCTCGGGCGCGCCCGCGCCGGCCAGCGCGTCGACGATGGCGCGCGCCGCGCCGCCGGCGCCGAGCACCACCGCCGGTCCGGCCTTGGCATCGAAGCCCGGCACCGCCGCGCGCAGGTTCTCGAGAAAACCGAAGCCGTCGGTGTTGAAGCCCGCAAGCTTGCCGTTCTCGACCGCGACGGTATTGACTGCGCCGATGCGGCGGGCGCCGGCGGCGACCCGGTCGAGCAGCGGCAGCGCCGCCTCCTTGTGCGGGACGGTCAGGTTGCAGCCGCGCCAGCCTTCGGCGGCGAGCGAGCCGAGCGTCGCCGGCAGGTCTGCGGGCCGCACCGCGCGCTTCACATATTCGCCGGCAATGCCGTACTGCCTGAGCCACGTGCCATGCAGCGCCGGCGACAGCGAATGCTCGACCGGCCAGCCGATGACGCAGGCCTTCATCATGCCTTGAGCACGCCGCTGTCGCGCAGGAATTCGAGCAGCGGCAGCAGCGGCAGGCCGAGGATGGCGAAATGATCGCCCGCGACCTCGGCCATCAGCTGGATGCCGCTGCCTTCGAGCCGATAAGCACCGACCGAGGCCAGCGCGGCGTCGCCGGCGGTGGCGAGATAGTCGTCGAGGAAGGCGTCGCTGAACGGCCGCATGGTCAGCGCCGGCTGCTCGAGCGCGTGCCAGATCGCGGCGCCGTTCTTGACCAGCGCCGCCGCCGTCGGCAGCACGTGGCGCTTGCCGCGCAGCGCCAGGAGCTGGGTCCGCGCCGCGTCGCGGTCGGCCGGCTTATCGAACCATTGGCCGTCGCACACCAAGAGCTGATCGGCGCCGAGCACCAGCGCACCCGGCATCCGTGCGGCGACGCGCTTGGCCTTGGCTTCGGCGAGCGCCAGCGCGCAATCGCCGGCATTGCGGCCGTCGGCCTTGAACGCCGCCTTGAACGCCGCCTCGTCGAGCTGGGCGGGCTCGATCGTCGGCTTGAGGCCGGCGGCGTCGAGCAGGCGCGCCCGGGTCGCGCTCGCCGAGGCGAGCACCAGCTCGGGCGGGCTCATGCTTCCTCGCCGCGGCGCCGCGCCAGCAGCTTGAGCACCGCCGCCGCCGTCTCCTCGATCGAGCGGCGGGTGACGTCGATCACCGGCCATTGATGCTCGGTGAAGAGCCGCCGCGCCGTGGCGACCTCCTGACGCACCGCGTCGATGTCGGTGTAGTCGGTGCGCTCGTCGTGCTTGAGCTGGGTCAGGCGGTTGCGCCGCACCTGGATCAGGCGCTCGGGGTCGTTGGTCAGGCCGACGACCAGCGGCCGGACCAGCGCGAACAGCTCGATCGGCGGCTCGGCGCCCGGCACCAGCGGCACGTTTGCCGCCTTGATGCCGCGATTGGCGAGATAGATGCAGGTCGGCGTCTTCGACGTGCGCGACACGCCGACCAGGATGACGTCGGCCTCGCTCCAGCCCCAGGCCGATTGACCGTCGTCATGCGTGAGGGCGAAGGTCATGGCGTCGATGCGCTGGAAATATTCGCTGTCGAGCATGTGTTGCTGGCCGGGCAGGCCGCGACTCGGCCGGCTGAGATAAGCGCCAAGCGCACCGATCACCGGATCGAGCACCGGGATCACCGGCACCTGGAGCTTGCGACAACCGTCGACCAGCGGCGCGCGCAGGCTCTCGTCGACCAGGGTGTAGAGCACGACGCCGGGATTGGCGGCGACGCCGCCGACCACGCGCTCGATCTGCGCTTTGGTCCGCACCATAGACCAGATGTGCTCGATCGCCTCGCTGTTCTCGAACTGCACGAGACAGGCGCGCGCTACCGAGTGAACCGTATCGCCGGTCGAATCCGAGACAAGATGGAGATGAAAGCGCGTCATCGGTGCAAATCACGGGAATGAATTGCCGCGCGCTCGATCGCGACTCGGCCATGCCGTCGATCATGCCCGCTGTACCGGTTTCGATGCACAACCTCGTTGCCTGCGGATAATTCGCCGCACCAGTCGGCGACCCGGGAGAAACAATCAGCGACGATCACGCTTTCCTTCCTTTCCTCCTTATTAGTATCGGCGTCATCAACAGGATCCGCGCTGCTCGGCGCTTCGGATTTCGCTGTTATGCAGCCGTTATACATGGTTTGTGACGCTGGCGAGGAAGACACGGTCGGTAGCTGAGGATGCTCTTATAACGTCTTTTAATCCCCGCGCCTCCACCCACCAACTACCTTCACAACCTTTAGATTCTAAGATGGAAAAGGTAAGAGCAAGGGATGAACGAGCCTAAGCCATTGCTCGGCACCCTTTGCGGCAAGGTGATCGAGCCGCCGCCGTTGTGGCTGATGCGACAGGCTGGACGCTATCTGCCGGAATATCGCGCGTTACGACAAAAAGCGGGAAGTTTTCTCGAGCTGTGCCTGACGCCCGAATTCGCCACCGAAGCGACATTGCAACCGGTCCGTCGTTTTGGCTTCGACGGTGCGATCCTGTTCTCGGATATTTTGGTGATCGCGATGGCGCTCGGTCGCACGGTCGAGTTCCGAGACGGCGACGGTCCAAACCTGTTGCCGTTGAGCGATAAAACCGGTCTAACGGCGCAAGCCGATGCGGAGACGCTAGCACCGGTCTACGAAGCGCTGCGCCGCGTCAAGGCAGCCTTGCCGGCGCGCACGACGCTGCTCGGCTTTGCCGGCGGACCATGGACAGTTGCCGCTTACATCATTGACGGTGGCGGCCGGACGCAATTTGCCAAGGCGCGGCAGTGGGCGGCGGAGAAACCCGATGTGCTCGATGGCGTCGTCGCGCGTCTCGCCGCGGCGACAGCCGATCACCTCGCGGCGCAGCTCGACGCCGGCGCCGAGGCGGTGCAGCTCTTCGACAGCTGGGCCGGACTGCTGGCACCGGATCAGTTCCGGCGCTTCGTCATCGCGCCGACACGGCGGATCGTAGCGGCGCTCCATGCCCGCCATCCGCGGGCGCCAATCATCGGCTTTCCGCGCAACGCCGGCGCGCTTTACGGGGATTATTTCGTCGAAACCGGCGTCGACGCGCTGTGCCTCGATCCGAGCGTGCCGCTCGACCAGGCGCGCGCGTTGCAGGCCCACGGACCGGTCCAGGGCAATCTCGATCCGGCGCTGCTGCTGGCGGGCGGCGCGGCGCTTGACCGCGCCGTCGGCGACATCCTCGCGGCGCTGCACCGCCGGCCTTTCGTCTTCAACCTCGGCCATGGCATCCTGCCGGAAACCCCGCTCGAGCACGTCGAGCGGCTGGTGCAGTTGGTGCGCGGGGGGCTATGACGCGAACGGCGGTGGTGCTGTTCAACCTGGGCGGACCGGATTCCTCGGCCGCGGTCAAGCCGTTCCTCTTCAACCTGTTCTACGACCGCGCCATCATCGACCTGGCCAATCCGCTGCGCTGGGCGCTGGCACGGATCATCGCCGGGCGGCGCGCGCCGGTGACGCGCCAGATCTACGCCCAGATCGGCAATGCCTCGCCGCTCCGGGCGAACACCAGGGCCCAGGCCGAAGCGTTGCGCGCCGCGCTCGGCGACGGCTATCGCGTGTTCATCGCCATGCGCTACTGGCATCCGCGCGCCGGCGCCACGGCGGCCGAGGTCAAGGCCTGGCAGCCGGATGAGATCGTGCTGTTGCCGCTCTATCCGCAATTCTCCGGCACCACGTCGGCATCGTCGATCGCCGACTGGCGCGCGGCCGCGGCCAGGATCGGGCTCAAGGCGAAGGAGCGCATAGCGTGCTGCTATCCGACCGGGCGCGGCTTCGTCGCTGCCCTGGCGCGCGGCGTCGCCGACGAGCTCGCGCGCGTGCCGGCGGGCGCGCAGGTGCGGGTGCTGCTGTCGGCGCACGGCTTGCCCTTGCGCGCACTGGCCCGCGGCGACCCCTATCAATGGCAGATCGAGGCGACCGCGGCGGCGGTGCGTGCGGCGGTGGGGCAACCGGCGCTCGACATGCGCGTCTGCTATCAGAGCCGGGTCGGGCCGCTCAAATGGCTCAGTCCGTCGACCGAGCACGAGATCCGTCAGGCGGGTAGCGAGGGCGCCGGCGTGGTCGTCGTGCCGATCGCCTTCGTGTCGGAGCATTCGGAGACCCTGGTCGAACTCGATCGCGACTACCGCAAGCTGGCGCGCGAAGCGGGCGTGCCGTTCTATCGGCGGGCGCCGACCGTGGGCACGGCACCCGAGTTTATCGCCGGCCTCGCCGATCTGGTGCGCGCGGCGCCGCTTCCCGGCGCCGGCCGCCGCGCCTGTCCCGAGGGCTTCCGGCAATGTCCGGCGATGGCGGCGCCATGAACGTGCTCGCGCCCTATTACCCGTGGCTCAAGGCGCTCCATATCCTGAGCGTCATCGCCTGGATGGCGGGCATGCTCTACCTGCCCCGGCTGTTCGTCTATCACGCGGGCACCGAGCCCGGCTCGCCGACCTCGGAGACGTTCAAGACCATGGAGCGCCGGCTCTATCGCGCCATCATGACCCCGGCGATGGTCGCGACCTGGTTCTTCGGCCTGAGCCTGACGCTCACCGGCGTCGTCCAGTGGACGGAGTTCTGGCTCTACGCCAAGCTCGTGCTGGTGGCGGGAATGACCTGGTTGCATTTCGGCCTGGGCCGCTGGCGTCGCGACTTCGCCGCCGACCGGCGGCCGCACGGCGCCGCCTTCTACCGCGCGATCAACGAGGCGCCGACGCTGCTGCTGATCGGCATTGTCGTCCTGGCGGTAGTGCGGCCGTTCTAGCCGCCGCGCGCGAGCTCGTCGCCCCCGCGAAAGCGGGGGCCAGGGCAACCACTCGGGCGATGGCCCTGGATTCCCGCTTGCGCGGGAATGACGACGCTTGATTTTCGAAGCGATGAGTCTCGGCGACCCGGAATCGTCACGCAAAGCGGGTTTGACTCGGACGCCGGTTTTGGCTAAGGGTTTAACAGAAGACCGGCTCGCCTCCGGCTTTCGTTTCTTCAACCGTATCGATACCGCTCCGCGCACGGCCCTTGCCAGGACCGCCCGCTCTTCCGGCAAACCAATCCATCCGGCCAGCCGGCCGCACCCCTCTCCCCCGTCGTTTTTCTCGCGAAAGCCGCAACGCCAATGAACCTCCAGGAACTCAAGCGCAAAACCCCCGCCGATCTGCTCACCTTCGCCGAGGAGCTGCAGATCGAAAACGCCTCCAACCTGCGCAAGCAGGAGCTGATGTTCACCATCCTCAAGACGATGGCCGACAAGGACCAGGCGATCTTCGGCGACGGCGTGCTCGAGGTGCTGCAGGACGGCTTCGGCTTTCTCAGAAGTCCGGAGGCCAACTACCTGCCCGGGCCGGACGATATTTACGTCAGCCCCTCGCAGGTCCGCCGCTTCGGCTTGCGCACCGGCGACACGGTCGAGGGCCAGATCCGCTCGCCCAAGGACGGCGAGCGCTATTTCGCCCTGCTCAAGATCAACGCCATCAACTTCGACGATCCCGAGAAGCTCCGCCACCGCATCAACTTCGACAACCTGACGCCGCTCTATCCCGACGAGAAGCTCAAGCTCGAGCTCGACGATCCGACCAAGAAGGACCTGACGACGCGCGTCATCGACCTGATCGCGCCGCTGGGCAAGGGCCAGCGCGCGATCATCGTCTCGCCGCCCCGCGCCGGCAAGACGGTGATGATGCAGAACATCGCCCACGCCATCGTCGCCAACAACAAGGAGGTCTACCTCATCGTCCTGTTGATCGACGAACGCCCGGAAGAGGTCACCGACATGGCGCGCTCGGTCAAGGGCGAGGTCGTGTCCTCGACCTTCGACGAGCCGGCGATTAGGCACGTGCAAGTTGCGGAAATGGTGATCGAGAAGGCCAAGCGCCTGGTCGAGCACAAGCGCGACGTGGTGATCCTCCTCGATTCGATCACCCGCCTGGCGCGGGCCTACAACACCGTGGTGCCGAGCTCGGGCAAGGTGCTGACCGGCGGCGTCGACGCCAACGCGCTGCAGCGGCCGAAGCGCTTCTTCGGCGCCGCGCGCAACATCGAGGAAGGCGGCTCGCTCACCATCATCGCCACCGCGCTGATCGACACCGGCTCGCGCATGGACGAGGTGATCTTCGAGGAGTTCAAGGGCACCGGCAATTCCGAGATCGTGCTCGACCGCAAGGTCGCCGACAAGCGCACCTTCCCGGCGGTCGACATCACCAAGTCGGGCACGCGCAAGGAGGAGTTGCTGGTCGACAAAGCCGTCCTGGCCAAGATGTGGGTGCTCAGGCGCGTGCTGATGCCGATGGGACCGATGGACGGACTCGAGTTCCTGATCGAGAAGCTCAAGCAGTCGAAGAACAACGCCGATTTCTTCGAAGCCATGAACACCTGAACCGCGGGGACGGGGGAACGCGGTGGCACGCAATCGCGGCGCGCTCCTCGTTCTGCCGGCGGCCTTCCTCGCCGCTGTGCTGGTGCTGCGCTTGCACGGCTTGCCGTACTGGCTGTGGTTCAATCTCGACCCGAGTTATCTCTATCTCATCGGCGGCCTGAACATCCTCCAGCACGCGCCGCCGGCGATGTTCCAGCATCCCGGCGTGCCGGTGCAGCTGCTGGTCGCGGCCGCGGCGTGGCTCGCGCCCGGCGACCGGCTCGCGGCGGCCGAAGCGATCCTCACCCGCGCCAGCGACGCGATGCTGGCGCTCGACGCGCTGGCGCTGTGGCTCCTGGGCTGGCGCGTCTGGCGCCGCACCGATGCGCTGCTGCCGGCGCTCTTCGCCCAGCTCGCGCCGTTCATTACCATGCTCACGTTGAAGCACGGTATCGAGGTCGAGCCCGAGCCGCTGCTGCTGTTCGCGGTCGCGCTGCTCGCCGCGGCGATGGTCGAGGAGGCGGTGCTGCCGCGGCGGCTGAGCGTCTTGGGCATGGCGTTCGCCGTCGGCTTCGGCGCGGCGTGCAAGATCACCTTTGCGCCCTTGGGCCTGGCGCCGCTGGTGCTGATTCCGACGTGGCGGCGGCGGTCCCTCTATATCGTGCTGACCGCGATCGTCTTCGCGGTGTGGATGATTCCGGAGATTCCCAATCTCGGGCCGATGGCGGCGTGGTTCGCCGCGCTCGCGAAGGGCAGCGGCGCCTATGGCGGCGGACCGCAGACCGTCGTCGCCTGGGCGAACTATCCGCACCAATTCGCCAAGCTGTTCTTCGCCCGGCCGCTGTTCCTCATCGCCTTCGCCGCCGGCGTCATCGCGCTGCTGATCGGCCGGCGCGGCGCGGTGGGCCAGCGCCTGCTGCTCGCGCTTCTGACCGCGCAGCTCGTCCAGATCGCGCTGGTCGCCAAGCATGCGAGCGGCCATTACATCCTGCCGGCGCTCGAGCTTGCCGGGCCGGTGCTCGGCGTGGCGTGGTTCCTCGTCGTCGAGAGCGGGCATGTTTCGCCGCGCCGGATTCGCCGCGTCGGCGCGCTGGCGCTGGCGGCGATCGTGGCGGCGCAGGGCGTCGCCGTCTGGCGCCAGGATGCCGAGACCCGGCGCCGGGCCGACGGCGCCCGTGCCATCGATCTGGCGCGCGACCTGCCGCGCTGCGCCCACGTCTACGACTTCATGGCGTCGGCGCCGTCGGCGGCGTGGTTCTACAACGACAGCTATTCCGGCCAGCGCTATGCCGCGCGGCTCAAGGCGCAGATGCCGGCCAACGACTATTTCGTCGAGCCGTGGCGCCAGGGCATCGAGAATTGGGACGGAGCGGTGACACCAGCGGCGCTCGCCGCGCGCTATCCCTGCATCGCGCTCAGGAGCGCCGAGCCCAACGCGGTCGAGGGCCTGGCCGCGCGGTTCGGCCACGTCTTCGACCACGCCGCGCGCTGTCGCGCCGGCAGCGAGGACATCCTCGTCGCCGGCGCCGCGTGTCCGACGAAGTAGAAAAGTCACCACGAAGGCACGGAGAGCACGGAGGCGCGTGGAATATCGACTTCTTCTCCGTGTCTCCGTGGTGAATCTGGTTTAACGGCGGATCAGACCGTCAGCACCGTCGAGCCGGTGGTCTTGCGCGCGGCGAGGTCGACCTGGGCCTTGGCCGCGTCCTTCAGCGGATAGGTCTGGTTGACCTCGATCTTGACCGCGCCTTTGAGCACGACGTCGAACAGCTCCTTGGCGCCGGCGATCATGTCCGCGCGCTTGGCGCCGTAGGTGTTGAGCGTCGGCCGGGTGATGTAGAGCGAGCCCTTCGCCGCCAAGAGGCCGAGATTGAACGGCTCGGGCGCGCCCGAGCTGGCGCCGAACAGCGCCAGCAGCCCCAACGGCGCCAGGCAGTCGAGCGACTTCATGAAGGTGTCCTTGCCAACCGAGTCGTAGACCACCGGCACCTTCTTGCCGCCGGTGATCTCGACCACGCGCTTCTGGAAGTCCTCCTTGGTGTAGTTGATGACGTGGTCGTAGCCGTGCGCCTTGGCGAGTTTTGCCTTTTCGTCGCTCGACACCGTGCCGATCACGGTGGCGCCCAGGTGCTTGGCCCACTGGCCGGCGATCGTGCCGACGCCGCCGGCCGCGGCGTGGAACAGGATGGTGTCGCCCGGCTTCACCCGATAGGTGCGGCGCAGCAGGTACTGCGCGGTGAGGCCCTTGAGCATCATCGCCGCCGCGGTCTTGTCGTCGATGCCCTTGGGCAGCACCACCAGCCGCTCGGCCGGCATGACGCGGATTTCGGAATAGGCGCCCAAGGGCGAGCTGCCGTAGGCGACGCGGTCGCCCGGCTTGAGGTCGCTGACGCCGGGGCCGACCTCCTCGACCACGCCCGCGGCCTCGGCGCCGAGGCCGCTCGGCAAGGTCGCGGGGTACATGCCCATGCGGTTGTAGATGTCGACAAAGTTCAAGCCGACGGCGGTGTGGCGCACGCGCGCCTCGCCCGGTCCGGGCTTGCCGACTTGGACCTCTTCCCATTTCAGCACTTCGGGTCCGCCGGTCTGATGGAAGCGGATGGCATGCGGCATCGGGGTCTCCTCGTTATCGGTTATCGCTTGGGGTTATGGCTCAGCCGCCGAGATGGCGACGGAAGAATTCGAGGCTGCGTTTGCCGGCCTGGTCGGCGGCGGCCTGGTCGAAATGCGCGCCGCCCGGCCGGGCGAAGGCGTGGCCGCAATTGGGATAGTCGTACAGCGTGACGTGCGGATTGCCCTTGAGGCCGGCATGGATTTTCTCCTGCGCCGGCGGCGGCACGAACTCGTCCTTGCCGGCGATGTGCAGCAGCAGCGGCTGCTTGATGCTCTTCGCCTCGCCGAGCGCGTCCTGGATGCCGACGCCGTAATAGCCGACGCTGCAATCGGCGTCGCTGCGCGTCGCCATGAGATAGGCGAGCTTGCCGCCGAGACAGAAGCCGACCGTGCCGACCTTGCCGGAACAGGCCGGGTGCTTGCGCAGAACGGAGAGCGCCGCCTTCGAATCCTCGACGCCCTTGTCGACGTCGAAGCGCTGGAAATAGCCGATGGCCTGCTTCCACTCGGCCTCGGTCTGGTCGGTGATCTGGATGCCGGGCTTGAAGCGCCAGAACAGGTCGGGGCAGAACGCGGCGTAGCCCCGGCCGGCGAGGCCGTCGGCGATCTCGCGCATGACCGCGTTGACGCCGAAGATCTCCTGGATGACGACGATGCCCGGGCCCTTGCCGGATTTGGGCACCGCGAGATAGCCCGAAAAGCTGCCGCCGTCCGCGGCGCGAACCGTCACCTCGGCCATGGTGGCTCTCCCTCTATTGTTTGTTGGCGGCAAGCCTAGCGGCGCGGGCGGCGGTTGTCACCGGCGCCGGGCGCGCTCAGGGCAGCCATGCGCGCCACGGCGGCCAACGTTCGATCAGGTCTGCCAGCGCCTGATAACCGCCCCTTCCGGGGTGAGCACCGTCACCGGCGGCGATTTCGCCCATCCACACGCCCGACGATTTCAGCGGGCCGAAAACGTCGAGGAACGGCACCGCAAGTTCGCTGCAGAGGCCGCTCAACACCGGAATCAGGCTTTGCACCCGCTCGTTCACATCCGCTTCGGCAATGGGCGGCGGCCCGACCATCAAGGTCGGTGCCAGCGCCCGAGCGCCCGCGAGGATGTGCCGCGCGTTGCCGACCGACGCCGCCGGTTCAAGCTGGAGCCGTCCGTCCGCGCGCAGGCAGTCGTTCACGCCGAACGAGAATACCAGCGCGCGCCCATGGTCCGCCGGCAACCGGCGCACGGCTTCGTCGCGCCAGCGGTCGCGGACATCGGCGCTGGTGTTGCGGCGGATGCCGGCGTTGTAACACGTCACCACGTGACCGCGCGCGATGGCGGCCGCGCACACGCGACCGATCCAGCCGAGGCCATCGGGGTCGCCGAAGCCGTTGACGAAACTGTCGCCGAAAAAGCCGATGCGCAGATCCATTGCCGTTCGCCGCGCAATAGCGCGGACGGTTTATAGCAGCAGCGCGCCGAATTCAGGCGGGTTCGTTCGGCGGCCAGGCTTGCGCACCGTGGAGCAGGCGCAAGACGGTCACGACCGCGCCCTCCACGGCGTAGATGGCAACCCACGGCAGGCCCGGCAACGGCAATTCGTGGATGCCTTCGACCCGACCCGCGCGGCCGCGATAGGGAAATCGGTCCAACGCGCCGACGCGCCGTTCGATTTCACGGGCGATGGCAATGGCACGATCGAGATCGTCGCGCGCGATCGCGTCGCATTGGGCGATAAGCTCGGCCCGGGCGAGTCGGGTCCATCGGATCGTCACTTACGCGCGCCGAGGCGGCGCTTCAGATCGGCGCATACCTTGGCGTGGGAAACCGTCCGTCCGGCGCGCATCTCGCGCCGCCCCGCTTCGACCGCCTCGATGAAAGCGAGCTCGGCGTCGAGATAGGACTCGAGCGCGCGGCCGACGAGCCACGACTTGCTGCGCCCCTGCGCAGCCGCAAGCTGCGCGAGCCGGCGCGCGAGATCGTCCTCGACCCGGGCGGTGATCGTCACATCCTTGCTCATGGCGCCTCGCAGCGAATACGACTGAATACAATGTATACGTCGACCGTCCGAGGCGCAACCGCAGCGGCGGCCTTACAGCAGCAGCGCGCCTTCGAACTGCAGCAGCCGGCGCTTCACTTCGATGCCGCCCGGGGCGCTGTAGCCGGTGAGCGCGCCGTCCGAGCCCACGACGCGGTGGCAGGGAACGATGATCGGAATCGGATTGCGGCCGCAGGCCTGGCCGACCTCGCGCGCGACCTGGCCGAGCTCGCGCGCGAGATCGCCATAGGTCGCGGTCTGGCCGTACGGAATTTTGGTCATCCGCTGCCAGAGCCGCCTCTCGTCCGCGCTGCCGTCGGGCGCCAGTGGCAGGTCGAAGGCGGTGCGCTTCTTGGCGAAATACTGCTCGAGCTGGCGCTTGGCCTCGACCAGCACGGCGTCGGGCCTGCCTTCGGCGCGGCCGCCCCATTCGAGCGCGACGATCGCGCCGTCGCGCTCGACCAAAGTCATGAAACCGAACGGACCGTCGACCGGCAAGCGCTTCAGCGCGCCGCCAGCGCCGCGCTCAGTTCTTCGGGCGTGGTCATCGGCAGGGAGCATGTCGGTCCCTCGCAGAGATAGGCGGCGGCGCGGCCGTCGACCGGGCCTTTGCCGTGCGCCGGATGGCCGTCGGGCAATTCACTGCCGGCTGGCAGCACGGTCAAGACGCGATTGGGCAGGCTGGCGGCGAGAACGGCGGCGCGCAGCGCTTCGGTCTCGGCCGCATCGCGTGCGCCGGCGATCACGATCTGCAAGCCGTGATCGAGCGCGTCGCGCGCCGCCAGCAGCGTCGCATGCGCGATCGGATTGGGCGCGACCTCGCCGGCGAAGGCGGCGAGCAGCGCCTCGGCGCGGTCGCGGTAGCGCGCCTCGCCGGTCAAATAGAAGAGCCGCGCCAGGTTCAGCGCCATGACGCCGTTGGCGCCGGGCGTCGGCCCGTCATAGGCCGGCTTGGCGCGGACGATCAGCGTCTCGCCGTCGTCGGCGGTATAGAAATAGCCGCCGGCGGCTTGATCCCAGAAATGCGCGTCGGCGACCGCGACCCAGCGCCGCGCGCGGTCGAGATAATCGATGTCGCCGGCGATCTCGTGCAGGGTCAGCGCGGCGCGGATCATCTGCGCGTAGTCGTCGAGCATGCCGGCATGGGCGGCGCGGCCCGCGCGGAACGAGTGCTTGAGCCGGTCGCCGGCGCCGAGCGCGGTGACGACGAAGGCGAAACCTTGCGTCGCCAGCGCCAGCCAGTCGGGCCGCGCGAACGCCGCCGCGGCCTCGGCCAGCGCCGCGATCAAGAGCCCGTTCCAGTCGGCGAGCGCCTTGTCGTCGAGGCCGGGCCGGACGCGCTGCGCGCGCGCCGCGAGCAAGACCTGGCGATCGCGCGCCAGCTCGGCCTCGACCGCGTCGCCCGTCCATGCAAGATGCTTCAGGCGGTTGAGGATATTGTGGCCCTCCCAGTTGCCGCCGGCCGTCACGTCGTAAAGGTCCTTGAAGCGCTCCGACCGGTCGCCGAGGACGGCGTCGATCTGGGATTCCGACCAGACGTAGAACTTGCCCTCTTCGTGCTCGCTGTCGGCGTCGAGGCTCGAGGCGAAGCCGCCCTCCGCCAGGCGCATCTCGCGTTCGAGCCAGGCGACGGTCTCGGCGACGCGCGCGGCGTAGAGCGGATTGCGCGTCTCGCGCCAGGCCTCGGTCAAAAGGCCGATCAGTAGCGCGTTGTCGTAAAGCATCTTCTCGAAATGCGGCGCCAGCCAGCGCGCGTCGGTCGAATAGCGCGCGAAGCCGCCGCCGAGATGGTCGTAGATGCCGCCCTGTCCAATGTGATCGAGGGTCAGCAGCACGGCGTCGCGGAGCGCCGGAGTCTTGCCGCGCTTCCAGCCGCGCCACAGGAGGTCGAGCAGGGGTCCTTGCGGAAACTTGGGCGCCGTGCCGATGCCGCCGTTGACGCCGTCGACCGCGCGCGTCAGCGCCTCGGCGGCCTTGAGCGGCAGCTCGGCCGGAATGCCGGCGCCCGCGGCCGGCGCGCCCAGCTTGCCGAGCTCGGCGCGCAACGCGCCGGCGTGCTGCTGCAGCTTGTCGCGCTCGCGCGCATAGGCATCGGACACCGCGCGCAGCACCTCGGGAAAGCCGGGCCGGCCCCAGCGCGCCGTCGGCGGATAATAGGTGCCGCCGAAGAACGGCTCGCCCGCGGGCGTCAGGAACATGGTCAGCGGCCAGCCGCCGTGCTCGCCCATCAGCATCAGCGCGTGCTGATAGATCGCGTCGAGGTCGGGCCGCTCCTCGCGGTCGACCTTGATGCTGACGAAGCGCTCGTTCATCAGCCCGGCGATCTCGGGATTCTCGAAGCTCTCGTGCGCCATGACGTGGCACCAGTGGCAGGCGGCGTAGCCGACCGAAAGCAGGATCGGCTTGTTCTCGGCACGCGCACGGTCGAGCGCCGCGCCGCCCCACGGCTGCCAATGCACCGGATTGTCGCGGTGCTGCAGCAGATAAGGGCTGGTCTCGTGCGCCAGCGCGTTGGCGGTCATGCTGATGAACTCGCCGAAAACTCGTTTCGTTGCCACCATTATCGGCCGGAAAAGCGGACGATGTGAGGTTCATTCGATATCGCTTGACATTCAATACGTACGAACGTATTAAATGCCGCATGGCTCGTCCATCGCTTCGCATCAGTCTGCTCGACGCCGGCCTGAAGGTTATGTCCCGCAAGGGCTACGTCGGCTCCGGGGTGCGCGAAATCGCCGCCGAAGCGGCGGCGCCGCAGGGCTCCTTCACCAACCATTTCCGGTCGAAGGAGGCCTTCGCCCGCGAGGTCCTCGACCGGTATTTCGAGCACGTCAAAGCGATGATGGCGCGAACCCTCGGCGACAAAAGCCGGTCGCCACGCGAGCGGCTGCGGGCCTATCTCGACCTCATCACCACGCGCTTGGGCGCCGACAAGTTCACACGCGGCTGCCTGATCGGCGATTTCAGCCTCGAAGCGGCGCTGCAGAGCGTTGTGCTGCGCGACCGTCTGGCCGCGATCTTTGCCGAATGGCAGGTGCCGTTCGCCGACTGCATCGCCGAGGCGCAAGCCGCCGGCGAGCTCGACGCGACATTCGCGGCGACCGATCTCGCGGAGTTCCTGCTCGCGTCCTGGGAAGGCGCCATCCTGCGCATGAAGGTCGCGCGCAATGCCGAGCCGCTCGAGCGCTTCAAGCGCATCGCCTTCGCCACGATTTTCAAGGAGCCTCGCTGATGAATCCGGATGTCGTCCTGCCGCAAATTCGCGTTCTCGATTCCACGATGGCCTATCGCGAGGCCGGGGCACGCCACGCACCGGTCGCGCTCTTCCTGCACGGCAATCCGACGTCGTCCTATGTCTGGCGCAACGTCATGCCGCTGGTGGCGCCAGCGGCGCGTTGCGTCGCGCCCGATCTCATCGGCTTCGGTCAGTCCGGCAAGCCGGATATCGATTATCGCTTTGCCGATCACGTCCGCTATCTCGATGCGTTCCTCGCGGCATCGGGGATCACGGCGGCTTATCTCGTGGCGCAGGATTGGGGCACCGCGCTGGCCTTCCATCTGGCGGCACGGCGGCCGGAATTCGTCCGCGGCCTCGCCTTCATGGAATTCATCCGGCCGTGGCCGACCTGGGACGATTTCCATACGCCGGCCGCGCGCGCGTTGTTCCGAAAATTCAGAACGCCGGGCGAGGGCGAACGCCTGATCCTCGACGAGAACATATTTGTCGAGCAGCTTTCACCGCGCACGGTCGTGCGCGCGCTGAGTGACGCGGAGATGGCGGTCTACCGCGCGCCCTTCCCGTCGCCACAGTCGCGCCGACCAGTCTGGCGGTTGCCCAACGAGCTGCCGATCGCCGGAGAGCCCGCGGACGTCTACGCCGTTCTCGAACGGGCGCATGCGGCGCTCGCTTCGTCCCGCTATTCGAAATTGCTCTTCGTCGGCGACCCCGGTTCGTTGGTTTCGCCGAGCTTCGCGGCGCGCTTTGCCGCAGGCCTGCACGACTGCCAGGTCGTGCAGCTCGGCGCCGGCCGCCATTGTCTGCAGGAAGACCATCCCGAGGTGATCGGCCAGTCCGTCGCCGACTGGATCAGCGGGATCGAGGAGAGGTCGCGGGAGGGTCATGCCGCATGAGCGCCGAAGTCATGGCGATATCGCTGGATGACATCGAGCTCGGTTCGAATTTCACCGACAAAGGCAGATTGGCCGCGCTCGTCAGAGCCGCTGCGGCGGTAACCGCTGCGCGACATTCGATCGGCGCTACGCCACTTCGAAATTGGCGCCGAAATCGTCCTGCCGCCGGGCTGTGGAGCGGCTAACGTCCGGCTGCGGCGCGGCTAACGTTCGGCCGCGCTGCGATTGACCTTCAACTTATATATCCCCGCGTTCCGGCTTTTGCATCACACTCGCCCGCCGATGGACGGCGATACCATCTATGCCTTCGCCACCGCGCCCGGCCGTGCCGGCGTCGCCATGCTGCGCCTGTCCGGTCCGCACGCCGGCGCGGCGTTGCGGGCGCTTGCCGGCCGGTTGCCGGCGCCGCGCCGCGTCCTGGTCACGCCATTCAAAGACCCGCGCAGCGGCGAGATCATCGACAAAGGCATCGCGCTTTATTTTCCCGCGCCCAAGAGCCTGACCGGCGAGGACGTCGCCGAGCTGCACGTCCACGGCGGCCGCGCCGTCGCCGCCGCGCTCATCGACGCGCTGGCGGCAATGCCGGGCCTTCGGCTGGCCGAGCCCGGCGAGTTCTCGCGCCGCGCCTTTCTCAACGGCAAGCTCGACCTGACCGAAGCCGAAGGCATCGCCGATCTGGTCGCCGCCGAGACCGCGGCGCAGCGGCGCCAGGCGCTCCGGCAGATGGCGGGCGAGGCGGGGCGGCTCTACGAAGCGTGGCGCACGCGATTGCTGAAGGCGCAGGCGCGGGTCGAGGCCGAGATCGATTTTCCCGACGAGGGCCTGCCGCCCGCTCTTGCCGCCGCAGTGGCCGCGGAACTCGCTGAAATTCATGGCGAAATCGCCGCTTTTCTGGCCGACGGAAGGCGCGGCGAGCGGCTGCGCGAAGGCCTCGCCATCACCATTCTCGGTCCGCCCAATGCCGGCAAATCGAGTCTGCTCAATGCGCTGGCGCGGCGCGACGTGGCGATCACCGCCGCCACCGCCGGCACGACGCGCGACGTCATCGAGGTCGCGCTCGATCTCGGCGGCTATCCGGTAACGCTCGCCGACACCGCCGGCTTGCGTGCTGCCGGCGATGCGATCGAGGAAGAGGGCGTGCGCCGCGCGCAGGCGCGTGCCCAATCGGCGGATTTGAAGCTCGTCGTCGTCGACGCGACCAAGCCTGCCGAAAAAGCATCGGTTGCCGCGATGATCGACCGCGACACCGTCGTCGTCGCCAACAAGATGGATCTGGCGCCGCGCGACGCGGCGCGCTGGGCCGATGCGCTGGGCGCCAGCGCAGCGGTGAAGATTTCGGTCGCAACCGGCGCCGGCCTCGCGGCGCTCGAGGCGCAGCTCGGCGCCGAGGTCGCGCGTCGCTTTGGCGGCGAGTCGGCGCCGCTCATCGCCCGCGCGCGCCATCGCCAGGCGCTCGAGGCAACGCGCGCGGCGCTCGCGCGCTATCCGCAGGCCGGCGCGCCCGAGCTGGCCGCCGAGGAGCTGCGTCAGGCGGTACGGTCGCTGGGGCGCATCACCGGCCGGGTGGGAGTCGAAGACTTGCTCGATGTCGTGTTCCGCGAGTTTTGTATCGGCAAGTGAAAACCAGTCAAAAACACGAACATTTCGTGATCTTACCGTTTTAATACCACATCATATAGTATTGGTTCGCGAGACGTTCCGGGGTCGAATCGCCGGGCCTTCACCAGATATCGCACCGGGGGGCCTGCACGTCGTTAATATTGGTTGATGACCTTCAATGACAGAGATGTGACGTCTATATATCGCGTTATCTGTTGCGAATACTTGGTATTACTTGGGCGCCGGAACGGTCGGAAGCGGTGTTTCACGTGAAACATGCCGCGCTCGGCTTTACACATCGCCGAGGCCTCCGTAGATTGCCGCCATGCATCGTTACGACGTGATCGTAATCGGCGGCGGTCACGCCGGCTGCGAGGCTGCCGACGCGGCCGCGCGGCTTGGCGCCCAGACGCTGCTGCTGACCCACCGGCGCGACACCATCGGCGAAATGTCCTGCAATCCAGCCATTGGCGGCTTGGCCAAGGGACATCTGGTCCGTGAAATCGACGCGCTTGACGGGCTGATGGCGCGCGCGACCGATCGCGCCGGTATTCAATTTCGGGTGCTGAACCGGAGCAAGGGGCCGGCGGTGCGCGGGCCGCGCGCCCAGGCCGACCGCAAGCTCTATCGCCGGACAATACAGGCGCTGCTGGCGGAACGTGCCGGCCTGACGATTCGCGCGGGCGAGGCGGCGGCGCTGATTTTCGATCGGGATGGTCATTGCAACGGCGTGCAAACCAGCGAGGGCGACGTTATCGCCGCCGGTGCCGTGGTGATCACCACCGGCACCTTCCTGCGCGGCCTCATCCACATCGGCGAGACCCAGACGCCGGCGGGCCGGGTCGGCGAGAATCCGTCGGTCGGCTTGGCGCAAAGCCTGGCGCGCGCCGGCTTCCGCCTTGGCCGGTTCAAGACCGGCACGCCGCCGCGGCTCGATGGCCGGACCATCGACCGATCCGGCCTCGAGGCCCAACCGGGCGACGAGCCGCCCGAGCCGTTTTCCTTCCTGACCAATCGCATCGCCACGCCGCAGATCGTCTGCCACATTACCGCGACGACACCGGCGACCCATGCCCTGATCCGCGCCAATCTGCATCGCGCGCCGATGTATTCGGGCCAGATCGAGAGCATCGGTCCGCGCTATTGTCCGTCGATCGAGGACAAGGTGGTGCGCTTTGCCCAGCGCGAGCGGCATCAGATCTTCCTCGAGCCCGAAGGGCTCGACGACGACACCGTCTATCCCAACGGCATCTCGACCTCGCTGCCGGCGGAGATCCAGGCCGCGCTACTCAAGACCATTCCCGGCCTCGAGCATGCGCGCATGATCCGTCCGGGCTATGCCATCGAATACGATTTCATCGATCCGCGCGAGCTCCGGCCGACTCTCGAAACCCGCAGGATTCCAGGCCTTTTCCTGGCCGGACAGATCAACGGCACGACCGGCTACGAGGAGGCCGCGGCCCAAGGACTTATCGCCGGCCTCAACGCCGCGCTACTCGCTGCCGGCGGCGGCGGCGAATTCATTCTCGACCGGGCCCGCGCCTATAGCGGCGTTCTGATCGATGACCTTGTTTCACGTGGAACCGACGAACCTTATCGCATGTTCACCTCGCGCGCCGAATACCGGCTGACGCTGCGCGCTGACAATGCCGATCAGCGGCTGACGCCGATCGGCATGGCGCTGGGCTGCATCGGACCGGAGCGCCGCGCCGCTTTTACGGCCAAGGCGCAGTGGCTCGGTCAGGCGCGCGCACTGGTCCGCCGCCTGACCATGACGCCGAGCGAGCTACGCCGGTACGGCCTGACGGTCAACGCCGACGGCATCCGCCGCTCCGCCGCCGAGCTGCTGGCATATGCCGAAATCGACCTGGAGCGGCTGACAACGGTCTGGCCCGAGCTGGCCTCGATTCCGCCGGTCATCGCCGAGCAGCTCGAAATCGACGGCCGTTATGCCGGCTATCTCGAGCGCCAGGCCGACGAGATCGCGGCTTTCCGGCGCGACGAAGCGCTCTCGCTGCCGCGCGATCTCGACTATAACGCGATCGGCTCGCTGTCGGCCGAGATCCGCAGCAAGCTGCGGACCTGTCGGCCCGAAACCCTGGGTGCCGCGGCGCGCGTCTCGGGCGTGACGCCGGCGGCGCTGGTGGCGCTGCTGCGCCACGTGCGGCGGCCGGCCGCATGATGCTCGATGTCAACATCCGGCCGGTTTCGACCCGGCTGACGCCGGAGGGCTTCGCCAAGCTGACGGGTGTTTCACGTGAAACGCTGGAACGGTTTCAGGCCTATGTGACGTTGCTCACGGCATGGAACCGACGCATCAATCTAGTCGGCCCGAATACCATCGGCGATATCTGGCGCCGGCATATCCTCGACTCGGCACAGCTCATGCCGTTGCTGCCCGACGAGGCGCGCGTCGTGGTCGACATCGGCAGCGGTGCCGGACTGCCGGGTCTGATCCTGTCCATCCTCGGCGTGCCCGAGGTCCATTTGATTGAAAGCGACCAGCGCAAGGCGGTGTTCCTGCGCGAGGCGCAACGCGTCACCGGCGCGCCCGTGACCATTCACGCCCAGCGCGCCGAGCGGCTGGCGCCGCTTCCAGCCGACGCCGTCGTCGCGCGAGCGATCGCGCCTGTGGATAACATACTACTAATGGTGGACAAATTTCTGACACCCTACACTATATGCCTATTTCTGAAGGGCAAAGGGATCGAGCAGGAATTGACCCGTCTGCCGTCGGCGCTGAAGATGAAGGCGCGGATTTTGCCGAGTCGGAGCGACCCGACCGGCCGCATTCTGCGTCTCGAGGGGCCCTATGGATCCGATGACGCTAACCGCTGACCTCCCGCCACCTGCAACCGGTCCGGCGGCGGTGGCGCGCGTCATCGCCATCGCCAACCAGAAGGGTGGCGTCGGCAAGACCACGACCGCGATCAATCTCGCCACCGCGCTCGCCGCCGCCGGCGAAGCCGTGCTGCTGATCGATTTCGATCCGCAGGGCAATGCCTCGACCGGCCTCGGCATTTCGCGCCAGGCGCGTACGGTGACGAGCTACGACGTGCTCTTGGGCGCGCGCGAGCTCGGCGCCGCGGTGGTGCAGACGGCGGTGCCGCGGCTCGCCATCGTGCCGGCCTCGGTCGATCTGTCGGGCGCCGAGCTCGAGCTGGTCGATGCCGAGCGCCGCGAGTACCGTTTGCGCGAGACGCTCGCCGGCAAGCTTGGCGCGTTCCGCTACGTGCTGATCGATTGTCCGCCGTCGCTCGGATTGCTGACGCTCAACGCGCTGGTCGCGGCGCACGCCGTGCTGGTGCCGCTGCAATGCGAGTTCTACGCGCTCGAAGGCCTGTCGCATCTCGTCAAGACGATCGAGCGGGTGAAGACGAAGCTCAATCCGGCGCTCGAGATCCAGGGCGTGGTGCTGACCATGTTCGACCGGCGCAATAATCTCTCCGACCTGGTCGCGGCCGACGTGCGCGGACATTTCGGCGCCAAGGTTTATGAAACCGTGATTCCGCGCAACGTGCGCATCTCCGAGGCGCCGTCGCACGGCAAGCCGGTGCTGCTCTACGACTTCCGCTGTCCCGGTTCGCAGGCCTACGTCCATCTCGCGGGCGAGATGCTGCGGCGCGAGCGCGCGCTGGTCGAGCGGTTGGCGTCGTGAGCGAGAAGCGCGGTCTCGGCCGCGGCCTGTCGGCGCTCCTCGGCGAGGACGCGAACGTGCCCGAGCGCGAGGCGACGGCGCCGGCGAAGGGCGCGCGCACCGTGCCGATCGATCAGATCTATCCCGGCTGGTTCCAGCCGCGGCGCAACTTCGACGAGACCGAGATGAACGCGCTGGTCGAAAGCATCGCGGCGCAGGGCATCCTCCAGCCGCTGCTGGTGCGGCCACATCCGAAATTCGCCGGCGCGTTCGAGATCCTCGCCGGCGAGCGCCGCTGGCGCGCGGCGCAGCGCGCGCAGCTGCACGACGTGCCGGTCATCGTGAAGGAGATCGGCGACCGCGAGGCGCTCGAGATCGCGCTGGTCGAGAACATCCAGCGCAGCGATCTCAACGCGATCGAGGAGGCGCAGGGCTACCGGCGGCTGATCGACGAGTTCGGCCATACGCAAGAGGCGCTGGCGACCGCGTTGGGCAAGAGCCGCAGCCACATCGCCAACCTGCTGCGGCTGCTGACGCTGCCGCAGGAGATCAAGGACATGGTCGCCGACGGTCGGCTCAGCATGGGCCACGCGCGCGCGCTGGTCGGTCTCGCGGCCGAGCCGGCGCTGGCGCTGGCGACTGCAATCGTGCGCGACGACTTGAACGTGCGCCAGGCCGAGCGCGCCGCCAAGCCACGGGAGCAAGCGGAGTTCGTCACCCGCAAGGGCCGCGCCAAGCGCCAGCGCGACGCCAACATCGTCGCGCTCGAACGCGAGCTGTCGGCGGCGCTCGGCCTCATGGTCGAGATCGCGTTCGACGGCAAGGGCGGCGCGCTCACCATCCGCTACGCGTCGCTCGACCAGCTCGACGACGTGCTGAAGAAGCTACGCGCCATGCCGTGAGCCGCCGATGGCTGCGAAACCAGTCGCCATCGTCGCCGCCGAAGCCGCGCCCAATCCGAAGCCGTCGGGCTATCCCGAGCCGTTCTATTCGCGCATGCTCGGCCGCCAGAAGCGGCCGCTCGGCGACGTCTTCGGCCTTAAGAATTTCGGCGTCAACCTGACGCGGTTGGCACCCGGCGCGATCTCGGCGCTGCGCCATGCGCATTCGGCGCAGGACGAGTTCATCTACATCGTCGAAGGCGAGCCAGTGCTGGTTACCGGCGCGGGCGAGAGGCCGCTCCGGCCCGGCATGTGCGCGGGCTTCAAGGCCGGCTCGGGCGACGCGCATCACTTGATCAACCGCACCCAACGCGAGGTGATCTATCTCGAAATCGGCGACCGCAGCATGCCCGACGACGTCGAATATCCCGACGACGACATCCGCGCCACCACCGACGCCGCCGGCAAGCGGATCTTTCTGCGCAAGAACGGCGCGCCGTTCGGCTGAGACGGGCGCGGCGAGGCGGTTAGGCCGCCGCCTCTTCGACGATCTTCCGTCGGGCGTCCGCGATCGAAAGGTGGGCGATCCCGACGAGATGCGCGGCCTCGGCGTATTGCTTCGTCGCCAGCCATTCCTCGATGAAATCCAGCCAATCGGTGATGAGATCGATTTCCGACAAGTCCATCGGCACTCTCCCCGAACGATGCTTCTCCGGGTGACGACGCGCCGCCCGATCCGGGCCCGACCATCCTGCCACAATTCGGCTGGCCCCGGTCAGTTGATCGGCTTCCGCCTCACGACGCGTGACGCGACGACTGCATCGCGCCGCGGGCGATCCGGAGCAGTGCCGCGCGGCAGATGGTTTCGCCCGGCATGCCCGACGATTTCGCCTGGCGCTCGGCCTCGACCAGCGCGACCAGCACGGCGGCGGCGCGCCGCGCCGGCCATAGCCGGAGCTGGCGCTTGAAACTGTCCTTGAGCTTGAAGAACAGCGGCGGGCGGATCGCGGCGATCGCCTCGTCCGCGCCGGCGCCGTCGTCGACCCGCGCGGCGGTGCGATGGAGCTGCGTGAAGTGCCGTTGCGCTGCGCGAAGAATGCGGATCGGCGCCTCGCCCTCGGCGAGCGCCCGCGCCAGCGCGCGCTCGCAGGCGGCGGGTTTGCCCTCGGCGGCGGCCAGCACCGCGTCCTCGAGCGAAAGGTCGGCGCTGTCGCCGACCAGCGCGGCGGCGTCGGCGAGCGTCACGGTGCCGCCGTCGCCGGCGAAAAGCGCAAGCTTCTCGAGCTCCTGCCGGCTCAGGCCGCGGTCGCCGCCGAGCGACGACACCAGATAGGGCAACGCGTCGGGCGCGATGGCGATGCGGTGGGCGCGCGCCACCTCGCGCACCAGCGCCTCGATCTCGCGCGGCCCGTCGGGATAGCAGGCGATGGCGGCGGCGTTCTTGGCGCCCTCGAAAGCGCGGCGCAGGCTCGAGCGCGGCTTCAAGTCGCCGCCCTCGACCAGCACGAAGCCGTCGCCCGCCGGCGGATCGGCAAGATAGCGGGCGAAGAGCGCGCCGACCGCATCGCCGGCGTCGCTGACATGCACCAGCCGGCGGCCGCCCATCAGCGACAGCTGCGCCGCCTCGTCGTGCAGCCGCGCGGGATTCGACAGCAGCGATTCGGCCGACAACGCGGCGACGCGGAAGGCGTCCTTGGGATCGGGCACGATGGCGCGGGCGAGCCGCGCCGCGCGCTCGCCGACCAGGCCGCGGTCGGGGCCGTAAACGAGGCAGGCGCGGACGGCCGCATCGGGCGCCGCCAGAAACGGCTCGACGCGGCGGGGTTCGATCTTCACCGGCTCAGCGCGCCGCCGCGCGGCCGCGCGACCAGAGCGACAGCTGGAGCACGACGGCGTTGGCCAGGTCTTCGATGGCGCGCTCGCGCGCGTCGTCCTCGGCGACCGTGGCGGCCCAGGCGTCGTTCTGCAGGTTGAAGGCGCTGACGGTGTGGCTTTGGCCGGTGACGCTGACGCCGTCGCCGCTCAGCGTATAGCTCGCCGAGGCATTGATCTCGGACCGGGTCGAGGTGGCGTTGCGCTGGATGCCGAGATCGGCGCGGCTCAACGTCAGCACCACGATCAGGTTATAGCGCGTCGGCACCGGGGCGCCGCGCGGATTGAGCTTCTCGCGCAGCGCCAGCTCGAGCATCTGGCCCTCGCGATCCTGGATCGGTTGGACCTTGATGGCGGCGAGCGTCGGGTCGTATTCGCCCGCGGTCGCGCCGCCGTACAGCGGATGGAAGCCGCATCCGGCCAGCGGCGTCGCGGCGAGAGCCATCAGTAAGGCTCGCCGAGGCCACCTCTTCCTCGCCGTCGTCCCCGCGCAAGCGGGGACCCAGGGCAGGCGACGCGCGGCGGCCTGGGACCCCTGCTTTCGCAGGGGTGACGAAAACAGAGAGTGTTGATCAGACCACGACATTGACGATCCGGTTGGGCACGATGATGGTTTTGCGCGGCGACTTGCCGCCGAGCGCGTTGATGACGTTGGGCAGCGCCAGCGCCGCTTGGCGCGCGTCGTCCTCGCCGACGTCGCGCGGCACCTCGACCGTGCCCCTGAGCTTGCCGTTGACCTGGACCGCCAGCGTCACGGTCTCGGCGACGACGAGCGCGGCGTCGGCTTCGGGCCACTTCTCCTCCGCCAGCAGGCGCCGATGGCCGAGCGCCTGCCACAGCGCCTCGGCCAGGTGCGGCATCATCGGCCCGATGAGGCGCACCGCCGCTTCGAGCGCCTCGCGCGCGACGGCGCCGGCGACGGCGGCCTTCGCCTCGATCGCGTTGGTGAGCTCGCGGATGCGCGCGACCGCGCGGTTGAAGCGGAACTTGTCGAGATCGTCGGTGACCAGCGCGATGGTCTGGTGGGTGATGCGCCGCAGGTCCTGGTCGGCGGCGGCGAGCGCGGCGGGCATCTTCGCGCCCGGCGCCGGCAGCGGTTTCTCACGCTCCGCAACCAATCGCCACAGCCGGTTGGCGTAGCGCCAGGCGCCCTCGATGCCGGCGTCGGTCCATTCGAGGTCGCGCTCGGGCGGGCTGTCGGACAGGAGATAAAGCCGCGCGGTATCGGCGCCGTAGACGTCGACGATGGCTTCGAGCCCGACCACGTTCTTCTTCGACTTCGACATCTTCTCCATGCGCCCGGCGGTCACCGGATGGCCCTTGGCGTCGCGCCAGGTGCCGTCGCTGTCGCGCCGGACTTCCTCCGGGAAGAGCCAGTTTCCGGCCGCGTCCTGGTAGGTCTCATGGCACACCATGCCCTGAGTGAACAGGCCGGCAAACGGTTCCGTCAGCGCGAAATAGCCGCAGCGCGCGAGCGCCCGGGTGAAGAAGCGGGAATAGAGCAGGTGCAGCACGGCGTGCTCGATGCCGCCGATATACTGGTCGACCGGCAGCCAGTAATCGACGTCCTTGCGCTCGAAAGCGGCGGCGGATCGGGGCGAACAAAACCGCGCGAAGTACCACGAGCTCTCGAAGAAGGTGTCGAAGGTGTCGGTCTCGCGCCGCGCCTTGGCGCCGCAGCGCGGGCAGGCGACGTGTTTCCAGGTCGGATGGCGGTCGAGCGGATTGCCCGGCTGGTCGAAGCTGACGTCGTCGGGCAGCCGCACCGGCAGGTCCGCCTCCGGCACCGGCACGATGCCGCATGTCTCGCAATGGACCACCGGAATCGGGCAGCCCCAATAGCGCTGGCGCGACACGCCCCAGTCCCTGAGCCGCCACATCGTCGCGCCGGCGCCGGCCCGGAGGCTTTCGAGCTTGGCGATCGCCGCCCGCTTGGCGTCGCCGACCGATAGCCCGTCGAGGAAATCCGAGTTGATATGCGCGCCGTCGCCGGTATAGGCCTCGTCGCCGATCGCAAACGTCGCCGCGTCGGCCTCCGGCGGCAGCACCACCGGCGTCACCGTCAGGCGGTATTTGCGCGCGAATTCGAGATCGCGCTGGTCGTGCGCCGGGCAGCCGAAGATCGCGCCGGTGCCGTATTCCATCAGCACGAAATTGGCGACATAGACCGGCAGCAGCCAGTCGGGCTTGAACGGGTGGCGCGCCTTGACGCCGGTGTCGTAGCCCATCTTCTCGGCGGTCTCGAGCACCGCCTCGCTGGTGCCCAGGCGGTTGCACTCGGCGACGAACGCCGCGAGCCGGGGATCGCGCTTGGTCAGCTCTTCGGCGAGCGGATGGTTGGGCGCCACCGCGACGAACGATGCGCCATAGAGCGTGTCGGGCCGCGTGGTGAAGACCTCGAGCCGTTCGGCGCGGGCCGCGCCGCGATGATCGGCCAGCGCGAAGAAAACGCGCGCGCCTTCGGAGCGGCCGATCCAGTTCTCCTGCATCAGCTTGACGCGCTCGGGCCAGCGGTCGAGCGTCTTGAGCGAGTCGAGCAGCTCCTCGGCGAAGGCGGTGATCTTGAGGAACCACTGGGACAGCAACCGCTTTTCCACCGGCGCGCCCGAGCGCCAGCCGCGGCCGTCGATCACCTGCTCGTTGGCGAGCACCGTGTTCTCGACCGGGTCCCAGTTGACCCACGACTCCTTGCGATAGGCGAGTCCCGCCGCGAGGAAGTCGAGAAACATCTTCTGTTCGTGCTTGTAGTAGTCGGGATGGCAGGTGGCGATCTCGCGCCGCCAGTCGTAGGCGATGCCCATGCGCTTCAGCTGCTCGCGCATCACCGCGATGTTGGCGAGCGTCCAGTCGCGCGGATGCTGGCCGGAAGCCATCGCTGCGTTCTCGGCCGGCAAGCCGAACGCGTCCCAGCCCATCGGATGCAGCACATTGAAGCCCTGGGCGCGCTTGGTGCGCGCGACCACGTCGCCCATGGTGTAGTTGCGCACGTGGCCGACGTGGAGTTTCCCCGAGGGATAGGGGAACATCTCGAGGACGTAGTACTTCGGCCGCGACGGGTCGGTCTCGACCTCGAAGCTCTTACGCTCGCGCCAGACCCGTTGCCACTTCTCTTCGCTCTGCTTCGCGTTGTACCGCGCCATCGCGCGTGCGCCGTGGCCCTACTGCTGGTTCGAGGCCGTGCTCAGACGGATCTGACGGGCACGCGCGAGGATCGCGTTCTCGAGATCGACGGAGGTGTTCTTGTCGACCGGCGCGTCGACCCAGGTGCCCTTGGCGTCGCGCTTCTGGCGGAAGACGCTCGCGCGCACGCCGTCGGCGCGCAGCTGGCGGTTGAGGATGAAGACGTTGACCTTGAAGCGCTCGTCGGGCGTCTGCGGCGGGCTGAACCAGTCGGTGATGATGACGCCGCCGAACGGATCGGCCGAGGCCAGCGGCATGAACGAGACGGTGTCGAGGCTGGCGTGCCAGAGATAGGAATTGACGCCGACGCCGGGCGCGCCGCCGCCGCCACTGCCGGTCGCGTTGTTATTGTTGTTGAAGAACAGCGACAGCACCGACCGGTCGCTGTCGTTCCGGGTGCGCGGGTTGTAGTCCATCGGACCGTTCATGTATTTGGGATCGGTGTGGTACGGATCTTCGGCGCGCTGCTGCGCGTCCGGGTCGTTGCCCTGCCAGCGATCGCTGTTGAAGAGGCCGCAGCCGGCGAGCAGCACGGCCGCGCCAAAGCACAGGAATCCGACTTTCACGGATTGATGTAACGACATACCAAACTCCTCGGGGCTCCCCCCGGGGACCGCGGCCCCGGGCGAGCCGATCTTAGCGCAGGGGCCGCAACCCCGGCTATACCTTTGAAAGGCAAGGACGCCCGGGCCCCGCGGGTTTTGGCGGGCTTGACGCCCTGCCCGGCCCCGGCGAGCCTGCCGCCATGCCCACCGCCGCGTTTGCGCCCATCGCCGAACGTCTGGCCGCGGTGCGGGCGCGGATCGCCGAAGCGGCGCGCCGTGCCGGCCGGCCGGCCGACGCCGTGTCCCTGGTCGCCATCAGCAAGACCCACCCCGCCGCCGCGGTCGAAGCCGCCATCGCCGCCGGCCAGCGCGTCTTCGGCGAGAACCGCGTCCAGGAGGCCGAGGCCAAGTTTCCGGCGCTGAAGGCACGCTATCCCGACTTGCGGCTCCATCTGGTGGGACCGCTGCAGACCAACAAGGCGCGCAACGCCGTGCGCCTCTTCGACGTCATCCACACGCTCGATCGTCCGCGGCTCGCCGAGGCCTTGGCGCGGGCGATGGACCAGGAAGGTCGCCGCCCCACTCTCCTGGTCGAAGTCAATATCGACGCCGAGCCGCAAAAAGCCGGCATAGCACCCGAGGCGGCCGACGGCTTCATCGCCGATTGCCGCGCGCGCTGGCGCCTGGCGCCGGTCGGCCTGATGTGCATTCCGCCCGCCGGCGCCGATCCGGCGCCGCATTTCGCCCGCCTCGCGGCGATCGCCGAACGCAACGGCCTCAAAGAGCTGAGCATGGGCATGAGCGACGATTTCGAGATCGCGGTCGCGCGCGGCGCCACGCTGGCGCGCATCGGCACCGCGATCTTCGGCCCGCGCGAACGGTAGGGGTTCGGCTGCATCGACGCCATGCGGGCTTCGTCCCTCGACAAGCTCGGGATGACGAGGCTCAGCCTGAGGAACATTCTCTAGGACATTAAGAAAAGTTCCTCAGCCTGAGGAGGCCGCGAAGCGGCCGTCTCGAAGGCCGCACTGAATCGATCCAGCTCCCTAACCCGGGTTCACCACCACGCGCGACGCCGCGTCGGCTTCGGCCAGGACGCGGCGCAGATCGTCGGGCGCCAACGCGACGCAGCCCTCGGTCGGCGCGTAATCGGGCGATGCCACGTGCAGGAAGATGGCGCTGCCGGCGCCGGCGATCACGGGGTCGTCGTTATAGCCCAGCACCACGACCAGATCGTAGAGCCGGTCGGCGCGCCACAACGGCTCGGCGCGCGCCCGATAGGGCAACGTCACCGGCCGGTTATAGGCCGCAGCCGCCGGGTCGTCGCACCAGCCGTCGGCGGCGACGATCGGCGTTACCGGCAAGCGGGTTGTCGGCGGCGGCGCGCCGCGGTCGGCGCGATAGAGCGCGCGGCGCATGACGAAGGCGCCGGCCGGCGTGGTGCCGTCGCCCTCGGTCTTGCCGACGCGAATGCCGGCTCGGCCGAGCGCGCAGCGCATCCGCCGCGCATCCCAGCGCGCCCAGGCCGCGGGCTCGACGATGAGATCCATCGCGCCTCTATAGCCGATTGCGGCCGGTGCTGCCGCCGCGGCCGGCGACAGGGCAAACGAGTATGGTTAACTTAACCATAAGTAACCATATTAACTATACTTTTCGTCTAATTAACCAATACTTTGAATTGCTTTTGCCTCTTGGTGAAAATACTTTCACCGTCGAAGAAAAAGACCGAAACAGGTCTGTCGTTCAGGAAGGAAGTTCGAAGCCCGCGGAGTCGTGTCTCCGCTGGTCCCCTCCCGGCAGGTGCCCTCCGCGGCGCTCCGGACTCCTTCTTCGATAGGCCTCTTCGGTCGCTGCGGCGGCTGCGGATCGACCCTTTCCTCCCAGGGGTCCATCCGCGGACCGCTCGCAAACCGGGACACGGAGAGGTTGCGATGAAAGTTTCGATCCGGACTTTGGCCAGGCACTCGGCGGCGGCGATCGCCATTCTGGCGCTGATGGATGGCGCGGCGTTCGCAGGCAGCCAGATAACGCCAAACCCGAATCCGGCGGCCGCCACGATCACGCCCAACAACGGCGATTTCAACGCCAGCAACCCCTACACCAACCTGGGCAAGATCCAGATCGAGAACAGCGGCGCGGGCGCAGTCACCTTCACCAACAACGGCGGCGCCACCATCGACAACACCGGCACCGGCGGCGCCGGCACGCCGGGCGACGGTGAGATCGACACGTTCGGCGGCGGCACCTTCGACAATGTCGGCACGGTCAATTCGACGAGCGGCGCCTTCATCACCACCGACGGCGGCCAAGGCCCGAATCGGGGCAGCGCCGCGCTCAACAACAGCGGCACCATCGTCAACGACGCGAGCAAGCTGAACAACCAGACGACCACACCGGGCGTCGGCATCTCCAGCCAGCTCAACAACACCGGCTCGATCACCAACCAGGACGGCGGCACGCTCACCAACAACGCCAACGGCAATGCCGGCGCGACCTCGACCCTGACGCAGGGCGCGGTCATCACCAATTCGGCCTCGGGCTCGCTCACCAACACCGGCACCGGCACGACCTTCACCAACGAGCTCGCCGGCCTCTTCAGCAATGCCGGCACCTTCATCAACGAGTTGGCGGCGCACTTCGTCAACACCAACGCCAACACCGTCTGGGATAACACCGGCACGACCATCAACATGGGCGCGGGCACGCAGATCCAGAACCAGAACGGCGCCGCGGTCACCAACGAGGGCCAGATCCTCAACATGCTCGGCGCGCTGTTCCACAACGACGCAACGTCGAGCATCACCAACAACGGCACCGGCGCGGCCATCTTCAACATGACCAGCGGCAGCACGCTGCAGAACGACGGTCAATTGACCAACGAGAACGGCGCCCAGGTCTACAACGAGGCGCACGGCACGCTCAACAACACCGGCACGCTCACCAACGAGACCAACGGCCAGGTCTATAACCAGGGCGGCGGCACGCTCAACAACAGCGGCACCTTCAACAACGCGGCGCAAGCCTATAACCAGGGCGCCTCGACCTTCGCCAATACCGGCACGCTCACCAACAACGGCACCAGCGCCCAGTTCACCAACCAGGGCGCCTCGACGCTGACCAACACCAACGCCATCACCAACGAGAACGGCGGCACGCTGTCGAATCTCGGCGTCGGCACGCTCCTCCACAACGAGGCGGGCGGCTCGCTGACCAACGACGGCACGGGTCTGTCCACGACGACCGTCACCAACAATCAGGCGACGATCACCAACGACTCGGGCGCGGCCATCGACAACAAGGGCGGCAACGCCAAGTTCTTCAACCAGAACGGCGGCCAGGTCGGCAACGCCGGGACTCTGACCAACGAGGTCGGCGCGCAGCTCACCAACGAGGATGCGGGCACCGCGATCACCAACACCGGCGCGATCAACAACCAGACCGGCGCGAGCTTCAGCAACCTCAACGGCGCGGCGATCGCCAACAACGGCACCGGCACGATCGCCAACTCCGCCACGTTCACCAACGACGGCGCCGCGACCACGATCACGAACAGTAGCACCCATTCGACGAGCGGAACGCTCGATGGCATCGCCAACACCGCTGGCGGCGTCTTCACAAACCAGAACGGCGCGACCATCACCAACAACAGCGGCAGCGGCATCCTCAACGACGCCTCGACCTTCACCAACAAGCTCGGCGCGCTGGTCGACAACAAGGGCACCGTCACCAACCGCGACGGCGGCACGCTGCAGAACCTGAGCACCGCGACCCTGCATAACGAGTCGGGCGCGATCCTGACTAACGACGGCAGCGTGTCCACCACCACGCTCCTCAACGACAACGCAACCATCACCAACGGCGGCACGCTCACCAACACCGGCGCGCACGCCCAGTTCACCAACCAGGATCACGCCACCTTCACCAACCAGCTCGGCGCCACGTTCAACAACCTGCTGGGCGCGACATTCCTCAACGATCCGAGCTCGGTCGTGAATGCCGGCGCGATCGTCAACTCGGGCGGCTCGACCATCACCAGCGACGGCCTGGGCTCGACCTTCGACAACACGGCGACCGGCACCATCGACAACACCGGCACGGGCTCGACCATCACCAACCAGAACCAGTCGGTGATGACCAACGAGCACACGATCACCAACGAGAACAGCGCCGTCCTCGCCAATGTCGGCGGCACCAACGGCGCGACCTTCAAGAACCAGTCGGGTGGCACCATCACCAACCAGACCGGCGCGGCGATCGACAACATCGGCACCGGCGCGGGCGTCGCGAACTTCACCAACGACGCCTCGACCATCAACAACAACGCGACGGCGTTGATCGACAACAAAGGCTCGAACGCTCAGTTCTCGAACCAGAACGCCGCGACCGTCACCAATCACGGCACCCTGACCAACGAGATCGGCGGCCAGTTCACCAACCAGAGCGGCTCGACGGTCGACAACTTCGCCGGCCTCGTCAACGAGACCGGCGGCCAGTTCGTGAATACCGGTGCCGGCACGCACCTCACCAACGAAATCGGCGGCACCGTCACCAACGACGGCACCGGCACCAAGCTGTGGAACAAGCTGTCGGCGCTGGTCACCAACCTCGGCTCGATGTTCAACCGGAACAGCGCCACGCTGCAGAACGACTCGACGTTGGCGAACAATGGCGGCACGCTCACGAATCAAACGGGCGCCACGCTGAACAACACCGGCACACTCAACAACACCAACGTCGCGACGCTCACCAACGACAACGCCACGGTCAACAACAGCGGCACGCTCACCAACGACGACAGCACGGTGAACAACCAGAACAGCGCCGCGTTCAACACCAGCGGCACGCTCACCAACAAGGACGGCGGCACGGTCAACAACACCACCGGCGCGACCATGACAGTCCAGACCGGCGGCCTGGTCACCAACGACGGCACCGGCCTGTTGTCGACCCAGATCGTCAACGACAACGCCAACTTCGTCACGCAGTCGGGCTCGACCGTCAACAACAACGGCGCCAAGGCCGCGTTCACGAACCAGAACGGCGCCGTCGCCACCCTCAACGGTGCGTTCAACAACACCAACGGCGCGCACTTCACCAACGATCCGTCGACGGTGACCAACAACGGCGCCTTCACCAACAGCGGCGGCTCGACCGTGACCAACTCCGGCCTCGGCTCGACCTTCACCAACAGTTCGACCGGCACCTTCGACAACACCGGCACGGGCTCGACGCTGGTCAACCAGAACCAGGCAACCTTCACCAACAACGGCGCGCTCACCAACGAGAACAACGCGTCGATCCAGAACCTCGGCGGCACCACCGGCACCACCACCTTCTCGACCAGCGGCGCTGGCGCGACGCTCACCAACCAGACCGGCGCCACCATCCTCAACAACGGCACCGGCGCGGGTACCGCCCACTTCAACGTCGCGAGCGGCGGCACCCTCACCAACGCCGCGACCTCGGGCGGCATCACGAACGAGGGCACGAACGGCCTGTTCCACGTCCACTCGGGCGGCGTGCTCGACAACTTCGGCGCCATCCTCAACAAGCTCGCCGGCACCTTTGAGAACTTCCTCGGCGGCACGGTCGACAACAACGGCGCCAGCGCGTCGATCACCAACAACGCCTCAACGCTCACCAACGCCGGCGGCTTCACCAACGAGAACAGCGCTCAACTCGTCAACCAGAACGGCGCGACGCTCAACAACACCGGCACGCTCTCGAACCAGACCGGTGCGACCATCACCAACGACGCCACCAGCACGATCGCCAACAGCGGACCGGGCGTCATCACCAACATGACCGGCGGCGGCGCGATCACCAACAACGGCACGATGACCAACGCGTCGGGCGGCAGCGTCGTGATCCAGTCGGGCGCGGTGTTGAACGGCACCGGCACCTATACCCAGTCCGGCCCGACCAGCAACACCACGGTCAACGGCACCTGGACGCAAGGGCTCACCAACCTGACCGACGGCAACCTCAACGGCTCCGGCACGGTCAACGGCCCGCTCTATAACGACACGCCGTCCGGCACGGGTCCGGGCGTCACCGGCACCGGCGGCGGCATCACCCTCACCGGCCCGGTCGCCGGCACGGGCAACTACGCCGGCATCGTGAACTTCACCGGCAGCTTGTCGCCCGGTTCGCCCTTCGCCAGCCCGGTCGTCAACAACAACAATCCGGACGTGACCGGTGGCACCTTCACGCCCAATCCGCTGCCGAACTATCCGCTCGGCACCGGCTCGGCGGCGCTGATCACCAGCACCGGCACGATGAACTTCGCGTCCAGCAACACGCTTTACCTGGACGTGATGGGCGCGACCCGCGGCACGCTGTACGACGCGATCAACACCGCCAACGCCAACCTCGGCGGCACGCTGACGCTCGTTCCGACCATTCCGGGCGCGGTCGCCGGCAGCTATGACTTCATCCACTCGGGCTCGGGCGGCATCGCCGGCGACTTCAACCTCGCCCAGATGCTCAACCTCGGCAACGGCAGCGACCTCTATCTCTCCGGCCGCAGCGTGACGTCGACCGACTACACCGCGACTCTCGCGAACTTCGGCAACGGCGTGCAGAACACTTTCAGCCAGATCGGCGGCAACGGCGCTCCGGGCGGCAATCCTGGCCTCAGCGTCAGCCCGTCGCTCACCACCGCGACTTCGGGCCTGACCTTTGCCGAAGGCGGCAACGGCGGCAACGACGGCAACGGCGGCAACGGCGGCAACGCCAGCGCGACCAACGTCGTCACCGGCTCCGGCAATTCCTTCGCCATCGCCAACGCCGGCAACGGCGGCGACGCCAGCGGCGTCGGCAACGGCGGCAACGGCGGCAACGCCCTCGCCAGCTCGACGATGCAGGGCGCCACCGGCTCGGCCAACGCCACCTCGACTGGCGGCAATGGCGGCCTCGGCACCGGCGGCGGCAACGGCGGCAACGGCGGCAACAGCAGCTCGACCGCGACCGCTATCAACGCCACCGGCGACGTCACCACCAACGCGACATCGACCGGCGGCAACGGCGGCAACGCCACCGGCGGCGGCACGGGCGGCAATGGCGGCAATGCCACTTCGACCTCGACCGCCCAGACCAGCGGCGGCGCCAACACCGCGACGGCCAATGCCACCGCGACCGGCGGCCAGGGCGGCTCGCCGAGCGGCGCCGGCGGCACGGCCAATGCCACGGCGAACGCGACCAACACCGGCCTCGCTCCGGCCGCGGTCGGCGCCCATGCGCTCGCGACATCCTTCCGCAACACCGCGACCGCGACCGCCACGGGCAACGGCCTCAGCGGCTCGCTCTCCAACACCCTGTTGGACGGCCAGGGCAATACGCTCCGCACCATCACCGGTGTCGGCTCGATCGCCAACGCCACCACCGACGGCGCCAACGCGTCGCCCAACACGCCGTCGGTCGAGGCCTCCGGCTCGGCCACCATCGGCAGCACGGCGACTTCGTTCAGCCAGACCACCTACGGCCAGAACGTCTCGACCACGGCACCGATCTCACCCTTCAGCCAGGTCAACCCGATCCCCGACAACAGCTACACCCTGGGCAACCTGAACCCGACCGGGCTCAACGCCGGCTTCTATGCGGCCAATCCGGCGGCGAACTTCGCCTTCAACAACGGCGGCGCCTCGGTCATCGCCTCCGGCCTCTTGGGTGTGGGTGCGACGAGCGCGATCTCGACCCCGCACACCTACACTTCGTCCCTCACCTTCACCGATACCGGGGCGAACGCGGCGGGCCGGGACGTGGTCGTCAGCCTGCTCAACAACGGCAGCTCGGGCTACGCCGGCGCAACCTTCGGCACGCTCGAGTTCTACCTGACCGAGTCGGGCAAGGTGGGCAAGCTGTTCGACCAGACCTTCACCACCCTGGCCAGCGCCCTCACCGCCCTCGACAACGTCAACTACAATCTCGGCACGGTGTCCGGCAGCGGTCTGTTCGACGTGACCGCCAACCTGGTGTTCGATACCTCGTCGTTCAGCGGCTTCCAGACCAGCCTGCTCTACGGCTACACCACCTCGGTGCCGGAGCCCGCGACCTGGCTGCTGTTCGGCAGCGGCCTGCTCGGCCTCGGCCTCTTGGAGATGCGTCGCCGGCGCAAGTTGCCGGCCGGCGCGGCCCAAGGCGCCGACAAGGACGCCGGCGGCGCGGACCGGATGGCCGCGTAAGGTCTCCGAAGGACGATTGCGAGACGAGGCCGCCGCAAGGCGGCCTCTTTTTTTCAGCCGCCGCTCATTCGCGGGCCGGCGCCGTCGCCAGCAGGATCCGGCCGGCGGCCAGGAACTTCGCCGGGTTCACCGGCCGGCCGTCGACCCGCACCTCGTAGTGCAGATGCGGTCCGGTGCTGCGCCCGGTGCTGCCGAGCAGACCGATGCGCTGATGCGCGACGACGCGGTCGCCCGGGCGGACGAGAATCCGGGACAGATGCGCGAAGCGCGTCCGGATGCCGTTGCCGTGGTCGATTTCGATCATCCGGCCATAGGCGCCGTCGAAGCCGGCGAAATCGACGACACCGGGCGCCGTGCTGAAGACCGGATCGCCCA
The DNA here is from genome assembly GCA_028871055.1 of Alphaproteobacteria bacterium. Taxonomy (GTDB): domain Bacteria; phylum Pseudomonadota; class Alphaproteobacteria; order ATCC43930; family CGMCC-115725; genus REEB95. The sequence goes on from JAGWON010000001.1 coordinate 212,657, forward strand.
GATCGGCCTCGAGATCGATGCCGGTATGGAAGGCGCGCTCGCCGTCGAACGGATCGCGGCGCGGGCCGAACGGGCTGCTGATCGCGTAACGGACGAGCGGCGCCGCGAACGGCATGCGGGCGAGCAGCTGCTCGAGCCGCGCCAGCCGGTGCGGGTCGGCGGCGACGTCGCGCATCGCGCCGAGCGGGACGAAAGGTCCGCCCTCGTCGGTGGCGTGGTGCCGCGGCACGGCGCGATGCAGCAGGGTCTCGAGGCTGATGCCGGCGGCGCGCAGCCGCGCCAGGCCGGCGCTTTCGCGCGCGAGCAGCGCCGGCTCGAGGATTGCCGAATGGGTGGCGGGCGGTGCGGACACCGGAACCGGTGCTGGTGCCGGTGCAGCCGCAGCGGGAACCGGCGCGGGTGCGGCCTTGGCGGTTGCCGCTTGCATCGCCGTGGGCGGTGTGGCGCGCGCGACGGTTGCGGCCGGCGCGGGCTTAGATGTCGCTTTGGCCGCCGCAGCCGGCGGTGCCGCGGCGACCGGCTGGGCGGGTGCCACCGGATGCACCAGGGCGCGGAGCGCCAGCACGCCGACCGCGGTGTGCAGGCCGACGACGAGCAAAAGCGCGATCGCGCTCGGATGGGCGATCGCGCGGAGGGGTGACTGGAACGAACCCACGATACGCTGAAGCTTCCCCGGGCCCTATGCCGGCCCGTGGTCCAAGATAAGGCAGCGGCGTTAAAGCCGGCTTAACCCTCCGGTTTCGTGTGCGCGGTGAGGCCGCGTTTTGTCAGGATCGCCCAGGCGTCCTCGGCGGTGTCGGCGAAATCGAACAGCGCCAGCTCCTCGCGGCCGATCGTCTCGGCCTCGATCAGCGCGTCGAAATTAACCACGCGCCGCCAGTAATCGGCGCCGAACAGCACGATCGGCACGACCGGCGACTTGCGCGTCTGCACCAGGGTCAGCATCTCGAACAGCTCGTCGAAGGTGCCGAAGCCGCCCGGGAACGCGACCAGCGCGTTGGCGCGCATGGCCAGGTGCATCTTGCGCATGCCGAAATAGTGGAACTGAAAAGTCAGCTCCGGCGTGGTGAAGGGGTTGGGCTCCTGCTCGCGCGGCAGCGCGATGTTGAAGCCGATGGTCGGCGCGCCGGCGTCGCGCGCACCGCGGTTGGCCGCCGCCATGATGCCGGGACCGCCGCCGGTGGCGATGACGTTGTCGCGCCAGCGGTGATGCGGCGCGAAGGCGCCGCCGCGCTCGGAGGCGATGCGGCCGAATTCGCGCGCGGCCTGATACATGGCGACGCGCTCGTCGATGCGCCGGCGCTCGGCGTCGCTCGTCGCCGCGCGGCGCAGCGTTTCCGCCTGCTCGGGCGACGGCGTGCGCGCGCTGCCGAAGACGACGACGGTCGAGCGCACGCCCCAGTCGCGCAGCAGCAACTCCGCCTTGGCGTATTCGATGGCGAAGCGCAAATCGCGCATCTCGTCGCGGGTCGACAGGAAGTCGCTGTCGAGCACCGGCAGCGTGTAGCTCGAAGATATCTTCTGCGCGTGGTTGGACGGGGCGTCCGGCATCGGTCAGGCTCCCTCCGGTTGCGGGCGCCGCCGGCCACGAAAGCCGGAACGTCGGCCGCCCGCGCTTATCATCTCATGCTGGCAGCGCGGCGGGAACGCGCCGCCGAAGTCATTCGGCCGCGGCGCTTTCATAGTCGTCCTGCGCCTGCAGCCAACGGGCCTCGGCCGCCGCCAGGGCGCGGGCAGCTTCGGCGCGTTGCTTCGCCAGCGCCGCCGCTTCCGCGGGATCGCGCGCGAACAGGTCGGGCGCCGCGAGATCGGCGTCGAGCCGCCGGATGCGCTCGGCGAATACGACGACTTCGCGTTCGGCTTCGTTGGCGCGCTGCTTCAACGGCTTGAGGCGCCGCCGCTTGTCGGTGCCGTCGCGTCGGGCGGCCGGCGGCGCCGCTTCGGCGGGCCGCGTCGCCGTACTGCCGGGCGACAGCAGGAAGCGGCGATAATCGTCGAGATCGCCGTCGAACGGCGCAACGCGCCCGTCGGCGACCAGCATGAGCAGGTCCGCCGTCGCCTCGAGCAGCCGGCGGTCGTGGCTGACCAGAATCACCGCGCCGGCGAAGTCGTTGAGCGCGGTCAGCAGCTCGGTCCGCGCATCGATGTCGAGATGGTTGGTCGGCTCGTCGAGGATGAGCAGGTTCGGCCGGTCCAGCGTCGCCAGCGCCAGCATCAGCCGCGCGCGCTCGCCGCCCGACAGGCTGGCGACCTTGGTCGTCGCCTTGGCGGCGGAGAAGCCGAAGCCGCCGAGCTGCGCGCGCAGCGCCTGCACCGGCAGCTTGGGGCGCAACACGGCGAGGGTCTCGAGGGGCGTGAGCCCGCCGTCCAGCTCCTCGAGCTGATGTTGCGCGAAATAGCCCGGCACCAGCTTGCGCGCGCGCGTGAGCTCGCCGCCCATCGGGCCGAGCTTGCCGGCGAGCAGCTTGGCGAAGGTCGATTTGCCGTTGCCGTTCTTGCCCAGGAGCGCGATGCGGTCGTCGGGATCGAAGCGCAGCGACAGGTGCGCCAGCACCGGCTTGCCGGGCTCGTAGCCGACCGACACGCGGTCCATGGTGACGAGCGGCGGGCTGGCCGGCACCGGCTCGGGGATCCGGATGGGCGCGACGTGCTCGTCGACCGGCAGCGCCACGGTCTGCATCCGCGCCAGCATCTTGATGCGGCTCTGCGCCTGGCGCGCCTTCGACGCCTTGGCGCGGAAGCGATCGACGAACGCCTGCATGTGCTTGCGCGCGGCTTCCTGCTTCTTGGCGAAGGCGGCTTGGTGCGCGCGCTGCGCCGCGCGCGTCGCCACGAAGGTGTCGTAGCCGCCGGTGTAGAGCGCGAGCTTGCCGTGCTCGAGATGGAGGATGAAATCGACCGCGGTGTTGAGCAGGTCGCGGTCGTGGCTGACGATCAGGATGGTGCCGCGATAGCGGCGCAGGAAATCCTCGAGCCAGAGCAGACCCTCGAGATCGAGATAGTTGGTCGGCTCGTCGAGCAGCAGCAGGTCGGGTGCCGCGAACAGGATCGCGGCCAGCGCCACGCGCATGCGCCAGCCGCCGGAGAATTCCGCGCACGGTCGCGACTGCTCCGCGGCGGAAAACCCGAGACCCGACAGGATGCTCGCCGCGCGCGCCGGCGCGGCATAGCCGTCGATCGCGTCGAGCCGCGCGTGGATGTCTGCGATCCGATGGCCGTCGGTTTCGCTTTCGGCCGCCGCCAGAAGATCGGCGCGCTCGCGGTCGGCCGCCAGCACGGTGTCGAGCAGGCTGGCCGCGCCGCCGGGCGCCTCCTGCGCCACCGCGCCGATCTTCCAGTCGCGCGGCCACGATACCTCGCCGCCGTCGGTCGCGAGCTCGCCCAGGATCACCTTCAGCAGCGTCGACTTGCCGGCGCCGTTGCGTCCGACCAGGCCGATGCGGCGGCCGGCCGGCAGGTTGGCGCTGGCGCCGGCGAGGATCTCGCGGCCGGCGATGCGGACGGTGACGGTGTCGATGCTGAGCATGGCGGCGGCTTTTTATGTCTTATCCCAACGCCGCGCCGCCGGGAAAGCGCCAGCGCCGCTTCCGTCGGTGCGGCGGTTTGTCTTCCGGCGCTCGTCGCCGATGTGTCGAAACTGGAGCGGGCGAAGGGATTCGAACCCTCGACCCCAACCTTGGCAAGGTTGTGCTCTACCCCTGAGCTACGCCCGCGCTCCGCAAGGCGGCGATATTGCAAAACCCCGCCGGGCATTGCAAGCCGCGTGCCGGCAAGGTTTACGGGATCGGCCTTAAACGGCGCTTAAGGCGGCGGCATCCGCCGCGATAGCGCCATTGCCGTGTCAGCCGAGGGCCGCGATGGCGCCGTCGACTGCCGCGCGTAGGAAGGCCTCGATCTCGGCCACGCGCTCGTGTGCCGCCAGGATGCGGCTGGCGGGCGCAATCGCCGCGGTGAAGCCGCTCGTGTGCCAATGGCCGAGCGGCGGCAGCGCCGGCAGCTCTCCCCGCCGCCTCGCATCATGGCAACCCATCGCCGCCGCCGCCGCAAGGGCCGCGACGGCTCACCCCCGCGATCGCGAACCGCGGTCGTCCGCGGCCCGCGCGGTTGGGTAGTGGGTCAGTTTGAAACTAACGAGGAATATGAGGGCAATACCAAGACAGGAATGCAAATAGAGCATTCACGCCGGAAGTAACTGCAATGGCATAGACCGACCAACGCATATACTTGGCGCTGGCAATTTGGGCGGTTGTTTGCAAACCCAATAACCACGCTTCGGCTCCGACCTGCCCAGATTCGGCTATCTGCTGCACAGTCATATTTTCAAATTTATTCATGCTGTTCCCTTTCCCAAGCTTCGACCATTCTCACAACGTCGGTCATGTCCCAAAGCTTGTTGATAACGCCAGCGGCCATCGCGGGAGTAACGCGCGTGGTCTGGTGTATCCGGCAGAAATTGTAGTGCATGAAATAGATGGAGAGGCCGTAGACGTGATTTTCGAGCTTCTTCGAGAAGGCGTTTGTCAGCCGCGTAAACCGCCGCAAGCCCATGCGGATGGAAAGGTTCGACCGCTCGGCAAAGCTGGTGCTGATATGTGCCGGGTCTGGCTTGCCGGTAATTTCCCGCCGCTTCGCGCCGACACATACAGGCGGGCTATAGCGTGTCTGCCCTTCAATCGGCGCGGCGTAAATCTTTTCGAGCATCGCATAATCAACGTCGATGCCGAACGCATCATCAATTGCCTGTAGGTACGGACGATGGCCGTCCGAAGTGATTTGGACGCGGCCGGCGAGCCGCGTAGCCAGATCGGCGACAAATTGCTTTGCCGCTTCGCCGCTGCGATCTGCGACCAGCCATGAAGGGATGAGCTTCGTATCTGCGTCGATGGCCGTCCACGTCCACACGTCGCCAATGTCAAACTCGCCTTTGCGAGCCTCGGGGACGTTCTTGGCCTCCATCGCGACGAAACTCCAAATCTCGTCGAGCTGTAGGTGCTTGCAGGGAAGGTTCCGTAGCGTCTTGTCCTGATACTCGGAGCAGGCGCGGCCAGCATCGCGGAGCAGTTTAACAATGGTGTTCTTGCTGGCCCCGGTCTGACGGCTGATCGCACGGATAGCCATACCTTCGATCATCAAGCCGAGGATGCGGGCGCGTTCTTCCGTGGTCAGCCGGTTCATACTGACCTTTATACTTGAGAAATTGACTGGTGTCAACGCGGTTTATCGTCCACTTGACCAGATCATGCGTTAGTTTATAAACTGAGCCATAAGTTAGCTAGGGATACGCAGCGTGTTCTCGATAGACCCGACGAAGCCACCACAGACCGACAAGGACTGGCAGCAGCGCATTTATGATGCGCTTGATGCCTTTAGTCCTGGCGCGCCGATTGATGACCTGAACCTTATCGCGGGGCGCACACGTCAGATCGACAGCATGGTCGAAACGGTCATGCAACGCGGTCAGCACGCAATCTTGTATGGCGAACGCGGCGTCGGCAAATCGTCACTCGCCAATACGTTCGCGACGAAGCTCCTTGGGGGCGTCAAGACGCTGAATAGCGTTCCGATCAACTGCCACCCGAGCGACGATTTTACCCAGGTATGGCGCAAGGTGTTTCGTCGCCTCAGTTCTGATGGGGCGAATCTTGCTGACAAGTACCAGGCTGAGATTCACCCAGATGACGTTGTGGTCGAGTTGGGCGGTTTCTCGCTCAATACGGTGCCAATTATCATTCTGGACGAGTTCGATAAGCTACGCGATCACGATGCGCGCACACTCATCGCGAATACGATTAAGAACATGTCAGACCGCGCAGTGCGGGCGACCGTTATCATCGTCGGTGTAGCCGATTCCGTGAGTGATCTGATCGAGGAACATGAATCCGTGTTGCGCTGTCTTCGGCAAATTCCAATGCAGCGCATGGTGCCGGACGAGTTGCGGCAAATCATTAACGGCCGCCTTCCAGCCCTCGGCATGAAGATTCATCAAGACGCGCTCGCGCATATTGTTGCGCTGTCGCGCGGGCTGCCTCATTACACGCATTTATTCGGGCAACAATCCGCCAAAAAGGCGCTCGAAGATCGTCAACTCGTCGTTGACGTGAAACACGTCGAAGCCGCGATGCCAGAATGCATTAACCAGACGGCGCAAACCGTTCGGGAGCAATATCACCGCGCCACGATTAGCCAGAGACAGGGCAATATCTATCGCGAAGTTTTGCTCTCTGCTGCGCTCGCGCAAGTCGATGACCTCGGATATTTCCAGCCCGTGGCGCTGAGCAAGCCACTGACCGCGTTATTGAAGCGTGAGGCCCCCGTGTCCTTATATGCGCAGCACCTCAAGAACCTGTCGGAGGATGACCGGGGTAAAATTCTTGAGCAGATCGGAACTGACCGGCGGTTTCGGTATCGGTTTGCCGAGCCGCTAATGCAGCCCTATATCCTGATGCATGGCCTTCGGAATGGCTTAATCACGCGCGAGCAGGTCAATACCCTAGCAGCTACTCACTACGAGCCGAGACTTTCCACCGAGTTTTAGCTGCTTTCTTGGCGATTTTCTTGCGCCTCTCGGCGCTCAATACTTTGGCGCGCGCGTTGCCGCCCTTTAAGCCGCCTAGCGTGCCACGCGCCACGGCGGCAGGGTTGCGCTTATCCTCCACCGCGTCCTGCACCTGTCCCGTCGCTATGTCGCCTATGAGCTTGGCGAGGGATACCGGATCGCGAGGGCGTTTAAGGCGCTTAGTGGCCATTAGAGGGGGCCACAGCTCATCGGGATGCCGATATTTAAGTGAGAGTTGGGGTCTCGGGTGCAATACACCCCGCCGCCCGTCCAACGGTCATATATCAGGACGTGGAGTGTATCCCCGAACGAAACTACGTCCCAACGCTCTATAAATAGGATGGAGACTGCTATAAGCGCTCCGGCAATTATTATGGCTTTAGGGATGTCCATGGATTGAACATGGCAGAACCCTAGGACAAGGCCAAGACTATCTGGATTTCAAACTGACCCACTACCCACGGTTGAACCGGCTTGATTCCGCCATGGTCCTTGCCAATATTGCGCCGCACCGCCATCTATCGGGGCGGAAAGGATTCCCATGGACGCGATCATCGGCAAACCCGGCAAAGGCCCGGCACCCGGCGGCGCCGCTGCCGCCGCCGTCAAGGACGGCTCGACCGCAACCTTCATGGCCGACGTCATCGACGCCTCGGCCGAGGCGGCGATCGTCGTCGATTTCTGGGCGCCGTGGTGCGGTCCGTGCAAGCAATTGGGCCCGGCGCTCGAGAAGGCGGTCAAGGACGCCAAGGGCGCGGTGCGGCTGGTCAAGATCAACGTCGACGAGAATCCCGAGCTGGCGCAGCAGATGCGCATCCAGTCGATCCCGGCGGTCTACGCCTTCAAGGACGGCAGGCCGGTCGACGGCTTCGTCGGGGCGCTGCCCGAGGGACAGATCAAGCAGTTCGTGCAGCGCCTCGCCGCGCTCGGCGGCGCCGGTGCCGCATCGCCGGTCGACGACGCGCTGGCGCTCGCCAAGGAGGCGCAGTCCGCCGGCGACGCCGCCCGCGCCGCCAACATCTGGACCCAGGTGCTGCAGCACGAGCCGCAGAACGTCGCGGCGCTCGTGGGGCTGGCGCGCGTCGCGCTCGACAAGAAGGACATCGCGCAGGCCAAGGCGCTGATCGAGCGCGTGCCCGCCGACCAGGCCGCTCACGCCGACGTCGCCGCCGTCAAGACGGCGCTCGAGCTCGCCGAAGCCGGACAGAAGGCGGCGGGCGAGGTCGGCAAGCTCGAGGCGCGGCTCGCGGCCGATCCCAAGGACCACCAGGCGCGGCTCGATCTCGCGGTGGCACTGTTCGCCGCCGGCGCGCGCGACCAGGCGATCGATCACCTGTTCGAGATCATCAAGCGCGACCGCGCCTGGAACGAGGACGCGGCGCGCAAGCAGCTCTTGAAGTTTTTCGAGGCGATCGGCCTCGCCGATCCGCTCACCGTCGCTTCGCGCCGGCGGCTGTCGTCCATCCTGTTCTCATGACCGGCGTGGCACACACGCTGCCCGACCGCCTGCCGCTCTTCCCCCTCACCGGGATGCTGCTCCTGCCGCGGGGCGTGCTGCCGCTCAACGTCTTCGAGCCGCGCTATCTGGCGCTGACCGAGGCCGCGCTCGGCGCGGGCCGCATGATCGGCATGATCCAGCCGCTCGACGGCAAGGGCGACGCCGGCGATCCGCCGCTCTACAAGACCGGCTGCGCCGGCCGCATCGTCGAATTCCGCGAGAGCGGCGACGGTCGCTATCTCATCAGCCTCGAAGGCGTGGCGCGTTTCGACGTCGCCGAGGAGTTGCCGAAGACCGAGCTGTTCCGCCGCGCGCGGCCGGATTGGGCGCGCTATGCCGGCGATCGCGAGGAGACCGACCTCCCCGGCTTCGACGCCGCCGGGCTGATCGACAAGCTCACGCCCTTCCTCCGCCGCCACCGCGTCAAGGCCGATCTCTCGGCGGCCGCCTCGGTGCCGGCGATGCGGCTCGTCGACGCGGTGGCGATGATGGCGCCCTTCGCGCCGGTCGAGAAACAGGCGCTGCTCGAGGCCGCGCCGGCCGAACGGGCACAGCTCTTGACCAAGCTCGTCGACATGGCGCTTCTTTCCTCTGCGCCCGACGCCGCGTCGGCGCGCCATTGAGGAAGAAGGCTGATGCCCGAAGTCGATCCGCAGCTGCTCGATATCCTGGTCTGCCCGCTGACCAAGGGGCCGCTGGTCTACGACCGCGCGGCGCAGGAGCTGCTGAGCGCCGAGGCCGGCCTTGCCTATCCGATCCGCGACGGCATCCCGATCATGCTCGCCGACGAGGCGCGGCCGTTGCGCGACGAAGAAAAAGCGCGGCTCAAGGCCAAGCCGCAATCGTGAACGCCATGCCCTGGCCGGTCGAAATCCGCCTCAAGCCGGCGGACAAGGCGCTCGAGATCGATTTCGACAGCGGCGAGACCTTCCGCCTGCCCGCCGAATATCTGCGCGTCGAAAGCCCGTCGGCCGAGGTCCAGGGTCACGGGCCCGGCCAGAAGCAGATCGTCGCCGGCCGCCGCCACGTCGGCATCCTGGGCGTCGAAGCGGTCGGCAACTACGCCGTCCGCATCAAGTTCGACGACCTGCACGACACCGGCATTTATTCCTGGGCCTATCTCTACGAGCTCGGCCGCGAGCAGGAGCGCCGCTGGCGCGACTATCTGGCCGAGCTGGAGAAGCGCGGCCTGGCGCGCGAGCCGCGGCGTAGCTCGTAAAAAGCGCAGCCGCTATCGCGAAGTGCGGCGGCTGAAATTTCGCCACAGTCTTCGATTCAGATCGGGCCGCCGTCGCCGCCGTCCTCCTCAACCCCCTGAACCCCGTCGAGACTCCATCGCATGCGTCCTGCCACCTATTCGCCCGCCGCCAAGGTCCTGCATTGGCTCGTCGTCGCGCTCATCGCCGTTCAGCTGGCGCTCGGCTGGCTGATGCCGGGCGCGCGCCGCACCACGCCGCCCGATCTGCTCAACAACGGACACATGTCGTTCGGCGTCATCATCCTGGCGGTGATCGTGATCCGCGCCGCGTGGCGCGCCGTCGCCGGCCCGCCCGCGCCCGAGGCGGGCATGCCGCGCTGGCAGATCGCCGCCGCCCACTGGACCCACCTGGCGCTCTATGGACTCGTGTTCGCCCTGGTGTTCAGCGGCTGGGCCAACGCGGCAGCGCACAACTGGCCGATCGCGCTGTTCTGGCCCGTGACACTGCCGACGCTGCTCCCGGCGGGCGCCGCCTGGGTGCGCGACCTCGGCGAATTGCACGAGACGATCGTCTGGGTCCTGTTAGGATTCGTCGGCCTGCATGTCGCCGCCGCGCTCGGCCACCACTTCATCCTCGGCGACAACGTGCTGCGCCGGATGCTGCCGATGCGGACGACCGACCGCGGCTAAAGTCGCTCGCCGCGCACCAGCCGAGGAAGATCGCCGCTGGCGCCCATGGCGTGGCGCATCAGCGCCTGCTTGAGCCGCGGCATGCGGTTGACCGCGGCCAAGCCGAGGTCGCGCACCAGCCCCACGCTGCGCAGGTCGTTCGAGAACAGCCGGGTCAATCCGTCGGTGACCGCGGCGAGCGTCACCGCGTCGAAGCGCCGCCAGCTCTCGTAGCGCGCGAGCAGGTCGGACGCGCCGATGTCGAGGCCGAGCCGCCGCGCGTCGACGGCGAGCTCGGCCAGGCTGGCGACGTCGCGGATGCTGAGGTTGAGGCCCTGGCCGGCGATCGGATGGATGGCGTGCGCCGCCTCGCCGACCAGCGCCAGGCGCGGCGCGGTGTAGCGCTCGGCGTGGAGGAACGACAGCGGATAGGACCACACCGGCCCCGCCAGCGTGACCGCGCCGAGGAAGTCGCCGAAGCGGCGCTGCAGCTCGGCGGCGAAGCGCGCCTTCGGCAGCGCGAGCAGCTCCGGCACGCGCGCGCGCCGCTCGGACCATACGATCGACGAGCGGTTGCCGGTCATCGGCAGGATGGCGAAGGGACCCGACGGCCGGAAATGCTCGACCGCGACGCCGCGATGCGGCTTCTCGTGCGCGACGCAGGCGACGATCGCCGTCTGGCGGTAGTCCCAGGTCATGCACTTGATGCCGGCGTCCTGGCGCAGCTTGGACTGGCGGCCGTCGCAGGCGGCGACCAGCGCGGCTTTCAGCCGTGTGCCGTCGTCGAACTCGACCAGCGCAGTGGCGCCCTCGTCCGCAACCCGTGCAACGCCGGCCGGCGCCAGGTAGCGCAGGTTGCGAAACGCGCGTGCGCGCTCATAGAGCACGCGCCGCAGCAGCCCGTTCTCGACGATGAAGCCGAGCGGCTCATCGCCGATATCGGCGTGGTCGTAATGCAGGAAGAACGGCGACGCGCCGTCGACGACGCGGATATCGAGGATCGCGCCGGCCTGCGGCGCGAGATCGTCCCACACGCCGAGCGCCGCCATCGCCTGCTTCGAGCCGTGCGCCAGCGCCGTGGTGCGGCCGTCGAACTTCGGCGCCAGCATGGTCTTGAGCGGCAAGCGGTCGATCAGCGCGACTTCGAGGCCGGCGGTGGCGCAGGCGAGCGCCAGCGTGACGCCGGCGAGTCCGCCGCCCACCACCGCGATCTCGACGCGCGTCTCGCGCTCCCGGGCCATCGCGCGACAATGGCCGGGAAGCGTGGGGCTGTCCAGACGCGGCCGCGGCGGCCGCAGGCGATGGCGGCGATTTCAGCTTGGCGCGCGAACGGCTTGGCAAAAAAACTTCCGGGGTGGGGCGGCGGGAACACCGCCATCCCACCCCGGAGCAATCGACCGGAACAACGATCCGGATCGCCGGCTACTCGCCTTCCACGCCGATCGCGTAGGCGGTCTCGCCGTGAACCGCGTCGTCGCCCACTTTCAGCGTCGCCTCGTCCATGCGCAAGGGCGTGACGAACGAGATGACCTTGAGGATGATGAACGTGGCAACGATGTTGTACGCGATGATGAAGGCCGCGGCGTAAATCTGCAGCACGAACTGATGCGGATTGCCGTAGAGCCAGCCGACGGCGTTGACGCCGGGCGCGTCCTTCTCCGTCCCGACATATTCGAGCATGCCGGGATTGGCGAGGATGCCCGTCAGCAGACCGCCCATCAGACCGGCACAGCCGTGGGTGGAGAACACGCTCAGCGTATCGTCCACCTTCATCATCAGCTTGGTCTTCTGGAGCTTGTTCATCGCGAACCACGGAATGATGCCGGCGCACACGCCGATGATCATCGCGCCCCAGCCGTCGACGTAGCCGGCGGCCGGCGTGATCGCCACCAGACCCGCGATCATGCCGTTGACCGCGCCGATGATCGACGGCTTGCCATAGGCCATCTTGTCCATCAGCGTCCAAACCAGCAGCGCCACCGCGGTGGCCGTGTTGGTGTTGAGCACCGCGGCGCCGGCATCGGCGTTGGCGAAGTAGGGATCGCCGCCGTTGAAGCCGTTCCAGCCCAGCCACAGGATGCCGGCACCGATCAAGGTGACCAGCAGGCTATTGGGCGGGAAATGCTCGCGGTCCGCTTTCAGGCGCGGACCGACCATCGCCGCGGCGACGAATCCGGACGTGCCGGCGGCGAGATGGATGACGTAGCCGCCCGAGAAGTCGACCGCGCCCAGGGTCGCGAGCCAGCCGCCACCCCACAGGCTGAACGCGCCCACGGTGTAAACCAGGGTCATCCACACCGGGCAGAAGATCACCCACGCGCGGAAGCTCATGCGGCCCAGCACCGAGCCGCCGAGAATGATCACCGTGATCGCGGCGAACACGAACTGGAAGAAGACCAGGGTGGCCATCGGGAACGCCATGGCCGGCATGCCCGAGGCGGCCGCCGGAACCGTCGCCTGGCCGGTGGTGAACGCGGCCGAGGTTGCCAGCATCGGCTGGCCGAGGAACGGGAACCACTGCGGCCCGAAGGCCATGTTGTAATCGAACAGGATCCAGACGACCAGAACCGACGCGAAGGCGTAGAAGCACATGAAGGCGGAATTGATCGCCCACTTCTTCTTGACGATGCCGCCGTAGAGAACCGCCAGACCGGGAATGCTTTGCAGGCCGACGAATGTTGCCGCCGCCAACTGCCAAGCGTTGTCGCCCGTATCGAGCCATTTCGGTGATGGTACAAGCATGAAAATCCCCCCGTGTTTGCGGTTGCGAGGAAAACCAACAATTCACGTGCCCTTGAGCGCGGGGCCCGAGTGACCCTTCGGATCACTGGTGGGGGAGCAAGAGGTATGCCATTTGTGCGGCGCGGCCAGATCACCGGCTCGAGATGCTTTCCGCAGGGCCGGAGGCGCGGTTCCGATCCTGGTGATGACAAAAGCGCCATATTGCCCATGGACTAGGCAAACCCGATACGAATCGGCCGCCGGCTGCCGACTCGCGACGAATCGGCGCGCCGATTGCCCGCGCGCGGCGGCTTTGCAGGCTCGCCGGATTTGGCTATGGATCGGAGATGGCCATGAAGCCGAGGCGACCATGTTCCTGAGCCGGCCCGTTCTCGCGGGTATCGCCGGATTGGCGGCCGGCGTGGCGGTCGCCGCCGCTCCGGTCGACGCGCAGCCGCGCCCGACCGTGATGACCTGCAGCAATCCGGCGAGCGGCGCGACGTGGCAGATCCGGATCGATTACGATAAGGGCACCGTGGATTCCAATCCGGCCCGGATCAGCGACACGGAGATTGCGTGGCACGACGCCGCGGACGGCGGCAATTACACGCTCGATCGCGAGTCCGGCGATCTCACCGAGGTCGTCGCATCGAGCACCGGGGGCTATTTCCTCCATGACCGTTGCGGGCCGGAGAAGTCGGGCTGACGGATTGAAGCCCCGAGCCAGGCGGCGCCGCGGCGCCGCGATCGCATCGTGCTTCGATCAGCCGCTTCTTCGGCGCAATCGGAGCGATGGCGATGGTTGACGCGGTCGTCGGCATCGGAGCGACCGTCGGGTTCGATTCGCAGACCGGCCCGCGCCAGCGCAACGAGGATTTCGTCGCCGCCGTCATCGGCGCGGAGCTGGCCGTGCCGCGCCGCGAGGTGGTGGCGGCGATCGCCGACGGCATCGGCGGCGCGAAAGGCGGCCGCGTCGCGGCCGAGATCGCGGTGCGCGGCTTTCTCGACGGATTCTGGGACCTGCCCGAGACCATGGAGGTGCGGCGCGCCGCCGCCAGGATCGTGAGTTCGCTCAACGGCTGGATCCAGTCGCTGGGCCGGCAGGACGCCGAGCTGGCGGGGATGGGCTGCACGTTCACCGCATTGGTGCTGCGCGGCCGCGTCGCGCACGTGCTGCATGTCGGCGACACGCGCGCCTATCGGCTGAGCGGCGACCGTCTGACCCGCCTGACCGCCGACCACGTGCGCGAGAGCGGCGGCGGCCGGTCGCATGTCCTCAACCGCGCGTTGGGGGTCGAAGCGGAGGTGCGGCTCGACTACGCCACCCAGCCGGTGGCGCTGCACGACCGCTTTCTCCTTTGCAGCGACGGCGTGCATGGGTTTCTGACCGACGACGGCATCGCCGACATCCTGCGCGAGCGCTCGGCGCCCGGCGATACCGCGCGGGCGCTGGTCAAGGCCGCGCTCGAATCCGGCGGCACCGACAACTGCACCGCCCTGGTGCTGGACGTGGTTCGGCTGCCGACGGCGGCGTCGGCCGACATCGGCACCGGCATCATGCAGCTGCCGCTGATCCCCGTTCCGGTCGACGGCGAGACGATCGACGGCTTCGTGCTCAAGGTCCTGCTGTCCGACGGCCGCTACAGCCGCCTGTTCGGCGCGATCGACGACGTCGAGGGCGGCGAGGTCGCGTTGAAGTTTCCCAAGCCCCAGGTCGCCGCCGTCGCGACCCACCGCGCGGCATTCGTCCGCGAAGCCTGGGTCGGCGCCAGCGTGAACAGTCCGTGGGTCGGCCACGTCATCGAGCTGCCGCCGGGACGGCAGACCTGCCTCTACACAGTGATGCCGCTTTATCAGGGCGAGCTCTTGGAGACGCGGCTGGCGCGCCGTCCGGCGCTGGGCCTGGAGGAAGGACGGAACATCGCCATCAAGCTGGCCCGCGCCGCGGCGGCGTTGCACCGCGCCGGCATCATCCATCGCGACATCAAGCCGGATAACGTGATTCTCGAGCGCGACGGATCGCTCAAGCTGGTCGATCTCGGCGTGGTGCGGATCCCCGGGCTCGAGGATTTCCCGCCGGCGGACATTCCGGGCACGCCGGCCTACATGGCGCCCGAAATGTTCGGCGGCGAGCCGGGGAACGAGGCCACCGACATCTACGCGCTCGGCGTCACGCTGTTCCGCGCCTTCACCGGCGAGTTCCCTTATGGCAACGCCGACGCCACCGGCCCGCCGCGCCGCGATCGGCCGAAGGAGCTCGCCGTCTTGCGTCCGGATCTTCCGGCATGGCTCCAGGCCGCGCTGGCGCGCGCGATCGCCGTCGAACCCGCCGACCGTTTCCACGACATGATCGAATTCGCGGTGGAGATGGAGGCCGGACCGGCGCGTGCGCCGGTTGCGATCCCCCGGCCGCAAACGCTCTATGAACGCCATCCGCTCCGGTTCTGGCAGGGGATTGCCGCGCTGCTGGCGCTGGCGCTCCTGCTGTTGCTGCTGCTGCGGTGAGCACGGCTTCCGGTCGGTGCGGGGCCGTGCCGATCCCGTTGGCGCGTCCGCCGGACAGCCGCACGCGTCCAATACCGCCGGCCAGAATCCGGTTGCCTAAACTTTGTGCAATTCGCCGCAAACTGGCGCGAAACCTCGCAATCCGTGCTTATCCACAGGGCAGATTAATTCGGATTCGCCGTGGCGCGCAGCCGCCGCCCCGAATGGCACGAATCTTGAGTTTGGAGAGGCGGTCCGCCCGCTCGGGGGGCTTGGCTCATTGGGAGGGGTTCGCTCGATGCGTAGGAATTCACCGGCCGCTTCATGGATAAGGGGTGCGCTCCGGCTGCTGCCGGTCGTCGCTTTCGTGGTCCTCTTGCCGCTGATCGCGGCGCACGCGCAGCAGACGACGCCGCCGGCCGCGCCGGCGCCGGCCGGTGCCGCGCCTGTGGCCGCCGCTCCGGCCACGCCGCCGGCGCCCGCCGCCTGCAGCGCCAAGGTGCTGGCGAAATGCACGCCCGATTCGGGCGACAGCGCGTGGATGCTGGCTTCGGTCGCGCTGGTGCTGATGATGACGATTCCCGGCCTCGGCCTCTTCTACGGCGGCATGGTGCGCAAGAAGAACGTCGGCGACACGGTGATGACCAGCTTCTTCATCACCTGCCTGGTCACCGTGCTGTGGGCGGTGTGCAATTACAGCTTCGCCTTCCGCGCCGGCACGCCCTTCATCGGCAGCCTCGATCGCGCGTTCCTGCAAGGCATCTTGAGCGACATCTCGAACAACACCGGCAATCCCAATCCGCTGGCGCCGACCATTCCCGAAACCGTCTACATGTGCTTCCAGATGACGTTCGCGATCATCACGCCGGCGCTCATCGCCGGCTCGTTCGCCGAGCGCATGAAGTTCTCGTCGATGTGCGTGTTCATCGCGCTGTGGGCGACGGTGGTCTATGCGCCGATCGCGCACTGGGTCTGGGGACCTGACGGCTTCCTCAACAGCGGCAACGACGCCGCCTACGTCAAGGTGCTCGACTTCGCCGGTGGCACGGTGGTGCACATCAATTCCGGCGTGGCCGGCTTGATGACGGCGCTGATGCTCGGCAAGCGCCGGGATAGCGGCCCGGCGCATAACGTCGTGCTCACCTTCATCGGCGCGTCGCTGCTGTGGGTCGGCTGGTTCGGCTTCAACGCCGGCTCGGCGGTCTCGGCCGGCATGCAGGCGGGCATGGCGATGACCGTGACCCAGATCGCGACCGCAACGGCCGCCCTCGCCTGGATGATCGTCGAGTGGGCGCTGCGCGGCAAGCCGACGGTGGTCGGCATCTGCTCCGGCGCCGTCGCCGGCCTCGTCGCCATCACGCCGGCCTCGGGCTTCGTCGGCCCGGTCGGCTCGCTGGTGATCGGCGCGGCGGCGGGCGTCCTCTGCTACTGGGGCGCCACCGGCCTCAAGCACGCCTTCGGCTACGACGACGCGCTCGACGCTTTCGGCGTCCACGCGGTCGGCGGCATCACCGGCGCATTGCTCACCGGCGTCTTCGCCATCCAGCAATACGGCGGCACGCCTGGCCTGATCGAAGGCAATCCCGGCCAGGTGCTGAACCAGGCCGAAGGCATCGTCATCGTCCTCGTCTACGACGCGATCGTCACCCTCATCCTGTTGAAGGTCATCGACGTGGTGATGGGTTTGCGGGTCGACGAGGAGATCGAACGCGACGGACTCGACCTCGCCCTCCACGGCGAAGTCGTACAGTAAGCCCACTTTCCCCGTGTGGTGCCCTCGGGGGCGGCGCAAGCCGCCCCCTTTTTTCTGCGCCGGCGGCCGCCCAGGGCGCAGAACGGGCGTGTTTATCCACTATTTTTACCTTTGGTTTACGGTTGCTTCCTTGGCGATTCTCGACTCTTAGAGTATGATCCCCTGGTTATCCCCGGGAATCACAGAGTTTTCCCCCGTTTTCAGAGGCCGAGGCCATGGTAAGCATCGACGCCGGCCGCAGCCGAACCCGCCAGGGCACAGGGATCCACTGGCCGCGCCTCGGCGTGCGTCTGGCCGGCGGCGGCGTGCTGCTCGCCGCCCTGTTCGCAGGATTGGCGCTCGCCAGCTTCGACCGCAGCGATCCGTCCTGGAACCATGCCGTCGCCGTCGTCCGGCCGGTGACCAACCTGATGGCGCTGCCCGGCGCGCGCCTCGCCGATGCGCTGCTGCAAACCTTCGGCGCCGCGGCGGTGCTGGTGCCGCTGTTCCTCGCCGATTGGGCGGCGCGCTTGCTCGCGCGGCGCGGCCTGCGCCGCTTCTGGCTCAAGCTGCTGCTGGCGCCATGGACCGTGCCGCTGGCGGCGTTGGCTGTCTCCATCCTGCCGGCGCCGGCGTGGTGGCCGATCCGCTCCGGCGTCGGCGGCTTCGTCGGCAAGCTGGCGCGGCAGGGCGCCGGCTATCTCAACGTGGCGCCGCCGCTCTCGGCGATGGCGGCGGCCGCGCTGCTGGGAACGATCCTGCTTTACGTGCTGGGTCCGTCGGCCGGCGTGCGCGCCGCGCGCGTGCCGCGCGAAACGCGGCCGGGCCTGGGCGCGCGGCTGGCCGGCTGGCTGCCGCGGCTGCGCCTGCCGCGCTGGCGCCGCGCCGCCGTCGACCGTCCGATCGCGCTCGAGACCGGATTGCGCCGCGAGCCGCTGCTGCTCGATGCCACCGGCGCCGACGGCTTCGACGACGAGCCCGTGGCGCCGCCGCGCCGCTCGGCCGCGGTCGACCTGCCGCCGCGCGAGCGCAAACTCAAGCGCCTGCGCCAGACGTCACTCGCGCTCGACGCCGCCGATCAGGTGCTGCCGTCGGTCGATCTCCTCGCCGAGGTGCCGCCGTCGCGCGGCGCTTCGGTCAACGAGGAGGCGCTGCAGCAGAACGCGCGGCTCCTCGAATCGGTGCTCGAGGATTTCGGCGTGCGCGGCCAGATCGTCAAGGTGCGGCCGGGTCCCGTCGTGGCGCTCTACGAGCTGGAGCCCGCCGCGGGCATCAAGGCGTCGCGCGTCATCGGATTGGCCGACGACATCGCGCGCTCGATGAGCGCGCTGTCGGCGCGCGTCGCCGTCATCCCCGGCCGCTCGGTGCTCGGCATCGAGCTGCCCAACGCCCGCTCCGAGATGGTCTTCCTGCGCGAGTTGCTGGCGTCGGAGGCCTACGAGCGCAGCGGCGCCAAGCTGCCGCTAGTGCTCGGCAAGGACATCGGCGGCGCGCCGGTGATCGCCGATCTCCAGCGCATGCCGCATCTGCTGATCGCCGGCACCACCGGCTCGGGCAAGTCGGTCGGCATCAACACGATGATCCTGTCGGTTCTCTATCGGCTGTCGTCCGACCAGTGCAAGTTCATCATGATCGATCCCAAGATGCTCGAGCTGTCGATGTACGACGGCATCCCGCATCTGCTGACGCCGGTCGTCACCGAGCCGCACAAGGCGGTCGTCGCGCTCAAGTGGACGGTGCGCGAGATGGAGAACCGCTATCGCGCCATGTCCAAGCTCGGCGTGCGCAACATCGAGGGCTACAACCAGCGCATCGCCGAAGCCAGGACCAAGGGCGAGGTGCTCATGCGCCGCGTCCAGACCGGCTTCGACGAGGAGACCGGCCGCCCGATCTTCGAGGAACAGCCACTCGCCAACGAGCCGCTGCCGCTCATCGTCGTCGTCGTCGACGAGATGGCGGATCTGATGATGGTCGCGGGCAAGGAGATCGAGCACGCGATGCAGCGCCTGGCGCAGATGGCGCGCGCCGCCGGCATCCACATCGTCATGGCGACGCAGCGGCCGTCGGTCGACGTCATCACCGGCACGATCAAGGCGAACTTCCCGACGCGGATCAGCTTCCAGGTCACCAGCAAGATCGACAGCCGCACCATCCTGGGCGAGGCCGGCGCCGAGCAGCTCCTGGGCCGCGGCGACATGCTCCACATGGCCGGCGGCGGCCGCATCACCCGCGTCCACGGCCCCTTCGTCTCCGACCAGGAGGTCGAATCCGTCGTCCGCTTCCTCAAGGAGAACGGGCCGCCGCCGACCTACATCGAAGACGTCACCGCCGACGAGGACGACGAGACCGGCGCCTTCGGCGACGACGGCGAGGGCTCGGGCGACCAGCTCTACGACCAGGCGGTCAACCTGGTGCTGCGCGAGCGCAAGGCTTCGACCAGCTTCGTCCAGCGCCATCTGCAGATCGGCTACAACCGCGCCGCCCGGATCATCGAGCGCATGGAAGCCGACGGCGTGATCAGCACCGCCAACCACGTCGGCAAGCGCGAGGTCTTGGGCCGCGGCCGCGACGACTGATCCACGCGCCGCGCATGCGTCACGCGCCGGGTCCATAAAAAGGCCACAAAGCGCGGCCTTATGGCTGCGCGAGAAGCCTCGACAACGCACCGCCGGACCCCGATATATGACCCGCATGTCTTCCCGAACGCCCGTGCGCGCACCGTCGCGCCGCCTCGTCCTCGCCGGCCTTGCGGCGGCCCTGGCGCTGCCGCGCGCCGCGCGGGCCGCGCTGAAGCCGATCGACCAGTTCGATCTCCAGAAGGTCCAGGCTTATCTCAACGGTATCCACACCATGGTGTCGAACTTCGATCAGGTCGCCGACAGCGGTGCGACCGCGACCGGCACGATTTATCTCCAGCGGCCGGGCCACATGCGCATCGTCTACAACCCGCCGCATCCGATCCTCATCGTCGCCACCAACGACCAGGTCTATTACTACGACGGCCAGCTCGGCCAAGTGACCTGGACCGATCTCGACAACACGCCGGCTTGGTTCCTGCTGCAGAACTTCGTCGAACTCGGCGGTGATATCCTCGTTGAAGGCGTCCAGCACACGCCCGGCGCGATGCGCGTGACGGTAACCGAGTCCAAGCGGCCGCAGCGCGGCCGCGTCACCATGGTTTTCAGCGACCAGCCGTTGCAGCTTCGCCAGTGGACGGTGCTCGATGCCCAGAACAAGACCGTCACCGTGACGCTCAACAACCCGCAGTTCGGCGTGCCGATCAATCCGCAGCTCTTCAATTGGCAGGATCCGCGCGGCAGCGGCGGTTCCGGCGGCTGATTGCGCAAGGCTCCTCCGCGATAACGGCGTTGCTGGCTCCGGCCGGCTCCGCCAATATGGCGCTCCGTGCCGATGTCCGATCCGTCACAATCCAGTAAATCCGCGCCGCCGCTGATCGGCGTCCAGTGCTGCACGCGGCCGTTGCGCGGCCATCCCACCCATGCCGTGGTCGAGAAGTATCTCCGCGCGGTGCGGCAGGGCGCCGAGGCCCTGCCGCTGCTGGTCCCGGCCCTGGGCGACGTCCCGCCGGCGGATGTGGTGGCGCGGCTCGACGGCCTGCTGCTGCCCGGCGCGCGTTCGGACGTGGCGCCCGAGCATTACGGCGGCGCGCCCGCGGCGGCCGGCCGCGAATGCGATCCGGCGCGCGACCAAGCAGTGCTGCCGCTGATCCGCGCCGCGCTCGCCGCCGACCTGCCGGTGCTGGCGATCTGCCGCGGCATCCAGGAGCTCAATGTCGCGCTCGGCGGCACGCTGCACCCGGCGGTGCATGCGGTCGCCGGCCGGCTCGATCACCGCGCCGAGCCGGACCTTCCCGTCGACGAGCGCTATGCCTACACCGCCCACACCGTCCGTCTCGCGCCGGGCGGGCTTTTCGCCGGCCTCGCGGGCGCCGACACCGTCGCGGTCAATTCGTTGCATTACCAGGGCATCGACCGGCTGGCACCCGGTCTCGCGGTCGAGGCGACCGCGCCCGACGGCCAGATCGAGGCGGTGCGCGCGCCGGCCGCGCGCTTCGTCGTCGGCGTGCAGTGGCATCCCGAGTATCGCTTCGGCGACAACGATTTCTCCCGCGCGCTCTTCCGCGCTTTCGGCGCGGCCTGCCGCGCGCGGGCGGCGCGCCGGATCGCCGCCACCGCATGATGGACGCGTTCCGCATGGCGGACGAGTTCCGCTCGCTGAGCGGTGCCGACGCCGTCTTCACCGTCGCCACGCCCGACGGCGCGCGCCTGCCGGTCTACGAATTGCGCGCGCCCGCCGCCGGTCCGGCGCTGCTCCTCGGCCATGCCAACGGCCTGCCGGCCGGTTCCTATGAACCGTGGCTCAAGGCGCTCGCGCGCGACGTGCATGTTTTCGCCTTCGACGCGCGCGGCCACGGCGGCGCCGCCTGGCCCGCGGGTCCGCTCGAGGCCGTGTTCCACATCGACCGATTCGCCGAGGATCTACGATGCGTCGCCGACGCGGTGGCGGCGCGGATCGAGGGCACGCCGCTCTACTATCTCGGCCACTCGCTCGGCGGCGCGGCGGCGCTCGATCTCGCCGCCGCCGGCAATCTGCCCGATTTCGCCGGCGTCATGCTGATCGAGCCGCCGGTCGTTCCGCCACCGGACTCGCCGGTGCGCGCCGAGGCCGAAGCTACCCAGATGCAGCTGGTCGAGCGCGCCCGGCGCCGCCGCGCCGACTGGCCGAGCATCGAGGCCTTCCACGCCCGGCTCAAGAGCGGCAACCACGCGTTCGCGCGCTTCGCGCCCGAAATGCTCGAGGCGCATTGCCGCGCCGCGCTCAAGCCCAAGCCGGACGGCGGCTTTACCCTCGCCACGCCGCCCGCGGTCGAAGCCATGATCTTCACCGTCCGCCGCCACGGCACCACCTGGCAATGGCTCGACCGGATCGAGCGGCCGCTCGACCTGATCGGCGGCGATCCCAACTTTCCCGATCGCGACTGGGTGGCGCGCGCCGTGCCGGAGATGGCGCGCCGGATGAAGCGCGCGCGGCTGACACAGCTCGCCGGCATCGGCCATCTGATGATGCAGGAAGACCCCAAGCGGCTGCTGGCGCTGGTGCGGCGCTGGCTCGGTTGCGCCTAGGTCGGGCGGCCGCTGCATGTTTTGCATGCCTCGGGCCCCTCGAAATTGCCTCCGCCGCTTCCTATTTCCTAACTAGAAGCCGTCCACGGTTTTGCCGCGGATGGGCCGGGGGGCCGCAATAGACCCTTCGACTCCTCAACGGGACTTCGGGCGCTCGGCCACTCCCCCCTGGCCGGGCGCCTTTTATTTTGACCGCATTTTCAAGGCCTTGCCCGGCTTGACCGGCCGCCTTTTCCATGCAGGATGCGGCCGATGAACGAGACCCTGAAAGGCCGGGTCGCGCTGGTCACCGGCGGCGGCCGGGGCATCGGCCGCGCCATCGTCGAGGCGCTGCACCAGGCCGGCGCCGCCGTGGTGATCGCCGACAACGGCACCACCATCGCTGGCGCCGGCGCCGATCCGACCGTCGCCGAAGCCCTGGCGAAGGCGCTGGGCGAGCGCGCCGCCGCCGTCACCGAGTCCGTCGCCTCGCCCTCGGCCGCCAAGGCCGCGGTCGACTTCGCCGTCGCCCGCTTCGGCGGCCTCGACATTCTGGTCAACAACGCCGCGATCCTGCGCGACGCCTTCGTTTTCAAGGCCGATCCCGGCGACTGGGAAGCGGTGCTGCGCACCAACCTCTTCGCGCCGTTCTATCTGATCGCCGCGGCGACGGCGGTGCTGCGCGACCAGGCCAAATTCTCCCGCGGCGGCGGCGCCTATGGTTGGGGCCGCATCGTCAACCTGGTCTCGACCGCGGGCTTCTACGGCAATTACGGCCAGGCCGCCTATGCTGCGTCGAAGGCGGGGCTCGTCGGATTGACGCGCGTCACCGCGCTCGACATGGCGCGCTCGCGCGTCGCCTGCAACGCGGTTGCGCCCTTTGCCGCCACCCGGGTCACGGAGAGCATCACGCCGCAGAACCCGGCGCAGCAGGCCTACAAGGATACGGCGATGCGGATTCCGGCGCGGCCCGTTGCCGACCTCGTGGCGTATCTGGCGGGCGATGCGGGGGCCAAGATCACCGGCCAGCTGTTCGGCGTGCGCGGCCGCGAAGTCTTCCTGCTGTCGCAGCCGCGGCCGGTGGCGTCGGCCGTGGCCGAGACGCCGGCGGAGCTCGGCGCGGCGATCGCGGCGCTATCGCCCCATTTCCTGCGGCTCGAGACCGATCTCGAAGCATTTGCGAACCAGCCGGTTCTTTGATAAGGTCCTTCTCTATAGACCTATAGAATCGAAAAGGAAGGGACCATGAGCGCAACGGCGATCGCCCCGATCAAGTCCGTCGACGCCCTCAAATCCGCGCCCGACGATTACCGGCTTGCCGTGCGCAAGATCGTCCGCAGCCACGCGGTGAACGAGCTCTATGGCGCGCGCGTCTACGACGAGCCGGCGATCGCGTTGGCGCCGACGCCCTATCTCAAGTGGCTCACCTGCCGCATCGCCATGGAGGAATACGGCCATCACGTCCGCTTCCGCCAGCTCGGCGAGCAGATGGGCATTCCCGAATCCGAGCTGACGCCGGAAGGGCGCGAGCCGCTGTCGATCTTCGGCTTCCCGCTCAAGACCTGGGAGGAATTCTGCGTCGTCAAGCTGTTGGCCGATCTCGCCGAGATCATCCAGGTCGAGGACCTGATGACCTGCAGCTTCCTGCCGCTACGCAACCTCGCCAAGATGACGATGCCGGAAGAGATCTTCCATTCGCAGTTCGGCAAGGACACCTGCACCGAGCTGATCAAGACCGAGGCCGGCCGCAAGAAGGTGCAGGCGGCGATCGATCGCTATTTCCCGATGATGCCCGCCTTCTTCGGCAAGAAGGATTCGGCGAACAACGCGCTCTTTCGCAAATACGGCATCAAGCAGCGCACCAACGAAGCGATGCGCGCGGACTTCCTGAAGCGCGTCAAGGCGCTGGTCGAGGGCTATCTCAAGCTCAAGCTGCCCGAGGTCGCCGAGGCGGCGTGAGCGCGATCGCGCGTGACGAGGCGGCGGCCGCCTTCGAGCGACTTGCCGCCTTTGTTGCCGAAATTCCCCGCCTGCCGTGGTTCGCGGCCGCCGGCATGCCGCTCGCGGCGCGACACGTCGCCGCCGCCGAAGCCTATGTCGGCGCGCTCGGCCTCGCGCCCTGCGCCGTCGCGCCGGTCTCCGGCTGGCGCGCGGCTGCCGACGTCGCCCAGCGGCCGGATTGGAGCCGCGCCTGGTGGCAGGCCGAGAGCGAGCGCGAAAAGTCGCTGCAACGCCAGGGCGCCGCGCGCTGCGGTCGCGATCCGTTGCTCGCGGCCTTGACCGACGTGACTGAGGCCGCCGCGGTGCTGCGCGATCGCGCCGCCGACGCGCTTGCCCGCGCCGGCGTCGCGGACGAGGCGCTCGCTAAGGTGGCGGGCGGCGCGGCCGGCCCAGGCCTGCCATCAGCGTGGCCTGGCGCTCGTCGCCGACGGCGATGCCGGCCGCGCGTTCGCCGCCAAGTACGCGCTCTTCGCCGCCGGCCATTGGCCGCTCGGCATTGTCGGCGGAACTTGCTTCGTGTTTTAAGACCATCATGGCCTAACGGCGCCCATGGCCTTCACCCTCGTCACCTGGAACATCAACTCGGTCCGGCTCAGGCTCAGCAACCTGAAGCGGCTGTTCGCGCAGCTGGCGCCCGACGTCATCTGCCTGCAGGAGACCAAGACGCCGGACGAGTTCTTCCCCCGCGCGGCGGTCGAAAAACTCGGCTACAAGCACATGCTGATCCACGGCATGAAGGGCTATAACGGCGTCGCGATTCTCTCCCGCCTGCCCTTGGAAAGCCCGCGCACGCAAAGCTGGTGCACGCGCGAGGATTGCCGCCACGCCGTCGCCGCTCTTCCCGGCGGGATCGAGCTGCACAACCTCTATGTCCCGGCCGGCGGCGACGTTCCCGATCCCGAGGCCAATCCCAAGTTCGCGCACAAGCTCCAGTTCATCGACGAAGTCTCGTCGTACTTCGCCGGCGAAAAGTCGCGCCGCAAGACGATGATCCTGGTCGGCGACCTCAACGTCGCGCCCCTTGAAACGGATGTTTGGTCGCATAAACAACTCCTAAAAGTGGTGAGCCATACGCCCGTCGAAGTGGAGAAGCTGACGCGGCTCCAGGCGCGCGGCGGCTTCGTCGACGCGGTGCGCCATTTCATTCCGCCCGAAGAGCGGCTCTACACCTGGTGGAGCTACCGCAACCGCGACTGGGCCGCGTCGGACCGCGGCCGCCGTCTCGACCACATCTGGGTCTCGCCCGCGCTTCGGCCGGCGCTCAAGGCGGCCCGCGTCCATCGCGCCGCGCGCGACTGGAACCTGGCCTCGGATCACGTACCCGTCGTGCTCCAAGTCGGTTGATGGCGCGCGACCTCAAGCCCTTCTTCGATCCCGCCAGCGTTGCCGTGGTCGGCGCCGCCGAGCGCCCGACCTCGTCGGGCGGCGCGGTGCTGCAGAACCTGCGCATATCCGGTTTCACCGGCGAGATCATCCCGGTCAATCCCAAGGGCGGCGCGATGTTCGGCATCGCCGCGCGCAAGTCGCTGTCCGAGCTCGACCGTCCGGCCGACCTCGCCGTCATCGTCATCCGGCCCGACCTCATCCTCGACGCCGTGCGCGAGGCCGCGGCGACCGGCCACCGCAATCTCATCATCCTGCCGGGCGGTTTTGCCGAGGCGGGCGAGGCGGGCTTGGCGCGCGATCAGGAGCTCCGCGCGCTGATCGCGCGCGAGAAGCTGACGGTCGTCGGACCCAACTGCGCCGGGATCATCCATCTGCCGCCGGGCGCGCGCTTCGCCGCGACCTTCCTGCGCGACATGCCTTTGGGTCCCAATCGCCGCGGTATGGCGACGTTCATCACCCAATCGGGCGCGCTCGGCGAGGAGGCGATCGCCGCCTCGCGGAACCTGACCGTGCCGTTGGGCTCGCTGGTCTCGGTCGGCAACGCCGTGCAGCTCGGCATCACCGACTATCTCGAATACCTGGGCGCGCAGGACTCGATTTCGGTGGTGCTGCTCTATATCGAAAGCGTCGAGGACGAGGCGCGGTTCCGGCGCGTCGCGCGCCGGGTCGCGGCGACGAAGCCGGTCGTCGCGCTGATCGCCGGCCGCACGCCGGCCGGCGCGGCGGCGGCGCGGCGGCATACCGGCGCGCAAGCCCAGGGCGAGGCCGCGATCGAGGCGCTCGTCCGCGACGCCTGCCTGCTACGGGTCAAGAACCTGCGTCAGCTGCTGTTCGCGGCCAAGGGCTTCGGCAGCTTTCCGCAGGGCATCGGCCGGCGCGCGCTGATCCTGTCGAATTCGGGCGGACCTGGCGTGCTCTGCGCCGACGAGGCGGCGGCGCAAGGCCTCGAGCTCGTCGATCTGCCGACGGCGATGGCGGCGACGCTGCGGGCGAATCTGCCGGGCGAGGCGGCGGTCGCCAATCCGATCGACCTGCTCGCCGACGCGCGCGAAGAGCGCTTCGGCATGACCCTCGAGGTCGCGTTGCGCGACGGCGCCGGCGCCTTCGATGCGATCCTCGGCATCCACGTCGTGCCCTTCATGGTCGATGCGACGCCGGTGGTGGCGCGGATGGCGGCGCTGGCGCCGACCGTGCCGGTGCCGTTTCTCTATTCGATGATGGGGACGCTGCCGGGCAAGGCCGAGTGGTTCGCCACCCTGGAGGCGGCCGGCGTTCCGGTCTTCAACGACGTCGAGGCGATGGCCGAATGCGCCGGGCTGCTGGCGCGCTATCCGGCGCTCAAGGCGCGCGCTGCGGCCGACGCCTGAGACGCCGGTCGCCGCCGCTCATCCGGCGCGGCGCACCAATCGGTGGCGCGGTCGGTGGGCTAGTACCTGGAATCGTAAATGGGTGATACGTCCCTCTTGAACGTCATGGCCCGGGCCGGCCGCAGGCCGAGACCCGGCCATCCACGTCTTGCGACGGAACCAAGAAGACGTGGATGGCCGTGACAAGCACGGCCATGACGGTTGGAGCGGGCGATATGACTCACGCATTTGCAATAGTCGGTACTAGCTGGCGCGGTAAAGGTGATGCCGGCCTTCACGTACGCCGTCGGGCGGCGGCAGTGTCTCCCAGCCGGGCAGCTCGACGGCGATCTCGCTCACCACCACGGCGCCCGGCCGCAGCATGGGTGCCACCAGCGGCGCGACCTCGGCGGCAATTCGCGCCTCGTCGGTGATCGGGAAATTGATGAGCGCCAGCGCCGCGCTGCGCTTCAGCCGCTCCCAGCTGCGCGGCAGCGTCTCGCGCGGATCGCCTTCGATGCGCTCGGCCGCCTGCCGCGCCTGGCCGTCGGTGATGGGGCCCTTGTCGAAGACGATGACCGCGCGCTTGCGCACCACCTCGCAAAGATGGTCGAGCGCGGCGCCGTCGCCCAGGCCGAGCAGGATCGCCGGCCCGTCGAGCGCCGCGACGAGATCGCCCGCGCGCTCGATCGACGCGCGCTGCGCCATCAATCGCCGGATGAGCATGTCGAGTTCGCTCACCGCATCCCCCCTCCTCGGCCGCGACCGGACGCTATCCTCGCCCGGCCCGCCTCGGCTTGTCGAGGGTGCGAGGGCATCTTGCGCTAGGGCACCAGGCGATAGCCGCCCGAATCGGTCACCAGGATCTCGGCGCGCGTCGGATCGCGCTCGATCTTCTGGCGCAGGCGGTAGACGTGGGTCTCGAGCGTGTGGGTGGTGACGCCCGAGTTGTAGCCCCAGACCTCGTCGAGCAGCACGTTGCGGCCGACGGTCCGCTTTCCGGCGCGGTAGAGGTATTTGAGGATCGCGGTTTCCTTCTCGGTCAGGCGCACCTTCTTGCGCCGCGGTTCGTCGACCAGCAGCTTGGCGCCCGGACGGAATGTGTAGGGGCCGATGGTGAAGACGGCGTCGTCGCTCTGCTCGTGCTGCCGGAGCTGCGCCCGGAGCCGCGCCAGCAGCACGTGCAGCCGGAACGGCTTGGTGATGTAGTCGTTGGCGCCCGAATCGAGTCCGAGCACGGTGTCGGCCTCGCTGTCGGCGCCGGTCAGGATCAGGATCGGCGCCCGCACGCCCTCGCGCCGCATCAGCCGGCACAGCTCGCGCCCGTCCATGTCGGGCAGGCCCACGTCGAGGATCACAGCGTCGTGGTATTGCTGCTTGGCGAGGTCGAGCGCCTCGGCGGCGGTTTCCGCCTCGACCGGCATGAACTCCTCGTGCAGCTGGAGCTGCTCGGCGAGCGAATGGCGCAGCGCCAAATCGTCGTCGACGATCAGGATCCGGCGTTTCGGCGGCATCGCTGCCCGGTCTCGCTTGCTCGCATGCTGCCAGACTATAGGCGGGCGGGCGCCCGCCTGTCCCGTGTCTCAGGCGCCGCGCAAGCGCAGCAGCACGGCACGGAACAGTGCGCCCTCGGGCGCGGCGAAGCGGTCGAGCAGGCTGAAATGGTCCTCGCCCGGCAGCTCGATCGTCTCGACGGCACCGCCCTGCCGCCGCCACGCGGCTTCGAGCGCCCGCGCCTGACGCCGGTATTCGAGGCTTTCGCGTCCGCCGGTGGCGACGACTGCGGCGCAATCGGGCGGCGGCCGGTGCAGCGGGCTCAACCGGAACGATTCGTCGCGGTCGAGGCCGAGCGCGGCGTTGAGATAGGACAGCCGCACCGGCTCGAGATCATAGAGTCCACCGAGACCGATCACACCGACCGCCGGCCGGCCGAGCAGCTCGTAAGGCCGCCACGATGCCGAGACCGCGGCAAGAGCGATATGGGCGCCGGCGCCGTGCCCGGCGAGATGGATCCGCGTCGGGTCGAGATCGAGCTCGACGGCGTTGCGATGGAGCCAGACGACGGCGCGCCGGCCGCGCTCGACCAGCTCGGCGAGCGGCGTCGCCGGCACGCCGCCATAGCCGACCAGCGCCACTGCGATGCCGTGGGCGAGGAACGGCGGCGCCAGGAACGCGAAGTCCGCCTTGTCGAGCGCCTGCCAGTCGCCGCCGTGGAAGAAGACGACCAGCGGCGCCACCGGCCCGGCCACGCCGAACAGGTCGAGCCGCTCGGCCGCGTCCGCGCCGTAGGCGAGGTCGCGCCGGCAATCGTGCGCGGCGCGGGCGGCCTCCGCCGCCGCGTGCCAGCGCTGCACGTGATGGATCAACGCCGGCGTCGCCGCGCGCGGATTGAGCTGGGCGTCGAGCGCCGCCTGGTCGAGATCGCGATAGACCGCCATGACCGCAGCATGGCCGCGCTTCGCCGCCGATGCCAGCGCGGCGGCGTCGCCGATGCGCGTTCGGTCTCAGTTGCCGCGTTGCCGCGCGCTGGCGGCGAACTCAATCGGGCAAATATCTCAAGTGAGGCGGCGTCCCGGGGACGCGGCCAGCCGGTTACGAGAGTTGAGCGATGGAATTGGCTTGCCGGCTGGCGCGATGGATGAAGTCCGGCAGCCCCTGCCCCATCGAATGCTCGTAGCGCAAAGCCGCCGCGCCTTGATTGAATGGTATCCGGAGCGCGGCGCGCACGTCGCGCTCGACGCGATCGCGCAGTTCGACGATGCGTTGCGCCGAAAGATGGTCGGTGAAGACGAAGGATTCATAGCCGCCGTTCGGATCGCCCTTGTAGTAATTGGCCGACACCGTGTAGTCGACCTCATAGGCATGCAGCCGGTCGCCGGTCTTAGGATGGGTATAGGTCCAGACACCGGGCTGCGAGGCATGCGGCACGGCGAGGTCGTAATAAGGCGTGCCGGGATAGGTCGTGATCACCGTGCAATCGAATTCATCGACGCGGCTCTTCACGAGCCATTCCTGGATGTCGCCGATGCTGCCCTCGTTGTCGCCGGGATGCCCGACCGACATCAACGCCTTGACCTTGAGTCCATGTTTCCTGGCGGTCTCGATGCAGCGGTTGTTGTCGTCGAGCGTCGCGCGCTTTTCGATGTTGGTCAGGATGCGCGGATTGGCGGCCTCGAAGCCGCACAACAGCCACCGGAATCCTGCACGGCGCATGGCAATGGCCTGCTGTTCGTTGAAGAGTTCGGCCTTGACGAAGCCGCGCAAATGGAACTCGACGCCGAGGCGCGACTGCAGATCGGCGAGGCCGTTCATCAGCTCGACCATGCTCTTACTGACGTTGAGCTCGTCGTCGTAGAACATGAACCCGGTGTAGCCATAGGTTCGATGCAGATGCTCGACCTCGGCCAGGATTGATTCGACCGAGCGGTTGCGGATGAGGCGCAGGCTCTTGCTGTTGCGCCCGCCGCAGAAACCGCAACCGAACGGGCAGCCGAGCTGGGCGATGAGGCTGGTCGCGCGATGTCCTTCGATCACGTAGCGATAGGAGGCGAGGTCGACCAAGTGCCGCGCCGGGAGGGGTCCCTCGGTGAACATCTTGTCGTCGAGGAATAATCCGCCCTTCGGATCGTCGCCGTCGATGAACTTCGGCGCGTCCTCTTTCAGTGCCATGAAGACCGCGAGCTCGCCGTCGCCGCTGCATAGCACGTCGAAGGCGCGCTCGAGCTGTTCGGCCGCCGCGGCCGCGCGGCCACGGCGAATGCCGCGCTTGCGCTCGAGTTTCAGCGCCGAATAGACCAGCGTCACGTGCGGCCCGCCGAGGATGATGCGAAGGTCCGGGCGCGCCGCGCGGATGGCCTCGGCGATCTTGATCACCGCCGGAAGTTGCGGCGTGGTCGCGGTAATGCCGATCGCCTCGTCATCGCACGCGGCGATGTAATCCGACAGAGCATTGAGGTAGTTCTCGACACCCGAGAGATCGAGGCAATTGACGGTATAGCCGCGGGCCTCGAGGCTCGCCGCAACCTTGAGAATGCCGAGACTGACGAAAACGCGCTCGTCGAGCAGGAACGCCGAGGGCGGCGTGATCAGGCAAACCGATTTCGTCCGCGTGCGCGCCCGTGGTGCCGCCAATCCGGAAAGCGCGCCTGGCTGTGCGACCACCGGTACCGAGCCTCCGAGTATTGAGGGCGCCGTGTAAAAACCCCATGCAACCGCTGCAATTCTCCCCGCGGCCGGCCATTCGCGTGGCTGGTCCGAAACATATACGACGAGGGTGCCGGGTCAACGAATTTTGCGCGACGGGCGCAGAAAACCATGCGGTTTCAATCGGTTGGCCGAGAGCCGGCGGCCAGATCGCCGATCGATTCTTCGCCCGGCGAGAGTCGAAGACCGAAAGGCACCGGCGCCGCTCGGCCAGCTCGGCGAGCGGCGTCGCCGGCACGCCGCCGATGCCAGCCGCTCGCGGTGGCGAGGCTGACGCCGCGGCGGCGGCGCGATATATATCTCGGCCGTGACCGGCGTCTCTTTCATCGTCACCGTCTACAACAAGGCAGTGTTCCTGCCTGCCGTGCTGGGCGCGATCTTCGCCCAGGAGGGCGATTTCGCGCGCGAGTTCATCATCATCGACGACGGCTCGCGCGACGACTCGGTGGCGGTGATGGAGCGACTCTGTTCCGGTCGCACCGACGTCCGCATCATCCGCCAGGCCAACGCCGGTCCGGCCAAGGCGACCAACGCCGCGGTCAAGGCGGCGACGCTGCCCTGGCTCAAGATCGTCGACGGTGACGACGTGCTGGCGCCGTGGTGCACGCAATCCTTGCTCGAAGCCACCTCCCGCCTCGGCACGCGCTTCGCGGTGGGCCGCACCGTGATCTATCGCGATCTGGCGCACGTCGCCTTCCCCGAGGCCTCCGCGCCGCCCGCCATCCGCCGGGGCGACCTGTTCGCCGAATGCCTCCGGAATGCGCCGTGCAATTTGACGCCGACGTTGATCGACCGCGCACTTTACTGGGAGGTCGGCGGTTGCGACGAGCGGCTTTTCATCCAGGATTTCTCGCTGTTGCTGCGGCTGTCCTGGCGCGAGACGCCCGTCCTGGTCGACCGCGCCGTCAACGCCACCTCCGATCTGCCAGGTAGTCGGGTCACCGACAACCAGCGTCTCATCCTCAAGGAAACCAACCAGGCGATGATCTATTTCCTCGCCGAAACCGCGGGATTGCCGTTCGCGGTGCGGCGCACGGCGGTCGAGCGCGCCTTCGGCCGCGCCTGGAAATGGCAGCGCCGGAAATTGGGCGCGTCGCTCGCTTCGCGCTGGTTCTGGCTCTACGCGCTGGCGAAGCTGGGACCGCCCGGACTCGCGTCGCCCTTTCTGGCGTCGACGCTCGATGCCTTCGCCGCGCCCGCCGGCGGACGTCCATGACCGGCGTTTCCTTCATCGTCCCCGTCTGGAACAAGGCGATCTATCTACCGGCCGTGCTGAACGCGATCTTCGCCCAGGAGGGCGATTTCGCCCGCGAGCTCATCGTTGTCGATGACGGCTCGACCGACGATTCGCCGGCGATTCTCGACCGGATCTGCGCGGGCCGGGCCGATACGCGCGTCATCCACCAGAAGAACCAGGGCCAGGTCGCCGCCAGCAATGCGGGCGTGCGAGCGGCGACCCAGCCCTGGCTCAAATTCGTTGACGCCGACGACGTGCTGGCGCCTTACGCGACGCGCGTGCTGCTGGATGCCGCCGCCAGCATCGGCGCCAGGATCGCGGTCGGCGCGACGACGTCCTATGTTTTCAGCGAGAAGGTGACGTTCGGCGATCTCGATCCCGCGCAAGCCGCGCCGTATCGCCGCGACCTGTTCGCGGAGTGCATCGTCAATTGTCCCTGCAACCTGTCGGCGACCCTCATCGACCGCGCGCTTTACTGGGAAGTCGGCGGCGCCGACGCGCGGCTGTTTTACGTCATCGACACGGCGTTGCTGATGCGGATATCGCGGAGGCACGCCGTCGCCGCGGTGAACGCTCTGGTGGCCAAGGGTCCGGTCACGGCGCCGGGCCGCATGAGCGGCGACCAGGGCCGCATGCTGCGGGAGCACAACCATGCCATGCTCTATCTGCTCGCCGAAAATCCCGACCTGACCTGGCGGCAGCGGCGTCAAGTGCTCGAGCGCGCCTTCGGCCGCGCCTGGAAATGGCAGCGGCGAAAATTGGGTGCATCGATCACTTCCCGCTGGTTCTGGCTCTACGCGCTGGCCAAGCTCGGCCCGCCGGCGCTGGTCGAGCCCTATCTCGGCTCGACGCTCGACGCCTTCACCGAAGCGTCAACGTAGCAGCCACAGGCCGAGCGCGATGGTGATCACCGTCACCGGCGCGCCGACGCGGAAATAAGGCCAGAAGCCGACGGTGACACCGGTAGCGCGCGCCCGCTGGACCACGATCAGATTGGCGATCGAGCCCAGGATGGTGAAATTGCCGGCGAGCGTCGCCGCCATCGCCAGCACCAGCCAGGCCTTGCGCGGATCGGCGAGGTCGCCGACGAACGGCTTCAGCACCAGCACCGCCGGCACGTTGCTCACCAGGTTCGACAACACCGCGGCGACGGTCGCGAGAATGGCAGGCTGGCCGAGTGCCAGACCGCCGACCGCGCGGTGCATCTCCGGCGTCAGCACGGCCTTCTCGGCACCGCCGACGACGATGAACAATCCTGCGAACAGCAGCAGCAGCGGCCAATCGATCTCGCGCATCACCCGTTCCGGCCGGATGCGCCGCGTCACCAGCAGCAGCGCGCCGGCGACGATCGCCACCTTGGGCGGCGCGACGCCGAGAAAGAACAGCACGATCGCACCAACGATCGCCGCGAGCGACTTGGCGAGCAGTGGGCCGTTCCAGCGCGCGCGCAGCTTGGCCTCGCCGTGGCGCGGCGGGGCGGCGACCAGGAATTCGTCGCGATGCGCCAGCACAATCGCGCCCACTGCGACGACCACGCCCAGCACCGCCACGGGCGCCAGCGCCGCGGTGAACGCGCCGTAGGGGATGCGCGACATCGTGCCGATCACCATGTTCTGCGGATTGCCGGTGATCGTCGCCACCGAGCCGATGTTCGACGCCGTCGCCACCGCAATGACATAGGGCACCGGGTTGCGCCGCATGGCGCGCGTGATCTCGATCACGAACGGCGTCAGCATCAGACACACGGCGTCGTTGACGAGGAACGCCGAGAGCAGCGCTGAAACCGCGGTCACGCCGACGAGTAGGACGACGGGCCGGTGCGCGTGGCGGCCGACCCACAGCGCCGCCAGGCCGAAGAATCCGGCGAGCCGCAGATTGGCGACCACGATCATCATGCCGAGCAGCAGCGTGATGGTGTCGAGGTCGATCGCCCGGTAGGCCTCGTCGAGGCTGAGTGTGCCGGTCGCCACCATCAGGCTCGCGCCGAGAAGCGCGGCGCCGGTGCGGTCGAGTCGCGATGCCGGCAGCCGGCCGAGCGCCATCACCAGATAGGTTCCGGCGAGAATCAACAAGGCGACGGTCATCGGCGCTCGCTCGTCAAATTCGAGGGCGAAATCGCGGCGGCAGGGCGGCGGTTTTGCGGCAATACGCCGATCGGCGCGCATCATCGCAAAAGCCGCACATCGCCGCTATCGCGCTGTGGTAGAAGCAGGGCCGGGAACAGCGGATTGCGATGGCGCGGCTCGGTAAAGACGATTTGCGCGGCGACCGGCGGCCGCGCGCCGCCAAGCAGCCGAGGCGGCGACGGCCGCAGCAACGGCTCGCGTTCGCGGTCCTGTGGGGCTTCCTCGCCGCCGCCGGCGCCCTCGCCTATTTCGCCCTCACCCTGCCGAGCACCGATCAGCTCACGGCGTCGCTGCGCCGGCCTTCGGTCACCATCCT
Source organism: Alphaproteobacteria bacterium (assembly GCA_028871055.1). Taxonomy (GTDB): domain Bacteria; phylum Pseudomonadota; class Alphaproteobacteria; order ATCC43930; family CGMCC-115725; genus REEB95. The sequence goes on from JAGWON010000001.1 coordinate 247,253, forward strand.
GGCCGACGACGGCTCGCTCATCGCGACCTTCGGCGATCTGTTCGGCGAGCCGCTGCGGCTGCGCGAGATGCCGCGCTACCTGCCGCAGGCGGTGATCGCGACCGAGGATCGCCGCTTCTACCACCACTTCGGCATCGATTTGCTGGGCATGGCGCGCGCGGCCCTCGCCGATCTGCGCGCCGCCCACATCGTCCAGGGCGGCAGCACCATCACCCAGCAGCTCGCCAAGAACCTGTTCCTCACGCCCGACCGCACGATCGGCCGCAAGATCCGCGAGACCATGCTTGCGCTCTGGCTCGAGCACAAATTCACCAAGGACCAGATCCTCGAGCTCTATCTCAACCGCGCCTATCTCGGCGCCGGCACTTACGGCGTCGACGCGGCGGCGCACCGCTATTTCAACAAGTCGGCGCGCAACCTCACGCTCTTCGAGGCGGCGGTGATCGCCGGCCTTTTGAAGGCGCCGTCGCGGTTCAGCCCGGTGAACGATCGCGCCCGCGCCGCCGACCGCGCCGACCAGGTGCTGCAGAACATGGTCGAGGCGGGCTACATCTCCGAGGCGCAGGCGCGCGCCGCCGAGCGGCAGAAGAGTCAGCTCGCCGAGGCCGACCGCGCGCCCCCCGGCAGCCGCTATTTCGCCGACTGGGTGGCGGGGCAGATCGGCAGCTTCGCCGACATCAACGGTCACGACGTCGTCGTCACCACCACGCTCGATCCCAAGATGCAGGCTTACGCCGAGCATGCGGTCGCGAGGACGCTCGCGGCCGACGGCACGGCCGATCACGTCACGCAGGGCGCACTCGTCGCCATGTCGCCCGACGGCGCCATCCGCGCCATGGTCGGCGGCAGCGATTACAATGACAGCCAGTTCAACCGCGCCACCCAGGCGCTGCGCCAACCGGGGTCGAGCTTCAAGCCCTTCGTCTATCTGACGGCGCTCGAGCACGGCATCAAGCCGAGCGACCACTTCAACGACGCGCCGATCCGCATCGGCGACTGGGAGCCGCACAACTACGAGAACAAGTATCGCGGCGACGTCACTGTGGCCGACGCCGTGGCTTATTCGATCAACACCGTCGCCGCGCAGGTCATCGAGCGCGTCGGGGCGAACAACGTCATCGCCACCGCGCGGCGCCTCGGCATCACCACGCCGTTGCCGCACGACGACAGCCTGGCACTCGGCACCGGCAGCGTCTCGCTCATGGAGCTCACCGCGGCCTATGCCGCCTTCGCCAGCGGCGGCGTCGCCGCCTGGCCGCACGCCGTGCTCGAAATCCACGACGCGCACGGCGGCGCCGTGCTCTATCGCCGCGCCGGATCGGGCGCGCCGCGTGTCATCGACGCCGGCATCGCGGGCGAAATGAACCAGCTGCTCGAGGGCGTGATCGAGCGCGGCACCGGCCGCGCCGCCGCGCTCGACCGGCCGGATGCCGGCAAGACCGGCACGACGCAGGATTTCCGCGATGCGCTGTTCGTCGGCTACACCGCCAACCTGGTGTGCGGCGTCTGGTTCGGCAACGACGACAATTCGCCGATGAAGCGGGTGGTGGGCGGCACGCTGCCGGCGCGCACCTGGCATAGCTTCATGGTCGCGGCGACGCGCGACCTGCCGGTGCGTGAACTACCCGGGCCGAGCGCTTTTGTCGCTCTCGGCAATCTCTTCGGTCGCGGCGCGCCGCCGGCTCCGGCCCAGCAGCCCCGACCGAGCAGCAGTCCGGGTCTCCTCCAAAGCCTGATCCACGCGATTTTCGGCTCGCGCTAGGCGCCGCTCAGGCGGTGGCTTCGGCCGCCGGGACGAAGGGCCGCGGCCGGCCCTCGGCATCGAGCGCGACGAAGGTGAACTCTGCGGACGTGACTTTGCAGCGCGTGCCGCGGCTGCCGCGCAGCACCCAGACTTCGATGTGGAACGTGGCCGAGGTGCGGCCGACGCGCGCCAGATCGGTATAACAGCAGACGACGTCGCCGACCTTGACCGGGCAATGGAAGGCCATGTTCGTGACGGCGACGGTGGTGACGCGTCCCTGGGCGTGCCGCGTCGCCGTCATCATGCCGGCGGAATCCATCTGCGACATGATCCAGCCGCCGAAGATCTCGCCCGACGGATTGGTGTCGGCCGGCATGGCAACGGTGCGCGCGGCCAACTCGCCGCGGGGACCGCTCAATGCATCGGCTTCCTCGACCGTGTCAGGCCACATGGCAAAAACTCCCGTGCAATGCCCGCGGCGTTTCCAACCCGACAGCTATATTGCATCGCACAATACAATTTTCAAGGTATTGATAACACGCAAATTTTACTAGGTGCGATGCACAATTATCGAGCAGGACAGGCGCCGAAGGTCAGCTTTCGGCGGCCTCGATCAGGCGCCGATAGAACTCGGCGAGCACCACGGCATCGAGCGCCTCGATCAGGAAATCGGCGACCGTGCCGACCAGGCCGCGCAGGATGAACAAGCCCATCGGCGCTCGTGTCGCGCCGCCGCCGACACCGGCGAAGGCCGCGCCCATGACGATCTGCACGCCGATGAGAAGCGGCGCGGTGGCGAAGAACCAGCACAGCACGATCCGCCAGGCGTTGCCGCGGGTCGCGCGCCAGGCGCCGCGCAAGCCGATCGGCTCGCCGGCGGCTGCTGCCGGAAACAGCAGCGACAGCCGCGCCATCGTGAACAACAGCGCGACGGCGACCGCGAGATCGACCAGGAACGAAACGATCTCGATCGCCAAGCCCCGATCCTGGGCGGCTGTCGCCAGGACGAACACCGAAGCGACCGCCGCTCCGAGCACGACGTAGAGCACGAAGGTGTAGAGCAGGAAGCGGCCCCATGGTCCGACCCACGGCCGTGCGGCCGCGCCGGCATGGCCGAAGAGCTGCGCCTGGTACCAGCGCACGCCGAAGGCGTTGAGGCAAAGCGCGCCAGCGACCAGATCGAGGAAATCGGGCAAGGCGCGCAGCGCCGTGTTGTCGGCGCCGAAATCCACCGGCAGCACCGCGGGCACGATCGAGACGCCGAGCAGGATCAGCAGCGGCAGCCAACCGATCTCGAGCACGGCGCCGAGCCGGCTGAACACGGCGCGGTAGGCCGCCACCGTCACCTCCGGCACGGGAACCTTCACGATCGGCGACTCGCTCATCGGAAACGGCCCCCTGGCGGCGGGCCGTATGCTATCGGCTATTGCGCGGTCTCGTCGAGGGCATAGCCGGCGGCCCGCACCGTGCGGATGACGTCGGTGCGACCGCCGCCGTTCAACGCCTTGCGCAGCCGCCGGATGTGGACGTCGACGGTCCGGAGCTCGACCTCGGCGTCGCGGCCCCACACCGCATCGAGAAGCTGCTCCCGCGAGAACACGCGCCCCGGACGCTCCATCAGGAAGCGCAGCAAGCGGAATTCGGTCGGTCCCAGATGGATCGGCTTGCCGCCGCGCGCCACCTTGTGCGCCGAGAGATCGACGGCAAGATCGGCGAAGCGCAGCGTCTCGGCTGCGGCCGCCGGGCGGGCGCGGCGGATCACTGCCCGGAGACGCGCAACCAGCTCGTTCGGGCTGAACGGCTTGGCGACGTAATCGTCGGCGCCCGAATCGAGGCCGCGCACGCGGTCGGCTTCGTCGCCGCGCGCGGTCAGGATGATCACCGGCAGGTCCCGCCACGCCGGCGTCCGCCGTATCTGGCGGCAGACCTCGATGCCGGAGACGCGCGGCAGCATCCAATCGAGCAGCACGGCATCCGGTTTCGATTCCTTGAGCTGCAGCAAGGCTTCCTCGCCGTCATGCGCGGCGTTGACGGTGAAGCCTTCCTTCTCCAGGTTGTAGCGCAGCAGTGTCAGCAGCGCGCTCTCGTCTTCGACGATCAGGACCGAGGGTCGCATCAGTCTTCGTCTCCTTCGACGTCGCCGACATCCGTGTCGGGCGCGAGCGCCAGGCTGGTGCGGTCCCGCTTCGGCCGCACCTGGGCCAAGGGCGTGCCGTGCACCAGGAAATAGAGCGTCTCGGCGATGTTGGTGGCGTGGTCGCCGATGCGCTCGAGGTTCTTCGCCATGAAGAGCAGATGGGTGCAAGCGGTGATGTTGCGCGGGTCCTCGATCATGTAAGTGAGAAGCTCGCGGAACAGGCTGGTGTAGAGATCATCCATCTCTTCGTCGCGCAGCCATACCGCCAGCGCCTTTTCAGCGTCGCGCTCGACGAAGGCGTCGAGCACGTCCTTGATCATGGCGCTGCCCAGTCGGCCCATGCGCGGAATGCCGGAAACCGGCTTCACCGGCGGCGCCTGGTTGAGCGCGATCGCGCGTTTGGCCACGTTGGCGGCATAGTCGCCGATGCGCTCGAGGTCCGAGGCGATCTTGAGGCCGGCGATGATCTGGCGCAGGTCGCGGGCCATCGGCTGGCGGAGCGCGAGAAGGCGCACCACCAGGCTCTCGACCTCGCGCTCGAGCTCGTCGACCTGCGCGTCCGACTTGACCACGCGCGCCGCCAGCTCGCTGTCGCGCTTGGCCACCGCCTCGATCGCCGCGGCGAGCTGGCTTTCCGCCATGCCGCCCATCTCGGCGAGGATGTTGTCGAGCCGCTGGAGCTCCTGGTCGTAACTCTTGATGATGTGTTCGGAGACCATGGTGTGTTCCTCAGCCGAAGCGGCCGGTGATGTAGTCCTCGGTCTGGCGTTCCTTGGGGTGGGTGAAGATGGTCTCGGTCGTGTCGAACTCGATCATCTGGCCCAAGTACATGAACGCCGTGTAGTCCGAGCTGCGCGCCGCCTGCTGCATATTGTGCGTGACGATCACGATGCAATAGTCGGACTTGAGATCGGCGATCAGCTCCTCGATGCGCTGGGTCGAGATCGGATCGAGGGCGGATGCGGGTTCATCAAGGAGCAGGATCTCGGGCTTGACCGCGACGGCGCGCGCGATGCACAGTCGCTGCTGCTGGCCGCCCGAGAGCGACAGCCCGCTCTCGCGCAGCTTGTCCTTCACCTCGTCCCACAGCGCCGCGCGGCGGAGCGCTTCTTCGACGCGCTCGTCGAGCCGGCGGGGGCCGAGGCGCTCGTAGAGCCGCACGCCAAAGGCGACGTTGTCGTAGATCGACATCGGAAACGGCGTCGGCTTCTGGAACACCATGCCGATGCGCGCGCGCAGCAGGTTCAGGTCCTGGCGCGGGTCGAGGATGTCCTGGCCGTCGACCAGCACCTCGCCGGTCGCGCGCTGATCGGGATAGAGCTCGTAGATGCGGTTGAGGACGCGCAACAACGTCGACTTGCCGCAGCCCGAAGGACCGATGAAGGCGGTGACGCGCTTGTCGTGCAGCGTCAGGTTGATGCCTTTCAGCGCCTCGTAGGCCTTGTAATAGAAGCGCAGATCCTTGATCTCGACCTTGGCCTGCGCCTGGTCCGCGGCTTCCTTGGCCTGGGCGACGGTGGGCTTGGGCGGTTCCACGGCGGGCATTTGTATCAGACGCGGGCGCGGCGAGGCGGATGTTTCGATCGGCTGGATTTCGTAGGTCATTTGCTGAAGCTGCTCCAACTCGCCATGAGCCGTGCGAAAATGTTCAATCCCAGGATGGTGAGGGTGATGAGCAACGCACCGCCCCACGCCAGAAGCTGCCAATCGGCATAAGGGCTGAGCGCGAACTGGAAGATCACCACCGGCAGATTGGCCATCGGCGCATTCATGTCGGTGCTCCAGAACTGGTTGTTGAGCGCCGTGAAGAGAAGCGGCGCGGACTCGCCGGCGACGCGCGCCACGGCCAGTATCACGCCGGTCAACACGCCTTGGACGGCGGCGCGGTAGACCACCATGACGACGACTTTCCAGCGCGGCGCGCCCAGCGCCACCGCCGCCTCGCGCAGGCTCGCCGGCACCAGCACCAGCATGTTCTCGGTGGTGCGCACCACCACCGGCACGAAGATGATGGTGAGCGACGCCGCCCCGGCCCATGCCGAGAAATGGCCCATGCGGACCACCATCACCTCGTAAACGAAGAGGCCGACGACGATCGACGGCGCCGACAGCAGGATGTCGTTGATGAAGCGCACCACCTGGGCGAGGTGCGAGCCGCGCGAGAACTCGGCGAGGTAGGTGCCGGTCAGGATGCCGACCGGCGCGCCGACCAGGGTCGCCACCACGGTCATTACCGCGCTGCCATAGATCGCGTTGATCATCCCGCCGACATTGCCGGGCGCCGGCGTGCTTTGACTGAAGAAAGCGAGCGACAGCGCGGGCACGCCGTGCCGCAGCAGCGACCAAAGGATCAGGAACAGCACCAGCAGACCGGCCGCCGTGGCCAGCAGCGACAGCGACAGGATGGCGAAATTGGTGGCGCGGCGGCGGGCGTAGATGTTCATGCGCCGTCTTTCGCCGAGAGGCGCCAGAGCAGGAAGTTGGCGGCGCCCAGGACGATGAAGGTGATGACGAAGAGGATTAGGCCGAGCGCGATCAGCGACGAGGTGTAGGTGTCGCTCACCGCCTCGGTGAACTCGTTGGCCAGCGTCGCCGAGATCGTCGTTCCCGGCGCCAGCAGCGATGCCGTGATGTGATGGTTGTTGCCGATAACGAAGGTGACCGCCATGGTCTCGCCGAGCGCGCGGCCGAGGCCCAGCATCACGCCGCCGACGATGCCGATGCGCGAATGGGGAATGACGATCGCGCGCACGACTTCGGCCGTTGTCGCGCCCATGCCGTAGGCGCTCTCACGCAGCATCGCCGGCACGGTCATGAACACGTCGCGGGTCACCGCGGCGACGAACGGCAGCACCATGACCGCCAGAATCAGGCCGGCGGTCAGTATGCCCAGGCCATAAGGTGCGCCGCTGAACAGGGCGCCGACGATCGGCACGTTGCCCAGCGTATCGATCAGCGCCGGTTGCAGCGTCGTCTGCAGCACCGGCGCCATCACGAACAGGCCCCAGACGCCGTAAATAACGCTCGGGATCGCCGCGAGGAGTTCCACCAGGACCCCAATGGGCCGACGCAGCGCCCGCGGGCAGAGCTCGGTCAGGAAGACGGCGATGCCGAAGGCCACCGGCACCGCCAGCAGCATGGCGATCAGCGAGGTGACGACGGTGCCGTAGATCGCCGGCAGCGCGCCGAAGACCTCCTTGACCGGGTTCCAGGTTTCGCTCACCAGGAAGCCCAGGCCGAACTTTTGGAAGGCGGTGACCGAGCCGGCGGCAAGCGCGGCGATGACCGCGCCCAGCAGCAACAGGACGCCGATGGCGAAGCTCTGGGTCAGGCCGCGGAACAGCGTGTCGCCCAGGCGCTGGCGCCGCATGGCGTGGGGCGCAAGCCCCACGGCGGTCAGCGCCGCCGGGCCGTGCGAGCGAGCCTCCACGCTGTTCCCCGTGTCCTCGAATGCTTCGGGACGACAGGGTTACGCGTGTTCCATTGCGCTTTTATGACAGTCGCCCGGAATTCCAGGCGACCGGCTAAGCCGCTGTTCCGGCTTGAATTTTCTGGCTGGCCGCGACCGGCAGATGGACGGTGAAGGTCGAGCCCTGGCCGAGCTCGCTGTCGATCTCGAAGACGCCGCGGTGGTGGCTGACGATGTGCTTGACGATGGCCAGGCCCAGACCGGTGCCGCCCAGCGCGCGCGAGCGCGCGGCGTCGACGCGGTAAAAGCGCTCGGTCAGCCGGGGGATATGGTCGTGGGCAATGCCGGGGCCGTAGTCGTGAACGGCGATGGCGACGCCGGCGACGCGTTCGCCCGGCCGCGTCCCGGGCAGCGCCTTGGTCGACGGCCGCGCCACCACCTCGATCGCGGTCCCCTGATCACCGTATTTGATGGCGTTGTCGAACAGGTTCTGGAACACCTGCACGAGCTCGTCGCCGTCGCCGATTACCGGCGGCAGGTCGGGCGCGATGTCGTAGACGAAGCGCATGCCCCGCGCCTTGGCGCGCGGCTCGAGCGGGTCGGCCGCCTGGCGCAGCGCGGTCTCGACCTGCACCGCCTCGGTCGGCGGTCGGTGCTCGTTCATCTCGATGCGCGACAGCGACAACAGATCCTCGACCAGCCGCGTCATGCGCGCGCCTTGCTCGGCCATGATGCCGAGGAAGCGGTCGCGCGCGGCGGAGTCGTCGCGCGCCGTGCCGCGCAGCGTCTCGATGAAGCCGACCAGCGTCGCCAGCGGCGTGCGCAGCTCGTGGCTGGCATTGGCGACGAAATCGGCGCGCAGCCGCTCGGTGCGCTTCAATTCGGTCAGGTCGTGCAGCACCAGCACTGCCGCGGCACCCTCGGCCTCGGGCACCAGGCGCGCCACCAGCGCGCGCAGATGGCGCTCGACCGGGCTGGTCAGCTCGAACTCGACGGCGCGCATCGCCTCGCCCTTGAGCACCTGGTCGCTCGCCGCCAGCACCAGCGGATGGCGCAGCGCGCCGGCGAGGTCGCGGCCCTCGATATGGGCGCCAAACAGCGCGGTGGCGGCGGCGTTGGCGCGCACCACGCGCCGGCCGGCATCGAGCAGCAGCAGCGGCTCGGGCAGGGCCGCCAGCACCGAGCGCGCCGAATCGAGTGCGGCGTCGCGGGCGCGGATCTCGGCGCGCACGTTCCGCGCCCAGCGACCGAGCGCCAGCCACAGCTCGCGCACCGACGGGCTCAGGCTCCGGACCTCGGGCGCCGGCTCGTTTGCCGCCATGCGGTCGAGTGCGTTGCGCACGCCAAGGATGCCGCCGATCAGCGGTGCGAGCAGCAGCGCCACGCCGGCGTAGATCGCGATCGCGGCGGCCAAGGCCGGGCCGGGCGCCAGCCAGCCGCCGATGGCCAGCACCGCCAGGACTGCGAAGGCGGGCACCGCCGGCGCCAGCGCGCCCAGCAGCACGCGCGCGACCGTGTTCATCGCGTGTCCCGTGAACGGAGCGGATGTCGGGCGGATCGCATGGCCGACAGTGTAGCCGGTCCGGCGCGCCGGCGGCAGTTGCATGCGCTCGGCCGTATCCCGCCGGTTTTCGGCGCCGCTTCGAGATGCTAGCTTGCGGCCATGACGCAGGGGGTCCGGGCCGGCGCGGCGGCGAACGAGTCCGAGACGCAGGCGGGGCGGCCGGTCGCGGCAGTGAGCCTTGCCGCCGACGCGACGCCGCTGATGGCGCAATATCTCGAGATCAAGCGTGCCCATCCCGACTGCCTGCTGTTCTACCGCATGGGCGATTTCTACGAGCTGTTCTTCGACGACGCCGCCAAGGCGGCGCGCGCGCTCGACATCACGCTCACCAAGCGCGGCAAGCACGACGGCGAGGACATTCCGATGTGCGGCGTCCCCGTCCACGCCGCCGAGGCCTATCTCGCCCGGCTGATCCGCCAGGGCTTCCGCGTCGCCGTCTGCGAGCAGATGGAGGACCCGGCCGAGGCCAAGAAGCGCGGCAACAAGGCACCGGTGAAGCGCGCCGTCATCCGGATCGTCACGCCCGGCACGCTGACCGAGGACAATCTTCTCGACGCGCGGCGCAACAACTACCTTGCGGCGCTGGCCGAGGCGCAGGGCGAGCTGGCGCTCGCCTGGCTCGATCTCTCGACCGGCGATTTCGCACTCCAAGGCGTCGCCGCCAAGGATCTGGCCGCCGCGCTGGCGCGGCTTGCGCCCGGCGAGATCCTGCTGCCCGAACGGCTCGTCCAGCGGCCGGCGCTGTTCGAGCTGCTGGGCGAATGGAAAGCGGCGCTGACGCCGCTGCCCAATCCGCGCTTCGAGTCCGAGAACGGCCGCAAGCGGCTTGAGGCGCTCTACGGCGTCGCGGCGCTCGACGCCTTCGGCGCCTTCGCCCGCGCCGAGATCGCCGCCGCCGGTGCGCTGGTCGACTACGTCGCACTGACGCAGCAGGGCCGGCTGCCGGCGCTGATGCCGCCGCGGCACGTCGCGGGCGGCGCCTTCATGGCGATCGATCCGGCGACCCGGCGCAATCTGGAGCTCGCCGAGACTCTTGCCGGCGATCGCAAGGGCAGTCTGCTGGCGGCGCTCGATCGCACCGCGACCGGCGGCGGCGCGCGGCTCTTGGCCGAGCATCTGGCGGCGCCGCTGACCGACCGGGCGGCGATCGAGGCGCGGCTCGACGCAGTCGCCTTCTTCCGCGCCGACGAGCGCTTACGCGAAGCGGCGCGCGCCATCTTCCGCCGCTGCGGCGACATGGCGCGCGCCATGGCGCGCCTCGCGCTCGGCCGCGGCGGGCCGCGCGATCTCGCGTGCCTGCGCGATGCGCTGCGCGAAAGCGCCGCGTTGCGCGCGCTGCTCGACGGCGCGGCGCCGCAGCTCGTCGCCGCCGCGCGGCGCGATTTGGGCGAGCATTCGACCTTCGTCGACCGCTTGGCGCGCGCGCTCGCGGTCGAGCTGCCGCTCCTGGCGCGCGACGGCGGCTTCATCGCGGTCGGCTATGCTGCCGAACTCGACGCGCTGCGGCGCCTGCGGGACGACGGCAAGCGCCTCATCGTCGAGCTCCAGGCGCGCTACGCCGGCGAGACCGGCATCCCGGCGCTCAAGATCCGCTTCAACAACGTCTTGGGCTATCACATCGACGTGACGCCGGCGCAGGCGGGCAAGCTCGGCCCCGCCTTCATCCATCGCCAGACGCTCGCCTCGTCGATGCGCTATGCCACGACCGAGCTTGCCGAGCTCGAAAGCAAGATCGCGTCGGCGGCCGACAAGGCGCTGGCGCTCGAATTGAAGCTCTTCGACGACCTGGTCGGCGAGGCGCGTTTCCGCGCCGAGATGATCCAGCGCGCGGCCGCGGCGCTGGCCGCGCTCGACGTCGCAGCATCGCAGGCCCAGCTCGCCGCCGAGCGCGGTTATTGCCGGCCGGCGATCACCGAGGGCACCGACTTTGCCGTCGCCGCCGGCTGCCATCCGGTGGTCGAGCTTGCGCTCAACACCGCGAGCCGGCCCTTTGTCGCCAACGACTGCGACCTCAAGCCGGGCCAGCGGCTCTGGCTCCTGACCGGGCCCAACATGGCTGGCAAGAGCACCTTCCTGCGCCAGAACGCGCTCGTCGCGGTGATGGCGCAGATGGGCGGCTACGTGCCGGCCGAGGCGGCGACGCTCGGCGTCGTCGACCGGCTGTTCTCGCGCGTCGGCGCCGCCGACGATTTGGCGCGCGGCCGCTCGACCTTCATGGTCGAGATGGTTGAGACCGCCGCAATCCTGAACCAGGCGACGGTGCGCTCGCTCGTCATCCTCGACGAGATCGGCCGCGGAACGTCCACCTTCGACGGCCTCTCGATCGCCTGGGCGACGCTCGAACATCTCCACGACGTCAACCGCTGCCGGGCGCTGTTCGCGACGCATTACCACGAGCTCACCGGACTCGCATCGAAGCTCGCCGACCTTTCCTGCCGCACCATGCGGGTCAAGGAGTGGCAGGGCGAGGTCGTGTTCCTGCACGAGGTGGCGGCAGGCGCGGCCGACCGCTCCTACGGTATCCACGTGGCGAAGCTCGCCGGTCTGCCGCCGGCAGTGATCGCACGCGCCGAGGCGGTGCTGGCGATCCTGGAAAAAGGCGAGCAGCGCGGCCAACTCGCCCGGCTTGCCGATGACCTGCCGCTGTTCACCGCCGCGTCACCGGCGAAGCCCGCCGCCGGCCCGTCGGCGGTCGAAGCACTGCTTCAGAGCCTGCGCCCGGACGAGCTTTCACCCAAAGCGGCGCTCGAATTCCTTTATAAGCTCAAAGGCTTGCTCGACGGGGGCGGCTGATTCGCGCGGCGTTGCGGGCGACAGGAAACGGCCGCCCGTGTAAACTGACCCCATGCCCATGATCACCCGGCCGCGCGCGGTGCTCGACCGCCGCGCGCTCCAGGCGACGCTCGACGAGCTGGCCGAAAACGGCGCGCCGACACCGCAGCAGCTCGTCGCGTCCCTCAAGGTCGCACTCGCCGCCGGCCGCGCCGAAATCCGCCAGCGCTTCGACGAGAACGGCTCGGGCAGCGACGCCGTGCACGCGCTCTCGTTCCTGATGGATCAGCTCATTCGCGTGCTCTACGACTTCACCGTCGCGCACGTCTATCCCGCCGCCAACCCGACCGAGGGCGAGCGCATGGCGGTGGTCGCGGTCGGCGGTTACGGCCGCGGCGAGCTTGCGCCCTATTCCGACGTCGATCTGCTGTTCCTGCTGCCCTACAAGGCGACGCCGCACACCGAGCAGGTCGTCGAATACATGCTCTACGCGCTGTGGGATTTGGGCCTCAAGGTCGGCCAGTCGACGCGTTCGATCACCGAAACCATCGCCCAGGCGAAATCCGATCTCACCATCCGCACCGCCATCCTCGAGGCGCGCTACGTCTGGGGCGACCAGGAGATTTTCGACGCGATGAAGGCGGCCTTCGACGCCGAGATCGTCAAGGGCAACGCCGCCGCCTATGTCCGGGACAAGCTCGCCGAGCGCAACGAGCGCCACCAGCGCCTCGGCGATTCACGCTATGTCGTCGAGCCCAACGTCAAGGAGGGCAAGGGGGGCTTGCGCGACCTGCACACCTTGTTCTGGATCGCCAAGTTCGCCTATCGCGTCGACGACGTCTCGAAGCTCGTCGAGCTCGAGGTGTTCTCCGAGGACGAAGCTGCGCGCTTCGCCCGGGCGCAGAACTTCCTGTGGACCGTGCGCTGCCACCTGCATTTCCTAGCCTCCCGCGCCGAGGACCGCCTGACCTTCGAGTACCAGGCCGAGATCGGTCGCCGCATGGGCTACACCGATCACGCCGGCACGCGCGGCGTCGAGCGCTTCATGAAGCATTATTTCCTGGTCGCCAAGGACGTCGGCGACCTGACGCGCATCATCTGCGCCGTGCTCGAATCCGAGCACAAGGCGCGGCCGCTGCTGGCCTGGCGGCCGTGGGGCGGCGGCAAGAAGCTCGACGGCTTCATCGTCGAGGGCGGCCGCATCGACGTCGACGGCGAGAACGCCTTCCGCCGGAATCGAGTGGATCTGCTGCGCCTGTTTCACGTCGCCGAGGAGCACGACCTCGACATCCATCCGCACGCGCTGCGCCTGATCACGCACAACCTGCGGCTGATCGACGCCGACCTGCGCGCCGATCCCGAAGCCAATCGCCTGTTCATGGATATCCTGACCTCGCGCAAGGATCCCGAGGTCGCGCTCAGGCGCTTGAACGAGGCCGGCGTCTTCGGCCGCTTCGTGCCGGATTTTGGCCGCGTGGTGGCGCAGATGCAGTACGACATGTATCACATCTACACCGTCGACGAGCACACCATCTTCGCCATCGGCATCCTGGCGAAGATCGAGAAGGGCCTGCTCGCGGACGAGCTGCCGCTGGCGACATCGCTGGTGCCGACGATCGATGCAGGCTCGCGCCGCGCTCTCTATCTCGCCGTGCTCTGCCACGACATCGCCAAGGGCCGCGGCGGCGACCATTCGATCCTGGGCGAGGACGTGGCGCAGAAGCTCGGGCCGCGGCTTGGGCTCTCGGCCGAGGAGACCGAGACCGTCGCCTGGCTGGTGCGCTGGCACCTGCTGATGAGTGCGACCGCGTTCAAGCTCGACATCGACGATGCGCAGACGATATCCGACTTCGTCGCCCGGGTGCAGTCGCCCGAGCGGCTGAAGCTGCTCCTGGTGCTGACCGTGGTCGACATCCGCGCCGTCGGGCCCAAGGTGTGGAACGGCTGGAAGGCGACGCTCTTGCGCGAGCTCTATCACCGCGCTGCCGAGCTGATGGCCGGCGGCCTGGTCGAGGAGGCGCGCGGCCAGCGCATCGCCGCGGCGCAGGAGGCGGTCCGCAAGCTGCTCACCGACTTCACGCCCGACGAGATCGAGAGCTTCGTCGCCAAGGGCTATCCGTTCTACTGGCTGTCGTTCGAGCCCGAGACCATGGCGCGGCACGCGCGCCTCATCCGCGAGGCCGAGCGCAGCGCCAAGCCGCTCACGCTCGAGACCCGGGTCGACGCCGGCCGCGCGGTGACCGAAGTCACGCTCTACACCGCCGATCACGCCGGGCTGTTCTCGCGCATCGCCGGCGCGTTCGCCATCGCCGGCGCCAACATCGTCGACGCCAAGATTCTCACCATGCAGAACGGCATGGCGCTCGATACCTTCTGGGTCCAGGACCAGACGGGCGGCGCCTTCGACAAGCCGGAGAAGATCGCGCGGCTGGCGGCCACGCTCGACGGCGTTCTGTCGGGCGCGATCAAGGCGCATGTCGAGCTGGCGAAGCCGCAGGCGATTCCGACGCGCACCCGCGCGCTTGCCGTGCCGCCGCGCGTCATCATCAACAACGGCGTCAGCCGCACCCACACGGTGATCGAGGTCAACGGTCGCGACCGGCCCGGCCTGCTGTTCCAGCTGACTCGCGCCCTGACCGCGCTCAATCTGCAGATCTCGAGCGCCAAGATCTCGACCTACGGCGAAAAGGTGGTCGACGTCTTCTACGTGAAGGATCTTTTCGGCCACAAGATCGACGACGAGGCGCGGCTCAAGACCATCCGCGAGGGCCTGCTCGCGGCGCTCGCCGACGAGGCGGCGAAAAGCTCGACCGCCGCGGCGGAGTAGGCTCAGTCACCCGGCGCCGCGGTGGAAGTCGATGGTCGGCGTCAGCGCGATGATCGCGATCGCCGCCAGCGCCGCCGGCACGAAGGCGAAGGCCGCCCAGCCGCTCGCGTCCCAGGCGAAACCGGCGAGGATCGGCAGCACCACCGCCGTCGGGTAGGAGATGGTGAACATCGCCGCGGTGACGCGATGGATGTCGTCGTGGCCGGCGAGCAACGCCGGCAGCGCCAGCATCAGCACCAGCATCGCCGAATTGGCGAACCCCATGACCCCGGACCAGACGACGATCCAGACGCCAGGCATGAAGGCGAGGCCGGCGGCGCTCGCCAGCACCAGCGCGCCGAGCACGACATAGGCGGCGCGCCGCCGCACCAGCTTCTCGGCCAGAACCAGCATGGCGAACGACGCCGGCAGCTGGCAGAAATTGAGCGAGGTCAGCGCCGCGCTGATCCAGCGTCCGTCGCCGGTCGCGTGCAGATAGTCGGGCAGGAAGGTGTTGGTGGCGAAGTAGGCGGTGTTGACGCCGCCCATCGTGAACGCCAGGCGCCACACCAGCGGGTTCTTCCAGTCGGGCCACCAGCGCCGCGGCACCGACGATTTCGCAGCGGGCTCAAGCGGCGCGACCAGCAGGACCAGGAACGCGGTTGCCAGCACCGGGGCCGACCACACGACGAAGCTCCAGCGCCAGCTTCCGACCAACGGGAGGACGAGGGGGAGGGTCAGCGCCACCGGCAGCGTCTCGCTCGTAAGCAGGCCGTTGGTATAGACCGCGGTGGCAAAGCCGATGCGGTTTGGCACCCAGGCGCGCACCAGCGGCGGCAGCGCCGGCTGCATGATGGCGACGCCGGCGCTCATCGCCACGGTGGCGAGATAGAGCGTGACGATGCCGCCGGCGGCGCCGCGCGCCGCCGAGGCCAGCGCGGTCAACACGAGGCCGGCGATCAGCGTCGGCACCGCGCCGGTCCGCGCGATCAGGAGCGAGCCCGGCACCGCGGCGAAGGCGAACAGCAGCGAGGGCAGCGAGCCCAGCGTGCCGACCTCGGTCTCGCTCATCTGCAGATCGGCGTGGATGAGCGGGATCACCGGCGGCACGGCCAGCACGGTAAGGCGCAGGCCCATGCCGGCGAGCCACAGGATCGCGAGCGGGAGAAGCAGCTTTCGGGACACGGTGCGCGGGGGCTGAACCAGGGGACGGGACGAACGGTTTAGCCGAACCGCGGCTCGGCGTCGAGCGGCGTCGGCTTCAGGTCTCGAACTGTGCGGCCGCCAGCGCCGGTGGCGGCTTCCAGTTCACCGCGAGCTGGCGGTAGGCCAAGGCGTTGAACGCGGCGCCGAACGCGCCGACGACGAGCTGGACGGCGGCTTGCGCGAGTCCCAGCGCGGTGCGGCCGACGAAGCCAAGCTGCGCGATCCATGCGCCCGCCGATTCCGGTCCGTGCATGGCGACAAAGATCACGGCGACGATGCCGCCGCCGATGGCGGTAACGATCACGGCGGGCAGGACCATCAGCAGCCAGCCGAAGAACAGCCGCGGCGTATTGCGCCGACCGCGCCGCCACGCGGCGCGGATGGCTTTGGCCGGATCGTCGGTCGCGATCGCGGGGGCGATGAGATAGAGGCGGGTCACGGCGACAATGAAGGCGACGGCCGCCGCCACGATCACAACGATGCCGGCGACCAGTGCCGCTCCGCCGAGATGAGCGGCGACGACGCCGACGACGACCGCGACCGCAGCGGCCGGCACCAGGATCAGCATCAGCAGCAGGGTGACGCCGACGATTCGCCAGTGGCGCCGGCGGAATTGCAACGCCGCGGTCCACGAATGCTCGCCCAGCAGGATGGTGCGTAGAAACGCGACGTGCCAAGCGATGCTCGCGGCGATGACCAGCACGGTCACGGCGAAGGCGAGCACGGCTAGCGAAAGCGGCCGGTGCGGCCCGCCGTTGCGAAACGAGAAATTGACGCCGTTGATGACCAGATACGCCCAGCCCGTGCGCACGATGGTCAGCGGATGGGTGAAGACGAAGCGGTAGGCGCTGTTGACCGTGTCCCAGAACGCGAGCTTGACCACCCGGCTTCTCCCCCGAAAAGCCACCCCGCGCGACTATAGCATGCGATGCGTAGCACAGGCGCGGACCGATCTGGGTCCGCGCCGTCGTGCGAAGCCGAATAAAATGGCTATTCGGTCAGGTCGCCGAAGAACTCTTTGACCTTGGCAAAGAAGCTTTCGGCCTCGGGCTGGGTCTTGCGCGCGTCGCCGGCGGCTTCGAACTCGCGCAGCAGCTCCTGTTGCCGCTTCGACAGCTGCACCGGCGTCTCGACGCGGACTTCGACGTACATGTCGCCGCGCGCCGCGGAGCGCAGCGTCGACATGCCCTTGCCCTTGAGGCGGAGCTGATGGCCGTTCTGCGTGCCGGCGGGAATGGTCACGCGCGCGCGGCTGCCGTCGATTGCCGGTACTTCGAGCGCGCCGCCGAGCGCCGCCGTCGCCATCGACACCGGCACGCGCACGTGGATGTTGCTGCCGTCGCGCTGGAACAGGCGGTGCGGCTTGATGGTGAGGAAGATGTAGAGATCGCCGGCGCCGCCGCCGCGCACGCCGGCCTCGCCCTCGCCGGCGAGGCGGATGCGCGTGCCGTCCTCGACGCCCGCCGGAATCGACACCGCCAGCGCGCGCTCCTTGTGGACGCGGCCCTGACCGCCGCATTGGCGGCACGGATTCTCGATGACGCGGCCGGCGCCGTGGCACGACGGGCAGGTGCGCTCGACGGTGAAGAAGCCTTGTTGCGCGCGCACGCGGCCCTGGCCGTGGCAGGTCGGGCAGTTGATCGGCCGCGAGCCCGCCTCGGCGCCGGTGCCCTTGCACGCCTCGCAGCTTGACAGCGTCGGTACGCGCACGGTGGTCTGCTTGCCGTGGAACGCCTCCTCGAGCGCGATCTCGAGGTTGTAGCGCAGGTCGCTGCCGCGCAGGTTCGCGCCTTGCTGGCGCCGGCCGCCCATGAACTCGCCGAACATCTCGTCGAAGATGTCGGCGAAGCCGGCGCCGAAGCCGGCGCCGAAGCCGAAGTCGCCGCCGCGCCCGCCGCCGGCGTTTTCGAAGGCGGCGTGGCCGAAGCGGTCGTAGGCGGCGCGCTTCTGCTCGTCCTTCAGGACGTCGTAGGCCTCGTTGATTTCCTTGAAGCGGTGCTCGGCCTTGGTGTCGCCCGGATTGCGGTCCGGATGATACTGCATGGCGAGCTTGCGATAGGCCTTCTTGAGGTCCTCCGACGAGGCGCTCCGCGTCACGCCGAGAATCTCGTAAAAATCGCGCTTCGCCATCGCCCGTTTATTACGCTTTTGGTTTCAAGGTGGCGACGAAAAAGGCGGCGCCGCCTCAGGCGGAGCCGCGCTTCTTCCGTTCGTCGACCTCCTCGAAGTCGGCGTCAACTACCTTGTCGCCACCGGCCTGCTGGCCGCCCGCGCCGCCTTGCCCGCCGGCGCCCGCGCTCGCACCCGCACCCGGCTGCGGCCCGCCGCCTGGCGGCGTCTGCTGGGTCTTGTAGAGCGCCTCGCCCAGCCGCATCGAGGCTTGCGCCAGCGCCTCGGTCTTGGAGCGGACCTGGCCGATGTCGTCGCCCGACAGCACGCCCTTGAGCTCGGCGAGCGCGCTCTCGACTGGCTGTTTGACGTCGGCCGGCACCTTATCGCCGTTCTCCTTGAGCGTCTTCTCGGTGGCGTGGACCAGCGCCTCGCCCTGGTTCTTAGCCTCGACCAGCTCGCGCCGCTTTTTATCGTCGGCCGCGTGCGCTTCCGCGTCCTTCACCATCTTGTCGATGTCATCCTTGCCGAGCCCGCCCGAGGCCTGGATGCGGATCTGCTGCTCCTTGCCGGTGGCCTTGTCCTTGGCCTGGACCGAGACGATGCCGTTGGCGTCGATGTCGAAGGTGACTTCGATCTGCGGCACGCCGCGCGGCGCCGGCGGGATGCCGACCAGGTCGAACTGGCCCAGAAGCTTGTTATCCGCCGCCATCTCGCGCTCGCCCTGGAAGACGCGGATGGTCACGGCCGTCTGGCTGTCTTCGGCGGTCGAGAACACTTGGCTCTTCTTGGTCGGGATCGTGGTGTTGCGGTCGATCAGGCGCGTGAACACGCCGCCCAGCGTCTCGATGCCGAGCGACAGCGGTGTCACGTCGAGCAGCAGCACGTCCTTGACCTCGCCCTTCAGCACGCCGGCCTGGATCGCGGCGCCGACGGCGACCACCTCGTCCGGGTTGACCGAGCGGTTCGGCTCCCGGCCGAAGAAATTCTTCACCGCCTCGATCACCTTGGGCATGCGGGTCTGGCCGCCGACCAGGATGACCTCCTGGATCTCGCTCGCCTTGAGCCCCGCGTCCTTGAGCGCGTTGCGGCACGGGTCGATCGTCTTCTGCACCAGGTCGTCGACCAGCGCCTCGAGCTTGGCGCGCGTCAGCTTGATGTTGAGATGCTTCGGCCCGGCCTGATCCGCGGTGATGAACGGCAGGTTGACCTCGGTCTGCATCGACGAGCTCAGCTCGATCTTGGCCTTTTCCGCCGCCTCCTTGAGGCGCTGGAGCGCGAGCCGGTCGTTCCTGAGATCGATGCCCTGCTCCTTCTTGAACTCGTCGGCGAGATAGTCGATGACGCGCTTGTCGAAATCCTCGCCGCCGAGGAAGGTGTCGCCGTTGGTCGACTTCACCTCGAAGACGCCGTCGCCGATCTCGAGCACCGAGATGTCGAAAGTGCCGCCGCCCAAATCATAGACCGCGATGGTGCCGGTCTTGCGCTGCTCGAGCCCGTAGGCGAGCGCGGCCGCGGTCGGCTCGTTGATGATGCGCAGCACCTCGAGGCCGGCGATCTTGCCGGCGTCCTTGGTCGCCTGGCGCTGGCTGTCGTTGAAGTAGGCGGGAACGGTGATCACCGCCTCGGTGACCTTCTCGCCGAGATAGGCCTCGGCGGTCTCCTTCATCTTCTGCAGGACGAAGGCGCTGATCTGCGACGGCGCGAATTTCTTGCCGCGGCTCTCGACCCAGGCGTCGCCGTTGTCGCCCGGCACGATCTTGAAAGGGACGAGATCCATCTCCTTCTTGACCATCGGGTCGATCATGCGCCGGCCGATCAGCCGCTTGATGCCGTAGAAGGTGTTCTCGGGGTTGGTCACCGCCTGGCGCTTCGCCGCCTGGCCGACCAGGCGCTCGCCGCTTTCCGTGAACGCGACTTGTGAGGGCGTGGTGCGCGCGCCCTCGGTATTCTCGATGACCCTGGCCTGCTTGCCTTCCATGACGGCGACGCAGGAATTGGTCGTGCCGAGGTCGATGCCGATAACCTTCGCCATATGCTCTCTCTCCTTGGGCGGGCCCGCGCGGCCCGAAGCGCCGCTCGAGCCCCCGTTCTAAATGGGGTCGTCCCGGAAGCCGAGGGGATATATATGGAGCGCCGGACCCGGCTGCAACGTCCGTCCGGCCTTTCCCCCGGCCGTTTTCCGGCCTAATAGATGGGTGAGCCGGGCGCCGGGCTCAAGGGTGGCGCCGCGGAAAGCCGCCCGGCGGCTTGGTTCCATGATCGTCTCGGCCAGCTATCGCACCGACATTCCGGCGTTCTATCCCGGCTGGCTGATGGCGCGCCTCGCGGCCGGCTTTGCCCGGGTCAAGAGCCCCTATGGCGGCCGGTCGAGCACCATCGCGCTGCGGCCGGACGCGGTCGACGGTTTCGTCTTCTGGACCCGGAACGCGGCGCCGATGGCACCCCATTGGGAGCGGGTCCGGCGCGTCGCGCCCTTCTATCTCCAGTTCACTCTGACCGGCTATCCGCGCGCGCTCGAGGCCGGCACCTTGGCGCCGGCGGCGGCGCTCCGCCAGATGCGCAGTGTGGCCCGCCGCTTCGGCCCGCGCGCGGTGGTCTGGCGCTACGATCCGATCGTGCTGTCGACGGCGACGCCGCCCGACTGGCACGCGGCGAATTTCGCGCGTCTCGCGCGCGCGCTCGCCGCCACCGCCGACGAAGTCGTCGTCTCGTTCGTCCAACCCTATCGCAAGACGGTGCGCAATCTCGACGCGGCGGCGCACGCGCACGGCTTCGCCTGGCGCGATCCGAGCGACGACGAGAAGCGCGACCTCATCGCGCGGCTCGTGCCGGTCGCGCAGGCGCGCGGCATGCGGTTGACGCTCTGCACCCAGCCGCAGCTCGTCGCCGCGGGCGCCGGCGAAGCGCGCTGCATCGACGCGGCGCGGCTCTCGGCCGTCGCTGGACGGCCGATCGCGGCACGCGAGAAGGGCAATCGTTTGGGCTGCCGCTGCGCCGAGAGCCGCGACATCGGCGCCTACGACAGCTGTGCCCAGGGCTGCGTCTATTGCTACGCGGTCGCCGATCGCGTCCGCGCCGCCGCGCAATTGAAACGCCACGATCCGGCGGCGCCGGCGCTGGGTTGAGGCGGCGAGCGGGCTTCGGTGTCAAGATTAGCGACATTTCGAGCGCATTCGACTCAAGCTTTATTCTAAATAAAGAAGGATTTAACGCGAGGCCCCTAGAGTTTTGGGCGCATGAAACGCGCCCTTGTCATCGTTCTGCTCGCTTCGGGCTTGTCCGCCGCGCTGGCGCCGTCGTCGCGCGCCGCGCCGGTCGACGGCACTCTCCCGCTGAACGGCTTCGCCGCGATGCATGCGCCGAACGCCGGCGCTACGCTCGATCCGCTCGACGAGCCGGCGATGGACGCGTCGTCGATCGCCCGGGCCTGGCCGGCCGACGCCTACGGTATCGAAGGCATGCCCGCGACCTTCGGCCGGCCGACGCACGGTGCCGCGTTCGCGCCGGCCGCCGATTTCGAGGCGCTGTTGCGCGCGACCGCGGGTCGCGTGCCGCAGGCCGGGCCCGGCTTCGGCGGCAATCCCTATTTCGCGCTCGGCACCTGGGGCGGCGACGGTCGCGACATCGTCCATCGCGTGATCGCCGCCGATAACGGCCTCCATCCGTCCGACTACGCCGCCACCGGCTATGCCGTCGAGATGAGCTTCAAGGGTTTTGCCGTGCGCGGCGGCGGCGCCGACGACGACGTCAAGCCGCTGGCGCCGTTCGACGGCGATCCCCTGTTCATTCCGAATCAACTCGCCTTCTCGACCGGCACCAACGGTTCGAGCAGCGGCAGCGGCGTTACCGGCGGCACCACGCCCGGCGATAATGGTATCGGCACCGGCACCGGTGATAACGGCGGTACCGGCGGTACCGGTTCCGGCGGCGATAGCGGCAGCGGCGCTGCCAATGGCAACGGAGTCGGCAATGGCGATCCCGGCGGCACCGCCGCCGGCCCGGTCGGCGCGCCGCGTCCAGTGCCCGAGCCGAGCGGCCTCGCGCTGCTGTTGATGGCGATTCCCGCGGTGTTGTTGATGAACCGCCGGCGCGCGCTGGCGCGCATCGCGGCGCCGGCCGCGGTGGCTGCGGCGGCGCTCATGTTCGCCCCCGGCGCCGCCCAGGCGCAGCTCCGCGACTGGGAGCAATTGTGCAACGGCACCGGCGGCGCCACGCCCGAGGTGATCGTCGAGGGCTGCTCAGCCGTCATCAAGTCCGACGACGAGAGCCTCAACAACGTTGCCATCGCCTACAACAACCGCGGCAATGCGCTGCGCGAGCTCTCGCGCTTCGACGAAGCCGAGGCCGATTACGACAACGCGATCATCCTTGCGCCGAGCGATCCGTTTCCCTATCGCAATCGCGGCGTAACCTACGGCCTGCTGGGCGATTACGCCCGCGCCCTCACCGATTTCAACCGCGCCATCACGCTTGCGCCGAAATACGCCTCGGCTTATCTCGGCCGCGCCTTCGCGCTCGAGCAGCTCGGCAATGCCCGCGCCGCCGCCGCCGATTTCGCGCGCGCCGCGCGTCTCGATCCGAAGCTGGTCGCCCAAGTGCGCGCGCCGCAGGCGGCGGCGCTGACGGAGTCGCCCCGCTAGGCTAGGGCTTCGCCGCGTACCAGATCGCGATCAGGACGCACCAGATCAACGCCGCGTAAACCAGGATCCACGCCAGTCGCGGGGGCATCGCCGTCGATCTATCGCCGGCGCTCAGCCGGCGGGCGACGCCTCGGCCGTCGCCGCCTTGGCGACGCCGACCAGCGCCGGCCGCAGCAGCCGGTCGTGCATGACGTAGCCCGGCTGCAGCACCTGGGCGATGGTGCCGGGGGGTTGATCGGAGCCCGGCACCTCGAACATCGCCTCGTGCCGATTATGATCGAAGGGCTCGCCCAGCGCGGGTTCGACCCGTTTGATGCCGTGGCGCTCGAAGATCGCCAGCAGCTCGCGCTCGGTCGCGGCGACGCCCTCGATCACGCCGCGCGCGGTCGAATCGGCGCCGGGCACGGCGTCGATCGCGCGCCGCAGATTGTCGGCCACGTTCAAGAGCTCGCGCGCGAATTCGAACGCGGCGTAGCGCTGCGCCTCCTGGCGGTCGCGCTGGTGGCGCTGGCGCTGGTTCTCGGTCTCGGCGAGCGCGCGCAGCAGCCGGTCCTTGGTCTCGGCCAGCTCGGCCTCGAGCCGGGCGACCGTTTCCTCGGGCCCGGCCGACGGCGCGGCCGGTTCGGGCGCCGTCGCGGGCTCGCCGTCGAAGGTCTTGTCGAATGCATCGTCGCCGTTCATTGCCTCAACCCATGAGCCGGCCGATTACCTTGGCGGTGTAATCGACCATCGGAATGATGCGCGCGTAATTGAGCCGGGTCGGTCCGATCACGCCGATCGCGCCGACGACCTGCTCGCGCGAATTGCTGTAGGGCGCGACGATCATCGAGCAGCCGGTGACGCCGAAAAGCGGCGTCGCGGCGCCAATATAGATCTGGACGCCCTCGCCGGCGCGCGTCGCGTCGAGGAGGCGCACCATCGCTTCCTTGGTCTCGAGCATCTCGAAGAGCGCCCGCAGGCGCTCGAGATCGGCGAGCGCGGTCACGTCCTCGAGGAGCTTGGCCTGGCCCCTGACGATGAGCGCGCTCTCGGATGGGCTGCCCGACCACGACGCCAGGCCCGCCGAGATCAGCTTCGCCGTCAGCTCGTCGATCTCGCCCTTGCGCTGGGCGATCTCGGCGAGAATCGCCGCGCGCGATTCGTCGATCGTCCGGCCCACCATGCGCGCGTTGAGGTAGTTGCTCGCCGCCGTCATCGAGGACGGCAGCGTGCCGGTCGGCGAATCGATGATGCGGTTCTCGACCAGGCCGTCTTCGGTCACCAGCACCACGAGCGCGCGCCCGGGCGCCAGTGGCACGAACTCGACGTGCTTCAAGGCGCGCTCGGTCTTGGGCGCGATCACCAGGCCGGCGCAGTGCGACAGGCCGGCGAGCGCCGACGTCGCCTGTTCGAGCGCCTGCGGCAGGCTCTTGCCGGCGGCGGCGCATTGCACCTCGATGTTGCGCCGCTCGTCCTCGGAGATGCCGCCGAGCTCGAGCAGGCCGTTGACGAAGAGGCGCAGGCCGGTCTCGGTCGGTAGCCGGCCGGCCGAGGTATGAGGAGCAAAAAGCAGCCCCTGCTCTTCGAGATCGGCCATGACGTTGCGGATGGTCGCCGGCGACAGCTCGAGGCCGCCGCGCCGCGCGAGCGTGCGCGAGCCGACCGGCTCGCCGGTCTCGACATAGGCCTCGACGATCATGCGGAAGATTTCGCGCGAACGCTCGTTGAGCTCGCCGATCGCGAAGGTATCCGCGGTCGCGAGCTTGACCGAGGCGGGCTTGCTGGTTCCGGTGTCGGGCACGGCGCATTATCTAGGAAGGTCGGGCGCTTGGGTCAACCCAAGCGCTTTACCTGCCGGTGGCTTCAGACTAGCTTGCTGCCGCCACCCCGCGAAAGGGACCCGAATGCCGCGCCCCTCCGGCCGCGCCCCGACCGAGTTGCGCCCGGTGCGCCTCGAGCCGAACTACGTCAAATACGCCGAGGGCTCGTGCCTCGCCTGCTTCGGCGAGACTCGCGTGCTGTGCTGCGCCACCGTCGAGGAGAAGGTGCCGCCGTTCTTGCGCAACACCGGCCGCGGCTGGATCACCGCCGAATACGGCATGCTGCCACGCTCGACCCACACCCGCACCGAGCGCGAGGCAGCCCGCGGCCGCCAGACCGGCCGCACCCACGAGATCCAGCGCCTGATCGGACGCAGCTTGCGCGCCATCGTCGATCTCAACGCGCTCGGCGAGCGCCAAATTCGCGTCGATTGCGACGTGCTCCAGGCCGACGGCGGCACCCGCACCGCCGCCGTCACCGGTAGCTACGTCGCGCTCTACCTCGCGCTCAAGAGTCCGCTGGCCCAAGCCGCTCTGGCGGTCTTTCCGCTGACCGATTCGGTCGCCGCGGTGAGCTGCGGCATCGTCGCCGGCGCGCCGGTGCTCGATCTCGACTACGCCGAGGACTCGACCGCCGAGGCCGACGCCAATTTCGTCATCACCGGCACCGGCGGCATCGTCGAGATCCAGGCGACGGCAGAGAAGGGCCATTTCGCCGAGGCGCGCTTCGTCGAGATGCTGGCGCTGGCGCGCCAGGGGATCGCGGAGCTCGCCAAGCTGCAGCGCCAGGCGATCGGCATTGGCTGAGGCGCGGCGCATCACCGGGGGACGCCTGGCGATCGCGACGCACAATCCGGGCAAGCTGGTCGAGATCGCCGAATTGCTGCGGCCCTATGGCATCGACGCCGTCGGCGCCGCCGCGCTCGGCCTGCCCGAGCCCTTGGAGACCGGCGCGACGTTCGAGGAGAATGCGCGCCTCAAGGCGCTCGCCGCCGCGCGCGCCGGCGGTCTGCCGGCGCTCGCCGACGATTCGGGACTCGCGGTCGCGGCGCTGGGCGGCGCTCCGGGCGTCTACTCGGCGCGCTGGGCCGGACCGGACAAGGATTTCGCCGCGGCGATGCAGCATGTCGAGCGCGCGCTGGCGGGCACGGCCGACCGGCGCGCCGCCTTCGTCGCGGTGCTGGCGCTCGCCTGGCCCGATGGCCACCTCGCCACGTTCCGCGGCGAGGTGCGCGGCCATCTCGTCTTTCCGCCGCGCGGCAGCCGCGGCTTCGGCTACGATCCGATCTTCGTGCCCGAGGGCGGCCATGAGACCTTCGGCGAGATGGAGCCCGCCGCCAAGCACGCGATCAGCCATCGCGCCCGCGCCTTCGCCGCGCTGACGGCGGCCTGCTTCGGAGCCGCCGCGTGAGCCCGCTCGCGGTCTATGTCCATTGGCCGTTCTGCAAGTCGAAATGTCCCTATTGCGACTTCAACAGCCACGTGCGCGAGCGCATCGACGAAGCGCGCTGGCGCCGGGCGCTCTTGGCCGAGCTCGCCTGGTGGGCCGAGCAGACCGAGGGCGCGACCGTCACCAGCGTCTTCTTCGGCGGCGGCACGCCGTCGCTGATGGCGCCCGAGACGGTGGCGGCGATCCTGGAATCGGTCGGTCGCCATTGGCGGCACGCTTCCGATTGCGAGGTGACGCTCGAAGCCAATCCGACCTCGGTCGAAGCGGCGCGCTTCGCCGCGCTGCGTCAGGCGGGCGTGGGCCGCGTCTCGCTCGGCGTCCAGGCGCTCGACGATGCCGCGCTCAAGTTCCTCGGCCGCGGCCACAGCGCCGCCGAGGCGCGGACGGCGCTCGATCTCGCGCGCGCGACCTTTCCGCGCTTTTCCTTCGATCTCATCTATGCGCGGCCGGGCCAGACCGTGGCATCCTGGGAGCGCGAGCTCGCTGCGGCGCTTGCGCTCGCCGGCGATCATCTCTCGCTCTACCAACTCACCATCGAGCCGGGCACCGCTTTCGCGATGTCCTTCGCGCGCGGCGATTTCGCTCTTCCAGACGGAGACGCCGCCGGCGCGCTCTACGAGGCGACGCAGGCCGTACTCGAGTCCGTCGGTCTGCCGGCCTACGAGATCTCGAACCACGCGCGGCCGGGCCAGGAGTGCCGCCACAACCTTGCCTATTGGCGCGGCCAGGATTATCTCGGCGTCGGTCCCGGCGCTCACGGCCGGCTTACCAGCGGCCCGGCACGGTTCGCGACGCGCCAACGCAAGGCGCCGGAGACCTGGCTCGCGTCGGTCGAATCGGTGGGCCACGGCACCGAGGACATGGTGCGCCTCGCGCCCGAGGAGCGGCGCAGCGAGCTGGCGATGATGGGGCTGCGCCTCGCCGAGGGCGTGCCGCGCGACCGCTTCTTCGCCGCGACCGGACTCGGCTTCGAGGACGCGTTCGGTGCGCGCCTTGCGCCGCTGCTCGAAGGCGGCTTCCTCGAACTGGACGAGCGTGCGCTGCGGGCGACGCCGGCGGGCCGCCAGTGCCTCAATGCCGTGCTCGGCCGGCTACTCGCCTAGACTGCGGAAATCGGTCGGTGCTGGGTCGACCACCGTCGGCTGGCCACGTTCCACTTGGAGTACGGCGAGGCCGCGCTGGGTGATGCCGCTCGGCAGCAGCCGGAAGATGCCGTCGACGCCCGCGAAGCCGTTGGCGTTGGTGAGCGCCGCGCTCGAGAGGTCGCCGCCGCTATGCACCAGCGTCACCACCAGCGACACGGCGTCATAAGGCAGCGTCGCGAGCCGCGGCGGCGTCTGGCCGTAGATCGTCTTGTAGCGGCTTTCGAAAGCGGCGCGCGCGGCGGGCGCCGGCGCAGCGTACCAGCCGCCGGCGAGCGCCGGCTCGGTGCCGAGACCGGGCACGTCCCAAAGCCCGGTGCCGAGAAATTTGACCGTGTCGGGATCGATGTTGTCGTAGGGCAGCAGCGGCGCCAGCAGGCGCAGCCGCGTGCCGCCCTCGGGTAGCAGCAGCGCGTCGAAATCGGCGCCCTGGGCGAAGCTTTGCACGATCGGCGCGAGATCGGTCGTCGCCGGATCGTAGGTCGCGACGCGGACGACGCCGGCGCCGCTGGCGGCGGCGACCACGCTCTTGAGCGTGTCGATCGCGAGATTGCCGTAGGGCGAATCGGGCGCCAGCACGCCGAAGCGCTGATGACCCTTGGCCAGCGCGTACTGCACGATGCGGGTGATCTCCTGTTGCGGCTGGAAGCCCAGCAGGAACACGCCGCCGCCGGCGACCGCGGTCGAGTTGGAGAACGCCAAGACCGGCACGTTGGCGGCGGCGGCGATCGGCTTCACCGCCTCGACCTCGGCGGCGAGCAGCGGCCCGATGATGATTTGCGCGCCCTGCTGGATCGCGTCGTGCGCCGCGGCGACGGCGCCGTCGGGCACGCCCTGGGTGTCGCGCGGCAGCAGCACGATGCCGCTGTCGGGCTGATCGAAGAGCGCCATCTCCGCCGCGGCCAGCATGGCGTTGCCGAGCGTGGCGGTCGGTCCCGACAGCGGCAGCAGCAATCCCACATGCGGCGGGCCGGACGGCGTCGGCGCCACCGGCGTGGCGAGGGCCGGCGGCTGCGGCGTCGCGGCGCCGGGCTGCGTCGGCTGCGCCGCCGGCGGGGCCTGCGCTTGCGGCCGCTTCTCGGGTCCCACTATGTTCAGGACGGAGCACGAAACCAGCGCAAGCGCGGAAAGGGCCAGCCATGCCGCGATCCAAACGCGCGGCCGGCGCCGCGGTGCGGCGCGGCGCGGAACGCGGGACGAAATCCGGAACGGCAAGCGCGTTCTCCCTTGGCAACGCGGCGCGGGGCGCCGAGGGTAATGGGGAGGCCGAGCCAAGTAAACTCGCTCCCGGGCTTTATCTCGTCGCCACGCCGATCGGCAATTTGGCGGACGTGACGCTGCGTGCGCTCCGGGTGCTGCGCAGCGCCGATGCGGTGCTGTGCGAGGATACGCGGGTGACCGCCAAGCTGCTGGCGCGCTATGGCATCGCCGCCGCGACCCAACCTTATCACGATCACAACGCCGAGCGCGTGCGGCCCGGCATCCTGGCGCGGCTCAAGGCCGGCGCGGCGCTGGCGCTGGTCTCGGACGCGGGCACGCCGCTCGTCTCGGATCCCGGCTTTAAACTCGTCCGCGCTGCGCTTGCCGACGGCATCGCGGTCACCGCGGTGCCGGGCCCGTCGGCGGCGCTCGCGGCGCTGCTCGCCTCGGGTCTGCCGCCCGACCGGTTTCTGTTCGCGGGCTTCCTGCCGCCCAAGGAAGCGGCGCGGCGGCGCAGCCTCGACGAGCTCAAAGACGTCGACGCGACGCTCGTCTTCTTCGAAAGCGCGCCGCGGCTTGCCGCCAGCCTCGCCGACATGGCGGCGATTCTCGGCCCGCGGCCGGCCGCCGTCGCGCGCGAGCTGACCAAGCTGCACGAGGAAGTGCGGCGCGGATCGCTCGCCGAACTGGCGGCGCAATACCGGGCGTCCGGTCCGCCCAAGGGCGAACTCGTCGTGGTGGTCGGGCCGCCGGAGCGGACGGCGACGAGCGACGCCGAGATCGACCGCGCCCTCGGCGTAACACTCGCCCATAAGAGCCTGCGCGAGGCGGTCGAAGACGTCGCATCCGCCACCGGCGCGCGCCGCCGCCACGTCTATGCTCGGGCGCTGGCGCTCAAGGGCGGACGATGAACGTCCGGGCGCGTCGCGGCGCGGCCGCGCACCGGCGCGGCGCCTGGGCCGAGCGCCTCTGCCTGTGGCACCTGCGTTTGCAGGGCTATCGCATCCTGGCGCGGCGCTATCGCACGCCGGTCGGCGAGATCGACCTGATCGCGCGGCGCGGCCGCACCGTCGCCGCGATCGAGGTCAAGGCGCGCGCCGACGACGCGCGCGCCGCGGAGGCGATCCTGTGGAAACAGCGCGGCCGCATCGCCCGCGCGCTCGAGCATTTCCTCAAAAGCCGGCCGGAGCTCGGCGGTGCCGAGCTGCGCTTCGACGTCATGCTGGTGGCGCCGCGCCGCTGGCCGCGTCACCTGCGGAACGCCTGGCGCGTCGGCGAGTAGCGACTCGTCCAAGGGTCTTGCCCGCGGCACGGCTTGCCTCGATAGTTCCCGCGACGGTTTGTTTCGAGGAGTCGCGCTTGTCACGCTCACGCCTACGCACATTGATCCCGCTCGGCCTGCCGGTCCTGTTGGCGGGCTGTCTCGCCGTCGCCGCCGCCGGCACCGGTAGCAGCATCGGCTACGTCGCCACCGAGGACCGCTCGCTGCGGCAGAACGCCGACGACATCGTCACCTGCACCCAGGCGATCCAGCTCTGGGCCCAGTTCAATACCCGGCTCAACGACGACCTCAACTGCCATACCTACGAGGGGCGCATGCTGGTGACCGGCACGGTGCCGACCGAGGCGTGGCGCGACGAAGCGATCAAGCGCGCCTGGCAGGCGAGGAACGTCAAGGAGGTCTACGACGAGATCACCGTCGGCACGGGCTCGGGATTCATGGACAACGCGCACGACGCGGTGACGACGCAGAAGCTCAAGGCCCAGTTGCTGACCGATGCCGACGTGCATTCCAACAACTACATCGTCACCACCGAGAACGGCGTGATCTACATCATCGGCTCGGCGCACAGCCAGGCCGAGGAGCAGCGCGTCATCGACCGCGCCCGCGCCATGAGCCACGTCAGGCGCGTCGTCACCTATATCCGCATCAACGCCAGCGAGCAGCCGGCCACCGCCGCCGGTGCCGGCTCGACCAATGGCGGCCCGGCGGGCGCCGCCAGCGCCGCGCCGCCGCCGTCTCCGCCGCCGCCGGGGCCCGAAGACACCGCGCCCAACGCGCCGACGCCGCGCGGCGACATCACCGTCACGCCGCTGCAATAGGACGCGCGCGATGGCTCTCCAGGTCGCGATCCAGATGGACCCGATGGAGGCCATCAACGTCGCGGCCGATTCGACCTTCGCCCTGGCGCTCGAGGCCCAGGCGCGCGGCCACGCGTTGTTCCATTACCTGCCGCGCGATCTGACGCTGGCGGACGGCAAGCTCACGGCGCGGGCGCGGAGTTTGAGCGTGCGCCGCGACGCGCCCTATTACGAGCTCGGGTCCCCGCGCATCCTCGACCTCGCCGGCGTCAATCTCGTGCTGATGCGGCAGGATCCGCCCTTCGACATGGCCTATATCACCGCGACCCACCTGCTCGAACACGTCAGCGGGCGGGTGCTGGTGGTCAACGATCCGGCGGGCGTGCGCAACGCGCCGGAGAAGCTTTTCGCCACCCATTTCATGGGACTGATGCCGCCGACGCTGATCTCCAGCGATCCGGACGCCATCGCCGATTTCCGCTGCCGTCACGGCGACATCATCCTGAAGCCGATCTTCGGCAACGGCGGCGCCGGCGTCTTCCACCTCAAGCCCGACGACGACAACCTCAACGCGCTCTTGGAGATGTTCACCCGCCTCTATCGCGAGCCGATCATCGTCCAGCGCTACCTGCCCGAGATCCGCCAGGGCGACAAGCGCATCATCCTGGTCGAGGGCGAGCCGGTGGGCGCGGTGCTGCGCGTGCCCAAGACGGGCGAGGCGCGCGCCAATCTACATGTCGGCGGCCGGGCGAAGAAGGCGACGGTGACGCCGCGCGACCGCGAAATCTGCGCCGCCATCGGCCCGACGCTGCGCGAGCAGGGCCTGGTCTTCGTCGGCGTCGACGTGATCGGCGACTGCCTGACGGAGATCAACGTCACCTCGCCGACGGGCATCCAGGAGATCAACCGCCTCGACGGCGTCCGGCTCGAGGTCGCGGTCTGGGACGCGATCGACGCCCGGCTCGCCGCCGGAAAGCGGCGCTATTCGGTCTCCTGAACGTGAGCCTCGAGGAACCATAAGGCCTTGTCGAGCGCACGCGAATAGGCGGTGAAGATGTCGGCGGTGTCCGCGTCGCCGGCCTCGTCGGTCTGATCGATCGCGGCGCGCACCAGGTTCGCGGCCTTGGCGTAACGCTCGACGAGCGCGGCCAGATGGTCCTTGGATTTGTGGATGTCGGTCGGATAGGACCCGAGCGTACTGGCCTTGGCGACGACCTGGCTGGTTCCCAGCGCGGTGCCGCCGAGCTGGACGACGCGTTCGGCGATGGTGTCGACATGGCCGTCGATCTCGGTGCGGAACGTGTCGATCATCTCGTGGAGCGCGATGAAGCGCGGGCCCTTGATGTTCCAGTGGGCCTGTTTGGTGAGCAGCGCGAGGTCGATCGCGTCGGCCAGGCGCGCATTCAAGATTTCGATCGATACCTTCTTGGCATTGGATCGCAGATCATTCTTCGTTCCGTACACGGCGGAGCTCCTTTTCGCTTGCGTCAATGGTTTAGAATAATTCTAGAATATGGCGAAACCAAGCCCCAGCAACTAACAAATTGCCGGGAGCAGCTATGATTTAAAGCTTGGTCTGGCGCGTATAGGAGGTAAGCGGCGCGAATCCACTGCGGCAGCGCGAAGCGGCCAGGCCGCGCTCCGGCACGCGGCTGCGAGTCTCGGCGTAGACCAGCTTGCTGGCGGCGCCGGCGCCGTAGAAATAGAGATTGAGGACGCAATCGGCGTTGCGGTACTGCCAGATTTCAGCCGGCGGATCGACGCGGCGGAGGTCGGGATGGCCGATCAGCGCCGCCACTTGCTCCGGTGCCAAGCCGTCGAGGTCGCGAATTGCCGGCGCGTGGCTGAGCGCGGCCAAGGTCGGCGGCACGGCCGGATTGGCGGTCGCTTGCGGCGCGACGCTTGCCGGCCTGCCCGAGCACGCGGCGAGCAGCAAGCCGGCACCGATCGCCGCGGCGTTGAAGCGCCGTGCGATGCCGGCGGTTCGCCGGCTTTGCCCCTTGCCCACCATGCGTCGCATCCCGTCACGGCATCCCGCGGGCCGGGCGGCAGAACGAAGGAAAATTCGAACACGTGCGGACCGACGCTCGCTTCGGGCGTCCGAAAACCGCAGAAAGCCGACAATCTCCCCCGCTGCCGCCGCCAACCGGCGGGGCGAAAAGCACCAAGTCTTTCAAGGGCCAAGATAGCGCGACTCGTTGCGCAAGATAAAGCGCAAACTGCCGATTTTCCGCTCCGCGACGATCGGCGAGGCCGGGCTTGCGGGCCGCGGCGCGGTCCGTATACTCCGCGCGCGTCGCACCGCCGGCGCTCCCGCCAACCTCTGACTTTCGCACCGGACTTTGCCATGGCCGCTCCTGCGTATGACGTCGTCGGCATCGGCAATGCCATTGTCGACGTCCTGGCCCGGACCGAAGAGGCGTTGGTCCAGCGCCAAGGCCTGGTCAAGGGCACGATGGCGCTGATCGACGCCGCGCGCGCCGAAACGATCTACGCGGCGATGCCCGCCGGCGTCGAGAAATCGGGCGGCTCGGTCGCCAACACCGTCGCCGGCGTCGCCTCGCTCGGCGGCCGGGGCGCCTTCATCGGCAAGGTACGCGACGACGAGCTCGGCGCGGTCTTCGCCCACGATCTCAAATCGCTCGGCGTCCGCTTCGACACCAAGCCGGCCACGTCCGGGCCGCCGACCGCGCGCTGCCTCATCCTGGTGACGCCCGATGCCCAGCGCACCATGGGCACGTTCCTTGGCGCCTGCGTCGATCTCGGCCCCGAGGATATCGACGAGTCGCTCGTGGCATCGGCGGCCGTGACCTATCTTGAGGGCTACCTGTTCGACCCGCCGCGCGCGATGGAGGCGTTCCGCGCCGCCGCCGCCGCCGCGCACCGGGCCGGCCGCAAGGTGGCGCTGTCGCTCTCCGATCCGTTCTGCGTCGATCGCCACCGCGCCGAGTTCCGCGATCTGGTCGACCGCCACGTCGACGTGCTGTTCGCCAACGAGCACGAGATCTGCTCGCTCTACGAGACCGAGCATTTCGAGATCGCGGCCGAGGCGGTGCGCGGCCATTGCGACATCGCCGTGCTGACGCGCAGCGAGCGCGGCTCCGACATCGTCACCCAGGCGGACCTGCTGCACGTGGCGCCATGGCGCGTCGCGCGCGTCGTCGACACCACCGGCGCCGGCGATCTCTACGCCGCCGGATTCCTCTATGGCCTGACGCACGGACGCGACCTCGCAACCTGCGGCAAGCTCGGCAGCCTGTGCGCCGCCGAGATCATCGCGCATGTCGGCGCCCGGCCGGGAACCTCGCTCGAGCATCTCGCCGCCGGCGAAGGCCTTATTTAGGGGCGCGCGAAGCGCCATATAGTGGGTTCATGGACATCCGTAACATCGCCATCATCGCCCATGTCGACCATGGGAAGACGACGCTCGTCGACCAACTGCTGCGCCAGAGCGGCACGTTCCGCGCCAACCAGCAGGTGGCCGAGCGCGCACTCGACTCGAACGATCTCGAGCGCGAGCGCGGCATCACCATCCTGGCCAAGTGCACCTCGGTCGACTGGGGCGGCGTCCGCATCAACATCGTCGACACGCCCGGCCACGCCGATTTCGGCGGCGAGGTCGAGCGCATCCTGTCGATGGTCGACGGCGTGCTGGTGCTGGTCGACGCCGCCGAAGGGCCGATGCCGCAGACCAAGTTCGTCGTCGGCAAGGCGCTGCGCCAGGGCCTGAATCCGATCGTCGTGATCAACAAG
Source organism: Alphaproteobacteria bacterium (assembly GCA_028871055.1). GTDB lineage: Bacteria > Pseudomonadota > Alphaproteobacteria > ATCC43930 > CGMCC-115725 > REEB95. The sequence goes on from JAGWON010000001.1 coordinate 281,069, forward strand.
GTCGACCGGTCCGACGCGCGGGCGCACCACGTCCACAACGAGGTGTTCGACCTCTTCGCCGCGCTCGAGGCGGCCGACGAGCAGCTCGATTTCCCCACCCTCTACGCCTCGGGTCGCGCCGGCTGGGCGGTCGCCGATCTCGCCGACGAGCGCCGCGACCTGACGCCGCTGTTCGAGCTGATCCTGCGCCACGTCCGCCCGCCGCGCGCCGCGCCCGACGGGCCGTTCGCCATGCTGACGACGACGCTCGAATACGATCCCTATCTCGGCCGCGTCCTGACCGGCCGCATCCACCAGGGCCGCGCGCGGGTCAACATGCCGCTGAAGGCGCTCGGCGGCGACGGGCGCGTGCTCGAGGAGGGCCGCCTGACCAAGCTGCTGGCGTTCCGCGGCCTCGAGCGCCGGCCGATCGACGAAGCCGAGGCCGGCGACATCATCGCCGTCGCCGGGCTCGAACATGCCTCGGTCGCCGACACCATCTGCGCGCCCGAGGTCGAGGCGGCGCTGCCGGCGATGCCGGTCGATCCGCCGACCCTGTCCATGACCTTCTCGGTCAACGACAGCCCGCTCGCCGGCCGCGAAGGCACCAAGCTCACCTCGCGGCTCGTCGTCGAGCGCCTGAAGCGCGAGGTCCAGGGCAACGTCGCGATCCGCATCACGGAGAGCGAGGACAAGGATTCGGTCGAAGTCTCGGGCCGCGGTGAATTGCAGCTCGGCGTCCTGATCGAGACCATGCGCCGCGAGGGCTTCGAGCTCTCGATCTCGCGGCCCAAGGTGCTGATCAAGACCGAGAACGGCCAGCGCCTCGAGCCGGTCGAGGAGGTCCAGGTCGACGTCGACGAGGACTTCGCCGGCATCGTCGTCGAGAAGCTGGCGAGCCGCAAAGGCGCGATGCAGGACATGCGGCCCTCGGGCGGCGGCAAGCTGCGCCTGGTCTTCCGCGTGCCGACGCGCGGCCTCATCGGCTATCAGGGCGAGTTTCTTACCGACACGCGCGGCACCGGCGTCCTCAGCCGCATCTTCGCCGGCTACGAGCCGTGGAAGGGCCCAATCGAGGGCCGCCGCAACGGCGTCATGATCGCGAACGCTTCGGGCGCTGCCGTCGCTTACGCGCTGTGGAACCTCGAGGAACGCGGACCGATGTTCATCAAGCCGGGCGACGCGGTCTATCCCGGCATGGTCATCGGCGCGCACACGCGCGGCACCGATCTCGACGTCAATCCCTTGAAGGGCAAGCAGCTCACCAACATCCGCACCACGGCGAAGGACGAGGCGGTGCGACTGACGCCGCCGATCCTGATGGGCCTCGAGCAGGCGATCGCCTATATCGCCGACGACGAGCTGGTCGAGGTCACGCCGAAGTCGATCCGCCTGCGCAAGCGCTATCTCGATCCGCACGAGCGCAAGCGCGAAAGCCGCAAGGCCGAGGCCGAAATCGGCTGAAATCCGGGTTCCCGGCAGGCTTAAGATACGATTAAGCATGCCGTCGCCATACTCGTGGATGGATGGCGACGCGCTCGTCCTCGACATCAAATCGCCCGTGCTCCAGCGGCTGCACCGCGATTGGGAAGCCCGCCGCCGCGGCCGCCTCATGCCGGCGCGCGCCGATTTCGATCCGCTCGATCTCAAATACGTGCTCGGCAATTTGTCGCTCGTCGACGTGCGGCGCGATCCGCTGCGCTTCCGCTTCCGGCTCCACGCAACCAAGGTCGTCGAGCGCGTGGGCTTCGAGCTCACCGGCAAGGACGTCGAGGCGATCGCCGACCCGCACTACCGCAAGCTGGTGCGCGACCATTACACCGCCGTCGTCGAGCGCCGCCGGCCAGTGCTCGAGTTCCGCGATCGTGTCATGACCGACAATGTGTGTCTTCATTGCGAGGTGCTGGCGCTGCCGCTCGGCAACGACGGCGAGACCGTCGACCGCATCATGAGCGCGTTCGTCTGGTGCTGACGGTTCCCAAGTCCTAGCGCGTAGGCTAAGGTCGCACCGTCTTCAACGGCGGAACGCGACGTGTTGAAATCCTTTTGCTTGGCCGCGCTCGCCACCGCCTTCATCCTGACCAGCGGAGGTCCCGTGAGCGCAGCCGATCCCGAGAACACGATCTATCTCGACGTGCCCAACGGCCGCGTCGTCATCGAGCTGCGCCCCGACCTCGCGCCCAAGACGGTGGCGCGGATCAAGGAGCTGACGCGCAAGGGCTTCTACGACGGCATCGTCTTCCATCGCGTGATCGCCGGCTTCATGGCGCAGACCGGCGATCCCACCGGCACCGGCACCGGCGGCTCGGGCCAGAGGCTCAAGGCGGAGTTCAGCCAGGCGCATTTCGTTCGCGGCACGGTCGGCATGGCGCGCGCCAACGATCCCGACAGCGCCGACAGCCAGTTCTTCATCTGCTTCGCGCCGGCGCCGTTCCTCGACGGCAAATACACGATCTTCGGCCAGGTCGTCTCGGGCATGGAATCGATCGACGCGATCAAGAAGGGCGATCCGCAAAGCGGCATGGTGCAGAATCCCGACAAGATCATCCGCATGCAGGTCGCGGCCGACGCCGACAAGCAGAAGCCGTGACGCGGGCATTCCCGCCAGGCCCATGACGGGCACACACGAACCGCCGCTTGTCTTCTGGTTCGAGTTCGCGAGCCCCTATTCCTACATCGCCGCCAGCCGGATCGAGGCGGCCGCCCGCGCATCGCGTGTCGCGCATGCCTGGCGGCCCTTCCTCCTGGGTCCGATCCTCACCCATCGCGGCTTCGCCGATTCACCGTTCAATCTCGATCCGCGCAAGGGCCAATATATGTGGCGCGACGTCGAGCGCCTGTGCGCGCGCGACGGCGTCCGCTGGCGCCGCCCGTCGGCGTTTCCGCGCAGCGGGCTGCTGGCGGCGCGCGTTGCCCATGCGGCGGGAGATCGGCCCTGGGTTCGCGCCTTTTGCCTGGCGGTGTTCCGCGCCAATTTCGCCGAAGATCGCGACATCGCGGCGACGGAGACGATCGGCGCCATCTTGAACGAGCTCGGGCAGGAGCCTTCGCCGATCCTGGGGCGCGCGAATGCGCCGGACGTGAAGCAGGCGCTGCGCACCGTGACTGAAGCCGCCGAGGCGCTCGGCATCTTCGGCGCGCCGACCTTCCAGGTCGGGCAGGAGCTGTTCTGGGGGCAGGACCGGTTGGACGACGCCGTCGCCTGGGCCGGCAAGCCGGCGGCGCGATGAAATCCTGGCTCGCCTCCCTCAGGGTCTATGGCGATCGCCGCATGCTGGCGATCCTGCTCATGGGCTTTTCGAGCGGCCTGCCGCTGGCGCTGACCGCCTCGACCCTCGCGATCTGGCTGAAAGAGGATGGCGTTTCGCTCACCGCCATCGGCCTCTTCGCCGAGGTCGGTCTCGCCTACAACCTCAAGTTCCTGTGGGCGCCGGCGATGGACCGGTTGCGCCTGCCGCTGATCGGCCGGCTCGGCCGACGGCGCGGCTGGGCGGTGACGATCCAGCTCGCGCTGGCGGCGGCGCTCCTGGTCATGGCCGGACGCGATCCCGCCGCCGATCCCTGGTCGGTGGCGCTGGTGGCAGCCGTCGTCGCGTTTCTCTCGGCGAGCCAGGACATCGTGATCGACGCTTATCGCGTCGAGCTGCTCACGGAGCGCGAGCAGGGCGCCGGCGCGGCCGCGACCCAGATCGGCTACCGCTTCGGCATGATCGCCTCGGGCGCCGGCGCGCTCTATCTCGCGTCCTATTTCGGCTGGTTCTGGTCCTATGGCGGCATGGCGGCGCTGATGCTGGTCGGGATCGCGACGGTGCTGATGACGCGCGAGCCGCGCCTCGTCGCGCCGCCGGTGCGCGAGGGATGGTTCGCCGAAGCCGTGATCGAGCCCTTTGCCGAATTCGCCGGCCGGCGCGCCTGGCTCACCATCCTGATCTTCGTCGTGCTCTACAAGCTCGGCGACGCGCTCGCCGGCATCATGGCGAGCCCGTTCTACATCGCGCTCGGATTCAGCAAGATCGCGATCGCCAACGTCGCCAAGATCTTCGGCACCGCCGCCAGCATCGCCGGCGTGTTCCTGGGCGGCAGCGCGGTCTATCGCCTCGGATTGATGCCGGCGCTGCTGATCTGCGGCGCGCTCCAGGCGCTGTCGAACCTGATGTACGTCGTCCAGCTCTGGGCCGGGCCCGATCCGACGGTGCTGGCGCTGACCATCGCCACCGAGAACGTCACCGGCGGCATGGCCTCGGCCGCCTTCGTCGCCTACCTGTCGCGGCTCTGCCATCCCGCCTTCACCGCCACGCAATACGCGCTGCTGTCGGCGCTCGCCGCCACCGGCCGCACGGTGCTGGCGGCGGCGGGCGGCTTCCTCGCCGACCGACTCGGCTGGCAGTCGTTCTTCCTGGTCGCGACCGCCGCCTGCGTGCCGGCGCTGCTGCTCCTGCTTTACCTGATGCGCCTACCCGAAGCGCAGCAGCCGCGCCCGGTTGCGACGCAGCCATGACCGCGGCGCGCCCGAGCCGGGCGCCAGCGCCTCGACCGCGCGCCAGAAGCGCGCGCCGTGGTTCATGTGCTTCAGGTGCGCGACCTCGTGCGCGACGACATAGTCGACGACGGCCGCCGGCGCCAGAATCAGCCGCCAGGAGAAGCACAGCGCGCCATCGTGCGAGCAACTGCCCCAGCGGCTCCTGGTGTCGCGCACGGTGATGCGCCGGATCGTTCGGCCGATCGATGCCGCCATGGTGCCCGCCCGGACGCCCAGCTCGAGCCGCGCCCGCTCGCGCAGGAAATCGGTGACGCGGCGGGCGAGATGCCGCGCATCGCCGGCGACGCACAAGGCGCCCGGCTCGAGCCACGCCGCCCCGCGGCCGCGGCTGTCGGCGCGATGGCGGATCACGTGCGGCACGCCCAGGATCGGAATCGCGACGCCGTCGGCGAAGGCGACGCGCGGCGGCAATTCCTCGAGCCGTTCCTCGATCCAGCCGCGATTGTCCTCGAGAAACCGCAGCGCCGCGGCGAACGACGCATAGCGCGGCAGCGTCAGCACCACGGCATCGTCCTCGTCGTCGAGGCGCAGGATGAAGCGCCGCGCGCTGCGCCGCCGTACGAGCTTGAGCGGCCGCTCGCCGGTCGACAGGGCAATGCGCCCGGGTATCGCGCTCATGCCGGACTAAAGGTGCTTGCGGATGTCCGCCGCCATGTCGGCGGGCGTCTCGCCCGATGGGATGAGCCGGGCCAGCTTGCCGTCGCGGCCCATCAGATAGATGAAGGACGAATGGTCCAGCAGGTAATCGTCGGGCGGACCGCCCGGCACCTTGCTGGCGTAGACGCGGTATTCGCGCTCGATGGCCTGGAGCTGCTCGGACGTGCCGGTGAGCGCGATGAGACGCGGCGAGAAATTCGCCGCATAGGACTTGAGCTGCGCCGGCGTATCGCGCGCCGGATCGACGGTGATGAAGATCGGCTGCACCGCGTCGGCCGCGGGGCCGAGCTGGGCGAGCGCCTGCGTCATGGCCGCGAGCGTCGCCGGGCAGGTGTCGGGGCAATAGGTGTAGCCGAAATAGACCAGCATCAGCTTGCCGCGGAACTGGGCGTCGGTGCGCATCGCGCCGTTCTGGTCGGTGAGGGTGAAGGGCCCGCCGACCGGAACCGCGGTCGGCGGCGCGTTGCCGTACCAGCCATTCTCGTAGCCGAAGCCGGCAACCAGCACCGCGAGCACGACCAGGAAGACGAGAAGACCGCGATTCGCGCTCGACATGGCGGCAAGTCTAGGCGATCTGCGTCACGCGCCGCCAGAGGCGTTCGCCGCACGCACCGGTTTCACCGGCTCGGCTTCAGCCGAAGCGTGCGGCCGATCGCCAGCACCGCCGGCGGCTTGAGGCGCGCTCGTGCCACGGCGCGCGCCGCATGCGCGAGCGTCGTTTCGAGCACGCGCTGGCGCGGCGTCGTCGCGCTGGCGATGATCGCGACCGGATCGTCGAGCGGCCGCCCCGCTTCGATCAGCCGCCGGGCGATCGCGTCCAGATGCTTCAGCGCCATGTAGACCACCAGGATCGGCGCGCCCTGCGCGAGCGCGCGCCAGTCGAGGCCGTCGGGCAAATCGCCGCCGCTGGCATGGCCAGTGACGAAGGTCACGGCGGAATTGACGTCGCGGTGGGTGAGCGGAATGCCGGCATAGGCGAGGCCGCCGATGCCGGCGGTGATGCCGGGCACGATGCGATAGCGCACGCGCGCCGCCTCGAGCGCCAGCGCCTCCTCGCCGCCGCGGCCGAAGACGAACGGATCGCCGCCCTTGAGCCGCAGCACCCGGCGCTTCTTCTGCGCAAGCTCAACCAGCTTGCGCGAAATATCGGGCTGGCGCGGCGACGGCTTGCCGCCGCGCTTGCCGGCGTAGTGCAGCGTCGCGCCCCGCCGCGCCAGCGCCAGGATGCGCCGGTCGATCAGCGCGTCGTAGACCACGTCGTCGGCATGGCGCAGCCCGTGCAGCGCGAGCAGCGACAGGAGGCCGGGATCGCCCGGCCCGGCACCGACGAGCCAGACCGTGCCCGGTGCGAAGACGGGAAGGCGCGGCAGGCGGAAGGCGGCCATGGCGCGAAGCCTAGCATGAGGCGGCGACGCGCCGGAATCGGCCCGGCGCAACGTCGAACGGCTTGAACGCCGGCGCGGCCCGGCGCACACTCGCGGCGTGAGGGAAATCTTCGTCCGGATGCTGCCGTCGCGTGCTGCCCTGATCGGTTTTCTGGTTGTCGCCTTCCCTATGGCTGCGGCGGCTCAGGGCGCGACGCCGCTGCTCGACACCAATCCCAGCGGCGGCGTGCCGACGATTCCCTTCAGCGGCTTCCAGGGCTATTCGGATTCCGTCGCCGCCATCGCGGCACAGAACAACACCCGCGGCGTGCTCGGCCTGCTGGTCGGTGGCGCCAGCCCCAATAGCCAGGATTATCTCGGCCGCTCGGGGCTGATGTACGCCGCGATCTTCAACAACGCGATGATGGCGCGGGTTCTGCTCGATCACGACGCCAACCTCGAGGTGCGCGACAAGCTCGGCAACACGGCGCTGCATTGGGCGGCCGAGCGCGGCAGCGCCGATGTTCTCGGCATGCTGCTGGCGGCGCACGCCGCGGTCGACGCGCAGAACCAGCAGGGCGTCACGCCGTTGATGCTCGCCGTTGCCAACAGCCGCTCGGCCGCGGTGCGGACGCTGCTGGCGGCGCACGCCGATCCGCACAAGCAGGATTACACCGGCCGCGACGCGTTCGGCTGGACGACCGACAATCGCGCCATCGCGCAGTTGCTGAACGGCGCGCACTGAGCCGCCTTCAGTCCGGCGCCGCGGCGTAGAACGTGAGCGTCATGCGCCGGCCATTGGAATAATCGATTCCGGCGACGCGGCCGATCGCATGCGGGTTGTGGCCCAGCGCCGCGACAGCGCGGCGGAAGGCGTCGTCGTCGCGCGCCTCGACCAAGGCGCGGCCGTCGCGCGCGGCGACAAGGTAGCGGGCGGCGGCGGCGGCATCGAGCGGCCTGGTCGCGGTGCCCAGGAGGAAAATAAGGCTCGGCTCGTTGTAGCCGACGACCGCGACCGGCGCGTTGCCCGGCGGACGGTCGCGTGCCACCAGCGCCGCCGCGCTGCGCGACAGCCAGATCCGATCGAGCGCCGGCACGACGCGGGCAAAGCCGGGCGCGAGCACGACGAGGGCGAGCAGCGCCGCGCCCGCCGCCAGCGCCGGCACACGCTCGGACCACGCGCGCCATAGCAACACGCCGCCGCCGCCGAGCGCGACGAGCGCCGCGACGATGCCGGCCGGCGACGGCCCGGCGCCCAGCATCAGCGGCGCCAGCGCCAAGCCCGCCGCGAGCGCCAGCGTCGTCAGCGCCCACAGTCCCGAGACCGCGAGCCGCAGCCAGCGCGGCGCGGCGCCGGCGTTGAACAGGGCGTGGGCGGCGAGCAGCGCGAGCGCCGGCAGCACCGGCAGGATGTAGTGTGGCAGCTTGGTCGGGACGAGCTCGAGCGCGACCCAGAACGGCACGATCCACGCCAGCAGGAAGCGCTGCGACGGACGCTCACGCTCGCGCCAGGCGCGGAGCACGCCGTCGGCGGCGAACAGCGAACCGGGCCAGAAGATCGGCGTCAGCAGCAGCAGGTAGGCGCCGGGCGGCGCACCGTGGCCTTCCTGCACGCCGACGAGCTTGCCGACGAAGTCGTGGCCGAGCGAGCCGCCGATGAACGCGCCGCCGGTTGCCTGCGTCATCGCGACGAGCCACGGGCCGACGATGAGCGCCGCCAGCGGCACGCCCCAGAGCGGCCGTAGCGCCTTGAGCCAGGCGGCGTCGCGGTCGGCGAGCGACAGCGCCGCGGCGGTGAGCGCCGCGAGCAGCGGCGCGACCGGTCCCTTGATCAGCGCGGCAATGCCGAGCGCCGCCCAGAACAGCAGCGCCCACGGCCAGCGCGCCGTCGCGCCGGTGCGCGTCCGGCGATAGATTTCGCCGAGCGCGAGCTGCGCCGCGGCGATGCAGCCGAGCAGGGCGGCGTCGGTCTTGGCGAGATGCGCCTCGACGACGAGGCTCAGCGACGATGCCAGGAGCGCCGCGCCGAGCAGCGCCGCTGGCGCGCCGACCAGGTTGCGGCCGAGCGCGAAGGTCAGCAGGACGGCGAGCGTCGCGCCGATCAGCGACGGCAGCCGATAGGGCCAGATCGCCGGGCTTGCTGCGTCGCTTGTCGCCATGACCGACAACGCCTGCAGCCAATAGATGCCCGCCGGTTTCTTGTTGCGCGCCTGGTTCTGGAAACGGATGTGGAGCCAATCGCCGGTCTCGATCATTTGGCGCGTCGCCTGGGCGAAGCGCGCCTCGTCGCGGTCGGTCGGCGGCAGCGCCGCGAGTCCCGGAAGATAGAGGCCGAGACAAAACAGGCCGAGCAGCAGATAGGGCCGCCAGCCGAGGCTCCAGCGCGTGATCATGTCGCGTGCCACCGGCGCAGCGCCGCGGCGTCGCCGTCGAGCGCGGCCAGGAGCTCGACCGTGTCGGGTGCGTCGGCGGTCGTCGGCACCAGCACCGGCAGCGCCAGCGCGACGCCGAGCGGCGTCCACGCGATCGCCGCATCGGCGCGAAACCCGACGGCAATCCAGGCGGCGCGCGCCAGCTCATGATGGCGCGGCGGCACCGTCGCATCGTCGGGCGCTGCCTCGATCACGGCGACCGCGCCAAGGTGTAGCGCCGGCACGACGAAACGGCCGCAATCGACCCGTCCCGGGCGATAGAGCGGATCGCGCTCGGCCGCGCCCCAGCGCGCGGCAACGGCGTCGCGCAGCGCGGCCGGCAGCGTCGCGCAGAATGCGTCATAGTCGCCGAGCATGATCGCCTCGCCGTCGGCCGCCGCGAGCTGCGCGCGCAGGTCGGCGGCGCCGGCCGGCAACCCGGTGACGCGATAACCCGCCGCTGCCAACGCCGCGAGCGCCGCGGCCGCCGCGGCCATGTCGTCGACGCGCGGCATCAGGGCCAGCCGGCGGTCGCCGCGCGGCTTCCGGCGCAGGGCCTGGAGGCGGATTTCGGCGGTTTCGGCTGGAAGCGGAGCGGCCATCTTCGGTGGGTTTTAACCATTCCAGGGTAGGCTGGGGTGGAATTTCAGGCAGCCGCGCGCAGACAGGGAGGCAGGGTGGCAGAATTCCGGTGCTATCTGCTCGGCAGCGATCGCAAGGTCATGGCGATCGAGTCGATCCGCGCCCTCACCCTGCCCCGCGCGGTCACCAAAGGCATCCTGGCGATGGTGATGCGGCGCGCCGCGACCTTCGAGTTGTGGCGGAGCGATCTCTGCATCTACGTCTATCAGCCGCCCGAAGTCCCGCGCGAGGCCGTCGCCGCCGCACCGCGTCCGTCGCCGAACATGCGCCGCAGGATCCTCCGCGGTTGATCCGCGCATCGTGCGGCGTCATGTCCAGGCCGCCGCGACCAGAAGCACTGCGATCTCTCCCGCCTGCTCGACCGCGTTCAAGATGTCGCCGGTGAAGCCGCCGATCCGCCGATCCGCGGCATAGGCCACCGCCGCCATCGCCGCCGCGGCGACGACGATCGCCACCAGGCCGGCCTTGATGCCGAGCGCGAGCAGCGCGATGACCAAGGCGATCGCTGCGGCTGCGCCAACATTGGTCGTCTCGGGCCGGCCGGCTTCGGCCGCCCAGTCGGCCGGCGCCGCGGGCTCGCCCCAGCGCAGCGCCGCCGGCAGCAGGCCGCGCGCGATCGCGTGGCAGCCGACCAGCGCGCCGCTGACGCCGGCGGTGCCGAAGGCGTCGCCCACCGCAAAGAGCGCGCCGGCGCGCAAGCCGACGCTCAAGACGATGGCCAGAACGCCGAGCGCGCCGTTGGGACCGTCGCGCATCAGGCGCAGCCGCTCGTTGACGTCATCGCCACGCCCCAGGCCCTCGACCGCGCGGGCGAGGCCGTCCTCGTGCTGGCCGGCGGTGACCAGCGCCGTGGTCGCCACCGCGAGCAGCGCGGCCGCCGGCACCGGCACGCCGAGCCGGGCGACGATCGCATAGGCGAGCGCGCCGCAGACGCCGACCACGAGGCCCGTCAGCGGGAAGGCCCAGCTCGCCGCGGCCAACTCGCCCAGCGCCGGCGCCGGCCGCTCGCCCCAGACGAGCCGCGTGAAGAAGGTCAGTGCCACCCGCGCGTCGGCGCGCCGTGCCGGCCAGTCGCGCGTGAAGTCCTCGAGATTCATGGCGGCGATCCTAATGCCAAGCCGGGTTCGGGGCTACAGGTCACTCGCCGCTCTGCAGCAGCGAGCCGCGCCGGCGCGCGATCTCGAAGGCGACGAGGAACGCGCCGACGCCGATGACGAGGTAGAGCGCGTCGAGCCCCAGCGCGGCCACGAAGTGCTGCAGCGGAAAGCGGCCGGTGAACATCACCGCGCGCATCCCCTCGAACACGTGCGCCGCCGGGATCGCCCAGGCGACGTCTTGCAGCCAGACCGGCAGGATCGCGACCGGGTAATAGATCGCGGCCGCCGGCGCCAGCAGGAAAGCCGCGGCCCAGGCCATGCTCTCCGCGCCCAGCCCAAAGCGCAGCAGCAATGCGCCGATGATGAAGCCGATGCTCCAGCCCATGGCCAGCAGCAGGACGAAGAACGCAATCAGCGGCAGGCCGAGGGCGAAGATCGAATAGTGATAGAGCAGGATCGCCAACAGCGCCGCCGGCGCGATGCCGATCACGACACGGACCAGGCTCATGACGACGAGCGCCGCCGCCCATTCGATCGGGCGCAGCGGACTCGCGAACAGGCTCGCCAGGTTGCGCGACCACAGCTCCTCGAGGAACGACACCGACACGCCGAGCTGGCCGCGGAACATCACGTCCCACAGCAGCACCGCGCCCAGCAGCACGCCGCCGGCGCGCGCGACATAGGAGCTGTTGGTCATCAGGAACTGGCTGGTGAAGCCCCACAGGATCATCTGCACGATCGGCCAATAGAGCAGCTCGAGCGCGCGCGGCCCGGAGCCCACCAGCAGATAGACATAGCGCCGTACCATGGCGCCGACGCGGCGGCCCGAGAACGCGGCGGCGGGTGCCGCGCTCACGGCGTCACCGGCTCGGTCTCGCGCGCGAGTGCGAGGAAGACCTGCTCGAGCGTGTCGCGGCCGTGGCAGCGGACGAGCGCGCGCGGCGCGCCGCGGTCGACGATCTTGCCCCGCCGCATCATCAGCACGTCCGAGGCGAGGCGCTCGACCTCGGCCATGTTGTGCGACGCCAGCACGATGGTGGCGCCGGTGCGCGTCCGCCAGGCTTCGAGGTAGCCGCGCACCCAATCGGCGGTGTTGGGATCGAGCGAGGCGGTCGGCTCGTCGAGCAGCAGCAGCTCGGGCTCGTTCAAGAGCGCCTTGGCCAGCGCGACGCGCGTCTTCTGACCGGCCGAAAGCCGCCCGACAGCGCGGTCGAGCAGGGTCTCGAGCTGAAGGTCGCGGGCCAGCGCCGCGATGCGCGCGCCGACGTCGGCGAGGCCGTAGAGCCGGGCGTAGATGTCGAGGTTCTGCCGCACCGTCAGCCGCTGCGGCAGGTCGACATAGGGCGAGGAGAAGTTCATCCGTCCCAGCACGCGATGACGGTGGCGCAGCATGTCCTCGCCGAGGACGCGGATCGTGCCGGCGCTCGGCGTGACCAGACCCAGCAGCATCGCCAGCGTGGTGGTCTTGCCGGCGCCGTTGGTGCCGAGCAGCGCGACGCAGGCGCCGCGCGCGACGGCGAAGGCGATGCCGTCCACGGCGGTCGTGCGCTTGAAGCGCTTGACCAGATTCTCGACCTCGATCGCGGCGGCGGGATCCGGCATGGGCGCGCACTATGGCGGAAAGGGGGGCGGCGGCGCCAGCCACAGCCGCTTGCCGCCCGGCGCCGCCGTGTATAATAGGTAGATGCTGCCGAGCGGCGAAAAACCCAGTCCCTTCAAGGCCGAAACGCCACCCGCGCCCGGGTTGGGCAGCGACGTCGCCGTCAGCCTGCGCATGCTGGTGCTGATCCGCTGGGTCGCGGTGATCGGCCAGGGGGCGGCGCTGCTGGTGGCGCATTATGCGCTCGGCTTCGCGCTGCCGCTCGAGGCGGCGCTCGGCGTCGTCGCCGTCTCGGCGCTGCTCAACGTCGTCGCCTGGCTCTCGAACCGCGCCGCGGCGCGCCTCGGCAACCGCGAGGCGGCGATCTATCTCGCCTTCGACACGCTGCAACTCGGCGTGCTGCTTTTCCTCACCGGCGGCCTGCAGAATCCGTTCGCTATGCTGATGCTGGTGCCGGTGACGGTCTCGGCGACCATCCTGAACCGCCGCACCGTCGCCGGCCTGTCGGCGCTCACCGTTGCCGCGATCACCGCGCTGGCGCTGGCGCACCTGCCGCTGCCGGCGCGACCCGGCTCGATGATCGAGCCGGCGCCGATCTACGTCCTCGGCATGTGGGTGGCGCTGGTTTCGTCGAGCCTGTTCATCACCGGCTACAACTGGTTCGTTGCCGAGGAGGCGCGCCGCATGCGCGACGCCTATGCCGCAACGCAGCTCGCGCTGGCGCGGGAGCAGCGCGTCGCCGCAGTGGGTGCGCTCGCCGCCGCCGCGGCGCACCAGCTCGGCAGCCCGCTGGCGACGATCGCGGTGGTCGCCAAGGAGCTGGTCCGCGATCTGCCCAAGAACAGCCCGATCGCCGAGGACGCGCAGCTGCTGCTCAGTCAGAGCGAGCGCTGCCGCACCATCCTGGCCGAACTCGGCCGCGCCCGCGAAGGCGAGGCGATGCCCTTCAACCGCGTGCCGTTCTCGGCGATCGTGCAGTCGGCGGGCGAGCCGCATCTGCGCGCCGGCATGCGCATCGTGCACGACACCGTCGCCGGCCGCGATCCGGCGGGCGGCGCGATCGCCGAGCCGCCGGTGCCGCGCACGCCCGAGATCGTGCACGGTCTCGGCAACCTGATCGGCAACGCGATCGAATTCGCGGGCAGCGAGGTGACGGTGACGACGAGCTGGAGCGAGGACACCGTCGCGGTCGACATCGTCGACGACGGGCCTGGCTTTCCGCCGACGATGCTGGGGCGCATCGGCGAGCCCTATGTTTCGGTCCGCGCCGGCAACGGCGCGCATATGGGCCTCGGCATTTTCATCGCCCAGAGCCTGTTGGAGCGTACCGGCGCGCGGCTGTCCTTCGCCAACAATCCCGACAGCGGCGCGCATGTCGTCGTCGAGTGGCGGCGGACGCAGCTCGAAGGCGACGAGCGCAAGGCGGAAACGGCAACAGCGGCAATGGCGGTAGCGGCAAAATGAGCGACGGAAAAAGCGACATCCAGATGAGCCCGGCGCTGGCCGGGCTGCCCGCGGGCGAGCGCACGCTGCTGATCGTCGACGACGATGCGCCGCTGTGTCAGCGCCTGGCGCGCGCCATGGAGCGGCGCGGCTTCGTCGTCGCCACCGCCGACTCCGTCGCCGCCGGCGTGCACGCGGTCGAGAGCGGTCCGTCCGCCTTCGCCGTCGTCGACCTGCGGCTGAGCGACGGCAGCGGCCTCGACGTGGTCAGGGCGCTCCGCAAGGCGCGGCCGAGCGCACGCGTCGTCATGCTCACCGGCTACGGCAACATCGCCACCGCGGTCGCCGCGGTGAAGGCGGGCGCCGTCGACTACATCCCGAAGCCGGTCGACGCCGACGCGGTCGAGCGGGCGCTGCTGGCGGCGAGCGAAAGCAGCCTGCCGCCGCCGCCCGATGATCCGATGTCGGCCGACCGCGTCCGCTGGGAACACATCCAGCGCGTCTTCGAGCAGTGCGACCGCAATGTTTCCGAAACGGCGCGCCGTTTGAAGATGCACCGCCGCACGCTGCAGCGCATCCTCGGCAAGCACGCGCCGCGGAGCTGAGAGCCAGTGCGTTGCGTGAAAATCCCCGGCGTGTCATTGCGAGGCGGCCGAAGGCCGACGCGGCAATCCAGACACTTATGGATTCGCGGCGCGTTTCTGGACCGCCACGGCCCCGCCGCGCTGCGCTTGCGGGTCCTCGCGATGACGAAGGAAAGACTTTTTTCGCTGCGCGCTAAGTCTGGATAAACCGCCGCTCGGCGCTGTCGAGCAACAGCGCGGTGAGCGTGCCGGTGGCGAAGGCGCCGGTGTCGATGCCGATGCGATTGGCGCGCTGCTCCGGCGCCTCGACGATGGTGTGACCGTGGACGACGCAGGCGCCGAAATCTTCGGCAGAATCGAGAAACTCGTTGCGGATCCACAGCAAATCCTCGGCCTGCTGCTCGGCGAGCGCGACGCCCGGCTTGACGCCGGCGTGGACGAAAAGATAGCCGCCTTCGGCGTGGGTTAGCTTCAGGTCGCGCATGAAGGCGACATGCGCCGGCGGAATCTTGTCGGCGAGCGCCTGGCGTGCGATCTCGAAATCGTCGGCGCGCACGGTGAAGGAGGAGGGCGGCCGCACGCCGTAGCTTGCCAGCGTCTCGAGCCCGCCATAGGCGCACCAGGCCGGCCCGACCTCGGCGTTCTCGAGGAACTGGAGCAGGTAATCCTCGTGATTGCCCAGCAGATGGACCGGCTCGAAGCCGGGCAGCGGCCGGCGCAGCAGCCGCTCGATCACGCCCTGGGAATCCGGGCCGCGGTCGACGTAATCGCCGAGATAGACGATGACCCGGCGGCGCGCGTCGGCCGCGGCCGCGTCCGCCGCGATGAGCTCTTCGAGCCGGACCAGCAGGTCGAGGCGGCCGTGCACGTCGCCGACGGCGTAGACCCGCGATCCCGCCGGCACGGCCGGTAGCGCGCCTTGCCTGTCGTTAATCTTCCGCATGTCGCCCAATATAGCGAGTTAACGCCGGTTTTTCTTGCCTCCGACCGGGATTCGCCACCATAAACAGGGCTCTATGGCAGAGGCGGATCTCATCAAGCTGGTCGAGGCGTTCGGCCGCGCGCGGCTGATTTGCGTCGGCGACGCGATGCTCGACCATTACGTGACCGGCCGGGTCGAGCGCATTTCGCCCGAGGCGCCGGTGCCGGTGCTCCACGTCGATAGCGAGGAGCGTCGGCTCGGCGGTGCCGGCAACGTGTTGCGCAACCTGCACGCGCTCGGCGCCGAAACCTGCTTCATCTCGGTCACCGGCGCCGATGCCGCCGGCCGCGAGATCACGCGCATGGTGGCGGCGCTCGGCAACGCCGAGGCGCATGTCTTGCCCGAGCGCGACCGGGTGACCTCGGTCAAGACGCGCTATGTCGCCGACACGCAGCAGCTGTTGCGCGCCGATCGCGAGCGCGCCGCGCCGATCGCGGCGGAGACGCGCGCCGACCTGCAGGCGCAGATCAAGGCGGCGCTGCCGCACCACCAGCTCGTGATTCTGTCGGATTACGCCAAGGGCGTGCTCGGCAACGGCGTCGCCAAGGAGATCATCGACGTCGCGCGCGCCGCCGGCCGCAAGGTGGTGGTCGATCCCAAGGGTCACGACTATGCCGTCTATCGCGGCGCCAGCGTGCTAAAGCCGAACCGGCGCGAACTCGCCGAGGCGGCCGGCCGCGCCCTTGCCGACGACGAGGCGGTCGTCGCGGCGGCGCGCGAGCTGATCGAGCGCCACGGCTTCGGCGCCATGCTGGTGTCGTGCGGCAAGGACGGGCTGCTGGTGGTCGAGGGAACGGACGTCCATCGCCTCGCCGCCGAGGCGCGCGAGGTCTACGACGTCTCGGGCGCGGGTGACACCGTCGTCGCCGTGGTCGGCGCCGCGCTCGCCGCGGGCGCAAGCCTGCTGGATGCGGCGCGGCTCGCCAACGCCGCGGCCGGTATCGTCGTCGGCAAAGTCGGCACTGCGGTGGTCCACGCCAACGAACTGGCCGAGACGCTGGTCGACCGCGACACGCTCAAGAGCCGCAAGGTACTGCCACTGCCGCTGGCGCTCGATCATGTCGCGCGCTGGCGCCGCAACGGGCTCAAGATCGGCTTCACCAACGGGTGCTTCGATTTGATCCATCCGGGACACGTGTCGCTGCTGGGCCAAGCGCGCGCGGCGTGCGACCGGCTGGTCGTGGGATTGAACAGCGACACCTCGGTGCGGCGGCTCAAGGGGCCGGCCCGCCCGGTGCAGAACGAAGCGGCGCGCGCCGCGGTGCTCGCCTCGCTGGCGCCGGTCGATCTTGTCGTCGTGTTCGATGCCGAGACGCCGGTCGAGCTCATCCGCGAATTGCGGCCCGACGTGCTGGTCAAGGGCGCGGACTACAGCCGCGACCAGGTGGTCGGCGGCGATATCGTCGAGTCCTATGGCGGACGGGTGCTGCTGGCCGAGATCGTACCGGGCTACAGCACCACCGCGACGATCGCCCGCGCCGTGCGCTAGCGCATGTTTCGCTCGGGTCGAATCACATTGTCGTCGTCGTTCCCGCACAAGCGGGAACCCAGGGGCAAACGACGTGCGGTCGCCCCCGGATCGAGTCCGGGGCAGGTTCTGGGCCCCCGCTTTCGCGGGGGTGACGGTCAAGTTGCTCCATCGCGGAGAAACTCGCGATAGCGCCACGCGGACGTGGCGGCGCCAAACGGCCTAAACCGGATCAGCCGTCGGAATGAAGGAATGAACGGCAAACGACGAACCATGCTGCGCCTCGCCTGGCACTTGGCGCGACCCTACTGGTCCTCGGACGAGCGGCGCACCGCCTGGGCGCTCGTGCTCGCCGTGATCGCGCTCAACCTCGGCAACGTCGCGGTCTCGGTGCTGATCAACAAGTGGTACAACGCGTTCTACAACGCGCTCCAGCGTTTCGACGCGCATGCTTTCTTCTACGATATCGGCATTTTTTGTGTGCTCGCCGCCTCCAGCGTCGTGATGTCGGTGTACGCGTACTATCTTCGCCAGATGCTGCAGATCCGCTGGCGGCGTTGGCTCACCGGCCGCTATCTCGACCACTGGCTCGGCGAGAGCCGCTATTATCGCCTGCAGCTCGACCGCCAGACGACGGACAATCCCGATCAGCGCATCGCCGACGATCTCAATTATTTCGTCCAATACGTGGCGTCGCTGTCGCTCGGCCTGCTGACGTCGGCGGTCTCGGTAGTCTCGTTCATGGTCATCCTGGTGGGATTATCCGGACCGGCGGCGATTCCGCTCGGCCCGCTCGGCACGCTCCACCTTCCGGCCTATCTCGCTTGGGCGGCGCTGCTCTATGCCGCGTTCGGCACTTGGTTTGCGGTCAAGATCGGCTATCCGTTGGTGCCGCTCAATTTCGCGCAGCAGCGCTTCGAAGCCGATTTCCGCTACAGCCTGGTGCGCTTGCGCGAGAACGCCGAGAGTGTCGCGCTTTACGGCGGCGAGCCGCCCGAGCGCGCGGTGTTCGACGGCCGATTCGGCAACGTCTTCGCCAATTACTGGCGCATCATGAAGCGCCAGAAGAAGCTCAATTGGTTCACCTCGTGGTATACGCAGGTCGCGATAATTTTCCCGTACGTCGTAGTGGCGCCACGCTATTTCGCCAAGCAGATCGCACTCGGCGGTCTGATGCAGGTGGGCGACGCCTTCGGCAACGTGCAGAGCTCGCTGTCGTTCATCGTCAACTCGTACACCGACATCGCCACCTGGTCGGCGGTGACCGAACGTCTCACCACCTTCGACCAGCGCATGCAGGAGATCGAAGCCAGCTTGCGCGCGCCCCAGCCGATCCGCCTGCGCCGCGAGGGCAGCGGCATCGACATCCGCAATCTCGATCTCGACCTGCCCGACGGCGCGCCGCTGCTGCGCGGCGTCTCGCTCGCCGTCGATCCCGGCCGCTCGCTGCTCATCACCGGACCATCGGGCTGCGGCAAGTCGACGCTGCTGCGCGCCGCTGCCGGCATCTGGCCCTATGGCCGCGGCGAGGTGCGGCTCGGCGGGGGCCGCGTGCTCTTCCTGCCGCAGCGGCCCTATCTGCCGCTCGGCACGCTCCGGGACGCGCTGGTCTACCCGCAGCACGAAACCTTCGCCGACGAGGCCGGCCTCGCCGCCGCGCTCGACCGCGTCGGCCTCGGCGCGCTTGCCCCCAGCCTGGCCGAGGATGAGAACTGGCCGCTGCGGCTGTCGCTCGGCGAACAGCAGCGCATCGCCTTCGCGCGCGTGCTGCTGACGCAGCCCGACTTCATCTTCCTCGACGAGGCGAGCTCGGCGCTCGACGAGGACGTCGAGGCGCGGCTCTACGGCCTGCTGCGCGCGCGCCATCCCGACGCCGCGATCGTCAGCATCGGCCACCGCGAGAGCCTCAAGGCGCTGCACGACCGGGTCGTCGATCTCACGCACTTCCACGCCGGCGCGCTGGTTGCGGAATAAGCGGCGGCCGCTCAGCTCTAATCAAGCTTCGTTTCCGCGTCATGCCCGGACTTGTTCCGGGCATCCACGCCTTCACGACGTGGATGGCCGGGTCAAGCTTGTCCTCGGGCCGGCCGACGGCCGGACCCGTGGGCCCGGCCATGACAAGCGAAAAACCCGAGCCGAGAGCCTGCCGACAGCAGTTGCGCTTTGGCGCCAAATCATTACAAAGCCGCTGAGGGGAATTCATGGCCGAAGAACGGGAAGAGGAAGAAAGCGGGCGCACGAATTACCGCGCCCAGCGCCTCGACAAGCTCGCGCAGCTCAAGGCGCTCGGCGTCGATCCCTATGCCGACGGCTTCGTGCCCGGCGCGCGCGCGGCCGAGCTCGATGCCAAGTACAAGACGCTCGCCGCCGGCGCCGAAACACCGGACCGCGTCAAGGTCGCCGGCCGCATCCGCGCGCTGCGCAACAGCGGCATGTTCATCGACCTGCACGACGCCACCGGCAAGATCCAGGTCTTCTGCCACAAGGACCATCTCGCGCCGGACGCGCTCGCCGTCCTCAAACTTCTCGATCTCGGCGACCTGATCGGCGTCGAGGGCGTGATCCGGCGCACGCCGCGCGGCGAGCTCACGGTCAACGCGCACGCGCTCACCGTGCTGGCCAAGGCGCTGCTGCCGCTGCCCGAGAAGTTCCACGGCCTGACCGACATCGAGACGCGCTATCGCCAGCGCTATCTCGACCTCATCATGAGCGAGGAATCGCGCGCGACGCTGCGCCAGCGCTCGCACATCGTCGCGGTGATGCGGCGGCTCTTGATCGAGCGCGGCTTCCTCGAAGTCGAGACGCCGATGCTGCACGCGGTTCCGGGTGGCGCCTCGGCCAAGCCGTTCGTCACCCATCACAACGCGCTCGACCTCGAGCTTTATCTCCGCATCGCGCCCGAGCTGCACCTGAAGCGGCTCATGGTCGGCGGCCTCTCGGACAAGCTGTTCGAGATCAACCGCAACTTCCGCAACGAGGGCATAAGCCCGCGCCACAATCCCGAGTTCACTTCGCTCGAGCTCTACCAGGCCTTCGCCGATTACGCGACGATGATGGAGATGACCGAATACCTCATCGCCACCATCGCCCGCGAGGTGCTCGGCACGATGCGCATTCCCTACGGCAAGCATACGATCGAGCTTGCGCCGCCCTGGCCGCGCAAGTCCATGGCCGAATTGGTGAAAGTGAAGGCCGGCGTCGATTTCCTGAGTCTTCATGATGCCGTAGCGGCGCGCGACGCCGCCAGGAAGCTCGGCGCCGAGCTGCCCAAGGGCGCAAGCTGGGGCCAGGCGCTCGAGGCGGCGTTCGCCGCCAAGGTCGAGGACACGCTGATCCAGCCCGTTCACGTCACCGGCTTTCCGCGCGACATCTCGCCCTTGGCCAAGCCCGATCTGCGCGATCCGCGGCTGGTCGAGCGCTTCGAGACCTTCGTCAACGGCTGGGAGGTGGCGAACGCCTTCTCCGAGATCAACGACCCGCTCGATCAGCGCGAGCGCTTCGAGGCGCAGATGATGGCGCGCGACCACGGCGACGAGGAGGCGCAGCGCCTCGACGAGGACTTCGTCACCGCCCTCGAATACGGCATGCCGCCGGCGGGCGGCCTCGGCATCGGCATCGACCGGCTGGTCATGCTGCTGACCGACAGTCCCTCGATCCGCGACGTCATCGCCTTTCCGACCATGCGGCCGAAGGGCTGACGCGCGTCACGCGGCGGCCGGCCGCCGCAGCATCGCGACATAGATCGCCGCCGTCGCCAGCGCCATCGTCAGGATCACCGCGCCCATCGGCACCGGCGTGCCGTCGTAGAGCGCGTTGACCGCGTAGCCGGCGAGCGCGCCACTCGCCATCTGGACCACGCCGAGGAGCGCCGCGCCGGTGCCCGCCATGTGCGGCAGCGGCTCGAGCGCCGCCGCCATCGCGTTGGGCGTCACCACCGCCTGGCCCCAGATATAAAGCATGAAACCCGCCATCACGCCGCCGGCGCCGCCCCAGCGCGTGACGCAGGCGGCGAGCACCATGGCGCCGCCGGCGATCGCCGCCGCCTGACCCATCACCAGCACGCGCTCGTGCGCGTAGCGGCGCAACAGTCGCTTGTTCGACAGCGCGCCGATCACCAGCGCGATGGCCGACGGCGCGAAATAGAGGCCGTAATCTTCGGGCGCCACGCCGTAGATAGTGATGAACACGAACGGCGAGCCCGACAGGAAGGCGAAGATGCCGGCCCAGCACAGGCCGTTGACCAGCGCATAGCCGACGCAAACCCGGCTCGCCAGAAACGCCCGGTAGTAGCGCGCCATGCGGCCGATCTCGAGCGCCCGAGGGTCGGGCGTTTTGAGCGATTCGGCGAAGCCGAAGCCGACCACCGTCAGCAGCGTGCCGGCGAACAGCGCCAACAGCACGAAGATCGCGCGCCAGCCGAAATGCACCAGCAGCCAACCGCCGATGAGCGGCGCCACCAGCGGCGCCAGCGCGAATACCGCGGTCAGCGACGAATATATCTGCGCCGCCAGCCGGCCGCCGAAATGGTCGCGCACCACGGCGCGGCTGAGCACCGGGCCGACGCCGCCGCCAAAGCCCATGACGAGGCGCGCCGCGATCAGCACGCCGATGCTGCGGCTCAGCGCGCACGCGATCGCCGCCGCGACGTAGATCACCAATCCGCCGATTAGCACCGGCTTGCGGCCGAAGCGGTCGGACAGCGGACCATGGACGAGCTGGCCGACGGCATAGCCGGCGATGAACAGGCTCAGCGTCAGCTGCACGCGGTCGGGCGAGGCGGCGAACGCCGCGCTCAGCGTCGGCAGCGCCGGCAGGCTCATGTCGATGGCAAGCGCGGTGAGCGCCGTCATCGCACCCAAGAGCACAACCAGCGCGCGCGAATCGGACTGGATCATCGGCGAATTCCGCTGCTCCGAATGGCTAGCCGCGCGGATCAAACCACGTCGTCACCCCCGCGAAAGCGGGGGTCCAGGGCTCCTGGGTCCCCGCTTGCGCGGGGACGACGAGAACTGTCCGACCGGACACGGTTCGAATGACGTCTACGGATTCTCGAGGCTCAAGACGCCGCTGTCGATGTCGTAGGCGAAGAGCTCGGCATAGCGGCCCCAGTTGATCACCGTCTCGAAGACCTGGCGCGCTTCCTCTTCGGACAGGTAGTCCTCGAGCTCGGCGAGAAAGCGCCCCTCCGGCGCGCTGTGGCCCGGACGCTCGTCGAGCACGCGGCGGATATGCGCAGCCAGCGGCACCGCCCGCCGCAGATGGTCGGCGTAGATCTGCTTGCGATGCTGGAGGTCCGCTGCGGCGAAGGCGCGGCCGGGCGGCAGCATCTCGATATCGCCGCCGCCGACCTGGGCGAAGCCCAGGAGCTGGAGCGTCTCGACCAGCACCATTAGGCTGTCGGTCGAAAGATGCTCGCTTTCGGCGAGTTTCGGTAGGTCGGCGCGACCCTCGTAGGGCGGCTGCGACAGCGCGTCGAGCAGGCCGGTGAGCTGCTGGATCGACGCGTCCGGCACGCGATAGCCCAAGCCGATCGGCTCGGCTCGGCGCTTGGCGGCTTCGGCGCCGGGCACCGTGGTGAGCAGCGCGTAGACCTGGTCGACCAGGCTGCGGAAGATCGGGTTCGCCTGGTCGCGCGGCCGCGGCAAGGTCACCGGGATGTCGGCGCGGATGCAGCCCGGATCGCTGCCGAAGACGATGATGCGGTCGGCCAGCACCACGGCGTCCTCGATGTTGTGCGAGACCAGGATGATGCCCTTGGTCGGAATGCGGCGGTCGCGCCACAGATCCTCGATGTCGCCGCGCAGCGTCTCGGCGGTCAGCACGTCGAGCTGCGAGAACGGCTCGTCGAGCAGCAGCACGTCGGGATTGACGACCAGCGCACGGGCAAAGCCGACGCGCTGGCGCATGCCGCCCGAAAGCTCCTTGGGATAGGCCGATTCGAATCCGTCGAGGCCGATCAGATCGATGGCGGCGATGGCGCGGCGGTGGCGGTCGTCCATCGGCACGCCCTGGGCCTCGAGCCCGAGCTCGACGTTGCCGAGCACGGTGAGCCACGGGAACAGCGCGAAGCTCTGGAACACCATCGCCATGCCCTGCACCGGCGCCGTCACCGGCCGGCCGCGATAGGTGGCGAAGCCGTCGGACGGCTCGGTCAGGCCGGCGAGGACGCGCAGGAACGTCGACTTGCCCGAACCCGACTTGCCCAGGATGGCGACGATCTCGCCCTCCTTGAGCGCGAAATCGACGTGATCGAGCACCAGTCGGCCGGCCGCATCGCCGGTCGCATAGGTCTTGCACACGGCATTCGCGGCGATGAGGCTGGTGCCGGCTTCGACGGCGAGGGTGATCTCGGCGGGCATCGCGGATTTCCTTCGTCAGTCGAGGCGCAGCCGCTCTTCGGCCAGTTGATAGAGCCGCCGCCACAGCAGGCGATTGAGCAGCAGGACGTAAAGGCACAGCACGGCGACGCCCAGGGCGATGCGCGGAAAGTCGCCGGCCGCGGTCTCGTTGGCGATATAAGCGCCGATCCCCGTCGCCTGCAACGACGTATCGCCCCAGCGGACCACCTCGGCGACGATGCTGGCGTTCCACGAGCCGCCCGAGGCGGTGACGGCGCCGGTGACGAAGGCTGGAAAGATGCCGGGCAGGATCAGCCGGCGCCACCACAGCCAGCGCCGCACGCCCAGATTGCCGGCGACGAACTGGTAGTCGGTCGGCAGCGAGAGCGTGCCGGCGATGACGTTGAACAGGATGTACCACTGCGTGCCGAGGATCATCAGCGGCGACAGCCAGACTTCGGCGTCGAGGCGGAAGGCGACGATGGCGGAGACCGCGATCGGGAAGAACAGATTGGCCGGGAACGCCGCCAGGAACTGGATCACCGGCTGGATGCGGCGGGCGAGGCGCGGCCGGAGGCCGATCCAGACGCCGATCGGGACCCAGATCAGCGCCGCCAGCACGATCAGCACGATGACCCGCACCAGCGTGATCGCGCCCAGCAGGACGACATGCGCCACTTCGTGCCAGCCAACCTCGACCCGGATATAGCGTCCGATCTCGACCGCCGCCGCCGCCGCGCCGACGGCGAGGATCGCGGTCCAGGCGAGGTCGAGGATGCGGCCGGTGCGCTGGGGCGACCGCGCAACCTGCGGCAGCGACGGCAGCGTGTGCGACACACGGCTCGACAATCGCGCGACGAGGGCGACCGCGAGCGCCAGGCCGCGGATCACGCGCGCGCGCTGCACCATCACCAGGAACCACGGCGGCTCGATCTCGTCGCCGGCGATCTCCTCGACCTTGAACCGCTGCACCCAGGCGAGCAGCGGCCGGAACAAGAGCTGGTCGTAGATCAGGATCAGCACCAGCATGGCGAAGATGGCGTAGCCGACGGCGTGCAGGTTGCGCCGGTCGATCGCCACCGCGATGTACGAGCCGATGCCCGGCAGCAGAACGGTGTTGCCGCCGACGCTGATCGCCTCCGACGCCACGACGAAGAACCAGCCGCCCGAGACCGACATCATCATGTTCCAGACGAGATTCGGCAGCGCGAAGGGCATCTCGAGCTGCCAGAAGCTCTGCCACGGCGACAGGCGATACATGCGCGCGGCCTCGCGTAGGTCGTGCGGCACACCGAGGAACGACTGGTACAGGCTGAACGTCATGTTCCAGGCCTGCGACGTGAAGATGGCGAAGATCGCGGCGCATTCGTAGCCGAGGAGGCTGCCGGGAAAGAGCGCGATGAAACCGGTGACGGTGATCGAGAGGAAGCCCAGGATCGGCACCGACTGCAGGATGTCGAGGACCGGGATCAGCAGCTTCTCGGCGCGCCGGCTCTTGGCCGCGGCGGCGGCGTAGACGATGCTGAAGACGAGCGACCCCACCAGCGCCAGCGCCATGCGCATCACCGTCCTGAGCGCGTATTGCGGCAGCATCCGCGGATCGAGCGCGATCGGCAGCCGCTCGCCGACGTGGAACGGCTGGCTCATCTGCTGGCTCGCCCAGGCGAGCAGGATGACGGCGCCGAGCACCAGCGGGAGCGCGATCCCGTCCCACACGTTGGGGCGCAGGCGCGACGGCCACGCGACGATCGGCAGTCCCCAACGCTGCGCCATGATCCTTCGCTCCGCTCGCCGGCCGTTCTAGATTGGCGCCCCGTCTTTAGCCCAAACTTGGGCCTAGATGAAAGCGTCGCGCACGGGTTGCGCACTGATGGAGACGAAATCATGACACTGCGGACGCGTCTCACCGAAAAGCTCGGCATCGTCCATCCGATCCTGCTGGCGCCGATGGGCGCGGTCTCCGGCGGGCGTCTCGCCGCCGCCGTCAGCGACGCCGGCGGCCTCGGCCTGATCGGCGGCGGCTATGGCGATACCGCGTGGCTCGATCGCGAGTTCGCCGCCGCCGGCAACCGGCGGGTCGGCTGCGGCTTCATCACCTGGTCGCTGGCGAAGAATCCCGCATTGCTCGATCGCGTGCTGGCACACGCGCCGGCGGCGATCATGCTGTCGTTCGGTGATCCGCGGCCTTTTGCGGCGCGCATCCGTGCGGCCAACAGCATTCTCATCTGCCAGGTGCAGAGCCGCGACCACGCGCTCCAGGCGCTCGATGCCGGCGCCGAGATTCTGGTCGCGCAGGGCACCGAGGCGGGCGGCCACGGCGGCACCCGCGCCACGCTGCCGCTGGTGCCGGCGCTCGCCGACCTGGTGGCGGCGCGCGCGCCCGGGGCGATGGTGGTGGCGGCCGGCGGTATCGCCGACGGACGCGGCCTCGCCGCGGCGTTGACCCTGGGCGCCGAAGGCGTGCTCGTCGGCACGCGCTTCTACGCCAGCGCCGAATCGCTCGGCCACGCCAATGCCAAGGCGCGCATCGCCGCTGCCGCCGGCGAGGAGACGGTACGCACATCGGTCTTCGACATCGTGCGCGGCCATGATTGGCCGGACAGGATCACCGGCCGCGCTTTGCGCAACGACTTCACGGCGCGTTGGCACGGCAGCGAACGCGCGCTGGCGGCGGCACTCGAGCGCGAGACGCCGCGTTATAAGGCGGCGGCCGAGGCGGGCGACGCGGCGACCGCCGTCATCTTTGCCGGCGAGGGCGCCGATCTGATCGACGACGTGCCGCCGGCGGGCGTGATCGTCGCCCGCATCATGGCCGAGGCCGAACGGGCGCTCGAAGCCGCGGCGCGGCGGCTGGCGTGAGAGGACGGGCGATGGAACACACCGGCGACGATTTCAAGAACCGGTCGCTGTGGCGGCGCACGGGCTATGCGCTGAACGGCATCTTCGCCGGGCTCAACCGCGAGGGCAGCTTGCGGCTCGAGCTGGCCGTGGCGGCCGTGACGCTGGTTCTCCTTGCCTGGCTCCGCCCGCCGGCGGTGTGGTGGGCGGTCGGTGTGCTGATGATCGCCGCGGTGCTGGCGGCCGAGCTCATCAACTCGGCCATCGAGGCGCTCGCCGACCACCTCCATCCGACGCTCCACCGCGAGATCCGGGTGGTCAAGGACATGGCGGCGGGCGCCATCCTGGTCTTGAACCTGGCGGCGCTGATCCTGCTTGCGCTGCTGCTGATGACGCATTTCGGCTGATGCCCCTCTCGTTCGTCATTCCCGCGCACGCGGGAATCCAGGGCAAGCAAACGGAGCAGCGATTACCGATCATCACGCCGCCGTCCCTGGGTCCCCGCTTTCGCGGGGACGACAGTGGAAAGAATTCGCGCGCTATCGCCAGAATTCGCGCGTCGCGATGCGGCAGCCTTCGGCCATCGCTGCGAGCTTGGCCCACACCACCTGCGGATCGACCGCGGCCTGGCCGACCCAGGTGCCGTAGCCGCAATCGCTGCCGGCGGTGACGTTCTCGCGCCCGACCAGCTTGGCATAGCGGCCGAGGCGCTGGGCGACGAGCTCGGGATGCTCGATGAAGTTCGACTTCGATTCGAGCACGCCAGGAACCAACACCTTGCCCGCCGGCAGCTTGACCGTCTCGAACAGCGTCCACTCGTGCGCGTGGCGCGGATTGGCCGCCTCGAACGAGATCGCCGTCGGCTTCGCCTCGAGCACCAGGTCGATGATGTCGGCGAGGGGGACGTCGCAATGGTGCGGGCCTTCGTAATTGCCCCAGCACAAATGCATGCGCAGACGGTCGGCCGGAATGTTGCGCACCGCGTGGTTGAGCGCCTCGATGTGGAGCGCCGCCATCTTGCGGAACGCTTTGAGGTCGAGGTCGCCGAACTGGATGTGCCGTCCCATTGCCAGGTCGGGGCAATCGAGCTGCAGGATGACGCCGGCGCCGGCCACGGTCTCGTATTCCGGCCGCATCGCCTCGGCGATCGCCTCGAGATAGGCCGCGTGCGAGGGATAATGGCCGTTGTGGAAGAAGAGCGAGATCACGCCCGGCGAGGCCGCGCTCATGAACGCCGCCTCGTGGCGCACGCCCTGGAGCGCCGCCGTGAGGTTGGCGACGTCGGTGCGCGCGGCTTCAGGGTCCCTGACGGCGATGGGTCCGTTGCAGGCCGGCGTTTTGCGCCGCGCGCGGCCGGGGTCGCCGAACACCTTGCGGTGCAGGTTGGGGAAGTCGGCGAGGTCCTTGTAGCTCGTCACCGGGATGCCCTCGCCGCCGAAGCCGGCGAGACGGTCCTTGATGTAGGTGGCGTAGCTCGGCTTCGACATCTCGCCGTCGTTGACGATGTCGACGCCGGCCGCGCTCTGCTGGCGCACCACCTCGGCGACCGCGTCGCGGATATGCGCGCCGAGCTGCGCACGGTCGACCGGCACGCCTTCCTCCTTGGCGTACATGTCGCGGATCAGCCGTTCCGGCCGCGGCAGGCTGCCGGTGTGGGTGCACAGGAAGCGTTCGGTGCTGCGCTTCATCGGTCCCTCCCGGCGCGAACGCTAGCAGGCCGCGGAGGCCTAGAGAACCGGCCAGACCCAGAAGACGAGGCCGACCAAGGCGATGAAACCGCCGCTCAGCACCTCGCCGTAGCGCTCGAGGGGACCGAGCGTCACCCGCTCGAGGCTTTTCGCCGAATAAGTGCATAGGAGCACGTAAGTGGCGATCGTGCTGGCCGCGAAGAGCAAGGACATGATCAAGATCAGGCCGACGCCGAATTTGCCGGCGGCGAAGAACGCCGGCACGCCTTCGATCATCGGCGACGAGCCAAGGATCAGAAGCAGCGCGCCGCGACCAGTCGCCTTATGGGCGTGATCGTGCAACGGCGGATCGGATTCGAGCGTGGATATGATCGGATGCGCCGTCGCAATAGCATGGGCATGGAGATGGACGTGTGGCGGACGGCGTTCGTGCCGATGGATATGCACGTGCCGGATCACATCGATGCTGTGGGCATGACCATGGTCAGGCTCGTTATGGTCATCGTCATGATGGCGAACGTGACCGCGCTCATCGCCGTGGCCATGCCCGTGACCATGCGGTCCTTGTTCGTGGCGCAGTTCGAGCAGTCCTGAAACGACGAACCATCCGCCGAATCCCATCAGCGCGAGACTGGACACGGTATCGACGAATCCGCCGAACCGTCGCGCCGTGGCGACGCCGAGCAGCCAGATGACGGCGCCGATGACGAGGGTCGAGCCGACGTGACCGATGCCGGCCTGAATGGCGGCGCGCGCGGTTTCCGCTCGCGACCAGCCGTTTTGGCGAGCGAGCACGGCGATCGGAACCCAATGGTCCGGCACCATGGTGTGCAGGATGCCGACCGCGATGACGGCGACGATCAACAGCAGCGCGGGCGCCGTATCCAGGTCATGGAAGACATGGAAGAAAGGCATCACGTTCCCAATGCTCCCATGGCGCTGGCCGTCGAATTTGTCCTCGGCGCGCCCTCTGGCGCAGCCGTGTGCTGACCCCTCGCGGTTCGGCGTTCGTACATCCTGGGCGATCCCAGCCACGATCATAGCGCCGACCCGCCGCCGGTCCATGGCGGCGCGATGGGACCAAGGCGCATGCGGCTGCTGTGGCAATGCGATGACCGCGATCATCGGTGGCTGGCGGAACCGGGGCGGGCCCATTTCGTTCTCTTGCTTGCACAAGGAGGTGCCCATGACGCGTAAACCCCTCGTTCTCGCGGGGCTCTGTGTCGCCCTTCTCGCGGCGCCGGCGTTCGCCCAGCAAAGCAGCCCGGGCGGCGCCATGCCGCCGTCGTCGACCATGCCAACCGGCGTCCAGTCGGGCGGCAGTGCCGGCCCGGCGACCGGCATGACCAAGCCGAGCCCGACCAAGCCGAAGACTACAACGGCCCGGCACAAGACCCGTCACGTCGCGCAGGCCGAGCGGCAGAGCTGCTGGGATCTCGCCTGGCAATCGCAGGCGATGAAGAACTGCTTCGCCCTGCATCCCGAGCAGGCGGCGCAGCATCCTCAGGCCGCTCAGATGACGAACCAGCCGAGCGGCACGCAAGGCGGATACCGCTGACGCTAGCGGTCATCGGCGCAAGCGCAAGGGGACGCCGCGGCGTCCCCTTTTTTCCGCTAAGCGACTGCCGGTACAGGATTGTTGATCGTCCGGCAGGCCTGCCGCACTATGGCTGCGTTCGCCGCGGGCGGGCGGGAGGACGAATTTTAATTCTATGAGCATAACCGCATCGGGCATCCGACGCGCGGCGCCGGCCGCGGCGCAAGGCGGCCACATCGTCGTTCGCGGGTTGACGAAGCGCTACGGAGCGTTGAGCGTCTTCGAGGGCGTCGATCTCGACGTCGCCGAGCGCGAGATCGTCGCGCTGGTGGGGCCCTCGGGCTGCGGAAAGACGACGCTGCTGCGCTGCGTCGACGGCCTCATCCCTGCCGAGGGCGCGGTCTTGGTCGACGGCGAGATCGTGCGCGAGCCGCGGCCCGGCATCGCCATGGTCTTCCAGCACTTCGGGCTGTTTCCGTGGAAGACGGTCTACGACAACGTCGCCTATGGCCTGCGCATGGCCGGCGTGGAATCCGCCGAGATCGCGCGTCGCGTGCCGCAATTCATCAGCCTCGTCGGCCTCGCCGGCTTCGAGAAGGCCTATCCCTATCAGCTGTCGGGCGGCATGCAGCAGCGCTGCGGCCTGGCGCGCGCGCTCGCGGTCGATCCGCGCGTGCTGCTGATGGACGAGCCCTTCGCCGCGGTCGACGCGCAGACGCGCGAGATCCTGCAATTCGAGCTGCTGCGCATCTGGGAGCGCCAGCCGACGACCATGCTGTTCGTCACCCACTCGATCGAGGAGGCGGTGCTGATGGGCGACCGCGTCGTCGTGCTCAAGGGCCGGCCGTCGCGCATCCACGAGGACATCACCGTCGACCTGCCGCGGCCGCGCTCGCGCGCGACGTTCACCCTGCCGCGTTTTGCCGAGCTGCGCGAGCGGGTCTGGTCGACGCTGATGAGCGAAGCCAAGAAGGCCGAGTTCCAAGTCGGCCCGTAATCGCGACAACAACGATCGAGGGAGGGAGGACGAGCCGTGTTCCGCAAAACCGCCACCGCCGTTGCGCTGCTGGTCGCCGCGCTTGCCGTGCCGCTGGCGCCGCCGACGCTAGCGCAAACGCCGAAGATCGTGCTGGCGCCACCCGGCGTTCCGCCGATCTTCGGCTCGATCATCGCCTTCGTCGCGCAGGACCGGAGCTTTTTCAAGAAATACGGCGTCGATGTCGAGCTGCGGTCGTTCGACAACGGCACCGCCGCCTCGCGCGCGGTGCTGGCCGGCGATCTCGACGCCTCGATGTCGGCGACGCCGCTGCTCATCAAGCAGGTCGCCAACGCCGGCGTTCCGCTGATCGCGATCTATGGCTGGCCCAAGCCCGATTTCGAGCTCGGTACCACCGACGCCGCCAAGGCCAAATGCACCGATCTCAAGGGTCAGCAGGTCGGCATCGACACGCCGGGCGGTGCGCGCTCGATCGCGCTCAAATCCATTCTCGTCGGCGGCTGTCACATGGCGCTCGACGACGTCCAGCAGGTGGCACTCGGCTCCAACACCGCCAGCGCGATGATCGCCGGCCAGATCAAGTACGGGATTCTCCACCTCGACGACGTGCCCGAGATCGAGAGCCACGGCAAGAAGGTGACGATCATCGAGACGCTGCGCCAGGCCAGCCCGATCAACCATTGGCTGGTGATCGTCGCGCGCAAGGACACGCTCGCCAAGAAGCGCGAAGCCTTCGTGCGCATGATGGCCGGCATCATCGCCGCGGCGCATTACATGGCGGATCCGAAGAACGCCGAGCGCGTGGCGACGATCGCCCAGATCACCGGGCGCAGCCACACGATCGCGCTCGGCGCGCTCAAGGAGTATCTCAAGTACGGCCTGTGGGCGATCGACAACGACGGGTTGCCCAAGGAGAAGATCGAAAAGTTCATCGCCTTTCAGGCCAAGGTCGGCGGCATCCAGAAGGGCAAGACGTTGCCGACCTATGAGCAGCTCGTCGATGCATCGATCTGGCGCGACGCCAATGCGCTCTACCAGAAATCGCACTGAGGGGGCGAGCCTTGCGGCGTGAGACGCTCAAGCGGCATGCGCCGTTCGTCCTGAGCCTCATCGTCGGTGCGGCGGCTTGGGAGATCGTCGGCCGCCACACCAGCGTCGCGTTCATGGCGCCGCTGTCGGACACGCTGGCGCGGTTGTGGCAGCTCACCCGTTCGGGCGAGCTGCCGCGGCAGGCGCTGTCCTCGGCCGCGCTGTTCGTCACCGGCCTCGCGCTCGCGATCGTCGTCGGCATGCCGTTGGGCCTCCTCATGGCCCGGCTCAAATGGCTGCGCGAGGCCCTCGACGTCTACGTCATGGTGCTCTACGCCACGCCGATGGTGGCGCTCATCCCGTTCATCCTGTCGCTGATGGGGTTCGGGTTCGCGCCCAAGGTGCTGGTGGTGTTCCTGTTCGCGGTGTTTCCGATTCTCTACAACACGATCGAGGGCGCGCGCAGCATCAAGCCGGAATTGATCGAAGTGGCGCGATCCTATCGCTCGCGCGAGTGGGCGCTGTGGCGCGAGGTCATGGTGCCCTACACGCTGCCCTATACCATGACCGGCATCCGCCAGGCGATCGGCCGCGCGCTCGTCGGCATGATCGCGGCGGAGTTCTTCCTGTCGGCGACCGGGCTCGGCCAACTCATCATGACCGCGACGCAGAGCTTCGACACCGCGGCGGTTTTCGCCGCCATCCTGGTCATCGTCGCGGCGGGTGTCGGCCTCATGCGTCTGGGGCGGATGCTCGAGGCGCGCTTCGCACAGTGGCGGACGTGACGCCATGACCGTCACCACGATCACCGCCGTCGCGCCGCGCCGGTTCCAGATGACCGGTCCGACGGTACCGCGCCTCGTCGCCGGGCTGGTCATCCTGGCGCTCTGGGAAGGCGTGGTGCGCGGCTTCGCGCCCGATTTCGTGGCGACGCCGACCGGCATCGTCCTGGCGTTCCCGCGCGTGATCGTCAGCGCGCCGTTCCTCGCCGCCCTGGCACAGACGCTCGGCGCTGTTGCCGAGGGACTCGCCATCGCCATCGTC
Source organism: Alphaproteobacteria bacterium (assembly GCA_028871055.1). Classification (GTDB taxonomy): domain Bacteria; phylum Pseudomonadota; class Alphaproteobacteria; order ATCC43930; family CGMCC-115725; genus REEB95. The sequence continues at coordinate 313,307 of JAGWON010000001.1, forward strand.
TTCGGCACCACGATCGGCCTGGCGATGGGGCGCAGCGTCCTTGCCGACCGCGTGCTGCACCATTACGTCAACGCGTTCTACGCCATGCCGATGCTGGTGGTGCTGCCGCTGTTCTCGCTGTGGTTCGGCTATACCGGCGCGGCGAGGCTCGCCACCGTGGTATTCTCGGCGATCTTCTCGATCGTCGTCAGCGTCGGCGACGGTGCCCATTCGGTGCCGCACGACTATCTCGAGGTCGCGCATTCCTTCCGCGCCGGGCGGATCTGCACGCTGTTCGAGATCGTGCTGCCCGCCTCGCTGCCCTATTTCCTCGCCGGCTTGCGGATCGCGGCGGGCCGCGCGCTGATCGGCGCCGTGGTGGCGGAATTCTTCACCGCCATCGGCGGCCTGGGCTATTTCATCCTCTTCAATTCGCGCACCTTTCACGACAACACGGCCTTCGTCGCGGTGGTGTTCTTGGCCGCGTTCGGCATCGGCTTCGACCTGCTGACGAGCTGGGCGACGCGGCGGTTCCTGCCGTGGTATCGCCGCGACGAGGCCGCCGAGTGACCGCGTCCGCGCTGCGCCCGGAGACCGACTAGTGCCCGACGCACCGATCGCCGATCCGCGCGTCGCGGCGGCCATCTCGCACTGGGCGCCGCGCTTCGTCGCCAACGGCATCACGCTGACCGACTTCCAGGAGGTGACCGGCGCGATCCGCGCGTGGAGTGACTGGTGCGCCCGATGGTCCGAGCGCGCCGACATCCACGCCGCGCTCGGCCGCGAGGCGTTGGTGGCGCGGCATTTCGTCAGCGCCGCCGAGCACCTGTCGCGCGCCGCCGTCACCTACCACTTCGCCAAGTTCCTATTCGTCGACGATATGGCACAGCTGAAAGCGGCGCATATGAAGGCGGTCGAATGCCACAAGCTCGCCTTGCCGCATCTCGCGCCGCCGGGCGAATACGTGCGTATCCCCTATCAGGGCAAGCACCTTGCCGCCGTGCTGCGCAAGCCCGCGGGTGCGGCCGGCGTAGCTCGTCCAGAGCGAAGCAAACTCAACCAACCTCCGCCGGTGGTGGTGATGGTCATGGGCCTCGATTCCGCCAAGGAAGAGATGATCGCCTATCAGCAGACGTTCCTGGCGCGCGGCCTGGCGACGCTGACCTTCGACGGGCCGGGTCAGGGCGAAGCCGAATACGACTTCCCGATCCGCGGCGACTACGAAGTCGCTGTCAAGGCCGTGATCGACTGGCTCGAGAGTCGGCGCGACGTCAACGCGGCGCGCGTCGGATTGTGGGGCGTGAGCCTCGGCGGCTATTACGCGCCGCGCGCGGCCGCCTTCGAAAGGCGGGTCAAGGCCTGCATTGCGCTCGCCGGACCCTACGACTGGTTCGGCATCTGGGACCGGCTGCCCGAGATCACCCGCGCCGCCTTCCGCGTGCGCTCGCACGCCGCCGACGAAGCCGCCGCCCGCAAGAACGCCGCGGCCCTGTCGCTCAAGGGCATCGCCCACAAGATCGAATGCCCGATCTTCATCGTTTCCGGCCGGCTCGATCGCATCGTGCCGTCGGAAGAGGCCGGGCGGCTCGCCGCCGAGGTCAAAGGCCCGTGCGAGCTTTTGATCATTCCCGACGGCAACCACGTCGCCAACAACCGCCCCTACCGCTATCGTCCACAGACCGCCGATTGGATGGCGGCGCAGTTGGGCGCCGGTGCAGGCTGAGAGGAACCATGCCGAAGAACGGAAAACGCGAACCCATCATCGTCAATCCCGAGGACATCGATCCGCGCTACGACTGGAAGCGGCCGATCATGGCGCTGGGGCCGAACGCGGTCGATTTCGAGGAGCGCATCGATTTCCGCCGCCTCCATCGCTATCGCCTCGGCCGCACGCGCCAGGCGCTGGCCAAGTCGGGCCTCGGCGCGCTGCTGGTCTTCGACCAGTACAACATCCGCTACATCACCTCGACGGTGATCGGCAATTGGGCGCGCGACAAGTTCACCCGCTACGCGCTGCTACCCGGCGCCGGCGAACCGCATATCTGGGATTTCGGCTCGGCGGCGAAGCACCACCGCATGTACGCGCCGTGGCTCAAGCCGCACAACTGCCACGCCGGCATGCTCGGCATGCGCGGGGCCGTCGCGCCCAAGATCGGCCTGATGCGCTCGGCCGCCGAGGAGCTCAAGTCGATCCTCAAGGAGCACGGCGTCGTCGACCAGCCGGTCGGCGTCGATCTGGTCGAGCCGGCGATGCTGTTCGAGCTCCAGGCCGTGGGCCTCAAGGTGGTCGACGGCCAGCAGGTCATGCTCGACGCGCGCGAGATCAAGAGCAACGACGAGATCGCGCTCCTCAACATGTCGGCGGCGATCGTCGACGGCTGCTACCAGACCATCGCCGAGCATTTGAAGCCCGGCATCCGCGAGAACGAGATCGTGGGATTGGCCAACAAGCGGCTCTACGAGCTGGGCTCCGACGACGTCGAGGCGATCAACGCCATCTCGGGCGAGCGCTGCTCGCCCCATCCGCACAACTTCACCGACCGGCTGATCCGCCCCGGCGACCAGGCATTCTTCGACATCATCCAGTCGGTGCACGGCTATCGCACCTGCTATTACCGCACCTTCAACGTCGGCCGGGCGACGCCGGCGCAGCGCGACGCCTACAAGAAGGCGCGCGAGTGGATCGACAAGGCGATCGCGCTGGTGAAGCCGGGCGTCACCACCGACAAGATCGCCAAATGCTGGCCCAAGGCGACCGAGATCGGCTTTGCCAGCGAGATGGAGGCGTTCGGCCTGCTCTTCGGCCATGGCCTCGGCCTCGGCTTGCACGAGCGGCCGATCATCTCGCGGCTCAACTCCTTCGACGATCCGCAGGAGATCAAGGCCGGCATGGTCTTCGCGCTCGAGACCTATTGCCCGGCGGGCGACGGCTATTCCGCCGCGCGCATCGAGGAGGAGGTGGTCTGCACGCCGACCGGCGCCAAGGTGATCACGCTCTACCCCGCCGAAACCCTGCCGATTGCCAATCCGTACTAACCGCGAACTGTGACCATCGCGTGTCACGGCTGATTGTTCGTCCCGAATTTCTGTAATCGGTGCAAGATAACCGTAAGGGGAGTGGTGCGTGGTGATTGTCATGACCGACTCAGTGAAGATGCTTCGCGAAAAGGCCGCACGGTGCTGGCGGTTGACGCGCGCGACCGACAACGAACGCGTCCAGACCGCGCTCGACAAGCTCGCGGCGGATTTGATGCGCGAGGCCGACGAACAGGATCGCAAGGAGCGCAAAGCGAAGGAACGCGAAGCGAACGCGTGAGGCCGCCGCGATCGCGGCGGCGCGCTAGTGTGGTGGCTCTGAAGTTCGTTCAATTGGACCGCGGCATTTTTCTCCCCGTCATACCGGCGAAAGTCGGTATCCACGGCTGAGATGGGTCCCGGCTTTCGCCGGGACAACGCGAAGTGATATCGCGAACTTCAGATTCGGGACCCTAGAAGGGTTTTTCGTATTCGAAGCGCCAGCGTACGGTACCGCGTTCGGTGGTGTGATTGAGGCCGAAGAGATAGCCCGCCTCGTACTTGACCTTGCCGTACCGGTACATGTTGTAGATGCCAACGATCACCGGACCGACGCGGTGAGTCGAGTCGCTCATGATGGTGCGACTGACGATGTTGTTGAAGGCGCCGTAATACTCGACTCCGGGCTGGAAGTAATCATTGAGCCTTACCCGTGATTGCCACGCAATGGCCACCGGCGTCGCATCGTTGCGGTTGCGGCCGACCTGCTTGGTCAACAGCACGTTGAGGGTATGGAGCGTGTTGAGGCCGGAACGGAACGGGTTGTTCCATTCCTTCTGCACCAGAGGACCGAAGGTGAACTGATCGGCGCCGGCGCGCGAGGCCGCGTGCTGGTACTCGGCGAAGAAGCCGGGGTCGAGCCAATAGCGGCCCTGCTCGGCGAGCTGAAAGGTGTTCTCCAAGGTGAATCCGCCGAACTGGTTGTTTTGTCCCGGCGCGGCGTTGAACGGCGCCTCGAGCTCCGGCTCCCACCACGGTGTCACACCGTAGCCGACTTCGAACGTATAGCTCTGGTTGTTGTTCTTGCCGCTGTTGGTCCGATCGAGGCTGGTCGAGCCGTTGTGCTCGAACTCGAATTCGCGGTAGTCGACGATCGGATAGCGTATCTCGAAATCGGCCCGCGCGACGCCGATGCCGGCGGCCAGCGCCGTGGCGAGAGCGAGCGAAAGACCGATGCGCGGCACGATGCCCCCGGGAAAGTCCGGCGTCTATTTCGCGACGATGATGCCGCGCGCCTGCGGGTTGAAGTCGTCGAAGAAGACGTAGCGGCCCGGCGCCAGCGGACCGAGATAGACCGTGATCGTGCCGCCGCCCACCACCACTTTCTCGCGGTTCAGATCGCCGCTCTCGAACTCCGACGGCACGGCGTCGCGGTTCGTCACCGTCAGGGTGAATTTGGCGTTGGCCGGAACCTCGATCTCGCTCGCGTCGAATTTACGGTCCTCGATGGTGAGGGTATAGCCGGCGTCGCCGGCGCGGCCGGTGGCGGGCGCGATCAGTGTTCCGAGCAGGGCGAGGACAGCGACGCGGCGGTCGATCATGGGCCAAGACGCTAATAAGAATGAATTGCAGTTACAATGGTCTTCATCAGCACAAAGTGTCGCAGAGGCGCAAACCCGCGGGAATCGGCGCAATCGCCGCAGGTGCGCCGCCGACCGGCGACGGCCGCCCGAGCCTTGGCAGACCGGGCATTTTGCCGCCGCGTCGCGACGGCGCCGCTCGCGGTTTGCGATGCTGACGCGACCGGCGTTTCCGGCGCGGATTGCCTCGTTGCGGCAAATGGCTTAGAGGTCTGCGCCGCGTATCGTTTTGGGCAGCACGAGGCAAAGCATGGCGACGGGTTCCAACGTTCACAAGATCGGCTGGATCGGCACCGGCCGCATGGGCTTTCCGATGGCCGAACGGCTCGCCAAGAACGGCTGCGACCTGAGCGCCTTCAATCGCACGCGCGCCAAGGCCGAACCGCTGACCAAATCGGGCGCCAAGATTGTCGGCAGTCCGACCGATCTCGCGTCGTGCGACATCGTCTTCACCATGGTCTCGGCCTCGGACGACTTGAAGCAGGTCACGCTGGGCAAGGACGGCGTGCTCGTCGACGGCGGCAAGGCGCCCAAGATCCTGGTGGATTGCTCGACCGTGTCGGAGGAAGCCTCGGCCGAGGTGCGCGCGGCCGCCGTGAAACGCGGCACGCAGATGCTGGCGGCGCCGGTCTCGGGCAACGGCAAGGTGGTGAAGGCCGGCAAACTCACCATCGTCGCCTCGGGCCCCAAGGCGGCCTACGACACCGCGCTGCCCTATCTCGAGATGATGGGCCGCGGCGCGTCCTATGTCGGCGAGGGGGAACTCGCCCGCATCGTCAAGATCTGCCACAACGTGCTCCTGGGCGTGGTGATCCAGAACCTGGTCGAGATCACCGTCCTGGCCGAGAAATGCGGCGTCAAGCGCCATGCGTTCCTCGACTTCATCAACAAGAGCGTGATGGGCTCGCTGTTCACCGCCTACAAGACGCCGGCGCTGGTCAATCTCGACATGACGCCGACTTTCACCCCGGTGCTGCTGCGCAAGGATCTCGATCTGGGATTGGCCGCGGCGCGCAAGGCCGACGTGCCGATGCCGGTGACGGCGGCGACGCGCGAGCTGGTGCAGAATCTGATCGGCCTGGGCTTCAAGGACCAGGATTTCGCCACGCTGCTGCTGCAACAGGCGAAGAATTCCGGCCTCGACATCAAGGCCGAGAACGTCAAGGTCGGCGACGGGCTGAGCTGAGCCGTTTAAAGCACCGGCACGTCGGGCGGCAGGCCGAGCGCGACGCGGCCATAGAGCGTGCCCGCCATGTCCCAGTTGACGACGAAGTGCGCGCTCGCCGCGTGGACATCGCGCCAGGCGCGCTGTAGCGGATGGCTGAGATAGAGCGCAGTGCCGCCTGCTCCGGCGAACAGCAGGTCCACTGCCTTGACGCACATCTGCGTGGTATAGGCGCCGTCGCGCCGCCAGCGCGCCCGCGCCTCGGCCGGAAACTCGCCGCCCGCCTCGGCGAGCGCCGTCGCCTCGTCGCAATCGGCGAGCATCGTCTTCTCGGCGGCGTCGGTCAGCGCCGCGGCTTCGGCCAGACGGAGCTGCAGGGTGGCGAGCTCGGCGATGCGCCTGCCCGTATAGGTCGCGGCGCGCGCCCGCATCGATTGCGTGAAGTCCGCGACCGCGCCCTGCGCGATGCCGAGCGCCACGCCCGACAGGATGAAGGGAAAGACGCTGAAGGTCGGCAGGCGATAGAGCGCGCCGGCATTGACCGCGCTGCCCGGATTGGGCCCGCCGGCGATCTCGGCGACGGCGAGGCTCATGTGGTCGGGCACGAAGCAGTCGGCGATGGCGACGTCCTTGCTGCCGGTGCCGGCGAGACCAGCGGCGTGCCAAGTGTCGATGATCGAATAGTTCTTGGCGGGCACGACGAAGACGCGCGATTCCGGCACTTTGCCGCTCTCTTCGACCAGCGCGCCGAAGAAGTTCCAACGCGACGGGTCGACGCCGCTCGAGAACGGCCAGCGGCCCTTGAGCCGCCAGCCGCCCGGCGCCTTCTGCGCGCGGCCCGCGGGAAAGGCGAAAGCCGAGCCGATCAGCACATCGGGCCCGTCGCTGCCGCCCCAGATTTCGTCCTGCGCCGCCTGCGGCCACATCGCGAGTATCCAGTGGTGGCAGGCGAGGTTGTTCAGCACCCAGGCGGTCGAGCCGCAGACGCGCGCGACGATCGATCCGATATCGACCAGCGCGCGATAGGGCGCCTCACTGCCGCCGACGCGCTTGGGCTGGAGCATGCGGAAAAGCCCGGCCCGATGCAGATCGGCGATGGTCGCATCGGGCATGCGCCGGATGGTCTCGGCCTCGACCGCGCGCTCGCGCAGCTGCGGCAGCAGCGCCAGCGCCCGGCGCTTGAGCTCCGCGACGTCCGGCGCCTGCGGCCTCATGCCGGCGGCGCTCCGGTCAGCACCGCCATCTCCTTGGGGATACCCTCGAGGAACGTCGCGATCATGCCTTCGATCACCGCGTCGATATTGTCCGGCACCGGCAGGCCGTAAATCCAGCGCCGAATGCCGATGTAGAAGATCGCGGCGTGCAGCATCCAGACGAGCTCGGCCTCGGTTTCGCTCATCGGCACCGTCTCGAGCGGCGGCAGGCCGTTGGCATGGCGCACCTCGCGCACCACGGCCGCAAAGACCCGCTCGCGCAGCATCTTGAAGAACCGCGCGTTGAGGTCGAGGCCCCTGAGACCGGCGAGGATGAACAGCCGCACCCGCTCGTAGCCGACCGCCGTCCGGGCATAGACCTGATAGAAATAGGTGAGGCGCTCCTTCAGCGGCCGCGAGCGGTCCGCCAGCGCGACGAACCATTCGTCCTGCCACGGATCGACGAAGACCTCGCGATAGACCCGCTCGATCAGCGCGTGCTTGCTCGGGAAGTAGCGGTAGAGCAGCGGCTGGGCGATGCCGAGCCGGCGGGCGAGTTCGCGCGTCTGGCCCTCGAAGCCCTGTTCGGCGAAGAAATACACCGCCGCCTGGGCGATGAGCCGCTCGCGCTCGTCGGGCGCCAACCGGCGCCTGGTGCGGTCGTGCGAGCGGGCCTTCCTGCGCCGCGCCGGTTTGCGCGCCATGCCTCCCCCGTCTCGGCGCCGTCTGCCCGCGTGACGTCCGGGCTCGGTTGACGCGGCGCCCTTGCCGCGCCCATTCTTGTTGAAGCCGGAGGCTCAAGCAACCGGCGCGGGAGGGTTCGTGAAGGCGCCGCCGTTCCGTTATGCCCGGCCGCAGACGCTCGACGCGGCGCTCCGCCTCTTGGCCGACGAAGGCGCAGGCGCCCGGCTCATCGCCGGCGGGCAAAGCCTGGTGCCGGCGCTCAACATGCGCTTGCTCGAGCCGACGCTGCTGATCGACATCAACGGGCTCGCGGAGCTCACCGGCATCGCCGAGACCGCAAGCGGCATCCGCGTCGGCGCGCTGACGCGCCATGCCGCACTCGGCGCGTCGGCGATCGTAGCGCGGCGCACGCCGCTGCTGGCCGCCGCGGTGCCGTTCATCGCGCACGAGGCGATCCGCAACCGCGGCACCTTCGGCGGCAGCTTGGCGCAGGCCGATCCGGCGGCGGAGCTGCCGGCCTGCGCCGTGGCGCTCGGGGCCCGGCTCGAGATCGCCGGACCCGGCGGGCGGCGCCGGGTTGCGGCGCATGACTTCTTCAGGGGCGTCTACGAGACCGCGCTCGGGCGCGACGAGATACTGGTCGCCGCCGAGATTCCGGCGCAACCGGGTGCGACGCTGTTCCTCGAGCTGGCGCGGCGCCAGGGCGATTATGCCATCGCCGGCCTTGCCGGCTGGGCGGCGCTCGACCGCAGCCGCATCACCGACGCGCGGTTGGTGTTCTTCGGCACCGACATCCGCGCGGTCGAGGCGCGGGCGGCGTCGGCCGCGCTCGCCACCTCGCTTGACGCCGCCGCCACTGCGCTCGACCGCGACCTGGCGCCGGTCGCCGATCTCAACGCCAGCGCAGCAATGAAACGGCATCTGGCGCGCGTGCTGCTGCGCCGCGCCTGCGCTGCGGCCGTGACGCACGCGGCATGAGCGATCGGGGCAAGCCAGACATGAAACGGGAACCGAGCGACCGTTCGGTCAGGCTCTGTGTCGCCGCCCACCCCCACCCCTTGACCCCGCCGAACATGCCCCCGGCAGGTTCGGGCCAAGCGTCCGGGGGACGCTTAGCAGGGGGCAAGTCCCCCTCGAGGGGGAGGGCATGGGACGGGGGCGGTTGCCGCGAGCGACGTTCGGCATGAGCGACGCGGTCGCGATCCGCCTCACGGTCAACGGCGCGCGCGTCGAGCGGCTGGTCGCGCCGCGCCTCAACCTGGTCGATTTCCTGCGCGACGAGCTTGGCCTCACCGGCACGCACTGGTCGTGCGAGCACGGCGCCTGCGGCGCCTGCACCGTGCTCATCGACGGCGCACTGGCGCGCGGCTGTTTGGTCTTCGCGATCCAGCTCGATGGCGCCAACGTGGAGACCATCGAGGGCCTGACCGAATCGGGCGCGCTGGCCGAGGTCCAGGCCGCCTTCCACGCCCGCAACGCGGTGCAATGCGGCTTCTGCTCGGCCGGCATGCTGCTCGCCGCCGATGCGCTGCTGCGGCGCAATCCCGAGCCCAGTCGCGAGCAGATCCGCGCCGCGCTGTCGGGCAATTACTGCCGCTGCACGGGCTACCACGCGATCGTCGACGCGGTCGCCGATGCGGCGCGCGAGCGCGCGCGGAGAAAACCGTGACCGCGCCGCTCGCGGCCGTCGACCGGCCGGCGAGCTATATCGGCAAGAGCGTGCCGCGGCCCAACGCCAAGCGGCTGCTGGCCGGCCGCGGCCAGTATGTCGACGATCTGCGCCTGCCACGGCTCGCGCACGTCGCCTTCCTGCGCTGCCCGCACGCCCACGCCCGGCTCAAGTCGCTCGACATCGCCGCGGCGACGCGCGCGCCGGGCGTGGTGCGGGTGGTGACGGCCCAGGATCTTGCCGGCCGTTACACGCCGTGGGTCGGCGTGCTGACCCATTTCAAGGGCCTCAAGTCGCCGCCTCAGCACCCGCTGGTGCACGATCGTGCCACCTGGCAGGGCGAGCCGGTCGCCGCCGTGGTCGCCGAAAGCCGGGCGCTGGCCGAAGACGCCGTCGCGCTGATCGAAATCGTCTGGGAGGAGCTGCCGCCGCTCACCGACATGGCTGCGGCGCTGGCACCCGGCGCCGTGCCGCTCCATGCCGAGCTCGGCGACAATCTGTGCTTCGGCCGCGCCATCGACGCCGGCGCCGTTGACGAGGCCTTCGCCAAGGCCGATTGCGTGGTCGAGGAATCCTATTCCTTTGCCCGTCACACCGGCGTCTGCCTCGAGCCGCGCTCGATCCTGGCCGATTTCGATCCGGCCGACGGGCGGCTGACGGTGCATTGTTCGAGCCAGGCGCCGCACATGATGAAGGAGATCTTCGCGCGCCATTTTCATTTGCCGGAGACGGCGGTGCGGGTGATCTGCGGCGATGTCGGCGGTTCCTTCGGCATCAAGATCCATGTCTATCCCGACGATATGGCGACGGTGGCGATCGCGCTGCTGCTCGGCCGCCCAGTGAAATTCGTCGCGGACCGGCTCGAATCTTTCGTCTCCGACATCCATGCGCGCGAGCACCGGATCGCGGCGCGGATGGCGCTGGCCAAGGACGGCACCATCGCGGCGCTGGCGATCGACGACGTCACCGGCGTCGGCCCCTATTCGACTTATCCGCGCACCAGCGCGGTCGAGGGCAACCAGGTCGTCGGCCTGACCGGCGCCTGGTATCGCTGCCGCAACTATCGCGCCAACCTCCGCGTCGCTTTCCAGACCAAGCCGCCGACGACGCAGTACCGCGCCGTCGGCCATCCGATCGCGACATCCGTGACCGAGGCGCTGGTCGACCGCGCCGCCGCCGCGCTCGGCCTCGATCCGGTCGAGCTCAGACGCCGCAATCTCATTCCCGACGACGCCTATCCGTGGACCACGGCCTCGGGTCTCAAGTTCGAGAAGCTGTCACACCAGGCGGCGCTCGAAAAGCTGCTCACGCTGATGGACTACGACGGCCTGCGCCGCGAGCAGGCGGAACTGCGTCGGCGCAATATCCACCGCGGTATCGGCATCGCCTGCTTCGTCGAGCTGACCAATCCGGGGCCGGCGTTCTACGGCGTCGGCGGCGCGCCGATCTCGGCGCAGGACGGCTGCACGCTGCGGCTCGATCCGGGTGGGACCGTGACGTGCGCAACGGGCGTCACCGAGCAGGGCCAGGGCACCGAGACCATGGTGGCGCAGATCGTCGCGTCGGCGCTTGGCCTGGCGATGGACAAGATCCGCGTCGTCACCGGCGACACCGAGCGCGCGCCCTACGGCGGCGGCACCTGGGCGTCGCGCGGCTGCGGCATCGGCGGCGAGGCGGCGTTGCAGGGTGCGTTGGCGCTGAAGGCGAACATCCTCGACCTGGCAGGCGCCATGCTCCAGGCCGAGCCCGCTGCGCTGGACCTCGCCGGCGGCTGGGTGGTCGACCGTGCCGGCAATCGCCGCATCGGCCTCGACGAGGTCGGCCGCGCGGCCTATTTCCGCGGCGACACGCTGCCGCCCGGCGTCCAGCCCGAGCTGGTGGCGACGCGCCACTACATGCCGCGGCAATATCCCTTCGCCTTCACCAACGGCGCGCAGGCGTCGTATCTCGAGCTCGACGTCGAGACCGGCTTCATCCAGCTGTTGCAGCACTGGGTGGTCGAGGATTGCGGCCGGGTGGTGAACCCGCTGCTGGTCGAGGAGCAGATCCGCGGCGGCGTCGTCCAGGGCATCGGCGGCGCGCTCTTTGAAGAGTGCATATACGACCAGCGCGGCCAGCTTCTCAACGGGACATTGGCCGATTACCTCGTACCGATGGCGGGCGAGATGCCCGACATCGTCGTCGCCCATATCGAGACGCCGACCGCCGAGTCCATGCTCGGCGCCAAGGGTGCGGGCGAGGCCGGCACCGGCGGCGCGCCGGCGGCGGTGATGAATGCGGTCAACGACGCGCTGGCGCCGTTCAAGGTCCGCGTCACGGCGCAGCCGATCTCGCCCTGGCGGGTGCTCGCAGCGCTCGGCAAGGGCTGACCAAAGCCAAACCGAATGAGCCCTGAAACGACCCCGCGAATCCGGTTGACGGTCCTATTGATCATCTGAACAATAGCGCCAGATGGCTAGGCAGGGCGCATGAAACTCGCCTCTTTCCTGATGCCGCTCGATCCGCCGCAGCCGAATGCGATGCGACCGACCGCAACGGTTGCGCACGGGCCGATGGCAAGTCGCGTTCCATGCGTCAGCGCGGCGATGTGCGCCGAGGCCGCGGAATGAGAGGTTGCGCCAGCCGGCGAAACATCACTATCCTCTGTGGGGACATCGGTCGGTCGGGCCAAAAACCGTAAAAAAGCCCACGAAATCAGCCCGTAAACACAATGTGCACCGCGCACGCAACCCGGTGCCGAAAGCTAGGGAGGAGTCCAGAAGCCATGCGTGTCAATCGCCGCAAATTTCTCGCCGGCACGGCCGCGATCGCCGGTGCCGCCGCCTTTCCCATGCCGTCGATCGCCCAGGCCAAGGGCGTCAAGATCGGCCTGCTGACCGTCAAGACCGGGCCGCTCGCCGAAGGCGGCTTCCAGATGGAGCAGGGGGTCACCACCTACCTCAAGTCGAAGAACATGTCCCTCGCCGGCCACAAGGTCGAGCTGGTCGTCGCCGACACCGGCGGCAACCCGGCCGGCACGAAGACGAAGGCGCAGGAGCTGGTCGAGCGCGACCACGTCAACTTCATCCTCGGGCCTCTGGCCGCGTTCGAGATGCTGGCGATTTCCGACTACGTCGTGCAGAACAAAATGCCGACGCTCTGCCTCGCCGGCGCCGACAATTTGACCCAGCGCCAGCCCAATGCGTTCCTGACGCGCGCCTCGGCGACCTCGTCGCAGGCGATGCACGTCATGGGCGACTACGCCGCCAAGGTCATGGGCCTCAAGAAGGTGGTCTGTCTCGATTCCGACTTCGCCTTCGGTTACGAGCAGCAAGGCGGCTTCCAGCAGGTGTTCGAGGACGACGGCGGCAAGGTGGTGAAGAAGATCTGGGCGCCGCTCGGCGCGCCGGACTTCACGCCCTTCATCGCGCAGATCCAGGGTGCCGACGGCGTGTGTCAGGGCTACGCCGGCGCCGCGCCGGTCAAGTTCATGAAACAGTACGCGGATGTCGGCCTCAAGCTGCCGGTAGTGGGCGGCGAGACCGCAGGCGACGACGCGCTGTTGCCGCGCTTCGGCGACGAGGCGATCGGTATGATCAACGCCTGCCCGTACACCATCGACCTCAAGAACGACGCCAACGACAAGTTCAAGGCATTGATGCAGAAGGAGTACCAGGCGGTCCCGGGCTTCTACGCCGCGAGCATGTACGTCACGGTGCAGGTGGTCGAGGCCGCGCTGCGCGCGCTGCACGGTGATCTGTCCAAGCCGGCGCAGACGGTCAAGGCGCTGCGCGCGGTCAGCCTCAAGGAGACGGCGCGCGGGCCGATCCGCTTCGACCATTTGGGCAACGTCGTCGGCGACATCTTCGTCCGCAAGATCGTCAAGGAAGGCGGCAAGCTCACCAACGTGACGCAGAAGACTTATCACAACGTGAGTCAGTTCTGGACCTACAACGAGGCGAAGTATCTCGCGCAACCGGCCTACTCGCGCGACTATCCGCCCGTGAAGGCCTGATCGCCGCCCGCGCCCTAGCCCTCGGCCGCGTCGCGGGCGAGAGCAAGGGCGGGCGGCGCGCGGCCGGGAACGCCTGCCATGAGTTTGTGGGGAATACTGGCCATCAACAGCGTCGCGTTCGGTGGCCTTCTCTTTTTATTGTCCGCCGGCTTCTCGCTCATCTTCGGGCTGATGCGCGTGCCGAACCTGACGCACGGCTCGATGTTCATGCTCGGCGGTTATGTCGGATCCACCCTTTACCTGACCTGGCACCTGCCGTTCTGGCTGGCGGCGCTCGGCGCGGCGGCAACGGTCGCGGTGTTCGGCGGCGTGATCGAGCGGCTGCTGTTGCGCCGCCTTTCGGGCTCGATCCTCGCCCAGGTGCTGGTGACCCTCGGCATTTCCTTCATCGTCGCGGATTTCTGCCTGCTGACCTGGACCGGCGATCCGATCTCGGTGGCGACCCCGCCCGGCCTGACCGGCGGCGTACGCGCTTTCGGCCTCTTCTTCACCACCTACCGCATCGCCATCATCCTGGTCGCCTGCGTCGTGGCGGCGCTGCTCTGGGCGCTCCTCGACAAGACCCGGCTCGGCGCGATGATCCGCGCCGGCGTCGACGATCCCGAGATGGCGCGCGTCGTCGGCATCCGGGTGTCGCGGCTCTTCACCATCGTGTTCTGCCTCGGCGCGGGGCTCGCCGGCTTCGGCGGCATCATGGGCGCGCCGATCCTGACGGTCTATCCCGGGCTCGACGGCGACATGCTGCCGCTGGCGCTGGTGGTGGTGATCCTGGGCGGCGCCGGCAGCCTGCTGGGCTCGCTGGTCGGCAGCTTCCTCATCGGCTTTGTCTACAATTTCGGCCAGGCGATGCTGCCCGAACTCGCCTACTTCGTGCTCTTTCTGCCGATGGTGCTGGTGCTGGTGCTGCGGCCGCAAGGCCTGTTCGGCAGGCACGCGCCGTGACCGCCACGCGCGCATCGCTCCTCGCCGCGCTCGCGGTGCTCGTCGCCGTGCCGTGGTGGGTCCCGGGCGACTACTACATCAGCGTCTGCAGCCAGATCCTGATCTACGCCGTGTTCGCGCTCGGCGTCGACGTGCTGATCGGCTATGCCGGCCTCGTGTCGCTCGGCCACGCCGGCCTGTTCGGCCTCGCGAGCTACGCGGTCGCAATCGCTCTCGCCAGCGGCAGCGGTCAGCTCGGCGCGGTGGCACTGGCGCTGGCGGTGGCGCTGCTGGGGACCGCGGCTTTCGCCGCGCTGAGCCTGCGCGCGACCGGCATCGGCTTCATCATGATTACCCTCGCCCTGGGCCAGATCCTGTGGGGCCTGGCCTACCGCTGGGTCAGCATGACCGATGGCGACAACGGCGTCGGCGTGGCCGCGCGGCCGATGCCGTTCGGTTTCAACCTCGAAGTCGCGTCGCATTTCTATTATGCGACGCTCGTCGTTTTCCTGTTGGCGCTGTTGGCTGCGTGGGTCTTCGTCCATTCACCCTTCGGCGCGAGCCTCGCCGGCACGCGCGACCAGCCGCGGCGCATGAACGCGCTGGGTTATCACGTCTGGCTCATCCGCTTCTATGCGTGTTTGTTCTCGGGGCTGCTCACCGCCGTCGCCGGCATCCTCTTCGTCTACTACACCAAGTTCATCAGCCCCCAGACGCTGGCGCTCACGGCTTCGGCCGAGGGCGTGCTGATGGTGATCTCGGGCGGCTCTGGCACGCTGTTGGGGCCCATTGTCGGCGCCGCCCTGGTCGTGATCGTCAAGAATGTCGCCTCGGCCTATATCGAGCGCTGGAACATGCTGCTCGGCGCAATCTTCGTCGCCATCGTCGTCTTCATGCCCGAGGGCCTGGTGCCGGGCACGACGCGGCTCGTCCGCCGCGCGTTCAAGCTGCGTCCGAACGCGCCGGCGCCGACCGGGGAACCCGCACCCGGCGAGCCTGCGCCATGACCGCGCTGTCGATCCGCAAGCTGGAGAAGTCGTTTGGCGGCTTGCGCGTCACGCGCGGCGTCGATCTCGAGGTCGCGCCCGGCGAGCGTCGCCTCATCATCGGCCCCAACGGCGCCGGCAAGACCACGCTGTTCAACCTGGTCACCGGCGAGCTCAAGCCCGATATCGGCTCGGTCGCGCTCTTTGGCCAGGAGCTGACGCGGCTGCCGTCGCGGCGGCGCGCCCATCTGGGGCTGTCGCGCACCTACCAGATCATTACGCTGTTTCCGAAGGACACGCTGCTCCGCAACGTGACGTTGTCGCTTCTGGGATTGTCGCCGCTGCGCTGGAGTCCGCTGTTGCGGCTCGACCGCCAGCGCCGTCTGATCGAGCAGGCGGAACGGGCGCTGGCGCGCGTCGGCCTCGCGCAAATGGCGCATCGGCCGCTCGCCGAGACCTCGTACGGCGAACGCCGCCGGGTCGAGATCGCCATGGCGCTGGCGCAGAACCCGCGCGTCCTGCTGCTCGACGAGCCCTTCGCCGGGCTCTCGGTGGACGAGCGACGCGACGTCAAGACGCTGCTCTTCGCCATTCCGCGCGACGTCACCATCGTCATGATCGAGCACGACATGGACGTGGCGCTCGATCTCGCCGAGCGCATCAGCGTCATGCATTTCGGCGAGGTCGTGGTCGAGGGTACGCGTACCGAGGTGGTGGCCGATCCGCGCACCAAGGAGATCTACCTTGGCGGATGAGGTGCTGGGGCTCGGCGGCGTCGACGCCTATTACGGTGACAGCCACGTGCTGCATGGCGTGTCCTTCGCGCTCGGCGAAGCGCGGCTCCTGGGGCTGCTCGGCCGCAATGGCGCCGGCAAGACGACCTGCATGAACGTGACCATGGGGATTCTGCGGCCGCGCCGCGGCACGGTCACGCTGTTCGGCCGCGGCATCGCCGGCCAGCCGCCGGAAGACATCGCGGCCCGCGGCATGGCGCTGGTGCCGCAGGGCCGCCGCATCTTCAAAAGCTTGACCGTGCACGAGAACCTGCTGGTGGCGGCGCGCCCGCCGCAGAAGAATGGCGCGCACGCGCCGTGGACGTTCGACACGGTCTACGCCACTTTCCCGCGCCTCAAGGAGCGCCAGGGCCAAGTGGCGGCCTACCTGTCGGGCGGCGAGCAGCAGATGCTGGCCATCGGCCGGGCGCTGATGGCCAATCCGCGCGTGCTGCTGATGGACGAGCCGTCGGAGGGGCTCGCGCCGCAGATCGTCGCCGAGGTCATGGCCACCATCCGGCGCCTCAAAGAGCAGGGCCTCAGCATCATTCTGGTTGAGCAGAACGCCAAGCTCGTGTTCGATATCGCCGACGATATCGTGATTCTCAACAGCGGTCGTGTTGCCGTTTCGGGTACCACGGCGGAATTACGCAACAGCGGCATCGACCTCCACCAGCATCTCGGCATCTACTGAACCGCGCTGACCAAGAAACGGGGACCAACCAGCATGACCACGTCGACGACACGCCAGCTCCGCCGCGAGGACGAGCCGCTGCTGAGAGGCAGGGGGCGCTATACCGCCGACCTGCGCGAGCCGCGCCAAGCGGCTGCCGTTTTCCTGCGCGCACCGATGGCGTCGGCCGAAATCCGCCGCGTCGACACCACGGCGGCACAGCGTGCGCCGGGGGTGCTGGCGGTGCTAACGGCAACCGACCTTGCCGGCACTGGCAGCCTCGCCGGTCCGCTGCCGGTGCCGGGCCGCGGCGGGTCGAAGCTGATCGCGCCGCGCTGGCCGGCGCTGGCCGAGGGCCGCGTCCTCCACGCCGGCCAGCCGGTCGCCGTGGTGGTGGCGGAGACCCACGCCCAGGCACAGGACGCCGTCGAGCTGATCGAGGTCGACTACAACGAAACGCCGGCGGTGGTCGATGCGCGCAGCGCCATCGAGCCCGACGCGCCGCAGGTGTGGCCCGAGGCGCCGGGCAACATCGCGCTCGATTTCACCTGGCCGCTCGCCAAGGACAGCACCAACGCCGACGAAGTGGCGCGCATCATCGCCGGCGCGCCGCTCGTCGCCCGGCTGTCGGTGTCGAATCAGCGTCTCGCCGCCGCCACCATGGAACCGCGCGCGGTCACCGGCTGGTACGACGCCAAGACCGGCGAATACACGCTCCGCACGGGGACACAGAGTGTCTGGCTGATGGCCAACCAGCTCGCCGGGCTGTTCGGCGTGAAGCCGGAGCAGATGCGCGTCCTGACTGACGACGTCGGCGGCGCCTTCGGCATGAAGTCCGGCGCCTATCCCGAGTACGTCGCCGTGCTGGTCGCGGCCAAGCGCCTCGGCCGGCCGGTCGGCTGGGCGTCGAGCCGCGCCGAGGCGTTCCTTTCCGACAATCAGGCGCGCGACGAGGTGATGGAGGGCGAACTCGCGCTCGACAAGGACGGCAAGTTCCTTGCCCTGCGCGTCAGGTCGGTGGCCGACATGGGCGCGTTCGCCAACGGCGCCGGACCGCTCACCGCGACCATCAACATGGTGCGCTGCTTCCCGTCGGTCTATCGCATCCCGCGCATCGTCTGCGACGTGCTGTGTGTTCTGACCAACACCGTGCAGCTCGGCCCCTATCGCGGCGCCGGACGGCCCGAGGCCAACTACCTGATGGAGCGGCTGGTCGAGGAGGCCGCGCGCGTCAGCGGCATCGACCCGGTGACGCTGC
The DNA here is from genome assembly GCA_028871055.1 of Alphaproteobacteria bacterium. GTDB lineage: Bacteria > Pseudomonadota > Alphaproteobacteria > ATCC43930 > CGMCC-115725 > REEB95. Next base: position 331,257 of record JAGWON010000001.1, read on the forward strand.
GCCGGCGCAACCTCGTCACGCCGGCCGAGCTCCCTTACAAGGGCGCGATGGGCACGGTCTACGACAGCGGCGACTTCCCGGCGGTGTTCGACAAGGCGCTCGAACTCGCCGATCTCAAGGGCTTCCCCGCGCGCAAGAAGCAGAGCGAGTCGCGCGGCCGGCTGCGCGGCATCGGCCTCTCCTGCTTCCTCGAGCATTCGGGCGCGATCCCGCCCGAGGGTGCGTCACTGTCGTTTCCGGGCGACGGCACGGTCGTGGTGGGTCTCGGCGCGCAGTCGACCGGTCAGGGCCATCTCACCGTCTTCGCCGGCGTCGCCGCCGAAAAGCTCGGCATCGATCGCGCCAAGGTCGTGGTGCGCGAAGGCGACACGCGCCTCGGCGTCGAAGGTCATGGCAGCTTCGCGTCGCGCTCGGCCGCGGCCGCCGGCAGCGCGATCTTCTATACGGCCGAGGCGGTAATCGAGAAAGGCAAGAAGGTGGCGGCACAGATGCTCGAGGCGGCCGAGGCCGACATCGGCTATCGTGGCGGCTTCTTCGAGATCGCTGGCACCGACCGCCGCGTCGCACTGTTCGACGTCGCCCGGAAGGCGCAGGAGCTCAAGAGCAAGGGCGAGATCGCCGAATCGCTCGACACCAACAAGGTGTCGCAGACGCCGCAGCATTTCCCGAACGGCTGCCACGTCGCCGAGGTCGAGATTGATCCCGAGACCGGCGCGCTCGACATGGTGGCCTACAGCGGCGCCGACGATTCCGGCCGGATCCTCAACGCCATGATCGTCGAAGGCCAGGTTCACGGCGGCGTCGCCCAGGGCCTCGGCCAGGCGCTGCTCGAAAACGCGCTCTACGACAAATCGGGCCAGCTCCTGGCCGGATCGTTCATGGATTACGCGATGCCGCGCGCGACCGATATGCCACCCCGATTCGCCGACGCCCTGCTCGAATTTCCCTGCAAGACCAACCCGATCGGCGTCAAGGGCGCGGGCGAGGCCGGCACCACCGGCGCGCTCGCCGCGATCATGAATGCGATCGCCGACGCCATCCCGGGCGAGGCCGGGCATGGGCTACAGATGCCGGCGACGCCGCAGAAGATCTGGCGGGCGTGCCGCGCGGCGCGCGGTGGCGGCCGCGCATGAGCCTCGTCTATACTTGCGCCCCGGCGGCCAGCGGGGCGGCGACCGCGCGCCGGAACAAAGCCAAAGGCCGCACCGTCCGCCTGCGCCATCCGACCGTCGACATCCATTGCCACGTCTTCACGCCCGAGGCGGCCACGCTGGTCAAGGACCTGGTCCGGCCGCAGAACGACCCCTACTCGTTCTTCCACAGCGCTGCCTCGAAGCAAACCGACGCCCGGCAGGCGGCGGCGCTCGTGCCCAAGCTGACCTCGATCGCGGAGCGGCTCAAGGTGATGGATACAGAGGGCATCGACATCCAGGCGATCTCGACCGCGCCGATCCAGTACTACTATTGGGCCGACGGCACACTGGCGCTGCGGACCGCCCAGCTCATCAACAACAACATCGCGCAAATCTGTGCCGTCCATCCCGATCGCTTCGTCGGATTGGCGACCGTGCCGATGCAGGTGACCGACTATGCGGTACGCGAGCTCACGCGCGCGGTCCGGGAACTGGGCCTCAAGGGCGTCGAGATCTGCCCGCATGTCGAGCAGGAGGAGCTGTCCGCCGAGCGCTTTCGGCCGTTCTTCGCCAAGGCGGAGGAGCTCGGCGCGCTCATCTTCATGCACCCGCACGGCTTTCCCGACGGTCGCCGCTTGGCCGATCATTTCTTCCAGAACATCATCGGCAATCCGCTCGACACCACGGTCGCCATCCATCACCTGATCTTCGGCGGGGTGCTGGATGCTTATCCGCGGCTCAAGATCGTCTGCGCCCACGGTGGCGGCTACCTGCCGGCCTATGCCGGGCGCATCGACCACGCCCATGCGGCACGGCCCGACGCGCGCACCAAGATCAGTCAGAAGCCGTCGAGCTATCTCAAGAAGCTCTACTTTGACACGATCGTCTTCACCCACCAACAGCTCGCGTATCTGGCAAAGCAATACGGCACCGATCACCTTCTGCTCGGCACCGATTATCCCTACGACATGGCGCTGCCCGATGCGGTGCAGTTCGTGGAAAAGACGCCCGGCCTCACGGAGCGCGACAAGGCGCTGATCCTGGGCGGCAACGCGGCGCGGCTCCTGGGCGTCAAGCTGCCGAAGGCGCCGCCGTCGCCGCGCTAGGGCGCTAGAAGGTCTTGAACACCTGGATCAACGCCGGCCCGATCAGGACGATGAACATCGACGGCAGGATGAAGATGATCATCGGCACGGTCATGATCGCCGGCAGCTTCGCCGCCTTCTCTTCCGCCTTGAGCATGCGCTCCTCGCGCAGTTCGGCGGCCAGCACGCGGAGCGCCTGAACCAGCGGCGTGCCGTAGCGCTCGGTCTGCACCAGCGTGTTGACCAGGCTGCGCATCGCCGGGATGTTGACGCGCTTGGTCAGGTTGATCAGCGCGTCGCGTCGGTTCGGCAGGAAACCGAGCTCGAGCGCGGTGAGATGCAGCTCGTCGCTCATCTCGGGCATGAAGCGGCGAAACTCGCGCGCGACGCGGACCAGCGCGCCGTCGAGCCCAAGGCCGGATTCGGCGCAGATCATGAGGAGGTCGAGCACGTCTGGCAGGGCGGTGTGGAAGCGCCGTTGGCGGTCCTTGATCATGTTGCGGAGAGCGAGCGGTGGCGCGTAGGCGGCGCCAATGGCGACGGCGGCGCCGAGCATCGCGACGTGCGTCGCGGTAAGATCGAGCGGCGTGATGAAGATCAGCACCAGGCTGGTCAAGCCGCAGGGCAGCAGCAGCCGGATGCCGACATAGAGCACGAGCGCCTCGCGGTTGCGATAGCCGGCCTGGACCAGCAGGCCCGTGGCCTTGTCGGCGTCGGCGCCACGCGTCAGTTTGAGATGCTCGACCAGCCGCTTCAGCAGGTTGGTGCCGAACTTGGGTGTGCTGCGCTGGCGCGCACGCGGCGAACCCGGCGGGGGCGCGGCGCCAACGCGGCGCGCGACCAACGCGGCGAACCGGCTGCGCAGCGGACCGCCGACGTCCCAGGCGTAATACCCCGCCATCAGCACGCCGAATATCCCGGCGGCGAGGAGGAGGGTCATGAAGGTATCGCCCAGGCCGTTCATACCCGGAACTTGCCCAGGCGGATCATCGCGAAGACGCCGATTCCGAGCGACGTCATCGCCGCCGTCAGGTACATGTGTCCCGATGCGCTGTTGAACAGGATTGCGACGTAATCGAAGTCGAGCACCGCCAGGATTCCCATGACGACGAAGGGCAGCGCGCCGATGATGGTCGCCGATGCCCGTGCCTCGGCCGAGAACGTGCGGATCTTCAGGTGGAGCTGCCGCCGCCGGCGCAGGATCTGGTCGAGATTGTCGAGCGTCTCGGCCAGGTTGCCGCCGGTCTCGCGCTGGATCGAGAACGCGATCGCCATAAAGGTGAACTCGGGTAGGTCGAGACGGCCCGCCGATTCCCACAGGGCCTCTTCGAGTGGCTGGCCGAGCTGAATCTGGTCGGCGATGCGGCGGAATTCGGTGCCCACCGGCTCGCTGATTTCGCGGGTGACGCCGATCACCGTCTCGGTCACCGGCAAGCCGGCGCGCAGGCCGCGCACCATCAAGCCGACCGCGTCCGGGAACACGGCGATGAAGCGCGTGGCGCGGCGGTTGACGAGATATTGGATGAAGAGGCGGGGCCCGAGGATCGTGGCGCCGATCGCTGTCGACCAGCCGATGACCGGCGCGATGCCGATCGCAGTCAGCGCGGCGCCCAACGCGAGGCCGAAGACGATGGCGCCGATCGCGACGTGGCCGAGGGTGAGGTTGGTGCCGGTGCGGGCGAGCTGCTTGCGCCAGTGGTCGGGGTTGGGCAGGAAGCGGCCGGCGAGAAGGTCGAGGCGGGATTTCTTCTCGTCGCGCTTGAGCGTCAACGCGACGGTCTCGGGATCCGGCTTGCCGATGAAGCGGTCGCGAATCGTACCGAGCCGGTGCACGACGTCGGCGCGCTCCTTGGTGTCGGTCGCGCCGAACCAGCCGGCAAGCAGCGCACCGAACAGCAGCGCGAACACGAGGAACAGGAAGATAACGTCGAGCATGGCGGTCACCCGACCGCTTCGAGCAGAGCGCGATCGAGGCCGAAGTATTCCGCCCGCGTGATGAAATGCGGCCTCAGGCCACTCGACACGAACGTGCCCTTGAGTGAGCCGTCCGGCATCTGGCCCTCGTACTGGTAGGTGAAGAGGTCCTGGGTGGTGATGACGTCGCCTTCCATGCCGACGATCTCGGTCACGGCGACGACGCGTCGGATGCCGTCGCGCATGCGGCTCACCTGGATGATCAGATTGATCGCTGCCGCGATCTGCTGACGCGCGGCGCGGGCCGGCAGATTGACGCCGGCCATGCCGATCATATTCTCGAGGCGGGTGAGCGCTTCGCGCGGCCGGTTGGCATGGATAGTCGAGAGCGAGCCGTCATGGCCGGTGTTCATCGCCTGGAGCATGTCGAGCGCCTCGGCACCGCGGATCTCGCCCAGGATGATACGGTCGGGACGCATACGCAGGGCGTTGCGCACCAGGTCGCGGATGGTGATCTCGCCCTTGCCCTCGAGGTTCGCGGGCCGCGTCTCGAGCCGGACGACGTGCGGCTGCTGCAGCTGCAGCTCCGCCGCGTCTTCGATGGTGACGATACGCTCGCCGGGATCGATCATCTGCGACATGGCGTTGAGGAGCGTCGTCTTGCCCGAGCCGGTGCCGCCCGAAATCAGGATGTTGAGACGCGAGCGCGCCGCGATCTTCAGCACCGTCGCTATCGCCGGCGAGATATTCTTCTGCCGCGCCATGACATCGAGTGTGATGCCTTTCTTGGAGAATTTGCGGATCGAGATGGTCGGGCCTTCGAGCGCCAGCGGCGGCGTGATGATGTTGACGCGGCTGCCGTCCTGCAGGCGGGCATCGACCAGCGGCGTCGATTCGTCGATGCGCCGGCCGACCTGCGTGACGATGCGGGTGGCGATCGACATGACGTGCGCGTTGTCGCGGAACGAGACGCCGGTGAGCTCGAGCTTGCCGCGCCGCTCGACGTAGACGTGGCGCGCGCCATTGACCATGATGTCGGTCACGGTCTCGTCGGCGAGCAGCGGCTCGAGCGGGCCGAGGCCCAGCATATCGTCGAGCAGCACGGCGACAAGCTGGCGCTGCTCGGCTTGGTTTAGGTTGATGCGCTGCTCGGTGACGATCTCGCTCACCATGTCGGCAAGCTGGCGAGCGAGTTCGTCGCGCTGCAGCTTGGCGGCGACTTCGGTGTCGATGCGCTGCAGCACCAACGGATAGATGCGCGGTGCCGCCTCGGTGACGTTGGCGCTCCGCATCGCGACCGGGCGCGGCGCAGCGGGGGCGGCTTCGGGAATGGCAGCCGGTGCCGGGCGAAGGTCACCGGCGGGTGCCGGCGGCTCCGGCTTGGGCGGCGGCTCCGCTGGCCGCGGACGGATGTCCGGAGCGCGCGGACGCGGCTGAAGCCCGTCGGCGTTCAATCCGCGGCGGCCGAACATCAGGCGCTCCGCTTCAGGAAGCTCGGCAGGAAGGCGCGCGGCGAGAGTTTGGCCGGCAGCGTCAGCTTGCCCAGCGGCAGCTTGGCGAGAACCGAGCCGGATTTGGCGGCTGCCGGCTCGATGCCGGCGAGGTGCATGGCGATGGCGCGCATCGCGGCCGCGGCCGGGGCGTGCTTGAGCGTCGCCGACAGCACGCTGCCGGTGGAGGCGGTTGCGAGTGCGGCGGTCGGCTCGAACGGCACGACGTGATCGATCTTGACCGCGGTGACGCGCTCGAACTCGACCTTGGCGATCTCGCCGCGGTGCTTGGCGCCGACGTGATTCGCGACGATCAGATGCCGCGCCGAGGGCGTCATCGTCTTGGCGAAGTCCGAAAGCCGCAACAGATCGCGCGCCGAGGCCAGCGACAAGTCCGTCACCAGCCCAATCGTGCCGGAAAGCGTCAGCGTGCGGCGGATTTCGTCCGACAGGACGCGCGGCATGTCAACGACGACGAAATCGTAGTCGTGGCGCAGCACGTTGAGCATGGTGTCGATCGCGCCGGGGGCGACGTGCATCTGGTCGACGAGCGGCTCTTCGGCCGCCAGCACCTTCAGGCGCGGGCTCTCTTCGAGCATGGCGGTGCCGAGCAGGCGGCTGTCGAGCCGCGACGGGAATTCGAGCGCCTCGCGCAGCCCGGACGCCGGCACCAGGTCGAGCGACAGCGCCAGGTTGCCGAACTGCAGATCGAGATCGATCAACGCGACGCGCTTCTGATAGATGTGCGAGAGGCACCAGGCGACCGAGCCGGCGACGGTGGTAGCGCCGGCGCCGCCGCGCACGCTGACGAAACTCACGACGTGAGCCTGGGTCTTGGCCGTACCCTGGCCGAGCTGGCGTTTGTTGTCGCCGCGCAGCGAGCGCTCGAGCATGGCCAAGGTCACCGGCTTCAGCACGTAATCGGTGACGCCGAGCTCGATCAGCTCGCGATAGAGCGTCAGCTCGTTCCGCTTGCCGAGCGCGATGACCGTCATCTCCGGCGGGCAGAGATCGGCGAGGTCGGCCAGCGCCTTCACCGGATCCTCGACGTCGTCGATGTCGACGATCAGCAGATTGGGCGGCGCGTGCTTGGTGATATAGTCATGCGCGGCGACGATGCCGCCTTCGATCGCGACCGGATTGCGCCAGCCTTGGGCTGCGGCGAGATCGCGCGCGATCCCCCGCGAATCGGGTTCGGCGACGCAGGCGAGAAGGCGCGGGCCGGGGCCCTGGCCAAGTTCCGTCTCGGACGCGGTGTTACCGCTACTGTCCATTGCTGCTGCTCGAAGTCGAGGCGCCGGCCGACGAGCCGCTGCTCGCACCGTCGGCGGAGCCGAGGCTCGCCGACGGCTTGCCCGTGCGATAGGTCTCGACCGCATGCATGCTGGGCGCGGCGTCTGCCGGCGCTAGTGGGTGGCCCGAGACCAGATCGCGCGGATCGGCGACCATCAGGTAGAGATCGGTGCGCGTGGCGCAGCCGAGATTGGTCGACGGCGCGTTCGACGGGTCATAGGGGCCGATCACGGTCCAGTTGGGGCAGGCGGGTGGCACCGCGACCTCGCGATTGACGGTCACCAGCACCGCATCGGCGGCGAAGCTGGGATCGGCCGGCGCCACACTGTGCGGATAGCCCAGCGTGTCGAGCGTCTGGCTCACGCGCGCTCGGCGGGCGCTCGCAATTGGGCTGTCGCCGGCGACGAGGGTCACGCCGATGACACGGCCCCCGCCCAGGAACGTCCGCAGGCTGCTGGCTTCGGCCGGCGCCAGCGCGGCGCTGCCGGGCGCGAAATTAACCATGTGCGCGGCCTGGACCGGCTTCACCGCGATGCGGTTGAGCGAGATGTCCTCGGGCGCCGGAGTGCAGCTCGGCAGCAGCAGCGCGGCGGTCATCGCGGCGGCGAGGGTCCAGCAGGTGCGCGAGCGGAAAAGGGTTTTCGTCATGCGGGTTCTCAATCGAGCTCGAAGCCGATCTGGCCCATCGGCATCGCCGCCTTGCGCCCGTCGGGCAGGGTGGTGACGGCAGCGGCGGCCGCCGGTGCCGGCATGCCAGGCGGTTGCGTCTGCGGCCGGTTCATCTGGCCGTTGAAGATCATGTCGGCGTCGGTTGGCATCTGCAGGCCGTCGTTGGGCGTCGCCATCGGGCCGTTGACCGGGTTGACGACGTAGGGCGTCACCAGGATGACGAGCTCGCTCTCGTTGCGCTGGAAGGCTTCCGAGCGGAAGAGCTGGCCCAGGATCGGAATGTCGCCGAGCCATGGGAACTTGTTGAGGTTCTGCGTCACGTTGTTCTGGATCAGGCCGCCGATGGCAAAAGTCTGGCCGCTGCCCAGCTCGACCGTGGTCTCGGCGCGCCGCGTCGACAGGCCGGGCACCGAGACGCCGGCAACCTGGATGGCGGTCGAGTTGTCGATCTGGCTGACCTCGGGCTCGACGTGGAGGCTGATGCGGCCATTGTTGATGATGGTCGCGACGAACGACAGGCTGACGCCGAACTTCTTGTAGTCGATGGTGACGACGGCGCTGCCACCGGTGCCGGACTGCGGCACCGGCACCGGGAACTCGCCGCCGGCCAGGAAGCTTGCCTTCTGGCCCGACACCGCGGTCAGGTTGGGCTCGGCCAGGATCGTGATCAGGCCCTGATTCTCGAGCGCCGTGACCAAGCCGTTGATGCTTTTGCTGCCGATCCGGCCGCCGCCGAAGATATTGTTGACCGTGGCGCCACCTTGGATCGCCGTTGCCTGGGTGTTGAAGCCGTTGACCGTGCTGCCAGGCAGCGCCGGGATAAGCCGCGTCACGGTGGAGTTGGCGATTACGCTGGTGCCAGCGGTTACCAAGCCGAAGGCCACGGCGCCGTTGTTGTAGGCGTTCTGCCAATCGATGCCGAACTGCTTCTCGACGCTGCGCGAGATTTCGGCAACGCGCACATGCAGGCTGACCTGGTTGGGCGCGACCAGCTGCATGTTGTTGACGAGCTGCTTGGGATCCGGGACATAGCGCGCCGCGATCTGGCGGATGTCCTCGCCTTCGGCGGGCGACTTGACCGGGCCCTCGAGCACGATCGAGTTGTCGACCGGCCTGACCGCGACCTTGGTGCCGGGCACCAGCTGGTTGAGCGCGCGCTGCAAATCAACGGCGTCGGCGTGGACCTCGATCGGGCTGTTGATGAGGACGTGGTCTTCCTTGTCGAGGGCGAAGAGCGTGGTGGTGCCCGCGGCTTTGCCGACCAGATAGATGATGGTCGGCGACTTGACCTCGATGTCGGCGATCTTCGGATCGGCGACGAAGATGTTCCCCGCCGGCCGGTCGAGGCGCAGGATGACGCCCTTGCCGCTGGCGAGCGAGATGAGTTGGCCGTTGGGTGCAATGACCTGCGGCCCGGCATAAGCACACGCCGGCGCCAGCGCCAGGCTCAGCGACATCAGAAGCGCAAGCGCGCGGATTGCGCGCGCCAGAATCCGACTATGGCGACAGCGTGCGTTCATTGTCCGACCGCCCGTCCAGCCGCGCCAAGCGCTTTGGCGGTGGCCGCGCCGACCGCGGCGGCGCCCGAGCTCTGTGGCGCCGGCGGCACGGCGGCGCTTTCGATCGCCCGGCCGCCCCTGAATTCGATCGACGACTTGCTCGTGCCGCGCACCACGTCGACGCGATTGGCGGCGGCGGGCGTACCGCCCGACCCGTGATGGAGGAACGGCATGTTGACCGCATCGGTGTCCCAGGTCAGGGTCGGCTGATGCGGCAGCGCGTCGTTTTCGGCCGAGCCGACGCTGCGCAAGGTCATCGACAGCTTGCCCATCTCGGTGAGCAGCGTCACCACCTCGGCTTGTTTCGGCGTCACCTCGAGGGTGGCGGTGCGCGCCAGCGGCGCATCGTGCGCCTGATCGTTGATCTTCTGGTCGACGGCGAGAACGCGGATGTCCTGGAGCACCGTTTCGGACATCCGCCGCGCCGGCGCGTTCTTGTTGGTGGACGGCACGTCCATGGCCAGGATCAGATCGACGTGGTCGCCGGGGACCGCCAAGCCGGAAAGGCCGGCGCCGGCTTGCAGCGACACGGTGATGGCGCGATAGCCCGGCGTGACGATGGCGGCGAGGAAACCGCGATCGCCTTTCTTGACGATGCGCAGATCGGTGATCGGCTCGCCCTGGGCGATGCCGCTCTTCACCACTGAGCCGACGATCGCATCGAGATTGACCGTGCCCTTGGCCATGTAGGACTTGGACAGGTCGTTGTTGGGCCAGCTCTGCCAGGCGAGGTCTTCGGTGTGGAGGAAGTGACCGGCCGGCAGCGCCTTGGCCGCGACCAGGACCATCTTGGGCGTCGGCGGCGCCGCCTGCGTGACGACCGGCGCGGCGGCTTCGCTGCGCACGTGCTGAACCCAGGCGCGCACGACCAACGCAGTCACCAGCGACAGCAGCATGGCGGTCGCCAGCAAGAGCAGCCGGCGGGGCGGAAGAGTGGCGAACATCGCGCGGTCGGTTCCTTTCAGCCGCCTGCCGGGTCGGTCCCCGCCCGAAGTCGGGCGGCGATCGCCGGTCGGCGCGTTAACGTGAATGGATTGTGGCGGACTCTGGTTAATACCCCATGAAAACCACGCCGAATCCGCGCCTTAGGTGCGGCCGCCATGATTACTGCGCGGCGACCGCGGCGGGTGCCTTGTTCGCGGCCGCTTGAGCGGTATCGGCTGTCGGCGCGGCGAAACGGATGCCCATCAGCGCGGTGCGGCCCGCCGCTTCGCTCGGATTGTTGGCGACGGCGTGATAGGCCGTGAGCTCGGCGTCGAGCGCGGCGCGGTCGGCGTCGCTCGTGACGACCTGTCGCGCCTTGTCCACGTCGCCGTGCACGGCATAGATGAAGGCGAGGTTGCGGCGATAGTGCGGCCGCGAATTCGGCATGTCGACGAGCTTCGTTAGCGTCTGCACCGCGCCGCCGTAGTCGCCCGAGAGGAACTGCGCCATGCCCAAGTTGTTGAGCAGGCCCATGTGGTCGGGCACGATGGCGAGACCGGCGCGATAATTCTTGATGGCGAGGTCGTATTTGCCCATGGAGCTGTAGGCGACGCCGATCGCGCTGAACAGACCGGGATCGTCCTTGCGCGTCGCGAGCGCGATATTGAACTCGTCGATCGCGGCTTGCGGCGAGCCGCGCACCAGCATCAGTTCGCCGAGGCGGAAGGCCGCTTCCGGCTCGTTCGGCTTCAGCACCTGAACCAGGTGATAGGCCTCGTAGGCCTGGGTGTACTGGCCGAGCGCAATCTCTGTCTCGCCGAGCCGCAGCAACGGAGCCGGCGAGTTCGGATCTTCGTCGTGAGCCTGGCGATAGAATTTGGCGGCAGCCGCGCGGTCGCCCCGCGCCACGGCCTCGTCGCCGCGCTCGAGCGCCGGCTTCGAGGCGTCGGCCGCCTTGTGCATCATCTCGGCTTCGGCGGCGGCGATCTTTTCCGCGGTCGACTTGTCGTTTTCGCCGACGCCGGCGCAGCCAGACAAAGCCAGCGCGCTCGCGGTCAGCGCGATCAGAAACCAGTAAGCGTCGAGGCCGCGCGCGATGCGCAGCGGACGGGCGGCGGCGGTGACTTTGGAACCCGACACGGCACTCCCCTCGTACCCCGGCGTGAATGGTTAGCGGGAGTGTCGCGCGATGTGGTTAAGTAACGGTGAAGCTGGCAAAATTGTGGCGACCGACGCCAAGTCTGCCGACGCTGCCGCGACGCGCGTCAAGTGCGCCGGCATTTCGACATCAGTTGACTTAAATACGCGATGTATTTGAGGCGATTTTATTTGTGATCCTCTGCAATCGATCTATATTTGATTAAGCGTCCGTTAATGGAGTCCGCCATGGTCGCCTTCCTCCGCCGCCTCGCCGCCGCCGATTCCGGCGTCACCGCAATCGAGTATAGTCTGATCTGCGCGGTGATGGGCTTGGTGGTGGTGGTGAGTCTCCGCGACGTCGGCTTGGCGCTCAGCGCCTCCTTCGACACGCTGTCGCACGCGCTCGCCGGACGTTAAGCGCGCCATCCACGCTTCCTCGATCGGGGACGACCTCGCGGCGGGCGCATGGCCCGCGCTTCGATGCGCCGCGAGTTCAGCGCGCAATACGCGCTTCGACCTCGGCGCAAATGTAGTGATAAAGGCAAATGTGGATCTGCTGGATGAGCGGCGTGTCGGTCGCCGGCACGGCCAGCAGGATATCGGCTTTGGAGCCGAGCTTGCCGCCGCCCGCGCCGGTCAGCGCCACCACGGTCATCGCCTGCTTGCGCGCTGCATCGGCGGCGGCGATCACGTTCTTCGAATTGCCGCTGGTCGAAAGCGCGAGCAGCACGCCGCCCGGCTCGCCGAAGGCCTCGACCTGGCGGGCGAAGACGGTGTCGTAGCTGTAGTCGTTGCTCCAGGCGGTCAGGACCGCCGGATCGGCGGCGAGCGCCATCGCCTTGAGCGCGCGGCGTTCCTTCTTGTAGCGGCCGACCAGCTCGCCGGCGATGTGCATCGCGTCGGCCGCCGAGCCGCCGTTGCCGCAGATCAGCAGCGGCTTGTGGGATGCCAGTGCGGCATGGATCGTGGCGATCGCGCGCTCGACCCGCGCCTCGTCGATGGCGCCAGCGGCGGCGGCCAACGCCTCGCGCGAGGCATCGAGGTAGATCTTGAATGCGCCCATGGTCCCCGGCCGCGTATATGGCACAGCGCGGCCCAGCCATAAAGCGCCGTCGGCCGGCGGAAAGCCGCGGATGCAAAAGAAACCTCTACGAATTTGATTCAGATCAACGGTCCGTCGGGATCGTCTCGTACGCTCAAAGCGCCTTGGTGGAGGCGCCAAGGCGGAACGGTGTCGCCGCCTCTTGCTGCATTGCGGCAGGCGCGGCCCTGCTTCCGGCCGCGGCGCGGACTCGTTACCATACGGGTCAACGAAGGCGACAGCCGGCGCTTGCCGGCTCCAGGAGGAAAGCCATGACGCAGTGGATCCGCTTCGAGCGCGAGGGCCGCACCGGTTTCGGCACGCTCCAGGGCGACGTGATTGCCGTGCACGCGGGCGATATGTTCGCCGGCGCGAAGGCCACCGGCGAAACCGTCAAGCTCGGCGCGGTCAAGATACTGGCGCCATGCGAGCCGTCGAAGATGATCTGCCTGTGGAATAACTTCCACCAGCTCGCCGCCAAAAACAATTTCCTGGTGCCGGACGAGCCGCTTTACTTCCTCAAGGCGAACAACGCCTTCTGCGGTCCCGAGACGCCGATCGAGCGGCCGAAATCCTACGCCGGCCGCATCGTCTACGAGGGCGAGCTCGGCGTCGTCATCGGCAAGAAATGCTCGATGGTGAGCGAGGCCGAGGCGCCCCAGTACATCTTCGGCTACACCTGCGTCGACGACGTCACCGCGGTCGATCTGCTCAAGAAGAATCCGACCTTCGACCAGTGGGTCCGCGCCAAGAGCTTCGACACGTTCGGTCCGTTCGGCCCGGTCATCACGACGGGCGTCGATCCGATGAAGCTTTCCGTCCGCACTATCCTCAACAACAAGGAGGTGCAGAATTATCCGGTCGCCGACATGTTCTTCCCGCCGGCCAAACTCGTCGCGATGGTCTCGCGCGACATGACGCTGATGCCGGGCGATATCATCTCGTGCGGCACCTCGCTCGGTGCCGGCCCGATGCCCGAGGCGCACAATGTCATCGACGTGGTGATCGACGGCGTCGGGGCGCTGCGCAATCCCTTCGACCAGGTGGTGCCGAGCCCTTACCTGCTCAAGGCGGCACCGAAGCCGATCCGAATCTGCGTCGTCGGCGCCGGCGCGATCGGCGGCCTGATCGCCGCCAAGCTCGCGCTCGCCGGCAACCAAGTCAGCGTGGTCGATCTCGGAGCGCATCTGGCAGCGATCAAGGCGAACGGACTCAAGCTCGAATGGGAGAACGGCAAGATCGAGACGGCCCGGGTCAAAGGCTTCGAGAAGGCGACCGATGTCGGCAAGCAGGATCTCGTCATCCTCGCGGTCAAGGCGCATCACCTCGACGAGGTGGCGAAGGACATCGACAGCCTGCTCGACGCCGACACGGTGATCATGACCGTGCAGAACGGCCTGCCGTGGTGGTATTTCCAGCGGCTCGGCGGCAAGTACGACAACCGCAAGCTCGAGAGCCTCGATCCGACCGGCGTGCTGGCGAAGAGGATCGATCCTGCCCGCATTGTCGGTTGCGTCGTCTATCCGGCGGCGGCAGTGACCGCGCCGGGCGTAATCCACCACGTCGAAGGCGATCGCTTCCCTATCGGGGAGCTCGACGGCAAGGACACCGAGCGCGTCAAGCTGCTGCACGACGTGCTGGTCAAGGCCGGCCTCAAGTCGCGCGTGCTCAAGGACATCCGGTCCGAGATCTGGCTCAAGGCCTGGGGCAACCTGTCGTTCAATCCGATCAGCGCGCTGACGCACGCGACGCTGGTCGACATCTGCCGCTTCCCGGAGACGCGTCATCTGGCGGCCAGGATGATGGAAGAGGCCGAGACCATCGCCAAGAAGCTCGGCGTTACCTTCCGCGTCTCGATCGAGAAGCGCATCGCTGGCGCCGAAAGCGTCGGCGCGCACAAGACCTCAATGCTGCAGGACGTCGAGGCCGGCCGCGCGCTCGAGACCGAGGCGCTGGTCGGCTCGATCCTCGAGATGGCCAAGATCACCGACACGCCGGCGCCAGCGATCGAGTCAGTCTATGCCCTGGTCAAGCTGTTGAACAAGGTGATGCTGACCGAGGGCGCCGCGGTGAAGGTGGAGAAAGCGGAAGTCGGCGGCGCCAAGGTGGCGTGAGGAGAAGAATACCCGGAGCCGTGTAAGCCAAAGCCACTACGAATGTCCTCGTGTTCCTTCTAATCCACAGCCTCGGCAACGGATTCGAGGGTGGACTTAAGGGACAGCGCGCGATGGAATCTCGAGTCGTGCGGGCGGTGCGCACGAGATGCGTTTTGCGAAAGGCGCCAAGATTTGTCGCAGGCCCATCGAAAACAGAGCAGGTAATTTTGATTCAAACAGTCAGCGATCCTGATTCTTTTCTTGCGAAATGCGGTCTACGACCAATAAAACGGTGCGGAATACAATCAGTAGTGTTAAATTCGATTTTGACGCTAGATGTTGACCAAAAAAGTTTAGCGCTGGCATATTCACCTTTTGTTCCTATATAGAGTGGGGGACAGTTTGGAGACGCGTATGCCACTCGATGTTGAGGCGTTCGCTCGGGGGTTTATCGCCGCCCTTGTGGCTGAAAATCGGACGTCTATCCAGCCCAAGCGGCCCGAGCAGAGGCGCGCATTTTATAGGATATATGAATTCCTCGGAACGGAGGCCTGCAAAGCGGAGCAGCAGCACGACAAAAAATGGCTTCGAGAGGTCGTCCGTCTGCGCAATCGTTTGGCGCCTGGACCGACGGGCGCCTTTGATCAATTTGAAACGGCGCTTCGCGATTTGCAGCTTAGTTTCACGGAGTCACCAAATCCCTATTACGAGGACATTGTTTTCACAGTTTCAGAGCCATTTGCTCGATCTACGCTTGAAAGAATGAGTGACCGCGAGCGTGGACTCGTCATGCAGGCCGCGCAATTATTTGTCGGGTGTTTAGCTACCTAGCTGCATGACTTTCCAGCGCATCGAAGAACTGGCTCGACACTGGCAGGAGTTAGAAATTTTTCCCGCCTTGGAACGTGCGTTGGACGGGATCGGATTTACCGATCAGTACGTCCAGACTATGATTTCCCCCGGGGCACACCCCGACGCCCCCAATAAATCGAAAGTCATTAAGGACAACGTCTGGGGCATGATTGAATTGGATCAGTCATGCTTACGGTTGCTCGACTGCCCGATTCTCCAGCGCATGCGGACGATCAAGCAGCTCGGATTTTCATACCTCACATACCCATCAGCCGAGCATTCGCGTTTCGTGCATAGCCTTGGAATGTTTTGTGTGGTCTCGCGCTTCCTTGAGACAATAGCACGGCTACCAATATCCGAGGAACGTCCCGGCGCGCCATTTCATGAATGGCCTGTCGTTCCCAAAACGCGGCGGTTGCTCCAGCATGCTGCAATTCTGCATGACGTAGGCCACCTGCCATTTTCGCATGTTGTTGAAGGAATTATAGAGGCGGACCCAGATCTGTTTCGTTGCGGCCGAATCTCGATAGAAGAATTTACCTTTGTAGCCGAACGGTGTCTCCACAAGGATCTCCACCTCGCCGAGTGTCTATCAGTGGCGATCATAATCTCCCCGCGATTCGTCCGGTATTATGAAGGATGGGTGAATCAAGGAGGCGACGTAGGTTCGCATTTTAGAATTGCTGCCATGGTCGCCGGTTTGCCTCCGGAGGAGGGATTGCAGGGCCTGTCGGGAATGATTTCTGGCCCGTCCATCGATGCCGATAAAATCGACTATATCAATCGCGACGCATTAGCCTGTGGCATCCCAGTAGGTGTTGATGTCGCCCGACTTTTTCTAAGGTCGGCCTTTTTGAAGGTCAAAAGAGAAGAGATACAGCGATTAACTGATGCGATTAATCCGCCACCCATAGACCAAGTCATCTTCGTTGTGAATGCGTCAGGACTCGATAGCATCGAAGAAATTGGCCAAGCGCGTACTACGCTGTACCACCGGGTGTACCTGCATCAAACGACCCGGAACGCCGAACGTCTCTTGGCTCTTGCGATACATCTTTCGGCAAGCGCCGCCGGGTCAGCATCTGCGCGATTTGACGCGCGTGATGCGCTTCACTTGTGGCAGCAGGACGATGTCGGACTGCTGAAAGCACTTATCGCGGCTGACGATCAAAGTGTGAAGCGTCTTGCCACACAGGTGTATGACAGACGCTTACCAAAACGAGCCGCTACCTTCGGGCGTAATTACGCGCGCATGTCGGTGCCGGTCGCAGAAATATTTCCGAAGATGTCGCCAGAAGCGCGCAAAAACCTGGCAAAACAGATTGTAGGAACAGGTCTCGATAAGCTTAGGTCGAAACAGCTGTTTGGAGAAAAACAACGCGAGCTTGAAAAAGAGATTCACTCCGAGGCGGCGCTTATCGCAGAGAAAATTCGCAATGCGGGTGAGAGTTCTCCCGGTGATTATCCCGAAATAGTTACGATATTGCCGATGCCAAATCTGGAGCCAAACCGCAGTGATTGCATCGTATTAGAAAACGAGCGCCTGAGCTCTACGGCAGCAAGCAGCACGTCGGATGAGCAACTAGAAGCCGCCGACATTGCAAAATCGACCGGCTACGTGATGACGACGGAGGCTTGGCGTGAAATTGTGTTCGTCGCGACGCGATCAATTTTGTACCGGCACCAGCTACCACTTTCGGAAATTGCGATGGAGCCTTACGCCGGAAGTCCATCAATTACAGTCAAGTCACACGGTCACATTCTTTTGGATGTTGAAGGCGTAGCTCGCCGCGTGGGCATTAAAGTGGAAAAAATCCGAAGTGTGATAAGGGCCGCAGGTGAGACTGGTTATTTTGACCAATATCCGAGGCTCGCTGAGGTCGATATAGGCGCTCAACAACTTCTTGCAGCGGCTATTCGATTACGAGATTTCAATGGCCAGGGTAATTGGTCCGTTACAGCGGAAAGTTTGCGGGCGTTCGTTGCGCAAGTTCCGCCCAGGTTTCGCCAAGCCGTTTTTCAGTTAATCGAATCGTTCAGCATCCTGGATCGAACAACTCTTGTGTCATCGATTTTGTCAGTCGCTAAAGCGCTACCGAGACCCCAAGCAAGGCGCTTTGTTGTTGGAATGTCGCCAGACAGCGGATCAGAGGTGCGAATCAAGTTAGAGCACGAGCTTCGGGACTCATTACAACAGGAGGGGTGGGCCTTCAAAAAGACGATCCGAGATGTTCTGGACATTGCCAATGGAAATGACGAGCTAATCCTCTGCGACGATAACGTCGCGTCGGGGAACCAGGCCTTGTGCCAATTCATGGCTTGGCTTGATGTCCCTCAAAAAAACTGGACAGAAGAGCAAAAGCGCGAACAGGGTATTGAACGCTCGGCTCTATCCCCGCGAGACCAAGCTCTTCTAAAAGTGCTCCCGATTAGAATCTTAACGGCGCTTGGAACTCCTCGGGCGAAAGACTTCCTCGCTGAAAATCTCTCGAAACTCGGCCTCACTAGGTTCGCTGGTCTAAGTTACGCACGCGAGTTGGTTCTGGATGCAAAGGACTTGGGGTCGGCAGAGGAATTCCTACGAGACGTCGGGCAAAATTTACTCGCGTACGTTCGATACGGGCAAAACGAATTCGCCAGGCTTTCACCTGGACAGAAATCAGAATGCGAAAATGATTCGCTCGGTTACTCAGGGCAACGTGCACTGGTCTGCACAACGACAAACGTGCCGACAGGCACGGTAACTGCTTTCTGGTGCCCCGGCATGTACAAAGGCGAGCCATGGGTACCGCTTCTGATTAGGCGGGGCTACTTGAAAAATTTGGTGCTAGCCTAACATTTTCGATTGGTTTCCTGGCCGTCCGGGTGATGGGTGCCAAATCAGCAATGCGTTGAAGCGCTTTTGTGAGCCGTAATCAGTGCAGGGTGCATCGATAAAGGAAATCCGTTCCTTTAATTCCACCGGCAAGCACAGCCCGATTTCAACCCGCCTTCTGCTTCCACAGTGCTTCCACAACACGAAATTTAGCCGGGCACGCAATGGATGTGTGCGCTAAGTATCTAGAAAATATCATTGATCTGGTGCCGACGTGCGGATTCGAACCGCAGACCTACTGATTACGAATCAGTTGCTCTACCGCTGAGCTACGTCGGCATCCAGAGGCGGCAAGGCGGCCGACCCTACAACCGCGCGGCGCGAAGCGTCAATCGACGGTCCCGCCGCGACCGGCAGCGCCGACGGCAGCGCGGCATCGCCGCGTCCGGGCTTGAGGCGCCAAACCAGCTGGTCGAAGCTGCGGCAGCGCGGGCACAGCGGCGTCCATTTTGCCGTCTCGAAGCCGCAGACGTTGCAGGCATAGGCGGGATCGGGCGACGGCGCCTGCGTCGCACGCTCGAGCCAGTGGCGCGCGCGGCCGCTGGCGCCGTTCTCCGCGTCCTCGAGCATTGCCATCAGCCGGTAGAGCCGTGGCGCGGCATCGTCGCGATCGATCCCGGCCTCGGTCAAATGGCGGCGCGCTTCGCCCCACAGCTTCGCCTTGAGCGCCGCCTCGGCCAGCGCGACGCGGCCCTCGACGTGATCGGGCTTGAGGGCGTGGAGCCGCTCGAACCGCTTGATGCGCGCGAGCGGCGACTCGTCGGCATGGAGCTCGCCATAGGCCGACGCCAGCGCCGGATGCGGCGCCGTGCGCCAGCCGGCCTCGATCGCCTTGCGCGCGCGCCGCGTGCTGCCCTCGGCCGCAAGCAGGCTCGCGTACCACGCGGTCGCCGGCGCGAAGCCGGGATCGGCGTGGTGCGCCTGGCCGGCAAGCTTCAGCGCCGCGCCGGCGCGGCCCGCCGCCTGCGCCGCGCGGCCCCGCTCAAGGAGAATGGCGGCGCGATGGTGGCGGCTCTCGTCAGGCGCGATCGCCGCCCGCCGTTTCGCTTCGGCAAGCCGCGCCTCGGCCGCGTCCCAGCGCCCGGCGCGCGCCTCGAGCTCGATCAGCGCGCGCTGCACCCAGGCGGTGCGCGGTCGCAATTCGCGCGCGCGCTCGGCGAGCTTCAGCGCCACGCCATCCTCGCCGCGCGCCAGCGCCTGGACGATGAGGCCGCGCAAGCCCAGGAACTCGGTCTCGGGCTCGGCTAGCATGGCGGTGAAATAGTCGCGCGCCGCCGCCGCATCGCCCTTGAGCTGCGCCGCCTGCGCCGCCAGCAGCCGCGTCAGCGGCGGCTCGTTAAGCAGCGCATTCGCGCGGCGGGCGTGGCGCTCGGCCTCGTCGGGATCGCCCGCGGCTACCGCCGCCATGCCGTAGGTCAGCGCGCGATAGCCGTCGCGCCGCCGCCGCTCGCGCCGTGCCCGAACGAAATTCCGCGGCGCGGCGATCAGCCGGCGCAGCAGCGCAAAGCTCCAGCCGAGCGCGAAGACGACGAGCGCCGCGCCCAGCACCAATGCCGCCACCGAGGTGTCGATGCGCCAGCCCTGCCACTCGACGGTGACCGAGCCCGGCCAGTCGGCGAGATAGACGGCGGCGCTGACGACGGCCGTGATCGCGACGAGCGCGACGAGGATGCGCCTCACGGCGTCGGCGGGCCGGACGGAGCCGGCGGCGCGCCCGCCGAAGCGGCCAGCGCCGGAGCGACTTCCTGCATCGCCGCGGCGACGGTGGCCTCGGCATCGAGGCGCCGATGCGCGGTGGCGAGCCAGGCCTGCGCGGCGTTGCGCGCGGGTGCCGGCGCCGCCTCGATCGCGCCGACCGCGCCAGCGAGATCGCCCTGGCCGAGCTCGTCGCGCGCCGTGTCGACGGCGGCAACGGTCGGATCGGCCGGCATGCCGTCGCCGCCGACGCGTCGCACCACCACAAGGCTCGCGAGCTTCGCCCAGAAGCGTTTGGTCCAGCCGTCGTCCGCCGTCGGTGCCGGCGTGGCGCGCAGCATCGTCGGTGCGATGGTCGCGTTGAATCGCACCGCCAGTGTTGCGGTGCTCGGAATGCCGGCCGCGGCGAGCGGATCGAGTGTCAGCAGCTTCGCCGCCAGCGCGGGCGGCGCCAGCGCTTCGGCGGCCTTGAGCTCGCCGAGGAAGGGCCGCGACGTCGCCGCTGCCGCCGACAGCTGGCCGAGAGCGAGGAACAGCAGCCGTTCGGGATTGTCGCCTGACCGCGCGACGCGCGCCTGCAACGCGTCGATGCGCTCGGCATTGCCGCTCACTGCCGCTTGCAGCGCCTGCGTCGCCTGGTCGAGCCGCTTGATCGCCGCGGCGAATTGCGCGACGTCGGGCGATCCCTGGTGCACCTGCTTCTCCAGCGCGGCGAGCCGCGCATAGACCTGCGCGTCGGCGTTCTGTGCGTCACGCACCGCCTGGAGCTCGGCTTCGACCGTGGCGAGCCGGCTCGTCAGCACCTGGTTCGCCGTGTCGTCGGCCGGCTTGCCCCACGGCAGCACGCGCGCCAGCGGCGGCGCCCAATAGGGCGAGGTGCCGGTCAGGCCGAGCGCCAGCGCCAGCGCCAGGCCGAGCCCGCCGATCACCGCGGCGCGGCGGCGCTTGCGGCGCTGCGCGTTCGGGTCCGCGGCGGCATCGATCAGCGGTTCGCTCACGGCGACGGCGTCATGGGTGCTCTCCCCTGCCTTCTGCACGCACGCGGCGCCGCACCCGGTCGAGCGCGGCAAGCAACGCAGCCTCATTCGGCGCCGCCGCGACCTCGATCTGGCGCCACGCCAGCGGGCCGAGCGCCGCCGCCACCGCCGGGCTTAGTACGATCGCTGTGATCGATGTGGTCCGCTCGTCGAGCCCGGCCGCGCGCGCGAGCCTAACAAAGGTCTCGGCCGTGCGGGGAGAGAAAAAGATCGCGAAATCGATCGCGCCGGCGCCGAGGACGCGCCGCGACTCGGCGCCGAAGCTGGATGCCGCGACCGCGTCGTAGAGCCGCACGCGCCGGGCCGCAAAGCCGGCGCGGGTCAGCGCGCCGGCGAGATCGCCGGCGACCGCGCTCGCCGCGGCGTGGACCAGTGCGCCGGCTTCGGGCCTGAGGCGCTGCGCCACCAGCGCGACAAGAGCGTGGATGTCGCCGCCGGCACTCTCGACGCGGTCGAAGCCAGCGGCGCGCGCGGCGCGCGCGGTGGCGTCGCCGACGGCGAAGGCGGGTAGATCGCGGCGCGGTGTGGCGGCGGCGAAGGCGCGCGCGCCGTTGGCGCTGGTGAATAGCAACGCCTGCGCGCCGACCAGCGCCGCGGCGAGCGCCGCATCCGCGCCGGGCACAAGCTCGATCGCGAGCAGCGGCTCGAGCAGCGGCTCGATGCCGCGCGCGGCCAGCGCCGCAACCAGGCCGGCGGCGTCCTGGCGCGGCCGCGTCACCAGCGCTTTCATGCGAAGAAACCGGGGCCGCCGCGCGTCTTGAGCTCGGCGCCGGCGTCGCGCCCGAGCGCTGCGGCATCGCCGGCAAGGCCATCGCGGTGCGTGCGGTGGAGCGCGCCGCCGTCGGGCCGGGCGATCGCGGCGTCGAGCGCCAGCCTCCCGCCGGCGAGCGTTGCGAGCGCGGCGATCGGCGTGCGGCACGAGCCGTCGAGCGCGGCGAGGAACGCGCGCTCGGCGGCGGCACAGGTAGCCGTCTCGGCGTGATCGAGCGGCGCCAGCAGCCGGCGCACGCGCATATCGTCCTCGCGGATCTCGACCGCGAGCACGCCTTGCGCCGGCGCCGGCAGCATCTCGTCCGGCGACAGGATCGCGGCGATGTGGCCGGCGAGGCCGAGCCGCTTCAATCCGGCGACCGCGAGGACGGTCGCGTCGGCGTTGCCGGCTTCCAGCTTGGCGAGGCGCGTGCCGACATTGCCCCGGAGCGGCACGATCGCGAAATCGGGCCGGGCAACGAGCGCCAGCGCCTTGCGCCGCAGCGACGACGTGCCGAGCCGCGCGCCCTGCGGCAGCGCGGCAAGCGACTTCGCGCGCAGCGACAGCAGGGCGTCGCGCGGATCCTCGCGCGGCAGGCAAGCAGCAATGGCGAGGCCTTTCGGCAGCGTCGCCGTCATGTCCTTCATCGAATGGATGGCGAGGTCGATGCGGCCGGCGAGCAGCGCCTCCTCGATCTCCTTGGTGAAGAGGCCCTTGCCGCCCGCAGACGCCAGCGGACGCTCGCCGGTGCGGTCGCCGCTGGTGCGGATAGCGACGATCTCGACTGCGCCGGGCGCGGCGAGCGCGGCTTCGGCCGCAAGGCGCCGCCGGAGCTCGTCCGCCTGCGCCAGCGCCAAGGGGCTGCCGCGGGTGCCAATGCGCAGGACGGATGGGGCCATGGCCTTTCTTTAGGCGGAAGGCGACGGCAAGGGAAGCGCGGCGACCGGCGGGATACGCATTCATCGTCGTGCCCGGCCGAAGAGCCGGGCATCCACGTCCTGGATGGGTGGATGGCCGGGTCAAGCCCACGGCTGCCCGGTTGAGCGACTCAAGTGATTCAAATGACTCAGCTTGGCAGTACCGAGTCCAGAGTGCCAACGCCACGGTGCGACCCGGCACAAACGCAAGGCCTTGAGCGGAATCATGAATTCCTCAACCGGACAGCCGTGGGTCAAGCCCGGCCATGACAACGCAGGAGCGGTTCGGCACGAAACGTGCGTCCCATGTTAAGGTCGTCACCATGCTTGTGCTTGGCATCGAAACCAGTTGCGACGAGACCGCCGCTTCGGTGGTCGAGGACGCCGTCGCTTTCGGCCGGCGCATCCGCTCGACGCTCGTGCTGTCGCAGCTCGCCGAGCACCGGCCCTATGGCGGCGTCGTACCCGAGATCGCGGCGCGCGCCCATTTGGAGCATCTCGACGGCCTGATCGCACAGGCGCTGCGCGAGGCCGCTATCGGCTTCGGCGATCTTTCTGGCGTCGCCGCGACCGGCGGACCCGGTCTGATCGGCGGCGTCATCGTCGGCGTGATGGAGGCCAAGGCCATCGCCTATGCGCGGACGCTGCCGTTTGTCGCCGTCAATCATCTCGAAGGCCATGCTCTGTCGGTTCGGCTGGTCGAGGACGTGGCGTTTCCCTATCTGCTGCTGCTGGTCTCGGGCGGACATTGCCAGTTGCTTGCGGTCGAAGGCGTCGGCGCCTATCGCCGGCTCGGGACGACGATCGACGACGCGGCCGGCGAGTGCTTCGACAAGGGCGCGAAGCTCCTCGGCCTGGGCTATCCCGGCGGACCGGCGATCGAACGCGCCGCGCGCGGCGGCAATGCCGGGCGCTTTCCGCTGCCGCGTCCGCTTGCCGGCAAGCCGGGCTGCGATTTCTCGTTCTCGGGCCTGAAGACCGCGCTGGCCGAGACGGTGCGCCGGGCGGGCGCGCTCGACGACCGTGCGCGCGCCGATCTCGCCGCATCGCTCCAGGCGGCGATCGTCGATTGCCTGCATGACCGCACCGCGCACGCCGCCGAGCGCTTCACCGCGCGGCACGGCGGTGGCCATGCCCTGGTCGCGGCCGGCGGCGTCGCCGCGAACGCGAATCTCCGGCCGCGCCTGACGCAGCTTGCGGCCGAGCGGGGCCTGCGTTTCGTCGCACCGCCGCCGGCGCTGTGCACCGACAACGCGGCGATGATCGCCTGGGCCGGGATCGAGCGCCTGAAGCTCGGTCTCGCCGATCCGCTCGACTTCGCACCGCGGCCGCGCTGGCCGCTCGATCCGGCCGCCGCGTCCGCGCGCGCACGTTGAACCCGGCCGGGCGTCCGCCTAGGATCGCCGACGCCGACCGGTCGCACGGACGGCCACTGCAACCTCGGGAGGGAAAAGCCATGTATTTCCGTAGTTTGACCGTTGCTGCGCTCGGCCTTGCACTGCTTGCCGGCGGCGCCCAAGCGCAACCCGCCAAAGCACCCGCCGCACCGGCGATACCCGATCTCGACGCGGTACCGCCGCAGATGCCGTTCAACGTCCCCTACGGACCGCCGGTCACTCTCGAGCAGGCCAAGCGAGTCATCGCCGGCGCCGAGGCCGAGATGAAGAAGCGCGGCTGGCCCGAGATGTGCGCTGTGGTCGATTCCGGCGCCAACCTCGTCGCTTTCGAGCGCGAAGACGGCGGCCAGCTCGCCTCGATCGCGATCGCCGAGCACAAGGCCCGGTTCGCCGCGCTCTTTCGGCGCGAAAGCCTTCTCGCCGAGAACGCCGTGCAGAAATTCCATTGGAATTACTTTATGACGCTCGACGGCGCGATCGCCTCGCGTGGCGGTATCCCGCTGGTCGAGAAGGGCAAGCTCATCGGCGCGGTCGGCTGCTCCGGCGGCACCGGTTCGCAGGACGAGGTCATCGCCAAGGCCGGCGTCGCGGCCCTCAACAAGAAGTAGCCTCGCACGCGCTTGATCGGATAACGCCTTCCGTGCTTCATCGCGCACGATGAGGCGCGGGAGGCGTTAGCGTTCATGCAGACCTTCGGCATCATCGGCGGCGGCGCCTGGGGCACCGCGTTGGCGCAGGTCCTGCGCCGCGCCGGCCGCGACGTCGTGCTGTGGGCGCGCGAGGCCGAGGTGGTCGCCGCGATCGCCGATACCAATTCGAATCCGATGTTCCTGCCCGGCATCAAGCTCGCGGCCGGCGTCCGCGCCACGCACGATCTTGCGGTCGCGGCGCGCGCCGATGCCGTATTGCTGGCGGCACCGGCGCAGCATCTGCGCGCGATCGCCGCGCGTCTGGCGCCGCACCTGGCCAAAGACGTGCCGCTGGTGCTGTGCACCAAGGGTATCGAGGAAAAGACCGGCGCACTGATGAGCGAAGTCGCAGCGGATGCTGCACCGGACGCCCCGCTCGCGGTGCTGTCGGGACCGACCTTCGCACGCGAGGTGGCCGAGGGAATGCCGACGGCCGTGACGCTGGCCGCCGCCAACGCGGCGCTCGGCGCCGATCTCGTCGCCGCGCTCGGCGGCCGCAGCTTCCGGCCCTATCTGTCGAGCGATCCGATCGGCGCGCAGGTCGGCGGCGCGGTCAAGAACGTGCTGGCGATCGCCTGCGGCATCGTCATGGGCAAGCGGTTCGGCGACAACGCGCGCGCCGCGCTGATTACCCGCGGCCTCGCCGAGATGGTGCGCCTCGCCGTCGCCAAGGGCGGCCGGACCGAGACGCTGATGGGGCTTTCGGGCCTGGGCGATCTGACCCTGACCTGCACCGGATTGCAGTCGCGCAACCTGTCGCTCGGCATCGCCTTGGGCCTGGGCGAGGCGCTCGATTCCGTCCTCGCCGGGCGCCGCTCCGTCGTCGAGGGCGTGGCCTCGTCGGCGGCCTGCGTCGCGCTGGCCGAGAAGCTCGGCATCGAGATGCCCATTGCGCAGTCGGTCGATGCCATCCTGCACAAGGGTGCGTCGGTCGAGCACGAGATCGAAACGCTGCTGGCGCGGCCGTTCAAGGCCGAGCTCGCGCCGGGCGCCGCGTGATGCCGACGGCCATCGCCATCCGCCACGTCGCCTGCGAGGATCTCGACGCCTTCGGCCCGGCGCTCGCGGCGCGGGGATATAAGGCAAGCTATCGCGAGGCGCCGACCGACGATCTCGCCGCCGGCGAGCTCGCCGATTGCGACCTGCTCGTCGTGCTCGGCGGGCCGATCGGCGCCTACGAGGACGATCGCTATCCCTTCCTCAAGCCCGAGCTGGCGCTGATCGAGCGGCGGCTCAAGGCGGGCAAGCCGGTGCTCGGTATCTGCCTCGGCGCCCAGCTGATGGCGCGCTCTCTCGGCGCCAAGGTCTACGCCGCGGGCTTCAAGGAGATCGGCTGGGCCGGCATTAGCTTGAGCGCCGGCGGCCGCGCCTCGCCCCTGGCCAAGCTCGCAGCCGGTACCCGCGTGCTGCACTGGCACGGCGACACCTTCGACCTGCCATCGGGCGCGGCGCATCTGGCCTCGACGCTGCGCACGCCGAACCAGGCCTTCGCCGTCGGCCGGTACGGTCTCGCGCTGCAATTCCATCTCGAAGTCTCGGCGCCGGGCCTCGAGCGCTGGCTCGTCGGCCACGCGGTCGAGATCAATGCGACGCCGCGCGTGACCGTGCCGCGGCTCCGCGCCGACGCCGCCAAGTTCGCCGCCGAACTCGTGCCGCAGGGCCGCGCCGTGCTCGACGCCTGGCTCGACGGACTGAAGGGATGAAGGCGCGGCGAATCGTCGTTCTCACCGGTGCCGGCATCTCGCAGGAATCGGGCCTCGACACCTTCCGCGATCCGAACGGCATCTGGTCGAAATACCGCGTCGAGGACGTGGCGACGCCCGAGGCCTTCGCACGCAATCCGCGCACGGTGCACGACTTCTACAACATGCGGCGGCGCAACCTGCTCGCCGGCCACGTCAAGCCCAATGCCGCGCATGCGGCGCTGGCAGAGCTCGAGCGGCGCTGGCCGGGCGAATTCATGCTGGTGACGCAGAACATCGACGATCTGCACGAGCGCGCGGGCTCCCGGCGGCTCGTCCACATGCATGGCGAGATGCGCAAGGTGCGCTGTGCTTCATGCGGCGCGGTGACGCCGAACGATGCCGACCTGTCGCTCGAAACCCCGTGCGGATCGTGTGCCCGGCCCGGCAAGCTGCGGCCGCATGTCGTCTGGTTTGGCGAGATGCCGCTCGAGATGGAGCGGATCGGCGACGCGCTCGCCGCATGCGACCTGTTCGTCTCGATCGGCACCTCGGGCAATGTCTATCCGGCGGCGGGCTTCGTCGCCGAGGCCAAGGCCGCCGGCGCGCGCACCGTCGAGCTCAACCTCGAGCCCTCGCTCGGCCGCTGCCACTTCGCCGAGAGCCGGTACGGCAAGGCGACCGAGATCGTACCCGAATTCGTCGCGACGCTGCTGGCGGCCCATTAACGATCGGCGCGGTCGGGTGGCGCCCACAATTGCGCGGCCGAATCCCACCCGCTAAAGTCCGCGCGCCATGCCGCAGCGAACCAAGCCGCCCTTCCGTGCCGATCACGTCGGCAGCCTGTTGCGGCCCAAGGCGGTCCGCGACGCACGCGCGGCGCACACGGCCGGCCGGATCGATGCCGCCGCGCTGCGTTGCATCGAGGATCAGGCGGTCGGCGATCTGGTCAAGATGCAGATCGACGCCGGCCTGCAAAGCGTGACCGACGGCGAGATCCGCCGCCGCTCCTGGCACATGGATTTCCTCTATCGGCTGGGCGGCGTCGAACGCGACGACGCCAAGGTGACGGTGCAGTTCCACGGGCAGAGCGGCGATATTCCTTTCGCGGTCGAAGGCCTCCGGATCATCGGCCGCATCGCCCTCAAGCACACGATTTTCGGCGAGGATTTCGCCTATCTGAAGTCGGTGGCGAACGGCGTCGTGCCAAAGCTGACGCTGCCGTCGCCGAGCATCATCCATCGCCGCGGCGGCAAGATCTTCGTCGGCTCGCCTTACAAGGACGTCGACGCGTTGTTCGCCGACGTCGCCAGGGCCTACGCCGACGAGATCGACAGGCTCGGCAAGCTCGGCCTGACCTATCTCCAGCTCGACGACACCACCTTCGCGACGCTGTGCGATCCCGACCAGCGCGCCGGCCTGACCAAATCTGGCGCCGACGGCGAACACATGCATGCGAAATACATCGATCTCGTCAACGCCGCGATCCGCAACCGGCCGGCCGGCATGGCGGTGTGCACCCACAGCTGCCGCGGCAATTTCCGCTCGGCCTGGATCTCGGCTGGCGGCTACGATTTCATCGCCGAGGCGCTGTTCAACACGCTCGAGGTCGACGGTTTCTTCCTCGAATACGACGACGACCGCTCGGGTGGTTTCGCGCCGCTGCGCTTCCTGCCCAAGGGCAAGGTTGCGGTACTCGGCCTCGTCACGACCAAGCGCGGCGCGCTCGAGAGCAAGGACGACCTCAAGCGGCGGATCGACCAAGCCGCCCAATACGCTCCGCTGGAGCAGCTCTGCCTCTCGCCGCAATGCGGCTTCGCGTCGACCGAGGAGGGCAACGATTTGACCGAGGCCGAGGAAGCGGCCAAGCTGCGTCTGGTGGCCGAGACCGCGCGCGAGGTCTGGGGCTAGGGTCAAGAGACGCGATGGAACGTTCCTTCAAGCACGAGGTCCAGTCGCTCAAGCTGGGCGACGGCGAGGTGTTCCGCGGCGAGGGCATCCTTGCCGTGACCAAGGCGCTGCTGCAATCGGGCGTGAGCTACGTCGGCGGCTATCCGGGCGCGCCGATTTCGCATCTCCTGGACGTACTGGTCGACGCGCAGGACATCCTGGGCGAGCTCGGCGTCCATCTCGAGACCTGCACCAACGAGGCCTCGGCGGCGGCGATGCTCGGCGCCTCGATCAACTATCCGATCCGCGGCGCGGTGACGTGGAAGTCGATCGTTGGCACCAACGTTGCCGCCGACGCGCTGTCGAACCTGGCCTCGCCCGGCGTCGAGGGCGGCGCGCTCGTCATCATCGGCGAGGATTACGGCGAAGGCGCAAGCGTGATCCAGGAACGCTCCTACGCCTATGCGATGAAGAGCACCATGCCGCTCCTCGATCCGCGGCCCGACCTGCCGTCGATCGTGCGCGCGGTCGAAGAGGGCTTCGGGCTCTCCGAGACGAGCCATGCGCCGGTGATGATCGAACTCCGCATCCGTGCCTGTCACGTCACCGGCGAGTTCGTCGCCAAGTCGAACAGGCAGGGTGTGCATTCCACACGCAACAAATTCGACGCGCCGGCGCCGCACGACTACGGCCGGCTGTCGCACCCGCCGGTCACCTACACGCAGGAGCGCCTCAAGGTCGAGGAGCGGCTGCCCGCCGCGCGCGACTTCATCCGCGCGCGGAAGATCAACGAAGTCTTCGCCGGCGATCTCGACGACGTCGGCATCGTGGTCATGGGCGGCCTCTACAACGTACTGGTGCGCGCGCTGCTGCGCCTGGGCCTGGCCGATTTGTGGGGCCGGACGCGCATTCCGATCTATTGCCTCAATGCCGTTTATCCGCTGGTGCCGGAGGAGGTGCGCGGGTTCTGCGCCGGCAAACGCGCCGTGCTCGTGGTCGAGGAGGGCCATCCCGACTACATCGAGCAGCAGATCAACGTCATCCTGCGCCGCGCCGACATCGCCACGCGCGTCGTCGGCAAGGGCGCGCTGCCGATGGCGGGCGAATACACCGCCGAGGCGATGCTGAAGGGCCTCGCCGCGTTCCTGGCCGAGACGCAGCCCGCCGGTGTCGCCGCCGACGCGATCGCCAAGGCGGTCGACGAGCTCGTCGCGCGCCGAGCGGAAGCCGCCCGTGACGTCGGCCACCTGCCGCCGCGGCCGCCCAATTTCTGCACCGGCTGTCCCGAGCGTCCGGTGTTCAGCGCCATCAAGCTGATGCAGTGCGAGATCGGTCCGACCCATATCAGCACCGACATCGGCTGCCATTCCTTTGCGACGTTCGCGCCGTTCAGTCTCGGCAATTCGATCCTCGGCTATGGCATGAGTCTCGCCGCCGCCGCCGCGGTCGGGCCCAACCTGACGAAGCGGCCGATCTCGGTGATGGGCGACGGCGGCTTCTGGCACAACGGCGTCATCACCGGTGTCGCCTCGAGCCTGTTCAACCAGGGCGATGGCGTGCTGATCGTGATGCAGAACGGCTACACCTCGGCCACCGGCCAGCAATACCTGCCGTCGAGCGCGCAGCACCGGCCGGGCGGCGCGGCAACCGCCGACATCGAGCGCACGCTCAGGGCACTCGGCATCAAATGGCTCAAAACCGTGCGCAGCTACAGCGTCGCCACCATGATCAAGACGCTGCGGCGGGCGATGACCACCAAGGCCAAGGGCCTCAAGGTGATCATCGCCGACGGCGAATGCCAGTTGGCGCGTCAGCGCCGCGTCAAGGCCGACGATGCGGCGCGGCTCGCCGCGGGCCGGCGCGTGGTCAAGACGCGGTTCGGCGTCGACGATGCCATCTGCACCGGCGACCATTCCTGCATCCGCCTGTCGGGCTGTCCCTCGCTCACGGTCAAGCCTAGCCCCGATCCGCTGCGCACCGATCCCGTTGCAAGCGTCATCGAAAGCTGCGTCGGCTGCGGCCTGTGCGGTGAGGTCGCCCATGCCGCGGTGCTGTGCCCGTCGTTCTACCGCGCCGAAGTCGTGCGCAATGCGTCGTGGCGGGACCGTGCGCTCGACCGCCTCCGCCGGTGGCTGATCGTGCGGCTCGGCGGCGCCACCGGTCCGGCGTGAGGCAGAACGTGGCGCGGATTAGCGCGTTCCCCCTCATCCTTCCCTCTTCCCCAATTTGGGGGAGAGGGTTGCTTTGGGTTGGCGAGGCGCGAGTCGAGCCTTACCCAAGGCTGGGTGAGGGGGTGGACGCACTTGCATCCCCACGTTTCGTATGAACGCCGACGTCCGGCCCATCTCGCTGCTGATCGCCGCGCTCGGCGGCGAGGGCGGCGGCGTGCTGACCGACTGGCTCGTCGCCGCGGCCGCGCGCTGCGGCTTTCCGGCGCAAAGCACGTCGATTCCCGGCGTCGCCCAGCGCACCGGCGCCACGACATATTACATCGAGATCATGCCGGTGCCGGCAGCCGAGCTTGGCGGAAGGCGGCCGGTGATGGCGCTGATGCCGGGCATCGGCGACGTCGATCTGCTCCTGGCGAGCGAGCTCGCCGAGGCCGCGCGGCAGATCGCCCTGGGTTTCGTCACGCCCGATCGCACCCACGTTGTGGCCTCGCTGGCGCGCGGCTATCTCATGCCCGAGAAGACGGCGATGGCCGACGGCCGGCTCGACGATGCGCGGCTGGTCGAGCTGGTCGAACGCCACGCTCGCGCCAGCCTCGTGCTCGACCTGGAGGCGCTTGCCAAGGAGGCGGGCGCGATGATGAACGCGGTGATGCTCGGCGTCGTCGCCGGAACCGGCATGCTGCCGATTCCGGCCGAGGCTTACGAAGCTGCCATCGCCCAAGGCGGCCGCGCTGCCGAAGCCAATCTGCGCGGCTTCCGCGCCGGATTCGCCGCGGCGCAGCAGGGCCGGTCGCAAGCGCCGCGCCCACCCGAGAAGCGTTGGCGCGCCGGCGCGTCCAGCCTTGCCGTTCTCGAGGACGAGGCCGCGACCTTGCCCGAGACCGTGCGGCCGATCGCGATCGAAGGGATGCGGCGGCTCGCGCATTACCAGGACGCGGACTACGCCTGGGACTACATCGAGCGCGTGAAGCGGATCGCCGCCGTCGACAAAATCGCCGGGCTCGACGGGCGGCTGGTGCGCGAAACGGCCCGCCACCTGGCGCTGCGCATGTCGTTCGAGGACGTGATTCGCGTGGCGCAGATCAAGTCCGATCCGGCCCGGCTCGCTCGCATCCGAACCGAGCTCGGCGCGCAGGATGGCGATCCGGTGCGCGTCGTCGAATACTTCAAGCCCGGCATCGACGAGCTGTGCTCGATCCTGCCGCCGTTCCTGGCGCGTCCCATCCTGGCGCTGGCCGAGCGGTGCGGCTGGCTCGACCGCGCCTATTGGGGCATGCACATCAAGACCCATTCGGTGGCGGGTTATCTGCGCCTCCGGGCGCTCGCGGCGCTGCGGCCTTTCCGGCGCCGGACGCATCGCTTCCGTGCCGAGCAGCGCGAGATCGAAACCTGGCTTGTTGCGGTCGCCGATGCCGCCGCGCTGACGCCGCCGCTCGCGCTCGAGATCGCCGAATGCGCCAACCTCGTCAAGGGCTACGGCGACACTTGGAAGCGCGGCATGGCGAACTATCGCGCGATTTTCGAGCACGTCGTCCGGCCGGCGTTGGCGCGGCGCTTGCCGCTCGCCGTCGCCGCCGACGCGGTGGCGAACGCGCGCGCCGCCGCGCTCGCCGATCCCGACGGCGCGCGGCTCGCGGCGACGCTCGTCGAGATCGACAAGCGTATCGTGCTCCAGGCGGCGGAATAGGCCGCGCCGTGCCGCAATTACGCCGCGATTGCGCGGTATCGCAACGTCGGTCGCCGCCGTTCGGCGTCGAGAGAGGGAGAGCCATGCGTCTGGTTTTCGCGGTGCTCGCCGCCGCGCTGCTCGCGGCGCCGGGCCTGGCGCGGGCGCAGATCACCTGCGCGCAGCTGCCCAAGGCCGAAGAATTCGTCAATACCAAGCTCAAGCCTGGCCCCAACACCGACGCCGCCAAGCGGCATCTCGAAGCGGCGAAGCAGGCCACGTCCGACGCGCAATGCGTCGCCGAGTTGCGCAAGGTCGACTATTACACCAAGCGCTCGACGGCCGCCGACCGCCGGACCGCGCCGGCTGCCCAGGCTGCCGCACCGGTTCAAACGCCGGCGCCGGCACAGGCTGCCGCGCCGGCACAGACGGGGGGCGCGCCGGCACAGGGCGGTGCGGCACAGAATCAGGTGAGCTGCGCGCAGTTGCCACAGGCCGAGGAATTCGTCAATACCAAGCTCAAGCCCGGTCCCAACACCGACGCCGCCAAACAGCACCTCGCAGCGGCGAAGCAGGCGACGTCCGACGCGCAATGCGTCGCCGAGCTGCGCAAGGTCGACTACTATTCCAAGCGCTCGATGGCCGCCGACCGCCACACCGCCGCGCACGTGCGCTGCGCCGACGTGTTCCACCCGACCCTGCCGGGCGGCACCGACTATCACGGCCCGCCGGTTCCGGGCTGCCGCCAAGTCCGCTTCTAGATGTGAAGTTTCAGGAGGTTGTCCACCCGGAGGGTTTCGGCCGGGATTCCTCGGTGGCGGAATTCGGCGCCGCCAATCCGACGACCGTCTCGCTGGCTTATGTGCCGGTCGCGGGGATGGAGGGGGCCGACGCGGCAGGCGCTGCTCGACACCATCGCCGACACCGGCACCTTCGATCTCGGCGGCGTGGCGCTGACGTTCTCGCCCGCCAGCAATCACGGCTCGAACCGCGTGTTCCTGACCGTGATCGCGCCCGACGGCGGCTTCGTGCCAGTCGCGACGTTGAAGCGCCGGGCCACCGCCGCCGGCGAAATCTCGAGCGCGCCGCAGGGCGGCGATTGACGCTCAGTTGTGGTCGGCGAAACCCGTGCCGTATCCGCCGTAGCCGCCCCGTCCGCAGCTTGAGCAACCCGCCGCGCTGAGCGAGGCCAATAGCATGACCAGCAGAATCGGCCGACCCAATAGCTTGAGCATGATGTCCCCCCTGGACAAAGGCGGCAACAGCCTAACTGCCCGCGCGGCGAAAGCCAACCGCTCCGACCGGTGGATGCCGCGCTCGGTCTTGCGCGCGTGCCGGGCCGGCGATAAGGCGCGCCGCCACGAGCCGCGCTAAGATCGCGGCCGCGCCGCGATGATCGGACGCGCAGGGGTCCCGGCCGGTGACGCGAACAGGGGCGATGCGGAAGATCGTGATCTGGGACGCGCCAACGCGTCTCTTCCATTGGCTGACGGCAGTCCTGGTAGCGGCGGCCTATGCGACGTGGCGGCTCAACTGGATGGACTGGCACGCCCGCGTCGGCTACGCGCTGCTCGTGCTGGTGGTTTTCCGGCTGCTGTGGGGGTTCTTCGGCAGCGAGACGGCGCGCTTTGCGCGCTTTCTCGCCGCGCCGCGCGCGGCGGCGCGGCATCTCGCGCACGTGTTTCGCCGCGAGCCGGATCGCCAGGTCGGCCACAATCCGGCCGGCGGCTGGATGGTGCTGCTACTGCTGGCGCTGCTGCTCGGCGAGACGCTGACCGGGATCTACGTCAACAACGACGTCGCCGACCACGGGCCGTTGACCGAGCTGGTCCCGGCGCCGATCGCCAACCTCATCGACGCGCTTCACACCGTTTTCTGGGACGCGTTGCTGGCGGCGGTGGCGCTGCACGTCCTGGCGATCGCCGTTTACTGGACGGCGAAGCGCCAGAATCTGGTGCTGCCGATGATCACCGGGCGCAAGACGCTCACGCCGGGCGTACAACCGCCCACGCTCGCCGGACCCGCCCGCGCGCTGCTGCTCCTCGGCTGCGGCGTCCTCACCGCCGCCGCGCTGGCGAATTTCCTTTAGCCCCCGCTCAGCCCTTGGGCGGCGTCACCTGGCCGCGGATCTCGCCCGCCGGGTGGTCCTTGCTGTGCACGTTGATGTACCAACCGCCAGCCTCGAACTGCTGCGCCTGTTCCGGGCTTAGCGTCGCCTTGCCGGTGATCGGGCTCTTGACCGGGCTGCCCTTCTTGGTCAGCCAGATCGTCACTGGTCCATTCGCGCCTGTCGCGCCGTTGTGGAAATGCGCCATCGTGGCTGCGCTCGACAGCCCGCTATAGGTGATGCGCCAGGTGACGACGCGCGTGCTCGCGTCCCAGGTCAGATCGGCGGTCGCTTTGCCCGCGGTCTGCACAGCCGGCACCTCGCCCGCACCGGTCAGCGGCACCTTGAATTTCATCGGCGCGGCGGTGGCTGATCCGGCCCAAGCGATGCAGGCCAGGCCCGCCAGCGCGAAGACGGCCCGCCGAGACACTATGCCAATCATGGTTTCCTCCTCCGATCGAGTTCGTGGCGCGCGGTGTCGGTCCATGGCGGCGACCCCGTCGCGGATCGCCGCGAGTGTAGGCGGTCGGCTGCCGCCGACATAGAGGTTAATCGGCGGCTCACGGCATCGTTACGGTTGCGCCGCATGATGCCGAGGCAACGAAAAGCGAGCGATTGCAAGGATCTGACGCCTGCCCAACTAAGCGGTGCGGCGTCCGGGGCGAAATGCTGGCGGACCCGGCGAGATTCGAACTCACGACCTCTGCCTTCGGAGGGCAGCGCTCTATCCAGCTGAGCTACGGGTCCGCACGGCGCGACGATAGGCCAAGCGGATGCCGCGAACAAGCCGCGGTCAGGCTGGTCGCGCCGCGTGCTTGCCGGCGCTCCAGCCGTGGCGCCGCAGCAACGCGTCGCCGCTCTTGAGCGGCGCGTCCTCGAGCTCGGTCGCGAGCGTATCGTTCCAGCGGTTGAGAAAGCCGTACATCGCCACCGCCGCCAGCATCTCGACGATCTGCTCCTCGCTCCAGTGCTGCTTGAGATTGGCGAAGATCGCGTCGTCGACGGCGTTCGGCACCGCGGCGGCGGCGACCGCGAAGTCGAGCGCGGCGCGCTCGGCGTCGCTGAACAGCGGGCTCGTCGCGTAGTCCCACACCGCGGCGAGCTTCGCCTCGTCGATGCCGTTGTGGCCGGCGCCGTGGATGGTGTGCGCCATGCAATAGCGGCAGCCGGCGGCGCGGCTCGACACGTGGCCCAAAAGCCGCTTGAAACCCGGCGGCACGCTGCCTTCCATCACCGCGCCATTGAGCGCGGCGAAGGCCTTCGCCAGCTTCGGCCGGCGCGCCATGATCGCGACGCTGTTGGGCACGAAACCGAGGCCGCGCCGGAAGTGCGGCAACAGCTCGGCAAGCTCCGGGATCGATTCGAGTGGCAACGGCTTCAGACGCGACATGGTGACCTCCTTCGAGCGATGGGGAACGATAGCGCGGCGGCGCCGCGTCACGCCGCCGTGCCGCGGATCGGATAGTTCTTCTCCTGCACGAACTTCAAGCCGTTCAACACGCCCTGGAGATCGGCGCGGGCAAAGGGCGCGTTGGAAATATCGATGATTTGCGCCTGGCCGGCGGGATTGACGACGAACAGCCCCGGTTCCGGGAACGGCCGATCGATTTCCTGCGGCGAGCGCGGCTCGGAGATGTAGAGGCCGAGCGTGCGCATCTGATCCAGCGTCAGGCCATAGCCGACGGGAAAGCGCCAGCCCTCCTCCGCCGCCTCGGCCTCCGCCTTCTCGCGCGGGTCGCCCGAAACCACGACGACCTCGGCGCCGAGAGCGCGGAACCCGTCGAGTAATCCGTCGAGTCCCTTGAGATAGCGGCGGCAGATCGGGCAATGCTGGCCGCGATAGACCACCACCATCTGCCACCGTCCGGCGTCGCCGATCTTGATCTCGCCGCCGCCGACTTTGGACACCGTCAGCGCCGGCATCGTCGCGCCGGCGCGCAGCTTCGCTGTTCCGCGCATAACGTCTCCTCCTTGGTTTGATTCGCACCGCGCATCAGAATCGCGTCGTCAGCTGTGTAAGCCACATCGGCGAGGCGTTGACCAGCAGCGCCTCGAACGGCCGGTCGAGGCCGGTGACGATCAGCAGGCCGGTCAGCCCGGCGACGGCGCCGAGCGCCATCCGGCCTTGCCGTCCGACCGTGCGCAAGGTGCCGCGCCAGCGCGACGCAAGCTGCCGCGACAATACGCCGAGGCCGATCAGCGGCACGCTCGCACCCAGCGCGAAGGCCAGCATGGTCGCGGCAACCGTGCCCAGCGCCCGGCCCTGCGCGGCGAGCAGCGAGGCGGCGCCGAGCGTCGGTCCGATGCACGGGCTCCAGGCGACGCCCAGCGCAAGGCCGAGCAGGAACTGTCCGCGCAGGCCGCCGACCGCGAAGCGCTGCGTCACCGCGCCGATGGCCGCACTGAACCGGCTCGCCGAGCGCGCGAAGCGCGCCTCGAGCGGCGGCAGCAGTAGCACCATGCCGATCGCCAGCAGCAGGATCGCGGCGGCACCGCGCAGTAGCGCCGTGTCGAGGCCGATGGCAAAGCCGATCGTCGCGACGAACAATCCGGCCGCGGTGAAGGACAGCGCGATGCCCGCGGCCAGCGCCGCCGGCGCCCAGCGATGCCGGGCCACCGCCGCGCCGAAGACGATCGGCAGGATCGGCAGCACGCAGGGCGACAGAATCGACAGCGCGCCCGCCGCGAACGCGAAGACCGCGCTGCCGAGTACCATGGGTGACGCTCAGCGCTCCGCCGAGCGGAGCAGCTTCGCGATCGAGCTCTCGTCGGTGTCGCCGACCGAGCGGCCGGTTTCGGTCGCGCCCTTGAATGCGATCAAGGTGCTTTGCATGTCCGCGTGGAAGCGGCGGACGACGTCTTTCTGGGTGTCGAAGTCGACGGTGAAGACGACCAGGTTCTTGAAATCAGGCTCGGCGGTGAGCCGCTCGAGGATCGGCTTCTGCGCCGCGCAGGTTGGGCACCACGAGGCGCGTATGTGGACCAGGATCGGCTCGTCGGCGCGCTGAGCCGCGGCGAAACGCGCCGCATCGAACGGCACGGTTTCCGCCGCAAAGGCGGACGAGGAAATCAGGAGCAACGTCAGACCGAATAGGGCACGGACGAATCGCATGAAACTCTCCATCGCCTAAATCGTTCTTCGGCGGAGGCAGGCCGGTCAGGGCACCTTGGCGATCAGCTGATGGTGTGCCGTCACGCCGGGATCGCCGCGCGACAGGCCATGTGTCGCATGGTCGCTGTGGTAGACGAGGAGCACGGCGTTGGCGTCGGTGAGGGCCTGCGGTGCGATCACGGTGATGGTCGCCGCGCCGTTCGCGTCGGCGACGAACGAGTTTTTCGTGCCCCTGCCGTCGAGCGGCGTAAAGCCGACCGGCTGCTGATCGAAGTGATTCTCGAACAGGCTGTAGCGGCCGTGCCGGCGCAAGCCCTTGAACCGCGCGGTGACGCGCGCCTTACCGGAGGCCAGCGGCGTGATCGTCGCCGTGCCGGTGGCGCCGAGCCACGCGCCGAGGCTGAATCCGAGCGGCTTCCCCTGCGCCGTGAAGACCGGTGTCGCCGGCGGATCGCTCATCGGCGCCGGCCGGAATCCCGCGACATGCCGGATGCCCTGCGGACCAGCCGCCGCCGGCGCCGCCGCGTCGCGCACGAAGACTTGCGGATCGAGCGGCGTCGCCTGGCGCGTCTCGCTCGAGAAAAACATGGCATGGGTCGTGAAGATCAGGTTCAGTGGCGCCGCGGCGAGAGCGGGGCCGGCGGCAGCCAGCATAAGCAGTGCAAGCGAGAACGCACCCACGATCGACCGGCGACGGACTTGGTGCGGTTCGCCGCGCACACCGCATGATTCAACGGACATTGGTTTGATCCCTCGTATTATCGCTCCAGCAGAGCGCCCACCGGTTAAGTTCGCCATGGGCTGAAAAGAGGTTACAACCCGCAATTATTATTCCGGCTGTTCCGGGACCGCGACGGCGCGGGCGAGGTTGCCCTGCCGATAAGGCGCAGCGGCCGAGGCGGGGGGAACCTCGGCCGCTGCTCGATGCAAGCCTGGCGGCTCGCATCGACTAATGGAGACCATTCCGGGTCGCCGTGGGGACGGCAAATGCGATCCCCGCGCCATCGTCGCCGTTAGTCACCCACCGTGGGCTGCGGCGCGTTGTAGACGCCGCCGCCGAGCGAGCCGGCGGACGCGGCGACGGTCTGGCTCGCCAGCGCCTGCTGCTCTTGCTGGCCGGCCGATGCAGCCTGCGCCAGCGGCGCCGACAGCGCGGCGGCCAGGACCAACGCGCGCAACACGTAAGACGTACGCATGAGATTTCTCCTTCAATCATGAGACGATGGCCGGGATGGCCGCGTTCTCTGTTGCATTAGACGCTCGACGGGCGGCGTCGTTACATCGGATGCAATCGCAAAACGCGCGGCTGCCGTCGAAAAAAGTTCTGGTCGCGAATTCGTGATGAGACGGCGCCGGCGGTGCCGCGCGCGACGTCAAGCGCGGCCGAGCAGCCGATCGAGTTCGCCGGTGGAGTCCAGCGCGTAGAGCTCATCGCAGCCGCCGATGCCGTGTCCGCCGATGAAGATCTGCGGCACGGTGGTGCGGCCGGCAGCCAGCGCGGTCATTTCCTGGCGTCGCACCGGATCGCCGGCGATGTTGACTTCGCGATAGGGCATATTCTTACGGTGGAGCAGCGCCTTGGCGCGACGGCAATAGGGACACCACGGCGTCGTATAGACGACGACCGCGGGCGCCGCCGTGTCCCCCGTCGCCGCACCGGATTCCCGCACGGCGCTTAACACCCGGCTGATGGTGTCCTCGTAAACCGGCGTATGCCGACACTGCTCCGACCGCATGGCGCTCAACAGGCCGTCGACGGCTTCTTCTTGCGGTTCCGGCGAT
Source organism: Alphaproteobacteria bacterium (assembly GCA_028871055.1). Classification (GTDB taxonomy): domain Bacteria; phylum Pseudomonadota; class Alphaproteobacteria; order ATCC43930; family CGMCC-115725; genus REEB95. The sequence continues at coordinate 370,264 of JAGWON010000001.1, forward strand.
TGTCTGGCGCCCACCGAATGCCGCAACGCCTCGATGGTCAGCCGGAGCTGCTCCACATAGCGGGAGCAATGCTTGCACAGGAACATGTGAAGCCGGACCTCGAGGCGCTCCCGCAGCGGGAGCTCGCCATCGACATAGCGATCGGCACGGCGCGCAAGGTCTCGACAGCTCAACACGGTCAACCCGTCTGATATTCCTCAATTGCGGTCCACAGCCGCTGTCGGCCGCGGTGCAGCAACACCCGGGCGTTAGACGCCGAAATCACGAGAATGTTACTGATGTCCTCGAAAGAAAGCCCCTCGATATCGCGCAGGGTCACGACGGCGCGCTGGGTGGCGGGCATGCCCTCGAGCGCCCGGGCGACGACGTCCCGCATATCCTTCGACGCCAGCGCCGCTTCGGGCGTATCGAGCGACCAGGCGGCCGGCGGCGTGCGCCACGCCCCATCCGGCTCAAAACGGTCCGACAGCTCGTCGGTGCTCACGGTTGCGGGCTGGCGCGCGTCCTGGCGCAAGCGGCTGATGGCTTCGTTGCGCACGATCGCAAACAGCCAGGTGCGCAGGCTCGACCGTCCGGCGAAGGTGGGCAGGGCGCGGATGACCTTGAGCCACGCCTCTTGGACGATCTCTTCCGCGCCGGCGTCGCCCACGATCGTGCGCGCGAAGCGAACCATCGCGGCGTGATAGGTCGAAACCAGGCTGCGGATCGCCGTCTCATCGCCGGCGCGGAGCGGCGGCAGCGGGTCGGCGTCGGCGTGCGCGGTCATACTCCGCTCCTCCCCCGGCCCGAGCGGGCCTGCCCCGGCCCGAGCGGGCATATTACTTACGCGATCAGGGTGCGGCGCCGATCAGGTGCCGGCGCATCAGCCCGTCGAGCGACAGCCTGCCGGGCCCGCGACACAGCAGCACCAGCAGCATCGCCGCCCACTGGATATGCGTCGGCCACGCCAGCGGATAGACGAAGACCTCGATCACCGTGGTCATGCCGAGCAGCACCAGCGCCGCCGGACGGGTCAACAAGCCGAGCACCAGCAGCACCGGCGTCGAGACCTCGATCGACACGGCCATATAGGCGGCGAGATCGGGCGGCAGCAGCGGCACCTGGTATTCGCTGGCAAAGAGGGTAAGCGTCGTGTCCCAGTTGGCGAGATGGGCCAT
>JAGWON010000030.1 GCA_028871055.1 Alphaproteobacteria bacterium
TCTGGTCGTATGCCGTGTAGACCGCGCCACCCGTCTCCGCCAAGACCTTCGTGATCGCCGCCGTCAGCGTCGTCTTCCCGTGGTCAACGTGCCCAATCGTCCCAACGTTGCAATGCGGCTTCGTCCGTTCAAATTTCGCTTTCGACATGTCCGGCTTCCTATGGCTTGAGGACAATCCCAGTCGGCGTTGGAGCGGGTGATGGGAATCGAACCCACGTAGCCAGCTTGGAAGGCTGGAGCTCTACCATTGAGCTACACCCGCCCAACAGGCCGATGCCGCGCCTTGCCGGTTCACCTCGTCCCACCGCTCCGAGGAATGGTGGAGGGGGGTGGATTCGAACCACCGAACTCCGAAGAGGGCAGATTTACAGTCTGCTGCGTTTGACCGCTCCGCAACCCCTCCAAAATTCCGCGGTACGGCGGCAAGTGATTGCGGGTCTTAGAGATTTGGGCTGTTCCTGTCAATCGGCAAGAGCCCGGCGACTTGCGACTTGGCGGCGGCTGGCTATGCTCGCCGCTAAACAGGAGTGGATATGCGCGAACGGCCGGTCGAGGAGAAGGCGGCGGCGTGGCTTTATGGCCGTCACGCCGTCGAAGCGGCACTCGCGAACCCGGCGCGACGCTGCCGGCGGCTCGTGACGCTGCGCGAAACCGCGGCCGAGGCCGAGGCGCTGCTGCGCGGCGCGCGTGCCAAGCCGCCGCGCGCGGGTGTCGAAGTGATCGAGCGCCGGGCGCTGGAAAAAATGCTGCCGCACGGCGCGGTGCATCAGGGCTTCGCGCTCGCAGCCGAGCCGCTGCCGGCGGGCGATCTGGACGCCATCCTCGCGACCGAAGCGTCGCCCGGCGTGCCGCAGACCGTCGTCGCGCTCGACCAGGTGACCGACCCGCACAACGTGGGTGCCATCCTGCGCTCGGCCGCCGCGTTCGGTGCACTCGCGGTGATCGTGCCGGAGCACGGTGCGCCCAGCATCACCGGCGCGCTTGCCAAGGCCGCGTCCGGCGCGCTCGAGGAGGTGCCGCTGCTGCGCGTCGCCAACCTGTCGCGCGCGCTGGAAAAGCTCAAGCAGGCGGGATTCTGGTCCCTCGGGCTCGACGAGCAAGCGGACCAGACCATCGCCGATCTCGATTTGCCCGAACGCATCGTCCTGGTGCTCGGCGCCGAAGGTAGCGGCCTGCGCCGTCTGACCCGCGATCATTGCGATTTCCTCGCGCGGCTGCCGACGCGTTCGGCGATGGCGTCGCTCAACGTCTCGAATGCGGCGGCGGTGGCGCTCTATGTTTTGGCGCAGCGCAAGGCGCGGTGATCGTCAGGGCCTGATCTCGATCGGCGTGCCGTCGTCGACGGCGTTCCAGATCTCCTGCATGGAGATGTCGTCGACGGAGATGCAGCCGTCTGTCCAGTCGTAGGGAAACGCGACGATCGCTGCGGCGCGGTCCTTGTAGTGGTTGGGCAGGCCGTGAATGAAAATCTTGCCGCCGGGATTGACGCCGGCGGCCGCGGCGCGCCGCATGTCGGCGGCGTCGGGATAGGAGACGTGCAGCGCCAGGAAATAGGCACTGTCCGCGAGCCGGCTGTCGATGGTGTAGACGCCTTCGGGCGTGCGGCCGTCGCCTATCCTGAGTTTCGGCCCCTCGGGGTGCTTGCCCAACGCACAGGCATAGGTCTTGAGAATGTTGCCGGCGCGATAGAGCTGCAGGTTGCGGATCGACTTGATCACCAAAACCCAGTCGGCCTTGCCGTTCGGCGGAGCGGCACGCGCCGACCGCACCCAGGGCATCGCCAGCGACGCGGCCGCTGCAGCCAAAATGCGACGACGGGTTGGACGAACCATGCGCGCCATGATCCCGACCCATTTCTAGCATCGGCGCACCGAATCGACAATCACGGCCCGGTCGCGGCGGCGGCGAGGCACGCTCGCCGGGCCGATCCGCCGAATCGCGCGGTTTGGGGTTGCCCGATTCCCTGACCGGGCGTTATGAGGGTCTGGGTCGGAGCCGGCCTCGACGCCGACCCCATGCCGGGTTAGCTCAGCGGTAGAGCAGCGGTTTTGTAAACCGAAGGTCGGGAGTTCGATCCTCTCACCCGGCACCATTGATTCCAGGAAATCGCCCGCGCCGCGTCACGGCGAAACCACAGATTCAGGCTCGGCAGCCAGCCTAAGAAGCCGATACAGGGCCTGCTTCCCGTTAGCCGCGCCGAGGATTTCTCTCGTCGTTAGGGTTCGCTTTTTGCCATCTTCAGCTCCGCGTCGAGCGGCTGTCTTGCGCCGCTCGCTAACCGGTTGGCTTGCCGTGATCGGATAGCGGCCCGCTCTGGGGTTGCATCGTATATTTCGGGTTCGGTGGCGGATGCCGGTGGACGAGCCGAGCGCGGTCCTATACCTCGAATCCCGCGAACTCCTTTCCGCGCTTGGCAAATAGTAATTCGGCCTGTTTGATTGCCGCATTGTCGGACGCGTCGGTCACGAACTCGACAGCACCGATGTGCCCGTTCCGCATGAAATAACACCGCATCTTCCCTCCGGGCGAGACGGGTATTTATTTTAGCGTTTCTCCTGGCGTTTCGCGTGTCCGTCCAGGCCGCAAAAATTAATTCACCCCCCCCCGACACGAGTCAACACATAAATAACACGGGCGCGAAGGACGCGTCATCGCCGGCGCGAGGAACCTGGTCGAAGAGAGTTTATTCTTCATTCTTCTGTCGATGCGTCCTTGAGGCGGCGCAGCCGGCACCCTTGTCCGCCATCCTCCCGCGTTCGCGGCCGCGGCCGCAAATGTGGCGCCTTGGTGGCACACCGTGCCTGCGGCAAATCGGTGATCGGCCGGGGATAGGAGCGGTCACCCACCCATATTACTGACAAGGCCCGACGGCGTTCGGCGGGCCGTCGCTTCCAGTGAGGTGACGCCATGACGAGGACGATGCTCATCCGCGGACTGGTGCTCGGCGCGCTGGCCGCTGCGCTCGGCGGCTGTTATTACGGGCCGGCGCCGGCGTATTACGGCTACGACGGCGGCTATTATAGCGCCCCCCCTTATTACGGCGGCTACTATTACGGGCCGTCGGTCTCGTTCGGCTATTACGGCGGCGGCTGGCACGACCACGATTGGGACGACCGCGGCTGGCACCGTTAGCACCGACGTCGCCCGGCTAGTCGGACGTTCGCGCGACGAGGTTAAAGATGTGCCAGTGTTTCGCTTCGCCGCGCGGCGTGACCGCGTCGGTTTCCTCTTCGTCGAACCTCTCGACGGTCCAACCATCGAATAACGCGCGCGCCGCGTCGCGGCTGTGCACGGTCAGGCCCGGCCGTTCCGCCCAGCTGTCGCGCTCGCCGTAGAGCTGGCCGGCGAAGCGGCCGCCAGGCAGCAGCGACGCGCGCAGCCGCGCCCACAATTCAGGAAAGCGCTCAGCCGGACAAAGTGGCAGGGCGAAGCTCGCATTGACCAGATCGGCCTGCGGCCACCGCGCGTCGACGAACGAGGCGTGCAGCGTCGCGAGATGCGCGCCGGGCGGAACGTCGGGCCGCGCACGCAGGCGCGTGAGCGCCAGCGCGTCAGTGTCGATCGCCAGCACGGTCCAGCCGCGCCGCAGCAACGCAACGGCGTCGCGGCCTTCGCCCGCGCCGAGATCGACCGCGAAGCCGATGCGACCTTCGGCGGCGAACGCGTCGAGCGCCATCAGCAGCGTCGCGCGCGGCGGGCGGCCTGCGACCGCCTCGTGATAAGCGCGAAAACGATTGTCGTCCGAGGTCATCGAGCCATCCTGCGGCCACCGGCGCCGCGGGGCTGGCAATGCGACCAATTGGCGACCGTCGCTCGGGGACTGATTGAGAGACGCCATCTGCGATGGTACCATTTTGATACAAGCACATTGCGGCGGGGGGCGACGCGATGGATTTCGTCGCGGTCGATGTCGAGACGGCCAACGAAGACCTTTCGAGTATCTGCCAAATTGGAGTTGTCCTAGTCGAAGGGGGCAAGCCGTCAAGTGGCTGGGAGAGCTTGGTCAACCCGGAAGATGATTTCTCAGGGATCAACGTCTCGATCCACGGAATAGACGAGCAAAGGGTCAAGGATGCGCCGACGCTACCCGCCATCTACGACGGGTTGGAAAGGATGTTCTGTGGCCGTGTGGTAGTGAGCCATACCGGTTTTGATCGCGCTTCCCTACGTCTTGCGTCCACGAAATACGCGCTCTCCCCTATCGACTGTGAGTGGCTCGACAGCGCGCGCCTCGCGCGTCGAGCGTGGCCCCAGTTTGCGGAGCGTGGTTATGGGCTCGCCAATATAGCGAGCGCACTCGGCATCCAGTTTAGGCATCACGACGCCCTCGAAGATGCGAAAGCTTGTGCCGAGATTGTCATACGTGCCATCGCTGACTCAGGGACAGCTATCGAGACATGGCTAGAACAGCTCAAGCATAAAGGCCGCGGCTCTCGCGGCTCTATAGCCCGCACGGGCAGCAGCGATGGCCCGCTCGCGAGTGAAGTAGTTGTCTTCACAGGCGCACTCTCAATATCCCGGATCAAGGCTGCCGATCTTGCTGCGCAAGCAGGCGCTGCAGTCGCGCCCGGCGTGACAAAGAACACGACTTTGCTTGTCGTCGGCGATCAGGACATCCGCCGGCTCGCGGGGCATGAGAAAAGTTCCAAGCACCGGAAGGCCGAAGCGATGATTATGGCGGGCGCTCCGCTCCGCATTGTGACGGAAAGCGACTTCCAGCGGCTTGTCGCTGGTGAGTGATAAGCGCGAAAACGGCCTTCGTCCGATCTCATCGACTCATCCTGCGGCATTGCCGGTGTCGGCTGATTTTACAATAGGCACCGTGATCCGGCGCAATGGCGAGCAAAGGCCCGCTTTGCCGCCGCTGGCACGCGGCTTGCGCAAAGCTGATCGGACGCACGGTGCGTCCCAAGCGGCATCAAGCCGCGGATGAAGAGCCCGTTTGGTCGCGTTTCTCCCGCGCCGGTTGTTACCGCCGAGACCGGCTTGTGCATGCGCTCTCCACGCATGGCGAGGCGAAACCGTGCCAGCGGCCAGACAAGAAGGAAAAATGCCATGCGACTCCCGATCTTCGGGCTCGCGCTGGCCGCGGTGCCGATTCTGATCAGCGGCGGTCTTTCGCGCGCCGCCAGCGAGCAAGCCGCACCGGCGCCGGGCCTGTCGCCCCAGGCGATCAGCCACTATGAGCAGATGCTCAAAGGCCTGTCGCCCGGGACCGTCAACTCGTTGGTGACCGAGGCGGTCACGCTGCTCCGCACCTATTCCGGCGCGGCCACGAACGCGGCCGGGCTTGAGGCGCTGAAACAGCACAAGGCCGAGCTCGAGGACCTGAAGGCTCGGCTCTGCTCGACCGTCATCACCTGCTGAGCCGGCGCCGCGAGGTGCCGGTTGCGCGCGGCGCGGCCGCGGCTTATCACAGCCGCGAGTTCGGCGAGGCGGTGCGGCGCGCGGATGGACACGGATGCAGCGGCGGCGGCGGCGATCGTGCTGGCCGCCGGATTCGGCAGTGCGATCCTGACGGCGGCCGCGCGTCGCTGGCTCGGCCGGCGAGCGATTCTTGACCAGCCGGGCGCACGCTCGTCGCACGTAACGCCGGTGCCGCGCGGCGCCGGCCTCCCCGTAATCACGGCTCTCGCCGCCGCATGGATCGCGCTCGCGGCGCTGGGCATGGCGCCGCCCGAGACCGTTGTTATCGCGCTCGCCGCGTTCGCGCTGGCGCTGGTGTCCTTCGTCGACGATTTGCGCAGCCTGCCGGCCGCGGTCAGGTTGCTGGCGCATGTTGCCGCCGTGATCGTCGCGCTGGGCTTCTTTCCGGCGGACGCCCGCGTGTTCCAGGGCCTGCTGCCGCTCCCGCTCGATCGCGTCGCGGCCGCGCTGCTCTGGGTGTGGTTCGTCAACCTCTACAACTTCATGGACGGGATCGACGGCATCACTGGCGTCGAGACCGCATGCCTCGGCTTCGGCATCGTCGCGGTCTCGCTGTTCGCGGGACACGGCGCCGCGCCGGCGGCGCTGGTTGCCGCCGCCGTGGCGCTCGGATTCCTCCGCTTCAACTGGCAGCCGGCGACGGTTTTCCTCGGCGATTCCGGCAGCGTGCCCCTCGGCTACGCCATGGGCTGGCTGCTGCTGGTCCTCGCCCGGGACGGCCTGTGGGCGCCGGCACTGATCCTGCCGCTCTATTACCTTGCCGACGCAACAGTGACTCTCGCGCGGCGCGCGGCCCGCGGCGAGACACTGTGGCGCGCCCACCGTGACCATTTCTACCAGCGCGCGCTGCGCGGCAACGACCATGCCGCGGTCGTACGGCTGGTGCTCGCCGCCAACGTCGGGTTGGGCGCGCTCGCGTTGCTGTCGCTCGAATGGCCGCTCGCGGCGGTCGGTCTCGCCGTTCTCCTGGGCGCGGCGATGCTCGCCGTATTCGCGCGCCGGGGTGCTGTCCGCTGACGAATCCCGCGCGCCCCGGCGGCAAGATCGCAGCCGGCCGAGATGTTCGAGCGCGTGCGGCATAGGCCGCTTTCACGCGCCTCATGGCACCGGGACCGACTCCCACGTATTGTCCGCCGCCGGGAGAGACCCGGATGCCGTCGACACCAGATTCGCGCCCGGTCGTCGTTCTGGGCGCCGCGGGTTTCATCGGCCACGCGCTGGCCAAGCGGCTGGCCGCACGCGGCTTCGCCGTGCGTGCCGTTACGCGGGACGCGGCCGGCTTTGCCGCGCCGATCGAAGCGTGCGCCGCCGGCACGCTCGGCCGCGGCACCGATTGGCGCGGCGTGCTGCGCGACGCGCGCGCCGTGATCCACCTTGCGAGCCGCGCCCATGCACCGCCCGGCGACGCCGACTGGTTCGCGGCGGAGCGCGCAACTGCAGCGGCGATCGCCGCCGCCGCGGCCGCGGTCGGAGTCGAGCGCACCATCCTGCTCAGCTCGATCAAGGTGCTGGGCGAGACGACCGCGTCCCGCCCCTTCTCGGCGGCAAGCGTGTCCGACCCGCGCGACGCATATGGCCGCGCCAAGCTCGCCATCGAAGAGGCGATGCGGCGGAGCGCGCCCGGTCTCGTCGTGATCCGGCCGCCGCTGGTCTATGGACCCGGCGTCAAAGGCAACTTCCGCGCGCTGCTGCGGCTGATCGCGCGCGGCGTGCCGCTTCCCTTGGCCGCGATCCACAATCGCCGCGCCTTCGTCTTCCGCGAAAATCTCATTGCGCTGATCGAAACCGTGCTGACGCACCCCGCGGCGCCCGCGGGAACTTTTCTGCTGCGCGACGATGCGGAGATCGGAACGCCGCAAGTCGTGCGCGAAATCGCCCGCCGCCTCGGGCGTCCGGCGCGACTGTTTCCGGTTGCGCCGCGGCTGCTCCGTCTGGCTGCCGCCATGGTCGGCCGCGGCGACGCCGCCGGCCGGCTGATCGATTCGCTCGCGATCGACGACGACGAAACGCGGACCCGGCTGGGCTGGCGGCCGCCCCACAGCCTGGCCGAAGGGCTCGACGTCACGTGCCGCTGGTTTGCCGACGCCGAGGGTGTGCGGCCCGGCGGTTCTCGCTTATAAAACGCGACGATGACAGCCCCTGCCGCTTCCGCACGCGCGAGCACGCCCGCGATCATCCTGGCCGCAACCGGCATTGTGACGCCGCCGCTCGCCGTACTCGCGCCGCTGGGCGTCGCGCCGCTCCTGACGCTCGTCGCGGTGGCGCTGATCGGCGCCGCGCCGCGCCGGCTGCTGGCGGCAGGCAAGCCGCTGTTGCCGCTGACGACATTGTGGGCCGCGCTTGCCGTCTGGGCGATGCTATCGGCGATATGGTCGGTCCTGCCGGGTCATAGCCTGTTTGAGGGCGGACGGTTTCTCGTTATCGGCGGCGAAGGGTTGATTGCGCTCGGCGCCGCGCGATCGCTTGGGGCGCGCGACGGCTGGCGCGTCGGTGCCGCGGCGGCAATCGGCATCGCACTCGGCACGGCCCTGTTGCTTTTCGAGTGGGCGACCGACGCCGCGCTGGTGCATTGGATCCACGGCTGGGGCCAAGCGGTCGCGGTGAATTTTTCGCGCTATGACCGTGGCGCGACCACTCTGGTTCTGATCCTGTGGCCGGCGGTCGTGGCGTTGCGCCGATGGCGTCTGTTGCAGGCGGCGCTCGCCGCCTTGGTCGCGGTCAGCGTCTATCTCATGCCGAGCGCGGCGTCGCTCATGGCCCTCGTCGCGGGCGTCGTGGCCTTTGCCGTCGCGTTGCGCTTCCCGCGATTGATCGCGGCGACGCTCGCCGCAGGCGTGGCCGCCAGCGCGGCGCTGTTGCCCGTCGTCGTGCCGAGCTACGAGACGACGGTGCGGCTGCAGCATGACGCACCCTGGATCAAGGGCTCGGGCATCCACCGCCTCTTGATCTGGCGATTTGCCGCCGAGCGCATCGCCGACCGGCCGCTGCTCGGCTGGGGCATGGATGCATCGCGCGACTTGCCCGGCGGGCGCCGCGACTTTGCTGCGACACTGCCCGGCATCGAGCTGTCGCCCGGCCATGACGCGATGCCGCTCCATCCGCACGATGCCCTCCTGCAATGGCGCGTCGAACTGGGCATTCCGGGGACGCTGCTCGGTCTGGCAATCGTGCTGTGGGGGCTCTATCGCGTCGGCTGGCGGTTCGGCCCGCCGCGCGAGGCGCAGGCCGCGGCGCTCGGCTGGGCGACGACGGTGCTTGTGATCGCCTTGCTCAGCTTCGGCATCTGGCAGGCGTGGTGGCTTTCCGACATTCTGTTGACCGCATCCCTGCTCGCTGCGAGCGCCGCCGATGCCGGCTGAGCGGCCCAAGCTGATCTTCCTCGTCACCGAGGACTGGTATTTCTGCTCGCACCGCCTGCCGATGGCGCGCGCCGCACGCGACGCCGGATTCGATGTTGCGGTCGCAACCCGGGTCACCGCGCATGGCGACGCGATCCGCGCCGCGGGCTTCGCGCTGCATCCGCTGCGCTGGAAGCGGCGGGCCATCGGGCTGCTGGCCAGTCTCGCCGCGGTCTGCGAAATCTGGCGCCTCTACCGCCGCGAACGGCCGCTGGCGGCGCATCACGTGTCGCTGAAGCCGGCACTGCTGGGTGGTATCGCCGCGCGGCTGGCCGGCGTGCCCATGGTCGTCGGCATGGTAACCGGCATGGGATATATGGGCGGTTCGCGGCGGCGCTCGACACGGCTGCTCGCACGGCTGGCGCGGTTGGTCTTTCCCTGGGCGCTATTCGGCCGGCGCGGATGCGTGATCGTGCAGAACGAGGAAGACCGGCAGGCGCTCGCCGCGATCTGTCCGGGCCGGGCCGCGCGCATCGCGCTGATCCCGGGCTCGGGCGTCGATCTCGCTCGGTTCGCGCCAGCACCAGAGCCGCCGGCGCCGCCGGTCGTGGTCGCCTACGCCGGCCGCATGATCGCCATCAAGGGCGTGGCAACGCTGGTCGCCGCGCTGCAACAGGTGCGCGAGCGCGGCATCGATCTGCGGCTCGTCCTCGCCGGCGATACCGACGACGAAAATCCGAGCGCGATCGCTCGCGATACGCTCGCGCGCTGGGCGACTCTGCCCGGCATCACCTGGCTCGGCCGCTGCGAGGATGTCCGGCCGGTATGGCGGGATGCCCATATCGCCGCTCTCGCCTCGCTCGGCGGCGAAGGCCTGCCGAAGAGTCTGCTCGAAGCCGCGGCGATGGCGCGGCCGATCGTCGCCAGCGATATTCCAGGCGTACGCGCCGTCGCGCAGCATCAGGTCAACGCGCTCCTGGTGCCGCCGGGCGATGCCGCCGCCTTGGCCGATGCGCTCATGGTCCTTGCTCGCGATGAGGCGCTGCGCCGACGTCTCGGCGCTGCCGGCCGCCAGCGGGTCGAGCGCGGCCTGTCCGACGCGGCGGTTGCCGACGTGACCCGCGCGCTCTATCGCGAGCTCTTGCGCGAAGCCGGCCGCTAGGGTCCCGGCAGCAGCGCGTCGGTCCAACCCGCCATGTAATAGGCGACGAGGCCGAGCCATTCGTGCGCCGCTTTGCTCGTCGTTCCGAGCCCGCCTGCCAGCGAGATGTGCAGGCCCATGGTCGCGTCGAAATCGACCGGATCCGGCACGACCGGCCAGCCGATCCGGCGGAAGCAGCCGAATGCACGCGGCATGTGATAGGCCGACGTTACCAGAATCCAGGCTTCGCCGGGCTTGGGATCGACGAGCTGCTTCGAGAATACGGCGTTTTCGTGCGTGGTGCGCGAGCGGTCCTCGATCGCCAGGCGGTTCTGCGCGACGCCCAGGTCGATCAGCAGGCGCGCGGTCGCCGCGGCCTCGGTGATCGGCTCGTGCAGAAGCCCCCCAACGCCGCCCGACAACACGATGCGCGCCGTGGGATAACGGCGCGCCAAGCGAAGGGCTTCAGTGATGCGCGCCACCGATTGATTGAGCGCGATCTGGCCGTATTCGGCGGTGCGCCCCGGATCGACCGCGCCGCCCAAGACGATAATTCCGTCGACCTTGTCGGGCAGCGTGTGCAGCACGGGGAAACGATCCTCGAGCGGCACCAGCGGCAAGTCCGCGATCGGTTCGACGGCGGCAACCGTATAGGCGACAAGGACGAGGATGACGAGCGCCAGGCCCTTGCGGCCGCGGCTCGTCATCAGCCGCCAAACGCCGATGGCCAAAAGGATCAGGAGCAGATTCCCCGGATCGAATATGTCCTGGAGGACCTTGCTGACGACGTCGAGCATCGCGGCACATCCTGCCCGAAGCCATATCGCCGGTGCCAGTCCGACGAGCCCCGCCAAAGGCCACCAAATCCGCATTTCCCTTGCCGGGGCGGCGGCCGTTCACGTAACGTCCAGCGCACCCATGATCATCGTCAGCCGCCGCGCCGCCGCCGCTTTCGCCCATGACATCGTCATGGCTGCGATCTCGTTCTGGCTTTCGTTCTACCTGCGGGTCGGCGACGACATCGGGCATTATTCGCATGAGCTGATCTGGGCGTACGACGCGATCTTTGCCGCGATCGCCGCCGCGGTGTTCTTCGCTTCCGGTCTCTATCGCGGCATCTGGCGCTACGCTTCGTTGCCCGACCTCATTGGCCTGGCGCGCGCCGTCACGCTGGTCATCCTGATCTATTTCCCGTTGATGTTCCTCGCGACCCGCCTCGAGGCGCTGCCGCGATCGATCGTCGGCATCAATTGGTTGGTACTGATGGCGCTGCTCGGCGGACCGCGTTTCGCCTATCGCCTGCTGAAGGACGGCAGCCTGCGCAACATCCTGCGCGTCGACGCCGCGCGCGCCTCGGTGCCGGTGCTGCTGATCGGCGCCGGCGAAGGTGCCGATCTTTTCATCCGCACGACCTATCGCGACGCGCAGCAGGCCTATCGCGTCGTCGGCATCGTCTCCGACGACGGCCAGCGCGTCGGACGCGAGATCGGTGGCGTGAGCGTACTCGGCATGATCGACGATATTCCGGCGGTGGTTGGTCGGCTGGCCGCGAAGGGCGACAAGCCGCAACGCATGATCCTGACCGGTCGCAACATCGAAGGCGCGGCGGTGCGGCGCCTGCTCGACGTCGCCGATGGCCTCGGCATTCCGCTGGCGCGCCTGCCGCGCCTGACCGAGTTCAAGGATACGCGCGTCGACGAAGCGCGGCCGATCGAACCGGTGGCGATCGAAGACCTGCTCGGCCGTCCGCAAACGGTGCTCGACCGCAACAGCATGCGCGCGCTCGTCGCCGGCAAGCGGGTGCTGGTCACCGGCGCCGGCGGCACGATCGGCTCCGAACTCACACGGCAGATTGCCGCCTTCGGTCCGGTGCGGCTCTCGCTCCTCGACAACGGCGAATACGCGCTCTATGCGATCGAGCGCGAGATTCTCGAGCGTTTTCCGAACCTGGCCCGGAACGCGTTGATCGGCGATGTGCGTGACGGCCGGCGCGTCGATGCGGTGCTGGCATCGGAGCGCCCCGAGCTGGTCTTCCACGCCGCTGCCCTGAAGCATGTGCCGATGGTCGAGGCCAATCCGGTCGAGGGCGTGATGACCAACGTGCTCGGCACACGCCATGTCGCCGAGGCCTGCCGCATGCACGGCGTGCGGGCGATGGTGATGATCTCGACCGACAAGGCGGTGAATCCCGCGAACGTCATGGGTGCGTCGAAGCGACTGGCCGAAAGCATCTGCCAGGCGCTCGACATTCTCGAGGCGCGCCACGCCGCCGGCACCCGCTTTGTCACCGTGCGCTTCGGCAACGTGCTCGGCTCGACCGGATCGGTGGTGCCGCTATTCCAGCGCCAGCTCGCCGCCGGCGGACCCTTGACCGTCACGCACCCCGAAATCTCGCGCTATTTCATGACGACGCGCGAGGCGGTCGCGCTGGTGCTCCAGGCCTCCGCGCTCGCTTCGGGCGACGACGAAGCGCGCGGCAAGCTGTTCGTCCTCGACATGGGCGAGCCGGTGAAGATCGTCGACCTGGCGCGGCAAATGATCCGGCTCGCCGGCAAACGGCCGGATCGGGACGTGAAGATCGAGTTCGTCGGCCTCAGGCCCGGCGAGAAGCTGCGCGAGGAGCTGTTCCACGAGCAAGAGGCGCTGGTGCCCACCCGCGTCGCCGGAATCCGCCTCGCGGCGCCGCGCGCGATCGACTATGCGATGTTGTCGCGCGCGCTCGACGAACTTGCGGAGCACGCGCGCGAGGGTCGGACCGATCGCGTCCTCGTGGTGCTGCGGAACCTGGTGCCGGAATTCGCGGCCAACGCCGCGGCAGCGGAACGCCTGGCGCAGGGCAGCTAGGCGTTCGGCCCTTCCTCGGCGAGACGCTCGAGGTACCTGCCGTCATCAGATTTAGAGTAAAGCGCCGCGAGCTGCCGCAGCGCGGCCGCGTCGATGAGCCCCTTGCGAAACGCGATTTCCTCGAGACAGCCGATCTTCTGGCCGGTGCGCTTCTCGAGCGTATGGACGAACTCCGCCGCCTCGAGCAGCGACTCATGCGTGCCGGTATCGAACCACGCGTAGCCCCGACCGAGCTTTTCGACCGCGAGCGCGTCGTCCCGCAGATAGTCCGCGTTGAGATCCGTGATCTCGAGCTCGCCCCGCGGCGACGGCTTGAGCCTTGCCGCCCGCGCGCACGCGCTGCCGTCGTAGAAATAGAGCCCGATCACCGCCCAGTCCGAACGCGGCGCGCGCGGCTTCTCGGCAAGGTCGATCGCCCGACCGTCGCGACCGAAGGTGACGACGCCGTAGCGCTCCGGATTGACGACGCGATAGGCGAAGATCGTGGCGCCGGCCGGACGCGCGATCGCGCGGCCCATCATCTCCGACAAGCCGTCGCCATAGATGAGATTGTCGCCGAGGATCAGACAGCAGCTGTCGCCGGCGAGGAAATCTCGCCCGATGACGAGAGCCTGTGCCACGCCGTCGGGCTGCCGCTGTTCGGCATAGGTGAGGCTGATCCCCCAGGACGCGCCGTCGGCCAAAAGCGTGCGGTACATGGGCCCGTCCGCGGGCGTGGTGACGATCAGGATGTCGCGGATGCCGGCGAGCATCAGGGTCGACAGCGGATAGAAGATCATCGGCTTGTCGTAGATCGGCAGCAGCTGCTTCGACAGCGCGCGCGTCAGCGGAAAGAGCCGCGAGCCCGAGCCGCCGGCGAGGACGATGCCCTTCATCCCGCATCGGCCTTCGAGGCCGGTCGGCCAAGCCGCTCGCCGCGATAGATGCCGCTGCGGATCGGTTCCCACCAGGCGCGGTTGTCGAGATACCAGCGCACCGTCTTGCGCAGCCCGGTCTCGAGGCTTTCGCGCGGCCGCCAGCCAAGCTCGCCGCGGATCTTGCGGTCGTCGATGGCGTAGCGCAGGTCGTGGCCCGGCCGGTCGGCGACGAGTTCGATCAACCGCGCGTGCGGCCGGTGCGGCGCGTCGGGCATTTCCGCGTCGAGAATGGCGCAGATCGTTCGCACCAGGTCGATGTTCCGCCGCTCCTCGCCTCCGCCGATATTGTAGGTCTCGCCCGGCTTGCCCCGGCGCAGGACGAGCGCGAGCGCCGCGGCATGATCGCCGACATAGAGCCAGTCGCGCACGTTCGCACCTTCGCCATAGACCGGCAGATTCCAGCCTTCGATGGCGTTGAGCACAATCAGCGGAATGAGCTTCTCCGGAAACTGCCAGGGACCGTAATTGTTCGAACAATTGGTCGCGATCACCGGCAGCCCGTAGGTCTGGAACCAGGCCCGCGCCAGGTGGTCGGCACCCGCCTTCGACGCGGCATAGGGGCTGTTGGGCCGGTAGCGCGCATCCTCGGCCGCGCGTTCGCCGGAACCGAGCGAGCCGAAGACCTCGTCGGTCGAAATGTGGTGGAAGCGGAAGCGCGCCCGCGCCTCGCCGCTAAGCCCGTCCCAATAGGCGCGCGCCGCCTCGATCATGCCGAAGGTGCCCAGCAGATTGCTGTGGATGAAGTCGTCAGGCTGGTCGATCGAGCGGTCGACATGGGTCTCGGCCGCGAGATGCATCACCGCATCGGGCCGGTGCTTGGCGAAGATGCGCGAAACGGCGGTCCGGTCGGCGACATCGGCAACCTCGAGCGCGTAGTTCGCCGGCGTCGCCAGCGCGCCCAGCGGCGGATTCGAGCCGGCGTAGGTCAGCTTGTCGAGATTGACGACGCTGTCGCCGGCACCGAGCAGATGGCGCACCACCGAGGTGCCGATGAAGCCGGCGCCGCCGGTGACCACGACCTTCATCGCACGCTCTCCCCTGCCGCCAGCGCCAGCGCGTCCGTCAGACGCGGCACCACCCAAAGATCGCCGGCCTTGGCCGGCGCCTTGGACGATCTGTCCAAGAGTACCAGCGTTCCGACGCCGGCGTCGCGGCAGGCGACCACGTCGCGCATCTCGTCGCCGATGCTCCACGAGCGCGCCAGATCGAGGCCGAGATCCTGCTGCGCCGCAAGCATCATGCCGGGCCGCGGCTTGCGCCAGGAACTGTCGCGGCGATAGCGGCCGACCCCTTCGGTCGGATGGTCGGGGGCGTGATAAATCGCCGCGATCGGCGCGCCGTGCCGGACGAATTCGGCCGTGATGTAATCCATCAGCGTCCGGAAATCGGCTTCGCTGAACAGGCCGCGGCCGATGCCCGACTGGTTGGTGGCGACGACGATGAGGAAGCCGCGCACGACGAAGTTCCGCGCCAAATCGAAAATGCCGTCGACAAAGCGGCACTGCTCGATCTGCCAGAGGAAGCCGACGTCTTCGTTGATGACGCCGTCGCGGTCGAGAAAGAGGGCGGGCGTGCCGCCCGCGGGACGCGTCATGGCACGAGCGCGATATTGTCGATGAGCCGGGTCCGGCCGAGCCAGGCCGCGGCGAGCACGCGCGCCGGCGCGCCCGGCCGTGGCGGCTCGAGTGTCTCGGCATCGCGGACTTCGAGATAATCGACCTTGGCAAAACCGGCATCGAGCAGCGTGCGGAGGCCCCAGGCGGACGCTGTGTCGTCGCCGCCGCGGACGCGACGCGCCACTTCGCGCAGCGTCCGGTGCAGCATCGGCGCACGCGCGCGCTCGTCGGGCGTGAGATAGGCGTTGCGCGAGGAAAGCGCGAGCCCGTCGCCCTCGCGCACCGTCGCCACGCCCTCGATCCGCACCGGGATGTCGAGATCGCGGGCGATGCGGCGAATGACCAGGAGCTGCTGGTAGTCCTTTTCGCCGAATACGGCGACGTCGGGCGCCGCCTGGAGCAGCAGCTTGGCGACGACGGTGGCGACGCCGGCGAAATGGCCGGGCCGGCTGCGACCCTCGAGCGTCTCGGCCAGCGGACCGGGATCGACGCGGACGGCAAAGCCGTCGGGATACATCTCGGCGACGGTCGGCATGAAGACGAGATCGCAACCGGCCTCGGCCAGCTTGCGCCGATCGCCGGCTGGATCGCGCGGATAGCGCGACAGGTCCTCGCCGGGACCGAACTGGGTCGGATTGACGAAAACGCTGGCGACGACGCGGTGCGCCACCGTCCGAGCACGGCTCACCAGAGCGAGATGCCCGGCATGCAGCGCGCCCATGGTCGGCACCAGGGCGACGATCTCGCTGGCGCCGCGCCACGACGCCACCCGGCGGCGCAGCTCGGCAACGGTGTCGGCCACGGCGATGTCGTGCGTGGCGGCGTCGGACGTCGAGTTCATTGCCGGTATCCAGGCGCTCGCATGCCGCGACTCAGCTGCGCCGCGTCCCGGCGACAACCAGGGCGACGCCGGCAACGATCGCGATGATGCCGACGTAGTTCGGAATGACGTAGTCGGTTTCCTTCTCGGAATTGATCGTGAGCGATCCGATCTTCGCCACCTGCTCCTGATGACGGATCGGAACGACGTTCACCGCCAAACCGGCGATGCCGAGGACGATCAGCACGATTCCGGCAATCAACAGACCTCGCATCACCCCCTCCTTTGATCGTCCCATGCGCGCACGCCTGGAAAATGCCCATCGCATCCCAATAAATACGCTGGACAGGCAAGGCGTTGCATCGCAAGCGGAGCGTAACACAACTCAATGATGCTGCACGCCCATCAGGTGATTGGGCAGCCAAGTCGCGATCTCGGGGAAAATGCTCAGCACGATGATCGCCAGAAACATGCAGACGACATAGGGCAACGTGCCCCACATCACCTTGGTGAGCGGCACGTCCGGCGCGATGGCGCTGACGATGTAGATGTTGAGTCCGACCGGCGGATGGATCAGCCCGATTTCCAGGTCATACCGGCAAAACGCCCCCGCCACACCTCATTCGAGGGCGAGGCGCAGGATCGGCACGGTATCGGGAAAGGTCTCCAAGCGCCGGGCCTCGTCCAGCGCGACCCATCGGACCTGCAGCGCATCGTGGATCGGCTCGCCTTCACCCGTGCGCCAGCCGAGCAGGACGCAGACGAGGGTGAAATGGGTCATGACCTTGCCGTGGTCGTCCTGCCGGATCGCCTCGATCACGGTCAGCACCCGCTCGGGTTCGGCACCGACGCCGGTCTCCTCCATGAGCTCGCGCCGGGCGCATTCGAACACCGTCTCGCCGAGCTCCTGGGCGCCGCCAGGAAAACCCCACTTGCCGACGCCCGGCGGCAGCGAGCGCTGCGCCAGCAACACGCGGTCGTCGCGCCGCGTCACTGCGAGGCAGCCGACAATCGGCCGCTCGGGATAGAGGCGGCCGGGCTTGCCGTGGGGCCCGGTCTTGTCGCTTGCCGCGCTCACGGGTCGATGGCGGCGGCCTTGCCTTCGAGCACCTTGTAGATCTCGCCGCCCGCCTTGCGGAAATCGGCCGACTTCTCGGCCATGCCCTGCTCCGCATAGTCGCGGACCTCCTGCGAGATCTTCATCGAGCAGAATTTGGGCCCGCACATCGAGCAGAAATGGGCAAGCTTCGCCCCCTCGGCCGGCAGGGTCTGGTCGTGGAACTTCTCTGCCGTCTCGGGATCGAGCGAGAGGTTGAACTGGTCGCGCCAGCGGAACTCGAACCGCGCGCGCGACAAGGCATCGTCGCGCTCGCGCGCACCCGGATGGCCCTTGGCCATGTCGGCGGCGTGGGCGGCGATCTTATAGGCGATGACGCCGGCCTTGACGTCGTCGCGGTCGGGCAATCCCAGATGCTCCTTCGGCGTCACGTAGCAGAGCATCGCGGTGCCGAACCAGCCGATCATCGCCGCGCCGATCGCCGAGGTGATGTGGTCGTAGCCCGGCGCGATGTCGGTCACCAGCGGCCCCAGCGTGTAGAACGGCGCCTCGCCGCAGCGCGCGAGCTGGAGGTCCATGTTCTCCTTGATCATGTGCATCGGCACGTGGCCCGGGCCCTCGATCATCACCTGGACGTCGTGCTGCCACGCGATCTGCGTGAGCTCGCCGAGGGTCTTCAGTTCGGCGAATTGCGCCTCGTCGTTGGCGTCGGCGGTCGAGCCCGGACGCAGGCCGTCGCCGAGCGAGAAGCTCACGTCGTAGGCGCGCATGATCTCGCAGATCTCGGCGAAGCGCGTGTAGAGGAAGTTCTCCTGGTGATGTGCCAGGCACCACTTCGCCATGATCGAGCCGCCGCGCGACACGATGCCCGTGACCCGCTTCGCGGTGAGCGGAATGAACGGCAGCCGCACGCCGGCATGGATGGTGAAGTAGTCGACGCCCTGCTCGGCCTGCTCGATCAGGGTGTCGCGGAAAATCTCCCAGGTGAGCTCCTCGGCCGCGCCGTTGACTTTCTCCAGCGCCTGATAGATCGGCACGGTGCCGATCGGCACCGGCGAATTGCGGACGATCCATTCGCGGATGTTGTGGATGTGCTTGCCGGTCGACAGGTCCATCACAGTATCGGCGCCCCAGCGGATCGCCCAGACCAGCTTGTCGACCTCCTCCGCCACCGACGAGGTGACGATCGAATTGCCGATATTGGCGTTGATCTTCACCAGGAAGTTGCGGCCGATGATCATCGGCTCGCTCTCCGGGTGATTGATGTTGGCCGGGATGATGGCCCGGCCGCGCGCCACCTCGTCGCGCACGAATTCCGGCGTCACGTAGGCCGGCACCGCGGCGCCGAAGCTCTCGCCGCCGTACTTCGCCTCACATGCCTGGGCGCGGCCCAGATTCTCGCGGATGGCGATGTATTCCATCTCCGGCGTGACGATGCCGGCGCGGGCATAGGCGAGCTGCGTCGCCGCCTTGCCGGCCTTGGCGCGGAGCGGCTGGCGGCCAGCGCGGTCGAAGACCGGTACGGCGCTGGCCTCGCCGGCTTTGAGGCCGTTGTCCTCCGGCCGCACGGCGCGGCCGGACTGCGCCGCGACATCGTCACGCGCGCGGATCCAGGCCTCGCGCAGCGGCGCAAGGCCGAGCCGGATATCGACAGCAACCGCCGGATCGGTATAGGGCCCGGAGGGATCGTAGGCGCGGACGGGCGGCTCCTTGGCCGCCGGCGTCAGGTCGATCTCGCGCATGGCGACGCGCAGCTCCGGATGGCGCTCGCCCGCGACATAAATCTTGCGCGACGCCGGCAGCGATCCGGTCGAGACCTTGAATTCCTGGCTCAGGGTGCCTTCGGGCATGGGTCGCCTCCTTCCGCGCGATGCGTTGCGGTATCGGGCTGCGAGGGGTGCGTGAACGAGTTCCTGTCCCTACGCCGGCACGATCCGGATCAGGTTCAAAGGGTTCCCGCGCCGTCCCGCGGTGTCTCAGCCCCTGTCGGCGGGGCTCCCCTTGGAATCATCCTAGTATCCGGACGGTTCGGCGGTTGCGTCAAGGCGCAAATCCCGGATGCTGGCGTGCGCGAATGCGGACGCTATACTCGCGCCAGCCGCCGCGAAGCCGGTTCGAACGCTAGGGGAGAAGCCATGCAGCGCCGGGTTTGGATCGCCGCGGCCACCGCCGAAGTCTCCGCTGCCGCCGCAGCTTTGCTCGCCTCCATCGGGCGGAGCCGGTCGTTGCGCCTTGCGCACCCGGAGCTGCATTGAGCGGCGCGCGGTACGGAATTGCGATCCTTGCCTTCGTCCTCGTCGGGTGCAGCGATTTTGCGCCCTTCGAGACGATGACGCCGAATCTGGGTCCCGGCGCTCAGCGGCGGGAACCCGCCCAGCAAACGATAACCGCCGCGGGCGCGAATCCGGCCAACGCGCCGGTTTCGGTTTGCTACAGCCGGCTGGCGGCGACGCCGGCCCAGGTCACGGCCGTCGCGGCCGAGGAATGCGGCAAGGGCGAGGCGCCGGAACTGGTCGACCAGGGCGTCGACCTCATGGCCTGCCCCGTGCTGATCCCGACCCGCGCCACCTTCCGCTGCATTGCCCACTAGCGGC
>JAGWON010000016.1 GCA_028871055.1 Alphaproteobacteria bacterium
GCGTCGCCGAACAGCATCATGGTGTTGTCGCGGAAGAACAGCTCGTTCTCGACGCCAGCATAGCCCGAGGCCATCGAGCGCTTCACGAACAGCACGGTCTTCGCCTTCTCGACGTCGAGAATTGGCATGCCGTAGATCGGCGATTTGGGATCGGTTTTGGCCGCCGGGTTGGTCACGTCGTTGGCGCCGATGACGAAAGCGACATCGGTGGAGGCGAAATCACGATTGATCTCGTCGAGCTCCATCACGTCCTCGTAAGGCACGTTGGCCTCGGCCAGCAGCACGTTCATGTGTCCCGGCATGCGTCCCGCCACCGGGTGGATGGCGTAATGCACGGTGACACCTTCCTTTTTGAGGATGTCGGCCATCTCCTTGAGCGCGTGCTGCGCCTGGGCCACGGCCATGCCATAGCCCGGCACAATGATCACCGAGCTCGCATTCTTAAGAATGAAGGCGGCATCGTCGGCGCTGCCCGACTTGACCGCCTTGTCGGTGGCCCCGCCCGCCGCAACCGCGCCGCCCTCGGTGCCGAAACCGCCGAGGATGACATTGAAGATCGAGCGGTTCATCCCCTTGCACATGATGTAGGACAGGATCGCGCCCGACGATCCCACCAGCGCGCCGGTGATGATCAGCAGCGAATTGGCGAGGGTGAAGCCGATGCCGCACGCCGCCCAGCCTGAATAGCTGTTGAGCATCGAGATCACCACCGGCATGTCGGCGCCGCCGATCGGCAGGATCAGCAACAACCCGAGCAGCAGCGAGAGCGCGACGATCGCCCAGAACGTGACGGGCAGCTGAGCCATCACGAACCAGACGATGAGAGCGACGAGCGCGATGCCGAGCAGCGCGTTCAATGGATGCTGGCCGGGGAACACGAGCGGCTTGCCGGTGATCAGACCCTGGAGCTTGCCGAAGGCGATGATCGAGCCGGTGAAGGTGACGGCGCCGATTGCGGTGCCGAGGCTCATTTCGATCAGGCTGTGCGGATGGATGGCGCCGGCCTCGCCGATGCCGTAGGCGGCGGGCGCATAGAACGCCGCCGCCGCGACGCAGACCGCGGCCAATCCGACCAAGCTGTGGAAAGCAGCGACGAGCTGCGGTAGCGCCGTCATCTGGATCCGCAGCGCGATGACGGTGCCGATCGTGCCGCCGATCACGATGCCGCCGGCGATCACGCCGTAGCTAACGACGCCGGGCGACGCCAGCGTGGTGCCGATGGCGATCGCCATGCCGAAGATGCCGTAGAGGTTGCCGCCGCGCGCCGTCTCGGGCGACGACAGGCCCCGGAGCGCCATGATGAAGCAGACGCTGGCGACGAGATAGAGAAGGGCGGCGAGATTCGGTGTCATTTGCCGGCCTTCTCCTTCGGCGCCTTCTTCTTGAACATTTGCAGCATGCGCTGCGTCACGATGAAGCCGCCGAAGATGTTGACCGACGCCAGCGTTACGGCGGCGAAGCCCATCGTCTTCGAGAAGCTGACTCCGGCCGGGCCCGCGGCGATCAGCGCGCCGACGATGATCACCGACGAAATCGCGTTGGTGACGCTCATCAGCGGCGAGTGCAGCGCCGGCGTAACGCGCCAGACCACGTAATAGCCGACGAAAACCGCCAGCACGAAGACGGTCAGGAAGAATACGAAGACGTCGGCGTGGGCGCCGGTTTCCATGGCTCAGCCCCCAGCCAGTTGCGGATGGACGACCTTGCCGTCGCGCGTCAGCAGGCTCGCCTTCACGATCTCGTCGGCCTCGTCGATCTTGAGCGCCTTGTCCTTGTCGATGATTAGGCCGAGGAAGGCGAGGAGATTGCGGGCATAAAGCGCGCTGGCGTCGACCGCGATACGCGCCGGCATGTTGCTGTGGCCGATGATGGCGACGCCGTTGGCCGTGGTCACGATCTCGTCGGGTTTGCTACCCTCGACATTGCCGCCCTGCTCGACCGCGAGATCGACGATCACCGAGCCCGCCCGCATCACCGCAACCATCTCCTTGGTGATCAGGATCGGCGCCTTGCGGCCGGGAATGAGCGCGGTGCAGATGACGATGTCGGTCTTTTTGAGCGCCTCGGTGACATGCTCGCGCTGGCGCCGCGTGAAATCCTCGCTCGCCTCCTTGGCGTAGCCGCCCGCGGTCTCCATCGCCTTCATCGCCTCGAGGTCGACGGTGAGGAAGGCGGCGCCGAGGCTCTCGACCTGCTCCTTGGCGGCATAACGCACGTCGGTCGCGGAGACCACGCCGCCCAGCCGCCGCGCCGTCGCGATCGCCTGAAGACCCGCCACGCCGGCGCCCATCACCAGGACACGGGCCGGCGCCACGGTACCGGCGGCCGTCATCATCATCGGCATGGCGCGGCCGAAGAGATCGGCGGCATCGAGCACGGCCTTGTAGCCGGCGAGATTCGCCTGACTCGACAGCACGTCCATCGTCTGGGCGCGCGTGATGCGCGGCACCAGTTCCATCGCGAACGCCGTCAGCCCCGCTTTGGCGTAGGCCGCGACCTCGTCCTTGTGCTGCAGCGGCGCGAGCATGCCGATCAGCACGGCGCCCGCCTTCATCGTCTTGATCTCGTCTGCTGTCGGCCGCTGCACCTTGAGCACGATCGCCGATCCCAGCGCGGTCGCGGCGTCGGCGATCTGCGCGCCGACCGCGGCATAGGCCTCGTCGGTATAGGCGGCGCCGGCGCCGGCGCCGCGTTCGACGACGACGGCATGGCCCTGGCCGAGCAGGCGTCTGGCCGTGTCGGGCGAGGCGGCAACGCGGCGCTCGCCGGCCCGGCGCTCCTTGGGTATGCCGATGATCATGAGGTAATACGCTCCCCTGCCGCCTTTCCTTGCAAGGCGAGGCAGCGCGGCGACACAATGCCGTGCTCGGGCGGCTTTCTCAAGGTTTTTGGCCGCGGCTATTTGACCAGCGCTTGGGCGTGGTGCAGATCGTCGACGCAGAGATGCGCCCGGCCCGCGTCATTGTCATTCTGTGCTTTGACCAGCAGCAATTCGAGCTCGCGGTGTTTGTCGGGATCGCTGACCGCGGCGAGCTGCGTCCGCATGGCCGCGATCTCCTGGGCGCAGTCGGCGCGTGACGCGGCGATCGTGGCGATCAGCGCGGCGGCGGCGATGGCAAGGCTTTGCAGCACTCTTCTCATGTTTCGTCTCCGATCCTAAGATGCCAGCGATCCCGTTAACGGGCGCGCTCCGGCTTCCGGACCGGCCAAGCCACCAAGTATTGTGGCGCGTGTTCCGGCGCCCCCAAGGAATAATTCACATCCGAACCCGTTGTCACCATGTCAGGCAAGATCGAGCGGCCCGCCCCTGCCAGGGGCTGGGACGATGAGCGCGTTTATCAATGACCAGCTCGTCGCGGTTCTGCCCCGGCTGCGGCGGTTCGCCCGCGGCCTGACCGGTTCCGCCGTCGAGGCGGACGATCTCGTCCAGGCGGCATGCGAGCGGGCGCTGGCTCGTGCGCATCAGTTCCAGGCGGGAACACGCTTCGACAGTTGGATGTTCCGCATCGTGCAGACGGTCTGGATCGACCAACTGCGCGCGCGTGACACACGGCGAACCGAGAGCGAGGACGAGGCGCTGGCGGCGGGCACCGACGAGCCGATGCGGCGGGTCGAGGCCCGGCTGGCGTTGCGCGAGGTACAGGCGGCGATCGCGACGCTGCCGGCAGAGCAACGTCTGGCGTTGCTCCTCGTGACGGTGGAAGGGTTGAGCTACAAGGAGGCGGCGGAGGTCGCCGAGGTGCCGGTGGGCACCATCATGAGTCGGTTGGCGCGGGCGCGTATGGCGCTGCTCGCGAAGCTTGGTGGTGATGCTCTCCGGGGGAGTGCCGAAGATGCGAAGGCCGAGTGATGAGAACTTGATCGCCTATCTCGACGGCGAGCTGGACGAAAGCGAAACCTTGGCGATCGCCGAGGCGCTGGCGCGCGACGACGAGTTGCGTGCCCGTGCGCAGCGCCTCGACGCGGGCGCGCGGCTGATCCGCGTCGCCTACGACGACATACTGCGCGAGGCGGTGCCCGAGCGCCTGATTGCTGCCGCGCGCGGCGAGAGGGGTTTGACCATGCTGCGGCGCGCCATGGCGCGGCTCGCGCGGTGGCGCAGGGCGCTCGGCGAGCGTCCGTGGTGGATCGGCGTGCCGGTCGCGGCGTCGCTGGTCGGGCTGATGATCGGCGGCGGCGTCGGCTATCTCGCCGGCACGCAGCAGATCGCGAGCCTGACCGCGCAGCAGGACCTGGTCACCGCCGGAGCCGGCGTCAACTGGCTCGACAACGTCGCCGGCTATCACAAGCTCTTCGTCAAGGCCGGCAGCAACGACCGCGCGCTGATGGACGTGCCCGCGGACGGGAACGGCGATGCGGCCCGCAAGGCGGGGTTGCCGCCCGATTTCCGCTTGCCGAATCTGAAGCCGTGGAGCCTGCAGTTCCAGGGAGCCCGGCTGCTGGTGATCAACGGTCAACCGGCGACGCAGCTCTTCTATACGACCGATAACCAGAGTCTCGGGCCGCTGACCTTCGTCGAGGCGATGTCATCGAAACCGGACTTGGCGCCGACCTTCGACCGCCGCGACGACCTCAACATCCTCTATTGGCGCCATCACGGGCACGCCTACGCGCTCGTCGGCACGGCCGATATCGGCTATCTCTGGAACATCTACAACGACATCGCCTGGCAGCTCGACGCGATCTAGGCTCGAGCGGTCAGACTGGCGGACGGTCCCGGCGGGATGAAGCAGTTCGAGCCTCGCGCCGCGGCGATTCGCCCGGTAAAATCGCCGCTGTGAATCTCCACACTCCGACCACCGAGGCCGCGCTAGCGCCGGATCGCGGCGCGGTGGGGAGGGAGCGCGACCTGCGGCTCGATTTCTTCCGCGGCCTGTCGCTGTTCTTCATCTTCATCGACCACATCCCCGGCAACCTGCTCGCCTACGCGACCTTCCGCACTTTGGCGTTTTCCGACGCCGCCGAGGTTTTCATTTTCATCTCGGGCTTCACCGCGGCGTTGGTCTATGGCAGCAGCCTGACACAGCACGGCGCGCTGCTCGCGGCCGCGGAAGTCTATCGCCGGGTCTGGCAGCTCTACGTCGCGCACATCTTCCTCTTCGTCATCTTCGTCGCCGAGGTGTCGTACAGCGTCATGGTGGTGCACAACCCGATGTATATCGAGGAGATGCGCGTCGCCAACTTCCTCGAGGCGCCGCATCTGGCGGTGATCCGCACGCTGCTGCTGACGTTCCAGCCGGCCTTCTTCGACATCTTGCCGCTTTACATCGTGCTGCTGGCGGCATTTCCACTTGTGCTGTTCGGTCTTCGCCTTCATCGGCTGCTGCCGTTTGTCGCGTCGGCGCTGCTCTATGGCCTGACGCTGTGGCGCGGCTGGGCACCGCACACCTATCCGGCGGGCGCGCCGTGGTTCTTCAACCCACTGGCCTGGCAGTTCCTGTTCGTGATCGGCGCGACCGCCGGTTATTCGCGCGTCAGCGGGGTCTGGCCGTTCCCCGCCGGCAAATGGTTCCGCGTCCTGGCGATCGTCGTCGCCGGGCTCTGCGCGCTGATCAGCC
The DNA here is from genome assembly GCA_028871055.1 of Alphaproteobacteria bacterium. Classification (GTDB taxonomy): domain Bacteria; phylum Pseudomonadota; class Alphaproteobacteria; order ATCC43930; family CGMCC-115725; genus REEB95. Next base: position 5,559 of record JAGWON010000016.1, read on the forward strand.
TCGACTGGACGATCCACTGGCTCTACGACCCGTTTCCGCCGCTGCTGGCGAAGCAGCTCTGGACGCATACGCTCGACAAGACCGATCTGGCGCCGCTGCGCCTCGTCGATTTCCTCGCGATTGCCACCACCATCGTCGTTTTCGTCAGGCCCGAAAGCGGGTTCCTGCGCATGGCCTGGGCGCGTCCGCTGATCGTCTGCGGCCAGCATTCGCTGTATGTCTTCTGCCTCGGTATCGTGCTGGCGGTGCTCGGCCATTTCATCCTCGCCGAGTTCTACAACGGCGTGGTCATACAGGCCGCGGTCAATCTCGCCGGGTTCGCGGCGATGATCGGACTTGCCTATCTGCTCGAATGGTACAAGACCGCCAGCCGCCGGATGCGCGGCGCGCGCGCTCCTGCCGCGACGTCCTTGGAGTGATGGCGATGACACGATCGATCGCCGTGCTTGCCGCAATGCTCTTGACTACATCGCCGCTTGCCGCGCCGGCGCGCGCGCAGGCGGCGGCGGACCTATGCGCGGTGCCGCCGGATCTGATCGCCGACGAGCCGGGCCTGCCTGGCCTCGCCAAGCGCTTCCATGACCACCAGCCGGTCGTCATCGTCGCGATCGGCGGCGCCTCGACCGTCGGCGCCGCCGCCGGCGGCGTCGCCAACGCCTATCCGCGCCGGCTTCAAGAGGCGCTCGAGCGCCACCATCCCGGCGTGCCGATCACCGTCATCAATAAGGGCGTTCCGCGCCAGACCGCGCGCGATATGGTGGCGCGCTTTCCCGCCGACGTGCTCGCCGCGAAGCCCGACCTGGTGATCTGGGAAACTGGCACGGTCGACGCCGTCCGTGCGGTCGAGGTCGAAGATTTCGCCGCCGCGATCGAGGACGGCATCACGGCGCTGCGTGCGGCCGGCGCTGCAGTGATGCTGGTGGACATGCAGTACAACCCGCGGATGAGCTCGATCATCGACTTCGAGCCTTATCTCGACGCGCTTCACCGCACCGCGGATCTGGACGAGGTTTATCTGTTCCACCGCTACGACATCATGCGGTATTGGAGCGAGACCGACCGCTTCGACGTCGTCGATGTTCCGAGGGGGAAGCAGGCCATTCTGGCGGGGGAGATCTACCGGTGTTTAGGCGAGAGAATGGCGGACGCGATCGACCGCGCCGCCCGATAGCGCCAAGCGAGCATGCTGCGCGATAGGATGCAATTGCGGCCGCCGGCGCCGGCCCTGCTGCGGCGCCAGCATTCGCTCATGGCGCTGACGCTGCTCGGGCTGGTGGCGGCGGGCCTGCTGCTGTTTGCGCCCGCCGGACGCCGTGCCGAGGCCAAGATCGACCGTTGCGGCGCCGGCAACGACCAAGCGGCCCTCGACATGCAGCTGCCGCACGTGGCGCAGGCGCTTAAGGCGGCGCGCCCGGTCGTCGTCGTCGCCTTCGGCTCGTCGTCGACCTACGGCACCGGCGCCTCGGCGCTCGACAAGACCTATCCCAGCCGTCTCGCGGCGCTGCTGGCGCGGCGCTTTCCCCATGCCGGAATCACCGTGCTCAACCGCGGCGTCAGCGGTGAGAGCGCAGCCGCAACGCTGGTGCGCGTCGATAGCGACGTGATCGCCGCGCATCCGGCGCTGGTGATCTGGCAGATCGGCACCAACGACGTACTGCGCGATGTCGAGCCAGCGGCAGCCGGCGAGGTCATCCGCAAAGGCGTCTTGCGCATGCAGCAGGCCGGAATCGACGTGGTGCTGATGGACGTGCAATTCGCGCCCGCGGTCCTGCGGCATCTCAATTTTCGCGAGATGGAGCGCGTCATCGCTGCCGAGGGCCGCGCGCTCGATGTGCCGGTGATCCATCGATTCGCTATGATGCGCGAATGGGCGGAAGAGCGGCGGATGCCGTTCTCGGTCATGCTCGGCCGCGACCACCTGCACATGACGGACGCGAGCTACGACTGTCTCGCCCGCCAGGTTGGGCGCAGCATCGCGCTCGCGGCACGCGCGACCTTTCTCGAGGCCTATGGCGTCAACATCGCGCGGCCGTAGATCCGGCCGGCGCGGAGATCCTCCAGCGTCTCGTTGACGCGCGCCAGCGGCCGCTCGACCAGTGGCATTGGCTCGACCTTGCCTGATGCCACGAGGTCCATGACCTCGCGGAACTCGGCGAGCGTGCCCACCAGCATGCCCTCGATCGTGATCGAGCGGATCGGCAGCAGCGGCAGCGACAGCGTGAGGTCGCCGCCCATCAGGCCGACGATGACGTATTTGCCGCCGCGCGCCAGCATGTCGGTGCCGAGCTGCGCCGTCTCGCTCGAGCCGACGAGGTCGATGGCCGCCGCCACCGCGCCGTCGGCAGCCGCCCGGATCGCCCGGCCCGGCTTTTCGGCTCGGGGATCGACCGCGGCGATCGCGCCGGCCGCCAGCGCCGCTTCGCGCTTTCCGGCGTCGATGTCGGCGACGATCGCACCCTTGCCGCCCAGCGCCTTCAGCAGCTTGACGCACATCAGGCCGAGTCCGCCGGCGCCGAGGATAAGGATCGGCTGCGCGGTGTAGGTTGCGGCGCCGACGCGCTTCAAGGCGGCATAGGTGGTGAGACCCGAACAGGCATAGGGCGCCGCCGCCTGCGGCGACAGCCGACCGAGTGGATAGAGATAGCGCGGATGCGGCACGATCACGTGATCGGCATAGCCGCCCGGCCGGCGGATGCCGAGCGTGTGCGCGTCGTTGCAGAGCTGCTCGTTGCCGGAGCGGCAAACCACGCACGTGCCGCAGCCGATCCACGGATAGGCGACGTATCCGTCGCCCGCGCGGATGCCCTTTGCTTCGGGACCCGCCGCGACCACCGCGCCGGCGATCTCGTGCCCCATGGTGATCGGTGGGTTGATGCCACGATCCGACAAGGTGAGGCGCTTGCCGCCGCCGAGCTCATAATAGCCGTCGTGGAGATGGAGATCGCTGTGGCACACGCCGGACGCCAGCATCTTCAGCAGCACCTCGGTCCCTTGGGGCTGCGGCGTCGGCGTCTCGGCCAATGTCAGCGGCTTGCCGAAGGCGGTCAAGACATAGCTTTTCATGTTCGCCTCGCGCGTTTTCACGAGCTTAACCAGCAGGCTCGTCGTCGCAAGGGATGATTTCCGCACCCAGCCGCGCTATAGAGGCGCGTCGCTCCACGGGGGATCCGCACCGTCGCATGTCCGTCCTTGTCACCGGCGCCGCCGGCTTCATCGGCTTTCACGTCTCGGCGGCGCTTCTGGCGCGCGGCGAGCGCGTCATCGGCGTCGACAATCTCAATCCCTATTATTCGGTGGCGCTGAAGCGGGCGCGGCTGAAGCGACTCGCAGCGCACAAGCGCTTCGCCTTCCATCGCCTCGATCTGGCGCAGCCCGGCCGCGTCGAGGCGCTGGTGAAGCGCGCGCGCGGCGTCGACCGCGTCGTCCATCTCGCCGCACAAGCCGGCGTGCGCTACTCGCTCGACCATCCGCGTGCCTACGTCGCGTCGAACCTGGTGGCACAGCTCGAGGTGATGGAGGCGTGCCGCGGTCTTAAGGGCTTGAAGCATTTCGTCTACGCCAGCTCGTCTTCGGTCTATGGCGGCAACGCCAAGCTGCCCTTCGCCGAGGACGATCGCGTCGAGACGCCGCAATCGCTCTATGCCGCGACCAAGCGCGCCGACGAGCTGATGGCGTATTGCTACGCCCATCTCTACCGCATTCCGACTACCGGCCTGCGTTTCTTCACGGTTTATGGCCCCTGGGGCCGGCCCGACATGGCGGCGTGGCTGTTCGTCGAGGCGATCGAAAAGGGCGAGCCGATCAAGCTGTTCAACGACGGCCGCATGCGCCGCGACTTCAGCTACATCGACGACATCGTGCCCGGCGTGCTCGCCGCGCTCGACCGGCCGCCGCCCGACGGCGGACCCGGCGCGCCGCCATGCTGCCTCTACAATCTCGGCAACAACCGGGCCGAGGATCTCGGCCGCTTCGTCGCGGTGCTCGAAAGCGCCTTGGGCAAGACCGCCAAGCGCCGGAATTTGCCGATGCAGCCGGGCGACGTGCCGGCGACCTATGCCGATATCGCCGCCGCGCGCCGCGACCTGGGCTTCGCGCCGCGCACCACCATCGACGACGGCCTGCGCCGCTTCGTCGACTGGTATCGCGACTACCACAAGCGGCGCTAAAGCGCGCGCGCCATTCGGCTCTGCCAACCGTCGCGTGACACCGGCCGCTTAGCCGCCGGCTTTTTCGTAAAGCGCGGCGAGCGCCTCGCCATAGACATGGCGGATAACGTGGCGCCGGATCTTGAGCGTCGGCGTCATCTGGTGGTTGGCGGTCGTGAAGGGCTCGTCGGCGACGATGAAGCGGCGGATGCGCTCGAACGGCGCGAGGGTCTCGTTCACCCGCGCCACCGCCGCGGTCACAGCTTGGCGGATTTCCGGCACGTCGGCGAGCCGCGCCTCGGGCGGCAGCTCGCGCCGGCCCGCCACCTCGTCGACCAGATGTTGGCTCGGTACCACGACCGCAACGAGATAGGGCTTGCGGTCGCCGCCGACCATCGCCTGGCCGATCTCGGGCTGCAGCGTCAGGCAGCCCTCGATGCGCGCCGGCGCCACCATTTCGCCGCCCGAGGTCTTGATGAAGTCCTTCTTGCGGTCGGTGATCACCAGGAAACCTTCGCTGTCGAGGCGACCGACGTCGCCGGTGTGGAGCCAGCCGCCGTCGAGCGCGCGCGCCGTCGCTTCGGGATCGTTCCAATAGCCCTTCATCACGTTGTCGCCGCGCACCAGGATCTCGCCGTCGTCGGCGAAGCCGATTTCGACGCCGACCACCGGCAAGCCGACGGTGTCGATCTTGATTCGGTCGGGCGGATTGGCGCTGATCACGGGCGCCGCCTCGGTCTGGCCGTAGCCCTGCAGCAGCCGCAGGCCGAGAGCAAGAAAGAATCGGCCGATCTCGGGATTGAGCGCCGCGCCGCCCGAGACCATCGCCTTGAGGCGGCCGCCGAACCGCGCCTTGAGCTTGCGCCGCACCAGCACCTGGAGCATCGCGTCCTCGAGGCGCTCGATGAAGCCTAGGCCGTTCGGCCGTTCATAGCGCTTGAGGCCGAGCGCCAGCGCCCTGAAGAACAGTTTCGCCTTCAGGCGGCCGTCGCGTTCGACCGCGCGCAGGATGCGCTGGTGGAACGCCTCGTAAAGCCGCGGCACAGCGGTCATGATGGTCGGCCGCGCCTCGAGCAGATTGGCGGCGAGCGTCTCGGCACCCTCGGCGAAATAGATTTCCGCGCCCAGCGAGATTGGAAACATCATCCCCGCCGTGTGCTCGTAGGAATGCGACAGCGGCAGGAACGACAGGAACACCTCGTGGCCGAGTCCGACCTTCTCGAGGAGGGCAAAAGCCGAGCGGCAATTCGCCAGGATGTTGCCATGCGTCGTCATTACGCCCTTGGGCGTGCCGCCGGTGCCCGAGGTGTAGATCAGGCAAGCGATGTCGTTGCGGCCGACGGCGCCGGTCCAGTCCTCGACCGCGCCCGAAGCCGCGGCACCGAGTTCGAGCACCGCTTGCCACGAGCGCAGCTCGACCCGGGACGGCTGGCCGTCCTCCGCCGGCTCGATGATCAGCGCCTTGCCGACGCCGGGCGACTGGGCCGCCGCCGGCAGCACGCGGCGCGCCAGCGCGGCGGTCGAGACGATCACCGCTTTCGCCGCGCAGTTGGTCATCACGTGGCGATAGTCCTCGGCCGTATGGGTGGTATAGGCGGGCACGGTGATCGCGCCCGCCGCCATAATCGCGAAATCGGCAATAATCCATTCGGGCCGGTTCTCAGCCACCAGCACGACACGGTCGCCGCCGCCGATGCCGAGCGCGCGCAGGCCCTTGGCGAGATCGGTCACCTGTTTGCGCGCCGCACTCCAGCTCAGCGCGCGGTAGGCGCCACCGCGCTTCGCCCACAGGAACGGCCGGTCGCCCCGGCGCGCCGCTTCGGCGAAAAACATCGCGGCGAGGTTGGGGCAGTTGTGGTAATCCATCGTTCCCCGAATCGACACCGTGCGGGATCGCGGGCCCCCTGCGAAATACAGGGCTTGCGCCTTGGCGTCAATTTCCCGGTGGCCTACCTATGAGATCGAGTCGGCGAGCGAGCGCAACACAACGCAACAGGCGAGGCGGAACATGGCGGCGCGTAAGTCTTTGGCGAAGCGGAAGGGTCCGGCGCTCGGACGCTTGCCACAATGGGACCTGAACGACCTTTATCCGGGTCCCGACAGTGCCGAATTGACGCGCGATCTCGCCGAAGCGGAATCGGCGGCGCTGCGCTTTCGCGCCGCGCACGAGGGCAAGCTGGCGCGGCTTTCGGGCGCCGAGCTGGGCGTCGCCGTGCGCGAGTACGAGCGGCTGCAGGAGCTGCTCGGCCGCGTGCTGAGCTACGCCTCGCTGCGCTACGCCGGCGACCAGAGCGATCCGGAGAACGGCAGCTTCTTCCAGAACATGCAGGAGAAGGCGACCGACATCTCGACCCAGCTCCTGTTCTTCACGCTCGAATTGAACCGCGTCGACGACGCGGCACTCGACGACAAGCTGCGCACGCCCGACCTTGCGCATTACGCGCCGTGGCTCCGCGACCTGCGCGCCTTCCGGCCGCATCAGCTTTCCGACGAGCTCGAGAAGATCCTGCACGAGAAGGCGGTTGCCGGTCGCGCCGCGTGGACGCGGCTGTTCGACGAGACGAATGCGGCACTGCGCTTTCCGGTCAAGGGCAAGAGCCTCACCGGCGCCGAGGCGCTCCACCTGCTGTCCGAGCCCGACGGCGCGACGCGCAAGGCGGCGGCCAAGTCGCTTGGCAAGGTGTTCGGCGACAACGCGCGGCTCTTCGCGCTCGTCACCAATACCCTCGCCAAGGACAAGGAGATCGAGGATCGCTGGCGCAGCTTCAAGCGGCCGATCTCGGCGCGCAACCTCGCCAACTACGTCGAGGACGAGGTGGTCGACGCGCTCATTGCCGCGGTGCGCGGGGCCTATCCCGATCTCGCGCACCGCTATTACCGCCTGAAGGCCAGATGGTTCGGCGTCAAGGCGCTGCCCTATTGGGACCGCAACGCACCGCTGCCCGACCAGGACGACAAGCCGGTGCCGTGGCCGGAGGCGCAGCGCATCGTGCTCGGCGCCTATGGCGCGTTCTCGCCGGCGATGGCTGAGGTCGGCCGCCGCTTTTTCGAGCAGCGCTGGATCGACGCGCCGGCGCGGCCGGGCAAGGCGCCGGGCGCTTTCGCCCATCCGACGGTGCCCAGCGTGCATCCCTATCTGCTGCTCAACTATCTCGGCCGCACCCGCGACGTGATGACGCTGGCGCATGAGCTCGGCCATGGCGTGCACCAGGTGCTGGCCGGGCCGCGCGGCGCGTTGATGTCGGATACGCCGCTGACGCTCGCCGAAACTGCTTCGGTGTTCGGCGAGATGCTGACCTTCCAGGCGCTGCTCGGCGCCGAGAAGAACGCCCGGCGGCGCAAAGCGATGCTCGCCGCCAAGGTCGAGGACATGCTCAACACCGTGGTGCGGCAAATCGCCTTCGTCGAGTTCGAGCGCCGTGTCCACGACGAGCGGCGTCAGGGCGAATTGATCGCCGAGCGCATCGCCGCGCTCTGGCTCGAGGTGCAGAAGGAGAGCCTCGGTCCCGCCATCCGCTTCGAGGACGAGTACCGCTGGTACTGGACCTACATCCCGCACTTCATTCACACGCCGTTCTATGTCTACGCCTACGCCTTCGGCGATTGCCTGGTGAACTCGCTCTATGCGGTCTATCAGGACGCGGCGCAGGGGTTCGCCGAAAAATATCTGGACATGCTGCGGGCCGGCGGCACCAAACGGCACAAGGAGTTGCTGGCGCCGTTCGGTCTCGACGCCTCCGATCCCAAGTTCTGGCAGAAGGGCCTCGGCGTGGTTTCGGGTTTCATCGACCAGCTCGAGGAAATGGGCTGATGTCTTCCGCTTCCGCGTTATTCCCGCGCAAGCGGGAATCCAGGGCAGCGTGGTGCTTTCGCCCTGGGCCCCCGCTCCCCGCCTTCGCGGCGACAAGCTTCGCGGGCGCGACGGTCATTTGAGTCCCAGGAACCGCTTGGCGTTGCCTTCGTGGAGTGCGGCGAGATCGGCTGCATCAAGCTTGAGCGCGGCGATCTCGCGCAGCGGCTCCTTGTCGCCGGCGTCGAACGGGAAGTCGCTGCCGACGCAGAGCTGGCTTTTGCCGAAGCTGTCGATCAGGAAGCGCAGCGTCCGCGCGTCGAATACCAGCGTATCGTAGTAAAGCCGACGCGCGGTTTCGCGCGGATTGACCTTGATCGTCTCGCGCAGCACCGGCGAGATCGTCCAGCCCTGCGCCAGCCGCGACAGAACGATGGCAAAGGTGCCGCCGCCGTGGCTGAAGGCGATGCGCAGCTTGGGATGCCGCTCCAGCATTCCACCGCTGATCAGCGAGCAGATGGCGAAATTCGTCTCACCGGGAAACGCCACGAACGGCACCAGCCGCGGCGGACCGACGATACGCTCGAGGCTTGCCGGATGGAGCGCGTGGACGAAGACCGCGGCGCCGAGGCGCTCGGCGGCGGCGAAGAACGGTTCGAACCGCGCGTCGCCGATGGCGACACCGTTGATATTGCTGCCGATCTCGACGCCGCGGAAACCGTCGCGCATCAGCCGCTCGAGCTCGCGCGCCGCGAGCCCGGGGTCCTGCAGCGGCACCATGCCGAGACCGGCGAAGCGCGTGGGCGCGCACGCCACCATCGCGGCGATCGTGCCGTTGACGACGCGACCGAAGGCGACGGCGTCTTCGGGCGAGAACCAGTAGGACAGCAGCTCGGGCATCGGCGAAAGCACCTGAATGCCGATGCCGGTCGCGTCCATCGCCTCGATGCGGCGCGCGACGTCCCAGCACTCGTCGCTGACCGTGCGAAAGTTCTTGCCCTCGATCATCACGTTCTTGTGGCGGGCGTCGCACGCCGCCATCTGCGGCCAGCGCGCACTGCCGTGCGTGCCGGCATAAGGCGGAATCTCCGCCGGCACGACGTGATTGTGGATATCGATCGCGCCCGCCATGCGTCCCTCCCGTTGGCCGCGCGAGCTTGGCCGGAAGCGCGCAACCCTGCCAGCCTTTTTCGCGTCGTTTTGGCGGTGGACAGTGCGCCGCCGTCCGGTGACACTCCGCCCATCATGCCCGACCGCAACGATCTCACGCGCCGCGTGCGGCGCTACGCGCAAGTCTCGACCGCGATGGGCGGGCTGGCCGCGCGGCTCGCCGGTTCGCGCTATCTCGGTCTCAAGCTCGACCGCCCGCGGCACGCCGCCGATCTGAAGGCCTCGCTCGGCGCGATCAAGGGCCCGCTGATGAAGGTGGCGCAGCTGCTGGCAACGCTGCCCGACGCACTGCCGCACGAATATGCCGATGAGCTTGCGACACTGCAATCGAACGCGCCGCCGATGGGCTGGCCGTTCGTCAAGCGCCGCATGGCGAGCGAGCTGGGCGAGGATTGGCAGGCGAAGTTCAAGAGCTTCTCGCGCGAGGCCGCGCACGCGGCATCCCTGGGCCAGGTGCATCGCGCCGTCGGCCTCGATGGCACCGACCTCGCGTGCAAGCTGCAATATCCCGACATGGACTCGGCGGTCGAGGCTGACCTGCAGCAATTGAAGATCGTGCTGGCGATTTTCGAGCGCTACGACCGTTCGATCGACACCGGCGAAGTGCAGAAGGAGCTCGCGGCGCGGCTGCGCGAGGAGCTCGACTACCGCCGCGAAGCCGCGCACATGCGGCTCTTCCGCGCGATGCTGAAAGACGAATCCGGCGTCCACGTGCCCGAATACGTGCCAAAGCTGTCAACCCGGCGGCTGCTGACCATGACTTGGCTCGAGGGCCAGTCGTTCGTCGACGCCGCGGCCGAGGGCAGCCTCGCTGCGCGCAACCAGATTGCGCGCAACATGTTCCGCGCCTGGTACGTGCCGTTCTATTACTACGGCGTCATCCACGGCGATCCGCATCTCGGCAACTACACTGTTCGGCGCGACCACAGTATCAATCTGCTCGATTACGGCTGCATCCGCGTCTTCCCGCCACCGTTCGTGCGCGGCGTCATCGACCTGTATCACGCGCTCGACCGCGACGATGAAGAGCTGGCGATCTCGGCCTACGAGACCTGGGGCTTCACGAGCTTGTCGCGCGCGATGATCGCCGCGCTGAACCGCTGGGCGCGCTACGTCTACGAGCCGCTGCTCGAGAACCGCGAGCGCCGCATCCAGGAGCACGGCTCCGGCGCCTATGGCCGCGAGGTGGCCGAGACCGTCCACGCCGACATTCGTCGCCTCGGTGGCGTCAAGCCGCCACGCGAGTTCGTGTTCATGGATCGTGCCGCGGTGGGGTTGGGCTCGGTGTTCCTGCGGCTCAAGGCCGAGATAAACTGGCACCGCATGTTCCACGAGCTGATCGCCGATTTCGACGAGAAGGCGCTCGCCAAGCGGCAGAAGCAGGCGCTCGCGGCGGCGGGCGTGAAGGATTAGGGCGGGCGGCGGTTGCTTTTTTAGTCGTCACCCCCGCGCAAGCGGGGGTCCAGGGGCACGGCACAGCGGTTGCCCTGGATTCCCGCTTGCGCGGGAATGACAAAAAACTATGGACGGATCGCCCCGTCGATTCTGCCGGCGATGCGCAGCGTCGGCTCGGGCTTCTCGCCGCGCTCGGTGAGGAGCCGGTCGAAATAAGCGATCGTGTGCTGTAAGCCGGTCTCGAGCGGCACGCGCGGCTGCCAGCCGAGAATCTCCTGGGCGCGGCCGATATCGGGACACCGTTGGACCGGATCATCGACCGGCAGCGGCCGGCGCTCGATGGTCGAGCGTGAGCCGGTCATAACGATGATCTTCTCGGCAAGCTCGCCGACCGTGGTCTCGACTGGATTGCCCAGATTGATCGGACCGGTGATCGCGTCGGGCGACGCCATCAGCCGGACGAAGCCCTCGATCAGGTCGTCGACGTAGCAGAAGGCGCGGCTCTGCTTGCCATCGCCGTACACCGTGATCGGCTCATTCTTGAGCGCCTGGACGATGAAGTTCGACACCACGCGGCCGTCGTTCGGGTGCATGCGTGGCCCGTAGGTGTTGAAGATGCGCGCCACCTTGATCCTGAGCTTGTGCTGGCGCAGGTAGTCGAAGAACAGCGTCTCGGCGCAGCGCTTGCCCTCGTCGTAGCAGGCGCGCGGGCCCAGGGTGTTGACGTTACCGCGATAGTCCTCGGTCTGCGGATGGACGTTCGGATCGCCGTAGATCTCCGAGGTCGAGGCCTGAAACACCTTGGCCTTCACGCGCTTGGCCAAGCCCAGCATGTTGATCGCGCCGATGACGCTGGTCTTGGTCGTCTGCACCGGATCGAACTGATAGTGGATGGGCGAGGCGGGGCAGGCGAGGTTGTAGATCTCGTCGACCTCGACATAGAGCGGGAAGCAGATGTCGTGGCGCATCGCCTCGAAATTGGTCTGGCCCAGGAGATGGCCGATGTTGTCCTTACGGCCGGTGAAGTAGTTGTCGACGCAGAGCACGTCGGCGCCTTCGGCCAGCAGCCGCTCGCACAGATGCGAACCGAGAAAGCCGGCGCCGCCGGTGACGAGAACGCGTTTGCGGGTCGAGGCCATGAGCGTTTCCTGTTCAGTACCTGATTTGAGAAGGCCGCAGCGACTCCCCCTCACCCAGCGTTGGGTAAGGCTCGGCTGCACCTCGCCAACCCTCCGCAACCCTCTCCCCCAAGGTGGGGGAGAGGGCAGGGTGAGGGGTGACGGTTCCGCACGATTGCGTGGCCTCGGTTAGCTCTTCGCCTGGAGGCGCTGGCGCGCCGGGGCGGCGGCACGCCGGCCGATGCTGAAGTAGTGGAAGCCGGCTTCGGCCATGTCCGCCGGCTTGTAGATGTTGCGCAGGTCGATGATGGTCGGCGTCTTCAGCAGCGACTTGACGCGATCGAGGTCGAGGGCGCGGAACTCGTTCCACTCGGTGATGATGACGAGGGCGTGCGCACCCTCCATCGCCTCGTAGCTGCTGGTGCAGAACGTGACGCTGGAGAGCAGTTTCTTCGCTTCGTTCGTGCCTTCGGGGTCGAAGGCGCGGACGGTGGCGCCGCCCTGTTGCAGTGCGGGAATGATCGCCAGGCTCGGGCTGTCGCGCATATCGTCGGTGTTGGGCTTGAAGGTCAATCCCAGCACGGCGACGGTCTTGCCCTTCACGCTGCCGCCGCAGGCCTGGACGATGCGCTCGGCCATGTGCGCCTTGCGGGCGTCATTCGAGGCCACCACCGTCTCGACGATGCTGAGCGGTGCACCCGCCTCCTGTGCGGTCCTAACCAGCGCCAGGCAGTCCTTGGGAAAGCACGAGCCGCCGAAGCCCGGGCCGGCATGGAGGAACTTGCGGCCGATGCGGCCGTCGAGGCCGATGCCGCGCGCCACGTCCTGCACGTCGGCGCCGACCTTCTCGCACAGATCGGCGACCTGGTTGATGAAGGTGATCTTGGTCGCGAGGAAGCTGTTGGCGGCGTACTTGATCAGCTCGGCGGTTTCGAGCGAGGTGAAGAGGATCGGTTTTTCGATGAGGGAGAGCGGACGGTAGAGCTCGCGCATCACGCCGGCGGCGCGCTCGCTGTCGGTGCCGATCACCACCCGGTCGGGCCGCATGAAATCCTCGATCGCCGAGCCCTCGCGCAGGAATTCGGGATTGGAGACGACGTCGAACTTCGCCTCGGGCAGATGCTTGCGCAGGATGTCGGCGACCTTGCGGCCGGTGCCGACCGGCACGGTCGATTTGGTGACGACGACGGTATAGTCCTTGACGGACTTGGCGATCGCCTCGGCGGCGGCGAAGACGTAGCTGAGGTCGGCGTGGCCGTCGCCGCGGCGCGACGGCGTGCCGACGGCAATGAACACGGCGTCGGCGCCCTCGACCGCCTCGGCCAGGTCGGTGGCGAAGCGCAACCGGCCATTGGCGACGTTCGACTGCACGATCTGGTCGAGCCTGGGCTCGAAGATCGGGATTTCGCCGTTCTTCAAGCGCGCGATCTTGGCCGCATCGTTGTCGATGCAGGTCACCTCGACGCCGAACTCGGAAAAGCACGCGCCCGAAACCAGGCCGACATAGCCGCTGCCGATGACCGCAATCCGCATTCCGGAAACTCCCGCTCGCCGAAGCTACAAACGTCGCCACGCGGCGAAAATTCCGCGTGCCGTGAATTGACCGCAATTCCCCGGCGTTACCGTCCCGCTGCGGTCGCCGGCCGGCATCGTCCCGACTCCGGCGACTAAACCCCAACGGCCCGACGATATCAAGCAAAGCACAGATTTATGAAGGACTTGTGGCTACGCGCCGGTGGCAGTGTCCGGCATGATCGGCACCGCCGCGCCCAGCCGCTGGCGCCGAGCGATGAGCATAGCTACGCCGTAGAATGCCGCAACCAACAGCAGCAATGCCCGATAGCCGAGCGCCAGTGCAGCGTACTCGAGCAAACCGCCGGCAAGAATGCCGAGCAGATTGGCGGCAAAGGCACTATCGGCGTGCGTGGTATCTCGGAACGATCGGCTGAATACAATGTTGGCGATGAAGATGGGCGCGAAAGTCACCGCGCTGGCCAGCGCATATCGGACTGGCACCGAGCCAATCTCGAGCATCGCGCCAATGGGCACGAAATAACTCACGGCCAGGCACGCAAACAGCAAGGCGTAGAGCGGGCCGGTACGCTGCAGCTGGAGGCGCGCGTTGATCAGGATGGCGAGCAGGACGCTCGACAGAATGGCGAAGAAGACCAGCGCATTTACCATCCAGGTTGTGCCGAACAGTAACGCAAACGTCACTAGGCTACGGGTCTCAAGCAGCATGAAGGCAGCGCCGAGAAAGAAGAAATGCCAGCCGAAATTCCGCCGCGCCGCCGCCGGCGTCATCGTGCCGATCATAGCGAGGGCGATGACGATGACCATCATGCCGCCGAAGATATAGATGCTGGGCAATGCGGGCTTCACCATGTAGACAAACGGCCAATCGTCGCTCGATGGGGCAATGGTCGGATCGCCAACCAAGCGGCCGTCGCCGATCATCGGCAAGGCGCCGTGAATGTGGGCCGGTACAGCGGCCGGTGGCTCGACGTAAGGATGTCGATAGGCGGCAGACAGCGCGGCGAGACGCGGTCCTTCCATGAAGACTGCCGCTCTGCCCCAGGAGCCGTAGGTCGTCACGTAGGGAGGCTCCCCGAACACCCCGTCCAGCATGCTCGCAAGCTTCTGGATCAACCAATCCTGCCGGTAATAGTTGTACATAACTAACAGACCGTCATGGCTCAGATGCGCGCGCGCCTGGCGGATCGCTTCCGTCGTATAGAGGAAGCTTTCGAGCCTCAGATTGCCATGAGTCGAGGTCAGGGTGAGAGAATCGGTCAGCGCCAAGATGATGAGATCGTAGCGCGCGTCGGTGCGGCGCAGGAAGGCGCGACCGTCGTCGATATGCATGGTGACGCGTGGGTCGGCGTAAGGATGGTCCGGATTGAGCGTGCGGCCCAGGGCATAGAGTTGCGGATCGATTTCGACCGCGTCGACGTGTTGTGCGCCGTGAGCTAGAGCTACCGCGACATCCGTACCTGTCCCGGCGCCGATGACCAGAACGCGTTTGAATGAGGGCTGGCCGAGCAGGTCATAGGCTCGGAAATAGAAATCTTCGCGCTGCTGGAAGGGCGCAGCTTCCTGATGCGCGATGTTGTTGACCGAAATGATGTAGCCGTTCTTGGTCTCGTTCGGCGTGACGATGATTCGGTAATAGGGCGACCAGACGTTCGGCATGCCGGCCACGAGAACGATCACGAGCGTGCCGGCGAGCGCAAAAGCGGCGAAGCGCTTGTCCTTTCCGGCGATCAGCGGCCAGCCAGCGCAGGCGAACACGCCGAACCAGATGACCGGTTGAAGTGACAGATAGGCGAGCAGGGCGAACGAGGCGATTCCCGCCAAGCTGCCCAGGATGTCTACGGCATAAGCGCGCAACGGCGGGAGTGACGCTAGCAAACGTCCGAGCTCCGCTCCGAGCGGAGCGAAAACGGCTGCCACCAGGACGACGATTACCGGCAGGACGTAGTAGTTCTCGTGCGCCGCCGCTCGTTCGCCTGCGCCGTAAAACAGGACATTCGTGCTGTGGATGTCGAAGGTGAACTGGTTGACGACGACGAAACCGACCAGGCACAGCAGCAGGATCGGCAGCGACGGCAGGCTGAAGCGGCTGGCCTTGACAGTCAGGATTCCGACGCCCGAGCCGAGCAGCGAGGCGAGGAGGATATAGTTGGTGAAAAAGCCCAGCATCCGGACATACGACGGGATCCAGCGGATCAGGATGAGTTCAAGGAAGAGGATGGCGAAGCTAGTTAAGAATAGACGCCGATAGCGCGGATCGCGCGACGAGAGGAGCTGATCTTGCCGCGCCGGCGTCATGGTGTCCCTTGTAGCTGTGGCATGAGTTATTCGGATTCGGGGTGGAGAACCTGGCGCCCGTCGCCAGACGCGCCGGCCAGTATTATTTCGGCGCGATGAAGGCGTGGTTAACGGCCGTGCCGTCACAGCCCGGCTGGCGCGGCCTCGCCGCCTCGTACGCACCCCGCTCGGCTTGCCCGGCGACGGGAATCCGTCGTAAACACAGGCATTTCCGGAACAATCGGGCGCACTGGCCCGTTGTCGCTCGCAGGGAAGCCATGAACAAGACGATCCTGGTGACCGGTGGCGCCGGCTATATCGGCAGCCATGCATGCAAGGCGCTGGCCAAAGCCGGATACGAGCCGGTGGCTTATGACAGCCTGGTGCGCGGCCATCGCGACGCGGTGCGCTGGGGACCGCTGGTCGAGGGCGACCTCGCCGACCGCGCCCTACTGGCGGCGACGCTCAAACGCTACCGCATTGCCGCGGTGATGCATTTCGCGGCCTTCGCCTATGTCGAGGAATCGGTGCGCGATCCGGTGCTCTATTTCCGCAACAACGTCGTCAACAGCCTCGGCCTGTTCGAGGCGATGCGCGAGGCCAACGCAACGCAGATCGTGTTTTCCTCGACCTGTGCCACCTATGGCGTGCCCGAGCGCGTGCCCATTTCCGAAGACGCGCCGCAGCGCCCCGTCAATCCCTACGGCGAGGGCAAGCTGATGGTCGAGCGTGCCCTCCACTGGCTCGACGCGGCGTACGGCCTCAAGCACGTGGCCTTACGCTACTTCAACGCCGCCGGCGCCGATCCCGACGGCGAGATCGGCGAGGACCACGATCCCGAAACCCACCTCATTCCCCTGATCCTCCAGACCGCGCTGCAGCAGCGCGCCCAGATCTCCATCTACGGCACCGACTACCCGACGCCGGACGGCAGCGCGGTGCGCGATTACATCCACGTACAGGACCTGGCCGAGGCACATGTCCGCGCGCTGCAATACCTGGCCGAGGGCGGCGCCAGCGTCGCGCTCAATCTCGGCACCGGCACCGGCCACTCGGTACGCGAGGCGATCGCCTGCGCCGAGCGCGTCACCGGACTCAGCATCCCGCAGCGCGAGGCGCCGCGCCGCGCCGGCGATCCACCGATCCTGGTCGCCGATGCGCGCCGCGCTCACGCAGTCCTCGGTTGGCAGGCGCACCTGTCCGATCTCGATACCATCGTCGCGACCGCCTGGGCGTGGCACTCGGCGCGCGCCGCCAGCGCCGCGCCGGCACGCGGCGCCGCGGGCGGCTGATGGCGATCGAGGCGACCGACCGCAGCATCGCGCTGCCGGGCGCCACGGCCGCGGGCGCGCCGATCCGGGTCTCGGGCAAGTTCTTCTTCCAGGGCGAATCCAAGTTCTTCGTCAAGGGCGTGACCTACGGACCCTTTCCGCCAGCGCCGCACGGCACGCAGTTCCCGGTACGCGAAACCGTCAAGCGCGACTTCGCGCTGATGGCAGAGATGGGCGCCAATACCGTGCGCGTCTTTACCGCGCCGCCCGTCTGGCTCTTGGATGAGGCGCACCAAGCCGGGCTCAAGGTTCTGGCCGGCATTCCCTGGTCGCAGCACGTCACCTTTCTCGACGATCCGGCGATCGAGGCCGAGGTGGTGCGCGGCGTCAGCGCCGCGATTCGCGCAATCAAGGGCCATCCTGCACTCTTCGCGTATCTGATCGGCAACGAAATTCCGCCCGACATGGTGCGCTGGCACGGGCCGGATCGCGTGCGCGGCTTTCTGAAGCGCCTCGCCGCCGCCGCCAAGGAAATCGATCCCGGTCGGCTCGTCAGCTACGCCAACTTTCCCTCGACCGAATACCTGACGATCGATTTCGGCGATTTCCTCTGCTTCAACGTCTATCTGCACCAGGAGCCGGCGTTCCGACGCTATCTGTCGCGCCTCCACAACCTGGCGCTCGACCGGCCGCTGGTGCTGACCGAGTTCGGCATGGATTCGACGCGGGAAGGGGAAGAGGCGCAAGCGCGGACGCTCGCCTGGCAGATCCGCACCGCCTTCGAGATGGGCTGTGCCGGCGCCTTCGTCTTCGCCTGGACCGACGAATGGTTCACCGGCGGACATCTGATCGAGGACTGGGCCTTCGGCTTGGTCGATCGCGGGCGCCAGAAGAAGCCGGCATTTCACGCCGTCGCCGCGTGCTATCGCGGATCGATGCCGCCGCCGCCGCCGCGCACGCCGCGCGTCTCCGTGGTGGTGTGCACCTACAATGCCGAGCGCACGATGAACGCGTGTCTCGAATCGCTCGAGAAGCAGCGCTATCCCGATTACGAGGTCATCGTGGTCAACGACGGCTCCACCGACCGCACGTTGGCGATCTCGGAGGCGTTTCCGTTCTGCCGCATCGTCAGCCAGCCCAACAAGGGCCTGTCGGTCGCGCGCAACGTGGGCGCCGAGGCCGCCACGGGCGAAATCGTCGCCTATACCGACAGCGATTGCGTCGTCGATCCCGACTGGCTGACCTATCTGGTGGCGCGCATGGAAGCGGCAAGCTTGCACGCCTGCGGCGGGCCCAACTTCCCGCCGCACGAGGACAACATGGTCGCGGCGGCGGTGGCGGTGTCGCCCGGCGGTCCGACCCACGTGCTGCTGTCCGACGACACCGCCGAGCACATCGCCGGCTGCAACATGGCATTCCGGCGCGACACGCTGCTGAAGCTCGGCGGCTTCGATCCGGTGTTCCGTGCCGCCGGCGACGACATCGACATCTGCTGGCGCTTCCAGGATGCCGGCTACACGATCGGGTTCGCGCCGGCGGCGATGGTTTGGCATTTCCGCCGCAACACGATCGGCGCCTATGTCGGGCAGCAGAAGGGCTACGGCAAGGCCGAGGCGCTGGTCTATTCCAAGCATCCGTTCCGGTTCAACCTGTTCGGCCAGGCGAAGTGGCTTGGCCGCATCTACGGCGACCTGTCGACCGCGCTGCTGCTGTCGCGGCGGCCGCTGATCTATTCCGGCGTCTTCGGCCGCGGCCTGTTCCAGACGCTCTACGAGCCGTCATCCTCGCTGGCGCAATACCTGCCGCTGACCTTCGAGTGGAACGTCGTCGCGATCGTGCTGGCGTTGGTCGGCATCGTCGGCGGTGGCTGGATGTGGCTGCTGATCGTGCCGATCGTCATCACCTGGGTGATGTGCGTCAACGGCGCGCTCAAGGCGCCGATCGACAAGCGCTTCCGCGGCGTCAGGGCGCGTGTCCTGATCGCGCTGCTGATCTATCTCGGCCCGCTGCTGCGCGGCTGGGAACGGCTCAAGTGGCGCTTCCGCGAAGTCGAGGCCGCCGAGCACGCGCATTTCGAGCCGGTCGGGCCGACGCCAATGCATACATCGCGCCGGTCGTGGCGCGAGCGCGCGTTCTATCTCTCCTATTGGAGCGAGAAGGGCGACGAGAAGGAGCTGTTGCTCGGCGGACTGATGCGCTTCCTGGTGCCGCAGAAATATTTTGTCATCCCCGACCAGGGCTGGGACGAATGGGACCTCAAGATCGCGCGCGGCCTGTGGAGCCGCGCCCTGGTGCTGGTCTGCGTGGAGAACCACGGCGGCGCCAAGCGGTTGCTGCGCGTGCGCTGCGCCATGCGGCTGTCGCGGTTGTCGGCCTTCCTGCTGCGCGCCTGGGCGGCGGCGACGGCGGCGGCGCTGATCCTCGACGCGCCGATGGCGGCGACGGTGATCGGCGTGCTCGGCCTGAGCCAGACGGCGCTGATCGCCTATCGCACGCTCGAGTTCGGCCGCCTGATGCACGGCATCATCGAGACCGTGGCGCGGCGCGAAGGCCTCATGCCGCTCGAGCCGGCGGGAACGCCGCCAGCCGAGAGGCTGACGCAGGCTGCGGAATAGCATGGGGCTGCTGGCGAAGCTGCTGCCGTTTCTGCGGCCCTATCGGCTGACCTTCGCCTGGGCGCTGCTCCAGGTATTCGTCATCGCCGGCTTCAACCTGCTGAAGCCGTGGCCACTACAGCTGGTGATCGACGACGTGCTCGGCGGCAAGCGGGTGACGCTGCCGGGACTCGCCGGCCTTTCCACCGCGACGCTGCTCATCGTCGCTTGCGTCGGCCTGGTCGTCGTCAATCTCGGCGCCGGCCTGCTCGAATTCCTGCACAACCGCACGACCATCGCGGTCGGCCAGAACATGGTCAACGACCTGCGCGGCGCGCTCTATGCCCAACTCCAGCGCCTGTCGCTCGCCTTCCACGGCCGGCAGAAGGTGGGCGACCTGATGCACCGCATCACCGCCGACGCCTTCGCCGTCCAGACCATGCTGATGAATGGGCTGCTGCCGATCCTCTCGGCGGTGATTCTGCTCGCCGGGATGCTGGCGGTGCTGATCCCGCTCGACGCCACGCTGACGCTGGTCTCGCTCACCGTCGTGCCGGCGCTGTTCGTGCTGATCGGCGCGTTCAACCGCAAGATCACCGTCATCGCCACCGAGGTGCGCGAGCGCGAGACGCTGGTCTATTCGCTCGTCCAGTGGGCGATGCAGTCGATCAAGATCGTCCAGGCCTTCACCCAGGAGGAGGTCGAATATCGCCGCTTCATGGGCGCGAGCGAGGCGAGCCTCGGCGCGACGCTGCGGCTCTACGGCTGGCAGACGCTCTATTCGGCGATGGTCAACGGCTTGATCGCTGCCGGTACTGCCGCCGTCGTCTATGTTGGCGCGCGCACCGTGCTCCAGGGCGAGCTCACCATCGGCCAGCTCGTCGTGTTCATCTCGTACCTGGCGCAGCTCTACGCGCCGGTGAATCAGCTGACTCAGAGCTGGGGCCTGATCGCCGGTGCGCGCGTCGGCGCCACGCGCTGTTTCGAGATCCTCGAGGTCGAGGCCGACCTCAAGGACGGATCGCGCAGCTTCCCGCTCGCGGGTACCCGCGGCGACGTCGAATGGCGGCGCGTCAGCTTCCGCTATCGCAGCGACATGCCGGTGCTGCACGACGTCGAGCTGCGCGTCGCTGCCGGCACCAAGGTCGCGGTGGTCGGGCCGTCGGGCGCCGGCAAGTCGACGCTGCTGTCGCTGCTGCCGCGCTTCTTCGATCCCGCGAGCGGCAGCGTGCTGATCGACGGCGTCGACGTACGCGACTACACGCTCAAGTCGCTGCGCCGGCAGATCGCCATGGTGCTCCAGCCGCCGCTCATCTTCCCGATGGCGGTGCGCGCCAACATCGCCTACGGCCGGCCCGAAGCGACCGACATCGAGATCATCGAGGCCGCACGGCTTGCTCGCATCGACGACGTGATCGCGCACCTGCCGCAGGGCTACGACACCGTACTCGGCGAAACCGCGACGATGTCCGAGGGCGAGAAGCAGCGGCTCACCATCGCCCGCGCCATCCTGCGCGACGCGCCGATCCTGGTGCTCGACGAGCCGACATCGGCCTTGGATGTCGAGACCGAGGCGCTGGTGATGGAGGGTCTCAATCGCCTGACGCGCGGCCGCACCACCTTCATCATCGCCCACCGGCTATCGACCGTACGCAATGCCGACCTGATCGTGGTGCTGAAGAACGGCGTCCTCGTCGAGCAGGGCAGCTTTGCGGCGCTGACGGCGAAAGGCGGCGCCTTCGCCGAACTCTACAACGCCCAGTTCTTCGCCACGCCCGCGGCCGCCGTGCAGAAGAGCGCCTAGGTCGCCGCCGCGATCTGCAGCGAGCCGTCGTAGATCATCTGCAGCGCGACGAAGGCGACGATGGCGAGGCCGAGCCACGCGATCCAGCGGTGCCGCTCGAGCAGTTTCGCGAGCGCGTGCGAGGCGACCGCCATCAGCGCCACCGACAGCACCAGGCCGCCAGCCAGCACCCAGAGATGGTTGCGCGCCGTGCCGGCCACCGCCAGCACGTTGTCGAGCGACATCGACAGATCGGCGAGCGCGATGCGCAGCGCCGCGGCGGCGACACCCCGGCGGCGCGCCCGCGCGTGCGCCGCGGCCGCGCCCTGGGCGTGGAAGGCGTGCAAATCGCGGTAGAGCTTCCACGCCACCCACAGCAGCAGGATGCCGCCGGCGAGCGTCAGGCCGATGATCGCCAGCAGGTCGATGGCGATCAGCGCCAGCCCGATGCGCAGCGCCGTGGCGACGGCGATGCCGACGATCATCACCCGGCGGCGCATCTCGCGCGGCAGCAGCGCCGCTGCCATGCCGACGACCACGGCGTTGTCGCCCGCCAGCACCACGTCGATGATGACGACCGAGACGAAAGCGCCGAGTGCGCCCCAGTTGGCGAAGGAAAATGCCATCGGCGATGAGTGGCGGCAGAAGCGCGAGTCTGTCAAGCACGCCTGGTTGCGGTTGGAGAACGATCGCCGGCGGCGGCCCCGCCCTTCGAGACGACCGCTTCGCAGCCTCCTCAGGGTGAGGAAATCAAATACAATCGCCTGGCCGGGGTTGCGCCGCCACAGCGTGCCGATCACACTCGCGCCGTGCCGCTCGCGCTCCGCCTGTCACTGTTCTATGCCGGCTTCTTCCTGTCCGGCGGCATCCTGCTTCCGTTCTGGCCGGTGTGGCTGTCGTCCCGCGGGCTTTCGGCCGCCGAGATCGGCGTCGTGCTGGCGATCGGCCAATGGGCGAAGGTCGCTGCTACGCCGATCACCGGCGGCGTCGCCGACCACAGCGGCGATCCGCGCCGCGTCATGCTGGTGCTCGCGGTGGTCGCGGTCGCCGGCTACGCGCTGTGCTATCCGGCGCACGGCATCGCCGCGCTTGCGATCCTCAACGCGCTCACTGCCGCGAGTCTCGCGGCGCTGCTGCCGGTCGGCGATTCGCTGGCGATTACCGCGACGCAACAAGGACACGTCGATTTCGGCCGCGTGCGAGTGTGGGGCACGATCGCGTTCATTGTCGCGACGCTACTCGGCGGCCGCATCCTCAGCGGCCGCGCGGCCGACGTGGTGCTCGATCTGGTGATCGCGCTGACCGCGCTCAACGTCGGCAGTTGCCTGCTGCTGCCGCGCAGCGCGACCCATCTCGGCGCCGGCGTCGCGCGCGGCAGCTGCTGGCGCCTCATGCTGACGCGCCGGCACTTGGTCTTTCTCGCCGCGACGACGCTGATCGCGGCGAGCCACAGCGTTTATTACGCCTTCGGCTCGCTGCGCTGGCAGGCGCAGGGCTTCTCCGACACCACCATCGCCTGGCTGTGGGCCGAGGGCGCCGCCGCCGAGGCGGTGTTCCTGTTCTGGGGCGCGACGGCGGTGGCGCGCTGCGGTCCGGCGCGGCTGATGGCGCTCGGCGCGGCGTCCGGCGTGGTGCGCTGGACCGTACTCGGCCTCACCGACGATTGGCGCCTGCTGGTGCTGGCCCAGCTGCTCCATGCCGGCACGATCGCGGCGGCCGGGCTGGGCGGGATACATTATCTCGGCCGCTCGATCCCGCCGGCGCAGGCCGCCACCGGCCAGGCGATCACCGCCGCGGTGGTCGGCGGCATCGGCTATGGCGTGTTCATGCCGCTGGCGGGCGCGCTCTATGGCGCCTATGGCGGGCTCGCCTATCTCGCGATGGCGGCGGTCTCGGCGGCGGCGACGGTCGCCGCCGTGGCGCTCGATCGCTTGATGGCGGTGGCACCCACCAATTCTTAACGCCTGGTTGCCATGATTCGGGCATGGCGGCAGGGCAGGGAAAACGATCGCCGATGCCACCGCGCTCGGGCGACGACGGTTTCGACATCCGGCGCATCCGGCCGCTGCTCGGCGGCGGCGGCGCCGCGCCGTTCACCTGGCCGAGCGACGAGCTGAGCTTCCTCGCCGAGGTCTTGCGCGCACAGCACGTGCCGCCGTCCCTGGTCGAGCGCCTGATCGCACACGCCGCGCCTGACCGCGCGCTCGCGCCCGCCGAGCGTCTCGAGCACGCGCTCGGTGCGCATTACCGCTTTCTGTCGCTCGACGACGCCCTGCGCCTGCCGTCGCTGCTGATCGCGGGTCCGCCCGGCGCCGGCAAGACCGCGCTGGTGGCGAAGCTCGCGGCACGGCTCGATCCGCGCCGCGCCCTGGCGGTCAGCGCCGATGCCGCCAACGTCGCCGGGCTCGCGCAGCTCGAGGAGTACGTCAACGTCCTGGGCATGGCGCTGGCCGTGGCCGAGGACCCGGCGGCGCTGCGCGCCGCCGTCGGCGGCGCCGAGCGCCGCACCGTCATCGTCGACACGCCCGCCATCGTGCCGAACAACGCCGCGGGCGAGGATCGCCTGCGTGCGCTGAAGGCCGCCGCGGGCGGCGAGATCGTCCTGGCGCTGCCGGCCGATCTCGACGCCGCCGAGGCCAAAGCGCTCGGCGCCTGGGCCGGCGGCATCGGCGCCACGCTGATGATCGCGACGCGGCTCGATCTGGTGCGGCGCGTCGGCGCCGTGCTGGCGGCAGCCGATGCCGGCGGGCTCGCGCATGTCGCGGCGAGCCTCTCGCCGCATTTCGCCTACGGCCTCAAGGGCCTGACGCCGGCGCTATTGGCGCGGCGCATCCTGAGCGGCGCGCTCGACACCGAGCGCTGGCAGCGCCGCTGACCGGCTCTCCTACCGGCGGTCGACCGCGCGTTGGTCGCCGCAGCTCCGGAACTCGCTCTTCTGCGTCGTTACCAGGTCGGCGACGAATTGGCGGAATTTGTTGCCAGCCAGCGTCTCGGCGGTTGCGAAATAGCTCGCCTTGAGGTCGCACAGGCTCGCGGTCGGGATGCTGCCCGCCACCCCCGCGACCTGGTTGGCGACGCGGGTCACGTATCGGTCCACCGTGTCCTCGGGATGCCGGTCGCCGGCGCTGCGGAAATGATCGATAAGCTCGCGGTGATAGGCATCGAGGGCGGCGAAATTGTGCTTGAGGAAGGCCGTGTAGACGTGCATCTGGCAGGTGTCGTTCAAGACCATCAGTTCGGTCATGTAACGCACCGCCTGCCAGGCCTCGAGCGCGTCGCTGCGAAAGCAACTTGGCGCGGCGATCGCCCCGTTCGCGGACAGGACGATTGCGGTTACGGTAGCCATCCCTCTCTTGAACCACATTGCAGCACCCTCCACTGAAAAAACGGCGACTACGAACGATGCGCGACCGCGGCGCGGCGACGGCGGCGGTGGAGGCGGTGCGCAAAATGCGCGCCGACCAGCACCGCGGCGAAGCCCGCCAGCATGGCGAAGCCGAAATCGCGTGCGATTTCCCCCAGCATCTTCCGAAGCGCGTGGCCGCAGAGATAGCCCGCGCCGACGAAGACGGCCGCCCACAGTCCGGCGGCGGTGAAATTGAGAATCAGAAAGCGGCGCCAATCGATACCGCTGATGCCGAGCGCAAAGGACGAGAAATTGCGCACGCCGTAGATGAAGCGGAAGCTCAGGATGAACCAGACGTCGAAGCGCTTGAGCCACGCCAGCGCGTTGTCGACGCGCTCGCGCCATTTCGGCTGCCGCGCCAGCACGCGCAGGCCGAAGCGCCGGCCGATCCAGAAATAGCACTGGTCGCCGGCGAAGCTGCCGAGCCAGGCGGCGACCAGGATGAACGGCGCGCTCAGCAGGCCCTGCGCCGCGGCGAAGGCCGCGAACAGGACAAAGGTCTCACCCTCGAAGAAGGTCCAGGCGAAGGTGATCGGATACGACCATGCGCCGTGTTCGGCGATGAAGTGCTGAACGTTCATGCCCGATGCGTTTCCTCCGGCCCCTTCCGAAGGGTCCGTCGATCAAAACATGCGGCGGACCAAAGGTCGAGGATAGATTAAGCCGCAGTCGTTAAAAAAGGGCGCGCCGCGCGCCATCGTGCTGCGGCGCCGCACGCGGGACGAGCGCCGCCACGCACCGCTTGGGAGGAGCGGGGCGGGCGTGTATTCTCTCGCCCCGGTCATGACGGTCGAAACCGCACCCTCACTGCGTTCGCTTCGCACCCAGACCCTGGTCGGCGCGGTCAGCCTCGGCCACGGCGCCACGCACTGGGCGGTGGCGACGTTCTTCCTGCTGCTGCCGTCGATGAGTCGCGACCTGGGCCTCAGCTATACCCAGGCCGGGTTGCTGGCGACCGCGTATTACGTCGGCTCGATGATCTCGAATCTGCCGAGCGGCATCGTCGTCGACCTTACCGGCAAGCGGATCCGCTATCAGCTCCTCGCGCTGCTGCTCGGCAGCGCGTCGCTCGCCGCGCTCGGCACGACCAGCAGCTTCGCCGCGCTCTGGGCCTGCCTGGTGCTGCTGGGCGCGTCCAACATGCTGTGGCACCCGGCAGCGATCTCGTATCTTTCGATCCATCTGCCGCGCAATCGCGGCTATTCGATGGCGATCCATTCGCTCGGCGCCCATATCGGCGACGCCGCCGGGCCGCTCGCCGCCGGCTGGCTGCTGCTGAGCTTTTCGTGGCAGCGCACCGCGCAGATCAATGCGGTCATGGGCGTGATCTGCGCCGGGCTCATCGTCCTGGCGTGCGGCCGCGACGATCTGCGCTCGGCACCGCGGCAGCAGCCGCGCGCCGATTACTGGAGGGGCCTCGCCGTGCTGCTCAAGTCGCGGGCGCAGTGGAGCTTCTTCCTGATGTCGGGCTGCCGCACCATGACGCAAGCCGGGCTCCTGACGTTCTTGCCGCTGTTCCTGGCGAACGAGCTCCACATGAGCCCGGTGCTGATGGGCGTG
Organism: Alphaproteobacteria bacterium; assembly: GCA_028871055.1. Classification (GTDB taxonomy): domain Bacteria; phylum Pseudomonadota; class Alphaproteobacteria; order ATCC43930; family CGMCC-115725; genus REEB95. The sequence continues at coordinate 31,601 of JAGWON010000016.1, forward strand.
GCGATGATGGTGTTGCAGCTCGGCGGCATGGTGGCGACGCCGATGGCGGGCGTGTTCTCGGACCGCATCGGCCGGCGGCCGATCGTGCTCGCCGGCATGTTCAGCACCACCGTCATCGTCGTGCTGATGACGTTCATCACCAGCCGCGCGGTCTATGTCGCCTGCATCTCGGTGCTGGGCTTCTTCCTCTATGCGATGCGGCCGGTAATCCAGGCCTGGCAGATGGACCGCTCGCCGCCCGAACACCTGGCCGCGATCACCAGCGCGCTGTTCACCGTCCAGGCCGTGCTGTCGGCGCTCGCGCCGGTCGTGGGCGGCTTCCTCGCCGACCGCTTCGGGCTGATCTCGGTGTTCTATTTCCTCGCGGCCTCGGTGCTCGCCGGCAATGTGCTGTGCTTCCTGGTGCCGAAGACCGAGCACGGCGACTGACGCATGAGCAAGCTGCCCCTTGCCCGGTTCAAGGTCGTCGATCTGTCGCGCGTGCGCGCCGGACCGACCTGTGTGCGCCAGCTCGCCGACTGGGGCGCCGACGTCATCAAGGTCGAGGATCCCAAGGGCGATGCCGGCCTCGGCGGCGACCGTGACGGCCCCGATTTCCAGAACATCCACCGCAACAAGCGCAGCATCACGCTCGACCTCAAGAAGCCGGAGGGCGTCGCGATCCTGAAGCGGCTCGTCGCGCAGGCGGACGTCGTGGTCGAGAACTTCCGTCCCGACGTCAAGTTCCGCCTCGGCGTCGACTACGACAGCCTCAAGGCGGTAAACAAGCGGCTGGTCTATGCCAGCATCTCGGGCTTCGGCCAGGACGGTCCCTATCGCGCGCGGCCGGGCGTCGACCAGATCGCGCAGGGCATGGGCGGGCTGATGTGGATCACCGGCGCGCCGGGCCAAGGGCCGATGCGCGTCGGCATTCCCGTCGCCGACCTCACCGCCGGCGTCTTCGCCGCCATGGGCATCCTCGTCGCGCTGCTGGAGCGCGAGGAATCGGGCGAGGGGCAATACGTCGAAACCTCGCTGCTGGCATCGCAGATCGCGATGCTCGATTTCCAGGCGGCGCGCTGGCTGATGAAAGGCGAGGTGCCCGGCCAGGCCGGCAACAACCATCCGACCACCATCCCGACCGGCGTGTTTCCGACCCGGGACGGCTTCATCAACATCGCCACCGCCGGCGAGGAGCTGTGGCACCGGCTTGCCGACGCGCTCGGCAAGCCCGAGCTCAAGGCCGATCCCGCCTACGCGACCGGCGCCGCTCGTCGGCAGAATCGCGATAACCTCAACGCCGTCATCGCGGCGGTGACGGCCGGCAAGAGTTCGGCCGAATGGGTCGAGCTGCTGACCAAGGCCGGCGTGCCCTCGGGCCCGATCAACAAGATGAACGATGTCTTCGCTGATCCGCAGGTCAAGCACCTGCAGATGGCGCGCAAGGTGAAGCACGCGCGGCTCGGCGAAATCGAGCTGGTCGGTCAGGCGGTGAGCCTGTCGCGCACGCCGTGGGCGCTCAGGCGCGCGACGCCCGACCGCGGCGAGCACACCGAGGCGGTGCTGCGCGAGCTCGGCTACGCCGAGACCGACATCGCGCGCTTGAAGCAGGACGGTGTCGTGTGAACGCCGAGGGGCCGTCGCCGACTTCGCGCATCATCGCCGCGATCGAGGATGCCGTTGGCTGGATCGTCTTCAACAATCCCGCCAAGCGCAACGCCGTGTCGCTCGACATGTGGCGAGCGATTCCGGCAATCCTCGACCGCTTCGAGCGCGACGACGCGGTGCGGGTCGTGGCGCTCAAAGGCGCGGGCGGCAAGGCGTTCCTCTCCGGCGCCGACATTTCGGAGTTCGAAAAGGTCCGCGCCACGCCGGAGCAGGTCGAAACCTACAACCGGATCGCCGAGACGGCGGTGGCACGGCTCAACGACTGCCCCAAGCCGACGGTTGCCGTAATCGAGGGATTCTGCATGGGCGGCGGCGTCGGCGTCGCTCTCGCCTGCGATCTGCGCTTCGCGTCCGCCGGCTCGACGTTCGCGATTCCGGCGGCACGGCTGGGCTTGAGCTACCGTTGGAGCGATCTCAAGAAGCTCGTCGACCTGGTCGGTCCTGCCGCGGCGAAGGAGATCTTCTTCACCGCACGCTCGTTCACCGCGGCCGAGGCGGAGCGCATGGGGCTGATCAACCGCTACCTGCCCGACGGCGAGCTCGAGGCCTTTGCGCGCGACACCTGCGCCCGCATCGCCGAGAACGCGCCGCTCACGATCGCGGCGACCAAGGGCGTGGTCGCCGAGCTGTCGAAACCGGCCCATGCGATCGACAAGGCGCACTGCGAGGCGCTGGTGAAGGCGTGCTACGCCAGCGCCGATTACGCCGAAGGTCGCCGCGCCTTCATGGAAAAGCGCAAGCCGCGGTTCAAGGGGAAGTGAACGCGGGAGCGATGAACCGAGCATATCCCCCTCACCCTTCCCTCTCCCCGCTTTGGGGGAGAGGGAAGGGTGAGGGGGCGATGCACTGGTATGTAATTGCTATGCCGCCGTTAGTCCGACAGGGCACGCAACGCCGGTGCCGCCGAGGCCGCAATAGCCGCCGGGATTCTTCGCCAGGTATTGCTGGTGATAATCCTCGGCGTAATAGAACTCGTCGGCCGGTTTGATCTCGGTCGTGATCGTGCCGCGCCCGGCCTTCGCCAGCGCCTTGGCGTAAGCGTCGCGCGACGCCTCGGCGGCCTTCTGTTGCGAAGGATTCGTCCAATAGATCGCCGAGCGGTATTGCGTGCCGACGTCATTGCCCTGGCGCATGCCCTGGGTCGGGTCGTGGCTTTCCCAGAACGCCTTGAGCAGGCTCTCGTAGGAGATTTTCTTCGGGTCATAGGCCACCAGCACCACTTCGGTATGGCCGGTGCGGCCGGAACAGACTTCCTCGTAGGTGGAATTGGGCGTCGTACCGCCGGCATAGCCGACCGCCGTGGCATAGACGCCGTCGAGCTGCCAGAAGGCGCGCTCGGCGCCCCAGAAGCAGCCGAGGCCGAACTGCGCGGTCTCGATGCCGGCGGGGAAGGGCGGCACGATGCCGCGGCCGCTGACGTAATGGATCTCGGGCACGCGCATCTTCGCCGCGCGGCCGGGCAGCGCCTCGCCTGGCGCGGGCATTTCGGTCTTCTTGCGGGCCATCCACATGCGCGCTCTCCTTTTCGCTTGTTGCCGGGGGCGGGCAGGAGAGAATCTGGGCCCGCGGGCGCACGAAGGCAACAGGCGCTCACGCAGGCTTGAAGGGGCGCGAGCATGGCCGGACCGACGGTGGTGATCGTTGCGATGGGCGAGATGGGCGCGGGCCTGGCGGCACGGCTGACGGCGCGCGGCGCGCGTGTGCGCACGTCGTTGGCCGGGCGCAGCGCGGCGAGCGCGGCCCGTGCCAAGGCGGCGGGAGTCGAGGCGATGGACAGCGACCGCGATCTCCTCGACGGCGCCGATTTCGTGCTGTCGGTGGTGCCGCCGGGCGAGGCGCGCGCGCTGGCGAAGCGTCTGGCGCCGGCGCTCCAGGCGGTGGCGCGCAAGCCGGCCTATGTCGATTGCAACGCGGTGAGCCCCAAGACCGCGCGCGAGGTCGCCGAGATCGTGGCGCCGACGGGCGCGCCCTTCGCCGATGGCGGCATCGTCGGCGGTCCGCCCAAGGGCGACGATGCCGGGCCGCGCATCTACGTCTCCGGTCCGGCGGCCGAAGCGGTGACGGCGCTGCGCGCCAACGGCCTCGATGTCCGCGTGGTGCCGGGCGAGCTGAGCGCCGCCTCGGCGCTGAAATTGAGCTACGCCTCGCTCACCAAGGGGCTGGTGGCGCTCGGTGTCGACATGATCCTGAGCGCGCGGCGCGCCGGCGTCGACGATGCGCTGATGAAGGAGCTGGCGGCGAGCCAGCCGCAGGTCCTGGCTTGGCTCGCGCGCCAAGTGCCGCGCATGTATCCCAAGGCCTATCGCTGGGTCGCCGAGATGCAGGAGATCGCGCAGTACTACGAGGACATGCCCGACGACGGCGGTATCCACGAGAGCGCCGCGCGGATGTACGAGCAGCTCGCCGAAGCGGCGCAGCATCGCGGCGAGCGCGGCAATCCGATCGGTGCGCTCGACGCCTTCCTCGCCAAGCGCAATCCGGGGTAATCGCTTCGCGAACCTTGGCGCCCCACTCAATTCTCGTCGGAGCGGGTGGCGGCGCAAAAAAAGCTCCTCGGCTGGCCAAAGAGTCGTTTAGATTCCCGGGTCTTGGTGCGAAACCCCGCGCGCGAGGGGCTAGTCCGGCGCAATCTTGCGGCCTAGCCTCGGTTGCACGCCAAGCACGTGCAACGGGGGCGGACCGCAGGGCAGAGGATTAACGCGGCGATTATGCCGACCGGTTTTTTTGAGTGGCGGCGGGAGCAAGGCCGGCGCTAAGCAACGAACGAATGGGGAGGTCGAAAATGCCACGACGCTATGATGCCAAGAAATTCGATATGGCCCACCTTCGCACGGTCGCGGAGCGCTGCAAGAACTGGGGCAAATGGGGACCGGATGACGAGATCGGCACTCTCAATTACGTGACAGCCCAGGATATCGCCGCCGCCGGGCGGCTCATCCGGAAAGGCAAAGCGTTCTCGCTCGGGCTCAACTTCGACCGCAACGGCCCCCAGCGCGGCCTTTGGGGAAATCGCTACAACCCCATTCATACCATGCTGGCGACCGGCACCGACGCGGTGGCGGGGGTGCTCGACAAGGGCGGAATACGCTATGCCGACGATACGGTCTCGATGCCGCTCCAATGCGGCACCCAGTGGGACGCGCTCGGCCATATTTTTTATGACGATAAGATGTGGAACGGTTACGACGCGCGGCTCGTCGATTCGGATGGCGCGAGCAAGAACGGCATCGAGAAGACGAAAGCCAAGATGGTCGGGCGCGGCGTGCTGCTCGACGTGGCGCGGCATTGCAAGCTGGACTATCTCGAGGACGGCACGGCAATCACCACTGCGGATCTCGTCGCCACCGCGGCGGCGCAAAAGGTCGAGGTGCGGCGCGGCGACTTCGTCATCGTGCGCACCGGGCAGATGGGACAACGCCTCCGCGCGGGCGACTGGGGCGGCTACGCCGGCGGCGACGCGCCCGGCCTCGCCTTCGAGACCTGCGAATGGATCTACAAGAGCGAGATCGCCGCGATCTGTACCGACACCTGGGGCTGCGAGGTGCGGCCCAACGAGACCAACGACGCGAGCCAGCCCTGGCATTGGGTCGTGATTCCCATGATCGGCCTTACCATGGGCGAAATCTTCTATCTCGAGGAGCTGGCCGAGGATTGCGCCAAGGACAAGGTCTACGAGTTCTTCTTCTGCGGGCCGTCCTTGCCGATCACCAAGGCCGTCGGCTCGCCGGTCAACCCGATGGCTATGAAGTAACCGACCGGTGCCCGCAACGGCGCCGTCCCCCGAGAGAGGCAGAGGGCAACATGGCAAGACATCTCAAGACGCGAATTTCGGAGCAGGAGACCGCGGCGGCCGATGCCAAGGTGCGGGCCACCGTCGAATCGATCATCGCGGACATTGCGAAGCGCGGCGATACCGCGCTGCGCGAGCTGTCGCAGAAGTTCGATCAATGGTCGCCGCCGAGCTTCCGCCTGGGCCAGCGCGACATCGACACCCTGCTGGCCTCGGTGCCGGCCGAGACCATCGCGGATATCAAATTCGCGCAACAGCAAATCCGCCACTTCGCCGAAATGCAGCGGCGTGCGCTGACCGACATCGAGGTCGAGACCATTCCCGGCGTGAGGCTCGGTCATCGCAATATCGCGGTCAACAGCGTCGGCTGCTACGTGCCAGGCGGACGCTATCCGATGGTTGCCTCGGCCCATATGAGCATCGTCACGGCCAAGGTGGCGGGCGTTAAGCGCATTATCGCCTGCACGCCGCCCAACCAGGGTGCGCCCCATCCGGCCACCGTCGCCGCCATGGTGTTGGGCGGTGCGGACGAGATTTACGTGCTGGGTGGCGTCCAGGCGGTCGCCGCCATGGCGCTCGGCACCGCGACCATTGCGCCCGTCGACATGCTGGTCGGACCGGGCAATGCCTATGTCGCCGAGGCGAAGCGCCAGCTGTTCGGGCGCGTCGGCATCGACCTTTTGGCCGGGCCCACCGAAATCCTGGTGATCGCTGACGACACGGCGGACGTTGAAATGGTAGCGACGGATCTCCTTGGTCAAGCCGAGCATGGGCCGACCTCACCCGCCATTCTGATCACCACCTCTGAGCGGCTTGCCAAGGCGCTGCCGGCGGAAATCGAACGCCAGCTCAAGGTGCTGCCGACGGCCGACGTCGCCGGCGTCGCGTGGCGCGATTATGGCGAGATCATCGTCGCCGCGTCCGACGAGGATGCGATTATCGAGGCCGACCGCGTGGCCGCCGAGCATGTCGAGATCTTGACCCGCAACCCACGCTTCTTCCTCGAGCGCATGAGCAACTACGGCTCCATGTTCCTCGGGCCGGAGACCAACGTCGCCTATGGCGACAAGGTGATTGGCACGAACCATACCTTGCCGACCAAGGGAGCTGCGCGCTACACCGGCGGGCTCTGGGTCGGCAAGTTCATCAAGACCGTCACTTACCAGTCGTGCACGCCGGAGGCGAGCGCCGTCATTGGCGATTACTGCTCGCGGCTCTGCGCAGTCGAGCGCTTCTGGGGTCACAAAGAGCAGGCGGATCTGCGGCTGCGCCGTTATGCCGGTAAGAACGTCGGCATCGGCGCCCGGTAGGCTGCCGCGGACCGAGAGATCCGTTGCAGCCGAGACCGATGGCACTGCCGAGTTCACGATGAACGCGATCCAGGATTCCCTGCACACCCCGACAATGCGGCTGGATGGCGCAATCGCGGTCGTCACGGGCGCCACGCGCGGCCGCGGCCGCGCGTGGCGCATGCTCGCGAGCGGGCGCGGAGGTCGTTCTGGTTGCGCGCGATGCCGTTGCGCTCGCCGCGATCTGCACCGACACCTGGGGCTGCGAGGTGCGGCCCAACGAGACCAAAGACGCCTTCCAGCCCTGGCATTGGGTCGTGATTCCCATGATCGGCCTGACCATGGTCGAAATCTTCTATCTCGAGGAGCTGGCCGAGGATTGCGCCCAGGACAAGGTCTATGAGTTCTTCTTCTGCGGGCCGTCCTTGCCGATCACCAAGGCCGTCGGCTCGCCGGTCAACCCGATGGCGATCAAGTAGCGGCGTCCAAATAGGCCACGCCTTTGTAGCCACATCCGACCAACGAATCGCGATGATTTCCCGATTGCGAGGGTTCAGGCATGACGTTCTTAAGGGCAAGCGATTTAGGTAATTGGGCTAATCGCGAGGGCGCCGATTTAGCGCTTCCTAGTTGGGTAGAGCGTGCCATCAAAGCTGGCACGACATCAGTCCGCAAAATCTCGTTTCCGAAGGAAAAATTCATTTATTTACCGGGTGTCGATGGACGGCTTGTCGGCGCCAAGGCGCAGAGCGGGTTCGAGCAGTTCATACCGTCAGGCAATTCGATCTGGGAGCTAAGCGTCGAGAGCGGCTCTACGAACAAAGTAAGTCGCGATGGGCTAAAGCGTTCGAAACAACGGCTCTCGCAAAAGAATAACACATTCGTGTTCGTGACTCCGCGAGCGATCACCCCGGCCAGTATTACGAAGCTTAAGCGAAAAATTTCACGTGCGGGAAACTGGAAGGACGTACGGATCATTCACGGCCCATTGTTGCATGATTGGTTCAATTTAATCCCGCCGCTTGCATTAGAGCTCGCTTGCGATCTCCATGGCGTCCAGACCGCTGGCGCCGCCACGCTTGATGATGCTTGGAACGAGCTTGCGGGTATGACGAACCCACGATTAACGGAAGACCTCGTTATCGCAAATCGGACCGACACAGCTGGCCGTTTGCTCGAGGGCATAAAAGGCGAACCCAACCACACGATCGTGACTGGAGATTCAAGCTTCGAGTCCGCAGCGTTCGCTCTCGCCGTACTGCGAAGCGCGCGTGGATACGAGATTAGGTGCGTTGTGTTTAATGGGTATTCAGATGCGTGGGAGGCAAGGCGCTTGCCACCGTGCATCTTTGTCGTAAAGGAACCCAATCGAGCAATGACAGCTGCGCTGGCGGCAGAGCATAAACATCACATTATTGTCGCCGCCGCTGATGGTCAGGCCACTTCAAGTAAGTTGATCACTCTGGAAAGGCCCTTGCGATGGGATTTTGCAAAAGCGCTCGAGAAGGCGAAAATCTCCGAAGATGAGGCCGACAGGATTGCGCGAGAATGCGGCGCAAGTATCACGATTATGCGTCGCCGGATGCCGGCCGTTGCGTCTGAGATGCCTTGGTGGGCGAACGCTACTGATGCGGACGTTCTACGCAACTTGTTGTTGGTCGGCCGCTGGGATGCCGCGAACAAGCACGATCGAATAAGCCTGCAAAAGTTAACTGGCCGCACTTGGGACGCACTAGAAGCTGTACTGAGGCGGTTTTTGAATCAGACCGATGCGCCGCTTGTCATTGCAGGGACGGTCTGGGCATTCAAATCGCAAGTCGATGCATTTGAGGTTCTTGCGCCTAGTTTACCGGGTGCAGCCTTCAAAGAGCTTTTTCAGATTGTACAGGATGTCTTCGTACCTGTTCCGGTTCCGGCAACCACGGATGCATCCGAAGAGCGGCTGTTCAAACCGCCAGAAGGGCATTCAGATTGGATCAAAGATGGTTTAGCACAGAGTCTTCTCCTGCTCGCAGTGCGCGGAAACGCCCGTGGATTAAGCTGTCCGATCCCAACGGGCGACCAAGATGGTTCATGGAGCAGCGTCCCGGCGGAAGCATTCGTTAACAGGCTTGTAACCGAGCTTACGCGCCTCCGAGACTATCGATCATTATACGAGAGCATCAGACGCCAATATCGCGTGCTGCTTGAGGCGTGTCCCGACCCTTTGCTGTCAGCCCTCGAGCACATGCTCGAGGGCCATGAGAAGGAGGCACAAAAAATTCTCACAACCCGCCGGGGGATTTTGCACGACTGGCCCGGCGCGATTGAGTTGATCTGGGGGCTTGAGACGCTGGCATGGAGCCCCATTTATCTGCCGCGGGTCGCCAAGATTCTCGCTCGGCTTTCCGCACTCGAACTAGAAACGAAAGTTAGCACGCGAGACCGGAATCAGGCGTTGGAGGCGCTTACCAAAATCCTAATCTGGTGGTTGCCGCAGACGTTCGCCCCGCTGCAGGATCGCATACAGATACTCGACTTTGTGATTGCCGATGATCCCCGCGTCGGCTGGGAATTACTCAAGGCGCTGAAACCGAACGCGACCACAACACTTACGCCGACACCTAAGCCCAAGCTGCGTGATTTTGCCCCGAGGACACGCGAGGTTCTAACAAACCGAATCGCTCATGACGGGGCCGCTGCGGTCATTGCGAGGTTGATAGCATGCGCAGCGGAAAATCCCGCTAGGTGGGTCGAAGTCATACGATCAATGTCGAATTTCCCTCCTAAGCAGAGGGAGTTGGCGCGCGGAAAATTTGAGCATTTCGCAGGCCATTTGACCGACCCCGCTACTCGCGTTGTGCTTTGGACAACTTTACGGGATGAGATTGCCCGCCACCGTACTTTTTCGAATACGCAATGGGCGCTGAGGGAATCAGACCTTGCGCCTTGGCAGAAGATCTTGCCGACATTGGCCCCAAGCGATCCCGTAGCAACAGAGAAATGGTTGTTTGATGATTGGCTACCCGATTTGGAGGATGGGATCAGTTCGGTTGAGGAGCGACGCGATGCTGTCGAGCAGCGTCGCATCGAAGCAATCAAACGGCTTGCTAGCGTAGAAGGATTGGCATCTGTGCTTCATTTGGCGGAACAGGCACAGCATCCAGGGTTCGTCGGGGAAGCGGTAGTAAATTCCACGTTGTCGGCACAAGATATCGGATCGCTAATCGACCAGGCATTTTTACTCAACGAAAAAGCTGATCCGTTTATCGTAACGACTTGTGGCTTATTTTGTCGGCGTATGATCAGAAATGGGCAAAGCCTCAAAGAGTTTGTTTCCGATCGCGTCCAGTCTGCGCGCGCCACACAAATTCCAGAAGAGCGAATCGCTAAGCTGTTCCTCATGTTTCCGGAGGAGCGATCAACATGGGATTTAGTTTCAGGCTATGGCGCCGATATCGACAGAGAATTTTGGCGGCGGACGCATGTGCCTCTGTCGTTTTCGGGCGAGTCGGACATGCGCTATGTCGTCGAGAAAAAGCTTTCAGTGGGCCGCGCCGTAAGCTTGCTAGACGCATTTGCGTTCGGGAGGAATCAACTCCCCGCTAACGATGTTCTTGAGGTGCTGGACGCTGCAATAGAAGAGATTCGCGGTGGTACCGATCCAGGACACCATGTCTCACATGGTCTAGCTGATTTCCTTGCGCGGCTTGTGAAACGCCATGAGATCAATGATGTCGATCTTGCTCAGCGAGAATTACTTCTGCTTCCGCTTTTGAGCCACATGCATGGAATTCGACTCAGGTTGTACTACGTTCTAGCTCGTGATCCAGACTGGTTTGTTGCTTTCCTATGCATGCTGTACCGCAAGGCATCTGAACGGGCAGTAAAATCCGAACTCGATGAGGAGACTAGGCGAAAATTCAATCTCGCGTATTTGGTATTCTCAAGCTGGAAGTACGTATTAAGCGAAGAGTCTCGCCAGTTCGGAGAACTGCAGGCTGGAACGGCTCGCCCGTTTCCGGGCGAGCAACCAGACGAATCAATCAATTCTCAGTTATTGGACGCCTGGGTTTCTGGGGTTAGGTCAAAAGCATCCAGCGAGGACCGAGCCGAGGTTGGCGACTCACAGATCGGCCATATCTTTGCTTATGCGCCGACTGACAAAGTTGATGGTGCGTGGCCGGCTCGAGAAGTGCGAGCTGCAATAGAAAAATATTTCTCAAGGGCAATGGCCGAAGGAATACAAACAGAGCAATTTGGTAAGCGTGGCGTAGTCTCGAAAGCCCTCTACGAGGGCGGAAAGCAAGAAGAGGCGCTTGCAACGGAATGGCGCACGTGGGCGCAGAAAGTCGGTCCCACGTCGCGGCATACGCAGGATATCCTCAATAAAATCGCTGACATGTGGGGATACCATGCGCGCCATGAGGATGACCGAGCGAAGGCTCAGCGATTAGAAGACGAGTGATCTCTGTATTGGCATTGCACCCCATTCCGCCACATTTGAGATCATCGGCATTTCGGCGCTGTTGCCAGCGGCGGAATGTCAAATAACGATATCTCGGAATAAAGTTTTCGTCCGTCCGTTATTCTTCCGCCTGGCCGTGCAACTCGCTGGCGGTGCGGTGGACGCGCAAAAATTAAAATCTGCGAAACGAACCCAATTTGCCATAAGCCATTGAATGGTTTAGGTTTTTGCGGCGCCTCAGGCGCGCTTCCGCTTCAGCTTCGCGCGCTTTTCGAGGATGGCGCAGACCGCGGCCGTGTCGCTGTCGCCGAAGCCCAGCTTGATCACTTCCTTGTTGAGCGCGGCGATCTTGCCGAAGAGCGGCGTGTCGACCTTCAGCGATTTGGCGAATTCGCCGATGATCTTCAGGTCCTTGGTCCACACGTCGTTCTTCATCGTCGCCGGCTTGTAGCGGTTCTTCGCCATCAGCGGCGCGCGCAGCTCGAAGACGCGGCTATTGCCGGCGCCGGACGAGATCACGCGCACGATGTCGTCGGGATCGAGGCCGGCCTTCATGCCCAGCACCATCGCCTCGGCGCTGGCGACGTTGTGGATCGCCACCAGCAGGTTGGCGACGAACTTCATCTTGCTGCCGTTGCCGAAGGCGCCGAGATAGGAATGCGCGCGAGCGAAGCCCGGGAAGACGTGGGCGATGCGGTCGAAAGCCGCACCGTCGCCGCTGGCGAAGACGACGAGGTCGCCGACCGCGGCCTGCGAGCCGGTGCCCGAGAGCGGGCAGTCAAGCAGCGTCATGCCGGCCTTGGCCAGCGCCTTGCGCGCCTTCTCCTTGTCGGCGATCGGGAAGGTCGAAAGCTCGGCGACGACGAGGCCGGCCTGCGGCTTCTTCACCAGCGCCTTGACCGTGTCCTCGAGCGCCTTGACCGAGGGCAGCGAGATCAGCAGCGCCGCCACGCCCTGCGCCGCCTCGTCGGGCTTCGTGACCGGCGTGCCGCCGTTCGCCTCGAGTCGCTCGGTCGCGGCCTGGGCCACGTCGTAGCCGCGCACGGCGAAGCCGCGCTTCGCCAGATTGGCGGCGATCGCGCCGCCCATGATGCCGAGCCCGATCACGCCGACGGTGTTGCTGTCTGTCATGACGCGTTCACTCTCCTTCCAGTTCGATGCTCACCCCTCACCCCAACCCTCTCCCCGCAGGCGGGGAGCTTGGCGCCTGCCAAGCGTCCCCCGGACGCTTGGCTCGAACATGCTGGGGGCATGTTCGACCGGCGCCAAGGGGACCCGCGTCAGCGGGAGGGTGAGGGGTAAGCGCTGTGGTGCACGCTATAGCCCCAGATAGAATTTGCGGATGAGCTCGTTGTTGTTGAGCTCCTCGGGCGATTTGCCGTCGAAAGCGATCTTGCCGTGGACGATGACATAGCCGCAATCGGCGATGCGGATCGCCTGGGTGAAGTTCTGCTCCGCCATCAGCACGGTGAGCTCGTTCTGCTCCTTCATCTCCTTGATCTTGTCGATCGTACGCTGGACCAGCACGGGCGCCAGCCCGACCGACGGCTCGTCGATGAGGAGGATCTTGGGCGCGGTCATCAGCGCGCGGGCGAGCGCCAGCATCTGCTGCTCGCCGCCGCTCAGCGAGCCGGCGAGCTGAACGCGGCGCTCCTGCAGCCGCGGAAAGATCTCGTAGCAATAGTCGAGATTGCGCTTGAGCGCGGCGCGCGCCGTGCCGCGAAAGGCGCCGAGATAGAGGTTCTCCTCGACCGTCAGCTTGGGGAAGAGCCGGCGTCCCTCCGGCACCAGGGCGACGCCGAGATCGACGATCTGCTCGGTCGAGAGCCGCGTCAAATCATGGGTCCGGCCCTCGATGGTGGCCTCGATCGCGCCCGACTGCGGCCGCAGCATGCCCATGACGCATTTCATCAGCGTCGACTTGCCGTTGCCGTTGGTGCCGAGGAGCGCGACCGTCTCGCCCGCGCGCACCTCCATCGACACGTCCTCGAGGACGCGGACCTGGCCGTAGGCGGCATTGAGGCCGCGAATGGAAAGGCTACTCGCCAATGTACGCCTTCACGACTTCGGGGTTGCGCACGACGTCGTCCGGCGCGCCGTCGGCGATCTTGCGGCCGGCGACCAGCACGACCAGGCGCTGCGAGAAACTCGTCACCGCGCGCATGATGTGCTCGATCATGATCACGGTGATGCCCTGGGCGTTGAGCTGCATCAGCAGCGCCAGGATGTCGTCGACCTCGGAATGCGACAGGCCGGCCATCGCTTCGTCGGCGATCAGCAGCTTGGGCGCCGCGGTCATGGCGCGCGCGAGCTCGAGCTTGCGCATCTCGATCTGGGTCAGGTCACGCGGCCGGCGCCGGGCCTTTTCGTGGAGCCCGACCTGGGTCAGCACCTCCTCGACTCGCGCGTCGATCTGCGCATGCGACAGGTGCTGTCCATGCCGCGCGTTGACGGTGTAGAGCGCCGGCACGTGCAGGTTCTCGGCCACCGTCATGCTGCGGAACGGCTTCGGCAGCTGGAAGCTGCGCGCCAAGCCCATCCGCGTCCGTGTGTGCGCCGGCAGGCCGTCGAGTCGTCTGCCGTCGAAATGGACGCTGCCGCTGTCGTTGCGGAGCGCGCCGGCGATGCAGTTCACCAGGGTACTCTTGCCCGAGCCGTTCGGCCCGATGAGACCGACGCGCTCGCCCGGCGTCACATCGAGGTCGATCGCCTCGAGCGCGACGAAGCCGCCGAAGTGCTTGCCGAGCTTGTCGACCTTGAGCAGCGCGCTCACGCCGCCTCCTTCTTCGCCGGCCGCCGCCGGGCGCGCACGCCGCGCTCGAACAGGCCGACGATGCCGTTGGGCGCGGCGACGACGAAGCCCACCATGATGACGCCGACGATCAACAGGTTGAGCGCCGACGAGATGGTGACGGTCGCGATCTGCTGGATGGTGGCGAGCAGGAGCGCGCCGATGACCGGCCCGAGCCAGCTCGACGTGCCGCCGATCAGCGGCATGGCGATGCTGTTGACGGCGAAGGCGAGATTGAAGCCGGAGGACGGATCGAGATAGGTCACGTAGTAGGGCAGCGGCGCGCCCGCCATGCCCATCAGCGCGCCCGACAGCACGGTGGCGATCAGCTTGAGCTTGAGCGTCGGCACGCCCGCCGCCTCGGCGGCGAGCTCGTCGTCGCGGATGGTGGCAAGACCGTAGCCGAGCTTCGAATGCTCGATCGCGCGCGCGATGCACACCGCGATCGTCGATAGCACCAACATCGTCAGAAACAGGTACTGGATATAGGGGTGGCCGAACGGGCCGTTCGCCGGCCGTATGATATACACGCCGCGCGAGCCGCCGACGAAATCCCAGTTGGTGATGAGCGTCTGCAGCACGATCGCCAGCGCCAGGGTGGCGATGGCAAAGAACACGCCCCTGAGCCGCAGCGTGAGATATCCCATGCCGAGGCCGACCAGGCCGGACATGACGCCGCCGACCGCGATCGACACCACGAGCGGCGGCTCGAACAACTTGTGCATCACCACCGCGCTGTAGGCGCCGATGGCGAAGAATCCAGCGGTGCCGAAATTGACGTAGCCGGTGTAGCCACCGAGGATGTTCCACGCCGTCGCCATGACGACGTATTGCAGCACCACGTAGCCGGCGAAGAAGAAATAATCGTTGGTGGCGAAACGCGCTGAGACGGCAATCGCGAGCGTTACCAGCGCAGCGATCAGGCAGAAATAACGCGTCGGGATGTACGGCACGGCCTAGCGCCCCATCAAGCCGGCCGGCCGGACGGCCAGCGCCAGCAGCAGGAAGCCGAAGGCGACCGCCGGCGACCACGAGGGCCCGTAGAACGTCGCGGTCAGGCTCTCCATCACGCCGATCAGCATCGCCGCGGTCAGCATGCCGGGGAAGCTGCCCATGCCGCCGAGCACGACGATGGCGAAGACACGGCCGATGTAATCGCGGCCGATCGACGGCTCCACCGGCTGGATGATGATGAGGCACGCGCCTGCGAGCGAGGCGGTGGCGATCGAGATGGCGAACGCGATGTTCTTGATCCGCTGCGGTCGGATCGCCATCAGCTTGAGCGCCAAGTCGTCCTGGGAGACCGCCAGGATGGCGCGGCCGATGAAGGTCTTCGACAGGAAGAGCTGGAGCGCCCCGACCATGACGATCGAAATGACGAACGGCACGAACATCCGCAGCGGCAGCTCGGCGTCGCCGATATAGATGCTCGGGCCGATATAGGGCGCCGTCACGAAGCGGTAATCGACGCCGAAGATCAGGATTAGCGCCACCTCGGTGATGAACAGGATGCCGAAGAAGAAGGCGAGGCCGCGCAGCGCCTCCTCGCCGCGCCGCTCGAACGAGTAGTAATAGACCTGATAGATCGCCGCGCCGAGCAGGTAGAAGAACGGCAGCGCCAACACGCCGGCCACGACCGGGTCGATGCCGAAATCCGTGTTCAGGATGTAGGCGATGAACGCCCCCAGGATGATGAAGGCGGGATGCGCCAGGTTGGCGATGTCCAGCATGCCGAACGAGATCGCCACGCCGACGCTGACCGCGGCGTAGAACCCGCCGAGCAGCAGGCCGGCGACGATGGCATTGACAAAAAGCGAGAACATCAGGCGGCGCGCGGGCGCCGGGTGGCGGTGCGGCCGGGCAGGCAACGAGGGCCGGGGTGGCCCGGTCGCGCAAGATTGGGACCGGACGCTACGGCGTGAGAACCCGTCGACATACTCCCTCCCGAGAGAATCCCGGCCTTGAAAGCCGGGGCGCGGCGGACTGCCGCTTTGACGGGGCCTAGAATGTCCGAAGAAACCTGCCTTTACCAGTGCCGAGCGTGGCGGCGGCCAGAAACTCGTTGATCTGGCTCAACGATTTGGCGCGGGATCGGCGGCGGCGAACGCGGCGGCGTTAACCGTGTGTACTATGCATTTATTTAACCAAGTGTAGAAATTAACCCTGCCGAGCGCGATTTCATTCGATATTATTTAGTTAACTCAAGTATTTATCTTGACTTATAGGTGAATTTTTCGAAATCTAGTACCATCGAACTCAGCGCTGGTCATGACGCCGCACACCAACCCGACCAACTTCCTCGGCGCCGAGGAAACCGCGCGCATCGCCGAAGACCTCGCGGCAAAGCACGGCCGCGGCGCTCTCATCCTGGCGGCCACGCGGGCGCGCCGCGCCAACGAGATCGGCGACCAGCTCGCCTATGCCGCCTGGGCCGCCGTACTCGAGGCGACCAGCGACCTGCTTGAACGCTCGCCCTGGTGCTATCTCTGATCGACGCCTGAGCCGCCAAGCCGGTTGACGGCCCGCGCGCCCGCCGCCACCCTCGCGCGATGGCGAAGCGCTACCAAACCCTGCTGGTCGAGACGCCCGAGCCGCATCTGCTCGTGGTGACGCTCAACCGGCCGGAGGTCGCCAATGCCTTCGATACCCACATGATGCAGGAGCTGCTCGATGTGTGGACCGGCCTGGTCGCGGCGCCCGGCGACGTGCGCTGCGTCGTCCTGACCGGTGCCGGCACGCGGGCCTTCTGCGCCGGCGCCGACCTCAAGGAGCGCAACGGCATGACCGAGGAGGCGTGGTTCACGCAGCACGCCATCATCGAGCGCGAGCAGGAGATGCTCCTGCACGTGGCGGTGCCGGTGATCGCCGCGGTCAACGGCGCGGCCTTTGCCGGCGGGCTCGAGCTGATGCTCGCCTGCGACTTTGTCTATGCGGCTGCGACCGCGCGCTTCGCACTGACCGAGGCGACGCTCGGCCTCATACCCGGTGCCGGCGGCACCCAGACCCTGCCGCGCGCCGCGGGCGAGCGCCGCGCCAAGGAGATCGTGCTCACCGGCCGGCCGTTCAGCGCCGAGGAGGCGCTGGCCTGGGGCATGGTCAACCGGCTGTGCGCACCCGACCGGTTGATGGCGGAAACGCTGGAAACGGCGCGGACGATTATCGCCAACGCGCCGCTCGCCGTCCGCCAGGCGAAGAAGTCGATCCACGGTGGCCTGCAATTGCCGCTGGACCAGGCGATGCGCTTCGAGATCGCCTGCTACGAGACATTGGTCGCCACGGCGGACCGGCGCGAAGGCATCGCCGCCTTTAACGAGAAGCGGAAGCCCCGCTTCGCCGGGCGCTGATGGACACGGCCGCCGGCGCGCCCCTGCCCGCGATCGCGCTGGGCGAGGATTTCCCCGAAATCCGCGACGGCGTGCGGCGCATCTGCACCGGTTTCCCCGGCGCCTATTGGCGGGCGCGCGAGGAACAGCAGGAATATCCGACGGAGTTCGTCGCCGCGCTGACCCGGGCGGGTTATCTTGCCGCGCTCATCCCCGAAGAATACGGCGGCGCCGGATTGAAGCTGCGCGCCGCCGCCGCGATCCTCGAGGAGATCCACGCCGCCGGCTGCAATGCCGGTGCCTGCCACGCCCAGATCTACATCATGGGCACGCTGCTGCGGCACGGCAGCGAGGCGCAGAAGCGCAGGTACCTGCCTGGAATCGCCGCTGGCGAGCTGACGCTCCAGGCCTTCGGCGTGACCGAGCCGACCACCGGCACCGATACCCTCAAACTCAAGACCCGGGCGGAGCGCCGGGGCGACCACTATGTCGTACGCGGCCAAAAGGTGTGGACCTCACGCGCGCTGCAATCCGACCTGATG
Organism: Alphaproteobacteria bacterium; assembly: GCA_028871055.1. Taxonomy (GTDB): domain Bacteria; phylum Pseudomonadota; class Alphaproteobacteria; order ATCC43930; family CGMCC-115725; genus REEB95. Next base: position 49,430 of record JAGWON010000016.1, read on the forward strand.
CTGCTGCTGGCGCGCACCACGCCCGTCGAGAAGGTGGCAAAGCGGGGCGATGGCCTCTCGGTGTTCCTGGTCGATCTCAAGGCGGCGCGCGGCCGGGGCGTTACCATCAAGAAGCTGCCGGCGATGATCAACCACAACACCACCGAGGTATTTTTCGACGATCTGGTCGTGCCGGCCGAGAATCTGATCGGCGAGGAGGGCAAGGGCTTCCGCTATATCCTCGACGGCATGAACGCCGAGCGCATCCTGATCGCCGCCGAGGCGATCGGCGATGCGCGCTGGTTCGTCCGCATGGCGACTGAATATGCCAAGACGCGGATGGTGTTCGACCGCCCGATCGGCCAGAACCAGGGTGTGCAGTTCCCGCTCGCCCGCGCCTTTGCCGAAACCGAGGCCGCCGATCTGATGGTGCGCAAGGCGGCTGCGCTCTTCGATGCGGGATCGCCGTGTGGGCCCGAGGCCAACATGGCCAAGCTGCTGGCGGCCGACGCCTCGTGGCATGCCGGCGAGGCCTGCCTCCAGACCCACGGCGGCTTCGGCTTCGCGCGCGAATACGACGTCGAGCGCAAATGGCGCGAGACGCGGCTGTTCCAGGTGGCGCCGATCTCGACCAACCTGGTGCTGGCCTACCTGGCCGAGCATGTGCTTGGATTGCCGCGCTCCTACTGATTCCGCAAGGGAACCGACCGATGGCCACGCCCATTCCCGCGCAGAAATCGCCTTACGGCGTCACGCTCGAGGCGGGCAAGGAATACTGGTGGTGCGCCTGCGGCCGCTCCAAGAGCCAGCCGTTCTGCGACGGCTCGCACAAGGGCACCGGCCTCGCGCCGGTGGGGTTCAAGGCCGAGAAGAACGGCGAGCACTGGCTCTGCGGCTGCAAATCGACCGGAACAAAGCCGTTCTGCGACGGCTCGCACAAGCGGGTCTAGTCGGCGGTCAACCGCCGGGCGCGTGCGCCTCGATCTCCTCGGCGACCTCTTCGCAGGCCGAGCCCAGCTCGAGCAGCTCGACCCGCAAGGCGCGCTTTCGCGCCTTTTCGGCGCGCTCCTTGTACTTGAGCGCCTGTTCCCACCAATAATTCGCTTCGTCCATCGCCATCCCCCATCGAGGAAGGCGGAAACGACCTAGGCCGCGGCGCCGGTGAGGCAGCTCCGCGCCAAACAGCGTTGGCGCAGGGCGGTTTTCGCCTGTTCGACCGCGGCCCGCACGTCGCCGATCTCGATTCCGTCACGTTTCCTTAAAAGCTGCGCGATCGGATCGCTGAGCAATTCGTCGATCGTCGGCTCGGTATTGTCGCGGAAAAGTCGGTCTCGCATGGGCATCCCCCATTCACTGGCTGCAGAATGCACCATGCCGATGACACGAGTGCGTCAAACCTTGGGCAAAGTTGTGGCTTTTTTAGAATTTGATCATGCTGAAGCGCGTCAGCGTCGTCACCGCGGAAATGCGCGGCGCCGCCGTGAAGTTGTAAGCGACATAGAGTTCGGCGAACGCGCCCGGCGCCGATACGCCGTCAACCGGCACGACGACGTTGAAGCCGCGCAACGCGGCCTCGTCGCCGGTGTGGAGCACCGCGCCGTGCGAATAGGTGCCGGTGACGATCACGGTCTTGATGCCGTGGTCCTTCAGGATCTTCTCGAGATCGGTGTGCAGGAATTTGTCCGGCCCCGCCTGCACGTTGGGTTCTTTGCCGGTCGGCGCCACCGCGGGCAGCGTGTCCGCCATCGTGCCGCCGAAAACGTAGCTGTAGACCACCAGCAGATGGTGGGCGCGCGCCTCGGCCAGAAACTTCTTGGTTGCCGGCAATGTTGCGATGCAGCGCGGCTGCGGCGCGCAGGTCTGCTTGACGAAATCGAGCAGCAGCAGCGCCGTGGTCTTGGGATCGACGGTGACTTGCTTGAGCGCCGGAGCCGGCGGCGTCTTGATCGTCGCCCACTCGTCGATGACGGTCTGTTGCGCGCTCGCCGGCGCGGCGACGGCGACAAACGCCGCGAGCGCGGCGCCGAGTGCTATTCCGAACTTCAACTTCATGGTGCTCCCTCCCTGGCTCGATTCCAGCCATTTAAATTCGAAATCACGCTGATTGACGCCTATGTCACGTTATTAGTTGAGAGGCAGTAATCAAGCCTGCCTGTTCAACGTACCGTTCTCCAAGGCGCGTAATAAAGTAACGGGATCCGTCGAAATGCACGTAGTCTTTTTTGTCGACGAGTGCATCTAACGTCCGTTTCAGGTTCGCCCTCATCTTTGGGCGCACCCACTTATATAGTTCATCATACGTCGCTCCGTTTTCGCCGCGCTGATACAGAAGGACCGTGCAGTGCTCACTGACCTGAAGTTTGGGATTGAGAATTTTCAGAAAGCCATCGAAGTCCTGCACGACGGGTGCGACGCGTTTTACTATCCCGTCCACAATTCTTGAAGCTTCGTTAGCCGGAACTTTGTGATAAAGGCGAATGAACTCCGCCAGCACCCAATCAAGAACGACGATTACGAGGGTCGCATCTTGAAGATTAGGGTCGATGCCGTCAGCGAGATGCGCAGTGTCGCGCTTGTTGCGGATATCGTAGACAAGCCGGAGGGAACGGGGGATATGCAGTCGGACTGAGTCGTTGAACTTTGATCCATCGAGATTGGATAGCTCAAGAATGAGCTTGTCCGTGTTAGCTAAGGGCTTCTTGAGCGGTGTAAATTTCCCACCCTTGGCCTCGTATTCTAGTATTCGGAACGCGGCCTCGCAGAACCTTCCGCCTTCGACGGCCGAAAGGCGCAATCCGCCCAAATAGAAATTGCGCTTTGCTTCAGAATGCGCTTCAAGCAATTCGTGAACAAGATTCCTGTGTAGCTTTGACGCAAGCTGCGCTTCAATTGTTGCGCGCATATACTATGCCGTCTTCCCAGATTTCCTCTTTGTTCGTCCTCTGCGCCGAGACTTTTCAGCGGCCTCGGCCTCCTTCACCGCCTGTTGGTCGGGAAGCGCTAGCACTACGTCTTCACCCAAGGTCGTGAGTTGCTTTTCCTTGGCACTGCGCCGGGACAAATATTTTGATTGCCGTGTGGCGTTATCGAGGGCGCGCGTCATGTTGATATTCGGGCCACCAGACTCGGTGTGTGCTTTCCCAATGTCCTTCGATGAAAAACCATGTTGTCCAGTGGTTTGGACAAGAAAATAACCGAGGCACGCTACGCGCTGAACATCGGTTATAGGTCGCTTTATACGAATAAATGCGCGGGCGTCTTTTTTTGCAATCGCTGACTCAACGTCAGCGGTGGGCGCCCCTGTGACAGCGGCAATCACTCCAGCGGCGGCACCAGGCTGAGGTCGACCGGCGCCCGCCCCCGCCGCTTGGATGTTCAAGCTCCATCGACTTGCCGCCGATTGCAGGACCCATTGCTTCTCCGCGTCTGGTAATGGGTCCAGCGCTTTCACGACGATCACCAGCGCATTTGTCGCATCTTGCTTCTTCCCGGCCAATTATCCCCCCATTATTCGGTTTCAAATGAAAGGACTGTGATACGCCACCTTCTATACTCCGAATGGATGGTCACTCCCACTCGATCGTGCCGGGCGGTTTCGAGGTCACGTCGTAGACCACCCGATTGATGCCTTTGACTTCGTTGATGATCCGCGTGGCGATGCGGCCGAGCAATTCGTGCGGAAAGGGATAATAGTCGGCGGTCATGCCGTCGGTCGAGGTCACCGCCCTGAGCGCGCAGACGCGATCGTAGCTACGGGTGTCGCCCATGACGCCGACGGTCTTGACCGGCAGCAGCACGGCGAAGGCCTGCCAGATCGCGTCGTAGAGTCCGGCGTTGCGGATCTCCTCGATGAAGATCGCGTCGGCTTTGCGCAGGACGTCGAGCGTCTCACGGGTGATTTCGCCGGGTATGCGGATGGCGAGGCCTGGGCCGGGGAAGGGATGCCGCTTCACTATGTCCTCGGGCAGGCCCATCTCGCGGCCGAGCGCGCGCACCTCGTCTTTGAACAGCTCGCGCAGCGGCTCGACCAGCTTCAGCTTCATGCGCTCGGGCAGGCCGCCGACATTGTGGTGCGACTTGATGGTGACCGACGGGCCGCCCGCGAAGCTCACCGATTCGATCACGTCGGGATAGAGCGTGCCCTGGGCCAGGAATTCGGCGCCGCCGATTTTGTGCGCCTCCTCGTCGAACACGTCGATGAAGGTGGCGCCGATGATCTTGCGCTTTTGCTCGGGATCGGTGACGCCGGCGAGCTTCTTCAGGAACAGCGCCCTGGCGTCGCGGTGCACCAGCGGAATGTTATAGTGGTCACGGAAAAGGCCGACGACCTGCTCCGACTCGCCGGCACGCATCAGGCCGGTGTCGACGTAGATGCAGGTGAGCTGGTCGCCGATCGCCTCGTGCAGCAGCACCGCGACGACCGATGAGTCGACGCCGCCCGACAGGCCCAATACGACCTTGCCCTTGCCCACTTGTTGGCGCGCGCGGGCGATCGCCTGGGCCTTGAATGCGGCCATCGACCAGTCGCCGCGGCAGCCGGCGACGCGGTGGGTGAAATTCTTGAGCAGCGCCGTACCGTGCGGCGTGTGCACGACCTCGGGATGGAACTGCACGCCGTAGAAGCGGCGCGCGTCGTCGGCGATGGCGGCGAACGGCGCGCCGTCGCTGATGCCGACGACCTTGAAGCCCGGCGGCAGCACGTCGACGCGGTCGCCGTGACTCATCCACACCTGCTCGCGCTGGCCCTTCTTCCACACGCCCTCGAACAGCTCGCAATCCGCCGTGATGTCGAGGAAGGCGCGGCCGAATTCGCGATGGTCGGACGGCGAGACGCGGCCGCCGAGCTGCGCGCACATGGTCTGCTCGCCGTAGCAGATGCCGAGCACCGGCGCGCCGAGCTCGAACACCTTTTGCGGCGCGCGCGGCGATGCCTGCTCATGCACCGAGGCCGGACCGCCGGACAGGATCACCGCCTTGGGCGCGAAGGCGGCGAGCTTGTCGTCGGCCATGGCGAAGGGATGGATCTCGCAATAGACGCCGTTTTCGCGCAGCCGCCGGGCGATCAGCTGCGTCACTTGGCTGCCGAAATCGAGGATGAGGACCTTCTCGGCCGCAACGTCGGTCATGGCGGGCATCATCCTTGAGCGGGCGCGTCCGGCGCAACCGCCTTGCGCTCGAGCACGGCGACGAAAAACCCGTCGGTACCGTGCCGCGCCGGCGTCAGTCGCAGCATCGCGCCTTTCTCTGGCGGCTTGCCGCCGATCGAGTCGCGCCACACCCGCCAGGCCGGCAATAGCGCGAAATCGGAATGCGTGGCGAGGAAGGACTCGACCTGTTGCTCGTCTTCCTCCCTGAGCAGCGAGCAGGTGGCGTAGATCAGCCGTCCGCCCGGCTTCACCAGCCGCGCCGCCGAATCGAGAATCTCGGCCTGGAGCGCGGTCAGCTCGGCCAAGTCCTCCGGCTTGAGCCGCCACTTGGCGTCGGGATTGCGCCGCCAGGTGCCGGTGCCGGTGCACGGCGCGTCGACGAAAACGCGATCGAAGCTCGCCTTGTGCCGCTTGACCCATTTGTCGCGCGTGCCCGACAGCGGCACGCGCTGGACGATGCTGGCGCCGGCCCGCCGCAGCCGCTCGGTCGCGCGCTCCAGGCGCTTCGCGGAAATATCGCTGGCGATCAGATGTCCGCGATTGTTCATGCTGGCGGCGAGCGCCAGCGTCTTGCCGCCGGCGCCGGCGCAAAAATCGGCCACCCGCATGCCGGGCCGCGCGGCGGCGAGCAACGCGGCCACCTGCGAGCCCTCGTCCTGGACCTCGACCAGGCCCTGGCGGAACGACTCCATCTGGCCGAGCGGCACGCGCTCCTTGAGGCGCAGGCCAACGGGCGACAGCGCGGTCATCTCCGCTTCGATGCCCGCCCGCTGCAAGGCGACGCGCACCTTGCCGCGGTCGCCCTTCAGCGTGTTGACGCGCAAATCGAGCGTCGCCTCGCCGTTGAGCGCCGCGGTTTCGCGCGCCAGGTCTTTGCCGAGCGATGCCGCAAGGTGCGGCCCGAGCCATTCGGGATAGTTGCCGCTCACGTGCGGCGGCATATCCTTGTGCGCGAGCGTGCGGCCGGCGAGCGACGCGACCATCGCATTCTCGCCATCGGACAGCGGCGCCGGCCGGAAGCGATCGCCGTCGCAGGCGTCGCGGATCGCGCTCGCGTGCCAACCTTCCACCAGCGCCAGCGCCGCCAGCATGCGCCGCCGCGCGTCCGCCGGCAGGCCATTGCCGGTGCGCTCGATCCACCAGTCGAGCTCTGCGCGGTGGCGCAGCACGGCGTAGATGTGTCCCGAGATGGCCGCGCGGTCCGACGAGCCGGCAAAACGATGACGGCGAAACCAGTCGGCGACGACGTCGTCGGCGGGCGCCGTTCCCTTGTCGATTTCCGCCAGTCGTCCGATCGCCGCCTCGACCTGCGCGCCCGGCGTCATCGGATCCGCCCAGGCGGAGACAAGACGGTCTCCCCCTCCTTACCCCTCCCCCCTCGAGGGGGAGGGAACGGGAGCGGGGCACGACCGGCAGCGCCTTGCGGAAACACGACTATACGAATGACGAGCGAAGCGGTCCGATGCGGTCGCGCCCGATCGCTCACAAATCCTGCCGATAATTCGGCGACTCGCGGGTGATGGCGATGTCGTGCACGTGGCTCTCGCGCAGGCCGGCGCCGGTGATGCGCACGAATTTGCAGTTGCGCTGCATCTCGGCGATCGTCCGGTTGCCCGTATAGCCCATCGCCGCCCTGAGGCCGCCGACCAACTGGTGGACGACGTTGGCGACCGGCCCCTTGTGTGGCACGCGGCCCTCGACGCCCTCGGGCACCAGCTTGAGCTCGCTCTGAACTTCTTGCTGGAAATAGCGGTCGGCCGAGCCGCGCGCCATCGCGCCCACCGAGCCCATGCCGCGGTAGGACTTGTACGAACGACCCTGGTAGAGGAACACCTCACCCGGGCTCTCGTCGGTGCCGGCGAAGAGCGAGCCGAGCATGACGCAATCGGCGCCGGCGGCGATCGCCTTGGCGAGATCACCCGAGAACTTGACGCCGCCGTCCGCGACCACCGGGACGTTCTTCTTCCGGCAGCGGTCGACCACGTCGAGGATCGCGGTGAGCTGCGGCACGCCGACGCCGGCGACGACCCGGGTGGTGCAGATCGAGCCGGGGCCGATGCCGACCTTCACCGCGTCGGCGCCGGCGTCGATCAGCGCCTCGGCGCCCTCGGCGGTCGCGATGTTGCCGGCGATGATCTGAGTGTAGTTGCTGAGCTTGCGGATGCGGTTCACCGCGTCGAGCACGCGCGACGAATGACCGTGTGCCGTGTCGACCACCAAAACGTCGACTCCCGCATCGAAGAGCGCCTCGGCGCGCTTGACGCCGTCCGGGCCGGTGCCGGCGGCGGCGCCGACGCGCAGTCGCCCAGCCTCGTCCTTGGTGGCGTTGGGATAGCGTTGCGACTTCTCGATGTCCTTCACCGTGATCAAGCCGACGCAGCGGAAATCCTTGTCGACCACCAAGACCTTCTCGATTCGGTGCTGATGCAGCAGCTTCTTCGCCTCCTCGCGCGTCACGGTCTCGCGCACGGTGACGAGGTTGCTCTTGGTCATCAACTCCGCGATCGGTTGATTGGGGTTCGACGCGAAGCGCACGTCGCGGTTGGTGACGATGCCGACCAGCTTCTGCGACTGGCGCTCGACCACCGGGATGCCGGAAATCCTGTTGTCGGCCATGAGCTTGAGCGCGTCGGCCAGCGTCGCGTCGGGCGCGATGGTGACCGGGTTCACCACCATGCCGGCCTCGAACTTCTTGACCTTGCGGACCTCGTCCGCCTGTTCCGCGATCCCGAGATTGCGGTGGACGATGCCGAGGCCGCCGACCTGCGCCATGGCGATGGCGAGCGCGCTTTCGGTCACCGTGTCCATCGCCGCCGAAACCAGCGGAATGCCGAGCGCCACCTCGCGGGTGAGGCGGGTGCGGGTGTCGGTCTCGGTGGGGAGGACGGCGGAGGCTGCAGGCACAAGCAGGACGTCGTCGAAAGTAAGCGCCTGCCGAATGTCCATCGCTGCCTCCCGTTCGCCCGGGGTCGGGCGCAAGGTTGGCGCCGCATAATACACGGAAGCGTCTCCAAGGGAAGCGCGCCAAACGGCTCGCGGCGCATGTCTCGAATGCCGGAAAGACTAGGCGGCGGGCCCGCGAAAACCCTGCGCCACCAGGTAGACCTCGGCCGACTCGCTGCGCGAGGCGGGCGGCTTGGCGTGCCGCACCTGCGCGAAGTCGCGCTTCAAGCGTTGCAGCAGCTCGCCTTCGGCGCCGCCCTGATAGACCTTGCAGACGAAGGCGCCGCCCGACGCCAGGACCTCGACGGCGAAGTCGTAAGCCGCCTCGGCCAGCGCGACGATTTTCACATGGTCGGTCGCCCCATGGCCGGTCGCCGGCGCCGCCATGTCGGAGAGCACGACGTCGGCCTGACCGCCGAGTGCCGCCTTGATGCGCGCCGGCGTCTCGGGCGCGGTGAAATCGGCGCGCAGCAGCGTTGCATCCGCAATCGGCGCGGCGTCGAGCACATCGACGCCGAGCACGAAACCCTTGCCCCGTGCGCTGCCCGTGCGCTCCACCGCGACCTGGGTCCAGCCGCCCGGCGCCGCGCCGAGATCGACCACGCGCGCCCCAGGCTTGAGCACGCGGAAACGGTCATCGAGCTCGGCGAGCTTGAACGCCGCACGCGAGCGGTAGCCCAGTCGCTTGGCTTCGCGCACGTAAGGATCATTGAGCTGGCGCTGCAGCCATTGGGTCGACGACGCCTTGCGACCGCCGGCGGTCTTGACGCGCACGGCTTCGCCGCGCGGCGAGATGCCGCCGCGTCCGCCCTTCGCACCGGCGCCCATCCGGCCGCCCGAGGGCCATGATCCCTTACGCGCCATGAGAGACCGCGCTAACCGCCGGCGCCGACGAGGCTCATCAGGATGCCTTCACGGATGCCGCGATCGGCGACCGCGAGCCGGCCCACCGGCCACAGCGTGCAGATCGCCTCGAGAATGGCGCAGCCCGCGAGCACGAGGTCGGCGCGCTCGTGGCCGATGCACGGATGTGCAGCGCGTTCGGCATAAGCCATCGACGCCAGCCGGTGCGTCACCCGCGCGATCGACGCAAAGTCGAGCGCGGTGCCGTCGACTCGCGCCCGGATATAGCGCGGCAGATTGAGATAGAGCGCGGTCAGGATGGTGACGGTGCCCGCACTGCCGAGCATCTGGACCTGTCCGGCGTGGATATGCCGGCCGATCGCAAACCGGCTCTCGAACGCCGCCAATGGCGCGCGCATTTCCTCGACCATGGCGCGATAGACCGCCGCGTCGACCTCGCGGCCGCCATAGCGGTCGGCGAAGGTGACGACGCCCTGCGGAATCGAGATATAGCCCTCGATGATCGGTTGCGCCTCTGGGCCGGGCGGCACCACAACCCAGACCAGCTCGGTCGATCCGCCGCCGATATCGAAGACCAGCGCCCGCGGCATGCGGCGATCGAGCAGCGGCGAGCAGCCGGCTACGACCAGGCGGGCCTCCTCGTCGCTCGAAATGATCTCCATCGCGATGCCGGTCACGGCCCGGATGCGCTCGACGAAATCGGCGCAGTTGGCGGCGCGGCGGCAGGCCGCGGTCGCGACGTAGCGTGCTCCAGCGACGCGCCGGCCGGCGACGCGATCAGCGCAGATCTTGAGCGCCTCGATCGTGCGCCCCATCGCCGCCTCGGACAGGCGGCCGGTCGCCGCCAAGCCTTCGCCCAGCCGCACGATGCGCGAGAACGCCTCGACGACGCGAAAGCCGTTACGGCCGGCCGCGCGCGCCATCAGCAGACGGCAGTTGTTGGTGCCGAGATCGAGCGCCGCATAGGTGGCGCGGCGCTCGTCGGACGATGCTGATCCGAAGGGTGGCGAGTGGGATGGCAACACGCGGCAGCTCGTCAGGACAAAAGGTCCTGGCGATGCTAGCCCATCAACCCGCCGAAGCGAAGCGGCCTCGGCCGCGGCTGCCGCGCGCCTTGGCGTGATTGTTCGGCGGCGCGGCATGGGGCATGCGGCGCCGGCCGATTAAACGCGGGCGCGCCGGCGCACATATCACGTCTCGAGGTTGCCAATCCCGGCCGTCTCTTCGTTCTCAGGAGAAGTTCCATGCGTACGTTCACAGTCTTGCGCGTGCTGGCCCTGGCCACCGCGCTGTCGGCGCCCTTGGCCCAGGCCGCGTTGGCCGGCCAGCAGGAGCAGCAGGCTCTGGTCGGTCAATCCGCGGTCACCGCGCCGTCCTTTGGCGTTGGCCCGTACAGCGACGCGGCGCTGTCGCCCGCAGTCGGCGACTAACCGAGCGGCCCGGGCGCTGAGCCATCGCCGAAAGGCGGTGGCTCAGCGCGCGCCGTTCCGTCCGTTCTTGAGATTTTGGCGCAAAAAGTCGATCAGCGCCTGCAATGGCGCGGGGACCTGGCGCCGGCTCGGGTAATAGAGGAAGAACTCGTCGGTATCCGGCGGCAGCCAATCCTTGAACAACAGCACCAGCCGCCCATCTGCGGCCGCATCCTCGATGTAGCGCCAGCTCAAGTAGAGAAGGCCGACGCCGTCGAGCGCCGCGCGCACCGCCACGTCCGGGGTGTTGACGATCAGCGTGCCCTCCGGCGTCGCCTCGAAACTTTTGCCGTTCTCCTGGAAGCGCCACGGGATGAAACCGCCGCCCGGCAGGCGGAAGCGGATCGCGTTGTGGTGAGCGAGGTCGCGCGGAGTCTGCGGCGCCTCGTGTTGCGCAAGATACGCGGGCGCGGCGACCACGACGCGCCGGATCGGATCTGAGATGCGGACCGCGATCATGTCGCGGTCGATGCTGTTGCCGAAGCGGATGCCGGCATCGAAGCGGCCGGCGACGATGTCGACCAGCGCAGCGTCGACCGAAATCTCGAGCCGGATCTCGGGATAGGCGGCGAAGAAGCGCTGCAGGACCGGCGCCAGGACGAAGCTTGCCGCCGGTGCCGGCACCGTCAGGCGGATGAGGCCCGCCGGCTTGCCGCGCAGCGCGCGCACCGAGTCGATTGCGGTATTGAAGTCGGCGACCAGCGGCCGCAGCCGCTCGAGCAGGCGCTCGCCGGCCTCGGTCGGCGCGACGCTGCGCGTGGTGCGGTTGAGCAGGCGCACACCGAGCTGCTCCTCGAGATCGCGGATGGTCTGGCTCAGCGTCGAGGGCGAGATACCGAGGGCGACGGCGGCCTTGGAAAAGGAGCGGCGCTCGACGATTGCCGCAAAGGCGCCGATTTCCTCGAAACCGGGATTTCGCATTGTTTCGATTCTCCGAACAGGCCATGCGAATTCTAGCCATTCCGCCAGGGCAGCCCCACTGCCATTTTTGCAATGCACCAAAATGCCGGACGCGGGCCTGGGCCGCCGTCGGTAGAGAATTGACGGACAATATTCTTTTCGTCGCGTCGAGCGCTTTCGGCGTCGCGTCACAATCAAGCCGCATTGCGGCGGAGCTGATTGACGGCCTGCGCCGGCGGAATCCCACCGCCATCGTCACCGAGCGTGCCATTGTCACTGAGCGTACGCTCCCGAGCGCGGCCCTCCCCAAGCGCCGCCTGCCTGTGCTAGAGAAATTGCGCGATGCCCCTGCTGGGGGATCGTCTAACGGTAGGACAGCGGACTCTGACTCCGCGAGTCTAGGTTCGAATCCTAGTCCCCCAGCCATTCTATAGCGCCGGGAAAGCAGACCTCTCGGCAGATCTAAGTTGTGCCCGGAGCAGAAATTCTGCCGGAGCTGTCTTGGTCCATCCCGCTCACTTTCGAAACGCCAGAACCTGGCCGCGCCACGGCTCGAAACCAGCGAAGCGTGTCCGGCTGCCGAGCGCCTCTTCGATCCGGAGCGCCTCGTTCCACTTCGCCATTCGCTCCGAGCGCGCGAACGAGCCGACCTTGAGCTGAAGCACGCTCCAGCCGACCGCGAGGTGAACGATGGTCACGTCCTCGGTCTCGCCCGAGCGCGCGGAGACGATTGCGCCCCAACGGGCGGCGCGCGCCGCCTCGACCGCAGCCTTGGCCTCGCTCACGGTCCCGACCTGATTCGGCTTGACCAGAACGGCGTTACAGGCCGGCATGGCCGCGGCGCGGCGCACGCGTGCGGCGTCGGTCACGAGAAAATCGTCGCCCACGATCTGCACCCGGTGGCCGACCGCCTTGGTGAAGCGCGTGAGACCCGCCGCGTCGTGCTCGGCCAGGGGATCCTCGATCGAGACGATCGGATAACGGTCAAGCCAATCGATCAGCATGGCGGACATGGCGTCGGAATCGAGCACGCGGCCGTCGAGCGCGAGGCGGTATGCGCCGTCGCGGTAGAAATCGGAGGCCGCAACGTCGAGCGAGATCGAAATTTCGTCGCCGGGCGTGAAGCCCGCGCGCTCGATTGCGCCCATTAGGGCGTCGAGCGCCGCGGTGTTGGAATCGAACGCCGGCCAGAAGCCGCCTTCGTCGGCGACACCCTGGAGTCGGCCGGTTTCACGCATCATCGCGCCGGCCGCGCGGTAAATTTCCGCGGTCCAGTCCAGCGCCTCGGCGAAGGAACGCGCTTTTGGCGCCACGACCATGAAGTCCTGGATGTCGACGCGCCGCCCCGCATGGGCACCACCGCCGAAAATTTGAACCTCGGGGATCGGCATGGCGGCGGGCCGATCGCCGAGAAGATAGGCATAGAGCGGCATATCGGCGGCTGCGGCAGCGGCATGGAGCACCGCCATCGACGTCGCGATCATGGCATTGGCGCCGAGCCGCGCCTTGTCGGGCGTGCGGTCGAGCGCGATCAGCGTGTCGTCGATGCTTTTCTGGTCGCGCGCGTCGCGGCCGCGCAGCGTGTTCGCGATCGCGCCGTTGACGTTGCCGACGGCCTTCATGACGTCGGCTCCGCCGAACCGGCTGCCGCCGTCGCGCAGATCAACAGCTTCGCCGCTGCCGACCGATGCACCGGCCGGCGCGATCGCCCGCCTCCGGGCGCCACCCGAGAGCGTCACCTCGGCCTCGACGGTGGGCCGGCCGCGCGAATCCCAAACACGGCGGCCGCGGACAGCAACGATCTCGGTCGCGGTCATGCGTGAACCTCGCGGCCCCATGCATCGCGAATGACGTCGAGGCGATCCACTCGGGTTGCGATAAATCGGCGCGCGAAATTCCGGACGCAATTCTTCTCGCGCTCGTTGGTGATGTATTCGATCGGCGATTTGCCGTCGATCCGGCCCAATAGCAGCGCCGGTAGCAGGCCTGCGGTCAAGCTTTCCATCTCCGCGCGCGGCTGCCAGGTCACGCCCGTGAGATAGGTCTCGGTCAGGCGCTCGAACAGCCGGAGGAAACCGCGCGCGTTCTGCGGTTGCCACAGGCATTTCAGCAGCAAGTGATTGAGGCAGAAGGCGAGATCGAAGGCCGGTTCGCCGTACCAGGCGCATTCCGAATCGATGAACACCGGGCCATCCGGTCCGATCAGGATGTTCTTCGGGCTGATATCGCCATGCACCAACGCGCGCTTGGCCGCGAGCGTGGTGCGCGAAAGCGCTTCGAGAAGCGGCGCCAGATCGGTGTGGACGCGCCCGGTTGCGACCAGATAGGGCTCGAGCCGGATGGCGTAGAAACAGTCGCCGGTATCGAATGCGGCGGCGATCTCGGATCGGCCGGCGGTCGCGGCATGGATCGCGGCCAGGCGCGCGGCGACCGCGACCGCCGTCTCCGCGCGCAGGATCCCGTCGCGTAGTTGGCTCTTCCAACTCGGATACCGGCCGGGATCGAGATAGTCCATGACGAAGAGGCCGGCATCCCGGTCCTGGCCCACGAGGCGCGGGACCGAGCCCGGCCAGATCGCCGCGGCGGCGGCAAGCCACTTCCATTCGGCATCGTTGCGCTCGATCGGCGCCTCCCAAAGCTGCGGCACTTTGAGCCGCGCCAAGGCGCGCTTCAGGCAATAGCGTCGCGCGCCGATCTCGACGCGCCAGATTTCCGACGAAACTCCGCCATCGAGCGGCACGCATACGACCTTGTCGCCGGGCGCAAGCAGACCCATGCGCCCGACCACGGCACCGATCTCATCTTCGGTCAGGGGATTGGCGCGCGTCGTTGACCTGCTCATGACCGTCAATTACGCCAATCGCCCGATTGGAACCTAGGCTGGCGCGCTTCCCCGGGCGTGGAGTGCCATGGTGATGAGCGCCATTCCTCCGAACACCAGGTCGATGCCGACGAGCAACCCGAGCGCCCAGGTCGCGGTGCCCGGCAGCCCGGCGAAAATCACCGCGGCCAGGCCCAAATCGATAACGCCGTTCAGCACCAACCAGCCCCAGCGTCCCGAGAGGGCGCGCTTGTGCTCAAGCGCGAACAAGATGGAGAGAATGCCCTCGATGACGAAGAAGGCTATCAGCACCAGGGTCAGCGAAATCGCGCCGCCGACCGGCCAGCGGATCAAGATGAGTCCGACCGCGATGCCGAGCACGGCCGAAAGCAGCGACCACCAGAAACCCGGTGCCTGCTTCATCCAGAAGGTGGTGATCAGGCCGAGAACGCCGCTGATGAGAAAGAGCCAACCCAGGAATATCGCCACCGCCAAGGTGGCCAAGGGCGGAACGAAGATCGCCGCCGCGCCAAGGATCGCCAGAATGATGCCCTCGATCAGGTAGGCGACCCAGTGCGCGCGCAGCGCCTTGCTTGCTTCGGTCAGAGACATGATAACCCCCTCGCTCCTTGCCGCGTGCATAGCAGTATAGACGTTCCGAATTCATTTCTTCGCACCGGTCTGATTCAAAAACGCCTCCTGCCACCGTTTGAATCCTTCGAGGCCCGCCGGAAGCCACGTTTTAAACAGCTCGGCGGGGTCCATCGCCCGGATGTTCGCCGTCATCCGATCTTGGACCTCTTTGAGCAGTGTCTCCTGCATCGGCCTGATATCGGGCAAACCGAAGAACGCGCGGGCTTCCTCCGGCGTGCAATCGACATTGATCGTGATTTTCATCAGTACCGCTCCTACGATCTCGCTCTTCTGAGCCTTAACATTGCGACGCCACTTTGGATAAGGCTCGATAATTCAGTAGCAGATCTCCATCCGCAGCCCTTTCGCGTCGACCTCACGGGGGCATTCGACCGTTCTGACGCCCTTGACCGATGCACGCAGGGCCGCAATGCAGCACGCACACGCATCGAGGAGATCGTCCGGCTTCGCGCGCGTGCCGCGGAGCTTGGCGATCCAATCGTCGATATCGGGAAATCCCCCGTGGTCCGCGATGTCACGACGGAGCCTCTGACCCTCCGGCGAGGTTTTGCTCGGCAACGGCTTTGGCGCGTGCGAGAGATCCTGGAATACAAGCTCGGGATGAGCCTCGCGCAAGGTTTCTTGACGAGCCGGCGTCATGATCTCGTCCGCCTCGGCGATTTTCGGTAGAATCCCAAAGAGTTGGCGCGAGAGTCCCTTTCCACCGGGTTGCGACTTCGCCCATTTATTGGCGTCGATATAGGCCGCGTCGTAACTGGTTTGGTGATCCGGGAGATATTGCAACAACGGGCGGCGAGCACCCAGGAACACACGAGACTGGCCGTCTTTCCCGAGCATCTTGCGCGCGGCGAGATCGCATCCGCGATCACCCGTCTCGGGAAGCCCAATCGGTATGTCGATCATCGCCAAGTCGGCATGCAACGCCAGGACGAAGGCGATTCTCGGAAAGATCGCAAATCCATGAATGCCGCTTTTGCCGATCCAAACCGCGATCCATCCGCCGTGGCACCCATCGACGCCAACCGCTTTCATAAAGCTCCCACTCGATCGCACCCGGGGTCTCGACCGCTTGGCCGAATTCGAGGCGTGCGCCCGTCAGTGCGTTCGGGTTGTCCTTGCGACATGTCGGGGCCTCAAGATGAGCTGCTGCGGTGAATCCTATACCGGAGGAGTTCAGCACGCTCGTCGCCGATATCAAATATGCCATCCTCGGACCGTCGCAGACAGGCCGGTCGTGGCCGGCCGGCCTGGAAACCGCGAAAATGGCAAAATTAGCGGCCCGTTTTGGTCTATGGTTAGATGTCGGGACCTTCGTGGCGCGGAGGTACGTCATGGACGAGGCGGACTATTGGTGGGATCAGGCGGCCAAATTGCGCGAGCGCGCGAAAGCGGCGCGCGACCGCAAGCTTCGACAAGAACTGCTCGATCAGGCCGCGGTGTGCGAGGAGGTTGCAGCCAATATCGAAGCGCGAGCCCCCGGCGGCTAACCGTCTCACGCCGGTTGAGTCCCATTCGGACAACCGATTTCATTGGGTTTTCGGCCATCGCGATTGAAGAGACGCACCATGCGGCCCAGCCACTGCTGAAGCTGATCGAGCCGCTCGAGGATCACGACACGCGCATGTGCGATGTCACGAATTAGCTCGCGGTTCACGGCGTCGAGCTAGACACGGCAATGATTGCCGATTCATTTCGACCGTCTCGCATTCAAGACCGTGAACCGCTACCACCACCGTGACCGTCACCCTGCCGGCCGACGCGGCGGGCGCCGGCCGACGCCTTGTGCGGCGTCGCTTAGAACGGTGTCCAATCAAATCGAATCGTCGTTCCCGCGAAAGCGGAAACCCAGGGCAAGCGACGTGTAGTTGCCCCTGGATCAAGTCCGGGGCAGGCTCTGGACCCCTGCTTTCGCAGGGGTGACGACAAGTAATTCCGATCTGATCGGATATTGCTCTTGTCGCTCAGGCCCGGGTCAGCGTCAGTGAATAGCGCGCATCGACCGCTAGGCATTCAGCCTCTGGCAGGCTTAGCTCCTTGCGCACGATGTTGGTGCCTTGCACCATCGCCACCATTTTGTAGGTGGCGTGCCGCCGGCTCATACCCTCGCGGCCCATGCCGCAATCCGACGAGACGATCAGCCGCTCGGCCGGCACGTGCTTCAGGGCCTCGCGGATGATGGCGGCAACCTGATCCGGCCGCTCGACCTGCAGCGTGTGATGGTCGATGACGCCGATGACGATCTTCTTGTCCTTGATGATCTCGCCGATCGCCTTGAGGTCGCCGGTGCCGGAGGAGCAGGTCTCGAAGGTGACGGCGTCGGCATCGACCTGGGCGAGCGCCTCGAGCGTCGGCTGGTAGCTCTGCACGTCGCGGAAGATCCGCTGCTGCGACGGGTTGCCCCAGCAGGTGTGGCACCATACTTCGGTTTTGGCGCGAAGACCCTTCACCGTCGCGTTGAAGATCGTGACCAGCTCGGCCGTGCCGAGCTTGCCGAAGGTCGGACCGCGCGCCGGCACCATGTGGATCTGCGGCTCCTCCATCTGGACGACCGGGCAGCCGGCATCGGCGAGATCGTTGAGCTCCTCGTTGAGCGCACGGCTCAGCGCCATGGTCCGCTCGACCGGGTCCTTGTAGTGCTCGTCGACCAGGCCCATCGCCAGCAGCTCGGGCGTGATGGTGCCGAACTTGACCGGCTTCTTCGTCAGGCGCTGGGCGACGCGCCACATCGCCGCATATTGCAGGTCGCCGCGGCCGATCGGCCCGATCACCTTGGGCAGGACGCGGGCCTCGAGAAAGTCGTGGAGGATATGGCCGCGCGGGAACGGCACGGCGCCGACGCTGTACTGCGTCGGCTTCGGCGCGCGATCGAAACCCGCCATGTGCGAGGGCGCATAGCTCTGCCAGCTCATGCCGCCGACCTGCTCGTCGTAGTGCGCGTCGCCGTCGGTGCAGATGTCGAGACCGGCAATCTCCTGGGCGCGCAGGAAAACCGAGACGGCGTCCTCGTATTGCTCGCGGTGGCGCGAGTTGGCCATGGCTTCGAGGAAGGTCTGGCTGCCGAGCACGGCGTCGTACCAGGCCGGCCGCGGCAACGAGCCGATGATCGACGTCGGCAGGACGACGTTCGCGGATGCCTTGTACATAGGAGCCTCCCTCGTTTCTTGGCCGGCGCGGTCGGGCGCAGTCTAGCCGAATGGCTGCGTCGCCAAACCCGCAATTTGGCCCACTGCGGCGCGCGACGGGCGCCGTGGGATGTGGCATAGAGCACGGGCATGCGTTTGTCGTTTCACGGCGCAGATCGCGGCGTCACCGGTTCGTGCCACCTGCTCGAGGCCGCGGGCAAGCGCGTGCTGGTCGATTGTGGCATGCTTCAGGGCAGCCGCGAGCTCGATGCGGAGAACGCCGCGCCATTCGGTTTCGACCCGAAAGCCGTCGATTTTCTCCTCCTGACGCACGCCCATCTCGACCATTGCGGCCGGCTTCCGCTGCTCTACCGGCAGGGCTTCCGCGGCGAAGTGATTGCGACCGCCGCGACGCACGAATTGGCGCGTCTCGTCGTCATGGACGCGGCGCACCTTCAGGACGAGGAGGTGCAGCACCGCGCGCGCGTTCGCGAGCGACGCGGCGGCCCGCGGTTGCCGCCGCAGCCGCCGCTCTACACGTTGGTCGATGCGATCAACAGCCTCGAGCTGTTCAAGCGGGTGGCCGAGTACGGCAAGTCGCTCGCCGTCGCGCCGGGCATTGCGGCGACGTTCTACGACGCCGGTCACATCCTGGGTTCGGCGAGCATCCTGGTCGAAGCGCAGGATGGCGCCGGCAGCAAGTCGGTGCTGTTCTCGGGCGACATCGGCAATCGCGGCCGGCCGCTGCTGCCGCCGCCGTCGACGCCGGCACGCGCCGATTTCGTCGTCATGGAGTCGACCTATGGCGACCGGCCGCATCGCGACATCGGCCAATCGGTCGCCGAGCTCTTGGAAGTCGTCACCGCGACCTTTGCGCGCGGCGGCAACGTGGTGATTCCGACCTTCGCGCTCGAGCGCGCGCAGGAAATCCTCTATGTCTTCCATCGCGGCGTGGCCGAGAACCAACTGCCGCCCGGCATGAAGGCGTTCCTCGATTCGCCGATGGCGATCTCGGCCGTCGACATCTTCGAGCATTATCCGCAAAGCCTCCAGCCGCCGATCGCGGCGATGATCGCCCGCGGCGAAGATCCGTTTTCCGTGTCGGGATTGCGGCGCACGCGCGACCGTGCCGATTCGGTCGCGATCAATGCGGTACAAGGCGGCGCGGTGATCATGGCGGGTTCCGGCATGTGCACCGGCGGTCGCATCCGCCATCATCTTCGCTATAACCTGCCGCGGCCGGAGGCGAGCATTGTCTTCGTCGGCTATGCCGGCGCCGGCACGCCGGCGCGCGCCATCATCGACGGCACCAGAGCGATTCGGCTGTTCGACGACGAAGTTCCGGTGCGCGCCGGCATCCATACCCTCAACGGCTTTTCGGCCCATGCCGGCCAGCCCGAGCTGGTCGCGTGGCATGCCGGCATTCAGGGCAAGCGGCGCACCTTCATCGTCCATGGCGAGGAACGGGCGATGGCGGCACTGGCGCCGCTGCTCCGCGACACAACCGTCGAGATTCCGCAGCTGCACAGCGAATACGAGCTCTGAGCGCGCTATCGGCGGGTCCAGCGCTCTGCCATGCGCGTGCGCCTCGCGCCGCTCGGCAAAGCTTCCCGCCTTGGCGGAGACAGGGCGGGCCGGTATCCTCGCGCCTCCGACATGGAGGATCGCTTGGCGCTGCGGATCGTCACCGGCACCTATGGCCTGACGCGGACCCTTAAGGAAAATCCCGCGACGCGCGGCGGTCTCGACCTCGAATTCATCGAATTCGACTCGATTCCGGCGGCGATGCGGCGGCAGGTGCGCAATCTCGAATTCGACGTCTGCGAGATGGCGCTGACGACCTATCTCTGCGCGCGCGCCGCGGGCAAGCCGATCGTCGCCATTCCGGTCTTCGTCACGCGCAATTTCCACCATTGGGCAGCCTTCCGGCACATCAATGCTGGCATTCACGCGCCGAAGGATATCGAAGGCCGGCAGGTCGCCGTCAACCGCGGCTATACCGTGACCACCGGCCTGTGGGTCCGCGGCGCGCTGCAGCACGAATACGGCGTCGATCTCGATCGAGTGACCTGGCTGCCGACCGACGAGGAGCACGTCGCCGAATATCGCGCGCCGGCGAATGTCGATTACCGGTTCCGCGGCCGCACCGTCGAAGACCTGATGCTGAAGGAAGGCATCGCCGCCGCGGTCGGCGACGTGCGTTCGAACGCGCCCGAGATCAAGCCGTTGATCCCGGACGCGCGCGAGGCGGGCTTCGCCTATTACCGCAAGACCGGAATCTATCCCATCAATCACATGATCACGATCAGCCGGCGGGCGCTGGCGGCGCGGCCGACCCTGGCGCGCGAGCTGTTCGAGGTGTTCAAGGCGGCGAAGGCCGAATACCTGAAGCGCCTCGCGGCGGGCGGCGACGGCTCCGCCGCCGACCGGACCGCGCTCGCCCTCAAGGCCGCGGTCGGCGATCCGTTCCCCTACGGCGTCGCTGCCAACCGCAAGGCGCTCGAAGCGGCGACGCAGTTCTGCGTCGAGCAGCACATGACGCGCGACAAGCTCGCCGTCGAGCCGCTGTTCGCATCCGACACGCTGATGCTCGCCTGAGCTTCAGGCGCGCGCCGGCAGCTTGAGGCGCGAGAAAACCTTGCGCGCGTTGCCGGAATAGATCTTGGCCTTGTCGCCTGCGGAAAGATTCGCCGCGTCGATATAGCGCTTGGTGTCGTCGTAATAATACCCGGTCTCGGGATCGATGCCGCGCACCGCGCCGACCATCTCCGAGGCGAACAGGATATTGTCCGCCGGCACGACCTTGAGCAGCAGGTCGATGCCCGGCTGGTGATAGACGCAGGTATCGAAGTAGACGTTGTGGAGCAGCAGCTCCTTCAACAGGGGGCGCTTCATGTCCTGCGCTAGGCCGCGATAGCGACCCCAATGGTACGGCACGGCGCCGCCGCCATGCGGGATGATGAATTTGAGCGTCGGGAAGTCCTTGAACAGGTCCGAGGTCAGGAACTGCATGAAGGCGGTGGTGTCGGCGTTGATGTAATGCGCGCCGGTGGCATGGAAATTGGGATTGCAGCTCGCGCTGACATGGACCATGGCCGGCACGTCGAGCTCGACCATCTTCTCGTAGATTGGATACCACCACTTGTCGGTCAGCGGCGGATCGGTCCAGCGCCCGCCCGACGGGTCGGGATTGAGGTTGCAGCCGACGAACCCGAGCTCGTTGACGCAACGCTCGAGCTCCTTGATCGAATTCTTCGGCTGCGCGCCGGGGTACTGCGGCAGCTGGCATACGCCGACAAAATTCTCCGGGAAGAGGTCGCAGACGCGACGGATCATGTCGTTGCACAGCCGCGACCAGTCGTGGCTCGCCCGCTCGCTGCCGAGGTGATGCCCCATGGCCGAGGCGCGCGGCGAGAAGATGGTGAGGTCGGTGCCGCGCTCGCGCTGCAGCTTGAGCTGCGCCTGCTCGATGCTGGTGCGGATCGCGTCGTCCGGGATTGCCAGCGTGTCGGGTGCCGGCAGCTTCGATTTATCCTTCGCCGCGGCGAGCTGCTTTTCGCGGAATGCCTCCAGCGCCTTCGGTGCGGTCGTGTAGTGGCCGTGACAGTCGATGATCATCGCCGCGGATGCTAGGGAGCGAGTCTTTGGTTGTCAAACCGGCGACCGGAATTGCTAGGATGCGCCCCGTCGCCGAACCGGGAGGAACCATGGCCGACATTCCGCGCCTCAACGGCGTCATCCGTGCGCTGGAGCAGGGCCAGCCGACCTTCACCTCGTTCACCATCGCCGACATCGAGAACGCGCTCGCCTTCAGCCAGTCGAAGTACGACGGCGTCGTCTTCGAAATGGAGCACAATCCATGGGACATCCGCATGCTGCGCGACTGTCTCCAGTACATGCTCAATCGCCACCAGATCGCCGAGGCGAAATCGGTGGCGCCGGCCGTGACGCCGATGGTGCGCATTCCCCCCAACGGCGGCGAGTTGAGCCAGGTCTTCGCCAAGCAGGCGCTCGATCTCGGCGTCTACGGCATTATCTGGCCGCATATCGCGACAATAGAGCAGGCGCGCAACGCGGTTGCCGCCTGTCGCTATCCGCGGCTCAAGACCGCGCCGCTCTATGAGCCGGCCGGCTTGCGCGGCGACGGCCCGACCGCGGCTGCGCGCTATTGGGGTCTGACGCAGCAGGAATACTATGCGCGCGCCGACGTCTGGCCGCTCAATCCGAAGGGCGAGATCTTCGTGATCCTGATGATCGAGGACACCGAAGGCATCCGGAACCTCGACGCCATCCTGACTCGGGTGCCCGGCATCGGCGCGATCTTGATCGGCGAGGGCGACCTGAGCCAGGAGCTGGGCGTGCCGCGGCAATACATGCATGCCGAAGTGCTGAGGCACATGGCGCAGGTGGTCGCAACTTGCAACAAGCACAACGTGCCGGTCGGCCATCCGCACGTCGATGCCGGCAATGTCGAGCGCATATTGAAGGAAGGCTATCGCTTCCTGATGGCGGCGCCGACGCGCGGCTACGCCGCGCTGGAGAAAGGCAAGGAACTCGCTGGGCGCAGCTAGCGGCAAAAGCCGGCGACGGAAATTGAAGCGCCGCGAACGCCGCGGCGGTTCTAGGGCAACCGGTTGATCGTGCGGATCGGCTTGCCAGTCAGGAAAGCGCGGATGTCCTCGACCGCATGGCCATAGATGAGGCGATAGTTCTCGGCGGTCACGTAGCCCAGATGCGGCGTTACCAGCAGATTGTCGAGCGCGAGGAGGGGGTGGCCGGCGGGCAGCGGCTCGCGGTCGAAGACGTCGAGCGCCGCGCCGGCGATGCGCCGCGCCTTCAACGCCGCGATCAGCGCCTGCTCCTGCACGATCGGTCCGCGCGAGGTGTTGATCAGATAGGCGGTGGGCTTCATTCGGCCGAGCTCGGCCGCGCCCACCAGGCCGCGCGTGCGATCGCCGAGGACGAGATGAATGGTCACGATGTCAGCGCCTGCAAACAGGTCGTCTTTTGTCACCATCGTCGCGCCGGCCTCCTTGGCGCGCACTTCGGTCAGGTTCTGGCTCCAGGCGATGACGTCCATGCCGAAGACGCGCCCGATGCGGGCGATCTGGCTGCCGAGCCGGCCGAGGCCGATGACGCCCAGGGTCTTGCCATGCAAGCCGATGCCGAGCGTCGATTGCCAGCGGCCGAGCTTCAGCGCGGCAAATTCCTGCGGAATCTTGCGCGCCAGCGCCAAGATCAGGCCCCAGGCCAGCTCCGCCGTCGGCGTGCCGAGCGTTTCGGTGCCGCAAACCTGAATGCCGCGCGCCGTCGCCGCGTCGATGTCGATCGCGGCATTCTTCATGCCGGCGGTGACGATCAGGCGCAGGTTTGGCAGGCGTTCGATCAGCGCCTTGGCAAAGGGCGTACGCTCGCGCATCAACACGACGCACTCGAAAGTATGGAGCCGCCGCGCCAGCACGTCCCCATCCGCCACATGGTCGGGAAAAGCCGCGATCTGCACGTCGGGCTCTAGGCTCTTCCAGTCGGCCAGCGCCAGCGCCGAATGCTGGTAATCGTCGAGGACCGCCACCTGCATCATGAGTCGCCTCCTGCGCCTTCGTTTAGCATTCCGGCAATTGACAGGGAACGCCGACGGCGGCCAAAGCTAGATGATCGGGGAGGCAAGAAATGGCGGGGCTGCTCGACGGACTTCTGGTCGTGGCGCTGGAGCAGGCGGTGGCCGCACCGCTGTGTTCGTGCCGGCTCGCCGATGCCGGCGCACGCGTGATCAAGATCGAGCGGCCGGACGGCGATTTCGCCCGGTTCTACGACCATGCTGCCAAGGGCGAGTCGAGCTATTTCGCGTGGCTCAATCGCGGCAAGGAATCGATTGTGCTCGACATCAAGAACGATGCCGACAAGGCACTGCTCGGCCGGATGATCGCGTGCGCGGACGTGTTCATCCAGAATCTGGCGCCGGGCGCGGCGGCCCGCGCCGGCTTCGACCCCGCCGCGTTGTGCGCGCGGCAGCCGCGGCTGATCGTTTGCTCGATCTCGGGCTACGGCGAGACCGGGCCTTATCGCGACATGAAGGCCTACGATCTTCTGATCCAAGCCGAGACCGGCCTTGCATCGATCACCGGGCCGCCCGAAGCGCCGGGCCGCGTCGGCGTGTCGGTTTCCGACATCGCCGCCGGCCTTGCCGCCCATGCCGCCATTCTCGAGGCGCTTTACGCACGGGAGCGCAGCGGCCACGGCGCCGCGCTCGAAATCTCGCTGTTCCAGGCCACCGCCGAATGGATGGCCGTGCCGCTGATCCATCACGATGCCGGCCGCGCGCCGCGGCGCGAAGGCCTGCGCCATCCGTCGATCGCGCCCTATGGCGCCTTCGTCGCCGCGGACGACAAGGCGATTGTGATCGCAATCCAGAACGAGCGCGAATGGGCGCGCTTCTGCGAAGCGATCCTGGGCGACGCCGGGCTCGCGCGCGACCTGCGCTTTGCCGACAATCCAAGTCGGGTCGCGAACCGCGCCGCGCTCGATGCCCTGGTGGCGGCGGCGTTTGCGCGCGAGACGCGCGATGCTCTCGGGCGCCGACTCAAGGCCGCCGATATCGCCTTCGGCAACCTCAACTCAGTCGCCG
This sequence comes from Alphaproteobacteria bacterium, assembly GCA_028871055.1. Classification (GTDB taxonomy): domain Bacteria; phylum Pseudomonadota; class Alphaproteobacteria; order ATCC43930; family CGMCC-115725; genus REEB95. The sequence continues at coordinate 73,954 of JAGWON010000016.1, forward strand.
ACTTCGCGCACCATCCCGCGCTGCGTCGGCTGAAGACGCCGACCGCTGGCGGTGCAGTCGACGTGCCGCTGCCGCCTGGACGTACGGCAGCCGCGCTTGCCAATCGGGCCGTGCCGCGCCTTGACGAGTATGGCGCGGCGCTGCGTCGCGAATTCGCGTGATCCGCCATTCTTGCATTTGTGCATTGCGGAAATAGATGGGCAGATTCGATGCCAAAGCGCCCCGCCACTGTGGCGAAATAACGCAGAAAAACCCCGCCTATTGGGTCATACAGAGGCGCTTTTCGAGTTGCATTGTGCGCCGCAATAGGTCATATATTGCGGTGCGGCACGGCCGTCGCCCGACGGTGTGCTGTACGTCTTCTAGGCGTTTCCTCCCTAAACTTGGGCCGCACTTCGGTGCGGCCCTTTTCTTTGGCGATATTATACTTTACAAACCCAACCACATTTGGTAGGATTTCTCCAGAATTGGAGAAATCCCCTCGTGAGCGTCCTGTCTCGCCCATATTTCCACGATGAGGAAGCCGCCCACGAATTCCTAGAGGGCATCCTGTGGCCCGCGCATAAGCCGATCTGCCCGAACTGTGGCGTCTTTGATCACGCCTACAAGATCAAGGCGAACCCCACGAAGAAGGTCCGCGTTGGCCTGTGGAAGTGCGGGGCCTGCCGCAAGCAGTTCACCATCAAGATCGCGACGGTTTTCGAGAGCGCGCACATCCCCCTGCACAAGTGCTTGCAGGCGACCTATCTGCTCGCGTCGAGCAAGAAGGGGATTAGCTCAAACCAACTCGCCCGCACGCTGGAGATCACCGTGAAGTCCGCGTGGTTCCTGAGCCATCGCATCCGCGAGGCCATGCGCGATACCGGCGTCGCTGCGATTGGCGGCGTGGGCAACATCGTCGAAATCGATGAGACCTTCATAGGAAACGACAAGTCCAAGCCGAAGCGCCGTGGTTACCAGCACAAGTATAAGGTTCTAGGCTTGGTTGACCGCGCGACCGGCAAATCCCGCAGCATCGTGGTGGCCGACGTGAACGCCAAGACGCTGCTCCCGATCGTCCGCGAGAACGTCGCGCACGAATCCCGCGTCATGACGGACGATGCCGGCTACTATAAGAAGCTAGGCCGTCACTTCAAATCCGGCCACCATGCGGTCCGCCACAGCGCAGAGGAATACGTCGATCCCCACGACGAGACCATCCATACGAACACGATCGAGGGCATCTTCTCGATCTTCAAACGCGGAATGAAGGGCACGTACCAGCACTGCGGGCCGCAGCACATCCATCGATATCTTGCAGAATTCGACTTCCGTTACAGCAATCGTACCGGCCTCGGCGTGGATGATCCCGCACGCGCGGCGAAAATCCTGTTTGGATCGCGTGGTAAAAGACTGACTTATCGGCGGGTGAAGGGTGCGAGGACGTAAACAAGAAACGTCAATCGAGTGCTATGATGAAACCAGGGGGGCCAATGGCTCGATCCAGGAAACCGTGGAGCGAAATGACGCCGGACGAGAAGGCGGAATTCGTGCGACATGAAAATCGTCAGTTATACGAGTTACTCAATGAACAAGGCGCTCGAATCACTGCCTTGGAAAACAAGGTAGAGAAGATCAGAAAAGCCCTAGAAGGACGGCAAATCCTTCTCGGCTGATTTATAGCGGCGCTTCGCGGCCAACTCGTCACCAAATGAGAAAAAGGGCAGCGCGCGACACATTAGTTCGCTCATCGTTATTTTTCCTTCGGCGGCTTCTTGCAATAGGTTGTCCCATTCTGTGTCTTGTTGATGGTCGCTAAGACAATTTTCGGTCATGAGTGAATCCTCCATGCCGATATTTATGCGCGGAGACTGTCATGATCATCGTATTGATCCACTGGCGGATCAAACCTGAGCAGGAACACATCGACGCTTTTCTTGAGTTTTGGCGTACCAAAGCGACAGTCGAGGACCGAACAGGACTCGTTGGGGAATTCCTGAGCGAAACGATGACACCGAAGGATTTCCCTTACATCACGTGGCACATGGACCCAGACACTCTTGGTGACCATAAATCGTTCGTGAACGCCGGGATCTGGGCAGACGAAGAAGCTTTCCACGAACAGATCGGAAAGAACTTCAACGACGACAAGCCAATGTTGCCTTTTGAGAAGTACCGGCGTCGCCGGATTGTCCTGAGGCCGAATAGTCAGAGGATCGGCATGGCGAAACTGCCGAGCGTAGATTCCGCAGGGGTCAAATAACTTCTCCACAACCTGTGCTAAGCGGACAGGGATGTAGAAGTTATTCTTTACTGATCAGGTGATCGCCGTTGCCGCCCGCTCAACAAGCTTTTGGCAAATGTGAAAACGGCACTCTCCAAACGGGTGAAATCCCCACCACTCACGACCTGGAGGATTTCCGGGCAAACCTCGCGCGCGAGCCTGTGACCCTTGCCGTCCGCGGCGATTGGCTCGTCAAGGGCCGCCGCCAGAACCCTGATAGAACCGAGTTGCTTTCGCGTGGGCGGCCGTGTCTTAGCCCATTCGTCATTGTGCCGGACGTTGTTCGCGGACGCTTCAAGAACCTG
>JAGWON010000017.1 GCA_028871055.1 Alphaproteobacteria bacterium
ATAGAAACCCTTGAACGAGTTGACCGCCACGCCGTCGAATTTGGCTTCGAGCCGGTATTCGCTCTCGTGGATATAGCCCATCTGGGTGTTCGGATAGGGCGGCACGTAGAGCTTTATGCGGCGGCTGACCGCAAACAAGACGGCCTTGATCGCTTCGGCGCCGGTCGCGCCGCGCGGCGCCGCCGTCGGATACATGTCGAGGAACGCCTTGGCGCCGGCCGCGGGATTCGCCAAAAGATAGGTCGAGGCCTTGGCGACCGAGCGGCCGAAGCCGACCGCCAGCGCCCGGTTGGTGGCGAGGAAATCCTTGCGGCACATGAGGAACTGGCCGCCGATAAGCGGCACGTCCTTGGGTCGCGGCACGAACATGATCTTGATGCCGGCAGCCTCGATCTGGCCGAAGCCGACGTCGTAATAGGCGAGGGCGTCGATCGCGCCGCGCTCGAGCGCGACGCCGGCGGTGACGCCCTGGCCGACGGCGAGCCAGCTCACATCCTTGTCCGGGTCGATGCCGAGCGACTTCAGCACGTTGCGCGTCACGGGATATTCCGTGCCGCCGAGGCTGGAGACGCCGATCTTCTTGCCCTTGAGCTCGGCATAACTCTTGATCGGCGAGCCCGACTTCACCGCGACGTCCCATTTATAGGGGTAGGTGTATTCGTAGAAATTGACGCTGCCGCCGAGCTCGCGCTTAGCCAGGAGAGGCAGCTGGAAGGATGGCGTTCCAACGCCAAAATCGGCATCGCCCTTGTCGACGGCAATCTGCACGTTGGCGTTGGTGCCGAGCGGCAGCGGATCGAGCTGGAAGCCTTCCGCCTTGTTGTAGCCGAGCGCTTCGCCGATCACCGTGTTGATGACGATCGGGCTCATCGCCTTGAGGCCGGTGCCGAAGCGCATCGCGCGCAGACCGGCGGCACGGCCGATGCGCGGTCCGACGGTCAGCGCCGTCGCGAAAGCAGCGGCGGCCTGCAGCCAGTCGCGGCGGGAAATCCTTGCAGTGGTCATGGTTCAGCCTTTCCTGTTTCGACCGCTCCAGTGAATGACGCGATGCTCGAGCCGCCGGACGGCGGCATGGAGCAGAATGCCAGTGACGCCGAGGATGACGAGCGCGGCAAAGACGCCGGCGACGTCGGTTGTCGACTGGGCCTCGGTGATAGAAACCCCGATGCCCTGCTGGGCGCCAAGGAACTCGGCCACGATGGTGCCGAGCAGGGCATAGACGACCGCCATGTCCAGGCCGGCGAAGATGTATGGCGCCGCCGTCGGCAGCTTGACGAAGCGATAGATCTCGAGGCGCGACGCCGACAGCGCGCGCATCAGATCGAGGCGCTCGGCCTCGGTCGCGCGCAGGCCGGTAAAGCTGTTGATCAGCATCGGGAACAGCGCCAGCAGCGCGGCGACCGCGATCTTCGACCCGTCGCCGAAGCCGAGCCAGATCACAATCAGCGGCGCGACGGCGACTTTCGGCAGACACTGAAGCGCAAAGGCATAGGGCATCACCAGCCGCTCGACGAAATCGAACTCCGCCATGAGCGAGCCGAGCAGCAGGCCGCCAAGCGAGCCAATCGCGAAGCCTGCGGCCGCATTGCTCATCGTGCTCCAGAGCGGCAGGTAATAGCCGACCTTGCTGGTGATCGGCACCGCCAGGCCCGACCAGAGCGCCGCTGCAACCGCTTCAGGCGCCGGCAAGATGTAGGGCGGCACGTGCAGAACGCGTACCGAAGTTTCCCACAACGCGATGAGGACGATGAATCCGCCAATGCTGATGAGCGAGGCGGCGAGACGGTGGTTCCGGGCCGCGCGCGCGGCCGCCGCTTCGATGCCGATGACCTGGCTGATTGCGGCATCGCTCATGACAGCAAATCCTCCTTCGCCTCGGTTTCGTCGAGCAGACCGCGGATGGTGCGCGTCAGCTTGACGTATTCCGGATGGCCGACGACGTCGTTGAAGGCGCGCGGCCGATCGAGGCCGACTTTCAGATCGCGCAGGATGCGGCCCGGCCGCGCCGACATCACGACCACGCGGTCGGCCAGGAAGACCGCCTCCGAAATGCTGTGCGTGATCAAGACGACGGTTTTGCCGCTGGCCTGCCAGATGCGCTGAAGCTCGACGTTCATGCGCTCGCGAGTCAGGGCGTCGAGCGCGCCGAACGGTTCGTCCATCAGCAGGATCTTGGGATCGCGCGTCAGCGCGCGGCAGATCGCGACGCGCTGCTGCATACCGCCGGACAGCTCGTACGGGAACTTATCGCCGAACGAACCGAGGCCGACCATGGTCAGGAGCGCGTCGATCCGGGCTTCGTTCTTGGCGCGGTAGCCGCCGACCCGCAGCGGCAGCCGCACGTTGTCGCGCACCGTCATCCAGGGCAGCAGATTCGCGCTCTGAAACACGACGCCGACATTGGCCGAAGGGCCGGTGATCGGCTCGCTCGCCAGCGTGATGGTGCCGCCGCTGACACGGTCGAGCCCGGCGATCAGGCGCAGCAATGTGCTCTTACCGCAGCCCGACGGGCCGACGATGCACACGAACTCGTCGGGCGCGATGTCGAGCGCGACGTTGTCGAGTGCCGGAACCGCCGAACCGGACGCGCTGATATAGGTCTTCGCGACCGACTTGATCGCGATCAGCGGCGAACGCTGCTGATCGGCAAGCCGCACGACGGGTGCGTGTACGCGAGCTGCTTCCATCACCGTGCTTCCTCCTTCGACGTCACGTTTCTTGTTTTTGTCTGTGCCAAACCAAGCGCCGAGAACGTTGCTACGCCGCATTGCGGCGAAGCAATCCGGCGTTGCCCAACGCCTCTTCGATCTGTTTCACCTCCGCCCCGCTCGGCAGGCGGGTTGGCGGCCGCACGACACCAGAGCCGATGACGCCTGCCATCACCATCGCCGCCTTCATCCGCGCATGCGCGTCGCCCGTCGGCTCGCCGCCGCCATAGACCAGGTCCTTGAGCGGATCGATGGTGAACTGGATCTCCATGGCGCGCTTGAGGTCGCCGGCCTCGACGGCGTCTAGCAGATCGATGATCAGCCGGGGAATGAAGGACGCGAAGCCGACGAGCGCGCCGTCGACGCCCTGCACCAGCGAAGCCAGCAGATATTCATCATGGCAGGTCAGCAGCGCCTTGTCCGGTGCCGCGGCGCGGATTGCCCTGAGGTCGCGGCCGTACTTGTTCATGTCGCGCGTCCCGACCTTGAAGGCGCGCACATAAGGCACGCGCGCCAGCTCGGCGAGCAGCTCGGAGGAATAGGACGCGCGCGTCCAGGCCGGATAGACGTGCACGACCAGGTCGAGGCCGCTCGCTTTGCCGATCGCACTGAAGTAATCGATCACGTGTTCCGGCTTGAAGCCGAAGCGCAGCCAATGATGCGGCGGCATGATGTCGAGACCCTGCGCCCCGGCTTCCTTGGCCATGTGCGCATGCTCGATCGCCTCGCTGATGCCTTCGCAGACGACGGCGGAAATTACCGGCCGCCGGCCGCGCAGTTCGTTGGCGACGATGCGCGTCACCTCGGCGCGTTCCTTTGGCGTGAGCGCGAACACCTCGCCGGTATGCCCGTTGGTCATGAGCGCCACCACGCGGTCGTAGCGGATCAGGCCAGCGGCGAACTGGCGGAGATCCGCCTCGTCGATGCTGAGATCCGGCCGGAATGGCACCGATAACGCCGGAATCACGCCGCGGTAATTGCTGATGGTTGGCATCAACCTGGTCCTTTTTCTGTGAATGGCGAGGAGGGCAGATTCATCGGGCGCTCATCTGCACCACGGAGCTGCCGGACGTCTGGATCGCCCGCGACAGTTCCGCGGCCGCCGCCTGCAGCGGACGAGTGGCAAGATCGACGAATTGCGTCAGGCCGATGCGGAGGGCGGGCGCGGCGACGCTGATGCCGGCGAGCGGCACGCCATCAAGGTCGAGGATCGGCACGGCGATGACCCGGAGTCCAGGCACCGTCTCCTGGTCCGAGACCGCATAGCCGCGCGCGCGGACCTCGTTGAGCCGCGCCAGGAGCGCGTCGAGGTCGACGAGCGTTGCCTCGGTCAGCTTCACGCGCGGTCGGGCTTTGAGAACACGGACCTGGGTGTCGCGCGGCAGAAAGGCGAGGATGGCGTGGCCGATGGCGGTCGAATGGATCGGAACCCGGCTGCCGATCCGCACGTCGACGCCGAGCCGGGTCAGGCCGGCCTGAATGCGCTCGACGTAGACGATCTCGGCGTCTTCGAGAACGCCGATCGAGGCCGCCTCGTTCACCTCGCCGACGAGGCCGCGCAGGATCGGCCGCGCGTAGCCGCGGAGATCCATCCGCGCGATGGCGTTGAAGCCGAGGTCGAGACATTTGAGGGTCAGGCGGAACCGCCGGGTGTCGCCGACGCGCTGCACATAGCTGAGCATGACCAGCGTGTTGAGCAGGCGGAAGGTCGTCGCGTTGTCGAGCTCGGCACGGCGCGCGACCTCGGCGAGGACCAGTTCCGGCTCGTCGCTGGTGAAGGCGTGCAGCACCTGGAAACCCTTCGCCAGCGACATGACGAGGTTTTTGGGCGACGTGGCGTCGACCTTTTGGCGCGGCGTGGTCCGATCAGCCGTCATGGGCTAATGTTCGGAATGCGAATAAAAGTTCTATTGGTTAGTATGCACGAAGGCGCCGCCGGCTTGCAAGCTTTTCGTCGTGATCGATCAATGGCTGAGACGGCTGCCGGACGAATGCGCCCGAGCCCACACGGTTCCTAAGCGCGTACGCCGAGCGCCTTCCTGATCGCCTCCCAAATCCGCCCCGGCGTCGCAGGCATGTCGAACTGCGTGACGCCGGCGCGGCGCAGCGCGTCGAGCACCGCGTTCATGCATGCCGGCAGCGAGCCGATCGTGCCGGCCTCGCCGATGCCCTTGGCGCCGAGCGCATTGTTGGGGCTCGGCACGCTGTGCTCGGCGATGCTGAACGCGCCGACCAGATCGGCGTGCGGCATGACGTAATCCATGAAGCTGCCGGTGACGAGCTGGCCGGTCGTCGGATCGTAGATGCAGCGCTCGCCGAACACCTGGCCGGCGCCCTGCATGACCGCGCCGTGAATCTGGCCCTCGGCGAGCACGCGGTTGATCAGCACGCCGACGTCGTCGACCGCGGTGTAGCGCAGCACCGCGACCGCGCCGGTCTCGGCGTCGATCTCGATCTCGGCAACATGCGCGCCGCTGGGAAAGGCGCGCTGCGCCGGTTGCTCGGCGATGGTGTCGAGCGGATGCGGCGCGGCGCCCTTGTGTCGGTCGACGATCTCGGCGAGCGTGACGGCGCGGTCGGTGCCCTTGACGACATAGCGGCCGTCGCGGAACTCGAGATCGGCCGCCGCGCATTCGAGCGCCTCGGCGGCGAGCGTCAGGCCCTTGCGGATGACCTCGGCGGCGCCGAGCTTGAACGCGCCGCCCTGCGACAGGGTCGAGCGCGAGCCGATCGCCGCATTGCCGATCAGCGGCGGCGCATCGGGATCGTTGACGCGCACGATCACGCGCGCCGGATCGAGACCGAGCCACGCCGCCACCAGCTCGGCGAACACCGTCTCGTGGCCTTGACCGCTCGGTCCGGCGACGTTGTAGAGGTTGGCGCGGCCGTCGCGGTCGAAGCGGATGGCGATCTGGTCCTTGGGCGCGGCGCCGCCGCCCGACGGCTCGACGAAGACGGCGCAACCGATGCCGCGCAGCTTGCCATTCCTTGCCGCCGCGTCGCGCCGCGCCACAAAGCCGCGCCAGTCCGACGCGCTTTCGGCCCGGTCGATGAGCGCGCGGAAATCGCCGCTGTCGAAGATGCTGCCGGTCGGCGTCTCGTAAGGCATCTGCTCCTTGGCGAGGACGTTGCGCCGGCGTAGTTCGAATGCGTCGATACCGAGTTGTGCCGCCGCCTCGTCGACCAGGCGCTCGACGATCAGGGCGGCCTCGGGCCGCGCGGCGCCGCGATAGGCGCTGGTCGGCGCGGTGTTGGTTACCACCAGCAGGTGATGACCGTAGACCGCGCCGATGCGATACGGGCCGGCGCCCATCTGCCGCGGATTGAGGCAGTTGGTCATCGCGCCGCTCGGAATCAGGTAAGCGCCTTCGTCGCACAGCCATTCGGTGCGCAGCGCGACGAAGCGGCCGTCGCGGTCGAGGCCGAGCTCGCCGCTGACGCGGATGGCGCGGCCGTGATTGTCGCAGAGGAAATCCTCCGACCGGCTCGACAGCCACTTGATCGGATGGCCGAGCCGCCGCGCGACATGGAGCAGCAGCGCAAACTCGGGAAAGGGCGAGACGCGCGCACCGAAGCCGCCGCCGACATCGGTGTGGTTGACGCGCACGGTTTCGGGCGCGACGCCGAGCATGACCGCAAGCTGGTTGCGCAGCGCCGGCAGGCCCTGATGCGCACACCAGATCTCGTAGCGACTGGCCGCGGCGTCGTAGGCGGCGAGCACGCTGCGCACTTCCATCGGATTGGGCGCGACGCGCGGGCTCTCGACGGTAAGGCGGACAACGCGCGCGGCGGCGGCGAGCGCGGCTGCGGTCCTGGCCGCGTCGCCGTACTCGAAATCGAAGCAGAGATTGCCCGGAATGTTGTCGTGGACCGTCGGCGCGCCGGTCGCCAGCGCCGCGTCGAAGCCGATCACCGGCGGCAGGTCGTCGTAGTCGATTTCGATCAGCTCGGCGGCGTCGACCGCGGCGGCGTGGCTCCCGGCGATGACCAGCGCGACTTCCTCGCCGGCGAAGCGCACGCGGTCGCGCGCCAAATAGGGCCGTTCGGGCATGATCGGCTTGGTGCCGCCGCGGCCGGGCGGCGGCGCAATCGGCGGCAGCGTCTTGAACCCGGCGTCGGCAACGTCCTGGCCGGTCAGGACGGCGACGACACCCGGCGCATGCGCGGCGTCGCGCGTCTCGATCGTGCGGATGAGCGCATGCGCGCGATCGGCACGGCGGAAGGCGGCGTGGAGCTGGCCGGGCAGGCTATGGTCGGCGGTGTAGCGGCCGCAGCCGGTCAGCAGCCGGTGATCCTCGCGCCGTCCGCGAAACCGATCGCTCATCCAAAGCCCCCGCTTGTTCAGCGGCTTTTATATCAGGGTGTGCGGCGGCGCGCGCAGGGGCCGTGCGGCTTCGGCTATTTCGCCAGCATGTCCTTGAGCGCGTTGCGCAGCGGCGGCACCGCGCCGACGGCGAAGCCGGCGAGCAGGGCGGCGGCGACGGCGCTGGTGCTATGCCGGGTCGCGAGCGACATCAGCTCACGGTCGAGCCGCCTGGCGAAGGGCTCGTCGGCTTTGCGCCGGGCGCGCGCGATGATGCTGACGACGAATGCGATCGCGCCGCCGGTGGCCAGCACGATGGCGGCGGTCGCCCCCGCTGCCAGCGGCGGCGTCAGCCAGGTCTGCAACGCGAGATCGAGCGCGATGCAGAGAAACGCGGCGGCCGCGATTACGAGCGCCGCAACGATCAGCAGGCCGCTCGCCGCGACGGCCAGGCGGACGACAAGGCGATCCATCGCGGTTGTGCGCTAGGCGCGGCGGTTGGTGAACAGCAGGCCGAGCAGCATGCCGATCGAAAACGCCGACACCATGGCGGTGACCGGCTTCTCCTCGATCTGCTTCGCCAGGCCGTCGGCCAGACTCTTTGCCTCGGACCAGGCCTTGTCGGCGGTATCGTTCACGCGGCCGACGGCTTCGGCCTTGCCGGCGCGGACCACGCCGCGCACGCTGTCGGCGAGGCTGGCCAGGTCGACCTGAAGCTGGCGGATTTCGGTGCGCAGGCTTTCGATTTCCGAATGCATGTTGGGTTGCGTGGTGTCGGGCATGGTTGCCTCGTCTGGTGATTTGCAAGTTCGACCGAGTTTATCGGGCCGGGACGATACCGGGCTTGACCTGGATCAAACCGCCACGGAGGCCGAGAAATCGCTCCTGCCGCTCACGGCAACGGCGTCGACGGCGCCGGCTCGAGCCGCGCCGGTCCGGCCGGCGGCCGCAGGCGATAGACCCGCGCCAGCAGCCGCGCCTGCACCAGCACCGCCGGCAGCGCCAAGAGGATGGTCGCTTGCGGCGACAGGCCGGCGCCGCAGAGCAGGGCGGCAAGCACGCTGACGCTGGCGCCGCCGCAATCCCAGCCGGCTTCGGCGGCGAACTGGAAGCGGAACGGGCAGGGCGATGATTTCGCCGCGTTGTAGAACGCCGTCATCAGCACCGGCACATACATGCCGCCGAGCATGGTGGTCACCAGCGCGACGGCGATCACTGCGGTCGGCGACAGCGTGCAGAAGGCGCGCAGCAAGATGCCGGTGCACAGCATCGCCGCGTTGAAGCCGATCACGCGCCGCGCGTGGCCCAGATCGATGAAACGACCGAGCACCACGCTGCCGAGCGCGCCGGCCAGCGCCGCCAGCGCCAGCGTGCCGCCAAATTGGTCGAAGCGCGATTGCAGCGCGCGGAACATGGTGATGTCCCAGGCCAGCATGGCGCCGGCAAGCATCCAGCCGTCGGCGGCGAAGAGCCAGACGCCGCTCCACGAAGCGGCATAGGCGCCGCGCGGCGACTGGCGCGCGAGGTGCGGCTCGCGCACGGCGAAGAGCGGCACGGCCGCGAGCGCTCCAACCGCGGCGGCGGCGCCGAACGCGACCCACGCTCCGAAGCTCGTCAGCATGACACCGCCGGCCGCGGGACCGAGCACCGCGGCAATGCCCATCAGCACCTGACGCACGCCGACCTGGCTGCCGCGATATTCGCGGTCGCCGAGCGTGGCGAAGAACGCGTGATAGCACGGCCAATAGAACACGCCGGCGAGCGCGCCGATCGCGCAGAAGCCGACGAGCATGACGTCGGCGCCGTGCACCAGGCCGACCGCCGGATATTGGAGCGCCGACAGCAGCGTACCGATCACCAGCGTCTGGCGCAGACCGAGACGCGGCGCAACGATCAGGACCAGCGGCCGCATCACGAAGCGCAGCGCCAGGACGCCGGCGCTGGCAAGGAACAGGATCGACGGCGCCAGCCCGGCGCGCAGCAGATAGACGCCGAAGAACGCGCCCGACATGCACCACGCGAGCTGCTGGAGCGCGGTATGCACGGCGAGGCGGTTAACGGAACGGTTGGCGAAAAACATCGATGGGCCGAGCGTATAACACAGCCGCGCCGCGATGGCGCGCGGATCGTCGCGCGTCACGGTGCTGAATCAAAACCGACATGATTCCGCAACCTGCCTGCGCCACAGTCGTGCCCGTGCTCGATTCCCAGCGGCTTGGCGCGGTGCCCGACGAAGAACAAGAGTCATCGCGCGCGCTCGCCGTCGCAGCGCCGATTGCCGACGCCGTCCGGCGCATTCTCGTGCTCTATACCGATAGCGGCTACGGCCACGTCGCCACCGCGCGCGTGCTGCGCGACCATCTCGGCGCGGCGCGGCCGTGGCGGATCGACATCGTCGATGTCTATCGCGAAATTCTTACGGGACTAGACCCGTTCCGCATGCTTACCGGCATGTCGGGTCCCGACATCTACAACGAATACGCGCTGCGACGCGGCCATACGCGCGTGCTGTGGCCGATGATTGCCGCCGGCTCGTCGGTCGCGATCCGACTCGGCTCGCCCTTCGTGGTGCGCCAACTCTCGGCCTATCTGCGCGCGCGGCGCTACGACATGGTTATCTCGGTGATGCCGCTGATCAACGCCGCGGTCGCTGCCAGCCTGCGCCAGCTCGACGGCGCCATTCCGTTCGTCACCATCGTCACCGATTTCTGCGAGCCGATGCACGCCGCCTGGATCCAGAGCGACGACCAGTACGTCGTCTGCGGCACGCCGAAATGCCGCGAGCAGGCGCGACGCTTCGGCCTGCCGGAGACGCGCATCGTCGAGACCAAGGGACTCGTCCTGTCGCCGAAATTCCACGCGCTGGCGCGCGCGACCACGCCCGCCGGTGCGACGGCTTCGCGCGCGGCGCTGGGCCTGGCGCCCGACCGGCTCACCGGCCTGATGATGTTCGGCGGCCGCGGCGCCGACCGCATGCTCGATTTCGCCCGCGCCATCGAAGCCAGCGACCTGCCGGTGCAGATGATCTATGTCTGCGGCACCAACCGCGAGACGGCGAACGACATTGCCATGCTGCCCGCGCGCCGGCCGCGCCACGTCATCGGCTTCTCCGACGCGATCGAGCGCTACATGGCGGCGAGCGACTTCTTCGTCGGCAAGCCCGGACCCGGCGCGATCTCCGAAGCGATGGTGATGGGCCTGCCGATGATCCTCGAGGTCGGCGCGCGGCTGCTGGCGCAGGAGCGCTATAACGCGAACTGGGCGCGGGCGATGGGCGCCGCTCTGTCGTTCCGCAATATCGACGGCCTGTGCGCGGCGATCGCGCAGCTGAGCGAGCCCGACCGGCTCGCCGCGATGCGACGCGCGGTCGCCGCCCACCCCAATACCGCGATCTTCGACCTGCCGGCGCTGCTCGACGAAATCTTCAGCGAGCGCCGCGTCGCCGCGAGCGCCTGAGCGCCCGACCACGCGTCTTCGGCAGCTGCGCGTCGATCATCGCCGCGGCGGCGTCGATGGCGGCGCGCGCCGGCCCGCGGTGGCCGAAGGTCAGCACGGTCGCATAGACGCCTTCGAACAGGAGCGTGAGCTGATCGGCGAGCCGTGACGGCGAACGGGCGCCGGCGGTCTTGGCGAGGGCGCGGAAGCGCCGACGCATCGTCCGCTTGTTCGACTCGGCGACGCGCCGGCCGGGATGGTCGGGCTCGGGAAATTCGCAGGCGGCGTTGGTGAAGGGGCAGCCGCGCCAGCCCGCCCGCAGCGCGCGCTTGCGCAGCGACGCCGTGAGCGCCAGGAGCTGCTGTCGCGGATCGCCCGGATGACGCGCCACGACGCGGTTCCACCAATCCCAGTAAAGGCCCGAGCGCCGGGCGAGGTACGCCGCGACCAGCTCGTCCTTCGACGGAAAGCTGCGGTAGAGGCTCATCTTGGCGACGCCGGCGGCGGCGATCACCGCGTCGATGCCGACCGCATGGATGCCGCGCTTGTAGAACAGCTCGTCCGCCACGCCGAGCAGCCGGTCGCGTGGCGATGCGCCGGCACCTGGTCCGGGGCCGGGCGGGACGATTTCGTCTGCCAGGGTTGCGCGCATCGCAACTTGACCTAATACAGACCGGTCTCTATCCTGTCAAGGAAAGAGACCGATCTGTCTCATTCGGCGGGTGTTGCGCTCCGCGGCGCAAGAGTAGGGAGATTGTCGATGCAGATCGCACGCGTGGTCGCCGACCGGTTCCATTATGCCTGGGTCGTGGTCGGCGTCGTGTTCGTCGCGCTGCTGGCCGCGGCCGGCGTGCGGGCGACGCCCGGCGTGCTGATCGTGCCGCTCCAGCAGGCTTTCGGCTGGAGCCGGGCGACGATATCGCTCGCGATCGCCGTCAACCTGCTGCTGTTCGGATTGATGGGGCCGTTCGCCGCGGCGCTGATGCAGAGCATCGGCGTGCGGCGCACCGTGATGGCCGGCCTTGCGCTGCTCGCCGGCAGCGTCGCGGCAAGCACCGCCATGACGGCGTCATGGCAGCTGCTGCTGACCTGGGGCATCCTGGTCGGGCTCGGCTCGGGCATGATCGCGCTGGTGCTGGGCGCGACGGTGGCAAACCGCTGGTTCGCGGCGCACCGCGGCCTCGCCATGGGTATCTTTTCCGCCTCGAGCGCGACCGGCCAGCTCGTCTTCCTGCCGATGCTGGGATGGGTCGTCGAGCACGACGGCTGGCGCGCGGTCGCGTGGATCGTCGCCGGCGCCGCTGCCGCGATCGTTCCGCTGGTCTGGCTCCTGCTGCCCGAGCAGCCGGAGGATGTCAATCTCGTCGCCTTCGGCGCGACGGCAGGTCAGCCGCCGCCGCCGTCCGCCGTCAATCCGATCACCGTCGCCTTCGGCGCGCTCGGCATCGGCGTCCAGTCGCGCGATTTCTGGCTGCTCTTTGCCAGCTTCTTCGTCTGCGGCGCCAGCACCAACGGCCTGATCGGCACGCATCTGATTTCGTACTGCCTCGATCAGGGCATTCCGGAAGTGCGCGGCGCCGGCCTGCTGGCGCTGATGGGCATGTTCGATCTCGTCGGCACGACGCTGTCCGGCTGGTTCACCGATCGCTACGACAGCCGCGTGCTGCTGTCCTGGTATTACGGGTTGCGCGGCCTGTCGCTCATCTTCCTGCCGTTCTCCGGCTTCAACGCCTACACGCTGTCGATCTTCGCGATGTTCTACGGGCTCGACTGGCTGGCGACGGTGCCGCCGACGGTTCGGCTCGCCACCGACGCCTTCGGCAAACAGACGGCGCCGGTCGTCTTCGGTTGGATTTTCGTCGGCCATCAGCTCGGCGCCGCGACCATCGCCTTGGTCGCCGGCGCGATGCGCGCCGCCTTGGGCAGCTATGGGCCGCCGGTGATGGCCTCCGGCATACTCTGTCTCGCGGCGGCCGTGGCGGTGCTGTAGATCGGGCGCAAGCCACGCCTGACGCGCCAGGGCGAATCGGTCGCCATCGGTGCCTAGCTCGCGCGGCGCGAGGTCTTGCGCAAACGAATCGGTGGCGCCGCAAGAAATGGTGGCGGTTTCATCGAACCGTCATGCCGCTGCAACAATCCCGCAGCCTTCGACGCGTAGAGAGGCTCAGTCACGAACCGTTCGCCGAGGTTTCATGCTCGACATCGTACAGTTCGGCCCCGCCGACGCGCGGGAGGAAATCGATCCGGTGATGCTGACCATGCTCGCGGTCAACCGTCTGGGCCCGGCCACCATCCGCACTGCGACCAACGGCAAGGCGCTCACCGTTGCGGTCGCCGACGAGCGCATCGCGCGCATCTTCCGCGCCGCTCTCGACGAGATGCAGAAGACGCGGCGCACCGACCGGCTGGTCGATGTCGTCGTCACCGCGCCGGAGCCGGCCTGACGCGCTAGGCTTCGGCCGCCTCGGCGAGCAGCGCGAGCGCGCGCCGCGTCGCCGCCGCGCGCACGGCGGCGCGATCGCCGGCGAAGATTTGGCGCTCGACGCGCGGCTCGGCGCCGCGCCACGCCACGCCGAACCAGACCAGCCCGACGGGCTTCGCGGCGCTGCCGCCGCCCGGACCGGCGATGCCGGTGACCGCCACCGCCAGATCGACCTTCGACTTCGCCAGCATGCCTTGCGCCATGGCGCCGGCGGTCTCGGCGCTGACTGCGCCGTGCTCGACCAGGATCGGCACTGGCACGCCGAGGAGTTCCGCCTTGGCGCGGTCGGAATAGGTGACGAAGCCGCGATCGACGACATCGGACGAGCCGGGAATGTCGGTGAGCGCCGCCGTCACCATTCCGCCGGTGCAGGACTCGGCGACGCCGATCAGCCAATGGCGGGCGCGGCAGCGCGCCAATACCGTCTCGGCCAGCGCGCGCAGGCTGTCAGGCGGCAAGCAAGTGACTCCCAATGCGATAGACGATCATCGCGTAGACCGCGGCGGCGATATCGTCGAGCATAATGCCATAGCCACCGGGCAGCCGCTCGATCCGGCGGATCGGAAACGGCTTGGCGACGTCGAAAAAGCGGAACAGCAAGAAGCCCGCGAGATAGGGCAGGGGCGCGAGCGGCACCACGGTCAGCGTCAGGCACTGGCCGGCGACCTCGTCGATCACCGCCTCGTCGGGGTCCTCAATTCCGGTGGTGCGCGCGTAGACGTCGGTCGCCTTGAGGCCGATCAGCAGCACGATGGCGGCGACGATCTGCAGCGCCAGCGGGCCGCCGAGCCACATGCTAAACCCGGCGAGCGGCAATGCCGCGAGCGAGCCGAACGTGCCGCGCGCGAAGGGCGCTAGGCCGCAGCCGAACCAGGTCGAGAGCCAGACCGCAGGATGCGAGAAGGGCAGCTTCGCCGGCGGCATCGCGTCAGAGCGGCAGGCGCAGCGTTGCCACCGCCTGCGCCGCGATGCCTTCGCCGCGGCCGGTAAAGCCGAGCCGCTCGGTCGTCGTCGCCTTGATGCTGACGCGCTTCGGGTCGAGGCCGAGAATCTCGGCAATGCGCGCCACCATCGCGGCCCGGTGCGGGCCGATCTTCGGGCTCTCGCAGATCAGCGTCACGTCGACATGCGCGATGAGGCCGCCGGCTTGCGCGACCAGCTCCGCGGCATGGCGCAGGAATCGGTGCGACGGCGCGCCGCGCCATTGCGGATCGCTCGGCGGAAAATGCACGCCGATGTCGCCGGCGCCGAGCGCGCCGAGGATCGCGTCGGTCAGCGCGTGCAGGCCGCAATCGGCATCGCTGTGCCCGACCAAGCCGCGGCCGTGCACGACCTTGATACCGCACAGCCAGACGTGATCGCCCGGTCCGAAAGCATGAACGTCGAAGCCCAGGCCGGTGCGCACGTCACCGAGTCGCGCGGCGGCCAGGCGCTCGGCGCGCGCCAGGTCCTCCGCCGTCGTCACCTTGATGTTGTCCTCGCTGCCGGCGACCATGCGCACGGCGAGGCCGGCACGCTCGGCGACCGCCGCGTCGTCGGGCAGGTCCATGCCCTGGGCGGCGCGATGCGCGGCGAGGATGTCGCCATAGCGGAAGCCTTGCGGCGTCTGCGCCCGCCAGAGCTGCGCGCGGTCGACGGTCTCGATCACCCGGCCGCCGTCGGCGCGCTTCACGGTGTCGGCGAGCTTCATCGCGGGCACCGCGGCCGGCGCCGCGTCAAGTGCCGCCAGCACGCGGTCGATGGTGCCGGCGTCGACAAAGGGCCGCGCGCCGTCGTGGATCAGCACCAGCTCGGGCGCCAGTGCGCTCAGGCTTTCGAGGCCAAGGCGCACCGAATCCTGTCGCGCCGCGCCGCCGGCGACCGGCGGCAGCAGGTCGAGTCCGGTGCTGGCGCGGGCGTAATCCGCCGCATCGTCGGGGTTGTAGACCACGCGCACGCGCGCGACCGCCGGATGCGCCATGAGCGCCTCGAGCGAGTGGCGCAACAACGGCTTTCCCGCGACGGGCAGATATTGCTTGGGAAGTGCGATACCAAGTCGCGTGCCGCGACCGGCCGCGACCACCAGGGCGATGCAGGACGACATGGCGGCCGCGACCCTAGACCACAGCCGCGATCTTGCCAAGGCGAGGCTGGGCGTTCGGCAGTCGTACCAATTGATTGAGATCAGCTCGCGCTCGGCGGCGAAATCTTCCACCAGACGGCAAGTGTGGTCGGCGGCAACGAGCAGACGGGATTCAATTTCGGCGGGGTCTACGACATCACCGACCACCATCACATCCTGGTCTCGGCCGGTCGCGGCGTGCAGAACGTCAGCACGACCAACGAGCTTTCGTATTACGTCGGCTATCAGTTGACCTTTTGATCGTAGCGCCGGTCCAGTATGGGCCGGCCAGAACGGACGGTCATCAACGCAACGCTGCCGACGGCGGATTTTAGCGCTAACCGGCCAGCCGCCGTGAACCCTGGCCTGGTTAAGGGTCCGTCGCTGTGCGGAACAAAGACTGAAACCTGTCGGACATCATGGTTAAGTGCAAACCGCGCTTGAAATTCCCTACGACGTGTTTTTCATTGCATTGCACAATGGCCGCGTTATTCTATGCTCAAATCTTGCGCAAATTGGTTATTTGCATATAAAATGAGCAAAATGCTGGAACCGATTGAGATTGGGCCGGTCCGCGTCGCCGATCCGGTGTTTCTCGCGCCGATGTCGGGTGTGACCGACCTGCCGTTCCGGCGGTTGGTCAAGCGCTTCGGCGCGGGACTCGTGGTGTCGGAGATGATCGCCAGCGAGGCGATGATCCGCGAGACGCGACGCTCGCTGGCGATGGTGCAAAGCGAATCGCTCGAACAGCCGATGGCGGTCCAGCTCGCCGGCTGCGAGCCGGAGATCATGGCCGAGGCGGCGAAGCTCAATGCCGATCGCGGCGCCCGCATCATCGACATCAATTTCGGCTGCCCGGTGAAGAAGGTGGTCAATGGCCATGCCGGCTCGGCGCTGATGCGCGACGAGCGCCATGCCGCGCGCATCCTCGAGGCGACGGTGAAGGCGGTCGATCTGCCGGTGACGCTCAAGATGCGCACCGGTTGGGACGACCGGAGTCGCAACGCTGCCGATCTCGCGCGCATCGCCGAGCAGTGCGGCATCCGCATGATCACGGTGCACGGCCGCACCCGCTGCCAGTTCTACGACGGCAAGGCCGACTGGAATTTCATCCGCACGGTGAAGGAGGCGGTGCGGATTCCGGTGATCGCGAACGGCGACGTCGCAACGCTCGATGATGCGCGAGAAGCTCTCGCGCAGTCCCAAGCCAATGGTCTGATGATCGGCCGCGGCGCTTATGGCCGGCCGTGGTTCGTGCGCCAGGTGATCCATTTCCTCAGGACCGGCGAGCGTCTGCCGGATCCGCCGCTGGCCGAGCGGCGCGACGTCGTGCTCGGCCATTACGACGACATGCTCGCACATTACGGCGCCGAGCCGGGCACGCGCATGGCGCGCAAACATCTCGGCTGGTACTCGAAAGGCCTGCCAGGTTCCGCCGAGTTCCGCGCCGCCGCCAATCAGGTCGCCGATCCGGCGAGGGTCAAGGGCATGATCCAAGATTTCTTCGCGCCGCTCGTGGCGCGGATGGCGGCCTAGATGGCGCTCCGCAGCCTCGCGCGTAAAATCGACACTGCGCCGCCCGATCCGACGCAGATCCTCGCCGCGCTGCCCGAATCGCTGCTGGTGATCGACATCAACGACCGGATCTGCTTCGTCAATTCCGCCGCCGAACAGCTTTTCGAGTCGGGTGCGCCGACGTTCATGGGCACGGCGCTGCGCGACCTGCTGCCGAACGACGGTCCGCTGTTCTCCTTGATCGCCAGTGTGCGCGAATCGGGCCACAGCGTCTCCGAATACGGCGTGACGCTGGAGACCCCGCGCCTGCCGATGCGCTTCGTCGATATCCAGGCGGCGCCGCTGTCGGAGACGCGCGATCGCGTCTTGCTGACGTTCCAGGAACGCTCGATCGCCAACAAGATCGACCGGCAGCTCACGCACCGCAATGCCGCGCGCTCGGTGACCGCGATGGCGTCGATGCTCGCGCACGAGGTGAAGAATCCGCTCTCCGGTATCCGCGGCGCAGCGCAGCTCCTCGAGCCAAACGTGACGTCCGCCGACCGCGAGCTGACGCGGCTCATCTGCGACGAGACCGACCGCATCTGTGCCTTGGTCGACCGCATGGACGTGTTCTCGGACAGCGGGCCGCTCGAGCGTTCGGCGATCAACATCCACGAGGTGATGGAGCGCGTGCGCAAGGCGGCGCAATCCGGCTTCGCGCGCCACGTTCAGATCACCGAAGTCTACGACCCGTCGCTGCCGTTCGTGCACGGCAACCGCGATCTGCTGATCCAGGTGTTCATGAACCTGGTCAAGAACGCGGCCGAGGCGGTGCCGGAGCAAGGCGGGGAGATCGAGCTCAGGACCGCGTACCAACAGGGCGTGCGCCTGGCGTTCGCCGGCTCCGAGAGCCGCGTGCACCTGCCGCTGGTGGTCTCGGTCACCGACAACGGCGCCGGTATTCCCGACGACCTGCGGCCGCATCTCTTCGATCCCTTCGTCTCGACCAAGCGCAACGGCAACGGCCTCGGCCTCGCGCTGGTCGCCAAGGTGATCGGCGATCACGGCGGCGTCATCGAATTCGAGAGCGAACCGCGGCGCACGGTGTTCCGCGTCTATCTGCCGGTATCGCGCGAAAGACCGGGCAAGGCTGCCGGACCATGAACAATCCCTCGACCATCCTGGTCGCCGACGACGACCGCGCCATCCGCACCGTGCTGAGCCAGGCGCTCGGGCGGCTCGGCCACGTCGTGCGCACCACCAGCAACGCGGCGACGCTGTGGCGCTGGGTCTCGGATGGCGAAGGCGACCTCGTCATCACCGACGTCGTCATGCCGGACGACAACGGCCTCGACATGGTGCCGCGCATCAAGAAGCTGCGGCCCGAGCTGCGCATCATCGTGATGAGCGCACAGAACACGCTGCTGACCGCGGTCAAGGCGACCGAGCGCGGCGCCTTCGAATACCTGCCGAAGCCGTTCGACCTGCGCGAACTGGTCGCCCTGGTCGAGCGCGCGCTCACGGCGCCGTACACCGGCGCGCCGGCGATGCTGGCGAACGGCGAGGAAGACGAGCAGCTGCCGGTGATCGGCCGCTCGCCGGCGATGCAGGAGATCTACCGCGTGCTCGCCCGCCTCATGGGCACCGACCTCACGGTGATGATCGCCGGCGAGAGCGGCACGGGCAAGGAGCTGGTGGCGCGTGCGCTGCACGACTACGGCAAGCGGCGCAACGGCCCCTTCGTCGCAATCAACATGGCGGCGATTCCGCGCGAGCTGATCGAAAGCGAGCTGTTCGGCCACGAGAAGGGCTCGTTCACCGGCGCGACGGCGCGTGGTGTCGGCCGCTTCGAGCAGGCCCAGGGCGGCACGCTGTTTCTCGACGAAATCGGCGACATGCCGCTGGAAGCTCAGACGAGGCTGCTGCGCGTGCTGCAGCAGGGTGAGTACACCACGGTCGGTGGCCGGACGCCGATCCGCGCCGACGTGCGCATCATCGCCGCGACGCACCGCGATTTGCGCCAGCTGATCCGCCAGGGCCTGTTCCGCGAGGATTTGTTCTATCGTCTCAACGTTGTGCCGCTGCGGCTGCCGCCGCTGCGCGAGCGCACCGAGGACATTCCCGCCTTGGTGCGGCACTTTTTCCTGATCGCACACGGCGAGGGGTTGCCGCTCAAGACGCTCGACCAGCCGGCGATGGAGCGGCTCAAATCCTATCGCTGGCCAGGCAACGTGCGCGAGCTCGAGAATCTCGTCCGCCGCGTCGCCGCGCTCTATTCGCAAGAGGTCATCGGTCTCGATGCGGTCGAGGCCGAGCTCGCCGAGGCGACGCCGGCACCGGCCGGCGCCGCCTCCGCGGCGGCTTCGAACGAAGGGCTGGGCATGGCCGCGGAGCGCCACCTGCGCGATTATTTCAATGCCCACAAGGGCAGTCTGCCGCCGGCCGGGCTCTATGACCGCGTGCTGCGCGAGATCGAGCGGCCGCTGATCCAGCTCACACTGGGAGCGACGCGCGGTAACCAGCTTCGGGCCGCCCAGCTCCTCGGCCTCAACCGCAACACGCTGCGGAAGAAGATCCGCGAACTCGAAATCGACGTCGGCCGCGGCGTGAAGTGACGCGAATCGCGCCCCGGCGGCCCGAATGGCCGCGGCAAGCGCCACGCTCCATAAAATTATGGCGCATTATTAAGGGCTTCGCTACGGTGTGGCGTTGAGGCAACGCCGTGGCCGGGATGCAACGCTGGCTGGCGGAGTCGGGGTGGGCCAACGGGGCGGATGAGCGTTTCTCGCGAAATGGTGTTGTGGGCGCGACGCGTGCGCCTGCCGCGCAAGCTGGCAGTGGCCTTGGGGATTGCCGCGGTCCTGTCCGCCGTCGCCACGTTCGCGGCGATGCGCGGCATCGCGCCCTTCGACGCGCGGCCGCATCTTGATCAGCTCATTCTTCTGGTCAATCTGGTGCTCGTCCTGCCGCTGGTCGCGGTGGTGACCTGGCGACTGGTCCAGGTCTGGGCCGAGCGCCGTCGGGGCTTGGCCGGCTCGCGCCTCCACATCCGCCTCGTCGTCCTGTTCAGCCTGGTGGCCGTGATCCCCACCATCATCGTCGCCGTTTTCTCCTATCTGCTGTTCAGCTTCGGCGTGCAGGCCTGGTTCAGCGAGCGCGTCCGCACCGCGCTCCACGAATCGCTGGTCGTCGCCGAGGCCTATCTGCACGAGCACCAGCAGGCGATCCGCGCCGACGTCGTCAGCATGGCGAACGACCTCAATCGCGAGGCGGCGCTGCTGAGCGTCAATCCCGAGCGCCTCAACCAGGTGGTCAATGCGCAGGCGGCGTTGCGCTCGCTCAACGAGGCGGTCGTGTTCGATGGCAACGGCCGCGTCCTGGCGCGCACCGCGCTGACATTCTCGCTCGAATTGCAGCCGATCCCGCAATGGGCGCTGCAGCAGGCTCGCTCGGGCGAAGTCGCGGTGCTGACCAGCGACAACGATGACCGGGTACGCGCACTGATGCGCCTCAGCCGGTTCGGCGACGTGTACCTCTATGTCGGCCGCTACATCGATCCGACCGTGCTCGCCCATATGACGCAGACCCAGAGCGCAGTGGCACAGTATGAGAAGCTCGAAGGCGAGCGCTCCGAATACCAGATCGCTTTCACGATGGTCTTCTTCGCCGTCGGCGTCCTGCTGCTGACCGGCGCGGTCTGGGTCGGCCTGACCTTCGCCCAGCGCCTGGCGCGGCCGATGAGCTCGCTCATCGTCGCGGCGGAGCGCGTGCGCAGCGGCGATCTCACCGCGCGCGTGCCGATCGGCATGGGCGACGAGGAGTTCGGCTCGCTGTTTCGCGCCTTCAATCGCATGACGCACCAGCTCGAAAGCCAGCAGAGCGAGCTCATCGAGGCCAATCGCCAGCTCGACCAGCGCCGCCGCTTCACCGAGGCGGTGCTGTCGGGCGTCTCGGCCGGCGTCATCGGCCTCGATCAGCATGCGCGCATCAATCTGCCGAACCGCTCGGCTTCGGTGCTCTTGGGCATCGATCTCGACCAGATGATCGGCCAGGATCTTGCCGACACCGTGCCGGAGATGGCCGGGCTGCTCGACGAAGCGGGGCGGCGGCCGGAGCGGCTGGCGCAATCGCAGATCCAGCTCACCCGCGACGGCCACATGGCGGTGCTGCTGGTGCGCATCGCCGCCGAGCGCATCGACGGCGAGGTCAAGGGCTACGTCGTAACCTTCGACGATGTCACCAGCCTGATCTCGGCGCAGCGCAAAGCCGCGTGGTCGGACGTGGCGCGCCGGATAGCCCACGAGATCAAGAATCCGCTGACGCCGATCCAGCTTTCGGCCGAGCGGCTGAAGCGCAAATACGCCGCCGAGATTCGCAGCGATCCGGACACCTTCGCGATCTGCACCGACACCATCATTCGCCACGTCGGCGACATCGGGCGCATGGTCGACGAATTCTCGTCGTTTGCGCGGATGCCGGCGCCGGTGCTGAAGGACGAGGACCTGACCGAGATCGTGCGCCGCGCGGCGTTCCTGCAGCGCACCGCGAACCCCGATATCCGCTTCGACCTCGAGCTGCCGCCGCAGCCGGTGCGCCTGTTTTGCGACGGTCGCCAGGTCAGCCAGGCTCTGGTCAACATCCTGAAGAACGCGGCCGAAGCGATCCAGGCGCGCGGCGCCGACGCGCCGCCGGGCCAGGTGCGCGTGCGCATGACGGATGCGAACGGCCGCGTCACCGTTGCGGTCGAGGATAACGGCGTCGGCCTGCCGCACCAGGAGCGCGACCGGCTGACCGAGCCCTATGTCACGACGCGGGCCGGCGGCACCGGCCTCGGGCTCGCCATCGTCAGGAAGATCATGGAAGACCACGGCGGCGAGCTGCGGCTCGAGGATCGCGCCGAGGGCGGCGCGCGCGTGACGCTGCTGTTCGTGCGCGGCGAGGCGCGGCTTGCCGATGCGGGCGAGACCGAGGGAGTCAGGCGGGAGGGCACCCATGGCGCATGACATTCTGGTCGTCGACGACGAGGTGGATATCCGGTCGCTGATCTGCGGCATCCTCAACGACGAGGGCTATGAGACGCGCGAGGCGGCGACCAGCGCCGAGGCCCTGGCGTCGATCCGCGCTCGGCGGCCGACGCTGGTGGTGCTCGACATCTGGCTCCAGGGCAGCGAGCTCGATGGTATCGAGATCCTGAAGGTGGTGCGGCGCGAGTGGTCGAACCTGCCCGTGGTGATGATTTCCGGGCACGGGACGATCGAGACCGCCGTCGCCGCGATCAAGATCGGCGCTTACGACTTCATCGAGAAGCCGTTCAAGGCCGACCGGCTGCTGCACATCATCGACCGTGCGATCGAGGCCAATCGGCTGCGGCGCGAGAACGAGGAATTAAAGCAGCGCGCCGGTGCCGACGAGGAGCTGGTCGGGCGTTCGCATGTCCTGTCGCAGCTGCGGCAGCAGATCGAACGCGTCGCCATCACCAACAGCCGCGTGCTGATCTCGGGCGCGCCCGGCACCGGCAAGGAAGTGGTGGCGCGGTTGTTGCATGCCCGCTCCAAGCGTGCCCGCGGGCCGTTCGTGACGTTGAGCTGCGCGACGATGCGGCCGGAGCGGCTCGAAATCGAGCTGTTCGGCGCCGAGCCGGGCGCCGACGGCGACGGCAGCCCGCGCAAGATCGGCACCTTCGAAGAGGCGCACGGCGGCACGCTGTTTCTCGACGAGGTCGGCGACATGCCGCTGGAAACCCAGGGCAAAATCGTCCGCGCCCTGCAGGAGCAGACCTTCGAGCGCGTCGGCGGCGGCCGGGTCAAAGTCGACGTGCGCGTCATCGCGTCGACCAACCGCGACCTGCCGGACGAGATCGTCGCCGGGCGCTTCCGCGAGGACCTCTATTACCGCCTCGCCGTGGTGCCGCTGATCGTGCCGCCGCTGCGCGAGCGCGCCGAGGACATCCCCGATCTGGTGCGGCACCTCATGGCTCGCGCGGCCGAGGCGGCGCGCATGCCGCCGCGGACCTTCGGCGAGGACGCAATGGCGGCGCTCCAGGCCTACGAGTGGCCGGGCAACGTGCGCCAGCTGCGCAATGCGATCGACTGGGTGCTGATCATGATGCCGGGCGACGGGCGCGAGACCATCCGCGCCGAGAACCTGCCGCCGGAGATCACCACGGTCGCGCCGGCGGTGGTCAAATGGGACAAAGGCGGCGAGCTGATGGGCCTGCCGCTGCGCGACGCGCGCGAAATGTTCGAGCGCGAGTATCTCATGGCCCAGATCACCCGCTTTGGCGGCAACATTTCACGCACCGCCGCGTTCGTCGGCATGGAGCGCTCGGCCCTTCACCGAAAGCTCAAGTCGCTCGGCGTCGGCGGCAACGGCAGCGGCAACGGCGAGCGTGTGCACAAGCTCGACGCCTGATCGCCTCCAGACCATCGCCATGTCGCGCATCGCCTACGTCAACGGCCGCTATCTTCCGCACCGCCAGGCCTGCGTTCATATCGAAGACCGCGGCTTCCAGTTCGCCGACGGCGTCTACGAGGTCATCGCCGTGCGGAGCGGCGGCTTCGTCGACGAAGCACCGCACTTGAAGCGCCTTCACCGCTCGCTCGGCGAACTCACGATCGCGCCGCCGATGTCGGACGCGGCGTTGAAGGCGGTGATGCGCGAAACCGTGCGGCGCAATCGCGTCGTCGATGGCATCCTCTACATCCAGATTACGCGCGGCGCGGCACCGCGCGATTTCCCGTTTCCGCCAGGCGTACGGCCCAGCCTGATTATGACGGCGCGCGCGCAGCGTCCGCTCGATCCGAAGATTCTTGAGCGCGGCGCCACCGTCATCACCGTGCCCGACATCCGCTGGGCGCGGCCCGACATCAAGTCGGTTGCGCTGCTGCCCAACGCGCTCGGCAAGCAGCGCGCCAAGGAAGCCGGCGCCTATGAGGCGTGGCAGGTCGATCACGACGGCAATGTCACCGAAGGCACCTCGAGCAACGCCTGGATCGTCACGGCCAAGAACGAGATCGTGACGCACCCGGCCGACCATGGAATCCTCAACGGCGTGACGCGGCTCGGCGTGCTGCAGGTGGCGCACGAGGCCGGCCTCGTCCTGGTCGAGCGGCCGTTCAGCGTCGCCGAGGCGAAGGCGGCGGGCGAGGCGTTCCTTACCAGCACGACGAATTTCGTCGTGCCGATCGTCCGCATCGACGAGGCGACGGTGGGCGAGGGGAGGCCAGGCGAGATCGTCCGCCGGCTGCGCGCTCTCTATTCCGATTTCGCGCTCAAGGGCGTCGTGCGGTGACCGAAAGGCCGCGCGCGATCATCTTCGACTGGGACAACACCCTCGTCGACACCTGGGAGACCATCCACGAGGCGCTGGTCGCGACGCTCAGGCGGATGGGCCACCAGCCGTGGACGCTCGCAGAGACCAAATCGCGGGTCGCGCGCAGCCTCCGGCACAGCTTTCCGGCGCTGTTCGGCGCACGCTGGGAAGAGGCGCGCGGGATCTATCTCGAAAGCTACGCCGCCATCCACCTCGAGCGGCTCGCGGCGCTGCCCGGCGCCGCAACGATGCTGGCGACGCTCCACGACGCCGGCTACTACCTCGCCGTAGTGAGCAACAAGACCGGCGCCTCGCTCAGGACCGAGGCCGCGCATATCGGCTGGGACGGGTATTTCCGCCGCCTGGTCGGCGCCGGCGATGCGCGCGCCGACAAGCCCGATCCCGCCTGCTTTGCCTTTGCGCTCGACGGCAGCGGCATCGTGCCCGGCCGCAGCGTCTGGTATGTCGGCGACACCGCGCTCGACATGGAGAGCGCGCACCGGGCCGGCTTGACCGGCGTGCTGCTGGGCAAGCCGCATTCGCCCCCGGCCGAGCTGGCTAAGTTCCCGCCCGATCTGCGCTTTCCCGGTTGTGACGCCTTCGTGAGGCATCTCGGCGCCATGTGAATTCCCATCCCGGCTGCGGTCTGTTATCAATGGGCCGAGCACGAACGGCCGCCCGGCTTTACGAGGTACGCGGCGAATGCCGCCAATCGGCTCCGACAGAAATGAAAGAAGGGGAATCCCCATGTCGTCGGAAAAATCGCAAAATGTCCAAGACGTCTTTCTCAACAATGTGCGCAAGAACAAGACGCCGGTGACGGTGTTCCTGGTCAACGGCGTCAAGCTGCAGGGTATCATTACCTGGTTCGACAATTTCTGCGTGCTGCTACGCCGCGACGCTCATTCGCAGCTCGTCTACAAGCACGCGATCTCGACCGTGATGCCGGCGCAGCCGATTCAGCTGTTCGAGCCGGGCAAAGAGGCAGAAGAAGCCTGACGCGGGGTATGGCGTCGGAAATCGCGCGTCGAAATTCGGTCGGCCGCTGTCTGGTGATCCATCCGGTGCTGCGGCACGGCCACACGCGGCGCGATGGCGCACCGGCCCGCGCCGGCGGTCGTACGCCCGATGCCCGGCTCGACGAGGCGGTCGGCTTGGCGCAGGCGATCCTGCTCGACGTGGTCGCCGCTGAAGTCGCGCGCGTGGCAGCCTGGAGTCCGGCGACGCTGCTGGGCAAGGGCGCGATCGAGGCCTTCGGCCGCGTGATCGCCGAGAACGCGATCGACGTCGTCGTCATCGACGCCCCGGTCACGCCGGTGCAGCAGCGCAATCTGGAGCGCACCTGGACGTGCAAGGTGATCGACCGCACCGGATTGATCCTGGAGATCTTCGGCGAGCGCGCCCGAACCCGCGAAGGCCGGCTCCAGGTCGAGCTTGCGGCGCTGACCTATCAGCGTTCGCGGCTGGTGCGGTCATGGACCCACCTCGAACGCCAGCGCGGCGGCTTCGGCTTCCTCGGCGGCCCGGGCGAGAGCCAGCTCGAGATCGACCGCCGTCTGATCACCGACCGCATCGCCGTGCTCAAGAAGGAGTTGGAAGGCGTCAAGCGCACGCGCCAGATCCACCGCAGCGCGCGGCGGCGCGTGCCCTATCCGGTGGTGGCCCTGGTCGGCTACACCAATGCCGGCAAATCGACGCTGTTCAACCGCCTGACGCGGGCCGAGGTCTCGTCCGCCGACCGGCTGTTCGAGACGCTCGATCCGACCATGCGCCGCCTCGATCTGCCGTCGGGCGATCCGGCAATCCTGTCCGATACAGTGGGTTTCGTCTCCGAGCTGCCGACGACGCTGGTGGCAGCCTTTCGCGCGACTCTTGAGGAGGTGAGCGAGGCTGATCTCGTCGTCCACGTGCGCGACGTCCATCATCCGGACAGCACGGCGCAGCGCGACGACGTGCATCGCGTCCTGGGCGAAATGGGGCTCGGCGAACGGGTCGAGGCGGGGCTGATCGAGGCACTCAACAAGATTGACCTGTTGCCGACGGCCGAGCGCAACGCGCTCTTGAACCAGACCCGGCGCAACGAGGCGGCAGTGCCGGTCTCGGCGCTGACCGGGCAAGGCTGCGATCGGCTTCTGGCGCTGCTCGACGAGCGACTCGACGGCCGCATGCCGGTCCGGCTCGACGTCAATCTGGCGGACGGCGCGGCGCTTGCGTGGCTCTATCGCCACGGCACGGTGGTGAGGCGCGAGGACGACGAACGCGAGGCGCATCTCGAAGTGCGGTTGAGTCCGGCCGAGCTCGGCCGGTTCCACGCGCGGCATGCGGGCGATGACACACGGAGGCGACAATGAAAGTGGCATTCCTTGGGTTGGGGGTGATGGGCTATCCGATGGCGGGTCATCTCGCCAAGAACGGCCACCTGATGACGGTCTACAACCGGACCACGTCGCGGGCCGAGGGCTGGGTCAAGGAATACGGCGGCGCGCTGCGGCCAACTCCGGCCGAGGCCGCTGCCGACGCCGAGATGGTCTTCGCCTGCGTCGGCAACGACGACGACCTGCGCGCGGTCGTCACGGGGCCGCAGGGCGCCTTCGCCGGGATGAAACGCGGCGCCATCTTCGTCGACCACACCACGGCGTCGGCTGAGGTCGCGCGCGAGCTCTACAAGCTGGCGAGGGAACGCGGCATCGGCTTCCTCGACGCGCCGGTCTCGGGCGGGCAGGCGGGCGCGCAAAACGGCAAGCTCACCGTCATGGTCGGCGGCGACGAGGCCGTTTTCGCCAGCGCCCAACCGGTCATGGCGCATTACGGCCGCGCCGTGACGCTGATGGGGCCGGCGGGCAGCGGCCAACTCACCAAGATGGTCAACCAGATCATGCTGGCCGGCCTCATCCAGGGCTTGGCCGAAGGGCTCAACTTCGCGATGCGGGCCGGGCTCGACGGCAAGAAGGTGGTCGAGACCATCTCCAAGGGCGCGGCGCAGTCGTGGCAGATGGACAACCGCGCCCTGACGATGCTCGACGGCAAGTTCGATTTCGGCTTCGCGGTGGACTGGATGCGCAAGGATCTCGCCATCTGTCTCGGCGAGGCGCGGCGCAACAAATCGGCGCTGCCGGTGACGGCGCTGGTCGATCAATTCTACCAGCGTATTCAGGAGCGCGGCGGCGGCCGTTGGGATACGTCGAGCCTGATCAATCTGCTGATGGAAGCCTAACGCGGCGATTCCGGCCCGCAACACATCGCGCGCATAAGCCACAGGAATCCACGATAGACCACCAATATTAAATGATTTTCTCGTATCGTCTGGGACAGAACGGCCGACCCTGGCGCGGCGCTCCTAACGCTCCTCGGCCTTGGCGGCTTGCCATTCCACCTCGAGCGCAGCGAGGCCGGCGTCGGCAGGTTCAATGCCGCGCGCGGCGAGACGCTCTTCGATTCGGCGAAAGCGCTGTTCGAATTTGCGACAGGCCCGGCGCAGGGCCTGTTCCGGGTCGATTGCGAGTCGCCGCGCCAGATTGACGACCGCGAATAACAGGTCGCCGAGCTCATCTTCGCTGCGCTCTTGGTCGGCTGATTCTGCTTTAAGTTCCGCAATCTCCTCGACGATCTTGTCGTAGATCGGCGCCACGGCGGGCCAGTCGAATCCGACGCGGGCGGCGCGGCGCTGGAGTTTGGTGGCGCGCGTCAGCGCCGGCAGGGCAGTGCCGACGCCATCGAGCGCGCTGGACGAGCGCTGGCTGGCAGACTTGGCGCGGCGCTCATGTGCTTTCTGGTCCTCCCAGGCTGTCGTCTGGGCGGCTGCCGAATCGATCCGCGCGCTGCCGAAGACGTGTGGATGGCGGCGCACCATCTTGTCGGCAATTCCGGCGGCAACGTCGTCGAAGTCGAATTCACCGGCTTCCTCCGCCATGCGGGCGTGGAATGCGACTTGGAGCAGCAGGTCGCCGAGCTCCTCCTTGAGGGCGGAAATGCCGCCGCGTTCGGCGGCTTCGGCGACTTCGTAAGCTTCCTCGATGGTGTAAGGGGCGATGGTGGCGAAGGTCTGTTCGCGGTCCCATGGGCAGCCACGCGCGGGATCGCGCAGCCGCGCCATGACCGCAAGCAGCCGATCGATCGGTGCCTGGACGTGCGTGCGCCGGCGGCGTGGACGGCGGGCTGGCTGGCCGGGTTTCTTCGCGACCATGTGAGAAACGCTCCGGTTGTTGGTGGCATTCTAGCGGGCGCCGCGGCCGGGGCGGCTGGCGATGTGCAGTCGGGAGTCGAAGGCGGGCAAGCCACGGTTCGCTCGAAATTCTGAGAGTTGTTGGAGCCCTGAAAGAGACATATCGCATAATGTATATTATGGGAAATAAAAGTTTCGTTTTCAGGCCAACGGCTTAGCTCTGGATTGCGTCACAGCTCGATCACCATCCCGTCATAGCCGGGCTCGACGCCATCAGGCAACGCGCGGCGCAGCGTTTCGTAGTCCAGCGACTCGTCCATGTGCGTCAGCACCGCGCGCCGGGGCCTCACCCGGGCGATCCATTCAAGCGTCCGGTCGACATGGCTGTGCGTCACGTGCGGTGCTCGGCGGATGCAATCGACCACCCACGTATCGATGCCGGCGAGCGCCCGGAATGCGGCCGCGTCGAGCGCGATGACGTCGGTCGAATACGCGAACCCGCCGAAGCGGAAGCCCAAGGTCTTGGAGAACCCATGCTCCTGGACGAACGGTGTCACGGCAATGCCGGCGGCCTCGAACGGCCCGTCGATCGCATGCCGCTCGAGCACCGGTTTGTAGTAACGGCCTTCGGCCCCAGGCTTGAGCGGCGTGAAGACATAACCGAAACGGCGCTCGATATCGGCCAGCGTCTCGCGCGTTCCGTAGATCGGGACCGGCGCCTTCATCACGTGATTGACCCCGCGCAGGTCGTCGATGCCGTGCAGATGATCGGCGTGCGCATGGGTGAAGAGCACGGCGTCGATCCGCCGTACGCCGGCGTCGAGCAGCTGCTCGCGCAGGTCGGGCGACGTGTCGATCAGGATGGTCTTGCCGCGCTCTTCGACCAGGATGGAGACCCGTCGGCGGCGGTTCTTCGGGTTGGTCGGATCACAGGCGCCCCAATCGCCGCCGATCCACGGCACGCCCCAGGACGGGCCGCAGCCGAGCATCGTCACCTTCATGGCGCGTCGGATCCGCTAGGTTTTTGCCGCTCGGCGCCGGGCCGCTTAGCCTTGGCGAACAGGCGGAAGAAATTCTCCGTCGTACGCCGCGCGAATTCGTCCGGTGCGACGCCCTTGAGCGCGGCGATGAAATTGGCGGTATGGACGATGAATGCCGGCTCGTTGGGCTTGCCGCGCAGCGGCACCGGCGCGAGATAGGGCGCGTCGGTCTCGACCAGCAGCCGGTCAAGCGGCAGGTCGCGCACGATGCCGCGCAGCGCGTCGGCGTTCTTGAAGGTGACGATCCCCGAAAGCGAGATATAAAGCCCGAGCCCGAGCGCCCGCTCGGCAAGCAGATTCCCGGTCGAGAAGCAGTGGATGACGCCGGCGGACACGCCCTCCTCTTCGAGCACCGCAACCGTCTCCGGGTCGGCGTTGCGCGAATGCACGATCAGCGGCATGGCAGCGGTGCGCGCTGCGCGCGCGTGCCGGCGAAACGCCGCCACCTGCTCCGCGCGCGGGCTGTGGTCGTAGTGGAAATCGAGCCCGCTCTCGCCGATGCCGACCACCTTGTGATGGCGGGCGAGCGCCGTCAGCCTGTCGGCGTCGCCCCCCTCCTCCGCCGCGGCCTCGTGCGGATGGATGCCCACCGAGCACCAGATGTCCGGATCGCTCTCGGCGATCGCGCGTACCGCCGGGAACTCGCTGAGCTTGGTCGAGATGGTGAGCAGCGTCGTCACGCCGGCGCGGCGCGCGCGCGCGATCACGCCGGCGCGCTCCTCCGTCGGCACGAAATCGAGGTGGCAGTGGCTGTCCACGAGCATCGCGGAAAGAAAACCTGCAATCCGCGGTCCGTCAAGCGCGCAAAGCGGCTCCGTCGCGCGCCATCGCCCGCGCAATCATCGCCGCGAGCTTCTCGAGATGATACGGTTTGTCGAGCGTGGCGATGCCGGGCTCGGTCCGGCGCTGCGCGAGATCGGAATAGCCGGTCGCCAGGATGATGGGCAGCTCCGGCCGGATCAGGCGCATGCGGCGCGCCAGCTCGATGCCGGTCATGCCTGGCATGACCTGATCGGTGATGACGAGGTCGATTTGCGGCTCCGTGCGGAGCGCCTCGAGCGCGACGGCGCCGGAGGACGTGACGATGGCACGATGGCCGAGATGCTCGAGCATGGACACCGTGCTTTCCGCCACCAGTGAATCGTCGTCGACTACCAGGATATGGCACACGCGCGGCGCGATCGGGCGCAGCCTTTCGGTCGCCGCGGTTCCCGGCCTTGTTGGCGCCGTTTCCGCCGCCGCGATACCGGTGGCGACCGGCAGCCAGAGCTCGACGGTCGTGCCGCGGCCCAGTTGGCTCGCGATACGAGCGACGCCACCCGACTGGGCCGCGAGGCCGTATACCGTGGAAAGCCCGAGGCCGGTGCCCTTGCCCACTTCCTTGGTGGTGAAGAACGGTTCGGGCGCGCGCGCCTGCGTCGCCTCGTCCATGCCGACGCCGGTGTCCTTCACGGCGACGCGGACGTACTCGCCGCTGCCCAGATTTTGCACGTCGCCGGCTCTGACCGTCTCGCGCCGCGCCGCGATGGTGAGCTGACCGCCCTGCGGCATCGCATCGCGCGCGTTGAGCGACAGATTGAGCAGCGCCAGCTCGAACTGGTTCGGGTCGACGCGGATCGACGGCAGGAATTCCGCGAAGTCCATCCTGATTTCGATGGTCGGGCCGAGCGAGCGCTTCAGCATGTCGGCCATGCTATCGACCACATGCGGCACGTCCAAGGCTTCGGGCCGCAATTCCTGACGGCGCGCGAAGGCGAGCATGCGGCGCGTGAGATTGGCGCCGCGCTCGGCCGCCTGGAGGGCGCCATCGACGAAGCGCGACAGATCCGTGTCGGCCGGCAGAGTTTTCGCAAGCACGTCGAGATTGCCCAGGATCGCCATCAGCAAATTGTTGAAGTCGTGCGCAAGGCCGCCGGTGAGCTGGCCGAGGCTTTCCAGCTTCTGCATTTCGTGCACTTGCGCGATCGCCATTTCGCGCTCGCGCGTTCGCTGCTCGACCCGCCGCTCGAGCTCGGCGTTGGTCAGCTCCAGCTCCGCCGTGCGCGCCGCGACCCGCCGCTCGAGTTCGGCGTTGAGCACTTCAAGCTGTCGCGTCTTGCGATAGAGATCGACGAAAACGCTGACCTTGGCGCGCAGCAGTTCCGGCACCACGGGGACCGGAACGTAATCGACGGCGCCGTATTCGTAGCCCTTGATGCGGTCGAGATCGGTCATTGCGATCGCCGAGATGAAGATGATCGCGGTCGCCTGGAAGCGCGGATGGCCGCGGATCATGGCTGCGAGCTCGAACCCGTCCAAATCGGGCATGCAGACATCGATAAGGATGACGGCGACGTCCTGCTTGAGCAGGTACTGCAGCGCCTCGGTCGCCGACGTGGCCTTGAGCAGGTTCTCGCTCAGGTCGTGGAGAATGGTCTCGTAGCTGAGCAGCTTCGCGGGCTGATCGTCGACTAGCAGGATGTTGACCGGTTCGTTTCCCATCTTTTCCGCCGGATCAGCGATGCAGCCACATGCGCAGCGCCGACAACAATTGCTCGGTATTGACTGGCTTGGCCAGATAATCGGAGGCGCCGGCCTCCAGGCATTTTTCGCGGTCGCCTTTCATTGCCTTGGCCGTCAAGGCGATGATCGGCAGGCGATGGGACTGCGGCTTGGTGCGGATGACTTCGATCGTCTGATAGCCGTCCATTTCCGGCATCATGATGTCCATCAGCACGATCGCGACTTCCGGCGTTGCCTCGAGCAGCGCGATCGCCTCGTTGCCCGTGGTGGCGGCCAGAACATGCATGCCGCGCCGTTCCAGCGCGCTGCTCAGTGCGAAGATGTTGCGGGCGTCGTCGTCGACCAGCAGCGCCGTCTTGCCGACGAGGTCGTCGTCCGAGTTGTGCAGCCGTTCGAGCATTCGTTGCTTTTCGGCGGGCAGATCCGAAACCACGCGGTGCAGGAACAGCGCCGTTTCGTCGAGGAGCCGCTCCGGCGACTCGACGCCCTTGACCACGACGCTGCGCGCCATGGTGTGGAGCCGGGCGTCCTCGTCGGGCGACAGCTCGCGGCCGGTGAAGACCACGACCGGCAGATCGGCCAGGCGCGGATTGTCGCCGAATTTCTCCAGCAACTCGAAGCCCGACATGTCGGGCAGGCGCAGGTCGAGCACGACGCAGTCGACCGGTCGCTCGGCAAGGATCGCCAGTGCGCCCTCCCCGGTCCCGACCGGTACGATGTCGATGTCGTCGTGGCCCAGCAGCTCGGCGATGGTCATGCGCTCGCTGGCATCGTCCTCGACCACGAGCAGCGTCTTGCGCCGCGCCTGCGCGTAATCCTTGATCCGCGCCAACGCTTGTTCGAGACCTTCGGCGGTCGTCGGCTTATTGAGGTAGGCGAATGCACCGCGCGCCAGCCCGTGTTGGCGATCCTCGTCGAGCGTGACGATCTGGACCGGAATGTGACGCGTTTCCGGGTTCTGCTTGAGCTGGCTCAGCACGCTCCAGCCCAGCATGTCGGGCAGGAAGACATCGAGCGAGATCGCCGTCGGCCGGTATTCGGCGGCGAGCGCGAGCGCATCCGCGCCGCGCAACGCGGCCAGCACCTTGAAGCCTTGATCGTGCGCCAGGTCCAGCATGATGCGGGCATAATGCGGGTCATCCTCCACGATCAGCAGCACGGCGTCGCCCGCCTCGATTGCCTGACGGTCGTCGGGGATCGTCTCGACCGCATGCTCGACCATGGGCGTCGCCGCCATCGCCCGCGCCGCGATCGCGGTGGCGGCTTCGGGCGAAGCGGTGCGCGGCGCGACCGTCGGACCGACATACTTGGTCGGCAGATAGAGCGTGAACGTGCTGCCGCGGCCGGGCGTGCTGCGTAGCTGGATCTCGCCGCCGAGCAGATTGGCTAGCTCGCGGCAGATCGCGAGGCCGAGGCCGGTGCCGCCGTATTTGCGGCTCGTGCTGGCGTCGGCCTGCTGAAACGCCTCGAAGATGATCTTCTGCTTCTCGGGCGGGATACCGATGCCGGTGTCGGACACCTCGAAGGCGACGACGGCCGGCGCGTGGGTGAGGATCGGATGGTCGGCGCTCCAGCCGCCCGCGGTCAGCGAAGCGCTCAGGCGCACGCCGCCATGCTCGGTGAATTTGAACGCGTTGGACAGGAGGTTCTTGAGCACCTGCTGCAGGCGCTTGGAATCCGTGATGATGCTGCGATCGAGGTGCGGATCGATCTGGATGTCGAAGGACAGGTGGCGGTTCTCGGCCTCGTGGCGGAACGAGCGCGTCAGCATGTCCTGCAGGTTGGTGAGGAACACCTCTTCGGCCTCGACCGAAACCGTGCCGGACTCGATCTTCGACAGGTCGAGGATGTTGCTGATCAGGTTCAGGAGGTCGGTGCCGGCGGCGTGGATGGTGCGCGCGAACTCGACCTGCTTCGGCAACAGGTTGGTATCGGCGTTTTCGGCAAGCTGCTGGCCGAGGATCAGGATGCTGTTCAGCGGTGTTCTGAGCTCGTGCGACATGTTGGCCAGGAACTCGGACTTGTACTTCGAGGTCAGCGCGAGCTCGGCCGCCTTCTCCTCGATGGCGCGCCGCGCCTGCTCGATTTCCTGGTTCTTGCGCTCGACTTCGACGTTGCGTTCGGCGAGCTGCTGCGCCTTGAGCTCGAGCTGCTCGTTGGTCTGTTGCAGCTCGCGTTGGCGCGTCTGTAGTTCGTTGGCGAGCTGCTGCGACTGCTTCAGCAGCCCCTCCGTCCGCATGCTCGCCTCGATGCTGTTGAGGACGATGCCGATATTGGCGGTGAGCTGCTCGAGGAACGAGATCTGCAGCTCGGTGAACGAACCGACCGAGGACAGCTCGATCACCGCCTTGACCTGGCCTTCGAACAGCACCGGCAGGACGATGATGTTCTTGGGCAGCATCGTCAGCACGCCGGCGCCGATCGGCACCACATTGGCCGGCAGATCGGTGATCAGCTTGCGGCGCGCGTCGGCCGCGCACTGGCCGATAAGACCCTCGCCCAGATGCAGCCGCTCGGCGTGCCCGCTCGGCCCGCCATCGGCGAAGGCCGACAGCAGCATTAGGCCTGGCTCGCGGCCGTCGCCACCAGCCACCAAGTAGATGACGCCGTTTTGCGCGTCGACCAGCGGCGCCAGTTCGGACAGCAGCATGCGGCCGACCGCCGCCAGGTCGCGCTGGCCCTGCAGCATGTTGGTGAAGCGCGCCAGGTTGGTCTTGAGCCAGTCCTGCTCGGTATTGCGCTCGGTGGTGAGGCGCAGATTATCGATCATCGTGTTGATGTTGTCCTTGAGCTCGGCCACTTCGCCGCGCGCGTCGACCTGAATCGAGCGCGTCAGGTCGCCCTTAGTCACCGCGGTCGCGACCTCGGCGATGTTGCGCACCTGGGTCGTGAGATTCGCTGCCAGGAGGTTGACGTTGCCGGTCAGATCCTTCCACGTACCGGCGGCGCCCGGCACGTTGGCCTGGCCGCCGAGGCGGCCTTCGACGCCAACCTCGCGCGCCACGGTGGTCACCTGATCGGCGAAGGTGGCGAGCGTCAGGGTCATGCTATTGATGGTATCGGCCAACGCGGCGACTTCACCCTTCGACTTGACGGTCAGGTTCTGTACCAGATCGCCGTTGGCGACCGCGGTCACCACTTTGACGATGCCGCGCACCTGCTCCGTCAGATTGGCGGCCATGACGTTGACGGTGTCGGTCAAATCCTTCCAGGTGCCGGCGACGCCCGGCACCTGGGCCTGGCCGCCGAGCCGTCCTTCGGTGCCGACCTCGCGCGCGACGCGCGTCACCTCGCCGGCGAAGCGATTGAGCTGATCGACCATCGTGTTCAGCGTTTCCTTCAATTGAAGGATCTCGCCGCGCACGTCGACGGTGATCTTCTTCGACAGGTCGCCGTTGGCGATGGCGGTCGACACCTCGGCGATGTTGCGCACCTGGCCGGTCAGGTTCGAGGCCATCGAGTTGACGCTCTCGGTCAGGTCCTTCCAGGTGCCGGCGACGCCGGGCACCATCGCCTGGCCGCCGAGCTTGCCGTCGGTGCCGACCTCGCGCGCAACGCGCGTCACCTCGCCGGCGAAACCGTTGAGCTGGTCGACCATCGTGTTGATGGTGTCCTTGAGCTCGAGAATCTCGCCTTTGACGTCCACGGTGATCTTGCGCGACAGGTCGCCGCGCGCCACGGCGGTGGTCACCTCGGCGATGTTGCGCACTTGGTCGGTCAAGTTGCCGCACATGGCGTTGACCGAATCCGTCAGGTCCTTCCACGTGCCGGCGACCCCCGGCACTACCGCCTGACCGCCGAGCTTGCCGTCGGTGCCGACCTCGCGCGCAACGCGTGTCACCTCGGCGGCAAACGAACGCAGCTGATCGACCATGGTGTTGATGGCCTCTTTCAGCTGCAGGATCTCGCCACGCACATCGACGGTGATCTTCTTCGACAGGTCGCCGTTGGCGACCGCAATGGTCACCTCGGCGATGTTGCGCACCTGCGCCGTCAAGTTCGAGGCCATCGAGTTGACGCTCTCGGTCAGGTCCTTCCACACGCCGGTCACTTCGCGGACCTGCGCCTGGCCGCCGAGCTTGCCGTCGGTGCCGACCTCGCGCGCGACGCGCGTCACTTCGGACGTGAACACGCTGAGCTGCTTGATCATCGTATTGACGATGTTGGCCAGCCGCAGGAACTCGCCCTTGAGCGGCCGACCGTCGACCTCGAGCTGCACGGTCTCGAGCAGGTCGCCGCGCGCGACCGCGGCGATGGCGCGGGTCACCGCCATGGTCGGCCACAACAGATCGTCGACCAGCCCGTTGAGCGAGGCTTCCATCTCGCCCCAGGCGCCGAGCGTGTGGCCGAATTTCACGCGCTGTTTGGTGCGGCCCTCGCGGCCGACCGTGTGGCCGACCTGCTCGAGCTGCTGCGCCATGCGCTGATTGGCGGCAGCGATGTCGTTGAAGGTGTCTGCGATCTTGCCGCCCAGGCCGACCTGATCGCGCGGCAAGCGCACGGAGAAATCGCCGACGCGCATCGCCTGGAGCCCGTGCAGCAGTTGCTGCAGATCGACAGTCTCGCGAGCGCTCGGCTCGTCGCCATTGAGACCATGTTCGCGCGGTGATGCGCTCACGACGGGTTTGCGTTCGTCGTGCGCTTGAACTCGACCGGTAATCGCCATGCGTCCCCCTTTGTCGCTTGACCGCGGACGCTTTGCGTCGGCACCAAGGACAAAGCCCACTCGCGTTCAGCGGCCGCGGCGCGGCTTTTCCCGACGCAATCCGGGCGGTCTAGAGTCGTGGCATTTCAGTGATCAGGCGATCAGGGAAAACCTGATTATCGCCAGGAAAATTATTGAGGGAGCGCCGGACTCGGGAGCGTGCTGGTATCGATCCGCTCGCAGTTGAGCCGGCCTTGCAGCAGGCAATCCTCGAGTTTCGTGGTCTGGGCCAAGCCTTCCATGACGTAGAGCCCGATCACGCCGATCAGCAAGGTGGCGGCCAGGCCCGCGAGGCTGGTGGTAAACCGCGCTTCGTCGTCGCACTCGTCGCGACGGCGCTCCCATAGGGTCAGACGCCGGTTCATGCGCGTATCATGACATGTTTCGCCGTGTGACGCGAGCCGGCGCCATCGCGTCCGGCGCGTTAATGCGCAAACTGATCCGCTGTGTTGAGGTCGTCATTGGCCTTGGCCATGTCGCCCTTGTCCTGCCAGGCCATGCCGCGATCGTGGAAGCACGGTCCGCAATCGGGTTTGAGCTTGATCGCCGTGGTGTAATCGCCGATCGCGCGGTCGTTGTCGTTCTTGTGGTACCAGGCGATGCCGCGGTTGAGATAAACTTCCCACGACTTGGGCTCGTATTTGAGCGCGGCGGTGAAATCGGCGATTGCGCCGTCGTAGTCGCTCTTCTCGTTGCGCGCCATGCCGCGGTTGTTGTAGCAGGTGCCGCATTGCGGGCTGAGCTTGATCGCCGCGCTATAATCCGCCAGCGCGCGGTCGTACTGCTTGTTGCGATAATACGCGCTGCCGCGGGCGTTGTAGGCGGTGGCGCGGTCCTGCGGCGACAGCGTCCGGTCGGTGAGCGCGCGCGTGTCGAGGCGGATGGCCCTGCCCCAGTCCTGTCGCTGCGCCGCCTGCGTCGCCGCGCTCAGATCGGCGAGGCCGTCGGCGCGCGCCGGCGTCACCAGCGCGAGCAGCGCGGCGAGGACGAGCGCGCGCCTCATGACGCCACCGTCTCGACGTAGCGCGGAAACACGCCGACGGGCTTCGGCAATTGTGTGCCGGGCTTGAGCGGATGCGCTGCGAGCGCCTTGAAGCAGCGATGTTCGAAATCGTCGGGCACGGCGAGCTGGTCGAGCAGCTTCGCCGCCGCCTGCGGCACGAAGGGCTGCGCCAGGGTCGCCAGGTGGCGGATGGTTTCCGCCAAAACATACAGAACCGTGTCCATACGGGGCGGATCACTTTTCTTCAGTGCCCACGGCGCTTGTGAGTCTACGTAGCGATTCGCTTCGGCAACAACCGTCCAAATGAACTCCAATGCGTGGTTCAACTCTTGTGTGTCGATGCACTGTCGGACCGATGGCAGAAGACCGGCTCTCATATTTAGAAGAGACCCATCGTGATCGATGAAATTTCCGGGTGTGGGAATTTTCCCGTCGCAATTCTTGTTGATGAAGCTCAGCACGCGCTGCGCCAGATTGCCGAAATCGTTGGCGAGATCGCCGTTGATGCGGCCGACCACGGCGCGGTGCGAAAAATCGCCG
Source organism: Alphaproteobacteria bacterium (assembly GCA_028871055.1). Lineage (GTDB taxonomy): Bacteria > Pseudomonadota > Alphaproteobacteria > ATCC43930 > CGMCC-115725 > REEB95. The sequence goes on from JAGWON010000017.1 coordinate 37,791, forward strand.
TCGGATCCGAACGGAAGCTCGCGCAGCATGAAATAGCGCACCGCATCGATGCCGTACTGGTCGACGAGATGCTGCGGCGCGATGAAGTTGCCGAGCGATTTCGACATCTTCTGGCCCTCGACCGTCCACCAGCCGTGCGCGAAGACGCGCTTGGGCAAGGCGAGGCCCGCCGCCGCTAGGAATGCCGGCCAGTAGACGCAATGGAAGCGCACGATGTCCTTGCCGACGACATGGATGTCGGCCGGCCAGAACGTCTTGAAGTCGGCGCTCGCCGTTTCGGGATAGCCGACCGCCGTCAGGTAATTGGTCAGCGCGTCGAGCCAGACATACATCACATGCTTGGGATCGCCCGGCACGGGCACGCCCCAGCTGAAGCTGGTGCGCGAGATCGACAGGTCGGTGAGTCCGCCCTTGACGAAGCTCGTCACCTCGTTGCGCCGCGATGCCGGCGCGATGAAATCGGGATTGCGCGTGTAGTGATCGAGCAGCCAGTCCTGCCAGTCGGACAGCCGGAAGAAGTAGCTCGGCTCCTCGACCCATTCGACCTCCGCGCCCGATGGCGCGCGCTTCGTGCCATTCGGGCCGGTGGTCAGTTCGTCCTCGCCGTAGAATGCCTCGTCGCGCACCGCGTACCAGCCGGCATACTTGCCGAGATAGAGGTTGTCGCGGCCCTTGGGCGATTTGCTCTTGGCGATCGCCTGCCAGATCGCCTGACTCGCCGAGGCGTGGCGCGGTTCGGTGGTGCGGATGAACTGGTCGTTCGAGACGTTCATCAGCCTGGTCATGGTGCGGAAATTCTCTGATACCCGGTCGCAGAACGCCTGCGGATCGACGCCAGCATCGCGCGCCGATTTCGCCACCTTCTGACCGTGTTCGTCGGTGCCGGTCAGGAACAGCACGCGGTCGCCGTCGAGCCGCTTGAACCGCGCCAGCGCGTCGCAGGCGACCGACGTATAAGCGTGGCCGAGATGCGGCGAATCGTTGACGTAATAGATCGGCGTCGTGATGTAGAACGTCGCGCCGGTCATGCTCGGTAATCCTCTGGTGATCCTCAGCGCACCGCGTCTTCGAGCGCGAAGAAGGCGTCGAGGACCACGGCCTTCCGGTCGAGCTCGATGCCGTCGGCCGCGGCGAAGAGCTGGCCGATCCGGCGCCACAGCTCGACCCAGTGCGCCGGGCTGCGGTGCGCGGCGAGCCGCGCCAGAATCACGCGCTCGGACGGCGAAGCCGCCGGCTCGCGCCCCAGCCCGAGCATCGCCGTCGCCGCCACTGCGCGCGGCAATAAATCCGCGAGCAGCCGGAATCCCGAGCCCTCGCCTCGCACCAGCTTTTCCGCAAAAGCATGTAGCGATTCGCCGGGCAGTTTCGGCAAGCCGCCCAGAAGGTCGAACAGGCCATGCTGTACGGCAAGCCCGTCCTGCGCGGCCAGACTCCGGGCGCGCCCGATCGAGCCGCCGGCGAGTTGCGCCAAGGTTGCGGCATCGTCGGCGCCGAACCCGGGCATATAGCGTCTAATTGCTGCAACAACAGTATCTTGCGGCAGCCCATTCATATATAGGATGCGGCAGCGTGAGCGGATGGTAGGGAGCAACCGGCCGGGGCTCTCGCTCGTCAGGAACAGCACCGCGCGCTTCGGCGGTTCCTCAAGAACCTTTAGTAAGGCATTGGCAGCATTACGATTCATGTCGTCGGCGCCGTCGACGATGACGACCCGCCAAGCGCCCTGCGAGGGTGTCAGATGGAGGAAAGCGGCGGTGGCACGGGCGTCGTCGACGACAATCTCGCTGCGCAGGCGCTTGCGCTTCTCGTCCCAGCCGCGCTCGACCACCAGCAGATCCGGATGGGCGCCGGACGCCACCAGCCGGAACGCCGGGTGATCCGGTGCGATCGTCAGCGCGGTTGGCGGCGCCATGTCACCGAGCAGCCCGCCGGCTTCTTGCTGCGCCAGCAGAAACCGCGCGGCGCGAAAGGCGAAGCTGGCCTTGCCGACGCCAGCCGGCCCGGCCACCAGCCAGGCATGCGGTAGGCGGCGGGCATTGTAGGCGGCCAGGAACGCCGCTTCGGCCGCTTCGTGGCCGATCAGCTCGGGATTCTCGCGCGGCAATGGCAAAGCCAGCGTCCCCTCGCCCGCCTCCTCGGCCTCCGGCACGCTGAAATCGTCTTCGCTCATCGCGTCATCATAGCCCAACGCCGAGCCGGTCGCGCACCGAAGCGACCACGGCACGGCGCACCGATTCGATATCGCCGGTGGCGTCGATCAACACGCAGCGTTCGGGCGCGTGCTGCGCAATCGCCAGGAAGCCCTGGCGCATGCGCTCGTGGAAATCGCGGCCCATGCGCTCGAACCGATTTCGGTCGCTGGCGCGCTTGAGGCCGACCTCGACCGGCAGATCGAGGATCAGCGTCAGATCGGGATGAAATCCCTGACAGACGAAGCGATGCAGCTCGCGCAGATGCTCGAGCGACAGACCGTGGCCGAAACCCTGATAGGCCAGGGTCGAATCGGCAAAACGGTCGCACACCACCCACCGTCCGGACTCGAGCGCCGGCCGGATGACCCGCACCACATGGTCGCGGCGCGCCGCGACGACCAGCAGCGCCTCGGTCTCGGCGTCCCAGGCATCCGGGCCGCCGCCGAGCAGCAGCGTGCGGATCGCCTCGGCGCCGGGTGAGCCGCCGGGCTCGCGCGTCGCCAGCGCGTCGATGCCGGCGCGTTTGAGCGCGTCGACGAGCAGCCGTGCCTGGGTCGATTTGCCCGCACCCTCGCCGCCTTCGAAGGTGATGAAGCGGCCGCCGGGTTTTGCCGCGTCCGCGTTCAGTTGTGCCGCCCGAACAGCAGATAACCGGCGGTGAATGCCATGCGGCCGAAGACGCCGAGACGGGGCACCGACCGCGTCGCCACCAACGGCGCCTCGACCGGCGCGGTATCGGGCGCCGACACCAGCAGCTTGCCGACCGTCTGGCCCGGCGCCACCGGCGCCGCGGTCGGCCCGTCGTAGACGGCGGTGACCTGCAGGTCGGAGCGATCGCTGCGCGGCAACGTGACGACGACGTCGTGCGCCGCCGCTACGGGGACTTGCGCCTGCTGGCCCAGCCAGACCGGCGCCTGGTCGATGATCGCGCCGGCTTTGGCGATGGCGTAGTCGTCGAACTCGCGGAAGGCCCAGTCCATGACCACACGGCCCTGATCGGCACGCTCCTGCATCCTGTTCATGCCGGCGAGCACCTCGATGATGCGGCGGCCGTTGCGCAGCGCCGATGCGGCCAGGCAATAACCCGCCTCGTCGGTATGGCCGGTCTTGAGTCCGTCGACCGTCGGATCGGTGTAGAGCAGCGGGTTGCGGTTGCCCTGCTTGATGCCGTTGAAGGTGAACTCCTTCTCGGCGTCGTAGTGATAGTACTCAGGAAAGTCGGTGATCAGGTGGCGCGCCAGGATCGCGAGGTCGCGCGTCGTCATGTACTCGTCCGGATCGGGCAGACCGTCGACGTTGGCGAAGTGGCTGCCGGTGAGGCCAAGCTCCTTCGCCTTCTGATTCATCAGCGTGACGAAGGCGTCGGTACTGCCGGCGAGGCCTTCGGCCAACACGATGCAGGCGTCGTTGCCCGACTGCACGATCATGCCGCGCAGCAGATCCTCGACCCGGATCTTGCCACCGAGCGGCACGAACATCTTCGAGCCCTGGGTGCGCCATGCCTTTTCGCTCACCGGCAGCATGTCGTTGAGCGTCACGCGCCCGGATTTCAGATACGAAAAGACGATGTACTCGGTCATCAACTTGCTCATCGACGCGGGCGGAATGTGCTCCTCGCCGTTCTTGTCGAGCAGCACGGCGCCGGTATTGACGTCGATGACGTAAGCGTTGCGGGCGGTGGTGTCGATCGTCGGCATCGCCGCGTGCGCCGGCGGCTGCCACGGCAGCAGACAGGGAACGGCGACGACGGCGGCAGCGGCAAAGCGAGTCAGATTCATCGCGGGCTCACGGGGGTTGGCGGCGGAACGGCGCACAGCATACCGGGAAACGCGGCGAAATCCACGACCGCCTGCGCCGCATCCGCGGCGCGGCCGAGCGTTGTCGCCGCCCTACCGGTCGAAGGCGAGACGCGCTTGCGTTACGCCGCTCTTGATGACGTCGCCGAGCAGGCGGTCGGCCTCGTTCGTCGTCGCGATCGGACCGAGCCGCACGCGGTAGACATTCACGCCGCCGATCCGCGCGGTATCGACTTTCACGGTGCCGAACCGAACGAGCCGGGCCTTGAGGCGCTTAGCATTCTCGATGCGCGTGAACGCGCCGGCCTGGATGTACATCTTGGCGCCGCCGGCCGCTGGCGCCTTGATCAGATGAGGCTCGGGCGTCGCTGCCTCGGCGGAGGTGACCAAGGCGAGGCGCGACGTGGCGGCGCGCGGCTTCGGCGCGACCGATGCGGCGGGTGTTGCGGCGGACGACGGAGCCGCGCTGGCCGGCGGCGACGTCAGGGTCTGCGCGCTGACCGGCGTCACCGGTTCGGCGGCGGCCAGCTGCGTCGGCGGCTCGACGCCCGGTCCGCCGTTGCGCTGCGCCAGCAGCTGCGCCTGCAGTGTCGGTTGCCGCAACAGCGTGACGCGCACCCGGGCAGTGCCGGCGCTCTCGAAGCCGAGCAGCTGTGCCGCGCGGCGCGACACGTCGAGGATCCGATCACGCGCATACGGGCCGCGGTCGTTGATGCGCAACTGAACGGTCCGGCCGTTGGCTAGGTTGGTCACCTGCACGACGCTCGGCAGCGGCAGCGTGCGATGCGCCGCGGTCAGCGCGTTCATGTCGAAGCGCTCGCCGTTGGCCGTGTATTGTCCGTGAAAATCCGGTCCGTACCACGAAGCGACGCCGGTTTGGTCGTAGTTCCAATTGACCGCCGGGTAATACCAGGCGCCGCCGATCTGGTACGGCTTGCCGATCTTGTACAAGCCGTTGGCGTTGGACGCCGCCGCGTTCTCGCCGCCGCCGCGCGTGCCGCAGCCGGCGAGCGCAAGCGCGAGCACGCCCAGGACGACGGTCATCCCGGCGATGTATTGAATTTTATCGAATCTCGAGTTCCCCACCGGCCGTCGAGAATATGGTCAATCGACCGCGTCCGCAAGATAACCGACCGCCGTGGCGAAATATGACGAATTATTCCATCTAAGAATGACGCGGAAATTGTCGAATACCAGCAGCGCCGGACCCGATTCCCCGCCCGGCTCGATGAGCGACGCCGCGATTGGCGCGTCCTGCAACGCGCCGCCGTTCGCCCGAACGAGGCCGAGCGCCGCCCATGACGCGAGCGATTTCCTCTGGCCCAGCCCGATCAGCGCCGGATCGAGGCCGCGCGGCGGCGTGACGGCGATGCCCCAGCTCTCATCCGGCCGCCAGCCGACATGCGCCAAGTAGTTGGCGATCGAAGCGAAGACGTCGGCCTGGTTGGTCCAAATGTCCGGCGGCCGGTCGCCCGTCCAGCTCACCGCGTAGTTGAGAAAGCTCGACGGCATGAACTGGCTCTGACCCATCGCGCCGGCCCACGAGCCGGTCATCTTGCGCGGATCAACGTGCATGCGCTGGACGATAACCAGCGCATTGATCAATTCCTTGCGGAAGAAGGCACTGCGCCGCCCGTCATAAGCGAGCGTCGCGAGCGCGCCGACCTCGGAAAAATCGCCGGTGAGGCGCCCGAAGTCGCTCTCGATGCCCCAGAGCGCGACGATGAAGCGCGGCGCCACGCCGTATTTCCGGCTCACCGCGTCGAGCAGAGCGCGGTTCTCCGCCAGCATCTCGCGTCCGCGCTCGCGCCGCGTCGGCGTGACCACGCGGTCGATGTAGTCCTGGAAGGTGAGCGTGGTTTCGGGCTGGCGGCGATCGAGCTCGATCACGTGCGGCAGATACGCGACGCCGGCAAAGGCGCGATCGAGCGTCGCGGCGGATATGCCCTGGTGCCGCGCGTCGCGGCGCACGTCCTGAAGGAAGGCGCGGAATCCCGCCTGCCCGGCCGACGGCGCGAACGAGGCGGGTCCTTGAGCTCGCGCCGCGACGGAACAGACAAGCGCGACAATCACCACCGCGACCAGACGAATCACCATGATGCGCATGAATAGTCGAAGCGGGCTGCGAAAGGAAGCCGCGCCGCGTCAAACCGTCAGATTTTCATCGTCAGCGCCGCCGCCTTCGTGCGCATCGCCTCGGGCATCGGCACGGAGCGGCGTCCATCGAGATCGAAATGGACGCCGGCCTGATAGAAGCGCGCGACGCGGTCGCCGCCCTTCACGTCGACGAGATCGTGGATCATGGTCAGAGACGACCGGCCGATCGCCAGGAAGCCGCTGGTGGCGGCCACCTCCGCGCCGGCGCCGGGCTGCCACGGCGCCAGCGCCAGGCGCGTCTCGAACATCGCGAAGCCACGGCGTTCGTGCTGGATATAGGCGCCCGTCATGCCGACGGCGTTCATCAGCTGGGTGGCCGCGGTCGAGAAGCGCCGCACCTGCCCCAGCAGCGACAGGTGGCCGGTCTCGTCGATCTCCCAGCTTTTCACCCGATCACGCAGACTCGGCAGCGCGCCATGCGTCGCCGGCAGCTTCACCGGCGCGAAGGGCTCGGCGCTCGATGCGGTGGCGGCGGCCTCGAGCGTGTTCTTGAGGCCCGAGCGCATCTTGGCGTCGCGCGGCGCCAACACGTGCTCGGCCGCCGAGGCGACGCAGCCGTCGCCGGTCAGCAGCTCATGTCCCAGCCGCGCCTGGCGCTCGCGTTTGGCGCCCTCGATCGTACCGAGAACCGCGCTGCGGATGGCGATCGATTCGCCCGCCCGCAATTCCTTGTGATAGCGGATCATCAAGCTGACGGTGCGGAAACCGCGCGTCGGTGCGAGGCGAAAAAGCACGCTGGCCGCGGCATCGCCGTAGCGCTCGCCATAGAACGCAATGTTCATGTGGTCGAAGGCGTCGCATTCCCACGCCTCGACGTCGCCCCGATAGGTCTCGATGAAGCCGGCTGCCGTTTTCCCCTCGTCGCGCATGGCCGCGACTATGGCAGAGCGCGGGCGGGCCGCGAAGAACCACAACGGCTGGGGGCGCGGTGTTCGTGAGTGAGGGGTGCCCGCCACAGTCCTGACACAAATGATTTTTTTGCCACGGGGATGGAAATATATAAGCACGCTTATTAACTTGCATGACGGCCGGCCATGTCGGACGGCCGCGGCTCGAAAGGAAAAGGAGGAGCCACCATGCAGACCATGAAATTTACCCGCCTCCGCGCGTTGCTGTTGGCCGGAGCGGTTGCCGTAGCGACGGCCGGCGCAGTGGCCACACCGGCGCTGGCCGATGAAGACGGTTGGCGCGGCCACGAATGGCGCGAGCACGCTTGGCGCGGCGATGATGACGACGATTGGGGCCGGCCAGCGTACTACGGCTACAACTACGGCTACTACGCCTATCCTTACGCCTACGCCGCACCCGCGCCGGTCTATACCGCGCCGCCGGCGGTCGGCTTTTACTTCGGCATCCGCTGACGCGGAGCGCCGAAACGCAGCCCCGCCCTCTCGCTCCCCCGGAGGGCGGGGCTTTTTTTAGGGGGATCTTGGCGCGGACGTTGACGTTCACCGCCGATCACGAAATACAGCTCGACGGTGAGCTACGAAACGCGATACGGCCGCGGTGCTCCGGGCTGCGGACGGCTGGTTTGCGCCATGGCCGCATGATGCTCGGCGGTGAATGGCGGCGCGATCAGGCTACCGTCGCGCCAAGCTTGCAAGGCGACCACCTTCTCGCGGTTCTGCGTTTGCCGCGCCGCGAGCAGCGTCACGATCGACCGCCGGCTGCGCTCGAGCAGCTCGATCTCGTCGAGGTGGACGTCGCTATCGACGTCGGCGGCGCGCAATGCCTGAAGCAGATGATCGATCTCACGCAGGGATCGCCGCAAGTCGTCGGATTTCGCGATCATGGACCACCCACCCTTCCGGTCACCCAGAACGTCCGGACCGATGGTCCTGTTTTAAGAACCAAGGCCCGCGCCGGAAATTCGGATTTGTGCTTAGGGGATTTTACTTATGCGGCGCGCCCGGCGCGCCCGCTCACGGCAAGGGGCCGCGGCTGCAATCGGCCATCAGCAAGGCGCCGACGACCGCTGCGGCGGCCGCAAGCATCAGATAGAACGCCGGCGCCAGCGTGAATCCGGTCGCGGCGATGAGCGCGGTCGCGATCGCCGGCGCGGTGCCGCCGCCGATGCCGAGGCCGAGATTGAAGGCGACCGAATAGGCGCTCATGCGGTATTCGCCGGGAAACTGCTCGGACAGCATCGCCGGATCGGTGCCCATCACCAGCGCCAGCAGCGCACCGAAGACGAGTTGCGCGGTCGCGAAGCCGGCGAGCCCGCCCTCCCGCGCCAGCAGGAACGCGCCGAGCGCGGCCGCGAACTCGGCGGCGAAGGCGGCGATCAGCAGCGTCCGCCGCCGGATGATGAGGTCGTTGGCGATGCCGGCGAGCGGCACCACGGCGAGCGCCAGCGCTTGCGCCAGCGTGGTCGCCTGGAGCGCGTGCGCTTCCGACAGGCCGCCGAACTGCCCGGCGTAGACCGGGAAGAACACCATGGTCAGGTAATTGACGATGCCGTAGCCCGAGGTGAACAGGATGGCGATCGCCATCAAGCGCCGGTCCCGTGTCACCGCCCGCTTCAGCGGAAGCTCGCGCGTGAGCGCGGGCGGCGCGCCGTCAGCGCGCAGCCGGCGACGCAGCAGCAGCGCACCGGTTGCCAGCACACCGCCGAGGATGAACGGCAGCCGCCACGCCCATGACGCGAGCTGCGCATCGGAGGCGAAGGTGACGGTCGCCGCCGCGACCGCCGCCGCCAAGAGCACGCCGGCGGTCGAGCCGATATTCGCCATGCTGCCGGCAAAGCCGCGGCGATGGGCCGGCGCGGTCTCGACCAGATAGGCGACCGAGCCGGTGTATTCACCGCCGACCGAGAAGCCTTGGAACAGCCGCACGAACAGCAGCAGCAGCGGCGCGGCGATGCCGGCAGCGGCGTAGGTCGGCAGCAGCGCGATCGCCGTTGTGCCCGCGCCCATCAACGTCACCGACAGCAGCAGCACGAAGCGCCGGCCGAGGCGGTCGCCGACATGGCCGAGCACCGCGCCGCCGATCGGGCGCATGGCGAAGCCCACGGCGAAGCCGGCGTAGGCGCCGATCAGCGAGGCAAGCGGATCGTGCGACGGAAAGAACAGGCGGCCGAGCACCGGCGCGAAGTAGCCGTAGAGGCCGAAATCGTACCACTCGAGCAGATTGCCGATGCCGCCGGCAGCGAGCGCCGAGGGAGAGAGTTGCGCGGCGGCGCGCCAACGCATATCGGATTCCGGCATCGCCCACGATAGTAGAGTGTCCGGCGCCGGCGCGCATCGGTCGTCCGGCGACGAGGCGTGGCGTACGATTGCGCTGGTGGTCCGCCACCCCTACCATCCGGCGATCCGAAAGAACACGATCGGGGAGGACGGCGATGGGAGACAAAGGCGAAACCGGCGGACTTTCGCGCCGGGCGCTACTCGCGGGCATGGCGGCGACGCCGGCACTGACCGCGGCGGTCGCACCGGCCGCGGCGCAGGCCATCAACTGTGACGCGACCACCGAAGCGGCGGAGGCGCGTTGCCGCGCGGCGCTCAAGGACGCGCGCGGCACGAAGCTCGTGCTGCTCGGCACCGGCGCCGGTCCCGTCCCCGGCCGGACGCGCCGGATGACGTCGCACGTGATGCTGCACGACGGCGCCGCTTATGTCGTCGATTGCGGTCTCGGCGTCACCAACCAGTTCGCGCGCACCGGCATTCCGTTCAAGTCCGTGCGCTCGATCTACATCACCCACCATCATCCGGACCACAACATCGAATATGGCCCGTTCCTGGTGATCGGCTGGATTCAGGGCATGCAGCCGTCGAACGTGCACGCCTTCGGGCCGCCGCCGCTGACGGAGATGACGCGCGACTACCTCCGCTCCGCCAAGGTGACCATCGATTTCTGGGCGGAGGATCTCAAGATGAACCCGCTGATCGGCATCGACGTGCACGACCTGCCCACGCCCGGTCCGGTCATGCGCGACGACAACGTCGCCGTCACCTCGGTGCTCGTCGAGCATCCGCCGGTGAAGCCCGCCTACGGCTATCGCTTCGATTTCGCCGACCGCTCGATCGCGTTTTCCGGCGATACCGTGCCCCTTGAAGTGGTCGCACGAATGGCACGCGGCGCCGACGTGCTCGTCCATGAGGCGATGTACCTGCCGGCGCTCGAGAAATATATCCGCGCGCAGATCGCCAAGGGCCGCCCGGTGTCGTTCGATGCCTTCATGGCGCACATGAACGCGGATCATTCGCCGGTCGAGGCCGTCGGCCGCATCGCGCAGGAAGCCGGCGTCAAGACGCTGGTGCTGTCGTACCTGACGCCCGCCGTCGATTCGATCACGGACGCGACCTGGCGCGCGCCGGCAGCGAAGCACTTCAAGGGCGAGATCGTCGTCGGCCACGACCTGACGGTGGTCTGAGGGTCGAATTGCGACGCCCGCTCATAGCGCGTCGGCGATTGCTTTTCCCATCTCGGTGGTCCTGGTCTTGCCGCCGAGATCCGGCGTGCGCAGCTTGGTCTCGGCGATCACCGTTTCGATCGCCTTGACGATGGCGGCGCCGGCCCGTGGGTACCCGAGATGGTCGAGCATCATCGCGCCGGACCAGATCTGGGCGATCGGATTGGCCACGCCCTTGCCGGCAATGTCGGGTGCCGAGCCGTGCACCGGCTCGAACATCGACGGATGCACCTTTTCCGGATTGATGTTGGCGCCGGGCGCGATGCCGATTCCCGCCGCCATCGCCGGCGCCAGGTCGGACAGGATGTCGCCGAACAGGTTGCTGGCGACGATGACGTCGAACCAGTCGGGATGGCGGACCATGTGGGCGCAGAAGATGTCGATCAGCAACTGGTCCGCCTTGACGCCGGGAAATTGCTTCTTCATCGCGGCGAAGCGTTCGTCCCAATAAGGCATCGAGATGACGATGCCGTTCGATTTGGTCGCCGAGGTGATGTGTCGCTTCGGCCGCCGCTTCGCCAGCTCGAAGGCATAGCGCATGATGCGGTCGCAGCCCTTGCGGGTGAACACCGCCTGCTGGAACACCGCCTCCTCGTCCATGCCGGCATAGAGCCGGCCGCCGATTTCCGAGTACTCGCCCTCGACGTTCTCGCGCACGATGACCATGTCGATGTCCGCGGCCACGCGGCCCTTGAGCGGGCTCTCGAGCCCCTTGAGCAAGCGCACCGGCCGTAGATTGACGTACTGCAGAAAGCCGCGGCGGATCGGCACCAGCAGGCCCCACAGCGAGACGTGATCCGGCACGCCGGGAAATCCCACGGCGCCGAGATAGATCGCGTCGAACCTGGCGAGCTGCGCGAGCCCGTCCGCGGGCATCATGCGGCCGGTCTTGGCGTAGTTCTCGCACGACCAGTTGAAATTCTTGAACTGAAGCGAGAAACCGAATTTGCGGCCGGCCTGTTCGAGGGCGCGGATGCCTTCCGGTACCACCTCGTGGCCGATGCCGTCGCCTTCGATGACGGCGATCTTGTGCGTTTTGGTCTTGGGCATGCGGAAAGGATTCCTCGTTGATTGCGGCCGGCGCCCCGGCGGCGACAAATTGTGGGCCGCAAGTTCTGGCACAAACCGCGCGCCAGGCCAATGCGTTCGCGCTATTGGACGGGGCCCGGCTGCTGCCGCTGAAGCAGATCGAGCTGGTGTTGCTGCTGCATCAGGCGCGGCAGCAGCGGCAGCGGTTGCGGTTGCAGCAACTGCTGCTGCAGCCGGTCCTCCTGTTGCGCCAGCGCCTGCCGCTCCTGCTGTTGCAGCTGCCAAATCTGCTGCTGCTGGAGCAATTGGAGCTGCATCTGCGCCGACGCGACGCGCGGGCAGGCGAGCACGAGAACCAGGATCAGCCGCTTCAGCATTCGACGCCATGACGCGACAGGGCCGGTCTTTATCTGTGGCGACGCCAGCCGCGGTTATCAAGATGCGCCGCGCGACTGCACCCCTTCCCAATGCAGCACATGGCGCGGTCGGAACCGCCGATACGCGGAAATCGTTGAGAGTGTGGGGATTGCGAGCGCTTGTCTTTCGTACCTCGCGATGCCGGGTACCACGTGCGGTGAGACCGACGCCGTGCGGTAGTATAACTCCCCGACCGGGCCTGGATTGGGCTGCTACGGGGATGGCCGATGAACCAGGACGTTAACGGCGATGTCGAACGGGTCCTCGCGATCCTGAGCGAGGCCGTGCGGACGATCCGCGCCGAATTTACCACCATCTGGTTTCCGGTCCAGATCGGACTGATCGCCGTCGCGGCGGTGATCGGGCTCGGGATGCTGCTACTGGCGCGGCGCCGCAACCTGATCGCCGTCGGCGAGAAATGGCCGCCGATCGCGCGTCAGCTGCTCGCCGCGGTGCTGGCCAATCTCGGTCTCATCGTCTTCATCCTGGTCGTCGCCGCGTTCCGGGGCGCGATGCTCGCCCTGTTGCCGCCGAGCAACAGCTACCTGCTCGGCGTCTCGATCAGCCTCGCGACGGCGTGGGTCGCGATTTCGATCCTCGCCGCCCTCATCCGCAACCATTTCGTCAACCGCGTGGTGGCGATCTCGGCGTGGACGATCGCCGCGTTGAGCATCCTCGGGCTGCTCAAGGACACGACGCAGTGGCTCGATTCCGTGGCAGTCATCGTCGGCGGCCTGCGGCTCTCGCTCCTCCTGCTGATCAAGACCGCGGGGCTGCTGTTGCTGACGCTGTGGGCGGCGACGGCCGCGAGCAACTTCATCGATCGGCGGGTACGCAGCAGTGCCGACCTGACGCCCTCGATCCAGGTGCTCATCGCCAAGCTGATCCGGCTCACGCTCGTCACATTCGCGATCCTCGTCGTCCTCAGCTCGGTGGGGATCGATCTCTCGGTGCTGGCGATTTTCTCCGGCGCGGTCGGCGTCGGCGTCGGCTTCGGCCTGCAGCGGATCGTCTCCAATCTGGTCAGCGGCATCATCCTGCTCGCCGACAAGTCGATCAAACCGGGCGACGTGATCACGGTCGGCGATAATTTCGGCTGGGTCGACACCATGGGCGCCCGCTATACCTCGGTCGTCGTCCGCGACGGCCGCGAAATCCTGATTCCCAACGAGGACCTCGTCACCCAGCGCGTGATCAACTGGTCGCATACGAACGAGCGCGTGCGGCTCGACGTCGATTTCGGCGTGAGCTATGCGAGCGACCCGCATGCCGTGCGTACGCTGGCCGTCGCCGCCGCGCTCGGCGTTCCGCGCGTCCTGGCTCGGCCGGAGCCGGTCTGCCACCTGACCAAGTTCAACGATTTTTCGCTCGACTTTATCCTGCGCTTCTGGATCGACGATCCGGTCGCTGGCGTGACCAACGTGCGCGGCGCGGTCATGTTGGCGCTGTGGGACGCCTTCAAACGCGACGGCGTCGAAATCCCCTTCCCGGTCCGCGAGCTCCGCCTCGGCGACACCGCGCGCGTCGTCGTCGAGCGCCCGGATCAGGCGGCGAAGCCAAGGGCGCGGGGATAGGCCGCGGCCCAGGGATCATCGCTGCGCCCGGCCTCGCGCGGGTGACGGATAGCGGAGAGGGTGCGGCCGAAATCGCTCGCCAAAATTCAAGAGATCGACCGGACTGTTAAAATGCCACCAGTACCGGCTTGCTGGGCATCGGGGAGGTACGTTACGATCCTGATGGTACTGGCGGGGGGCGGCGGTGCCGTGGAGTTGTGATTGTGGACGGCATTGTTATGCCCGCCTTGTCTCGCCTCGCCGCCGCCATGACACCGCCCGACTTTGACGGCGCAGAATTGCCCGCCTCGCATCTCGGCAAAGCTCTGACGGTCCGAGGCAACCTGAACTCGACCGGCGCCATACGCATCGACGGAAACGTCTTGGGCCGGATTACTGCCGAACGCTTGGTCGTCGGCGCCGATGGGTACGTCGAAGGCGACGTCGTCGCCAAGGACGTGCGCATCGGCGGACGCCTGACCGGACGCATCTTCGCCCTCCATGTGACTCTCGACAGCTCGGCGGAAATCACGGGGAGGATCTTCCACCACACCGTCACGGTGGCGAAAGGGGCGCGGATCGACGGGCGCATGCCTTGGCGGCCACGCAACTATTTTGAATCGCTCGAACAGCTTCGGGAGGAGCAGTCATGAACATGTTTACACGCAACGACAAAGTGTTCGATTCAGGCGCTGGCGACAAACCGTCGGCGCGCGAAAAGGTCGAATCACCGGTGCCGGCCCCGACCGACATCAGGCGGACGCAAGCGTCTGCGCAGTCGTTTTCGGACATGGCGGCGCCGCAGGGGCGGATGCCGTCGGTCATCAGCAAGGCGCTCAAGATCACCGGTCAGGTGGAAAGCACCGACGACATCCAGCTCGATGGCGAGGTGGACGGCGACGTTCGCGGCGTTACCGTAAAGGTGGGAAGCAACGCGAAGGTCAAGGGAACGGTGTACGGCGACGAGGTCGAGCTCGCTGGAACGATCGACGGCAAGATCGAAGCGAAGAAGGTCGTGCTCACCAGCACCGCCCATATGTCCGGTGACATCATTCATCAGGACATCAAGATCGAATCCGGCGCCTTCGTCGACGGCCATTGCCGGCCGGAATTCGGCAAAGCCGCGAGCAAGACGGTCCATCAGGCGCCGAAACCGGTTGCGGCGGCACCGGTTGCGGTGGCGCGCGAAAAGACGGCGCCCGAGAAATCGCACGACGTCGGTCCAAGGATCTAGGTCGTCGGGTTGGACGGCGCCGCGCGCGGTCGGGACGTCGTCTTCGGGTTATGCGCTCCGCTCGTCGGCGGACGGGAACAAAGGTCGGCGGAAACCGCCGTGCTGTCGACGCGCGACGTCGCATCTCGAAATTGGCGCCTTTGGTTTCCGGCGGGCGGCGAATCGCGACGATCGCGCCGCGTAGCCCATCACCAGCAGCCCGATATAGATATAGGCGCGGCGGGTGCCGGTGGCCTGCAGGATCAGGCCGGCGACGGATCGAGCGCCTGATCAGGCGGCAAAATCGCGGCGGCGTTGAGGGGCGCGACAGGCGGTGGAAAGTCAATTATCGATCGAACCTAAGGCGCAAGCCCGTAATACGCCGCGAAAGCGTAGAGCGTAATGCCGATGCAGAGGGCGCCGGCAAGGATGCCAGCGATAAACGGCGTGCGCCAGCGCACCAAAGCCGCCACGGAGGCAAGCGCGATACCGAGCTGTGCGGCGAATCCGGCGTAGCCGAGCAGATCCTTTTCGGCGAGCCATTTGAGCCCGGTCTGCAAATGCCGGTCGCGCTCGGCGGTTCTGTCATTCCCGGCTTGCTTGAGTTTGGGCTGGCGGGCCCGCAAATCAGCTGCTTCCTTCGTCAAGGCGGCGTGGCTGTCGGGGCCGGCGGCTTGCGCCGTGGCCAGCGCCGTTTCAACGATATGCGCCTTGATGCTGTCGGCCTGATATTCGCTCCACGCGTCCGACGCTTCGGTCTGCGACAAGATCGCCTGGTTGCTTTCGTAGATGGCATCGTTCGTGATCGCGGTCGAGCGCACGACGAGAAAACCGGATACCGCGGCCAGCACGCCCGTCAGCATCGCCACCTGCTTGATCCACGGCGGATTTTCTGCGCTTTCACGCTGGCCGGCGTCGATGCGCGCTTTGACCTTGGTGACGATCGATTTGAGGCCGTTCTTTTCCGTCATTGGCCCGCTCGAGATTTGTCCAGTGGGATAGCTGGACGAGGCTCCCGTAGCCGGCAGGATTAGTCAAGTTGGGCGGGTGAGCGAGTGGCGTGCCGGCGCCGACGATGATGAGCACTATGTCTACGCCATAGCCCTATAGGTCGCTATTGGATTTCTTCTTTCGTTTCCACCGTCTCAACCCGAACGGACCCTGGCTGTCTGCGACGAGCTTTGTCAGGTATTGCCTGAATGCCTCTTCATCCGGTTCCAACGCCAGATAGGAGTTGCGGACGCTCTGCCGCAGCGAATCATCGATAACTGCGTATTGTCCGGTACAGACATTGAGCACCTGCGATGACCAAGCCAGCTGAAACGTCGAATAGGACGCAATCTGCCGGGAGAATTCCCCCGAAAACTCATCAGCAATTTCACCCGTCGAAATCTCTAATCCAGGTCCATTTTGCCGCGCCGGAAATCCAAGTGCTGAGTATGCTGGATTGCCATGTTTGATGCCCGACAGGTACTTAAAGATGTCGCTCAATCTCGCCCTGTCGTCCGGATCGTTGAACAGGCTGTTGATCTTCTTGTCCACCTTCTGGGCCACGCTCCAGTCAAGCCGTTCATGTCCAAGCCATTCGGTCGCGTGGGTCACATCATGAGCCGTGTAAGCCAAGTCGAGGCGAAGCTCGAACTGGGTAAGAGTTAGAACCGCTGCCTCCGACACGTATCCGTTCTCCAGAAGCACATCGATCGCACCGTACGTCCGAAAGACGCGCGCGCTGATCAGAAGTGGAACAATGATAATTTCATTGACCGTCTTCTGCCCATCGTGGAAGTATGCGACGATTTGTGCCGTGAGGTTAGTGGCCGCGTCACGGATTGACTCTGCGGCGGGCTTTCTCTGTGCAGGGACATCGGTCATGTTTGCCACCCTTTCTTTGTGAGAGTGTGGGCCGCCAGCAATGACATCGACTGGACGCTGCGGGACAAGGCTAAGTACCTTGCGCAGGTTTGTCACAACAACTTCGATCGCATGCAGTCCTTTATGGTTAGTCCTGACAAGCACGGACAGAGGTCACGGTTTGCAAACAGCCCTCGATATTGCTTCACCATTTTATGTGCGAAGCCGCGAGTCAGCTTTGTCGCATAGGCTGAGACAGTTTCGATCTCGTCTAAAGCGATCGGTAGATGCCGAACCACGTCGGCACTCACATCAAGCATTTTTTCGGTTACCACCTGGAGGTCCGGCAACTTGGCCAAGCTTTTTGGCCCGAGGCCGATGGTACGCTCCAGTTGGCGCATCCCGGAATGATCTGTCAAAGATCGCGCATCAATAGTCGCACCGTACAGATCTCCACGATTTGGGTGCAAGAACTCGCAGAGAACCTCATACGTCAATCTCGTTCCAGGCACCCTCTTTTCGAGCTTATCGATCGAACCCAGCACGTTCGTGGCTTTGATGCCACCATCTTCCGCCGCGATGATATAGGCCACGTCCTTGTGCGATGCCTTCCTGAAGTCAACCTCCGTTAGTTTCGTCCAATTTTGTTGTGTCCCGTACAGAGCCTTCGCGATCACTTGGCCTAGCTCCAACACGGTCTTCAATGGCGTGTCGGGCGAGATCGGAGCAGTAGGCATTCCTTTGACGGCATCGGAGAGCGCAACCGTGTGGGCGATGCGTTCGATCAGCGACCGAAGTGCTGCGCACGGGACCGTAAGTTGTCCTTTCCGAAAGCCATCGGCGCTGCTCTCGGCAAATTCGATTGAGACGACACACATGACGCGGTGAAATGCAGCGAGCGCGGATGCGGTGGTGCTTTGGTTGTACATTGCAGCTCGGAATGATGCGGGATCGGCCGGGGGCTGGAGACCTACCCGACCCCCCGCGACCCACTTGTAAAATGCCTGCTCGAAGGGCTTTGCCTGCTGCTGGCTTGGGAGGCGAAAATGGTATGACTTTTGGACGTGTGCCTTTAGCTCGGCGGCCACGTCGTCTAATGCCGCGATTACCCTGGCCCTTGTGTCGTAGTTGGCAAAGTTTGGAGGCGCATCGGCCGGCATGTCACGCGCCTTTTGCTGAACGGTGCCGATTCAGCTGCCCACATACGATCTGTGGTAAACCTCCGAGATGGCTCGATCCTGCTGGACACCACGGTGACCAAACCCTCATCCGGTGTACTCCAACCGCGCCCGAACTCGCGGGACCGATGAAAGGGCAACGGCGAATGCTGGCGCTCTGGCCGCCAGTTCCGCATCGGGTTCGACGACCGTGAACCAGCGCTGGCGTTGCACGTAGGAGCGCGATCCGGCTGCACGGGGCACGGAAACATTGGTGCGAAGCGTGATCACGTTTTTAGCACCTACCTCGACTGCCAACCGCTCATGCAGTTGCCGCAGAAGAGCATCATGCTTCCGGTTCCGACCGGGGAAGGTGATAAAGACGATCGCGCGTCCGGGTTTGCGTAGCAGGCGGATTTCTGTGAAGGTCGCGTGCTTCTCCGATTCTGAGCCGATGCCGTTGTCAGGATCGAGGAAGACGATATTCGCGCCGTCGAGCGCGTTGCGCTTGTGCATTACCCAGGCGCTTCGTTGAACACGCGACGGCATTGGCTCGCGATGGAACAGCACTCCTTTCGGCCAAATCGCCGCCTGTTCGAGCGCGGCGATACTGCGTTCCGGCAGCATCGCGAGGCCGACGTGAAGCTCTTCATCGAGTAGACGCCACGCCGCTTCGTCGCGCCATTCGAGATGCCGTCCGTCCGCGCGCGCATCGTCCCCCGGTGCATAATACCAAGCGATGCCGAGCGTCCGGTCCGCGCCGGCCAGAGCACGTAGAAACGCGAACTTGAGCACGTCACTGACATCGCCGGCATATTGATCACGCACAGGTTGCCCCCGAATCCAGCCCTCTTCTCCTACTCGAAATTCACGATGAAATCGGCCTCCACGGCCCTGCCGATTCGCCGTCACAATCGTGCGGTAGCGTAGATGCGGCATAGGATCGCTTCGGTAGCGGCGGACGGCAAGATAAAAGCGTCGCGGTCGTTGGGTGGTTTTTGTTCGTCCGATCAACGGGTTATGGCGTTCTCGGTCAGAAGGCCCTGCTGGCGCTTTATGAGAATTCACCAATGATATCAATGCCATTTGCGCCATCCGGCATTGCTTTCGGGCCGCTCGTTATCGGCGAAAGCTGGACGGCAAGGGAAAAGCTTGGCTGTCCGGGGCGCGTATATGATTGGGATAATTGAGGTTTTCAGCGACTGACAAGGAGGTCCTGCCAGTCGTTTTTTCCAGAACGCTAGCGATTTCAACGGACAAAGCGCCATCCGCCCCCGGCTGGCCATTTTGCTTGATCGAGTTACTTCAATCTGATAACTCTCTGCGGTGACGGAGCCACGTGACCCGACCCTCGATGTGCTGCTGGACCTCGACGGACAAGTGCTCGTCGTGGACCCGGAGGGCGGCCATTGGGTCCGCTTCGTCGTGACGCGGGGGTGCCGGTGTCGCCGGAGAAGCCACACGGGCTGGACTACTCGCTGACGCTGCACGGGCCGGATGGCGAACGGCTGGTCGGCTTCGACAACGCCCATCCAGTGGCGCGGCAGAAGCGCGGTGATCCGCAGGACCATCGCCACAGACTGCGGGGCATCCGCGCCTACGAGTACCGGGACGCAGCGACCTTACTCGCGGACTTCTGGGCGACGGTGGACACGCTGTTGCGCGAGAGAGGAGTGATCCCATGACGACGCTGAAGGTCGGCATCGCCAGCTATGAGGACATGAAGGCCCGCACTATGGCTGTGGCGCGTGGCGAGCGTCGCGTCGCAGCGGATGAGCCGAAGGTCTGGTTCACCTCGACCGAATCCTTCGCCAAGGTCCTGTCGGCCGGCAATCGCGAACTGCTGCGCGTCATCGCCGACAAGGCCCCTGGCTCGCTCGACGAGCTGGCGCGCATCACCGGCAAGGCCAAGTCCAATCTGTCGCGCACGCTACGCACCATGGAGGGCTACGGCCTGGTCCGCCTTGAACGCGGCGAGCGTGGCCGGATCACACCGAAGGTGATGCACGATCGCGTCGAGCTGGACCTGCCGCTCACACTGTCCCGCACGGCAAGCTGAGCCATGACCGCTTTGGCGCGAGTGGGCCGGACCGCCGCTACCCCGTCGAAGCTGGCGCGTTCCGCGCCACCGCTTCGCGGCTGCGGCCTTGACCGGCCGTCGCCGGCCCGGCGGAGGCTTGCCATGCGGTCAAGGTTCGAAATGAGCGCTTGCGCTCCCTTCTTCACGGATTTGCCGGGAGGGAAAAGAGCGTTGTGGGATAAAGATCGGTCGTTCGCCCGGAGACCATGTCGCGCGATGCTCGCGGGATGTCCCGTCCGCGTATCAGCCTGGGCGTCCTGCCCGACGACCTTTACATCACGCCGGAGCCTTGGCCTGGCACTGGCCGGCCGCCGAAGCACGATCTCTGGGCTTGGGCCGTCATGGACGATTGGCCCGAGCATGTGCCGGTTACGCAAGCCGAAGTGGACGTGTTCGAGGCATGGTTCGGCGATCTCTTCGACGAGATGTTCGGGACCTGCCGATGATCTGAGCGGAGCTTTGCCATGACCACGCCCTTGCGCGCCGCCCTCTATCTGCGCGTCTCGACGGCGCGGCAGGCCGAGCACGATGTCTCGATCCCGGACCAGAAGCGCCAGGGCGAAGCCTATTGCACTGCGCGCGGGTACGAGTTGGTCGAGACCTTTGTTGAGCCGGGCGCGTCCGCCACGAACGACCGCCGGCCCGAGTTCCAGCGCATGATCGAGGCCGGCGGCAACAAACCCGCCCCGTTCGACATCGTACTGGTCCACTCGTTCAGCCGGTTCTTCCGCGACCACTTCGAGCTCGAGTTCTACGTCCGCAAGCTCGCGAAGAACGGCATCAAGCTGGTCTCGATCACCCAGGAGATCGGCGACGACCCGATGCACGTCATGATGCGCCAGATGATGGCGCTGTTCGACGAGTACCAGTCGAAGGAGAACGGCAAGCACACGCTCCGCGCCATGAAGGAAAACGCCCGACAAGGCTTCTGGAACGGTTCCCGTCCGCCGATCGGCTATCGCGTCGTCGCGGCCGAGCAGCGCGGCGCGAAGGTCAAGAAGCGGCTCGAAATCGATCCGCTGCACGCGGGCACGGTGCGGCTGATCTACCGCCTGGCGCTGGAGGGCGACGGCACATCCGGCCCGATGGGCGTCAAGGCAATCGTGAGTTACCTGAACGCGCGCCGCATCTTCACTCGCGACGGCGGACGTTGGGGCATAGGGCAGCTCCATAAAGTGCTGACGCGGACGACCTATATCGGCCGCCACGAGTTCAACCGGAGCAGTCCCAAGAACGGGCGGAAGCCGGCCGGTGAGATCGTGACGGCCGAGGTGCCGCCGCTGATTGACCAAGCCACTTTCGACGCCGTGCGGGCGCATCTGCGCGCCAGGAACCCGAAGGTCACGCCGGCACGCGTCGTGAGCGGCCCCACCCTCCTTACCGGCATCTGCTTCTGCGCCGACTGCGGCGGCGCCATGACACTTAGGACCGGCAAGGGCGGGCGCTATCGTTACTACACCTGCTCAATCAAGGCGCGGCAGGGCGAGACCGGCTGCAAAGGCCGCTCGATCCCCATGGAGAGGCTGGACGACTTGGTCGCCGGCCATATCGCAGACCGATTGCTCCAGCCGGACCGTCTTGAGGAGGTGTTGGCCTCCGTCCTTGATCGCCGCCAAGAACGCGCCGAACGCCGCCGCGAGCACATCGCCGAATTGAACCAGCGGGCCGCCGAAGCCGATTTGCGGCTCAATCGGCTGTACGATGCCATCGAAAGCGGCGTCGCCGATCTGAACGACCCGGCGCTCAAGGATCGCATCGCCGGCCTGAAATCGACTCGCGATCAAGCGCAGGCCGATGCGGAGCGGACGGCTGCCGCTCTCGAAAGCGCCGGGCAACAGACCATCACGCCCGCCATGGTGCGGAAGTTTGCTGCAACCGCTCGCGAGCGGATACGGATCGCCGGCGGCGGCTATCGCCGCGACCATCTCCGGGCGCTCGCCCAGCGGGTCGAGGTCGCGGACAGCGAGGTCCGCATCATCGGATCGAAGAACAATCTAATGCACACGCTTGCAGCCGCCTCCGGCGCGCGGCCAGCCACGTTTGCAGTTCGCAGTTCTGTTCCGAAATGGCGTCCCCAGCGGGATTCGAACCCGCGTTACCGCCGTGAAAGGGCGATGTCCTAGGCCTCTAGACGATGGGGACGCGCCGCTTCATCTAACGGTCCGGTCCGGATAAAGCAACAAGCGACGCCTGGAAATTCGTGGATGGCCGGGTCTGATCCCCGGGTCAAGCCCGGGGACGATGGCTCGGCCATGACGAGCCAATAGGCGTTACGCCGAGTCGCCTAGCCTCTCGACGCCGAGCCGCGCCGTCGGCACACTCTGCCGCGATGCCGAGAGTGCTTTTCATTCGGTTGGAATCGGTCTCTCGCTCGCCAATCGCGAAGCGGTGGGCGCCGCCCCCCTCCCTTCCCTCCCCCTCGAGGGGGGAGGGTGGGGATGCGTTCCCACGTTTTTCGTTTGCCGAGTGCATCTGATGTGCGGCGTCGCCGGCCTGTTCGATTATCGCGCGCGGCGCGCACCCGAGGTGCTCGCGGCACGGGCCCGCGCCATGGCCGACGCGCTCAAGCATCGTGGCCCCGACGACGGCGACGTCTGGGCCGATGCCGCAGCCGGCATCGCGCTCGGCCACCGGCGGCTGTCGATCATCGATCTCTCGCCCGCCGGCGCGCAGCCGATGGTGTCGTCCTGCGGCCGCTTCGTTCTCTCCTACAACGGCGAGGCCTACAACGCCGACGCGCTCAAGCCCGAGCTCGAAGCCGCCGGCCGCAAGTTCCGCGGCCATTGCGACACCGAAGTGATCGTCGAGGGCGCCGCGGTGTGGGGCGTCGAGGCCACGATCAAGCGCCTCATCGCCATGTTCGCGCTGGCACTGTGGGACCGGCAGGAGCGCACGCTCTATCTCGTGCGCGACCGCCTCGGCATCAAACCCCTGTACTGGGTCGAGACCGGCGACACGCTGCTCTTCGGCTCGGAGTTGAAGGCGCTGCGCACAGTGAAGGAATGGAATCCTTCGCTCGACCGCGACGCCGTCGCCGCGTTCCTGCGCTTCGCCTACGTGCCGGGAACGCGCGGCATCTATCGCGGCGTGCGCCAGCTCGCGCCCGGCACCATGCTGGTGGCGCGTGCCGGCCAGCCGGTCGAGACCCGCGAATTCTGGTCGCTCGACGAGGCTGCACGGAAAGGCCAGGCCGACCGCTTCGCCGGCAGCGAGGACGAGGCGGCGCAAATCCTCGACGCGCTCCTCACCGATGCGGTCAAGCGCCGCATGGTCGCCGACGTGCCCTTGGGCGCGTTCCTCTCGGGCGGCATCGATTCATCGACCGTGCTGGCGCTGATGCAGAAGAGCAGCAACCGCCCGGTGCGCTCGTTCTCGATCGGCTTCCACGAGAAAGGCTTCGACGAGGCGCCGCACGCCGCGCGCATCGCCAAGCATCTCGGCACCGATCATACCGAGCTCTATGTTCAGCCCGGTCACGCGCTCGAGGTGATTCCGCGCCTGCCCGAGATGTACGACGAGCCCTTTGCCGATGCGTCGCAGATCCCGACGTTCCTCGTCGCCGAGATGACGCGGCGGCACGTTACCGTCGCGCTCTCGGGCGACGGCGGCGACGAGCTCTTCGCCGGCTATACCCGTTATTTCCGCTCCGAGTCGGTGCGCCGAGTGCTCGACACGGTGCCGCGGGGTGCGCGCGGCATGGCGGCGGCCGCGGTGAAGAGTGTCGCGCCCGGCACCTGGTCGGCGCTCGGCGGCTGGCTGCCGTCGCAATGGCAAGTGAACCAGCTCGGCGACCGCGTCCACAAGCTCGCCGGCGCGCTCGCCGGCACGCCGGCCGATTTCTATCGCCTGATGGTGAGCTATTGGGACAATCCCGATGCCATCGTGTGCGGCGGCGCCGAGCCCAAGGGCCTGCTGTGGGATGCGCGCGTCGCCGGCCGCGTGCCCGATCCGGTCGAACGCATGCAGTATCTCGACACCCTCACCTACCTGCCCGACGACATCCTGACCAAGGTCGACCGCGCCTCGATGGCGGTGTCGCTCGAGGCGCGCGTGCCGCTCCTCGACCATCGCGTCGTCGAGTTCTCGTGGCGCCTCAAGCCGGCGCTCAAGGCGAGCGGCGGCACCGGCAAGCGCGTGCTGCGCCGCGTCCTCGACCGCTACGTGCCGAAAGCTCTCATCGATCGACCGAAGATGGGCTTCGGCGTGCCGATCGATTCCTGGCTGCGCGGACCGCTCAAGGACTGGGCGGAAAACCTGCTCGGCGAACGGCGTCTCGCCACCGAGGGCGTGTTCGATCCGGCACCGATCCGCGCCAAGTGGCGCGAGCACCTGTCCGGCGAGCGCAACTGGCAATATCCGCTGTGGGCCGTCTTGATGTTCCAGGCGTGGAAGGAGCGCTGGCTGCCGTAGCAGGGTGTAAAAAAAACACTCAGCGGGTCATTGCGAGGAGGCCGAAGGCCGACGCGGCAATCCAGAAATCTATGGAATTCCGTTGTCTTTCTGGATCGCCACGGCCCCGCCGCGCTGCGCCCGCGGGGCCTCGCGATGACGACGGAAAGTGTGCAGCCTCGACGCGCCGGTGGCCGGGCGCAGGCCGGCAGTCGGAAACTCATTCAACTTATTGATTTATAAAGATAATTTATTATTTTGAGCCCGCTTGCAGCGCCGGCGCGGCGTCGTCGATCAGGAGCTGCACGCCCTCGCGGCCCTGCCAGTTGTCGGCGCGGATATGGCCGGCGACGTGAAAGCCGGCGCCCTGCGACTTGAGCAGCGCCGGGCCGAGCGCGGTTTCGAGCGCGCGGAAGGCGACCGCCTTGAGCCGGCCGTTGCCGGCGCCGTCGCCGAGGACGCAGCGCACATGCGCTTGCTCCTGCCCGACCGCGTCGGCGCGCAGCACACGCAGATTGGCGAAGGCGAAGCGCGGCTCGGAGTTGCCGGTGCCGAAGGGCGCCATGCGCTCGATCAGCGCTGCGAAGTCCGGTGTCGCCGCGCCGCAAACCAGCGCGCCGTCGATGGCGAGCTCGCGCACCGGCTCGACGCTGGCAAGCGCCTCGCCGACGCGCGCGCCGATGAAGTCGCGCAACGCGTCGAGCTTGCCGGTCGCGGCGGTGAAGCCGGCGGCCATGGCGTGGCCGCCGCCGTTCACGAGCAGGCCGGCCTGGCGCGCGGCGATCACCATGGCGCCGAGCGGCGCGCCGGCGACGGAGCGGCCCGAGCCCTTGGCGACGCCGTTCTCGATCGACGCCACCAGCGCCGGGCGGTTGTAGCGGTCCTTGAGCCGGCTGGCGACGATGCCGATGACGCCCGGATGCCAGCCGGCCTTGGCGACGAAGATCAGCGGCGCCTTCATCTCGGCCGCCTCGACTTGCGCGATCGCCTCCTCCAGCACGCGTGCCTCGATCTGGCGGCGCTCGTCGTTGAGACGGTCGAGCTCGGTGGCGATCTGGCGCGCCTCGAGCGGATCGTCGGTCGACAGCAGCCGCGTGCCGAGATCGGCCGCGCCGACCCGGCCGCCGGCGTTGACGCGCGGACCAAGGATGAAACCGGCGTGATAGGCATCGATGCGCTCGGCGAGGCGCGCGACGTCGGCGAGCGCCGCGATGCCGGTGTTGCGGCGCTGGCGCATGATCTTCAACCCCTGCGCCACCAGCGCGCGATTGAGTCCGGTGAGCGGCACCACGTCGCACACCGTGCCAAGCGCGACCAGGTCGAGGAGCGCGATCAGGTCGGGCTCGGCGCGCGACGCGTAATGGCCGGCCTCGCGCAGCGCGCGATTGACCGCGACCGCGAGCAGAAAGGCGACGCCGACCGCAGCCAGATTGCCGTGCGCGCCGCTCTCGTCGAGGCGGTTGGGATTGATGACGGCCAGGGCTTGCGGCAGGGTCGGCTCGGCGACGTGATGATCGACGACGACGACGTCGAGCCCGGCCTCGGCCGCCGCGGCCAAGGGCGCGAAGGAGGTCACGCCGCAATCGACGGTGATGGCGACCGCGGCGCCCGCCGCCTTGAGCTTGAGCAGC
This sequence comes from Alphaproteobacteria bacterium, assembly GCA_028871055.1. Lineage (GTDB taxonomy): Bacteria > Pseudomonadota > Alphaproteobacteria > ATCC43930 > CGMCC-115725 > REEB95. Next base: position 63,667 of record JAGWON010000017.1, read on the forward strand.
GCCGGCGCGTTGGGGCCGTAGCCCTCGCGCTGGCGGTCGGGGATGTAGACCACGACGCGGCCGCCCGCCGCCTCGAGGAAGCGCTTGAGCAGCGCCGAGGCGGTCGCGCCATCGACGTCGTAATCGCCGAACACGGCGATGATCTCGCCCGCCTGGATCGCGCGCACGACGCGCGTGGCAGCCTCCGCCATGCCCTTGAACGACAGTGGATCGGGCAAGGTGTCGCGCAGCGTCGGTGCGAGGAAACGCTCGCACGCCTCTTCCGGAACGCCGCGACACGACAGCATGCGGCCGACGATTTCGGGCACGCCGAGGCGCTGCGCCAGCGCCAGGCCGAGCCTGGCGTCGCCGCCGCGCTCGCGCCAGCGCAGGCCTCGCAGCGAGCGCTCGACGCCGAGAAAGCCATGCGGGCTCGCGTTACCGTCCATCCTGCTCCAGGAAGTCGTAGTTGCTCTTGCGGTCGAAATTGTGCACCGCCTCGACGACCCGCACCGTGCCGCTCTTGGAGCGCATCACCATCGAATGCGTCATCGCGCCGTGCGGAATGCGGCGTACGCCCTGGAGCATGCTGCCGTTGGTGACGCCGGTGGCGGCGAACATCACGTCGCCGTGGGCCAGGTCGTCGAGCCCGTACTTGCGATTGAGATCCTTGACGCCGAGGCGACGCGCGCGACCCTTTTCGTCCTCGTTGCGGAACAGCAGGCGACCCTGCATGAAGCCGCCGATGCAGCGCAGCGCCGCCGCCGCCAGCACGCCCTCGGGCGCGCCGCCCGATCCCATGTAGATGTCGACGCCGCTCTCCTGCCGCGAGGTGGCGATCACGCCCGAGACGTCGCCGTCGGAGATCAGCATGATGCGCGCGCCGGCGGCGCGCACCTTGGCGATGAGCTCGGCGTGGCGCGGCCGGTCGAGGATGCACACGACCAGGTCCGAGACCCTGACCTTCTTCGCCTTGGCGAGGTTCGTGAGGTTCTCGGCCGGCGGCGCGTCGAGATCGATGATGCCGTCGCCGAGCCCGATCGCGATCTTGTCCATGTAGACGTCGGGGGCGTTGAGGAAACCGCCGGCCTCGGCCATGGCGATGACCGAGAGCGCGTTCTGGCCGCCCTTGGCGGTGATCGTCGTGCCCTCGAGCGGATCGAGCGCGATGTCGATCTTCGGACCCTGGCCGGTGCCGACCTTCTCGCCGATATAGAGCATCGGTGCCTCGTCGCGCTCGCCCTCGCCGATCACCACCGTGCCCTCGATGGCAAGGCCATTGAGCGCCTTGCGCATGGCGTCGACCGCCGCCTGATCGGCGGCCTTCTCGTCGCCGCGCCCCATCAGGCGCGATGCCGAAAGCGCCGCGGCCTCGGTCACGCGCACCGCCTCGAGCGCGAGGTTGCGGTCCATCTGGAAATTTTTTGCCATCGTCTGCCTCCGCCCTCTTCCCGCCCCTTGTCTTATAGAGCCTCGATGCGGATCATGCGCGGCTTCTCGCGCACGGTCTTGAGCCGCGCGATCCGCTCGAGCGCCCGCCGCATCGAGTCCTCGACGGTCTCGTGCGTGGTGATGACCACCGGCACGGTTTCGTCGGGCGCGCGGCCGCGCTGGATCATCTGCTCCATCGAGACCTTCTCGTCCCTGAGCGCGGCGGTAATGTCGGCCATCACGCCCGGACGGTCGACTACCATGAGCCGCAGGTAATAGGCGCCCTCGTGCCGTGCCATCGGCGCGAGCCTGGGCTTGGCGCCGGCCTTGAACCCCTGGCCGGCGCGACCGTGCGCGATGTCGATCAGGTCGGCGACGACGGCCGACGCCGTCGGCTCGGCGCCCGCGCCGCGGCCCTCGAGCACGATGCGGCCGACGAAATCGCCCTCGACGACGACGGCGTTGAACACGCCTTCGACGTGGGCGATCGGCGTCGCCGCCGGCACCATGCAGGGATGGACGCGCTGCTCCAGCCCGTGCGCCGTCTGGCGCGCGAGGCCGAGCAGCTTGATGCGATAGCCAAGGGCGTCGGCGAACTCGATATCGGCGGCCGAGACGTGGCGGATGCCCTCGACGTGGACATGCTTGAAATCGACGGCGCCGCCGAAGGCGACCGCGGCCAGGATCGCGAGCTTGTGCGCGGTGTCGATGCCGTCGATGTCGAAGCTCGGGTCGGCCTCCGCGTAGCCGAGCTTCTGGGCTTCCGCGAGCACGTCGGCGAAGTCGCGGCGACTGTCGCGCATCTGGGTCAGGATGTAATTGCAGGTGCCGTTGAGGATGCCATAGACGCGTTGCACTTTGTTGGCGGCGAGGCCTTCGCGCAGCGCCTTGAGGATCGGGATACCGCCGGCGACGGCGGCCTCGAAGGCGAGCGCGGCGCCGTGGCGCGCGGCGAGCCGCGCGAGCTCGTTGCCGTGATGCGCCAGCATCGCCTTGTTGGCGGTGACCACCGGCTTGCCGGCGGCGAGCGCGACTTTGACCAGGTCGAGCGCCACGCCGTCGGCACCGCCGATCAACTCCACCACCACCTCGACGTTCGGATCGGCGACGAAATCGCGCGGCCGGTCGTGCCATTTCGCCTTCGACAGATCGATGCCGCGGTCGCGCTTGCGATCGCGCTCGAGCACGGCCACGAGCTCGAGCTTGCGCCCGGCCCGGCCGGCGATCAGCGCGGCGTTGGCGACAAGCAGTCGCGCCACGCCGGTGCCGACGGTGCCGAGACCGGCGATGCCGATTCGAAGGGGGGACGTCACGTTCGGCTCCTTGGGGAGCCGTTTGTACCCTTCGGCGGCCGCGGCGGCGACATTTTTCCGCCGCGCCGAGTCGTCCCGTCACCGGCGCGGCTTCGGCCGGAGATCAATATTCCATGAAGACTTCGGCGCGCGAACGCGCCTCGGTGCTGGCCGGCGCCGCCTCGATCCGGATGTCGGTTGCCGGCACGCCCAGTTTGCTCAGCGCCTGGGCCACCGCATTCGCGCGATCGAGCGCCAGGTCGAGCCCGGCGATGCGCTGCTGCGCGGCGTCCGTGCCATGACCGGGCTCGGCGTGGCCGACGACGCGGATCTGGCCGTGGGTCTGCCTGTAGAGACCGGCGATCTCGGTCAGCGCGCTGCGCTGCGCCTCAGGCAGGCTTGCCGAGCCGGGAGCGAAGGCGACGTCGCCGAGCGAGACCGAGATCACGTTCTGCGCCTTGGCCGGCGTGCGCATGGCGAGCGCGGGCCGACCGCCTTCGCGTACGCCGGCCGGTGCGGCCGCCGGCGGTGCAGTCAGCTTGGGCGCGGTCGGCGGCGCATTCGGCTCTGCCGCGGCCACCGCCGGCGCTGCCGGCGGCGGCGTGTGGGTGACTGTGGCCGGCGGCGGTGGTGGCAGCGGGACTTGGCCCTTCGGCGCGGTCGGGATCGTCGGGCTGGTCAGCGTCGATTCCATCGGCGCCGCCTCGCGCGTGTTGGCGCTCGCGGCCGGCGCAACCGGTGCAATCGGCGCCGAGGTGACGGGCGTAGGCGCGGCGGCGTGCGGCGGGCTCGATTGCGGCGGGCTTACCGCCGTGGTCGGTGACGAGCCGGGCGGGCCCAGCTTCAGCGGCGCCGGCGGCGGCGCGATGCTCGCCACCTGGCCGGCCTGGAGCTGCTCGTTATTGTATTTGGCGTTCGCCCGATCGGCGATCAGGCTGTCGACCAGCTTCTGGCGATCCTTGGTGCTGGTCGCGCTACTCGGCACGTTGGGCACGCTGGCGAGATTGGGGTACGGCTCCTTGCTGCCGGCCTCGAGGTTCGCCTCATTGCGCTGGTTGGCGTCTTCGACGTCGCTCTGCGAGGCGCCGGAGGCGTCGCGATACCATGCGACCGGATTGACCGCGTCGGGAACGTGATCGCAGCCGGCAAGCGGCAACGCCGCGGCGGCGACCGCCGCTCCAACCCAAATCCGTACAACCCGCATCCTGCGCCTCGGCGTCAACATTCTGGCGAACCGCGCGCTCCGCCCCTATATAATACGCGCGTCCCGTCACGCTGTATTAGAGCCCCAATCGCCCGTCACGCAAATGCTTTCACGCCGTATGCGCGAACAGTCGGCTCCGGGCCGCGAGGCTTACGGGGATTTTAGCGATCGATGACCGAGACCGCGCCGCAACCGCCGAAATTTCCCGATCCTGCCATTTGGTCGCGCAATATGGCCGAGATCGCCGCGCGCAGCCAGCGACTGGTGAGCGAATTCCTGTCGCGGCAGGGCGCGGCCGCCGCCGACGGCGGCATCGGCCCGGTCGATCCGCTCAACATCGGCAACGCGTTTCTCGAGATGACGCGGCGGATGATGGCCAATCCCGGTCCGGTTATCGAAGCGCAATTCTCGCTGTGGCAGGACTACATGCGGCTGTGGCAGAGCGCGGCGGAGCGCTTCCTCGGCGGCAATCCGACGCCGATCGTGCAGCCGGCGTCGACCGACTATCGCTTCAAGGACGATGCGTGGCGGGAAAGCACGCTGTTCGATTTCATCAAGCAGAGCTATCTGCTGACCGCGCGCTGGATGCAAGCCACCGTCAAGAAGGTCGACGGGCTCGACGACAAGACCGCGCAGAAGGTCGATTTCTATACGCGGCAGTTCGTCGACGCGATGGCGCCGACCAATTTCGTCGCCACCAACCCGGAGGTGCTGCGCAGCACCATCGACAGCGGCGGCGAGAACCTGGTCAACGGGCTCAAGAACCTTCTCGATGATCTCGAGCGCGGCAAGGGCCGCCTGATGATCAAGATGACCGACTTCGAGTCCTTCAAGGTCGGCAAGAACATCGCGGTCTCGCCGGGCAGGGTCGTGTTTCGCAACGATCTGATCGAGTTGATCCAATACGCGCCGACGACGGCGAAGGTGCAGAAGACGCCGCTGCTGATCGTGCCGCCGTGGATCAACAAGTTCTACATCCTCGACCTGCGGCCGACGAACTCGTTCGTCAAATGGGCGGTCGCGCAGGGCCACACGGTCTTCATCGTGTCATGGGTCAACCCCGACGAGCGCCTCGCCGAGAAGACCTTCGACGATTACCTGCGCGAAGGGCCGCTCGCGGCGCTCGACGCGATCGAGCAGGCCACGGGCGAGAAGACGGCGAACGTTATCGGCTATTGCCTCGGCGGCACGCTGGTCGCGGCGATGCTCGCCTGGCTGGCGGCGAAGGGCGACACGCGCGTCAAGTCGGCGACATTCTTCGCGTCGCTGGTCGATTTCGTGGAGGCCGGCGAGCTTTCGGTGTTCATCGACGAGGAGCAGCTCAAATCGCTCGAAGAGCGCATGAACAAGCACGGCTATCTCGAAGGCGCCGACATGGCGACGACCTTCAACATGCTGCGCGCCAACGACTTGATCTGGTCGTTTGTGGTGAACAACTACCTGCTCGGCAAGGACCCCTTCCCCTTCGACCTGCTCTACTGGAACAGCGATTCGACGCGCATGCCGGCCGCGATGCACAGCTTCTATCTGCGCACCATGTACCAGGAGAACCGGCTGTCGCAGCCGGGCGGCATCACGCTCGCCGGCGTGCCGATCGACCTGCGCAAGGTCAAGACGCCGACCTTCATCCTCTCGACCAAGGAAGACCATATCGCGCCGTGGCGATCGACCTATGTCGCGACACAACTCTATGCCGGACCGGTGACTTTCGTGCTCGCCGCCTCGGGCCATATTGCCGGCGTGGTCAATCCGCCCGGCAAAGCGAAATA